>NZ_JAMHIV010000036.1 GCF_023897065.1 Crossiella sp. SN42
CGCTGGCGCGCCACGCCTCTTTCGCACAGGGGGCTCGAGTGTGACTTGAGCGGCTTCGCCTACCGTGCGCGCGTGACCGATCATGACGACATTCGTATCGTCGGGGCTTGCGAGCACAACCTCAAGGATGTGTCGCTGCGCATTCCGAAGAACAAGATCACCGTGTTCACCGGCGTCTCCGGTTCGGGGAAGTCCTCGATCGTGTTCGACACGCTGGCGGTGGAGGCGCGGCGTCAGCTTTATGGCACGTTCAGCTGGTTCATCCGCAACCAGCTGCCCAAGTACCAGCGGCCGCATGTTGCCGCCATTGAGAACCTCACTACGCCGGTGGTGGTGGACCAGAAGCCGGTGGGGGGCAACGCTCGCTCGACCGTGGGGACCATGACCGACATCTACTCGGTCATCCGGATGTTGTTCTCCCGGCACGCCACGCCTTCGTTGCCGCCGTTCATGTTCTCCTTCAACGCTCCGCAGGGAATGTGCCCGGCCTGTGAGGGGCTTGGGCAGCAGCGGCAGGCCGATGCGGATCGGATGGTGGACCGGACCAAGTCCCTTGACGAGGGCGCGATCCTGTTGCCTGGTCACAAGGTTGGCAGCCTGGACTGGCAGCAGTACGCCAACTCCGGGCACTTCGACACCGCGAAGAAGCTCAGCGACTACACCGAGGCCGAGTGGCAGATGTTGTTGCACGGCAGCGGTGGCAAGGTCACCGTGCGGACTGCCAACAGCACCAGCGCGCTGACCTACACCGGCCTGGTGGACCGCTTCACGCGGCAGAACCTCAACCGGGACCTCAGCTCGCTCAACGAGCGCAAGCGGGCCGCCATCGAGCAGTTCATCACCCTGGACGACTGCACCGCCTGCCGGGGCGCGCGGCTGAACCCGGAGGCGCTGGCCGCGACCATCGGCGGCCGCACCATCGTGGACTACACGCGGATGGAGGTCAGCGAGCTGATCCAGGTGCTCGGCGAGATCGACGACCCGGTGGCCACGCCGATCGCGCGCAGCGTGCGCACCTCGCTGGAGCGGATCGCCTCCATCGGCCTCGGCTACCTCTCGCTGGACCGGGCCACCTCCTCGCTCTCCGGCGGCGAGGCGCAGCGGCTGAAGATGGTGCGCCACCTCAGCAGCAGCCTGACCGGGATGACCTTCATCTTCGACGAGCCCAGCACCGGGCTGCACCCGGCGGACGTGGGCAGGCTCAACGACCTGCTGCGCGACCTGCGGGACAAGGGCAACACGGTAGTCGTGGTCGAGCACGATCCGGATGTCATGGAGATCGCCGATCACGTGGTGGACGTCGGCCCCGGCGCGGGCGTGCACGGCGGCGAGATCGTCTTCGCGGGCAGCTTCGCCGAGCTGCGCGACTCCGGCACCCGCACCGGCACCGCGCTGCGTCGCGGCGGCTCGATCAAGGACACCTTCCGCGCACCCACCGGGAAGCTGCCGGTGGACAACGTCTCGCTGCACAACCTCAAGGACATCTCGGTCAGCTTCCCCACCGGGGTGCTGACCGCGGTGACCGGGGTGGCGGGCGCGGGCAAGTCCTCGCTGGTCGCCGAGGCGTTCGTGCAGGCGTACCCGGGCACGATCTTCGTGGACCAGTCCGCGATCACCGCCTCCTCCCGGTCCACCCCGGCCAGCTTCCTGGACGTGATGGACCCGATCCGCAAGCTGTTCGCCAAGGCCAGCGGCGCGCAGGCCGGGCAGTTCAGCTTCAACTCCGCCGGGGCCTGCGAGGAGTGCAAGGGGCGCGGCGAGCTGGTCACCGAGCTGGCCTACATGGACCCGGTGCGGATGCACTGCGAGTCCTGCGACGGCCGCCGGTTCAAGGCGGAGGTGCTGGCGCACCGGTTGCGCGGCAAGTCCATCGCCGATGTGCTGGAGCTGACCGCCGAGGACGCGGTGGAGTTCTTCACCGAACCGGAGATCGCGGGGAAGCTGGCCGGACTGCTCGACGTCGGACTGTCCTACCTCAGCCTCGGCCAGGCGCTGAGCACGCTCTCCGGCGGTGAGCGGCAGCGGCTGAAGCTGGCCGGCCAGCTGGCCGGGACCAGCAACATCTACGTGCTGGACGAGCCGACCACCGGCCTGCACATGTCCGATGTGGACACCATCGTGGCGCTGATGAACCGGTTGGTGGACCGGGGCAACACGGTGATCGTGATCGAGCACAACCTGGACATCGTGCGCCAGGCCGACTGGGTGGTCGACCTCGGGCCGGGCGGCGGCAAGCACGGCGGACAGGTGGTGTTCACCGGCACTCCGCGCGAGCTGTTGTCCGCCAACGACTCCCGCACCGGCGAGCACCTGCGCCGGTACCTGGCCGAAGCGCTCTAGTTCGGTTCCACCCGCCTCCAAGGTGCCCCGGGAAGGCTTCGGCCGATCAAGGACCAAGCCGACCCGGGGGCACCGATGGCAGCTGAAACCTTTCCCTACGAACGGAAATGCCCGTTCTCGCCGCCGGCGCAGTACGAGGAGATCATCGGCGTCAAGCCGGTGTCCAAGGTGCGGCTGGCCACCGGGCTGGACGCCTGGCTGATCTCCGGCTTCGCCGAGGCCAGGCAGCTGCTCACCGACCCGAGGGTGAGCGCCTCGCGCAAGCACCCCGGCTACCCGTTCTACTTCGACCCGCCAGCCGAGTTCCGCACCGACACCTCCTTCATCGCCTACGACCCGCCGCAGCACACCTCCTCCCGGCGCAAGGTCGCCGCCTCCTTCACCCACCGCAGGGTGCAGCAGCTGCGCGGGGCGCTGGAGCGCAACACCGACGAGTGCATCGACAACCTGCTGGCCGCCGGTCCCGGCGCGGACCTGCACCAGCTGGTCTCGCTGCCCGCGCCGATGACCATGATCTGCGAGCTGCTCGGCGTGCCCCGCGAGGACCAGCTGTTCCTGCAGAAGCACGGCGAGAACCTCTTCGGCGGCAGCACCTCGCACGAGCAGCGCCGGGCCGCGATGGTGGAAGTGGCCCAGTACCTGGAAAAGCTGGTGCGGCAGAAGATGGTCGAGCCCGGTGACGACCTGATCAGCCGGACCATCGCCGAGTACCGCGCGGAGCAGGAGGACTTCGACGTCGCCTCGCTGGTGCACATGTGCCGGATGCTGATCAACGGCGGCCACGAGACCACCGCCAACCACATCACCATGGGCGTGGCCGCGCTGCTGTCCCACCCCGAGCAGCTGGACCGGCTGCGCGCGGACCCGGCGCTGCTCAAGCCCGCGATCGAGGAACTGGTGCGCTGGCTCAGCCTCGGCGACCTCGCGGTGCCCAGGGTCGCGCTGGCCGACATCGAGCTCGGCGGCGAGGTGATCCGCGCGGGCGAGGGCATCCTGTGCCTGCTGCAGGCGGCCAACCGCGACCCCGGCGAGTTCGACCGGCCGGACGAGCTGGACATCAGCCGCGGCAGCCGCAGGCACATCGGCTTCGGCTACGGCGCGCACCTGTGCATCGGCGCGGACCTGGCCCGGCTGGAGCTGGAGGTCGTGCTGTCCCGGCTGTTCGAGCGCATTCCCACGTTGAGCCTGGTGGACCCGGTGGAGAAGATCCCGGCCAAGGAGCGCGCGATCGTCTACGGCCTGTGGGAACTGAAGGTCACCTGGTGAACCCCTTACCCAGCCCGGAGGTGCCCGGTGCGATATGACGAGATCTACCTGCGCGCGACCGGATCTTGGCTGCCGCCCCGGCGTTCGCTGACCGAGGCGGTGGCCGCGGGCGAGTGCCCGGCGATGTCGGCCAAACGCACCGGC
Organism: Crossiella sp. SN42; assembly: GCF_023897065.1. Classification (GTDB taxonomy): domain Bacteria; phylum Actinomycetota; class Actinomycetes; order Mycobacteriales; family Pseudonocardiaceae; genus Crossiella. The sequence goes on from NZ_JAMHIV010000036.1 coordinate 3,751, forward strand.
ATGGACTCGGTGGCGGTCTCGGCGGGGGAGTCCGCGGCCGAGATGGCCGTGCTGGCCGCGCGGTCCGCGCTGGCCAGTGCCGGGTCAGGGCCGGGCGATGTGGACCTGATCCTGCACGCCGACACCTACTACCAGGGCCACGACGTCTGGGCGGTGGCCTCCTATGTGCAGCGCGAGACCGTCGGAAACCAGTGCCCGGCGATCGAGATCCGGCAGATGTCCAACGGCGGCCTGGCCGCGCTGGACCTGGCCGCCTCCTACCTGCTCGCCGGGCCCGGCCGCAGGGACGCGTTGCTCACCACCGGCGACCGGTACTGCCTGCCCGGCTTCGACCGCTGGCGGGCCGATCCCGGCACGCCGTACGGGGACGGCGGCGCGGCGGTGGTGCTGTCCCGGCGCGGCGGGTTCGCCCGGCTGCGGTCGCTGGCCACCTACGCCGACCCCGAGCTGGAACCGTTGCACCGCGGTGAAGATCCGTTCGGTGAGGCGCCGCTGTCGCACCGCACCCCGGTCAGCTTCGAGGAGGTGACCAAGGCGTTCAACCGCAAGCACGGCATGTCCTTCGCCATGCGGCGGCTGGCGCAGGGACAGACCACCGTGCTGAAACACGCGCTGGCCGAGGCCGAGCTGGAGCTCGCCGAGGCGGACTGGGTGGTGCTGCCCAACTTCGGCAGGCTCCGGCTGGAGTCGCTGTACTACGACCGGTTCGGCATCGAGCCCGCGCGCACCGCCTGGGACTGGGGCCGCACCGTGGGCCACCTGGGCGCGGGCGACCAGTTCGCCGGTCTGGACCACCTGGTGCGCACCGGGCAGGCCAGGCCGGGCGACCGCTGCGTGCTGGTCAGTGTCGGCGCCGGGTACAGCTGGGGCTGCGCTGTAGTGGAAATCGAGGAGCCCATGCCCTCGCTGGAGATCAGTCGTTCTTGAGCCGTAGTCCGGCCCGGGTTTTTACCGTCGCCACAACGGCTTTTTCCCCGCCACTGTGGAGACACCAATATGGATGGCATCGCCGTCGTCGGCATTTCCTGTCGCTTCCCCGGAGCCGCGGCTCCCGGTGAGTTCTGGCAGCTGCTCAAGGACGGGCGGCACACCATCGGCGAGGTGCCCGCACGACGGTGGCCCGCCGAGGGCCAGTTCGGCTCGTTCCTGGACGAGATCGACACCTTCGACCCGGCGTTCTTCCGCATCTCGCCCCGGGAAGCGGCCGCGATGGACCCGCAGCAGCGGCTGATGCTGGAGCTGGGCTGGGAGGTGCTGGAGGACGCCGGGATCGTGCCGGCCACGGTCGCGGGCAGCAGGCTGGGCGTGTTCGTCGGCTCCATCTGGGACGACTACGCGCAGCTGACCTACCGGCAGGCCGAGGAGGCGGCGCAGCACACCACCACCGGCATCCACCGCAGCATCCTGGCCAACCGGCTGTCCTACTTCCTGCGCGCGCAGGGGCCGAGCATGGCGGTGGACAGCGGGCAGTCCTCCTCGCTGGTCGCGGTGCACCTGGCCTGCGAGAGCCTGCGCAACGGCGAGTCCGAGCTGGCCATCGCGGGCGGGGTGAACCTGGCCCTGCTGGCCGAGACCGCGGCCATCTCGGCGGCCTGGGGCGGACTGTCCCCCGACGGCCGCTGCTACACCTTCGACGCCAGGGCCAACGGCTACGTCCGCGGCGAGGGCGGCGGCGCGGTGCTGCTCAAGCCGCTGGAGCGGGCGGTGGCCGACGGGGACGACATCTACTGCGTGATCCGCGGCAGCGCGGTGAACAACGGCGCGGGCAGCGGCCTGACCGTGCCCAGCGAGCAGGCCCAGGGCGCCGTGCTGCGCGCCGCCTACGCCTACGCCTGCGTCGAACCGGGCGAGGTCCAGTACGTCGAGCTGCACGGCACCGGCACCAAGGCAGGCGACCCGGTGGAGGCGGCCGCGCTGGGCGAGGTGCTCGGCGCGCGGCGATCGGGGCCGCCGGTGCAGGTCGGCTCGGTCAAGACCAACATCGGCCACCTGGAAGGCGCGGCAGGCATCGCCGGGCTGATCAAGGTCGCGCTGAGCGTGCGCCACCGCGGTCTCCCGCCCAGCCTCAACTTCCGGGAACCCAACCCGGCCATCGACCTGGACCGGCTGAACCTGGCCGTGCGCCAGGACTTCGGCGACTGGCCGGAGCCGGACCGGCCGCTGGTGGCCGGGGTCAGCTCCTTCGGCATGGGCGGCACCAACTGCCACCTGGTGGTCACCGACTGGCCGCGGCCGGAAACCCTGGTGGGACGCGGAGATCCGGCCGCGCCCTGGGTGCTCTCCGGACGGACCGAGGCGGCGCTGACCGCCCAGGCCCAGCGGTTGCGCGAGTTCGTGCTGGCCGGCCCCGAGCTGGACCCGGCCGCGGTGGGCCGGGCGCTGCTGGGCACCAGGACGGTGTTCGAGCACCGCGCGGTGGTGCTGGGCGAGGACCAGGAGCAGCTGCTCGCCGGCCTGGCCGAACTGGCCGAGGGCAGGCCCGCGCCGGGCGTGGTGCGCGGGCGGGTCGCCGAGGGCGTGCCCGCGATGCTGTTCACCGGCCAGGGCGCGCACCGGCCGGGCATGGGAGGTGAGCTGTACCAGGCGTTCCCCGAGTTCGCGGCCGCCTTTGACGAGGTGTGCGCCGAGCTGGACCCGCTGCTGGGCCGCCCGCTGCGCGAGGTCATCAACTCCGGTGAAGGCCTGGACCAGGCCGAGTTCGCCCAGCCCGCGGTGTTCGCGGTGGAGGTCGCGCTGTTCCACCTGGCCCGCTCGCGCGGCATCGAACCGGCCTTCCTGGCCGGGCACTCCATCGGTGAGCTGGCCGCCGCGCACGTGGCCGGGGTGCTGTCGTTGCCCGATGCCTGCGCGCTGGTGGCCGCCCGTGGCCGCCTGATGGGCGCGCTGCCGACCGGCGGGGCGATGGTCGCGGTCTTCGCCCCCGAGGAGGAGGTCACGCCGCTGCTGGCCGGACACGAGGACCGGCTGGGTATCGCGGCGGTCAACGGTCCGCGCGCGGTGGTGCTCTCCGGCGCGGCCGACGTGGTGGCCGAGGTGGTGGAGCGGCTGCGCTCGCTCGGCCACCGGGCCCGGCCGCTGCGGGTCAGCCACGCCTTCCACTCACCGCTGATGGAGCCGATGCTGGCCGAGTTCCGCGCGGTCTGCGCCGGACTGACCTACCACCCGCCGCGGATCCCGATCATCTCCACGGTGACCGGCGAGCCGGTGGCCCCCGACGCCGGGTACTGGGTGCGGCACGTGCGCGAGCCGGTCCGCTTCTACGACGCGGTCCGCGCGCTGCGGGCCGAAGGCGTGGGCACCTTCCTGGAACTGGGTCCGGACGCCGTGCTGGCCCCGATGGTGGCCCGCTGCCTGCCCGAGGCCGAACCCGGCATCGCGGCCGGCGTGCTGCGCAAGGGCAGGCCGGAACGGGAGAGCTTCCTGGCCGCGCTCGGCCAGGTCTTCGTCCGCGGCACCGCGGTGGACTGGGCCGGTTTCACCACCGGCGCGGGCCACCGGGTCAAGCTGCCCACCTACGCCTTCCAGCGCGAACGGCACTGGCTGGACACCGCGTCGGCCCCGGTTTCCGTTGCGCCGACTGGCCTCGCCGCAACGCTGGCTGGTATGTCCACAATGGAGCGTCAGCAGGCGGTGACCGACCTGGTCTCGGCGCAGGTCGCGGTGGCACTGGGTCTTTCGGCCGCAACCCCGGTCGAGCCGCGCACGCCGTTCACCGAGCTGGGCTTCGACTCGATGATGTCGGTCAGCCTGAGCGAGGCGCTGGCCACGGCCACCGGACTGCGCCTGCCCAGCGGCCTGGTCTACGACTTCCCCACCCCGCACGCGCTGGCCGGGCACCTGCTGGACTCGCTCACCGGCGCGGCGGAGACCGCGGCCCCCGCGCGCACCAGCGAGGTGGACGAGCCGGTGGCCATCGTGGGCATGGCCTGCCGGTTCCCCGGCGGGGTCAGCACCCCGGCGGAGCTGTGGCGGCTGGTCGCCGAGGAGGTGGACGCGATCTCCGGCTTCCCGGACAACCGGGGCTGGCCCGCGGACCTCTTCGACGCGGACCCGGCCCAGGCGGGCAAGAGCGCGGTGCGCCAGGGCGGTTTCCTGCACCAGGCCGACGAGTTCGACGCCGCCTTCTTCGGGCTGTCCCCGCGCGAGGTGCTGGCCATGGACCCGCAGCAGCGGCTGCTGCTGGAAACCGCCTGGGAGGCCCTGGAGCACGCGGGCATCGACCCGGAGTCCTTGCGCGGCAGCGACACCGGCGTGTTCGCCGGGCTGATGTACCACGACTACGGCCCGGCCTACGACCGGATGCCGGAGAACCTGGAAGGCCTGCTCTACACGGGAAACCTGGGCAGCGTGGCCTCCGGCCGGGTGGCCTACCAGTTCGGCTTCACCGGCCCCGCGATCACCATCGACACCGCCTGCTCCTCCTCGCTGGTGGCCCTGCACAACGCGGTGCGCTCGGTGCGTTCGGGGGAGTGCTCGCTGGCGCTGGCCGGTGGCGTCACCGTGATGTCCTCGCCGGGCGCGTTCCTGGAGTTCAGCCGGTTGCGCGGGCTGTCGCCGGATGGCCGCTGCCGGGCCTTCGACGCCGCCGCCGAGGGCACCGGCTGGGCCGAGGGCGTGGGCCTGGTGCTGCTGGAACGCCTGTCCGAGGCCCGCCGCAACGGGCACCGGGTGCTGGCCGTGGTGCGCGGTTCCGCGGTGAACCAGGACGGTGCGTCCAACGGCCTGACCGCGCCCAGCGGCGTGGCCCAGCAGGCGGTGATCCGGCGGGCGCTCGCCGACGGCGGTCTGTCCACTGTGGACGTCGACGTGGTCGAGGCGCACGGCACCGGCACCAAGGTGGGCGATCCGATCGAGGTGGACGCGCTGCTGGCCACCTACGGCCGCGACCGCCCCGAGGACCGCCCGCTGTGGCTGGGCTCGCTGAAGTCCAACCTCGGCCACACCCAGGCCGCGGCCGGGGTCGGCGGCGTGATCAAGATGGTGCAGGCGATGCGGGCCGGCGTGCTGCCGCGCACGCTGCACGTGACCGAGCCGACGCCGTTGGTGGACTGGTCCGGCGGCATCCGGCTGCTGACCGAGGCACAGCCCTGGCCGCGGCACGGCACCGCGCGGCGGGCCGGGGTGTCCTCCTTCGGCATCAGCGGCACCAACGCGCACCTCGTGCTGGAGGAGGCGCCCGAGCAGGAGGCCCGGTCCAGTGCCGAGCCGGAACCGGCGGCGGTGCCCTGGGTGCTCTCCGCCCGCAGCCCGGAAGCGTTGCGGGCACAGGCGGAACGGCTGCACAGCGCGGTCGACGATCTGTCCACTGTGGACGTCGGCTGGTCGCTGGCCTCGGGCCGCGCGGTGTTCGAGCACCGCGCGGTGCTGGTGGGCGATCGCGCCCAGCTGACCGAGGGCCTGTCCGCGCTGGCCACCGGCACCCCGGCCGCCAACCTGGTCACCGGGCACGCCGGGGTCAAGCGGCGCAAGGTCGTGTTCGTCTTCCCCGGCCAGGGCTCGCAGTGGGCCGGGATGGCCAAGGAGCTGCTGGCCAGTTCACCGGTCTTCGCCGCCGCGATGGCCGACTGCGAACGGGCGCTGGCCCCGCACCTGGACTGGTCGCTGCGTGCCGTGGTGTGCGGCGAGCCGGATGCGCCCGAGCTGGACCGGGTGGACGTGGTGCAGCCCGCGCTGTTCGCGATGATGGTCTCGCTGGCCGCGCTCTGGCGCGCGCACGGGGTGGCACCCGCCGCGGTGCTGGGCCACTCCCAGGGCGAGATCGCCGCGGCGCACGTGGCAGGCACGCTCTCCCTGGCCGACGCCGCCCGGATCGTGGCGCTGCGCAGCAAGGCGCTGCTGGCGCTGGCGGGCAAGGGCGGCATGGTCTCCATCCCGCTGCCCCGCGCCGAGGTGGACCAGCGACTGTCCACTTGGGACGGACAGATCTCGGTGGCCGCGGTCAACGGCCCGTCCTCCACCGTGGTCTCCGGTGACGCGGAGGCACTTGGGCAGCTCTTCGACGAACTGACCGCGGCTGGTGTGCAGGCCCGCCGGATCCCGGTGGACTACGCCTCGCACTCCGCGCACGTCGAGCTGGTCCAGCAGGAACTGGCCGAACTGCTCGCGCCGATCGAACCGCTGCCGGTGCGGGTGCCGCTGCTGTCCACGGTGACCGCCCGGTTCCTCACCGACCACGAGGCCGATGCCGGTTACTGGTACCGGAACCTGCGCCAGACCGTGCGGCTGGAGGAGGCCACCAGGGCGCTGCTGGCCGAGCAATACGACGCGTTCCTGGAGATGAGCCCGCACCCGGTGCTCACCACCGGCATCCAGGAGACCATCGAGGACGCCGGCGCCGAGGCCATGGTCACCGGCACGCTGCGCCGCGACCTCGGCGGCCCGGCCCAACTGCTGACCGCGTTCGCCACCGCGTTCACCCAGGGCGTGGCGGTGGACTGGACCGCGGCCTTCGCCGGCACCGGCGCCCACCGGGCCGACCTGCCCACCTACGCCTTCCAGCGGCAGAGCTACTGGCTCACCGCCAAAACCGGCTCCGGCGAGGTCGCACGCGCCGGGCTGAGCGCGCCCGGCCACCCGCTGCTGGGCGCCACCGTGGACAGCGCGACCGGCGGGGACACCCTGCTCACCGGCTGGCTCTCCCAGCAGGCTCAGCCCTGGCTCGCCGACCACCGGGTGCTGGACGCGGTGCTGCTGCCAGGCGCGGCGCTGCTGGAGATGGCGCTGCGCGCGGGGGAGCGGACCGGCTGCCACCGGGTGGACGAGTTGACCCTGCTGGAGCCGCTGATCCTGCCGGAGCAGGGCGGCGTGGACCTCCAGGTGGTGGTCGGCCAGCCGGATGATTCCGGTCGCCGCCCGCTGAGCGTGCACTCCCGCCCGGATTCCAGCCGCGACACCGACCGGCCCTGGACCCGGCACGCCACCGGAATCCTCGCCACCGCCACTCCGCCAGTCACCACGCCGGACTGGCCGTCCGACCCAGGCGCGGAAGTCGACCTGGCCGAGTTCTACCCCCGGCTCGCCGAGCACGGCTACACCTACGGCCCGGCCTTCCGTGGCCTGCGCAGGCTGACCCGGCAGGGCACGGACCTGCTCGCCGAGATCGAGCTGCCCGAACGACGCGGCCAGTCCGGCGAGTTCGTCCTCGACCCGGCCCTGCTGGACGCGGCCCTGCACCCCTTGCTGCTCGGCGTGATTGAGGGCACCGGCCCCGCAGTGCTGCCCTTTGCCTGGTCCGGCGTCACCGTGCACGCACTCGGCGCGCGCCCCTCCCGGGTGCGCCTGCGCCTGGACACCGACGCCACCGACTCGGTCTCCGCCACGCTCACCCTGCTCGACACCGCGGGCACCGTGGTCGCCACGGTCGACTCCCTGCTGCTGCGCCCCATCACCGCGGACGGCCTGCGCACCACCCGCCCGGACGGCCTCTACCGCCTGGCCTGGACCACCATGCCCACCGCCCCCGCGGCCACCGCCGAACCCTGGGCCGTCCTCGGCCAGGACGAGTCGCTGACCCCGGCCACCCTCGCCCGCCCGCTCGCCACACACCCGGACCTCACCGCGCTGGCCGCGGCGAGCACCGTCCCGGCCACGGTGCTGCTGCCGATCGTCGACAGCGGTGAACCCGACCTGGCCGACCGCACCACGATGCTGCTGCACGACCTCCTGTCGACCCTTCAGCACTGGCTGACCGAGGAACGCTTCACCAACTCCCGCCTCGTTGTGCTCACCCGCGAAGCCGTGGCCACCAGCACCGAGCCGGTGAACCCCGTCGTGGCCGCCGTCTGGGGCCTGATCCGCAGCGCCCAGACGGAAAACCCGGACCGCTTGGTCCTGGTGGACACCGACGGCCGCGAGTCCTCGGCCCGCGCCCTGCCCGGCGCGCTGGCCACCGGCGAAGCCCAGTTCGCCCTGCGCGACGGCGCGCTCCAGTCACCCAGACTCGCCAGAGCCGCCACCGACACCCTCACCCCACCCGCCACCGGCCACTGGCGACTGGTCCCGGTGGCGCACACCGCCCCCGACGACCTCGCACTGGTGGCACACGACCCGGAACCCCTTGGCGCAGGCCAGGTCCGGATCGCGGTGCGCGCCGCGGGCCTGAACTTCCGCGACGTGCTGATCGCCCTGGGCATGGTGCCGGAGCGCAACGTGACCATGGGCGCGGAGGGCGCGGGCGTGGTCATCGAGACCGGCCCCGGGGTCACCGACCTGGCGCCGGGCGACCGGGTCATGGGCTACTTCAACGGCGCGTTCGGCCCCGAGGCCGTCGCCGACCGCCGCCTGCTGGCCCTCATGCCCGAGGGCTGGACCTTCGCCCAGGCCGCCGCCGTGCCGATGGTCTACCTGACCGCCTACTACGGCCTGGTCGACCTGGGCAGGCTCCAGCCAGGCGAGTCGGTGCTGATCCACGCCGCCGCTGGCGGAGTCGGCATGGCCGCCCTGCAACTGGCCCGCCACCTCGGCGCCGAGGTCTACGCCACCGCCAGCCCCGCCAAGTGGAACACCTTGCGCGCCATGGGTTTGCCTGCTGACCGCATCGCCAGCTCCCGCACCCTGGAGTTCCGCGACCGGTTCCGCGCCGGCGTGGACGTGGTGCTCAACTCACTCGCTGAGGAGTTCATCGACGCCTCCCTGGGCCTGCTCACCCCGGGCGGCCGGTTCCTGGAAATGGGCAAGACCGACATCCGCGAGCCCGCCGAGGTCGAGGCCGCGCACCCCGGCGTGACCTACCGCGTCTTCGACCTGACCACCCTGGCCCGCCCCGAACCGGACTTCCCCGGTGCCGACCCGGAACGCCTGCGCGACATCCTCGCCGAGGTGCTCGTCCTGTTCGACAAGGGCGTGCTGCACCCCTCCCCGCTGACCACCTGGGACATCCGCCGCGCCAAGGAGGCGTTCCGTTTCCTGGCCCAGGCCAAGGGCGTCGGCAAGGTCGTCCTGACCATCCCGCCCACCACCCACCACACGGCGCTGATCACCGGCGGCACCGGCACCCTGGGCGCCCTGGTAGCCCGCCACCTGGCCACCCGCCACCCCGGCATCCACCTGCTCCTGACCAGCCGCAGCGGCCTCAACGCCCCCGGTGCCGCGGACCTCACCACCGAGCTCCGCGGCCTGGGCGCGCAGGTCACCATCACCGCGTGCGACACCGCCAACCGAGCCGACCTGGCCGCCCTGCTGGCCACCATCCCACCCGACCGCCCCCTCACCGACGTGGTGCACGCCGCGGGCCTGCTGGACGACGGCATGCTCACCGCACTGACCCCGGCCCAGCTGACCAACGTGTTGCGCCCCAAGGTGAACGCCGCCTGGCACCTGCACGAGCTGACCCAGCACCTGGACCTCACCTCCTTCGTGCTGTTCTCCTCCATCGCCGGGGTCACCGGCACCCCGGGCCAGGCCAACTACGCCGCCGCCAACACCTTCCTGGACGCCTTGGCCCAGCACCGCCACCACGATGGCCTGCCCGCCACCAGCCTCGCCTGGGGCCTGTGGGCGCAAGCCAGCGGCATGACCGCCCACCTGAGCCAAACCGACCTCGACCGCATGACCCGCAACGGTTTCATCCCCATCACCCCGGAAACCGGCCTGGCCCTCTACGACTCCGCCCAAACCCTGGGCGAACCACTAGTGATCACCGCTCCCCTGAACGAGTCCACCCTGCAAACAAACCCCGCCCCGCTCCCCGCCCTCTACCGCGGCCTGGTCACCCCCACCGCCCGCCGCCACACCCCAGAGTCCAAGCCCCACACCGAAACCACCCTCGCCGAACGCCTGCTCCCGCTCCCCGCTCCCGCCCGCGAACACCTGCTCATCGACCTGGTCCGCACCCACCTGGCCGCCGTCCTTGGCCACGACTCAACCGAGGACATCACCCCAGAACAGTCCTTCGACGACCTGGGCCTGGACTCCCTCACCTCAGTCGAGCTCCGCAACCGCCTCAACATTGCCACCACCCTGCGGCTGCCCACCACGGTCGCCTTCGACCACCCCTCCGCGACCGAGCTCGCCACCCACCTGCTCACCCAGCTCGACCTCCCCGAACTAGACCCGGACGCCCCGGTCCTGGCCGCCATCGCCCACCTGCGCGAACTCCTCACCGCCGCGGCCGCCGGCAACCGCCCCCTGACCCACCTCACCGACCAACTCGCCACCCTCATGCCCCAAGGAGACTGAGCAGCCGGATCAGCCCTTCTTCTTGCTCTGCCCCGGGGCCTTGTCCTTGCCGCCCTTGGCCTTCTTCCCAGGCTTGTCCAGGACGGTCGTGGGTTCGCTGTGCCGGACGGTGACCACCGGCGGCGGCGCGGAAGAGGTGGGCACCGTCGAGGTGGCAGGCGGCGGCGCAGGCGCGGTGGTGAGTGGGGCAGTGCTGGTGCCCGTCACCGGGGGAGGGGCCGAACTGTCCGACTCGGACCCCGGGGTGGCACTCCAGACGACGGCGATCGCGCCGAGCAGAACGGCCGCGCCGGTGAGCAGCGCGGTCCGGGAGAACACCGGCGTCCGCTCCGCCCCGACCTCCGCCACGTCGACCGGCAGGGTGGGACCGGCGACCTGCTCACCGCGCAGGACCCGCGCACAGTCGAGCGCGCTGGGCCGCCGCTTCGGCGTCAGCGACGTCATCATCAACAGCAGCTGGGCCAAGTCCGCGGGTAGGTCCTCGGGAATGTCGGGCGCACGGTGCAGCCGGGCAACGGCCACCTCCGCCTCGCCACCCCGGTACTCCTGCCGCCCGGTCAGACATTCCAGCAACACCAACCCCAGCGCGAAGATGTCGGCAGGCGGCCCGACCTCGGTCCCGCGAACCTGTTCCGGGGCCAGATAGGCAGCCGTGCCCACGATCTCGTCAGCCCGGGTGAACCGGGTACTGCCCAACAGATAAGCCAAGCCGAAGTCGGCGAGATGAGCATTGTCCGCGCCGTCAAAAAGGATGTTCGACGGCTTGATGTCGCGGTGCACCACATCCCGTTCGTGCACGTACGCCAGCGCCTCGGCAACCTGCGCCCCCAACCTGCGCACCACGCCCGCCGGCAGCGGCCCGTCCGCGATGCGATCGCGCAGCGTGTCCCCCTCGACAAGCTGCAACACCAGGAACATCACCCCGTCGCTGGTGCCCGCGTCGTGCACGCCGACCAGCCCGGGATGGGACAGCCCCGCCAGGGTCCGGACCTCGTTGTCAAAGCGGCGACCAGCCGCGACATCCCACCCCGGCCGGAACAGCTTGATCGCGACAAGGCGGTCGAGCACCGTGTCGTAGGCCCGCCGAACCTCCGCCGTGCCCCCGGTGCCCAGGCACTCGCCCAGCCGGTACCGCCCCGCCACCAGCTCCGCATCACACGGCACCGACACCACCGCACCTCCACCGCCCTCAGGACATGTTGGAGTGCCCGGCGGCCGACCACCACAAACCACCACCACGCCGAAGCCGAGCAGCCCGGCACCGGCCTGCTCGTGAGTGATTCCCCTATTTTCAACCACCGGACGAGGCGTGTGCGGCCCCGCCAACGCGTTCGTCCGCAGGCGCCCACTCAGGGTTTACGGAACAGCACGCGCGGAGCAAGAACCCCGAGGACCGTTCGTCAGTCGGTGATGCCGCCGTAGGCGATGACCTTGGTGGGGTGCGGGCGGACGACGACCTCGCCAGGGACGGCGTTGCGCTTGTTGGTGATCATCCGGGACGGCGGTTGCGCGGAACCGTCGCCAGGACGAGGTGGTAGGAGTCCTCGACGAGCTCGGCGACCACGTCCCGGGTGACGCCAGGGCCGGCGCCCACGGAGATCCAGTGCCGCTTGTCGAGGTAGCGGCCCGGGGTGATCGAGGTGTGCCGGTCCTGCAGTATCCAGCCGTGTTCCGGTTCCGCCTTGACGGTGATGATGAGTTCGTCCGGGTCGTCGGTGACGATCAGGAACACCTTGCCCGCGACCTTGTAGACATCCAGCTGCTCGGTGAACGGGCGCCCGTGGCCGACTCCGGGCAGCCCTCCCGCGGTCTCGCGCGCGGTGTCTTGGAGCTGCTCGCCGCTGACCGGCATGTCAGGAGCGGCGGCCGTAGGTGTGCGGGTCAACCGGCCGCTGTGACTTGGGCAGCCCGCCGACCACCAGTCGGTAGGACTCGGTCACCAGCTCCCCGACCAGCTCCTCATCGACCGCGTCCCCGCCCTCGACGGTGATCCAGTGCTTCTTGTTCATGTGGTAGCCGGGGGTGATGTGCTCGTACTGCTCCCGCAGCGCCCGGGCCTCGGCCGGGTCCGACTTCAGGATCACTACGGGGCGTCCGGGCACCTCGGTCATCAGCATGAAGACCTTGCCGCGCACCTTGAACACCTCCCAGTCCGGACCGAAGGGGTGCTCCAGGCCGGCCCCAGGCAGCTGCCCGGCGTGAGTGGCCGCGGTCTTCAGCAACTCTTCTCCGTCCATGATCATCTCCTACTGGCGACACCAGCCACTGTTCACCGGGATCGGCCATGGTCTCGAGCACGACATTGTGTCCGGCCCACAACGGGTGTGCCCAGCGTTGGCCGCCGTCCTCTATTGACCGCCGCCGCAACGCTGGTTCGCTGCATCTCACCGGTCTACAAAATCCTAGTCGGATCGGAGATCGCCGATGCTCACCCGAATCGCCGCGTGCCTGGCCGCCATCACGGTCGCAACCGGCTTCGTTCCCGCCTCCGCCCAGCCAATGGGCACCCGCGAGGTGCTGTTGGTGGGAAACAACTGGGCCGGCACCGCGGACGTCCTCGCGTCCACTTCGGACCTGCGGCCGATCGGCCGGCTCAACATCATCCCGGACAAGGAAGAGCGGTTGCGGGAGATCCACCTCGACCCGATCAAGCTCCTGTACTTCCTGGGTATCCGGACAACCGTCGGCGAGGGCCACGACCAGTTCGTCGACGACATGTACACCACGCCGGACGCCTCGGCGGTCGTCGTGTCCCGGCCGAGCTTCGCCGACGTGGTGTCCATCAGCCTGGCCTCCGGCAACATCAACTGGCGGTTCCCGGTGTCCGGCTACCGCGCCGACCACATGGCGGTGTCGCCGGACGGCACCAGGGTCGCGGTGTCCGCGTCGACGTCCAACACCGTGCACGTGCTCGACATCAAGACCGGCAAGCAACTCGGCTCGTTCGGCACCGGTGACAAGCCGCACGAGAACGTCTTCACCGCGGACGGCCGCTACCTGTGGAACATGTCCATCGGTGAGGTCAACACCGCGCTCGACGACCCGAGCCTCGACTGGACCAAGGGCGACCGCAAGATCACTGTTGTGGACACGACCACCTTCAAGGTCGTCAAGATCATCGACATGCGGGAGCGGCTGAACGCGTTCGGCCGCTCCGGCTACTCCGACGCGGTGCGGCCGGCGGCGTTCTCCCCGGACTTCTCGAAGCTCTACTTCCAGGTTTCCTTCTTCAACGGATTCCTGGAGTACGACGTGGCGAGCGACCGGATCACCAGGGAGAAGGTGTTGCCGAAGAACCCGAACACCACCGAGGACCGCACCAAGTGGGTCAACGACTCCCGGCATCACGGCATCGCGATGAGTCCCGCCGGGAACAAGCTGTGCGTCGCCGGCACCATGGACGACTACGCGACTGTGGTGGACTCCACGACCCTCGCCGAGGGCCCGCTCGTCGAGGCCTCGAAGCCGTACTGGGCGACAGTCACCGGCGACGGGACCGCCTGCGTCATCTCCGAGAGCGGCGCCGATCGGGTCACCTCGATCAACTTCGCCACGGGTAAGAAGATCGCGTCGGTGCCGGTGGGCGACCACCCGCAGCGGGTGCGGCTGGGCCACGTGCCGGCGGGCTGGACCGGAACAAGCTGAGCGTCCAGAATCCACTGTGGACGGCACAAAAAATTGGTCCCACCTGCCGGTGCAGGTGGGACCAATTCTGTATTGTGCGCCGCCAGGGACTCGAACCCCGAACCCGCTGATCAAAAGACGGCGTGGTGTCGTATCGCCTGATGTCACGTCGGTTCACCCCATGCCGTTTCCGCGGTTCGCGCCGAGTTGGGCCGCACGCTGGCATTCGACGTAAGTCCTTGTAACGCAACAAAAGGCCTCGGTCGGCTTGACCGGGGCCTTTTGTTGCGACGAAAGTGGACTCTTCCCGACACCTTCGCCTGAAAGATCCGGCCTGCCTTGACCATGCCGTAGCGGCATGGTTTCAACTGGGTCGTGTCAGGGCCGAACGGAGGGAGAGGTCGTGGGGTGGAGCACCAGCCAGGTGGCCGATCTCGCCGGCACGACGTTGCGCACGATCCGGCACTACCACGACGTGGGCCTGCTCGCCGAGCCCGAGCGCCGCTCCAACGGCTACAAGAGCTACGGCATGACCCATCTCGTGCGGGTGCTCAGGATCAAGCGCCTCACCGATCTCGGCCTGTCGCTCGCGCAGATCGCGGAACTCGGTGACGGGGACGAACATCCCGGCGAGGCGTTGCGCGAACTCGACGCCGAACTGGCCGCGACGATCCAACGGCTGCAACGGATCCGCGTGGAACTGGCATTGATCCTGCGCCAGGAGGCATCGACCGACCTGCCGCCCGGCATCTCGGCGACGGTCGCGGAGGCGAACCTGTCACCGCAGGACCGCGCGGCGACCGTGGTGATCGCCCAGTTGCTCTCACCAGAGGCGCTGGCCACCTACAGCGAGGTGTTGAGGAGCCACTCGAAGGACATCGCGATCGTGGAGTTCGACAACCTGCCCGCGGACGCGGACGAGGAGACCCGCCAACGCCTGGCCGACCGCATGAGCGCGCTCCCGTACGTCCAAGAGATGCGTGCGGCGTTCCCGGATGCCGTCGGCATGTACGGGGATTCGCCGCGGGGCGAGAAGTTCGTGATGCAGACGATGGTCAAGGTCGTGGCCGAGCTCTACAACAAGGCCCAGATCGACGTCCTGATCCGCATGAACGGCTGACATTTCATTGGTTTGGCGCGCCGAAGGGGGCGCGTCGTCGGGGAGGTATTCGCTAATGCGAAAATCGTTGTCGCTGGCTACGGTGGTGACCGCCGCCGCGGCGCTGGTGGCGGTACCGGGGGTGGCATCCGCCACACCGCCGGTGAAGCAGGTGCAGTGGGTCGCGTGTCCCGCTGACGTGGCGCTTGCCGGACTGGAGTGCGGAAAGCTCCAGGTGCCGCTGGACTACCGCAAGCCGGAGGGCCGCCAGACCGAGATCATGATCACCCGGCTGGCCAGCAAGAGCCCTGACAAGCGCAAGGGCATCCTGCTGACCAACCCCGGCGGGCCGGCCGAGGGCCTCACGTTCCCGTTCTCCTTGAAGGCACAGGGAATGCCGCAGAGCGTGCTGGAGGCCTACGACGTGATCGGCATGGACCCGCGCGGCATCGGCTACAGCTCGCCTGCCACGTGCGACCTGACCGAGGCGCAGATGGCTACGGGAAGCGTGCCGCCGTACGCCGTGACGCAGGCCGATGTGCGCAAGCGGGCTGAAGAGGTCAAGACGATGGCACAGCAGTGCCTCAAGTCCTCAACCGCCGACGAACTGCCGTACAACACGACCGCGAACATCGCCCGCGACCTGGACCGCGTCCGCGCCGCACTGGGTGAGAAGAAGGCCTCCTACCTCGGCCACTCCTACGGCACGTACCTGGGCTCGGTCTACGCCACGCTGTTCCCGAGGACCAGCGACCGCGTCGTGCTCGACAGCAACCTCTCCAAGGGTGGCTGGGACGTCGAGGGTGGCCGCATGTACAGCCTCGGAGTGGAGGACACGTTCCCGGACTTCGCGAAGTGGGCGGCGGCACACCCCGAGTACGGGCTGGGCACCACGCCGCAGCAGGTGCGAGCCAAGTACTTCGAGCTCGCGGGCAGGCTGGACGCGAAGCCGTCCTTCGAGGGCGTCACCGGTCAGCACTTCCGGAGTCTGGTGTTCGGCGGCCTCTACAAAACCGGTGACGCGGCGTTCTCGAAGATGGCCGCGCAGTGGAAGGCGCTTGACAACGACCAGCCGCTGCCGCCCACGGAGGTACCGGAGCTCCCGCGCGTGGAAAGCCTGATCTCCGGCCGCCTGCACGTGATCTGCGGTGACTCCCAGTGGCCTTCGTCTGTCAGCACTTACGAGCGCAACGTCGCCGTGGACCGCCTCCGGTACCCGATGTTCGGTGCCGCGGGGGCGAACATCTACCCGTGCGCGTTCTGGCCGAAGCCGGTGGAGAAGCAGGTGCTGCCGTCTGACCGCGGGCCGCGCAACATCCTCATGGTGCAGAACGAGCGCGACCCCGCCACGCCGCTCGTCGGCGCCCGCTCGACGCGCCGGGCGTTCGGTGACCGGGCCGCGATGATCACCGTCGACCAGGGCGGGCACGGCGCCTACCTGTTCGGCAAGAACAACTGCGCCAACGACAAGGTCACCGAGTACCTGCTCGGTGGACAGCGTCCGAGCGATGTGAAGTGCGCGGCTGAAACCGGCTGATTCCCGAAGGGCCGGCTCGCTCACCACCCAGACCGGCACCGGCGGCCGCAAAACCGCCGAAGGCAGTATCCGGCCGCGTTTGAGGTTGGTTCGGGCGGGCCCGGGTAGCTGTCACCAGCAGCACGTCCCGTGGCCCGCCCGAGTCGAACTGCGCCGCAGCCGATCCGGCTGGATTGGCCTGTTGCGACAGCGGCGGACAGCTCAGCGTTTGTGGTGTGTGAGAGGCCAGTGGAAGCGTGTCCGTAGAGGCAACGGTATGGCTGCACGACGTTGATGATCTTGGATTCCGCAGGGCAGCCGCAGTGGAGCGACCACATGTCCACAGTGGACAGTCCAAAATGAACGGTCCCACCTACTAATGCAGGTGGGACCGATTCCGTATTGTGCGCCGCCAGGGACTCGAACCCCGAACCCGCTGATGAAGAGTCAGCTCAGTTCAGTTCACGATCGACGTGTTGCCTCGTGCCGTGCGGTGAGGGCGTGTCCGCCGCAGTGGAGCGACCGCGGAGCAAGCACGCCTGGTTTGATCGGTTGCTGGAGCCGCGCACAGATTGGTGGCTTGGGCGGGAGGCGATCGGCGGACATGGCGTCCACGGTGGACTGAGCTGCTATCGCCTTGGAACATCCCCATGGGCGTGGGCGGACGTTGACCGTGGCGGGCTGTGAGCACGGGCCGGCCGCCGGCGGGACGGCCGGCCCGCAGCGGGCTCAGCCCGAGCTGGTCACGCGCCAGGCGGTGCAGTTCAGCACGTCGGCGTTGTGGCAGGTGCGGATCAGGGCCCCAGCGACCATCGGCGTCCAGGTCGCGGCGCAGGGGGCGCCGGTGCCGTTGGGCCAGCAGTTGCCCGAGACGGTGTGCTCGTAGATGACGGTGCCGTTGTCGCGCCCGGACTGGGTCGCGGTGCGGTACGGGCGGTTGTCGCTGTTGGCGGTGACGCGGGTCCAGTAGGCGCCGCAGTCCCAGCTGTGCCGGAGCTCGACGAAGTCACCCCAGTGGGCGTAGAAGGACTCGACGGTGTAGCCGCTGGCGGCGCAGCCAGAGGACTGCGGGTCCTGCCCGGCGCAGCCCTGGCCCCAGCAGGCGGCCTGCTGGGAGGTGGCGGGCTGGGGGGCGGCGGGCGCGGCGCTGGCCGGTGCCTGCTGCAGGGAGAGCGAGGCGAGGAGCAGGGCCGCGGCGGCCGCTGCCTTGCCGAGGAAAGAGGTCAGGCTCATGCTGGTTCAGCTCGCATTTCTTGCTCGGGTGGCGGGGAGTTCGTGCGCGGCGGTATGGTCGGAAACACAGGCACCGCGACATCTTTCGTGAAGGTTCCGGTGGCCGCGGAGACGCACGGGCGGCGCTATCGTGCGGTCGGGCCGGGGGACACGGCAAGGACTTCATCCAGGGTTGAAACCGCAACCACAACGCTGGTTGCTGTCTTAAAGTCGCCCCGTCAGCGGCTTTCGACCCCGGGGAAGACGGATGCGTGAATCCATGCCGCGCGCTGCGCTGTCCAGCACTTCCTCCCCGGGGCGCAACAATCCTGGAGCATTGATGCGCAAGATCCTTTCCCGTGGCGCGGTCGTGACCGCGGTGGTGGGCGCCAGCCTGGTGCTGGCCTCGCCGCTGGCGATGGCCGGGCCGGAGAGCGCGACCTGTTCGGTGAGCGACTGCGATCTTTTCGACGTCCCCGGCTTCCCGGGTGGCACCCTCTCGGTGGACGCCGACGTGCACGGCGTCGGGATCGGCCGCTGGTACGTCTGGGGGCCGAACGGCTACAACTGCAGCAACACCTTCCACGCCTCGGCGGGCCCCGCCTCGTGGCTCTGCCACAACGTGCCCGCGGGCACTTACAGCGCGCGAGTCGAAGGCCCGCAGGGCCCCTCGAGCATCGGCCTCCGCTGGTGAGCGCGCGGGTTCGGGTCGCGGCGGTCGCGCTGGCCGCGGGGGCCGCGCTCGCGGGTCTGCCCGCAGTGGCGGTCGCGGACACCGGCAGCTATACCGTGAGCAGCCAGAACGTCAGCAACACCTTCTGGTACCGGTGGTACCTGGACCTGCCCGCGGAGGTCCACCAGGAAGGGCTGCGGTACTTCTTCAACGCCACCGACGTCGCCATGTGCACGGCGGACTGGGATCGCGGGACCCTGTACCGGATCCAGGCATACGCGCCGGGCTCCGGGAAGCAGCCGGCCAGCAGCAGGACCGACGCGATCGTCGACTGCCGGTACTTCCTCGCCTGACCAGGCGCTTCCTCCTTTGCCCGCAACAACTCAGGGATATCGATGCGCAAGATCCTTTCCCGCGGCGCGGTCGTCGGCGTGATCGCCGCTTCCGCCGCGGTGCTCCTCCCCCAGGCCGCTTCGGCCGCGGCCTTCTCCTCCACCTGCCAGGCCACGGTCTGCGACCTCTACGTCTCTGGTTACAAGGGTGGCGGCCTGTCCATCGACGCCGACGTGCACGGCAGCGGCACCGGGCGCTGGGAGCTGTGGAGCCTGGACGAGAACTGGTACCACGTGCAGGACTTCGACGCGGCCGCAGGGCCCGGCTCGTGGTTGCGCAGCTGGTCGCCCAAGGGCCGCTACCACGCGCGGGTGACCGGCCCGGCGGGTCCGACGACGATCGGCCTGCGCTGGCTCGACAACCCGACCGGGAGCTGAGCCGATGCGCGAGAAGCTCTTCCGGGGAGTCCTTCCGGCCGTCGTCGCGGTGAGCGCCTTCGTGCTCATCCCCCAGGTCGCGCACGCGGGCGGCAAGTACACCGACTGCTCCACCGCCTCCTGCGAGTTCGGCCTGACCATCGAGGCCACCACCTTCCACGTCGACGCCGACGTGCACGGCAGCGGCACGGCCACGTGGTCGGTGTCCGGTCAGGGCCGCACCTGCAGCACCACGTTCCGCGCCGAGGACCCGGCCCGGTCCTGGACCTGCTCCAACTACCCCACCGGCCACTACACGGTGAAGGTCTCCGGACCGCGGGGGCCGTCCAACATCGGCATCCGCTGGTAGCGCGAGGAGAACGCTGAGCCGGGTCCTCGTCACCGGCGCCGTCGTCACCGGCGCTGCCACCGCCCTGCCGCAGGTGGCGTTCGCGGGCCCGGCCGGCCGCACCTGTCCCGTCGTCGGCAACACGCGCGAGCAAATCAATTCCCGCTTAAAAAACCGTTGCCTCCGCCATCTTCGGCTGCGGACTAGTTTTTCGTCAATCCGAACCGAAAGGTGAACGGGCGTGAAAAGACCCAAGCACGCTGCTGGCGCGGCGGCCGTGGTCGCGGCGGCAATGCTATTCCCGCCGGCGGTGGCGCAGGCGCACGGACCGGTCCACGAGAATCCGCCGCAAGCGCAGAACGACAGCCAGCTGAAGGTGCTGGACCGGCTGGACAAGCTGGCGCCGGAATGGTCGAACGGTGACGACGTACTGGTCACCGGAAATGGTGACGAAGACGGGTTCCACCTCTTCGTCGGCCGGGAACGCGATTCCTACGCATTCCGCTCACTGGCCACGGTGAAGCCCTTCGACGCCGACGACCGGTGGCTCGGCCAGTACTGCCTGACCAGCGACCGCGCGCACGTGGTGGTCAGCCTCATCACCAGCCGCGCGGTGAACAAGCCGAAGTACCTCGCCGCCGGCGGCCTGGTCTACTCGGTCGCCCTCGCCGACGGCGTGGTCAAGCCGGTCGCCACCGGTGCCGCGGTCAACAGCGCCAGCCTGCGCTGCGGCCAGGACGGCAGAGCCGCCGTGCTCTCCTACAGCGACACCGAGACCACCAGGACCGGTGTCTTCGCGATTGATCCCGCCGCCGCGAAGACCACCCAGGTCGCCAAGCTCGACGGCCAGTTCGTCGACCCGGTGCTCGACGGCGCGCAGACCTTCCTCCGCCGCGGCAACCAGATCGTGCGCGTCACCACGGCCAAACCCGAGCAGGCCGAGGTCGTGCACGAGGCCAAGGGCGGCATCGAGATCGCCGGGGTGCGCGGCCGGACGCTCGAGTTCGCCGAACGCGCGGGTGAGCGCACCGTGCTGCGCGCGCTCAACCTCGCCAGCCGCGAGCTCACCGAGCAGGCCACCACCGCCGACCCGGGGGCACAGCTGCTGACCCCGGCGGCCGGCCCGACCAAGCTGCTCGGCACCGAGCGGGCGTCCAGCACCGGTGTCGCCGCCGCGAAGCCGAAGGCTGAGCAGTACGAGAAGGCCGCCAAGCCCGGCCCCGAGATGCGCGTGCGCGACGTCAGCGCCGAGGGCAGGATCGGGCTCACCGACCTGCCCAAGTCGGTGCAGGACAAGCGCGGCCGGAGCGAGGAGCTGGGCAGCGGGGTCGCGCTGGTCTGGCTCGGCAACGGCGAGACGCTGCGCACCGGTGTGCAGCTCACGCCCGGTACCAAGGTCGGCACCGGCGTGCCGCCGCAACGGATGACCGCGGCGGGCGAGCGGAGCGCGCAGGGCAACTTCACCACGCCCAAGTGCGCCGTGCCCCGCAACCAGCCCAACCGCCAGGCCTACGGCCCGATCGCCAACCAGGCCGCCTGGGCGGTCGACCTGGCCACCCTCAAGTCACTGCCCTCACGGCCCGCCAACTACCGGGAGACCGGGCTGCCCGCCTACAGCCCCAGCTCGGACTTCCCCGTGGCGGCGCTGAAGCCGAACAGCGGCCGGGTGCCGCCGGTGGTGATGAACGGTGTGCTGGCACAGGAAAGCGCCTACAAGCACGCCACCTGGCGCGCGCTGCCCGGTTCCGGCGGCAACCCGCTGATCGGCGACTACTACGGCGCCAAGGGCGGACTGGACAACATCGACTACGACCAGGCCGACTGCGGTTACGGCATCGCGCAGGTGACCACGGGCATGAGCGCCTCGGACACCAGCATCACGCCGAACGGCAAGGCCAAGATCGCCGTCGACTACGCGGAGAACATCACCGCGGGCATGCAGATCCTGGCGGACAAGTGGAACACCCTCCAGGACATGGGCATCCGGATGAACAACAGCAACCCGGAGCTGGTGGAGAACTGGTACTTCGCGCTGTGGGCGTACAACTCCGGCATCCAGCCGAGCGCGGCCACCGGCAACCCGACCGGCTGCACCCCGAGCCCGTCCTGCACCGACCGCGCGGGCAACTGGGGCCTCGGCTGGACGAACAACCCGAACAACGACTCCTACCGCGACGGTCGCACGGTCTTCCTGCGGCAGAGCTACGCCGACGCGGCGCGCCCGTGGGAGTGGCCGTACCAGGAGCGGGTGCTGGGCTGGACCGAGACGCCGATCAAGGACTTCAAGGGCGTCGACGCCTACCGCCCGGCGCTGAAGAGCCCCGGCAACACCAGCAGCGGCACCATCACCTACCCCGACCGCAAGCTGCTGTGCACCAGTGCCAACAACTGCAACCCGGACACCGCCAAGCGCTGCAACTACACCGAGGGCGACCTCGCCTTCCACTGCTGGTGGCACTCGCCGGTGACCATGCAGGTCGACTGCGTCAAGGTGTGCGCGGCCTCGCCGTACGCCTTCCGGGCCGGCGACCCGGAGCCCGCGGGGGACAACCCGTGGCCGCCCGCGTGCTCGAAGGGCCTGCCCTCGGGCGCGATCATCGTCGACGAGACCAACTCGCCCCGCACGAACATCTTCTGCAACGGGGTCGACTGGTCCAGCGGCGGCACGTTCACGCTGGACTTCGGCAAGACCTCGGCCGGCATGCCGATCTCGGAGATCAACTTCCACCAGGTGGCCACCGGCATGGGCGCGCACACCTGGTTCGCGGGCAACGCGCTGGCGAGTGAGCCCGCCAAGCGGGTGACCGGCACCTGGAAGCCGAACCTCGGTGCGAACGGCACCTACATGGTCCGCGCGCACATCCCGACGGCGGGCGCGTCGGCGGGCAGCGCGGTGTACCGGATCAAGACCGCCAACGGCACGGTCTCGGAGAAGGTGATCAACCAGCACGAGCACTTCAACCACTGGAAGTCCCTCGGCGTCCACGTGCTGGGCCCGGGTTCCACGGTCGAGCTGAGCAACATCACCAAGACCGACACCACCGCCGATGTGGGCACGGTGGCCTGGGACGCGCTCGCACTGGTTCCGGTGCAGGGCACGTACTTCGAGGACAAGGTCGACAACATCGCCTACTTCGACGAGAACCAGAACCTGGACACCCTGATCCCGGCCAGCTGGATCGCGGGCAAGCTGGAGAGCCGCCAGTCGATCTACAACTGGGCGATGGACCTGACCGGCCAGGTCGTCTCGAAGCCGGTCTGCGGTGAGGTGGCGAGCGACCAGTGCGTCCGGCCCGCGGTCAAGGACGTGTTCACCGCCTGGCGGGACAACATCGTGCAGGCGGGCACCGACCCGGTCAACCATCCGCCGGGCAAGAGCATGTCGCAGTGGCTGGGCTTCTCCAACCCCGTCAGCCAGCGGCCGGCCTCGGCCTACCTGCCCGACTGGTTCCTCAACGACGACCTGTCGTACAAGATCCGCACCCAGGCGACCGCGTCATTCCTGCGGGGTGACGACGGGCGCATCGTGCCGGGCTCGGAGGACGTGGACTACCAGCACCGCACCGGGAACACCCACCTCCCGCCGGTGCTGCTGCCCCTCTTCGGCGCGCTGCACCGCGACTACGGCATCGTGCCGCCGGACCTCCAGTTCGACCTGGTGGACGCCAACCAGCACAACCACAGGACAACGCACGTCAACGGCAACACCAGCGGTGCGTTCAACGCACGGGCCTACCGCTTCGGCGGGGCGCCTCCCCAGCTGGTGCAGCTGCCGGGGGCGTCAGGCGGCACGGTCGACTGCGTGGTCGCGCACGGTGCCGGCGGCGGTGCGATCGCGCTGCGCACCGCGCTCGGCAGCGACTACCTCACCGCGCAGGTGGCCCGGTGGGCGAACCAGATCAAGGCCGGGCGTGACCTGAAGAACATCCCGCACGGGGTGGCGCAGACCGCGCTGGACCTGCAGAACCTGTTCTTCGACCCGAACCCGGCCACCGGCTCGCCGTTCGTGCACGCCTCCCCGATCCACCAGGAGCTGCACTTCGCCTCCTGCGCGGACCAGTCGCTGCGCAAGGTCAACGCCTCCACCCCGGTGGCGCTGAACAGCTTCATGCCGGACCAGTACCTCTACCGCGATGGCCAGGCGATGAACCTGGACGGCTCGTCCCGCACCTCGGCCGGTCCGGTCATCAGCGGCAACTACGGCAACTTCGTCGCCCTGCCGCCCCGGCAGCACCAGTGGGGCTTCTGCCAGCGGCAGCCGCAGGGCGAGACCCCGGCGCGCGGTGAGCAGGAGGGCAACCCCTGGGGCATGGCGCTGGCGGATGCCGCGGACGCCAACCCGACCCGGATGGTGTTCTGCTCCGACGGCACCGTCCCGCACCACGACTACGGCTGAGCCGAACCCCTGACTCGAGAGGAGACAACCATGCGGAAGATCTTCAGCGCGACCGCCGCACTGGCACTCGCCCTTGGCGTGCTGGCCGTCGGACCGACCGGGGTGGCCAGCGCGTCAGCGGCCGAGTGCCGGAGCGGGTCCAACGGGTTCGTGGACATGCCGGACAACGCGACCGGCACGTACGCGACCGGGTTCACGGTCAACGCCGGTGCCAACCCGGTGTACTTCTCGCTGTACTACGGCACCGTCAACGGGGTGCAGCGGGGCTGGGCGCACCTGGCCGGGAAGACCTCCCCGGCGGGCAGCGACCGGTTCTGGATGGACTTCTCCGGCGGGCGGGTGACGCCGTGGCTCCAGTGTGGACCGTTCGCCAACAACAGCAACGGTGGGCCGGCCACCACACCGGCCCAGCGCACCCATCCCGACTACAGCTTCCGTGTCTGCGGTTCGGTCTACCCCGACCCGACCGTGCGGTGCTCGGCCTGGTGGTAGCCGGTCCCGGTGCCACCCGCCCGCCCCCGCTCCGGGTGGCGGGCGGGTGGCTTTGACCCGCACCGACATCTCCAGGTCGAAGCGGTCGCCCTGGAGATGCGGCGCCGCTCGCTGAGGTCCCAACGACGCGAGGGCTGTCTCCGCATGGTGGAGACAGCCCTCAGACCACATCGAACTGCTGACGATCAGGCGAAGGGGGTGCAGTGGTAGCGACCGCCGCCCACGTTCACGCAGGCCCGCCATGACGTGCCCTGACGGTTCAGAATGGAGGTCCAGCCCTTGCCCCCGCCGAGCGGGCCTTCCCAGCCACCCGGGATTGCCTTGTCGAGGTGGACGTCCCGGCCCGAGGTGTCCTCGCCCTGCACGGTGGAGTTGTTGTACACGTAGAGGCGGAGGGTGCCACCGCTGCTGGGGTATTCGGTGCAGATCAGGGTGCCGCTCGGCTGCCTCGCGCAGCCTTGGGCCGAAGCACCGGGCGCGGTGACAAGCATCCCGGCAATCGCCGCCGCTCCGATCACGACAGCCGAAACTTTCACGCGCAGGGACATTCCCTCTCCCAAAGTTCTCAAGTCCTCCATAACTGGACGGCAGGGACGCTAACAGAGGCGGCTTCCCACAACAGCATGTCCGGAAATTGCCGTGCCGGTTTCACATATGCCTTAAGTGATCAGTTCAGAATGAGCTGGCGTGTCGGCTTTGCCGATGCCGCACGGTGTTCCAAGATCGCCGTGTGCGTGAGGAGGTCTTGACCG
Organism: Crossiella sp. SN42; assembly: GCF_023897065.1. Lineage (GTDB taxonomy): Bacteria > Actinomycetota > Actinomycetes > Mycobacteriales > Pseudonocardiaceae > Crossiella. The sequence goes on from NZ_JAMHIV010000036.1 coordinate 28,789, forward strand.
AGGAGTTGTGGGCCCGTCTGGAACCGCTGATCCCGGTGCGTCCGAGGCGCTTTCGCCATCCGGGGCGCAGGCGTGCCGACGACCGGGCCGCGTTGGAGGGGATCCTGTACGCGGTGCGCACCGGCATCGGGTGGAACCGGCTGCCCACCACACTGTTCGGCGCCTCGGGCACCACCTGCTGGCGACGGTTGACCGAGTGGCACGAGACCGGCGTCTGGCAGCAGTTGCATGAACGCCAGCTTGCCGAGTTGCGCGTGGCCGGGCTGCTGGACCTCTCCGCCATGCTGGTCGACTCCACCCACCTGCGCGCCCTCAAAGGGGGGACCACACGGGCCCGAGCCCGGTCGACCGGCGCAAGCCCGGCTCCAAGCACCACCTGATCACCGACGCGACCGGCATCCCGCTCACCGTCACCCTGACCGGCGGGCACCGCAACGACGTCACTCAGTTGATCCCGCTGATCGACGCCGTCCCGCCGATCCGTGGCGTGGTCGGCAGGCCCAAGCGGCGCCCGCGCCGGCTCTACGCCGACCGCGGCTACGACCACGACAAGTACCGCCGCCTGGTCCGTGCCCGTGGCATCACGCCGGTCATCGCGCGCCGCGGCGTCGAACACGGCTCCGGTCTCGGCAAACTCCGCTGGCCGGTCGAACGCACCTTCGTCTGGCTCAGAGGCTTCCGGCGGCTACGCGTACGCACCGAACGACGGTCGGATGTTCACCAGGCGATGCTCAGCCTGGCCTGCGCGATCATCTGCCTCCGCAAACTCATTCTGAACGGGCACAAGCGAGCTGGAGTAGCCCGAGATGGATGTCTGCGCGGCGTTCGCAGCGGGTGCGGAGTCGTTGAACGCGGGCGGCCAGGCGAAAGCGCGTTCGACGACCCAGCGGACCTCGCCGAGTCCGGAACCATGCTCGGTGCCCCGTCGGGCGATACGAGGAGGCATGCCGCATTCTCCGAGCAGGCGCCGTTGGTTGTCGAAGTCGTCGCCGCGGTCGGCGAACAGTTCGCCAGGCCTGCGGAGTGGCCGCCCGCGAAGGCCGCCGATCGGGTGGACGACCTTCGGCAGTGGCAGGAGCTGGGTGACGTCGTGGCGGTCGCCGCCGCCGCCAGCAAGTCACTCCTGGCCAGCCCGCCACCGAGACCGGTAGCTGGTTCCAGGCGATTCCAATCTTGAGTACGAACCGATCCCGCCGGCACGGCACGGTCACCGACCGGCTAGCGGCCAGGAAACCGATACCGTCGTCCAGACAAGATCATCAGACACCGGACGCAGCCTGCCGAAGATCACCCCCTGCGGCTTGCCGAGCGGCGCAACCCCGGCGGCTGACCAGATGTTTCCCCGGTCCTGAGCGTGTCGTCGAGGGCCACCGGTTTACCCGGCACGGCCGGCGCTGGTCTGCCGGTGGCTGCGCCCGCTTGCCGGGATTCCCATCGCGGGTGTCCGGGGCCACGAGTTCAGCGGTGCGCTACTGGAAGGCGATCACCGTCACAGCATTCGGTGCCGAACCGACGCGGGCGCCGACGCGGTCCGATGGCCGCATCTTTCGGCCGTGATGATCTTGGGTTCCGCTGGCTGCCCGCAGCCGAGCAACCACGGAGCAACCACGCGTCCACTGTGGACAGTCCAAAATAAACGACCCCACCTACTGATGCAGGTGGGGTCGATTCTGTATTGTGCGCCGCCAGGGACTCGAACCCCGAACCCGCTGATTAAGAGTCAGCTGCTCTGCCAGTTGAGCTAGCGGCGCTAGGTTTTCCGCGTCGTCCGGAGGGCTCCCCGTCCGACGTGGAGAACATTAGCACAGGGGTTTCGCAGACTAGAAATCGGCTGGTCATCGCCCTGCGGCTACTCCGTTCAGGCGATCTTTGGGTGATCAAGGACCGGGGGCAACCCGGTAAGCCGCCGTGGCGTCCTTTGGGGTAGAAGAGTGCGGTCCGTCCGATCTGGACTCATCGTCCGTTGGTCTTGCGGTTCCGCCACGCACGGGTGTGTTCGTGTAGCACACTGTGCTCCCCCTCTGAACTTCGAACGGACGGACTGACCATGGTGGTGTTCGGTAGCCCCGCGGTGCGCCGCACGCCTCGCGCGCTGCTGGTGGCGACGCTGGGCTTGGCAGCCGTGCTGGTTGCTGGTTGCACGGGCAACGCGCCCGCGGAGACGCAGCCGAAGCAGGCGGCCGACACCTCTGCGGCGGCTGCGCCCAAGCTGCCGATCAACCTCGCGCTCACGCCCGCGGACGCGGCGGGCAACGTCGCACCGGGTGAGCCGGTGACGGTGGCGGCCACCAACGGCACGCTCGGCGAGGTCTCGCTGGTCAACGCCGAGGGCAAGCAGGTCGCGGGCGAGTTCGCGCCCGACAAGACCAAGTGGACCTCCACCGAGGCGCTGGGCTACGACAAGAAGTACACGCTGACCGCCGCGGGCAAGGGCACCGACGGCAAGGACGCCACCGCCAAGTCGGCGTTCAGCACGGTGAAGCCCGGCAAGCAGATCGCCATCAACGTGTTCAACCCGAAGCACGGCGAGACCGTCGGCGTCGGCATGCCGCTGCAGTTCGGCTTCTCCAGCCCGCCGCCAGACAAGAAGGCAGCCGAGCGCGCGATCCAGATCACCACCGAGCCCAAGGTCGAGGGCGCCTTCTACTGGTTCTCCGACAAGGAGGTCCGGTGGCGCCCGCAGCACTACTGGAAGCCCGGCACCAAGATCAAGGTGAACGCGGCCATCTACGGCAAGAGCTTGGGCGGCAACACCTTCGGCATGGAGGACCGCAAGGCTGACGTCACCATCGGCGACGAGTTCATCGCCGAGGCCGACGGCAAGTCGCACCAGATGATCATCAAGGTGAACGGCCAGGTCGTGAAGGAGATGCCCATCTCCATGGGCCGCCCCGCCTTCCCCTCCAACAACGGCACCCACGTCGTCACCGAACGCCACGCCAGCAAGCTGATGGACTCCACCACCTACGGCCTCTCCCTGGACCAGGGCGGCTACAAAACCCCGGTCAAGTGGGCCACCCGCATCAGCAACGGCGGCATCTTCGTCCACGGCGCCCCCTGGTCAGTCCGGGACCAAGGCCACCGCAACGTAAGCCACGGCTGCATCAACGCCTCCCTGGACAACGCCAAGTGGTTCTACGACAACACCAAAAAGGGCGACATCGTAGTAGTCACCAACACCGGCGGCCCCAACCTCCAGCCCTGGGACGGCTTCGGCGACTGGCAGGTCCCCTGGGAGGAATGGCTCAAGGGCGGCAAGAAGTAACAACAAGAACGACAAGAACAAAGTGAAGGGCCCCGCACCCGCGGGGCCCTTCACTTTGAGCGAGGAGGGAAGGGGAGGGAGTGACCGACATCTCAACCCACCCCCGCTGGTTCAGCACCGCCCGCACCGTGGGGGTCCGGGGGCTCGGCCCCCGGTGAAGCTACGAAAACGCGAAACCCCCCTCTCAAGCGAAGCGCAGAGAGGGGGGTCCCAGAGCGGGTGAGTGACGGGACTTGAACCCGCGACATCTCGGACCACAACCGAGTGCTCTACCAGCTGAGCTACACCCACCATGTGCTGCTCACCGGTGCCGGTGAGCGGTACGGAGACATACTAGCGTGCCGGTGCCACAAGATTCTAATCGGCTGCCTTCTTGGGGCGGTGGGTGCCGAGGGCGCGGGCGGCGGCGAGGGTCTGTTCGGTGGTGGGGCCGGGCTGGGGGACGAACACGGTGCGGCGGTAGTAGGCGAGTTCGGTGATCGACTCGCGGATGTCGGCGAGGGCGCGGTGGGCCAGGCCCTTGGCCGGCTGGCCGTAGTAGACCTTGGGGTACCAGCGGCGGGCGAGCTCCTTGATGCTGGAGACGTCGACCATGCGGTAGTGCAGGTGGGCGTCGAGCAGGTGCATGTCCCTGGCGATGAAGCCGCGGTCGGTGGCGATGGAGTTGCCTGCCAGCGGCGCGGAGCGCACTTCGGGCACGTACTCCTTGATGTAGTCCAGCACCTGCCGTTCGGCGTCGGCCAGGGTCACCGTGGAGCGGCGGACCTCGTCGGTGAGGCCGGAGCGCGCGTGCATGTCGCGCACGACGTCCGGCATGCTGTCGAGCACCTCGTCCGCGGCGTGGATCACGATGTCCACCCCGTCACCGAGGATGTTGAGGTCCGCGTCGGTGACCAAAGCGGCAATCTCGATGAGGGCGTCCTTGCTCAGGTCCAGCCCAGTCATCTCGCAGTCGATCCACACTAGACGGTCTGTCACCCGGGTGAGCCTATCCCGCGTCGGCGCGTCACACTCCCGTGGCGCACAGCAGGTCGGCGGCGTTTTTCCGTCTTACGCTCGATCGGCGGGTATCCGCACGGGCTGGATGGAGGTCGGCATGGCCGAGCAGGCACACGAGATCGCCGCCGGGTACGCCTCGGAGGGCGCCGCGCTGGAGCTGGGCGCGGTGGTCATCGACGGCGCCGCGACCCCGGATGCCCGCGTCCGCCTGCCGTTGGCCACCTTGAACCGGCACGGCCTGGTCGCGGGGGCGACCGGCACCGGCAAGACCAAGACCCTCCAGCTGATCGCCGAGCAGCTCTCCGCGGCCGGCGTCCCGGTCCTGATGGCCGACATCAAGGGCGACCTGTCCGGCCTCGCCCGCCCCGGCGAGCACAGCGACAAGCTACAAAAACGCGCCACCGAACTGGCCGACGACTGGCAGCCCACCGCCTGCCCCGTCCAGTTCCTCTCCCTCGGCTCCACCGGCCTCGGCGTCCCGGTCAGAGCCACCATCACCGGCTTCGGCCCGCTCCTGCTCAGCAAGGTCCTCGGCCTCAACGAGACCCAGGAGTCCACCCTCGGCCTGATCTTCCACTGGGCCGACTCGCAGGGCCTGGCCCTGCTCGACATCAAGGACCTGCGCTCGGTCATCCAGCACCTGACCAGCGACGAAGGCAAAGCCGACCTCTCCGGCATCGGCGGCGTCTCCAGCTCCACCGCCGGGGTGATCCTGCGCGCACTGGTGAACCTGGAGTCCCAGGGCGGCGACACCTTCTTCGGCGAACCCGAGCTCGACGTCGCGGACCTGATGCGTGAAACCGACGGCCGAGCCGTGATCAACCTCCTGGAGATCGGCGACCTCCAGACCAAGCCAGCCCTGTTCTCCACCTTCCTCATGTGGCTGCTCGCCGAGCTGTTCGAGCACCTGCCGGAAGAGGGTGACCTGGACAAACCCAAGCTGGTGTTCTTCTTCGACGAGGCGCACCTGCTCTTCGACGGCGCGTCCAAGGCGTTCGTGGAGCGGATCACCCAGACGGTGAAGCTGATCCGGTCCAAGGGTGTCGGGGTGTTCTTCTGCACCCAACTCCCCACCGACCTGCCGAACCCGGTGCTCTCCCAGCTCGGCGCGCGGATCCAGCACGCCCTGCGCGCCTTCACCCCGGAGGACGCCAAGGCTCTCGCGCAGACCGTGAAGACCTACCCGCGCACCCCGCACTACGACCTGGCCGAGGCGCTGACCTCGCTGGGCATCGGCGAGGCGATCGTCACCGTGCTCTCCGAGCGTGGCGCGCCGACCCCGGTGGCCTGGACCCGGCTGCGCCCGCCGCGTTCGCTGATGGACACCATCGGGCCGGAGGCGATCGGCCAGGCGGCCAGGGACAGCGAGCTGCACGCGCGCTACGCCGAGTCCATCGACCGCGAGTCCGCCTACGAGAAGCTCACCGCGAAGGTCTCCGGCACCGAAGCCGAGCGGCCCAGCGAAGAACCCCCGGCGAAGGCCGAGCCCGGCTTGGTCCAGCAGGTGCTCGGCAACTCCGCGGTGAAGTCCTTCCTGCGCTCCGCGGCCAGCGCGCTGGGCCGGGAGATCACCAGGGGCGTGTTTGGCACCGCCCGGCGCCGTCGTTAGGCCGTGTCCCGTTCCAGGAACGGGGTCAGCAGCTCCGGCACCGCGTCCTCGGCCAGCGTCAGCCCGTCGGTCTGGTCCACGTACTGCACCTCGTACAGCCCGGCCCCGGTGGCGCTGGTCGCGCCCACGGTGAGCAGGCCCACCCGTCGTTGCAGCAGGCTCTGCCGGATCTTCCAGCCGATGATCCCGGTGCGTTGCAGCACCACCGTGGTGCGCACCACCGAACCGGAGCGGCTGACCAGGTACTTCTCCGTCAGCGCGTGGCCGAGGTTGCGGTACTCGTCCCAGCTGATCAGCAGCACGATCGGGATCAGCGCCAGCGCGGCCACCCACGGCCACGTCGGCAGCACGTCCTGCCAGGCCAGCACGGCCAGGGTGCCGATGATCAGCGGCAGCAGGATGAAGTCCCACAGCAGCAACCGGCGCAGCGCCGCCCGAGGGTGCTTGCGCAGCGGGGTCTGGGTGGGCGCGGGCTCGACCTCGAGCACCTCGGCGGTCACCCGGTGCGCCTCGGTGACCGGCGCGGGCGGCAGCAGCATGCCGCTGTCCTCGCCGGTGCCCAGGCCGGTGGCCACCGCCTTCACCGTGGCCGCGCCGACCTGCCGGAGCAGCAGCTGCTCGTGCAGCTCCACGCCCTTGACCCGGTTCTCCTCGATGGTCACCGAGCGCAGGGTGAGCAGGCCGTAGTTCACGTGCAGGGTGCCGTCGTCGCGGCGGGTGAGCTTGTAGTTCCAGTAGGAGAGCACGTAGACGACCAGCGAGCCGAGCACCGCCAGCACCAGCAGCACGCCCAGCGCGGCCGCGACGACCAGCGCGATCGGGGTGTGCCGGACCCAGTTGAGCAGGGCCTCCAGCACGGGCAGGTGCCGCACGTCGATGTCCAGGGTGCGGGCCAGCCAGGCGCCTGCCGCGCCCAGCGCGCCGACCGCGATCAGGCCGAACAGGGTGAACGGCGCGTAGCGCAGCCACCTCGGGTCCAGCTGGGAGAGCACCCGCTCCGGCTGGCCGGTCTCCGGGTCGGTCACCACCGCGTCGGCCACGGTGCCGTCCGCGCGCACCGGCGGCAGCGCCTCGGTGCTGGCCACCGGCGCGGGCAGCCTGCGCAGCAGCAGCGTGCGCAGCCGTTCGGCCTCGGCGTTGTCGATGGCGTCCAGGGACAGCTCGTCCTCGTTGCCCTGGTCCTGGCGGCCGGTGCCGATCTTGACCACGGACAGGCCGAAGATCCGGTGGAAGATGTCCGCGGTGGCGTCCACGGTGCGCAGCCGGTCCCGCGCCACCGAGCGCTCCTTGCGGAAGACCAGGCCGGTGTGCAGCTCGACGTGCGTGGCGGTGACCCGGTAGCGGGTGGTGTACCAGCGCAGCACGCCGAGGACGATCAGCGCCACCGCGGCCGCGATGCCGATGCCCATCTCCCACGGCCGCAGCCCGGAGAACCCGCGCACCACCAGCAGCAGGAAGGCGATGCCGAGCAGGCTCGCGATCTGTGAGAGCGGCGCGACCACCACGGTCCGCTTGTGCAGCCGCTGCCAGTCCTGCTCCACCAGCACCGCGTCCGGGGCCTCCGGCGCGACCGGGAAGCCGTCCACTTCGGACGGACGTGCCTCGTGGCTCATGTCGCGTCACCAGGGGTGGCCTCGGTGATCGCCACCAGCTGGTCGACCAGCGCGGCGGCCACGTCCTTGTCCAGCCCCTCGATCTTCAGCGCGCCCGCGGCCGAGGCGGTGGTCACGGTGACCGTGGACAGGCCGAGCGCCCGTTGCAGCGGCCCGCGCTCGGTGTCCACGGTCTGCACCCTGGACAGCGGCGCGATCCGCCATTCCCTGGAGAACCAGCCGGTCTGGGTGTAGACGGCCTGGTCGGTGGTCTCCCAGCGGTTCCAGCGGTACCGCAGCCGGGGCACGAAGATCAGGTCGAGGGCCGCCCAGACCACGACCACCGCCGCGGCCAGTGACCACCAGATGGTCACGCCCCAGATCAGGACGGTCACCACGAGCGCGATGAGGGCGAACACCCACACGATCACGCTCTGCAGCGCCCACCAGGTCTTGGCCTGCGGGCTGACCTGGTTGGCCGGTTCGCGCAGCCGGAGCTGGAGGCGATCACGGGTGTTCGGAGTTGATGCCACGTTCACAGGGGCAACTGTGCCCCAGTTGCGGGGGCGATGCCATGCGTTCGGCGCGGTGCCCGACTTTGGTGACGCCGGGCTCGACTTTGGTGGGGCGCGACAGGGTGGTGTGTGTTCGGGGGATCACCCTGCCGCGCCGACCGGCCGGTCCCCGGGCCTCGGGGGGCGTCGACCCGGCAAAGCCGGACCGACCGGAGTCCTTGATCAACTCCAGTCTGCCCGGTGTGCCGGGGGTCACCGCGGGCGGGGGTGGGTCAGCTCGGGCGGGGCAGCTCGCGCTTGAGCACCTTGCCGGTGGCGTTGCGCGGCAAGGCTTCCAGGAACACCACGTCCCGTGGCACGCAGTGCCGGGCCAGGTTGGCCTTGACCAGCTCGCGCACCGCCTCGGCGTCCAGCTCGGCCTGTTCGTCGAGCACCACGTAGGCGGCCAGCCGCTGGCCGAACTCGCGGTCCGGCACGCCGAGCACGGCCGCCTCGCGCACCTGGGGATGCCGGGCCAGCAGGTCCTCCACCTCGCGCGGGTACACGTTCTCGCCGCCGGAGACGATCATGTCGTCGTCCCGGCCCGCGACGAACAACCGGCCTGCCGGGTCCAGGTAACCGACGTCGCCGGTGCACATCATGCCGTCGCGGACCTCTTTGGACTTGCCGTTGGTGTAGCCGTCGAAGAGCAGCCCGTTGGCCACGAAGATCCGTCCGGTGCCCCCGTGCGGCACCGGGTCGCCCGACTCGTCCAGGATCGCCAGCCGGGTGCCCAGTGGCGGTTTGCCCGCGGTGGCCGGGGCGGCGGTCAGCTCGGCCGGGGTGGCCACGCTGACCCAGGAGACCTCGGTGGAGCCGTAGAGGTTGTAGAGCACCGGCCCGAACTGGCGCTGGAACTCCACCGCGAGCTCGCCGGGCAGCGCGGAGCCGCTGGAGGCGACGATCTTCAGCTGTGCTGGGTGGTACTTGCGCAGCACCTCCGGCGGCAGCTCCAGGATGCGTTGCAGCATCACCGGAACCGCGAACAGCACCGCGCACTGCTCCTTCTCCAGGGCCTCCACTGTGGACTCCGGGTCGAACCGGCGGTGCAGCACAAGGGGACAGCCCAGCAGCAGGCCGAGCTGCAGGGCGGCCAGGCCCCAGGTGTGGAACATGGGCGCGGCCACCAGCAGCCGCTGCCCGTAGCGCAGCGGGATCCGGGACAGCAGGGTGGCCGCGGAGAACAGGCCGTGCACCTCGGGCCTGCGCGCGCCCTTGGGCGTGCCGGTGGTGCCGGAGGTGAGCACGATGACCCGGCCGTGCGCCGAGGGCACCGGCAGTTCGGTGGCGGGGGAGGACTCGATCAGCGACTCGATCGTCTCGCTGCGGGTCTTCTCATCCGGCCAGGCGGTCACCCGGCGCACCCCGCGCGGGGCCTTGGCCAGCAGCGGGCGGAACTCCGCGTCGGCCACCACCAGGCTGATGTCCTCCTCCTTGAGCACCGCGCCGACCTGGGCCGCGGACGCGCCGGTGTTGAGCAGCACCAGGTGCACGCCGAGCTTGCCCGCGGCGACCATGGACTCGACCAGGCCGCGGTGGTTGCGGCAGAGCACGGCCAGCTTGTCCCCGGTGGCCAGGCCCAGCCCGGCCAGGCCGTGCGCCAGCCTGGTGCTGCGGGTGTCCACCTCGGCCCAGGTCAGGGTGCCCAGCTCGTCGATGATCGCGGGGGCGTCCGGGTGGCGGTGCGCGCCGACCGCGTAGCCGCCGGGCAGGGTCAGCGACCAGCGGCGCAGCGCGCGGGCCATCTGGTAGAGCCGGTCGGGGCGGACCGGCATGACGATTCCGGTGCGGGCCAGCACCAGCAGGCCGAGCAGGCTGGTGCCGCATTGACCGAGTAGTCGGCGGGCGGTGGCGACCACGGTGGTCACGCTCAACTCCTTCGGCAGGTGCTGATCAGACGGCGCCCAGGCGATAGATCACGTTCATCACCCGGTCCACCGCCTTGGGGGCAATGGCGTAGGAGGCAGCGCCGAGCGTGCCCACCGGCAGGGAGATCCTGGTGGGCCGCTTGATCAGCGCTTTCAGCACGAGGTTGGCGGCCTGTTCCGGGGAGGCCGCTGGCAGCCGCCGGTAGACCTTGGTCGGTTCGATCATGGGCGTGCGCACCAGCGGCATGTGCACGGTGGTGAAGGTGATCCCGTTGCCGTGCGCCTCGGCACTGGCCACCCTGGTGAAGGCGTCCAGCGCGGCCTTGGAGGCCAGGTAGGCGGCGAAGCGCGGGGTGCCGACCTGGGTGCCCTGGGTGGAGATGTTGACGATGTGGCCGAACCGGCGCGCGGTCATGTGCGGCAGCAGGCCGAGGATGAGCCGGACCGGGGCGTGGTAGTTGATCGCCATGGTCCGCTCGAAGTCGTGCTGCCGGTCGGTGGAGCGCAGCAGCGAGCGGCGGATCGACCGCCCGGCGTTGTTGACCAGCATGTCCACCGCCTCGTGCTGGGCGAGCACGTCCTTGAGCATGGCCCGCACCGCCTCGGCGTCGGTGAGGTCGCAGGGGTAGGTGAACGCGGTGCCCCCGGCCGAGGTGATCTCCTCGCGCACCTGGGCCAGCTCCTCCGCGCGCCGGGCCACCAGCAGCGGGATGCCGCCGTGCCGGGCGACCGCGAGCGCGGTGGCCCTGCCGATGCCGGAGGAGGCGCCGGTGATCATCACGGTCCGCCCGCCGAGCGCGCCCCCGGAGCGGGGACGGCGGGCCCGGTCCGGGTCGAGGTGGTCACGCCAGTACCGCCAGAGCGTGTCCGAGTACTCGCGGAGTTCAGGCACCCGCAGGCCGCTGCCGGCCAGCGCGCCCTGGGTGGCGGTGCTGTCGAAGGTGGCGGTCAGGGTCAGGTGCGGCAGCGCTTCCGCTGGCACGCCGAGCCGCTCGAACACCAGCTTCGCGCCGGGGACGCGTTCGGCGGCGCGGCTGAGCGCGCGCAGGCCCCGGTCGCTGAGCGCGCGCAGCGGCGCGGAGAGCGGACCGGGCAGGGAGAACGCCATCGTTGGCGCGCCCGCGACCGCGGCGAAGGCGTTGTAGACCTCGGTGATCGGCTGCGGGCGCGGCGAGGTCAGGTGGAAGGTCCGGCCGGGCGGGTGCGCGGCGTGCGCGAGGTGGTCGATGGCGTCCACCACGTAGTCCACCGGCACCACGTTGGTCGCGCCGAGGTCCGCGCCGACCAGCGGCAACCGGCTGGGCAGCTTGGCCAGCCGGGCGAAGGTGGGGAAGAAGAAGTACGGCCCGTCCACCTTGTCGATCTCCCCGGTCCGGGAGTCGCCGACCACCACCGCGGGCCGGTAGATCCGCCACGGCACCGCGTGCTGGGAGCGCACGATCTGCTCGGCGGCGAACTTGGTCGCGTGGTACGGCGAGGCGAACCGCTGGCCCAGGTCGAAGTCCTGCTCGGTGAACACGCCGCGGTGCTCGCCGGCCACGGCCACCGAGGACACGTGGTGCAGCCAGGACACCGCGAGCTCGGCGGCCAGGTCGACCACGCGCTGGGTGCCGTCCACGTTGACCGCGCTGTTGTGCTCCTCGGTGGCGGTGAGGTCGTAGACCGCGCCCAGGTGCAGCAGGTGGTCGATCCCGCCGGCCAGCCGCCTGCGGTCCACGTCGCTGAGGCCGAGTCCGTCCTCGGCCAGGTCGCCCAGCACCGGCATGACCAGCTCCCGCCGCGGCCAGCGGGCCGCGATCCGGTCGAGCTTGTCCTGTGAGGCCGGTCTGACCAGCACGTATACCCGGTCGCAGGTCTCGCGGGCGAGTAGCCGCTCGACCAGCGCACTGCCAAGGAACCCGGTAGCCCCGGTCACGAAGTAGGTGCTCACCGCCACCTCCCTTGGCGGTGATTCTGACACTACCTACTCGCGAGTAGCTAGTCCCAGTTGCTCATTGGTCCACCCGAAGCTCAAGAACCTGGCCCTGCCAAGCCTCCACCTGAACCGATTCCACCGGCGTAAACCCAGCCCGCACGTAGTACTGGACCAGTGCCCCGCCGCCGCCTGCCCAGCAGTCCACCCGGACCTTCTTCAGTCCCAGTCGGACGGCCTCGGCCCGCGCGTCGGCCAGCAGCGCGGCCCCCGCGCCCCTGGCGTCCGGGGTGCGGCGGCCGACCAGTCCCATCACGTACAGCTCGGGTTCGGTGGCGGGGGAGACGTAGGCGGGCGCGGGTCCGACCGAGCTCACCGCCAGGGTCAGCCCGTCCCGCTCGGCCACCCGCAGCGCGCCGGCCTCGGCCCAGCCGCGGACCTGCTGGACGCGCTGCGGGATGGCGGAGAAGGGGGCGGTGCCCCACTGGCCGGTGCGGCCGCGTTCGGTCAGCCAGCGCACGGCGTCGTCGAAGAGCGCCAGCATCGTGTCCGCGTCCCTGACCGTGCCGCGCCGCACGGTCAGGGTCCCCCAGATCTCTGTCATCACTACTCCGTAGTCACCGCCGCGTAGATGGCCGCCTCGCGTAGGGCGGCCCGTAACCGTCCCACCTCCAGTGGCTCCAGCACAGCGGCTTCGCCAGGTGGCGCGACGATCACGACCGAGCCCTGCTTGACGAAGACGGTCAGCTCACGTCTCCGCCCAGCCACGTCCCGGCACCACACCTGCCATTCCCGTCGGACAACCACGGCCCCCGACCTCCAGCCTTGCCGTCTCACGTCCAAGGACGCTCGCGGAACCGGGACGTCTCGGGTCGCGCTTCGTGACGCACCTTCGCGCAGGTTTCTTGCTCCGTTCGCCCACTTGACCGATAGAGGTATCGACAGGGTGACCCAGCACACTCATCCTTGATGCCCATGCGAACCCGAACGCTTCTCACGTTCCTGCTGGTCCTGGGCGTCACCGCAGCGCTGACCCCCATGGCGCAGGCCGAGCAGCAGTTCCCCCGGATCGCCAGCCACAACGTCTTCCTGTTCTCCAAGTTGATCTACCCCAACTGGGGCCAGGACCAGCGCGCCGACCTCCTCGACAGCCAGGCCGTCCTGGCCGGCCAAGACGTCGTCGTCCTCCAGGAGGCCTTCGACAACTCCTCCTCCGAGCGCCTGTTCACCAACCTGTCCGACCCCTACCCCCACCGCACCCCCGTGGTAGGCCGGAGCAAGGCAGGCTGGGACACCACCCGAGGCGACTACACCGACCTGTACCCCGAGGACGGCGGCGTGGCCATCCTCAGCCGCTGGCCCATCACGGAACGGGTCCAGCACGTCTACAAACCAAAATGCGGCACCGACGCCCTCTCCGCCAAGGGCTTCGCCCACGCCAAGATCAACTCACCCACCGGCCCGGTGCACGTCCTGGGTACCCACCTGCAAGCCGACGACGGCGGCTGCAACGGCAAGGCCCCGGAAGTCCGCGCCGCTCAGCTGGCCGAACTGGCCGCCTACATCCGCGAGCGCAACATCCCGGCAAGCGAACCGGTGATCGTGGCGGGCGATCTGAACGTCGTCCTGGGCACCCCGGAACACGCAGCGGCCCTGGTGACCCTCAACGCCAACGCCCCGGCGCACACCGGCCACCCGTACTCCTACGACCCGCAGACAAACTCCATCGCCAAGGACCGGGACGCGACCGGCCCTCGGCAGCAACTCGACTACGTGCTCCTGGTGAAGGGCCACCGGGGCCCGGCGAACTGGGTCAACGAGACCCGCGCGATCCACTCTCCTAAGTGGACAGTGAAGTCGTGGGGCAAGGAGCACACGTACACCGACTACTCCGACCATTACCCGGTGTTCGCGACAGGAAGCTAGCGAGGGGCTGGCTTTTCAAAACCTGTCCGAAGTCTTGAGGTTCCCCATGCCCGTCAACCTGGAGACATCGCACCACATCCCAGCGAGCAGACGCTCACAGCAACCGCCGCCAAAGCCACGCAACGTGACGGCGGCTGCTCGCTGGGATGTGGTTCGATTTCGGAAGGTTGACGGGCATGGGGAACCTCAAGACCCGCTTGCGTCTCTGCTTTTGACTTTCCCCCCCCATGCTTTGATCTCTGCCCGTCCGGCGAGGACGCTCTTGATCTTCGCTCTTGGTTTAACCCCGAAGATCAAAAGCGTCCTCGCCGGACGGGCAGACCCCCGGAGGGGTGGGACAAGTCAAAAGCCGGGACAAGCAGGTTGCGGGGCTGAGCAGGTTGCCGGGGCCGATTCCAGCGTGCTCGCGACCCTCTCGTCTTCTCCGTACGACCTTCCGACAGCAAACCACACCTCCCCACCCGGCCCCCGTCACGTTGCGAGGCCTTGGCGGCGGTTTGTGTTGCAGGGCCGGGTGGGGAGGCGCGGTCAGCAGTCTCCAGGCCGTACGGAGAAGACGAGAGGCCCGCTTTGTGGGTTTTCACCCCGGGCTAACCCTCGGTATCCCTCGGATGGCGCGTTCCTTCCCACCATCGTTGCCACCCATCCGAGTGGTCTCCGCGTCCCCTGCTTGCCGCTCCCTCCGCTCCCCGGTACGTATGCCAACACCCCGCCCCACCGGGGTACCACCACACCTCCTGCCGCAAGGACGCGGACATGTCTTCTGCTGACCTGGCGCGCCGGGCTTTCCTTGCCCGGATTGGCGTTCTGGGTGCGGTCACCGGTGCGGGGGTGTTGTTGCCGCCCGTGCTGGGCGCCACGCCCGCCGCTGTCGCCGCGCCGCCGTTGCCCATCCTCGTTGACCTGCTTCGCCCGATCCTCGCTGAGCTGGCGCGGGACACCCTCAACGGCCTGACCACCTTTGTGGTGCCCGGTCCGGACGGCTACTCCCGCGCCCAGGGCACGCCCGTCTCGAGTCCCGGGGCGATGGAGATGGGCGCCACCGACTTCATGATCGAGGCGCTTGACCACTTCGTGCCGTTTCCCGATCAGCTGGCCAAGCCGCTGTCCATGGCCTTTGTCACCGCTCTCGCGGACACCGGGATCAAGCTGCCGGACAGCCTGCTCGGGTTGATCGACCTGCAAGTGTCCACATTGGACAAGGCTCTCGCGCTCGTCTTGCAGAACGACGAAACCCTTCCACTCTCCCTGGTGATCGCGTTGCTACTCAACCTGTTGGCGACGCAGGTGAACCCACTCGCGCTCAACGGGCCGTTCCTCTCTCCTTTCGCTCGGTTGTCCTTTGCGGACAAGGCCAAAGCGTTCGCGTTGCTGGAGGGGCCGGATGCGGATTTGGTGGCGTTGCTGGATCAGAACTTGCCGCAGCCGTTGCGGGGGAGTGTGTCCGGGCTGTTGAAGTTCGTGGGTGGGGCGCTGCTGGAGTTTCCCGCGTTCGGGGCCTACTCCGAGTGGAAGGTCTTCGACAAGCGGACCAAGAAGCTGCGGGCGCGGCCCGTTGGCTGGCAGTTGACCGGGTACCAGCCGGCCGGTCCGGTTGAGGGCTGGGACGACTTCCGTGGGTACTACCAGGGTCGAACCTCGGTGGAGGACTGATGCGCGACGTCATCGTGATCGGCGCCGGTGGCGGTGGGCCGGTCGTGGCCGCGGAGCTGGCCGGGCGTGGGCTGGACGTGCTGTTGCTGGAAGCCGGGCCCCGGCATGCCAAGCCGCGCGAGGAGTGGACGCACTTCGAGAACGACGCCAACAACCCGCTCACCGGGTACCTGCGGTTCGGGCCGCAGGACCGGAACAAGCCCGCCTGGTTCCGGGAGACGCCGCAGAACTCCTTCCTGTGGCAGCTCTCCGGGGTCGGCGGCACGACCCAGCACTACTACGGCAACTGCCCGCGCGCCTACCCCGGGGTGTTCGCAGGCTACGACGGCCCGGACGCGGCCAACTACGACGTCGAGCACCGCTTTCCGTTCGCCTACAAGGACTTGGTGCCCTACTACGAGTGGGCCGAGGCGACCCTGCCGGTGCAGACCGCGGCCATGGGCCTGAAGGAGGAGACCTTCTTCCGGGGCTGTGAGACCCTCGGCATCCCGGTGCAGAAGACCAAGACCACGCTTGGCGCCTCCTACCGGCCGCAGGAGAACGCGATCCTGCAACCCGGTGGCACCGCGGGCCGCACCACCGACGCGTCGAAGCTGGTCTTCCCGATGGCCACCGGGTGCACCTTCTGCGGCTACTGCTTCCAAGGTTGCATGCAGCCCGTGCGCGCCCCGCGCAACCAGTTCGCCAAGCGCTCCACCGACAACAGCTACGTGCCGCTGGCCATCACCGCCGACGCGGTCCGGCCCGGCGCGAAGCCGGCCACGCTGATCACCGACGCCTTCGTCACCCGGGTGCACACCGAGCGCAGGGGCACCGGGCTCACCGCCACCGGGGTCACCTGGCGCACGGGGGCGGGCGTGGAGCACCGCGAGGACGCCAAGGTCGTGGTGATGGCCGCCGGGTGCACCGAGACGCCCCGGCTGTGGCTCAACAGCGGGCTGCCCAACCCCAACGGCTGGGTCGGGCGCGGCTACACCGACCACCACTTCGACTGGGTGATCGGCCAGTTCGACCGGGACACCGACTCCACCAAGGGCGTCGGGTCCTCCGCGCGCTGCGAGTTCCCCGGCTACGGCGGCCTGGAGAACGTCGGCCTGCCACCGGCGTTGCAGGCCTTCAGCATGACGTTGAGCGACAGTGGCATCCGCGGCCGCTACGGCAACGGCCGCGGCGCCACCGGGCCCTGGGACGGACCGGCCGGCCGGTTGATCGGCCCTGAGCTCAAGGAGGTGCTGGCCGGCGGGGTGAACCGGCTGCTCAACGTGCTGGTGATCACCGACGACGACGTGGAGGCGCAGAACCGGGTGCTGCCCTCGGTGCTGCCCGCCGACGAGCACGGGCCGATCGCCAAGGTCGAGTTCCGTCAGCGCCAGCGCACCGCCCGCACCCAGCGCAACCGCGAGTACCTGGCCAAGCGCGCCACCCAGCTGCTGCGCGGCGCGGGCGCGAAGAAGGTGTTCCGGATCGACTGGGCGCCGCTGATCCTGCACGTGCAGTCCACCATGCGAATGGGCCTGTCCGAGCAGAACTCGGTCACCCAGCCGACCGGCGAGTCCAGAGCCGTGCGCGGCCTCTACATCGCGGACAACTCGGCGCTGGCCAACGCCCTCGGCGGCCCCAACCCGACCCTGACCACCCAGGCCCTGGCCACCCGCACCGCCGAGCACATCTTCCAGACCCACTTCGGCGGGTCCCCGTGGGTGCGCACCGAGTCGCCGATCGTCTCCACCGACCCCCGGATCAGCCAGGCGCTCGGTCGCCTCGGCCTGTGACGCCCCGGCCAGGGTCACCTGGCGCACGTGCGAGACTCCACCCCGTGACCGAGGAGCCCGAGGCGTTGTGCCGCCAGGCCGCGGCCTACCTGGCGAACAACAAACCCAAGCGCGCCCTCCACGCCGCCGAGCGGGCCACCGAACTTGCCCCGGACGCGGAAGCGCCGCACCGGCTCCGCGGCATCGCGCTCACCGAGCTGGGCAGGCACGCCGAGGCGGTGGCCGCCGCGCGGGAAGCCGTCCGGCTGGCGCCGGGGGACTGGCGGGGACAGGTCGCGCTCGCCGAGGCGCTCGGCGCGGGCGGGGCGATGCTCGACCCACAGCGGCCCGAAGGCCACCAGGCGGTGGCCGCGGCCCGCCGCGCGGTGGAGCTGGCCCCGGCCGAACCGCGCTGCTTCGAGGTGCTCGGCGACATCGCGCTGCGCGCCACCCGCTGGGACATCACCGAACAGGCCTACCTGGCCGCGCTCCGCCTGGACCCCGGCAACAAGCACGCCAAGCTGAACCTGGACCTGGTGCGCAAGAGCGCCAAGAACGCCCGGCCAACCGGTCGGCCAGGCGAGCCGGGGGCCGGTTCGAGGGCGGGGGCTGGGCCAGCACCGGGGGCCGGGCCAGCTGCCGGGACGGCCCCGGGCACCGCCCACCGTCCGCAGACCCGCGCCGGATCGGCGGGCGATGGCCAGCTGCCCACCGGCGAACCCCCGCCGCCCCCCGCGGACGCCGTGGCCCGCCTGCTCTGGCCCACCGCCCGCACCCTCACCCTGGTGCTCAGCCTCGGCTCGCTGGCCTTGGTCATCGCCGGACTGCCGCAACCCGGACCCGGCCACGTCTGGCTGGGCGTGCTGCTGCTGGCCGCCACCGCGGTGCTGGCCGCGCTGCCGCTGCGCCGCCTGCCCGCCACGGTCCGGCCCAGGCTGGTCCGCATCCTGGCCGGCCGCCCCCGCCTCGGCCTGACCACCCTGCTGCTCGGCTTCGGCACGCTCTGCCTGCTCGCCTGGACCGCCATCTCGCTGTTCCAGCCCGGCGACATCCAGCTGCCCGTGCTCACCTGCCTCAGCACCGCCGTGGCCGCGGTGCTGGCCAGACTGCGCCGTGGCTAGGCGCGCGCCGGCTCGTCCTTCTTCGAGAAGCTGACCAGGCCGTCGATCACCACGATCAGCGTCCAAATGATCAACGGGCTGTGCAGGGCCTGGGTGCGGGCCGGGTCGCCGGTGAGCAGGATCGCGCCGCCCATCAGCGCGGCCAGCACCAGGTACATCCGCAGCAGCCGGAACCAGGCCGCGCGCTCCCGCCGCGAGCGCGGCCATGCCTGCTCCGGGTCGGTGAACTCCGGCACCGGCTCACCGCGCTTGCGGGCGTAGCGGGCCTGGAACTTCCGGTCCAGCTTGCCGATGTGCCGCTTGCCGTAGGCGATGGAGTAGCCGAGGTAGATCGCCGCCAGCGAGTGCGCCAGGTTCGCGGTGCCACCGCCGAGCAGGTCCCAGGTCGCCACCGCCAGCAAGACCACGTCGACCACCGGTGTCAACAGCAGAATTAGCGTCGACACTCTTGGCCACTGCAGTGCGTAGCGCACCAGCAAACCGGTGAACAGAATCACCCAAAACGCGATTTCGCAGGCGATGATGACGAAGTACAACACAAGGCACGATTCAAACAGGTTGCTGATCCGCGCTCTACCTGCACAGACCCGACTCGTCCCCGGACGGCCTAGCAGAAGACCTGAGTACCACCTGGAGGTAAGCCTCCAGAATGATTTCTGGCCACTCGGCTGGACATCGCCGGGCCCACGTGCGATCGTTCGCCGAGTTGGGCTGCCCGGCATTGTCCCCCAGCGGTACCGGTCGCCCACGCTCTGCGCAGCCCCGGCTGACCTGCCTCCAACGCAGGTCACCCGGGGCTTTCGCGTTGTTTACTGACACTTTCCTGACAGTTGCGTGAATTCCTTTTCTCTGTGCAGCTGTACGAGAACAAATGAGCGGCCGACGTTTCTTTGACATTGCTTTGACATTGGCCGAAGTTGGCCTCGGCTGTGCTGCGCGTATTACTGCTGTCACACAGCGTTAATGCCTTTGAAAATCTTGATGCGCGCCCTGCTCCGTTCGCCCCAACTTTTGGAAGTGCCCTCCACCGCGCCCACTCGGCTCGTTAGGCTGGCAATCGATCCATCTGGGGTGTGTCTGTCAGTGGCCGGAACTGAGTGCGCGTCGTCGCGCCCGCCGGCTGCCCCGGTAGCAAGGGGATCTCGATGATCCCGGCGGCGAGTGGCGACGTCGATACTGGCGATGGATGTGGGAAGCGGGAGAGCGGCAGTGGATCCTGTGGCAGCGAAGTTGGTGACGGCTGACTCGGTGCGTTCGGTGGGCGAGGTCGAACAGGACGCGCTCCGGGTGGCGGCGGTGTTGCGCAGCCGGGGTGTGGCGCCCGGCGACCGGGTGGTGCTCAAGGCGGACAACTCGGCGGGCTATGTCACCGCGCTGCTCGCGCTGGTGCACCTGGACGTCTCGATCGTGCTGGTGGACCACCGGCAGACCCCGGAGGAGACCCTTCGGTTCGCGGGGCTGGCTCGGGCACGGTGGGCAGTGCTCCAGCCGGCCCTGCCCACCGCCGAGGTGGGCACGCTGCTGCTCGACGAGCTGATCGCCGAGGCCGCCAACGGCCAGGACGTGCTCGGCTCGCTCTCCTTCGTGGACTGGTTCTCCCGCTCCGACGCGCTGATCGCCTGGTCCTCGGGCACCACCGGCGAGCCCAAGGGCATCGTCCGCTCGGGCCGCTCCTTCCTGGGCAACATCGAGCGCACCCAGCAGCGGATGAACTACACCGAGGCCGACGTCCTCATGCCGCTGCTGCCCTTCTCCCACCAGTACGGGCTCTCGCTCGTGCTGCTGTGGTGGGTGGCCCGCTGCTCCTTCGTGGTCGCGCCCTACACCCGCCTGGACCACGCGGTCGACATGGCGGGCCGCTACGGCGTCAGCGTGGTGGACGCGACCCCCGCGACCTACCACACCATGCTCAACCTGCTCCGCCGCCGGCCGGAGTTCGCCACCGGGCTGCGCGGGGTGCGGATGTGGTGCGTGGGCGGCGCGCCGCTGGACCGCGCGCTGGCCGACAAGTTCATCGCGGCCACCGGCCAGCCCCTGCTGGACGGCTACGGCAGCACCGAGCTGGGCAACATCGCGCTGGCCGCCCCGGACAACCCGGTCGGCTGCGGCAAGCCACTGGACGGCGTCGACCTGCAGATCATCAACGACAACGGGGTCACCGCCGCGCCCGGCGAGATCGGCGAGATCCTGGTCCGCTCCAGCGGCCTCATGCAGGGCTACCTGGCCGCCGACGGCAGCGTCACGCCGCGGGAGAACGACACCTACCGCACCAACGACATCGGCTACCGGGACGCCGAGGGCAACCTCTACGTGGTCGGCCGCAAGTTCGCCGTGCACCGGATGGGCCACACGCTCTACCCGGAGGCCCTGGCCCGCAAGGCCGAGGTGGTGGGCGCACCGATCAAGGTGGT
This sequence comes from Crossiella sp. SN42, assembly GCF_023897065.1. Lineage (GTDB taxonomy): Bacteria > Actinomycetota > Actinomycetes > Mycobacteriales > Pseudonocardiaceae > Crossiella. Next base: position 49,450 of record NZ_JAMHIV010000036.1, read on the forward strand.
CGCGCTGGACGACCCGCGCCGCGGCAGCCAGCTGGTGTTCGTGGTCGCCGACCCCGAGCTGCGCGAGGCCCGGCACTGGCGCGAGCTGATCTGCGCCGAGCTGCCGCCCTTCGAGCAGCCCAACCAGGTGCTGGTGCTGCCCGAGTTCCCGCTCAACGCCAACGGCAAGCCCGACCCCCGGCAGCTGGAGCAGCTCGTGCTGGAAGCCCTGCCCGGCGCCAAGGACCGGGTGACCCGGACCACCGAGCCCGAGCCGGTCCCCGACCTGTCCGCGCTGCACTACCCGGAGCGGGTCCAGGCGCTCACCGCGGTGCTGGACTTCCTGCGCACCAACCCGCAGCAGGTCATCGACGTGCTCACCGAGATCTCCAACCACAAGGCGGTGCTGGAGGAGATCGAGGCGACCATCAGCGCGCTGGAGGGCGCGGTCGAGGAGGTCTCGACCTACCGGCCGGGCCAGGTGGACAAGATGGCCGTGTTCATGTCCTCCAACGTGCTGCTCTACTCCTACGCGCTGTACATGCTGATCCCGTCGCTGTACACCGACGAGATCATCTTCCGGCCGTCCAGCCAGGTCGCGGGCACCACCAAGCGCGTGCACGAGCTGCTGGCCCCGGTGCACAATCTGGAGTCGATCGAGCTGACCACGTTGAGCCAGCGCCAGTTCGTCGAGGTCCCGGTGGCCGAGGCGGACGTGCTGGTCTTCACCGGCGCGTACCAGAACGCCGAGCTGGTCCGCTCCGAGCTGCGCGATGACCAGATGCTGCTGTTCTTCGGCCAGGGCGTGAACCCGTTCATCGTCGCCCCCGGCGCGGACATCGACCTGGCGGTCACCGACGCGCTGCGCATCCGCATGGTCAACTCCGGCCAGGACTGCTTCGGCCCGGATGTGTTCATGGTCAACGCCGCCGAGGCGGAACGGTTCACCGACCAGCTGGTCAAGCGGGTGGCCGACCTGCGCTACGGCAGCTACACCGACCCCGAAGCGGACTATTCTTCCCTCTGCTACGACACCGCGCTAGAGGCGGCGGCGGACTACCTGCGAACCAACAGAGAACACATCGTGCAGGGCGGCCGGGTGGACTTCCGGTCGCGGCATGTGGAGCCCACGGTGCTCGTGCGCAGGTACAACAAGAAGATGCCCATCGAGGAGACGTTCTCGCCCATCTTCAACGTGGTGGTCTACGAGAACGCGCAGCAGCTCAAGTCGTTCATCAACTCGCCGCTGGTCAACGAGCGGGCCATGGCCGCGATGATCTACGGCGAGGACCAGGCGGCGACCGAGCTGCTGGCCAAGCGGCACGCGGTGTGCGCCAACATGACGATCTTCGAGGTGGAGAACGGCAACAAGCCGTTCGGCGGACACGGCGTGGCCGCCAACTACGTCGCCTACCAGGGAGAGCGGCACGCCGAGCCGATCCTGATCTCCAAGGCGGTCGCCGAGCACCTCCCCGCAGCCAAGCAGAGCAGGATGGCCAACGCATGACCGAGCAGACCTACCAGGGCGCCTGGAACGCCGCTGTCGACTTCCTCACCGCGGCGGGGGTCGAGACGATCTTCGGCCTGCCCGGTGACGACCTCGGCATGCTGCGCGCCCTGGAGCCCACCGACCGGCGCATGGTGCTGTGCCGGGACCAGCGCAACGCGGTGTTCATGGCCACCGGGTACGCGCTGCAGTCCGGCAAGCCCGGCATCGCGGTCATCGGCAAGGGCCCGGCCGTGGCCAACGCGGTCACCGGCCTGCTGGAGGCGCACTGCTCGGCCGCGCCGGTGGTGGTGCTGGCCGGCGGCACCAGCGTGGAACAGCGCGGCAGCAACGCCTTCCAGGAGCTGGACCAGCTCGCGCTGGTGGCCCCGCTGACCAAGTGGGCGCACCGGGTGGACCACCCGGACCGGGTGGCCGCCGCGCTGGAGAAGGCGCTGCTGATCGCCACCTCCGGCCAGCCCGGCCCGGTGTACCTGGAGTTCCCGGACCACCTGCTCAAGGAAGAGATCCCGCGCACCCGCCCGTGGAACACCCTGGCCGACGTGGCCAGGGCCGACCACGCCCCCGGCGCGGCCGAGGGCGCCGCGCTCGAGGCGATCAAGGCGGCCAAGCGGCCGCTGATCCTGGTCGGCGGCGGCATGCGGCACCGCAACGCCGACCGCCTGGTCGAGCGCCTGGCCGAGACCATCGGCGCCGGGATCTACAGCACGGCCACCGGACGCTCCACTGTGGACGAGAGCCACGCCCAGTTCTGCGGCCTGGCCGGGCTGTACTCGCCGCAGCAGACCGCCGAGCTGTGGAGCGGCGCGGACCTGCTGATCACGCTGGGCTCCCGCCTTGAGGAGACCGCCACCTTCGGCTGGGAGGGCATCGGCTCCACGGTGCCGGTGGTGCAGGTCAACATCGACGCCGCCGGGCTGTCCGTGGAGTTCGCCGGTCCCAAGGTGATCGGCGACGGCGCGGGCACCGTGGCGGCCTGGCTGACCGCGCTGGCCGGGCACACCCCGGACGCCGACTGGGTGGCCACCATCTCCCGCTGCCGCGCCGCCACGGCCGCCGCCGCGCAGGACCGGCTGAAGATCTTCGGCGAGGACGGCTACACCCACGTGGCCGAGGTGCTCGCGGCCATCGACGCGGTGGCCCCGGCCTCCCGGATCCTGGTGCAGGAGAACGGGTTGCAGGACATGTGGTCCTACATCTACCCGTACTACTCCACCGGCGCGCAGGGCGGCTCGGTGGTCCCCTCCGAGCAGACCACGCTGGGCTTCGGCGCGGCCGCGGCCGCCGGGGTCAAGATCGCCGCGCCGGACCGCCCGGTGATCGCCTTCGTCGGCGACGGCGCGTTCAACCTGTTCCGCAGCGACCTGGAAACCCTCGGCCGGGAAGGCATCGGGGTGGTCTACGTGGTGCTGCGCAACGGCGGCTACGGCTGGCTGCAGTCCCAGCTGGACCAGCACGGCCTGCCCGCCGAGCGCTACCCGTTCGTCTCCAGCGAGCTGGCCGCCGCCGCGCACGCCACCCCGCCGAAGGTCGAGCAGGTCGTGATCACCGACAAGGCGACGCTCACCGACGCGCTCGGCCAGGCGGTGACCGCCTCACTGGAGGGCCGGGTCACCGTGGTGCACGTGCCGGTCGAGCTCTCCGACGCCCCGCCCGGGATCAGCGACCTTGAGGGCGACTTCCCCGGCGGCAACGAGAAGCACTAGGACACGCCCTAGCCGCGCAGGTACGCCTCTCCTCTCGGGGAGAGGCGGTAGCCGACCTCAAGGCTCTCGGTCAGCCCGAGCTCCTTGAGCTTGCGCACGTCGTTCTTGAACGGCACCGTGTCCCGGCCGATCCGGGCGGCCAGCTCAGCCGCCCGGACGCCGGGACACTCCGCGATCAGCCCGAGCACCACGGCCGTCCACGGCCCGTGCTTGGCCCGGCTGTCCATTCCGGACAGCTTCCGCGCGATCGCTGCTCTGTCCACTTCGGACAGTTCAGCCTGCTCGCGCAACAAGACCCGCGGGTCGGCGCCGCCCAACCGCAGCTCGACCCGGTACAGCGTGCCGCCTTCGCCCTTCCGCAGGCTGCGCAACAGCGTCGCGCGGTCGGCGAACCCGGCTCGCACCGCCTCGTCCTCGCCGACCTCCTCGACCGGTTCCACCGCGAGGATCTCCACCAGCCCCGCCGCGGTGCGCAGCACGGTGCCCGCGCGCACGCTCGGCCGCCGCCAGCGCCGGAACGCCAGGGTGACCGCCCCGGTGGCGATGCCGTCCAGGGCGGCGCTGGTGAACAGCATCAGTCCTGGTCCAGCTCTCCCAGCAGGCGCTCGATCTGCCCGGTCAGCCGGTTGCCGTCGGCCGGGCTCATCGTGGTCCACGGCGTGCCGTCGGACCCCCGGTGCTCCTCCATCAGGTAGCGCCCGGCCGGGGTGTCGTAGAAGGCCACCACGTGGTCGGCCCGGTTGCGCCGCCCGAGCCGGTCGGTCACGGTCGCCCCGAACTGACCGCTCTGCTCGGCGCCCTCGATCATGGTCGCCACGCTCTGCGCGTCGGCGGCGCTGATCCCGTTGTCGCGCAAGGCTTCCGCGAACGCCTTGACCGAGGTGCCGACATCCCGCGCGGCGGTGTCGATCACCGAGCTGGGCAGCGAGATCGAGTGGCCCAGCCCGGCCTTGCGCGCGGGCAGCAGCCCCACCACCGCCCTGGCCAGCCCGCCGGGGTAGATCGGCCGCAGGCTCAGCTCGTCCTCGCTGAGCACCGCCAGCACCGCGTCCTCCCCGGCGCTGACGGCCAGCGCCCGCACCTCCCGGCCCAGCCACAGCCGCGCGTCCACCGCGCGGGCGGGCTTGGCCAGCAGGGTCAGCGCGTCCACCAGTTCCGGCCGCACCCCGCCGTTGCTGACCAACTCGTTGCGGTGCAGCTCGTCCCAGGCCTCGTTGACCGCCTCGGTGCGCTCGTGTTCTTCGTAGCCGCGCGGGTTCACGTGCAGCACGATCGGCATCTCGGTCAGCCGCAGCTTCTCCCACAGCACCTGGTACGCCGAGGCGGAGAGCCGGAACTCCGGCGCGGCAGAGGTTTCCAGCATCGCCTACTCCTGGTGCTCGCCGATGACCGGCGGCGCGACCAGCCGATCGTCGACGAAGATCTCGTCGGAGTCGAGCACGTACTGGTTCTCGTGCTCCTCGTCCTCCTCGCCGGGTCGCGCCGCCCCGGCAGGCGCCGCCTGCTGCATGAACTGCCCGGTCCGCCCGGCACCCGGCGACCCGGTCCGCGAGGCGGGCACCTGCGGCGAGCCACCAACCCCGGCCGCCCCACCCCGCCCAACCTGGTTCCCGGTCCCAGTCCCGGCCCCAGCACCGCCACCACTGCCGCTGCCGCCGCCGAACCCACCACCGACAAAGCCGCCGCCGAACCCGCCGCCGAACCCGCCCCCGCTGGTCCCGCCACCGCCCCCGGTCGGCCCGAAGTTCCCCGGCACGTTCGCCGCCCCCTGCGTCGGCACCGGCGAGTACTGGCTCGGCGTCACCGCCGCCACCCTGGTCGGATCCTCGGTCCCGCCGGGCCGGTCACCCACCGGCCGATCACCCACTGGCCGGTCACCCGTCGGCTGGTCCGGCCGCTGTGGATCCCGCGGCTCCTGCGGTTGCGGCCCAACAGGATCGGTCCCATCCCGGCCGCTGCCAACCCCACCGGGATAGCTCTGGTCGTCACCCCCGCCACCACCACGCCGGGTCGGCGCCCCAATCGGCCGTCGCCCGCCACCAGGCCCCGGCGGCGGCGGAGTGACCTGCTGGTCCACCGCCACCAGCGGCGGCTCGGCGATCGTCGGCAAGGCCCGCACGTTGGCGCTGGAAGAGGTCGAGTAGGTCGACATCACCTGTGCGGCCCGGATGTGCGCCTCCTTGGCCGCCTCTTCCTCCTCCTGCCGATCGGTCTTGACCCCGAAGAAGTTCTTGACCCCCTTGACCGGCGCCCAGTCCTCCCCGGACTTCACCTCCACCGGCTTCGGCATCGCCGTCTTGGCCGCACTGAACGCATCCGCCTGCGAACCGGTCGCCTTGCCCGCGTTCTCCACCGCGGTCCTGGCCAGCTCCAGCCACGGCCCCAGCCCACCGATCGCGGCCTGCGCGTTGTCCGCCGCCTGCCCCTGCCAGACCCCGCCGAGCTTGCTCAACCCGGTCTTGAGGTCGTTGACGGCGTCGAAGAACCCCTGCGCCAGCTCCTTGTGGAACCGCTTGGCCGGTTCCGCGGTGGCCGGCCCCCGGCCCTGCTGCAGATCGTCGTAGAGCTTCTGGTGCGGAACGGCCATCCAGTTCCGGCACACGTCCAACGAGTTCATCATGCCCTTCCCCCTGTCACTTCTTCACCAACGTGGCCAACGCGTTCTCCGCCACCTGAGCCGCCCGCTTGCACAGCTCCTCCCGGCCCAACGGCTGCTTGCGACCGTTCTCCGCGTAGTGCGACCGCAGCACCTGCCCGTCAGCCACATCCACGTGCACCGCGCAGAACTGGTTGCCGGGTGCCAGCGGCGTCCACGCCTCGTAGGCGAGGTAGCCCGAGACGGTCAGTTCGCGTACCTCGCCGTTGACCCGGCCGGGGGCGAACCGCTCGATGCCCTGCTTGGTGATCGGCACCAGGAAGAAGCTGATGCGGTCCTGGCCCGCGGTGAAGAAGCAGTCATCGGCGTCAAAAGTGGTGCTGCGCCCGGCTTTCGGCGGGGTGTCGATGCCGAAGGCAGCCTGCTGCTGCGCGGACAACAGGTCGCAGGCCTTGACGGCGGACAGGTCGAGGTCGCGCGGCCGGGCAGGCTTGGCCGGTGCGCTGCTGGTGGTCGGCTGGGCCGTGGCCGTGGTGGTCGGCGCGGCGTTGCCACCACCACACCCGGCCAAGCCGAGTGCGAGCATTCCCGCGGTGACAGCGACGACGATGCGGCGATGCGGCACGCGGATCTCCCTAGAACTTCGTCTTGTTGCTGTCATCGGTCAGCCGGTACTGCTGCTGCACCGCGGTGAGTTGGTCGATGATCGTGTTGAGCCGGTCGCGGAAGGCGGTGATCGCCGCGGCGACGGAACCCGTGCTCTGCAGGTTGCGCGTGTTGAACTCGTGCGCGACGTCCCTGCTGACGTCGTCGTTGCCCATCGGCTCGATCTGCAGATCCGCGCCGGCACGTCCAGCGAGGTCGTTCATCCGGTCCCTGGTCTCCCGGTACAGCTGGATCGCGGCCGGGACCTGGGCCAGGTCGATCTTCATGCCGTCCACCGAGACGCTGCCTTGTGGTGCCACTTTCAACTACCCCCTGAGATCAGCTCATCTCAGATCGTAGCCGCGGCAAACGACCCTCACCGGCCTGTTCAGCCTGCTCGGGCGACTCCACTCGTTCGGGTGACGTGCAACTACTTAGCGCTGGTCAGGGTCCCTACCGCGGCCTCGGCGACCTTGGTGGCGCGCTGGCAGACCTCGTCCTTGGCGAGGGGCTTGTCGCGGCCTTCCTCGTTGTAGGCGGCGGTGAGCACGCGGTTCGGGGCGGCGTCCAAGTGCACGGTGCAGAACTGCTCGCCCGCGGGCTGGTCGGTGCGGATCCGGAAGCCGGGGAAACCGGCCACGGTGACCGGGTCGGCCTGGCCGGTGGCCTTGCCGGGGCCGAACTCGGCGATGCCGCGGTCGCCGACCAGGACCACCGACAGGCTCACCTTCTCCTTGTGGCTGACGAAAACACAGCTGGGGGCGTTGAAGGTGGGGCTGGTGCCGTCCTCGGCTGGCTGGTCCACGCCGAGCTCGGTCTGCTGCGGCTGGGACAGCAGCGCGCAGGGCTTGACGTTGTCGAAGGCCAGTTCGCGCGGGCGGGCCGGGGAGTTGTTCGGGCCGGGGTCCGCGGTGGAGCTGCCGCAACCCGCCAGGCCTAGGGCGAGAGCGGCGATCGTCGCGGCGACGAGCGGGCGGCTGGCGAACACGGCGGGCACGGGGGTCTCCTGGCGCTTGCGCGGTCCGGTCCGGATCCGGACCCTGCGTGCCGCGCAGATTACCGAACGTGTGCTGGGGCAGCGTCCGCGGGCGGGGCGCTCAGGTGTGCTTCACCGTGACGTCGCCGCGGTCGGAGCCCACCTCGATGCGCGGGCCGGGCCCGTTCGGCACCTCGACGGTGGCCTTGCCCAGACGCTCCTTGACCTTCGTGGTCACCTGGTACGACCGGCCGCCCGGCACGGTCACGGTGACCTCGCCGCCCTCGGTGTGCGCGGCCAGCCGGTCGAACTCGCCGGTGGCGCCCACCACGACCTCGCCGAGCTTGGTCCTGGCCTCGATCTCCTTGGCCGCCACCGCGTTCAGCGTGATGCTGCCGGTCTTGTTGACCACCTTCACGGTGACGCCGCCCGGCAGCGCGATGTCCCAGTCCACCGCGCAGTCGCCGCCCGCGCCCGCGCAGGTGCCGGTCAGCCGCAGGGTGCCGCCCTCCTTGACCACCTCGGCCTGGGACTTGCGGGTGGTCTGCTGGGTGAGCTCCCGCTTCACCACCAGCCGGTCGCCGCCGGTGATCTTGATGGTGCCGACCAGGTTGGTCAGGTCGATCGCGGTGATCTCGGGGCCGAACTCGTCGGACTGGCTCTCCACCGTCTCGGTGACCTTGTTGACCACGGCGCAACCGCCGGCGGCGATGGCGACGGATCCGGCGAGCACGACACCCGCGAGGCGTGCGGGAAGCTTCACTGTCAACGCTCTTCTCTCCACTGCGGGGATGAGGGACCGGGTCCCGTTGTCCAAGCTGTCGGCCAAGGTGTACCCAGCGGCGCGGCGGTCGTCGACGCGCGGCGGCACAAATCGGTCTGACGGTTGACCCCCGGGACGCCGGTGTCGTCCGCGGGGGAGCGCGGCATCCGCATCAAGGCGGGCGGCCCGTAGTGTGCTGGGACGATGAGCGGACTGACCTCAGTGGCGCGGCCCCTGCCTCGCCCGGACGCCACCCGGATGCTGATCGGCCTGAGCTACGCCGGCGGCGGCACCGCGCCACTGCGGCCATGGGCGCGGGCACTGCCGGCCGACACCGAGCTGGTGCTGATCTGCTACCCGGGTCGGGAACGCCGGTTCACCGAGCCGATGCCGGCCGACTTCGCGGACCTGGTCGCCGACGTGGTGACCGCGGTGCGCGCGGTGGCCCGGCTGCCGTACGTGCTCGCCGGCCACAGCATGGGCGCGCTGGTCGCCTTCGAGACCGCGGTCCGCCTGGCGGACACGGCGGAAGCGCCAACCGCGCTGGTCGTCTCCGGCCACCACGCCCCGCCGTACCTGCGCTTCACCGGCGACACCGGCCCGGTGGCCCGGCACGCCGACGCCGAACTGCTGGCCTGGATCCGGGAGTACGGCACGCTGCCGGAGGAGATCCTGGCCGACGAGGACCTGGCCCAGGTGGTGCTGTCGGCGTTCCGCGCGGACCTGGCCCTGCACGGCACCTACCGCTACAAGCCAGGAACCACGGTCAACATCCCGGTCCAGGCCCTGATCGGCGCCCAGGACCCGGTGACCCTGGCGGGCGCACGCCGCTGGCAGGAGATGACCACCGGCGACTTCAGGGTGGACGAGCTTCCCGGCGCGCACTTCTACACGCCGGAGGTGTGGCAGCAGCTGCCCCGGCACATGGCCGCCGTCACCGGCGCGAACTTGGCCTGAGACAAAGAAAAGGGACGGTCCACGCAGGACCGTCCCTTACTTGCGGCTCGCGAAGCTCAACCGCCCGCCGCTTGTTGTGAAAGAGGCGTGCGCGTCAGCGACACGGCGGGTCCGTCACCCGCGACGCGAAAGATCCCGCGGGTGGAGCGCCCCACTCTCACTCCTCGTCGCCGCCGAAGAAGTCGCCCACCTCGTCGATCATCTCCGCCGCGACAAAACCGCCGACCACGCCGGCGGCACCGGCCGCGACCATGCCGCCCATGCCCATTCCGCCACCGCCGCGGCGGTGGTCGTCGTGGTCGCCGTAGTGCCGCTGGTGGCCGCCGCCGTGGCCGTAGCCCTGCTGGTGGCCGTAACCCGGCTGCTGGCCGTAGTGCTGGGCCATCCGGCCCGCGGCCTGGCCCAGCCAGCCGTCGATGTGCGCGGCCCAGTCGGTGCGCTCGGCTTCCTGGTGGCTGAGGTGGAAGCGGCCGAAGGCGTCGCCGCCGCTGCGGAACAGGCCGCCGCGCTTGTCGGCTTCCAGGACCACGGCGAGTTCGCCGGGGCTGGCCACGAAGGTGAGCTCGACCTCGTTGATCCGGCCCGCGTACTGGCTCGGCGGGAAGAACTCGATCTCCTGGTAGAACGGCAGCTCCTGGCGCACGCCGTGCAGGTGACCGCGTTCGACGTCGGCGTTCTTGAACTGGAAACCGAGGCGGCCGAAGGCGTTCAGCACGGCGTCCTGGGAGGGCAGCGGGTGCACGTGCACCGCGTCCAGGTCGCCCTTGTCCACGGCCTTGGCCACGGACAGCTCGGTGCGCACGCCCACCGACATGCCGCGCAGCGGCGCGCCGCCGACCAGGGTCACCGGGGTCTCCCACGGCACCGGGAGCTGGAACGGGATGCTGCGCTGCTCGCCTTCGCGCAGCCGGAACCGGCCGGCCACCGCGACCCGGAAGAACTCGACCACGGCGTTGTGCTCGCTGTCCCCGTGCTCGACCTCCATCCGGGTCACCAGGGACAGTGTCACGTGTTCGATGTCGACATCGGCGCTGCCGCCCGCGAGGCGGACCTCACCGGAGAGCTGCCCGCCCGGCCGGCAGTTCGGGTCGTGGAGCACCGTGTCCACGGTCGGCCCGCCAACGCCGAAAGCCTGGAGCATCCGCTTGAACACCAGTAACCGTCCTTATTCCCTGTGAGGATTGTGTTGCCCAGCGTAAGGCCAACGAACGGGACGAAGAACGCGTTCCCGGCTTCGGTGGTTCACTGGAGAGTTCGGCGCTCGTTCACCTCGCGCCAGCGCAGCAGCAGCGCGTAGGCGACCAGGAAGAGCACGCCCGCGTTGCACAGGTGCCACAGGAAGTGGGTGCCGATGACGAACTGGCCGCACACCGGGCCGTCCACCGTGCGCAGGAACAGCGAGACCGCGAACAGCCCCGCGGTCAGGCTGAACCACTTCCGGTAGGGCCGCAGCGACGGGTCCCGGTGCAGGCCGAGGGCGACCGCGAAGACGATCATGGTGATCAGCGCGGGCAGGTACTGGCCGCCGCCCCCGCCGACCAGCCTGCCGAGGGTGAGCGAGATGAGCTGGCCGATGACCAGGTAGGCGGGCACGCCGAGCCAGGCCCACTTCCAGTCCAGGCCCCAGAACCAGTGCAGGAAGCAGACCACGTAGAAGTGAATGAACAGCGCGATGAAGCCGACGTCCAGCAGCACCGACCAGCCGTTGGCGAAGGTGTGGAAGGCCAGGCTGCCCAGGCCGATCAGCAGCAGCAGCGCGGCCAGTGTGTGCAGGCTGGCCGGTGCGGACCGGCGGCGCATCAGCCACCACAGGACGAACGCGGCGATGATGAACCCGGCGTTGCTGACCGCGTTGAGCGGTTCGCCCCACAGACCGGGCGCCACGCGTTCGCAGTAGTTGTCCAGCGGGGCGTTCCAGTCCACGCGCTCACCCTGGCAGGCGCGCGCGTGGCCCACAACATCACAAGCAGGAGTAAACCGCCGGTACCAGCCGCTGCCATCGGGGGTCCGCGCCGTGCAAGGTGGTGATCGTGCGGCTCGGCGTGAACCCGAAGCCCAGCCTGGCGTCCGGATCGGCGAACCCGAGCGCGCCGCCCGCGCCGGGATGCCCGAAGGCCCGCGGACCGGGGGAGAACGGCCTGAGCTCGCCGGGGAGCATGAATCCGAGGCTGAACCTGGTGTGCCCCAGCAGCACCGCGTCCCGGCCCGCTGAGCGCTCCTCGACCGCGCCGGGCAGGTCCTGGCAGGCCAGAGCGCCGTAGAGCTCGGCGAGCGCGCGGGCGTTGCCGTGGCCGTTGGCGGCCGGGATCTCCGCCTGCCGCCAGCGCGGGTCGGCCACCAGATCGGGGGTCAGCAGATCGGGCGGGTTGACGAAGGCGAGCGCGGCCATCGACGTGCGGTCGCCCAGCGCGGCCAGCAGCTCGCGGCCGGGCCGGCCGGGGCCGGGCGGGACCAGCGGCGCGGCGGTGATCGGCGCGGCGCGGTGGGCCTGCGCGAGCGGCAGGCCGATGTGCAGGTCGAGGCCGAGCTGTGCGACCAGCTCGCGCGGGGTGCGGCCGGAGACCCGGCGCAGCACCTCGCCGACCAGCCAGCCCCAGGTCACCGGGTGGTAGCCGTGCGCGGTGCCCGGCTCCCACCAGGGCTGTTCAGCGGCCAGCGCGGCGGTCAGGTGCGCCCAGTCGAACAGCGCGCCCGGCGGCTGGGCAGCGCGCAGTGCGGGCAGTCCGGCGCGGTGCGCGAGCAGGTCGGCGACCGTGGCCGGCGCGGTGAACTCCGGCCAGTACCGGGTCACCGGCGCTTCGGGGTCCAACTGCCCGCGCTCGATGAGCCGGTGCGCGCACACCGCGAGCACGCCCTTGGTCACCGAGAACAGGTTCACCACGGTGGCCCGCTGCCAGGGCCCGCCCCACAGGTCGACCACGGTGCGACCGGCCACCCGGACCGACACCGCCGCGCCCGAGTCCTCACCTGCGGCGAACCCGGCCGCGAAGGCCTCCCGGACCGCGGCGAAGGCGGGATCGCAGTGGCCGTTGACCGTAAGCTCCACGCAACTAGTCAACCACAGTTGCGCAACCATGGTTTCGTAAATTCGGAGGGACCGCCGTGCTCGACCCGGCCGACGATCTTGTGCTGCTGTTCACCGCGCTGTCCGCGGCCGCCGACGCGGAGGTGCGCCGCCGGGTGGAGGCGGCCGGGTTCACCGGGCTGCGGCAGGCGCACGGCTACCTGTTCCAGCACCTCATCCCCGGTCCGGCCCGGATCTCCGAGCTGGCGGCCAAGCTCGGCATGACCCCGCAGGGGGTGTCCAAGACGGTGACCGAGCTGGCGCGTCTGGGATACGCGCGGCGCAGCGTGGACGAGGGCGACCAGCGGGGCCGGGTGGTCGAGCTGACCGAGCGGGGACTCGGCGCGGTCGAGGCGGCCCGCACCGCGCGAGCTGATCTTCGGGCCCACTACCAGGAGGTTCTCGGCCCGGCCGCGGCCGAGGCGGTGCTGTCCGGGTTGCGCAGGCTGGCGGTGCGGACCGGGGCGCTGGCTGAGCTGACCGCGCGCCGGTTGCGGCCCATACACGGGACCTGACCCTCCGTGGTTACCCAGTGGTATCTGTCACCAAACTTCGCCCTTTGAACCCCTAAAGCTTGCTTCCCGTTATCGCAGGTGGTTACCGTCCCGGCCGAACGTCACGGTTCGGTCACGCGAGACAACCTGTGGTGGACCCCGAATCCGCCACAGACCCGGATCCCCCGCCGGGTGTCTCGACCGGGCTCCCCGAGACGGAAGGGCAACGAGTCTGTGGCTCGACATAGAGCCCGCGCCACCACCCCGAAGTGGCGCGGAAGCACGATGGCGGCTGCCGCCGCATTGACCACGACGGTCGTGGTGGGCAGCCCATTCCAGTTGATGACCTCCTCGACCTCGGAGGCCAACCCCGAGCCGGCCGACCTGCAGGCGAACTTCGCCGGGGTCGCCCGATCGGCCCCGGAGGTCCTGCCGAGGGCGGTGACCACCGACCCCGGCATCGAACTGGCCAAGCTGGCCAAGGCCGAGCGGATCGCCGACGAGCGCCAGTCCGCCCAGAAGGCCGAGGCGGAGAAGGTCGAAGCCGAGAAGGCCAAGGCCGAGGCGGAGAAGGCGGAGGCCGAGAAGGTCGCCGCCGAGGCGGCCAAGCGGGCCGCGGCCGCGGCGGCCAAGTCCGCCAGCAAGCCCGGCGGCGAGTTCGTCCGGCCCGCCGAGGGCCGGTTCACCTCGAACTTCGGCATGCGCGGCGGCACCATGCACTACGGCGTGGACATCGCCAACTCGATCGGCACCCCGATCCTGTCCGCCGCCGACGGCACCGTGGTCGAGTCCGGCCCGGCCAGCGGCTTCGGCCTGTGGGTGCGGGTGCAGCACAACGACGGCACGATCACCGTCTACGGCCACATCAACGCCTCCATGGTCCGCGCGGGCCAGAAGGTGCAGGCCGGGCAGCAGATCGCGACCATGGGCAACCGCGGCCAGTCCAGCGGACCGCACCTGCACTTCGAGGTGTGGGCGCCAGGCGGCAAAAAGGTGAACCCCGGCACCTGGTTGGCCGAACGGGGCATTCGCCTCTAACCCCGATAGCGGCTGGTGAGAGCCCCTGGGTTCGTAGCAGTCTCGGACCATGATCCGGGTGGGCGGTGGACGTGCGCGGCATCGCGCGCGTCCACTGTCCGACGCCCAGGCCGAGCAGCTGGTCGCGGTGATCGCCACCGCCGAGTGGAAGCGCCTGGTGCGCCGCCGCGTCATCGAGCTGGCCGGTCAGCAGCTGTGGACCTCGTTCCAGTTCGGCCTGCGCCCGGCCAGCTGCCGCCGCCTGGCCCGGCAGTCCCGCAGGCTGCTCTCGCCCAACGTGTTCCGCCGGGCCGCGGCCAGGGCGGGCGGGTTCCTGCCCGGCCGGTGGTCGGTGGAGCGCAAGATCGCCAACCGGGTGCGCCGCGGCTGCCGGCTGCCCGGCGAGCAGGGCAGGCTGGCCACCGCGCGGGCGCTCCAGGTGCTCGGCGTCTACGCCTGCGTCCGCATGCAGCGGCCGCCCGCGGAGTGTCAGTGCCTCAACGACCTCACCAAGGAGCTGTCCCCGCAGGGCCTCACCCGCAGCCTGCGTGAGGCGCTGACCCGGGTCTAGCGATTACCGGGTAAGGTTGTTGTTACCGAGGGTATGTCGCGCGGAGGCAATCAAGCTGACGCCGCCTTGGGCGCACCACGATTCCCGGTCGGCATTCGCTGGCCGGAGGCGGGAGCGCCGGGATGAGTTCGGAACCACGTATGGCCGCCGGCAAAGAGCCGGTTTGCCTAGCCTGCCCGCACGCCTGGCACGACCACGACCAGATCGCCGCGCGGTACTGCGCGGCGTCCGCGAGCAGCGGACTCAACCGAGGTTGTGTCTGCCCGGGTTAGGAGAACTCCCCATGACCACCACCATTACCCCCATGTCCCGCTACGACCGCCGGATCGAACTGGTCAAGAACACGCTGCGGGAAAATTCCAAGCTCAGCGAGAAGGACGCCACCGCGCTGGCCGCACACGTGCTGCACGCGATGGACCATATCGCCGAGACCGTCCGCTGAGCGCGGCCCGGCTCAACCTCGGCGTGCTGGCGCGCTCAACCAAGGAAAACGAGCGCAGGCTGCCGATCCACCCCGCTCACCTGCGGCTGATCGATGCCGCGCTCCGGGAGAACATCTTCCTGGAGCGCGGCTACGGCGCCGGTTTCGGCATCTCCGACGAGGAGCTCGCACCCCACGTCGGCGGGCTGCGCTCGCGGGAGTGGCTGCTCGCCGAGTGCGAGGGGATCCTGCACCTCAAGCCGATGCCGACGGACGTCGCCGCGCTGAGCGAGGGCCAGCTGCTGTGGGGCTGGCCGCACTGCGTGCAGAACGCCGAGATCACCCAGCTCGCGGTGGACCGGAAGCTGACCCTGATCGCCTTCGAGGCGATGAACCACTGGACCGCCGACGGCGGGTTCAGCTTGCACGTCTTCCACAAGAACAACGAGCTGGCCGGCTACTGCTCGGTGCTGCACGCCATGCAGCTCGTGGGCAGCACCGGGGACTACGGCAGGCGGTTGCGAGCGGTGGTGATCGGCTTCGGCGCCACCGCGCGCGGGGCGGTGACCGCGCTCAACGCGCACGGCGTGCACGAGGTGACCGTGCTGACCGGCCGTGGGGTCACCGCGGTCGGCTCACCGATCCACTCCGCGCGGATCAAGCACCTGGAGCACAACGGCGATCCGCAGAGCAGCCACGTGCTGGCCGACCAGGGCCGGGTGCCGCTGGCGGAGTTCCTCGGCGAGCACGACATCATCGTCAACTGCGTGCTGCAGCGCACCGACGCGCCGCTGACCTTCCTGACCGAGGCGGACCTGCCCGCCCTGACCCCTGGCACCCTTGTCGTGGACGTCTCCTGCGACGAGGGCATGGGGTTCAGCTGGGCCCGGCCGACCACGTTCACCGAGCCCATGTTCACCGTGGGCGACAACATCCACTACTACGGCGTCGACCACAGCCCCTCGCACCTGTGGAACTCGGCCACCTGGGAGATCAGCCAGGCGGTGCTGCCGCACCTGGCGACCGTGCTCGACGGCCCGGAGGCCTGGGAGGGCGACGACATCCTGCGGCGCGCCACCGAGATCCGCGACGGCGTGATCCAGAACCCGGACATCCTGTCCTTCCAGCACCGGTCGGCGGACTACCCGCACCTCGTCCTGCCCGGCGTCGCTTAGAGCCGTCCGGCCGCGATGATGCGGCTGAGGAACTGCCGGGTGCGGGGCTCGACCGGATCGCCGAGCACCTGCTCCGGCGGGCCCTGTTCCAGCAGCACGCCGCCGTCGAGGAAGCAGACCCGGTCGGCGACCTGTTTGGCGAAGCCCATCTCGTGCGTGGCCATCAGCAGCGTGCGGCCCTGCCCGGCGAGCTCGCGCACCAGGGAGAGCACCTCGCCGACCAGTTCCGGGTCGAGGGCGCTGGTGATCTCATCCAGCAGCAGCAGGCGCGGCTCGTAGGCCAGGGCGCGGGCGATGGCCACCCGCTGCTGCTGGCCGCCGGAGAGCCGGTCCGGGTAGCTGCTCGCCTTGTCCGCCAGGCCGACCCTGGCCAGCAGCGCCAGCGCCTGCTCCTCGGCCTGTCCCCGGTCGACCTTGTGCACGACCCTGGGCGCCAGGGTGACGTTGTCCAGCACGGACAGGTGCGGGAACAGGTTGAACGCCTGGAACACCACGCCCATCCGCCGCCTGGCCACATCCGGGTCGGTGCGCGGGTGCGAGATGTCCTCGCCGTCGAGCAGGATCTGCCCGTCGTCCAGCTCCTCCAACAGGTTCACGCAGCGCAGCAGGGTGGACTTGCCGGAGCCGGAGGCGCCGATCAGCACCACCACCTCGTGCTCGGCCACGTCCAGGTCGACCCCGCCGAGCACCGGGTTCCCGTGGTAGCGCTTGACGAGGTTGCGCACCCGGAGCACGGGTTCGCTCATGCCACACCTCCGCCGGACTGCCGGCGCGCCGCCCGCGCGCTCGCCCAGTCGGCCAGTCGGCCGGACGGCACCGCCAGCAGCACGAACAGCAGCCCGGCGAGCACGTACGGGGTGAAGTTGTAGGCGGTGGCCGAGGAGATCTGCGCCGCGCGCACCGCGTCCACCGCGCCCAGCACCGAGATCAGGCCGCAGTCCTTCTGCAGCGCCACGAAGTCGTTGAGCAGCGGCGGCAGCACCCGGCGCACCGCCTGCGGCAGCACCACGATCCGCATGGTCTGGGCGTGGGTGAGCCCGATCGAGCGGGCCGAGGCGCGCTGCGAGGGGTGCACCGAGTCGATGCCGGCCCGGAAGACCTCGGCCACGTAGGCGGAGTAGACCAGCACCAGCGCGATCGAGCCCAGGATCACCGGCTCGTTCGGGATGCCGGTCAGCCGCAGTCCGGGCAGGCCGAAGCCGACCAGGTACAGCACGATGATCAGCGGCAGACCGCGGAAGAGGTCCACGTAGCCGGTGGCCAGCGCGCGCAGCGGGAACCACACCGGGCCGCGCAGCGTGCGCAGCGCGGCCACCGCCAGGCCCAGCGCCAGGATCAGCACCTCGCAGACCACCAGCACCCTGACGTTGAGCCACAGCCCGTCCAGCACCGTGGGCAGCGCCTTGACCGCGGCCTCGTAGTTGAAGAACGAGTCGCGCACCCGTGGCCAGCCCGGCGCGCTGGTGATGGTCAGCCAGGCCGCCACCGCGAAGACCACTGTGGACAGCAAAGCGACCACAGTGGACTTGCGGCGGCGGGATCGCTGGTACGCCAGGCGTTCCCGCTGGATCGAGCTGGGTTCCACTGTGGTCACGAGAGCTCCGGCGCCTTGCCGGCCGCGGCCAGCCACTCCTGCTCCAGCTTGGCCAGCGTGCCGTCCGCGCGCAGCGCCTCCACCGCCTTGGTGAAGCAGCCGGTGAGCGCGCTGCCCTTGTCCAGCACCGCGCCGAACTGCTCCGGCTTGCCGCCGCCCGCGGGCAGCTGGCCGACGATGACCGCCTCGGAGATCTCCGCCGAGGTGATGTAGAACGCGGTCGGCAGGTCCACCACCAGCGCCTGGATCTGGTTGTTGCGCAGGGCCTGCTTGGCGTCGTCGTTGGTGTTGTAGACCGAGGCCTGCTTCTTCGGCTTGACCTGGTTGGTCACCGCGTCGTAGCTGGTGGTGCCGACCTGGGCGCCCACGGTGAACCCGGCCAGCTCGGCCACCGACTTCGCGGTCGCCGCCGGGGACTCCTTCAGCGCCACCACGGCCTGGCGCACGGTGTAGTACGGGGCGGAGAAGTCCACCGCGTTGCGCCGCTCGTCGGTGATGGAGAACTGGTTCAGGTCCGCGTCGAAGGTCTTCGGGCCGGGCTGGATGGCCGCGTTGAACGGCACCCGCACCCAGCTGACCTCCTCCTTGGCGAAGCCGAGCTTGCCAGCCACGGCGTAGGCCACCGCGGACTCGAAGCCCTTGCCGTTGGCCGGGTCGTTGCCGGTGAACCACGGCTCGTAGGCGGGCTCGTCGGTGCCGAAGGTGAGCTTGCCCGCGGCCACCGTCTTCAGTGAGCCCTTGGCGCAGTCCGAGGGACCGCTGGCCCCCGGTGATCCGCCCTGGTCAGCCGGGGCGCAGGCGGTGGCGGCCACGGCGAGGGCCAGTGTGGCGGCGAGGAGGGAAACGCGCATGCGCGCATCTAACCGCAGCGCCGCCGGGAACCGGAGCAGCCATGCGTTCGTTCCAATGGGCGGACACGTTTCCGGCGATTCGGACATGGCTCGTTCGGGTAGACCGGGAACACCCGACCGCTGAACTTGAGGAGTTGAGATGGCCGGTCTGTTCTCCAAGCTCGCCCGGTTCGCTTCCAGCCCGAAGGGCCAACGACTGATCCACCAGGCCCGCACGCAGGCGTCCAAGCCGAAGAACCGGGCCAAGCTCCAGCGCCTGCTCGCCCGCCTGACCGGCCGCGGCCGGGGTGGCGGTGGCGGTCACTACCGGCCCTGACCGTGCGTCAAGGCAAGGGCAGCCAGCGCGGATGGATGACGTAGGCGATGCCTCCCGGGCCGCCGGCCACTGAGCCGTCGGCCCGGTACCGCTTGGTGCGCTGCCAGATGTTCTCGAACTGCGCCCGCTTGTACACGTGCCGCACCGCCGGGTTGTCCGGCGAGGCCGGGTCGTTGGCGATCACGTCACCGGTGCGGGTGAACCCGACCACCACCATGATGTGCCCCGTGGTGCCGTAGCCCGCGCCGTCGAGCTCGGCGGCCAGGAACGACTGCGAGGTGATCACCGGGATGCCCTGCCGGATGTAGCGTTCCAGCTCGGTCAGCGAGCTGAGCCTGGTGATGTGCCCGGCCAGCCCGAAGGAGGCCGCGTAGGCGGTGTTGAACGGCCAGTTGCCGGTGCCCCGGTAGTCGTAGTCGTAGTTGTGCCGGGCCGCGTAGGCCACGCTCGGATCGGTGTAACCCTGCGGGATCCAGGACATCTGCTCGGCGGAGGGCTTGCGGCCCCAGTACTCCAGCACCATCTGGGTGGAGGTCGGGCTGCACCACACCTGACCGCCGCCGCCGTACTCCGGGAAGTTGCCGCGGTGCACGTTCTGCGAGTAGCGCGGCACCGGCAGCTCCATGCCCCAGGCCCCGCCCGGCCCGCTGGCCGGCACGATGAACCGGTCTGGGATGGCCGAGGCCATCGCGCCCACCTTGGTCACCTGGGCGGCGGACTTCGCGCCCGGCACCCGGTACAGCGTCACCCGCAGCTGGTAGGAGGTCCACGGGGTGGCGGCCTTGAAGGTGTCCACGTCCACGAACCCGTTGGCGTCGCCCTGGTCCGGCACCGTGGTCCGCTTGATCAGCGAGTCCGCCGAGGCCCACCGGCCCATCACGTACCACTTGCTGTCCACAGTGGACGACCCGCCGCGGCCGCGCAGCTCCACCTGCAACCAGGTCTCGGCCGGGGTGCTCGCGTTCCAGGAGGCGATGAGCTCGGTGGCGGGGAAGGACAGCGCGCGCCGGGAGGAGGTCCAGCGGGCGTACTCGAACTGCTGGGTCTTCCCGGTGTGCGGATCGGCGTAGTCGGTGGTGCCCGCGGGCTTGGCCATGGTCAGCCCGTTCGGGGTGGCCGCGGTGCCCTCGTTGGCGCCCTGGTGGAAGTCGTGCACGGACTGCCAGGCATGGAAGTCGATCATGGTGGACTTTCCGGCGGTGGCCGAGGCGGGAGCCGCGAGCAGAGCGCATAACGCGGCCAGTGGGGCAACGAGGATTCGGCGCATCAGAACTCCCAGAAGGCGGGCACCCAGACCGGGCGCGGCGTGCCCTCCCGGTGGGTGCGGTCCAGGGCGGTGACCAGGTAGGTGAACCGGCGGTCGGGCGGCGCGCCCGCGTCGAGCAGGGACAGGTCGCGGGTGGTGCCCAGCAGGGTGGCCGGGTCGGTGGTGGAGCACTCGGTGACGGACTGGTGGCCGGGCAGCCGGTACACCGCGTACCCGCTCGCGCCCGCGGTGGCCTGCCAGCTCAGCCGGTAGCCGCCGCCGGGGTTCGGTTCGGCGCGTACGGAGACCGGTGCGCCGGGCGCGGTGCCGGGGACAGTGCGGCGGATCGGCACCAGCGCGGAGTAGCGGTGCTGGTCGGTGTTAAGGCGGTCGGCGAAGCCCAGCGGGTTGGCGAACACGCTGTTGACGTTGTAGTAGATGTCGCCGCCGACCTGCGGGTGCGACCGGTTGAGCGCCAGGTGTTTGGGCATCTCCTCCGGGTCGGTCCAGGCCGCGGGGTTGCTGGTGCCGATCTTGTAGGCGCCCTGTCCAATGTAGAGGGACACCCCGGTGCCCTCGACCTCCTTGGCCCACCAGGGGATCAGCTTGTCGTAGGCGGCGGGCGGGTAGCCGATGCTCCAGTACACCTGCGGCGCCACGTAGTCGATCCAGGCGTTGCGGATCCAGGTCCGGGTGTCGGCGTAGAGGTCGTCGTAGTTGTGCACGCCAGCGGTGGTCTCCGAGCCGGTCGGGTCGTGCCGCTTGTCCCGCCACACGCCGAACGGGCTGACCCCGAAGGACACCCAGGGCTTGCTCGCGCCGATCTGCTCGCCGATCTCCCTGATCAGCCGGTTCACGTTGTCCCGCCGCCAGTCCGCCTTCACCGGGAAACCCGCGCCGTGCTGGCGGTAGGTCGCCTCGTCCGGGAACTCCTGACCGGCCACCGGGTAGGGGTAGAAGTAGTCGTCGAAGTGCACGCCGTCCAGGTCGTAGCGGCCGAGCACATCGCTGATCACGTTGCGCACGTGCGCGCGGACCGCGGGCAGGCCGGGGTTGTAGACCAGCCCGTTGCCGTAGCGGATCACCCAGTCCGGGTTCACCCGTGCGGGGTGGCTGGGCACCAGCTTGGCCGGATCGGGCTGGGTGCTCACCCGGTACGGGTTGAACCAGCCGTGGAACTCCAGGTCCCTGGCGTGCGCCTCGGCGATCAGGAAGGCCAGCGGGTCGTAGCCGGGGGACTGGCCCTGGGTCCCGGTCAGGTACTGCGACCACGGTTCCAGGGTGGACGGGTAGAACGCGTCCGAAGCCGGGCGGACCTGCACGAACACCGCGTTGAACCGCAGCTGCTTGGCCCGGTCCAGCAGCCGCCGGTACTCGTCCTGTTGTTGCGCGACGGTCAGGCCGGGCCGGGACGGCCAGTTGATGTTGGACACGCTGGCGATCCACAGCCCGCGCAGCTGCCGCTTGGGCTGGGCGGGCTCCGGGCAGGCGGCCAGAGCGGTCGCGCCCGCCGGTCCGGAGGCCAGCAACGGCGCCACCAGCAGCAGGCACAGGAGCATGCGCAGGAGGCGGAGCATGCCGGTGATTTTCAAGAACCGGCCCGACCTTGTAAACCGCTGACCGGGTCAGTCGCGGGCAACCACCTCATCGAGGGAGCGGTAACCACTGGCACGCAGCCTCCTGGACAGGTCTCGGTGGATCCGCCACGGCCACAGCGGGCCGCCGTAGATCAGGCCGGTGTAGCCCTGCACCAGACTCGCACCGGCGCGCAGCCGCTGCCACACGTCCTCGGCCGACTCGATGCCGCCGACCGAGACCAGCACCAGCCGGTCACCCGTCCGGGCGCGCAGCCGCCGCAGCACGGCCAGCGACCGCTGCTTCAGCGGCGCCCCGGACAGCCCGCCGGCCCCGGCCCGCGCCACCTCGGCGGCGGGGCTGGCCAGCCCGTCCCGGCCGATGGTGGTGTTGGTCGCGATGATCCCGTCCAGGCCCAGCTCCAGCGCCAGGTCGGCGACCGCGTCCACGTCCTCGTCGGAGAGGTCCGGCGCGATCTTGACCAGCAGCGGCACCCGCCGGCCCGCCTCGTCCAGCGCCGCCCGCACCCCGGTGAGCAGCGGTCGCAGCTGGTCCACGGCCTGGAGGTTGCGCAGGCCGGGGGTGTTGGGCGAGCTGACGTTGACCACGAAGTAGTCGGCGACCCCGGCCAGCAGCTTCGCGCTGGTCACGTAGTCGCCGACCGCCTCGGCCTCGGGCGTGGCCTTGGTCTTGCCGATGTTGACCCCGACCACCCCGGACTGCCCGCGTGCTCGCCGGGCCCGCAGCCGCTGGGCCGCCGCCGCCGCGCCACCGTTGTTGAAGCCCATCCGGTTCACGATGGCCCGGTCGGCGAACAGCCGGAACAGCCGCGGCTTCGGGTTGCCCGGCTGGGCGTGCGCGGTCAGCGTGCCGATCTCCACGAACCCGAAACCCAGCGCGGCCAGCGCGTCCGGCCCGGTGGCGTCCTTGTCGAACCCGGCGGCCAGCCCCAGTGGCCCCGGCAGGTCCAGCCCGAGCACCCTGGTCCGCAGCGCCGGGTCCCTCGGCGCGAGCAGGCGGCGCACCAGCGGCAGCACCCCGGGAATCGCGGCCAGCAGCTTCAGCGCGCCGAAGCTCAGGTGGTGCACCCGCTCGGCGTCGAACCGCCGCAGCACCAGGGAGAGGATCAGTCGGTAGAGCACGAGTGCCCAGCTTAGGTCCTAGAACATGGTGTTGCTGTTCGCCGCCTGCTCAGGCACCTCCTGCGCCACGTCCCAGTGCTCCACGATCCGTCCCTCCCACAGCCGCATGATGTCCATGATGGCCGTGCCCCTGCTCTCCGGCGTCAGCTTCAGGTGGCAGTGCGTGATCACGTGGTCCCGGTCGGCGAAGACCCGCTTGATCTCCAGGCTCAGCGCGGGAAACCGGGCGACGAAGTCGGTCAGGTGCGCGGCCGAGGCGGCGGCGCCGTCCGGGGCGTGCGGGTTGTGCTGGACGTAGTCCGGGTGCACGTGCCGGGCGAAGGCCTCCGCCGGGCGCTTGTAGTTGAAGGCCAGGTTGAGGAAGTCCTGGACGGTCCGCTTGTGCTGTTCGCTCATCTCTCCCACCTCGGTCACCACGGGATGATGCCGGTCACCAGCGCCACCGAATTGCTCATGCGCTCACCCCACCAGGGCCGGGGCGCGGCCGGAAATACCGGCTTGGTCTGTGCTTATACCCTGGCGGCATGAGCGAGGTGGAGGTGCGCGAGCTGCGGTACTTCCGCGCCGTGGCCGAGCAGCTCAACTTCTCCAGGGCGGCGGCCGGGCTCGGCATCGCCCAGCCCGCGCTGTCCAGGGCGATCCGCCAGCTGGAGCGGCGGCTCGGCGTGCCGCTGTTCCTGCGGGACACCCGCAGGGTCGAGCTGACCGACGCCGGGCAGGCCCTGCTCACCGAGACCGGCCGGGTGCTGGACGCGCTCTCCGCCGCGGTGCACCGCACCCGCCGCGCGGGCGCGCCCACCCCGACGGTGGTGATCACCGCGAAGGCCGGCGTGGCCACCGAACTGTTGCGCCGCATGGTCACCGCGCACGCGGCGCTGCCGGATGCCCCGCGGGTGGAGGTGGTGATCAGCGGGTACGGCGAGCAGACCGCCATGCTCCGCGATGGCCGTGCCGACCTGGCCCTGATCGGCTCACCCGCCGAGCACACCGGGTTCGACGTCGAGCCGCTGCTGTGCGAACCCAGGGTGGCCGCGCTGCCGCTGGGGCACCCGCTGGCCGCGCGGGCGGTGCTGGACTGCGCCGACCTCCGCGGCCACCCGATGCCGCAGTGGCCGGGCGCGACCCCGGCCGCGCGGGCCTACTGGGCGGGCCGGGACCACGATCTGCCGGACGGGCCCGAGGCGCACGACAACTCGCTGCTGCTGGAGACCGTCGCGCTCGGCCAGGCGATCGCCCTGGTGCCGTCCTCGCTGGCCAGGCACAGCGCACGGGCGGACATCGAGTACCGGCCGGTGCGCGACGCCGCCCCGTACCGGACCGTGCTGGCCTGGCCGGCCGGTTCCCGCGCCCCCTGGATCGCGCGGTTCCTGCGGATCGCGCGGGAGCTGGCGGCGGAGTCTTCGTAGCGGCAGAGTCTCGTAGCGGCAGAGCCCCCATAGACGACGCGCCCGACCGGATCACCCCCGACCAGCGCCTCCCCGCGCCGGATCCCCCTGATGATCGCCCTCCCCCTGAGGTCCGGGCGCGTCGTCTGCGGCAAATACTCGCCGAGACCGGCGGCGCGGCACAGCGGGGAACTACTCAACCTCGGCTGGGGGACTGCCCGGACAGCAGCGCCCGCGCGTCCTCCGGCGTGCCGGCCACCCCGAAGTAGGGGCCCTGGGCCGCGTCGCAGCCCAGCTCGGTCAGCCGCCGCACCTGCTCGGCGTCGCGGACGTGCGCCACGATCACCGGCAGCTCCAGCACGTGCGCCAGCGCGATCAGGTCCGCGACCATCCGCTCCCGCGCCGGGTCGGCGCCGTTGCCGGAGCCCGACAGCGGGACCCGGTGCACCTTCACCGCGTGCAGCGGCAGGTTGCGCAGGTGGGCCGGGTCGGCGGGGGACTTGCCGAAGCGGTCCAGCAGGATCTCCACGCCCATCTCGGCCAGGATGGTCAGCGTCTCGATGGCCTCGGTGGCCTCCACCGGGACAGCGCTCTCCGGGATCTCCAGCCACAGCCGGTCTGGGGCCAGCCCGGTGTCCCGCAGGATGGCCTGCACATCGCGCACCAGGTCGGCGTCGCGCAGCTGGCGGGGGCACAGGTTCACGCTCACCGCCGGCGCCCGCTCACCCAGCTCGGCGGCCCAGGCCGCGGCCTGCGCGCAGGCCTCCCGCAGCACCCAGCGGCCCAGCCGGACGATCAGCCCGATGTCCTCGGCCAGCTCGCAGAAGTCGTCCTGCACCAGCACGCCCAGCTCCGGGTGGTCCCAGTGCAGCAGCGCCTCCACCCCGCGCACCAGGCCGTCGCGCAGCCGCACCACCGGCTGGAACTCCAGGTAGAACTCCTCGTTGTCCATGGCCAGCGCCATGGTGGTGGCCATCTCGTAGCGCACCCGCTCCCGCCGGGCCCGCTCGGTGTCGAACAGCGTCCACTGCCCACGCCCGTCGGTTTTGGCCCAGTGCAGGGTGAGGTCGGCGTCGCGCAACAGGTCCGGGGTGCGCACCCCGGCCGCGGGGCGCTCCACCACCCCGGCGCTGGCCGAGACGGTCAGCCGGTGCCCGACCACCTGGATCGGCTCGCCGATCGCGGTCAGCACCCGCTCGGTCAGCGCGACCGCGGCCTGCGCGCCGGAGCTGCGGGGCAGCAGCACCGCGAACCGGTCCCCGCCGAGGTAGGCGGCCAGCGACTCCGGCTCGGCGGCCACGCCGTCGCTGATCCGGCCGCCGACCTCCTTGAGCACCTCATCGCCCACCACCGGCCCGAGCCCGCCGTTGACCACCCGGAACCCGTCCAGGTCGAACAGGCACAGCGCCACCCGCGCGTTCGGCCCGGCCTGGCTGAGCAGACCGTCCACCGCGCTGGTGAACCTGGCCCGGTTGGGCAGGCCGGTGAGCTGGTCGTGCAGGGTCTGCCTGCGCAGCTGTTCGTAGAGCAGGTGGCGCTGGGAGATGTCCTCCACCATCGCCATCCGGTAGGTCGGCAGGCCCCGGGCGTTGTGGATCAGCGCCACCGACAGGAAGGCCCACACCAGGTCGCCGTCGGGCAGCAGGAAGCGTTTCTCGGTGCGGTACAGCTCGATCTCGCCGCGCTCCAGCTCGGCCTCGCACCGGGTCAGCGCGGCCGCGTCCTCCGGGTGCACCAGCTCGGCCAGCGTGCAGCCGATGAGCGCGCTCGCCTGGCTGCGCAGGATCTCCTGCAGCGCGCCGTTGGCCTCCACGATCCGGCCGTGCAGGTCGGTGATCGCGATGCCGATGGGGGAGACCGAGAACACCGCCCGGAACCGGGCGTCGCTGGCGCGCAAGGCGGTCTCGGCGTCGTCACGGGCGCGCAGCACGGCCCGCTTGATGGTCTCCTGCTCGTCGAAGGTGCGCTCGCGCAAGGCATCGGCGTACCCGGCGGCCAGCGCGGCCATCAGCGCGACCACCCGGCTGGGCAGCTCGCCGTGCGCAGGTAAGTCCACTGTGGACAGAAGTTGGTCGCCGACCAGGCGTAACGTCCGGTCCAGCACGGTGGGGCCGGTGTAGTGCGCGGCGACCAGGTCCTCGGCCACCTGCGCGGCGGGCACCGCGCTGAACGGCTCCGCGGTCAGCGCGGCGACCAGCCGGTCGGTCAGGCCGAGCAGGAAGTGCTCGGTCTCCGGCCGGGACATCGAGACGAAGCTGGTGCCGTAGACCTGTGCGGTCCAGGCCCTGGCGAACGCCGCGTGGTCAGGCATCCACGGTCACCGCCGTCGCCCGACCGCGGCGTAGATCACCGACCGCTCCGGGTCGTCACCGACCTCCTCCGGGCTCTCCGGCCGCCAGGCCGAGGTGAACACGATGCCCGGCGCGACCAGGTCGAACCCGTCGAAGAGCACCTCCAGCTCGGCCTTGGTGCGCGAGGTCATCGGGTTCTGGCTGCTCTCGTAGAGCTGCCGGACCTGCTCGGTGATCGCGGGCTGGTGCTCCACGGTGGCGTGCGAGAGGGCCAGGTAGCTGCCCGGCGCGATCGCGTCCCGGTACTGCGCCAGGAACGCCTTGGGCTCGTCGGCGGGCGGGATGAAGTGCAGCAGCGCCACCATCAGCAGCCCGACCGGCTCGTCGAAGTCGATCAGCGCCCTGGTCTCCGGGGCGTTGAGGATCGAGTCCGGGTCGCGCACGTCGGCCTGCACCACCGCGGTGCGCGGGTCGCCGGAGAGCATCATCCGGCTGTGCGCCACCGCGACCGGCTCGTTGTCCACGTAGACCACCCTGGCCTCCGGGTTGATCTGCTGGGCCACCTCGTGCACGTTGCCCACGCTCGGGATGCCGGAGCCGATGTCCACGAACTGCCGGATCCCGTGCTGCACGCAGAAGCGCACCGCCCGCCGCAGGAACACCCGGTTCTGCTGGGCGATCA
Organism: Crossiella sp. SN42; assembly: GCF_023897065.1. GTDB lineage: Bacteria > Actinomycetota > Actinomycetes > Mycobacteriales > Pseudonocardiaceae > Crossiella. The sequence continues at coordinate 76,403 of NZ_JAMHIV010000036.1, forward strand.
TCGGCAGGCTGGGCAGCAGCGCGATGGCCTTGCGGGCGAACTGCCGGTCGGACTCGAAGTTGTAGCCGCCACCGAGGTAGTAGTCGTAGATGCGCGCGGCGCTGGGGCGCTCCACGTCCACGCCCTGGGGCACCCAGCTCGACCTCGGGTTCTCGGTCATGGCAACCTGCCCGCCATGCCGTACCAGCCCGCGTCCTGCGGGCGCGCCGGGCGCTCGGCCAGCGGCTCGGGCCGCCACAGCGGGGTGAACACCACGCCGGGCTCGATGATCTCGAATCCGTCCATCAGCTCGACGCACTCCTGCTTCGTGCGGGTGATGACCTTGTTGGGGCTGCGGTTGTAGAGCTCCTGGATCTTCCGGGCCGAGGGCGCCTGCTCCTCGAGGGTGCCGTGCGAGAGCACCAGCACACTGCCCGGCGCCAACTGTTCGCGGTAGTGGGCCAGCACCGACTTCACCAGCTCGGTGTCCAGCACGAAGTGCAGCACGGCCACGATCAGCAGCCCGACCGGCTGGTCGAAGTCGAGTAACCGCCTGGTCTCCGGCGCGTTCAGGATCGTGTCCGGGTCGCGCAGGTCGGCGTGCACGATCGCGGCCCGGTCCGAGCCGCGCAGCATCATCCGGCTGTGCGCCACCGCGACCGGCTCGTTGTCCACGTAGACCACCCTGGCCTCCGGGGCCACCTCGTGCACGTTGCCGGAGGTGGGCAGGCCGGAGCCGATGTCCAGGAACTGCCGGATCCCGTTGTCCGCGCAGAAACGCACCGCGCGGCGCAGGAAGGAGCGGTTCTCCCGGCACACCATGGGCAGGCCGGGGTGGATGGCGATGGCCTGCTGCGCGAAGGCCCGGTCGGCGGCGAAGTTGTAGCTGCCGCCCAGCAGGTAGTCGTAGACCCTGGCCGCACTCGGCGCGTCCACGTTCACCTCGGTCGGCACCCACAGCCGGCGGTCTGCCACGGTCACGGTTTGCGCCCCACAATCGCGTAGAACCCGGCCAGCTCCGGCTCGTCCGGCACGTCCGAGGGCGACTCCGGCCGCCACTCCGGGGTGAACACCAGACCGGGCTCGACGATCTCGAAGTCGCCCATGAACGCGGTGATCTCCGCGCTGGTGCGGGTGGTCACCCGGTTGGCCCGCTGGTTGTACAGGTCGCGCACCGCGTGCACCTGTGGCGGCTGCCGCTCCTCGGTGCCCTGGGACAGCGCGAGGAAGCTGCCCGGCGCGAGCACCTCCCGGTACCGGCGCATGAACGCCGCGGGCTCGTCGGCATCGGGCACGAAGTGCAGCAGGGCCACCATGAGCAGCGCCACCGGCTGGTCGAAGTCGATCAGGGCTCTGGTCTGCGGGGCGTTGAGGATCCAGTCCGGGTCGCGCACGTCGGCGTGCAGGATGGTCGCGCTGTCGTTGTCCTTCAACATCAACTCGCTGTGCGCCACCGCGACCGGCTCGTTGTCCACGTAGACCACCTTGGCGTCCGGGTAGGCCGCCTGGGCGATCTCGTGCACGTTGCCGGTGGTGGGCAGGCCGGAGCCGATGTCCAGGAACTGCCGCACGCCGTGGCCGAGGATGTACTGCACCGCGCGGCGCAGGAAGGAGCGGTTCTGCCTGCACACCATCGGCATGGTCGGCGCGACCGAGAGCAGCTGCTGGGCGAAGGCGCGGTCCACCGCGAAGTTGTAGCTGCCACCCAGGAAGTAGTCGTAGACCCTGGCCGCGCTCGGTTTGGACACATCGACTTCCTTCGGCACCCAGCTCGGCCGCTGCTCCACGGCTCACCTTCCCCTGACACCGGTGACCGAACGGAACCGAGTGCGCCCGGTCCGTAGCGGTGAGTGTACTGACCGGCGCGGCGCGGGCCATTCATTCACTCGATGGTCATCCCTTCGCCCCTACCCAACCCACGCCTGCCGGGTGAAGTTGGCGGAATGACCGCTGTCTCCCGCCGCCGGGTGCTCACCACCGGAGCCGCCACCCTCGGCGCCGCCGCGCTCGGCTCGTTGCTGCCCCCGTCCCTGCACCGCGCGCTCGCCCTGCCCGCCCCGGCCGGGGGCCTGCGCGACCTGCGGCACGTGGTGGTGCTGATGCAGGAGAACCGGGCCTTCGACCACTACTACGGCACGCTGCGCGGGGTGCGCGGCTTCGGCGACCGCAACGCGCTCGAACTGCCCGGTGGCGGCTCGGTCTTCGCCCAGCCCAGGGCCGGTGGCGAGCCGGTGCTGCCGTTCTCGGTGCGGCAGGCGGCCAAGGACAGCCAGCGGCCAGGGGACGCGGTGCACTACATCGGCGACCTGGACCACGACTGGGACGGCGGGCACAAGGCCTGGGGCCAGGGCAGGCTGGACGGCTGGATCGCCGCGAAGTCCCCGGCCACCATGGCCTACTACGACCGCGCCGACATCCCGTTCCACTACGAGCTGGCCGACACCTTCACCCTGTGCGACGCCTACCACTGCTCGGTCTTCGGCGCGACCAACCCGAACCGGATGTACCTGATGAGCGGCACGGTCGGCTTCGAGCCGCCGCCGAACCAGCAGCGCCGCGCGGTGCGCAACTGGGCCTACGACGAGGACAAGCACCCCGGGTACGACTGGACCACCTACCCGGAACGCCTGCAGGAAGCGGGCCGCAGCTGGCAGGTCTACCAGGAGTGGGACAACTTCCAGGACAACGCGCTGGAGTTCTTCAGTCGTTTCAAGGCGATCGCGCGCAAGGCGCTGGCGCCGGCCGGTGACTTCAAGAGCATGGACACCTTCTTCGGCCAGGTCCGCAAGGCCGAACCCGTTGAGCGGCAACGACTGCTGGACCTGCTGGCCAAGGGCGTGGCCACGCTGACCGCCGAGGAGCGCGCGCTCTACGACCGCGGCCTGCACCGGGTGCCGACCGGTCAGCTGGCCGCCTCGCTGCGCGCCGACATCGCCGCGGGCCGGTTGCCGGAGGTGTCCTACCTGGTGCCCTCGGCGCTGGACTCCGAGCACCCCGGCGCGTCCTCGCCCGCGGCCAGCGCCGGCATCACCTACCAGGTGCTGGACGCGCTGGCCTCGGACCCGGAGGTGTGGCGGCACACCGCGCTGATCATCAACTACGACGAGAACGACGGCTACTTCGACCACGTGCCCCCGCCGGTCCCGCCGCCGGGCACCGCGGACGAGTTCGTGGACGGCCTGCCCATCGGCCTGGGCTTCCGGGTGCCCGCGACCATCGTGTCCCCGTGGACGGTCGGCGGCTACGTCAACTCCCAGGTCTTCGACCACACCTCGGTGCTGCGCTTCCTGGAGACCTGGCTCGGCGTCCGCGAACCCAACATCAGCACCTGGCGGCGCACCGTCACCGGCGACCTGACCTCGGTCTTCGACTTCCACGGCCGCCGTCCGGGCCGGGTGCCCGCGCAGCCGGTGAAAACCCCGCCCGCGATCTCCCGCTGGCGTCCGTCGCCCCCGGCCAAGGGCGTGCTGCCCACCCCCGAACCGGGCGCCCGCCCCGCTCGCCCGCTGCCCTACCAGCCGGACGCCACGGCCGCCCTGGACGCCACCGGCACCCACCTGCTGCTGCGCCTGACCAACTCCGGCCGGGCCAGCGCGCACCTGTCCCTGCACTCCTACGGCGGCGAGTTCCCGGCGCCCCGGCACTACGACGTGGCGGGCGCGAAGACCGACTCAGTCCCGCTCACTGGCTCCGCGTACCGGCTGACCCTGTTGGGCCCCAACGGTTTCCGCCGCGAGTTCGGCGGCGACAAGAACTCCGCCGCCGAGGTCGTCAGCGAGATCGCGGCGATCTCCCGCCTGCTCCGCCTGACCCTGCGCAACACCGGCGGCACCCCGCTCACCTTTGACCTGGACGGCCGCAAGATCCGGGTCGCGCCCTCGTCCAGCCGCACCGTGCACCACTCGGCCGCGGCCACCCGCGGCTGGTACGACCTGACCATCCGCGTCCAGGGCGACGGCGCCTTCCACCGCCGCCTGTGCGGCCACATCGAGAACGGCCGCGACAGCACCAGCGGCTGACCCGGCTCCCGCGGGCCGGACGCCCCGGCCCGCGGGCGGTCAGCCGGTGGCTTCGTCCACCGCGCTGAGGGTGACCACGACCTGGTCGAGGAAGGCGTCCACCTCGTCGACGTTGTAGCCGCGGCGGCCCAGTGGCGGCCTGCTGAAGGTGACCTCGTCGACCTGGCGGGCGGTGACCGAGTCGGCGCCCCGCAGGGTGGCCTCGACGCGGTCCAGGAAGGCGTCGACCTCGCCTTCGTCGTAGCCGCGGCGGAGCAGCGTGGACATGCTGAACTCCACCTCGCGGATGTCCTTGGGGGTGAGTCCCCGCTCGTTCATGGCAGTCCTCCCCGGGTGGGTGACCGGGGCAGTATCACGCCGGCGGGGGGTGTGCGCGGCATGAGTGGGTCAGGCGTCACCCTTCGGGGTAGCCGCTGTCCCCGGAGTGAGTGTGACGCGGATCCCGGCGAGCACCACGTCCAGCTTGGCGCCGAACCACTCGTCCTGATCTTCGACCATGGCCTCGAAGGCGATCCGGCGCAGCTCCTCGTCGTCCGGGCCGGGGAAGGTCTCGCGCAGCTGCTCGGCCACCGCGTCCGGGCCCAGCCGCCGGGCGTCCACCGCGGTCACCGCCGACTCGTCCACCATGTCCACCACCACGTCGGTGGCCAGCATTGCCGCGTCCGGCGCGAAACCCAGCACCACCAGGTGCCGGATGACGGGCAGGGCGCGGGCGGCGAAGGGATCGGTGGGCGAGGCCAGGCCGGAGATGGCCTGGCGGATGCCCGGGTACTCGGTGAAGATCCGCCAGCGCACCCAGGCCTCGCCGCGCAGCAGCTCCTCCCAGTCCGGGCCCAGCAGCGGTTGCGGCGCGCGGTCGGCGACCCGTTCGATCGCCGCCCGCACCAGGTCGTCCCGGTCGGTGACGTGCCGGTACAGCGCGGCGTGCGTGGCGTTGAGCCGCTGCGCCACCGCGGTGACCGTGACCTCCTCGAAGCCGACCCCCAGCACCGCCTCGGCGATGAGGTCCCGGCTCAACCGGGGTGCGGGACCCGGCCTGCGTCGGCCGGGTGTCGGCGGTGGGGTAGTCACGATCAAGAACCTACCCGCTCGGCGGGGTGGTCGGCCGGGGGTGACAACCGCAGTGCCTCCAACGCCAAATGCAACTGGCTCAACGCTTTCGGGCTGGTCAGTGCCAGTCCGGTGAGCTCTTCCAGCCTGCGCAACCGATACCGGACCGTGTTGCGGTGGCAGTGCAGCTCCGCCGCCGCGGCACTGGTCGCGCCGTCGTGCGCCAGCCAGACCCGCAAGGTCTCCAGCACCAGCTCCCGGTCCCGCGCGGGCAGGTCGAGCACCGGGCCGAGCGCGGCCTGGGCCACCGCGCGGGCCGCCTCCGGCGCGCTGGCCAACAGGATCGGCACCGGGGCCTGGTCGTGCCGGAGCACCCCGGGACCGTGCGTGCCCACCGCCGCGCGGGCCAGTCCGGCGGCGTGCCGGGCGCCGGGCGTGGCCTCGATCTGGTGGTACTCCGCGCTGACCCCGACCCTGGCCCTGGTGTGCCCGGCCAGGTGCGCGCACAGCTGCTCCGGCGAGCCGCTCGGCGGCAGCAGCACGATGCCGGCCTGGGCGTCGATCTCCTGCCGCCACACCGACACGGTGCCGCGCAGCCGCAGCCGCTCCTCGATCCTGGGCAGCGCGTGCGTGTCCGCGACCACCACCAGGAACCGTCCCGCCGCGGGCAGCCGCAGGTCGGCCGCGCAGTCCAGCAGCGAGCGGCCGGCCGCGGAGTTGCCCGCGAACAGCGCCTCCAGCAGCGCGGAGCGGACCTCGGTGTCGGTGCGCGCCCGGTCCTCGCTGGCCTGCCGGTGCCCCTCGGCCAGTGCGGCGGAGTAGGTGTCGATGAAGGTCCACAGCGTGGTCGCGGCGGCCAGCACCGCGCGCTGGTCGCCCAGGTCGGCGCCGGCCGCGCTGACGAAGGTCTCCCACATGAACTGCCCGCCGATGCGGTAGCTGCGCAGGGTCGCCTCCACCGGGAAGCCCTGCTCGGCGCGGCGGCGGCCGAGGCGACGGGCCGCGTCCGTGCCGTTCCAGGACGGGCTGTCCACATCGCGCAGGCCCTGCGCCAGGTTGGCCTGGCACTCGGCCACCAGGTCGGCGAAGGCGACCAGCCGTTCGTCCTGGTAGACGGGCACCTCGGCGCGGATCCGGGTGGCCAGGGCGAAGGCCAGCTCGGGCACGCGGCCGGCGAGCTCCCTGGCCAGCCTGCGCACCGCGGCCGGGAAAGTCGGAGTCATCACCTGGGGGACCGCCCAACCTCGTCGTTGTGCGTGAGCACAACCGCGGCCGGGCCAAGGCTGTGCTCGCACCCATTCCACCACAGCGTGACCACGATCACGATTAGCCCGGGGCCACCCGCTGATGGAAGGGACACCTGGTGTCGATGAGGACGTTGCGTGCCCTGGTATTTGCCCTGGTGACAGCCTTGACCGTGCTGGTGGTGGGCGCCGGGGCGGCGTCGGCCGCGGTGCCGCCCACCGAGCCGGGCTCGCCGCCCGGCGCCAACGACTGGGCGTGCAAGCCGAGCAAGGCCCACCCCGAACCGGTGGTGCTCGCGCATGGCGCCAGCGCCAACATGACGCTCAACTGGTTCGCCCTGTCGCCGAAGCTGAAGGCACAGGGCCACTGCGTGTTCGCGCTGACCTACGGGGTGCCTGCCGGGACTCCGTTCCCGATCAACCAGATCGGTGGCCGGCTGCCCATGGAGCAGAGCGCCCAGGAGTTCGGCGCGTTCGTGGACCGGGTGCTCAAGCACACCGGTGCGCGCAAGGTGAACATCGTCGGGCACTCCGAGGGCAGCCTGATGCCCAACTACTACGTGAAGTTCCTCGGCGGCAAGGACAAGGTCAACCGCTACGTGGCGCTGACCCCGCTGTGGGACGGCAGCCAGCTGCTCGCCCTGCCCAAGCTGCTGGACTTCGCCCGCAAGCTCGGCCTCGGCCCGGTCATCGACGGCATCATGGGCCCGGTGTTCCCCTCCGCGCTGCAGTTCCTGCACGGCTCGGAGTTCCTGCGCAAGCTCAACCAGGACGGCGTCGCGGTGCCGGGGGTGACCTACACCAACGTGATGACCCGCTACGACGAGGCGGTGGTGCCTTACACCAGCGGGTACATGCACGCGCCCAACGCCACCAACTACGTGCTGCAGGACCTGTGCCGGTTCAACATCTCCGAGCACATCCTGGTCGCGATCGACCCGTTGGTGCACCAGCTGGTGGCCAACTCGCTGGACCCGGCCAACGCCAAGCCGATCCGCTGCTGAGCTGACCACCGCGGCCCACCGTCCACTGTGGATGGTGGGCCGCGGTGCGCTCAGACCGCCAGGAACTCCCTGATCAGCTTGGCCACCTCGGCCGGGTGCTCCCGGACCATGGCGTGACTGCTGCCGATCCGCTCGACCTGCACGTGCCACACCTCGGCCAGCGTGGCCAGATCCCGGTCCAGTCCCCGGCGGTACGCCTCGGTCAGCTCGGGGAACTGGTCCTGTGCGGGCAGGTTCTCGGTGGCCGCGACCACCAGCAGCGGTGAGCGGGCCGCCCGGCAGGCGGCGAGGTGGTCCTCCTCCACGGCCGCCCGCAGGTCGTCGATGATCTCCGCCAGCGGCCCGGTGACCGCGGCCGCCTGCTCGTCGAACAGCGCCCGCAGCCGGGCGAGTTCCTTCTCCCGCAAGGCGGGATCGAGGCCGGGGTAGTTCTCCGGCGCGGTCAGGTACCCGCGCAGGCCGTCCAGGTTGACCGCGCCGGGACAGCCCGGCCGGGCCGCCCAGCGGGTGGCGACCATGCCCCCCAGCGACATGCCAACCACCGCCGGGCTGCCCAGGTCGAGTGCGGCGATCACCGCCTCGACGTCGGCCAGCGCGGCCGGCCAGCTCCACGGCCCCACCCCGGAACCGCCGTGCCCGCGCAGGTCCATCAGCACCACCCGGTGGGTTCCGGTCAGCTCCGGCACTACCGGGTCCCAGTGCGCCATCGACCCGCCGAGCCCGTGCAGCAGCAGCACCGGCGGGCCGTCGCCGCCGTGGTCCCGCACCGCGATGGGTACCGGACCCGACTCGACCGTCAGCTCGATCATGTTGTCCCCCATGTGTTTCCGTCCTCTCTGGCGAGTAGCCGGGCGCGGACGGACTCGGTGCGCACGCCGCCGTCGGGGTGCCGGTCGAGCTTGTGCCGGTTGACCAGGTCGTGCACGCCCTGCCGGGTGACGCCGAGCATCGCCCCGGCCACCGAGTACGGAACCGCCTCGGTGGCCGGGTGCCCGACCCGGCGGGCCACGACCTGGCCCAGCGGCGTCCGCCACCACTCCAGCGGCGGGTCGAACGGCTGATCACCCGGGTACAGCGCGCCGATCACCCTGGCGGCCGCCTGCCGGGCCAGCTGTTCGTCCCGCCCGAGCAGCTGCGCCGCCTGGGTCTCCACCGCGGCGCGCAGGTACGTGCGCGCGGTGGCCAGGGGTTCGGCCGACTGGAGCAGGATCTCCAGCGGGTCGAGCAGCCGCTGCTCGCTCAGTCGCAGCAGCTGCTCGACCAGGGCGGTGTGCGCGGACGTCGGACTGGGCATCGAGTACCTCCGCTTGCTACTTGACGGCAAACGTAAAGTACTTGACACCGGGCGTCAAGGAGCCGGTGCGTCAGAGTGCCTGCCGCCGGGTCACCTGGAAAGCGCTGATCAGCCACCTGTCCTCGGTGCGCACCACGACCGCGGTGGTCACCGAGTCGCGCTCCGGGGCGGGGGCGTCCTGCCCCGGCAGGCTGCTGCCGCCGGAGTTGACCACCACCGCGACGTCCGGGGCGAGGAACTTGACCGAGGGCGGCACCGCCCCGGCCGACCCGCCGCCGAGCTTGACGCCCTTGAGTGGACCGGCGAACAGCTTGGCGTGCCCGGCCGCCAGCTCCGCGCGGCCGCGGATGTGCAGGCCGTGGAAGGTGACGTAGTCGACGTCCTCGGTGAACTGCGCGGCGTAGGCGGTGGCGTCGCCGTTGTTCCAGGCCTCGACCAGGCGCTGGAAGGTCTCGTTGATCTCGGACATGCGGATGCTCCTTCTCGGATGGTCCGCGTGGCGTCCCCGGCTATCCTGGGTTCGCGTTACCGGGCGCGAGGGCCGCCACGCGGTGCTTGTGTGTCCACTTCTCGGCGCGGTGTTGGCGCACCGCGCCGAGAAGCGCGTCAGTCCACTTCGGACTGTGCGTCTGGTGGGCCGAACGGCGGCAGCTGACCCGGCTTCGCGCCCCGCGCGTGCCAGTCGCGCCACCAGTCCGCGCCCTCGATGGTGTGCTGCTCGATGCCCTCGACCACGCCGGAGACCCAGCGGTGCTCGGCCTCGATCATGGCCACCCGGTACTCCAGCTCGATCCAGGCCAGCGCGGGCAAGCCCTGGGCGCGTAGGTCGGCCATCACCGAGCGCAGCCCTTCGGCCTGTCCGGCCAGGGTCTCCGCGCGCTGACCGAGCAGTCGCGCCGCCTCCTCAGGCGGCAGGATGCCGAGCAGGGAGACCCCGGCCTCGAACCGCGGATACTCCTTATGCGGCACCGCGATCAGCTCGCGCAGCCAGTCGTTCAGCTCGGCCAGCCCGGCCTCGGTCAGCCGGTACGGGGTGCGTTCCGGCCGCCGCCCGTCCCGCTCGGCCCCGGCCGCCTCGATCAGCCCGTGCTTGGCCAGCGACTCGACCACCGTGTACAGCGTGCCCCAGTTGAGCTTGACGCTCTCGTCCTTGTGCCGTTCGCGCAGCGTGGTGGCCATCTCGTAGGGATGCATCTCGCGTTCCCAGAGCAGCGACAGCAGGGCGAGGGCCAGCGGGTTCGAGCGGCGGTAGGTGGTGGCCATCTCTGCTCCGTTCCGAGTACTCGTATCCGAGTATACGGGTCCGGAGGTCCCGTGGCAACCGGGACTCCGCTCCCGCTGCGGTAGTGGCGGGTCCCCTCTCAGCGGGAGGTTCCACGTGGAGCCAGTGGCGAGGCTGGTTCTCGTGGATCTCCGACACTGGCTGGGCAGCGCGGTCGACCTGGTGGACAACTGGGCGGCGAGCTTCGGCCCGGTCGCCCCGCACCCGGCGAACGCGGTCACCGACGCCGACTTCGGCCGCGCCTTCGCCGAGTTCGGCGACCGGATGCGGGCCAACTACCCGTTCGGCCACCCGCGCTACGCCGCGCAGATGGTCAAGCCGCCGCACCCGGCCGCCGTGGTCGGCTACCTGGCCGCGATGCTGGTCAACCCGAACAACCACGCCCTGGACGGCGGCCCGGCGACCGCGCGGATGGAACGCGAGGTGATCGCCGCGCTGGCCGGGATGTTCGGCCTGCCAGTCCATTTAGGACACCTCACCACCAGCGGCACCATCGCCAACCTGGAAGCGCTGTTCGTGGCGCGGGAAACCCGTCCCGGCAAGCTGATCCTGCACAGCGCGGAGGCGCACTACACGCACGGCCGGATGTGCCGGCTGCTCGGCGTGCCCAGCGAACCGGTGCCCGCCGACGGCCTGGGCCGGATGGATCTGGTTGCGCTGGAACGGAGACTGCGCCGAGGCGACGTGGGCACCGTGGTGCTCACCCCCGGCACCACCGGACTGGGCGCGGTGGACCCCATCCACGAAGTCCTTGCGCTGAAGGAGAAGTACGGCGTGCGCATCCACGTGGACGCGGCCTACGGCGGCTTCTTCGCCCTGCTGGCCGGGGAACTGGGCGTGCCCGCCGAGCCGTTCGCCGCGATCCGGCGCTGCGACTCGGTGACCATCGACCCGCACAAGCACGGCCTCCAGCCCTACGGCTGCGGCGCGGTCCTCTTCGCCGACCCGGCGGTCGGCCGCTTCTACCGGCACGACTCGCCCTACACCTACTTCACCTCCGACGAGCTGCACCTGGGCGAGATCTCCCTGGAGTGCAGCCGGGCCGGGGCCGCCGCGGCCGCGCTGTGGCTGACGCTGAAGGTGCTGCCGCTGACCAGGACTGGCCTCGGCGAGGTGCTCGCGGCCGGGCGGCGAGCCGCGCTGCACTGGGCGGAGCTGATCGAGAAGTCCGAGGAGCTGGTGCTCTACCAGCAGCCGGAACTGGACATCCTCACCTACTTCCCGCGCCGCGACACACTGTCCGAAGTGGACGGAGCATCGGCGCGGGCGCTGGCCGAGGGCATGGCCGATGAGGCCGATCCGATCTACCTCAGCACCCTGCGGGTCACCGCGGCCGAGCTGGGCCGCCGCCACCCCGGCGTGCGCGCCGACGCCGCCGCGGCCCGGGTGCTGCGCAGCGTGCTGCTCAAACCCGAGGCGGAGCCGGCGATCGAGGCGCTGCACCGCCGGGTCACCCAACTCGTCCGACAACGGGAGGACACATGATCACCCTGGACCGCCTGGTGCGCAAGGGCACCCCGGCCGACGTCCCGGCGCTGACCCGCCTGCTCGCCGAGTCCTTCGCCACCGACCCACTGGTGGAATGGATCTTCCCGGACCCCCTGCGGCGGGCGCGGTTGTCGCCGAGGATGTTCCGGGTGTTCCTGGACCTGTCCCTGGCCAACCACGGCGTCTACACCACCGTCGACCTGGACTGCGCACTGCTCACCCTGCCGCCGGGGGCCACCGCGCTGAGCGAGTTCCAGCAGCGCGAGCTGGACCGCCGGTTCACCGCCGCCCTCGGCGAGGACGCGGCCAGGCTGCGCACCATCAGCGCGCTCCAGGACGCCGCGCACCCGCAACAAGAGCCGCACTGCTACTTCAGCTTCGCCTGCGTGGCCCCCGACCTCCAGCACACCGGCCGCGGCAGGCTGCTCGCCCCGTACGTCATCGACCGCTGCGACCAGCTGGACCTGCCCATCTACCTGGAGGCCAGCTCACCGGGCGGCGAGGCGGCGGCCCGGCTGCTCGGCTTCACCGCGCACGGCCAGGACATCCGGCTGCCCGACGGTCCGAGTCTGCGACCGATGTGGCGCGCGCCCAGGACAGTCCGGTGAACCCCCGGCTCTGGACCGCCTCCGAGGTCGAAGCCGGTCGGCCGCCACTGGCCGAGCGACCGCCGCTGGAGCTGGTCCTGCGCTGGGCCAAGGACTTCCTCATCCCCGGCCACCCCGACCTCGGCCGCAGCGGCCCGGTCTGCCCGTACACCCGCCCCGCGCTGCGCCGGGACCTGTTCCACCTCGGCATCGGCTCCGGCGACCTGCGCCAGGCCCTGACCGCCCTGCGCACCGAGTACACCGCAACACTGTCCACAATGGACCCCGAAGGCGCCGACCTGCTCACCTACCTGCTGGTGCTGCCGGCGGCCGACCCCGGCCAGGTCGACGCGGTGCAGCGGGAGCTCAAGCCGGAGTTCGTCGCCGAGGGCCTGATGCTCGGCCAGTTCCACCCGCACTGCGCCGAACCCGGCCTGTGGAACCAGGACTTCCGCCCGCTGCGCTCGCCGGTGCCGCTGCTGGCGATCCGGCGGCTGCTGCCGGTGGACCTGCCGTTCCTGCTGGCCGACAACGGTCAGCTGGACGCCTATCTGGCCAGGTTCGCCCCCGGCATCCCGGCCAGGCTGCGCGCCCAGCTCATCTCGCGCTGAACCGGCAGCGGCCACTTTTCCGCAGTCTGGCCCGGCTGCGCGGGCAGCCGGGCCAGACGGTCCACTAAGGACAGATCACACAGTGCCCGCGTACTGGCTGATCCAGCTGCGGAAGTAGGGCACGTCCACGTAGATCGACGGGCCGGTGGCGCAGCGCGGGTCGCCGTTGCCGGAGCGGCTGGTCGCGCCGACCAGCTGCCAGGCCCCACCGACCTGCTTGACCTGCGGGCCACCCGAGTCGCCGTAGCAGGCGCCCTGGTTGCCACCGGTGTTGTTGGTGCAGATCTCCGCGGCCGCGTTCATCCCGTTGGTGCAGCGGGTGTCCGCCACGATCGAGGTGTTCAGCTCCTTGAGGTAGGTCGCCGCGCCCGAGCCGTCCGCCCGGGTGGCGCCCCAGCCGATGATGCGGGTCGCGGTGCCCACCGGGCCGGAGGTGGCGGCCACCGGCACGGTCGCCTGGCTCACCGGGGAGGACAGCTCCAGCAGGGCCAGGTCGATCGAGGGGTGCCGGACGACCCGCTTCACCGCGGCGGTGCTGCCGCCCTGGTTGCGGTACAGCGAGCCGACCCGCACCTGCCGCGGCGCGGTGTTGGTGCAGTGCTTGGCGGTCACCACCCAGGTGGGCTTGATCAGCGAGCCACCACAGCCGGTGTCCAGCGACACCATGAACGAGTAGGTCTGGGTCGCGTTGCCGCCACCCACGATCAGCGGCGACACATCGTCGCTCGGAGCGGGGGCGGCCGAGGCGGAACCGGCGAGGCCACCGACGGCGGCGGCCGCGGCGACGAACAGGCTCATCGCGATACGACGGATCTTCATGAGAAAAGCGCTCCTTCCCGTCCGCGATGCCCCGCGAAGCAGGGGAGAGCGGGGACCGTTAATCGGACGGTGGTGTTCGGGCTTCGCACAGAGCATCCGACACCGGTCCGCGCCAGGGGAAGGCCCGGAATTTCACACTCCGGGGAGTGAAACGGTTCCTACTTATGGCCGGGTCCGGTCAGCGCAAACGTGTGTTTTATTGCCGCACCCCGCGCAGCTTGGCCTTGAGCGCGCGCCGGGCCACCGGTCCCAGGTTGTCCACCACCTCGGCCAGCACCGCCAGCTGTTCCAGCGCGGCCAGCCCGTCCTCGGCTCCCTGCGGGTCGGCCGCCGCCCACAGCTCCACGCCGATGAAGCTGGCCGCCACCGCGCGGGCCAGCCCGGCCGGATCGGCCAGCTCGCCCACCGGGGAGGCGGCCAGGATGCGGCGCAGCACCAGTTCGATCTCGGCGACCCAGAGGTCCAGTGCGGTGCGGGTGGCCTCGGCGAGCTTCGGGTCGCCCTGGGCGCCTGCCAGCATCTGGGCCAGCACGGTGACGTTGCCCGCGGCCCGTTCCTCCTGTTGCAGGGCGCGGCCCAGGTTCAGCAGGGCGCGCAGGTCGGAGACGGTGGCGAAGCGGTCGCGGTAGGCCTCGACCCTGGCCTTGGTGCTGGTCAGGCAGGCTGTGCCGAGCAGTTCGTCCACGCTGCCGAAGTGGTAGAAGATCAGCGCCTGGTTGACGCCCGCGGTGGTCGCGATGGAGCGCGCCGAGACGCCGCTGATGCCGTGTGCGCGGATGGTGTCGATCGCGCCGTCCATCAGCCGCCTGCGGGTCTCCGCGGTGCGGGCGTCCTTACTCACGCAGCTCCTCCCGATAGGGCCGGACCGTCGCCGGCACCCGAGCCGCCGCGGTGTCCCAGTACCGGGCGGTGAACCTGCCGCGGTAACCGAACAGCGGACCGGCCCAGCTGCTGGCCACCCGCACCTCGATCCGGAACTCCCCGGCCTGCTCGTCATACCACTCGCGCACCTCGGCCCGCGCCAGCAGCGCCCTGGGCACCCGCAGGTCGAGCAGGCCGGCGCGCAGCCGCTGCTCGCCGCTGCGGATCACCAGCCCGCCCCTGCTGTCCACCGACAGGTCCAGGTCGACCGCGACGTGCTGGTGCGTGCCAAGGTAGTCGACCACGCGGCCGCGCCGCGCGCTGTGCACCATGGTGGCGTCGAAGCGCCGCCGCAGGCCGCCGCCCAGTTCGAAGGTGCGCACGAAGGTGACCGTGTCCCGGCCGAAGTCGTCGAGGTAGGCGTAGTTCTCGATCACGAACGGCACGTCCCTGCCGGTCTCCGGGAACAGGATGTTGCGGGTCGCGCCCAGGCGCAGGAACGGCACGGTGAACGCGGAGCCGCGCCAGATCTCCTCCATCACGCCCTCGCCGACGCAGGCCACCCCGTCGGCCGCGCTGAAGCCGAAACGGCGCCGCAACTGCGGGTGCAGGCGGTCGAAGTCCTCGCCCAGCGCCTTGCGGAAGATCGAGCCGGTCGTGGTCAGGGTGGTGGTCATGGCAGCTCCAGTCGGGCAAGGGTGGCTGGGGGAGTGGCGTCGCGGGCCGTGCGCAGGCAGCGCCGGGCAGCAGGCGTGCGGGCCGAGGGCGGCAGGAACAGCGCGAGGGCCGCGGTCGCGAGCGCGACCGGCAGCGGGGTGAGCAGCAGGGCGGCGGTGGTCAGCAGCAGGCGGGCGGCGAGCTCGAACACGGCGCGGCGCAACGACGATTCCGGGCTGATGCCGTGTTCCAGCCACAGCCGCAGCCGGTCGAAGGACCAGGCGGTGGCCCAGCCCATCAGCGGCCGGAACACCAGGTCGGCCGCTGGTCCGAGCCTGCCCCAGCCGGGCCGGTAGTCATAGCCCGTGCAGAACCGGACGCCGTCCGGACCCGGCCGGTAGCGCCAGTAACCGGAGCCGGCGCGGATCAGCGACAGCGGGTGCGCGCAGGCGAACCGCAGCGCCGAGGTGCTCGATCCGTCCGGGGTGCGCCGCTCGCCGACGCTGATGCCGACCCCGGCGATGCCGAAGGTCGCGTAGCGGAACCGCTGCGGCGCACCGGCTTCCGCCTGCAGGTACTCGATGCGGTGGAAGCGCAGGTCCCAGCGCTGGTGCTGGGCCGGGTCCTGGGTGCGAGCCCACAGCTCCGCCAGGTCCGCCCTGATCGTGGTCTCGATGTAGAGCCGCATGTCAGCCCCGTTCTTGAGCGTCTGCTCAATTCGACGGGCGGAGCGTAACTCTTTTTGAGCGAGTGCTCAAGTAACTAGCTGGTGATCCACCGGATGCCGTAGTTGCCGGGTTCCGGCTGCGGCACGACCAGGTGCGTGGTGTGGTACTGGCCGACCCACAGCTGGTGCGCGGTCTCGGACTCGCCGTCCGGGCGCAGGTAGCCGAGGCAGTCGGCGGGCACCGCGGCCGGGTCGAAGTGCACCTGGAGCAGGTAGTCCCGCGCGCCCAGTGGCAGTCGCCGCTCGTGGTGGTCGACCGGCTTGCCACCGTGGAAGGCCAGCTCGTAGTCCAGCACCGCGGTCTCCTCCACCGCGAGCGGGCGCTCCAGCAGCAGTTCGGCCAGCAGCAGCCCGGCGTTGGGGTCGGTGCGGACCCGGCCGATCCGGCAGCCGCCTGCCGCGGTCAGCGCGGGCAGTGGCGAATCGCCGTGGTAGTAGACAAAAGCCCGGCCGACGCCGTCCCGCTTGGCCCGCACCACCTCGCGCACCCGCAGCAGCCGGTGCCGGAAGTCCGGGCCGAGGTGGTAGTTCTCCTGCACCATCAGGCGTTCCAGTCGCGGCGTGCGCATCCGGCGCTGCAACTGGGCCAGGTCGGTGCGCGGATCCGCCGGGTCCTCATCGGCCAGCAGCGCGCCGAGCGAACCCGGTGGCAGGCTGAGCACGCTCTCCAGGGCCGCGATCTCCGGCCGCTCGCCGTCCTCGGCCGGGAGGGCGTCGCTGCACCGCCAGTCACTGAGCGTGTTCGGATCCAGCCGGGCGCCGCGGGCGGAGAGCTCGCGCTGGATGTGCTCAAGGGTCAGCTCGCTGCGCTGGATGGCCAGGTCGAGCGCCCGGCCGAACGGTCCGTCGGCCAGGGCCCCGGCGAGCGGGTCCCGCGTGCTGCTGAAGTCCTTGTCCGAAAACGGATCCGTCATGCCCGCCCCTCCCTCCGGCGAGGGCGAGACTACCTGTTGAAAGGCAACCTTCTTGCCCTCGCGGAAACTCCAGCGAGACGTCACCGAGTACACGTTCAGTTAACAGATTTCGTCACAGATTTTGGCCATTCGATCGGGGGACGGCGATGGTCGTGACGACCAGCCCGTCGGCCACCAGCCAGCGCCCGGAAAAGCCCTCGACCGGACCGGGAACCAGCAGGTCAGCGCGGAAAGTGCCGCCGGAGGGGTCGACCGTGAGCCTGGCTTCCTCGAAGCCGAGCCAGCGCCGGGCGAGCGGGAACCACGCCTTGTAGACCGACTCCTTAGCACTGAACAACAACCGGTCCCAGTGAACTTCGGGGTCGGTGCGGGACAAGGTGTTGAGCCAGCTCCGCTCCTCGGGCAGCGAGACCGCCTCCAGCACGCCCTCGGGCAGTGGGGCGTGCGGTTCGGCGTCGATCCCGATGGTCTGGACAACGGAGTCCTCGGCCACCGCGGCCGCCCGGTACCCGTCACAGTGCGTCATGCTGCCGACGATCCCGGCGGGCCAGATCGGCGCCCCGCGCTCACCGCGCAGCAGGGGCGCGGGCGGCCGGCCCAGCTCGGCCAGCGCGCGCCGGGCGCAGTGCCGCACGGTGGTGAACTCGCGCCGCCGCTTCTCCACCGAGCGGCCCAGCAGCGCCTCCTCCTCCGCGAAGAGCACGGCTTCGGCCGGGTCGTCGAAGGCCTCGGACACCGCGATGTTGTTCGGCAGGATCTTCTCAAGCACGCGATCAAAATACCTGTACCCGCACGGAATCCGGCGCTTGACTTCAAGTTAGGTCGAGGTTGTTGGCTTACCTCATGACCACTTCAGCCACTGGCACTGACCGACTCAAGATCGCCGTCATCATCAGCAGCACCAGGGAGGGCCGCCTCGGCCCCGCGGTGGCCCGCTGGTTCCTCGGTGAGGCGGCGACCAACCACGACGTCGACCTGGACCTGGTCGACGTGGCCGACGGGGTCGAGGGCTTCGCCGCCCGGATCGCCGGCGCGGACGCCTTCGTCATCGTGACCCCCGAGTACAACCACGGCTATCCGGCCCCGTTGAAGGAGGCGATCGACAGCTCCTACGCCGAATGGCGGGCAAAACCGGTCGCCTTCGTCTCCTACGGCGGCATGTCCGGCGGCCTGCGCGCGGTGGAGCAGCTGCGCCAGGTGCTGGCGGAGATGCACGCCACCACGATCAGGGACACCGTCAGCTTCCACTCCGTCTACGAGAAGTTCGACGCCAACGGCCCGCTGGCCGAGTTCGAGCACAGCGCGACCGCGGCCAAGGTGCTGCTGGACCAGCTGACCTGGTGGGGCGTCGCACTGCGGGAAGCGCGCGCCAAGCGGCCGTACGCGGCCTGAGTGAGCGGTCCGCGGGCTGCGGATGGGGGTCCGCAGCCCGGGTGACTTGACCCTGTCCCTGGGGCAGGCCCGCACGCTGTCGCTCGAGGAGAAGGGGGACAGCGTGCGGGAGATCCAGGTGTTCGGAGCGCTGTGGCACCGGCTGCGCGGACGTCGGCTGGTGCCGGCGGGCGCGCGGACCATCGACTACGCGGGCGGGCTGGCCGCGCCGCTGCTGGTCGCGGTGGCGGCGGCGGTGATCGAGATCGTCGCCGGTGAGCTGCTGGCGCCCTGGCTCTGGCTGCGGCTGGTGCTGCTGGCGATCGGGGCCTACGGCCTGCTGTGGGTGCTGGGCCTGCTCGCCGCCACCAGGGTCTACCCGCACGCGGTCGGCCCGGCGGAGCTGCGGCTGCGGTTCGCCTGCTTCACCGAGGTGGTGGTGCCGCTGACCAAGCTCGGCGCGGCGCGCAAGGAGTTCTGCGGCAGGCACGAGCGGATGATCGAGGTGGACGGCGGCACGCTGTCCTTCGCCTCGCTGGGCACCACCGGCGTGCTGGTCGAGCTGACCGAGCCGCACGAGGTCGACCTCGGCAAGCGCGGACGGCACCGGATCGAGCGGATCCGTTTGCACGCCGACGATCCGGCCGCCGCGGTGGCGGTGCTCAGCGGCGCCCGGCTACCGTGAGGATCGTGCTGACCATCGGGGAGGTGGCCCGGCTCGCGGGCACCACCGTGAAGGCCGTGCGGCACTACCACGCGCACGGCCTGCTCCCCGAACCCGGCCGCGACCACGCGGGCTACCGGCGTTACGGGGCAACGGCCCTGGTCCGGCTGCTGCGGATCCGGCGGCTGCGCGAACTGGGCCTGTCCGTGCCGCGGATCCGCGAACTGCTCGGCGACGGCCCGGCCACCGTGCGCGCGGCCCTGGACGAGCTGGACCGGGAGCTGGCGCGGCGGCAGCGCGAGATCGAGGAACAGCGCGGGAAGATCGCCGAACTGCGATCGTCCACAGTGGACCTCGACCTGCCGGAGCCGGTGGCCGCGGTCTTCGACCGGCTGGAGCTCGACGGCGTGCCGGCCGAGATGCTGGAGCTGGAGAAGAGCGCGGTGCTGCTGCTGCACGCGCTGGCCCCCGAGCACGCCGGCGCGGTGGCCGGGTTCTGCCGGCAGGTGTGGCAGGAGCACCGCGAGCTGTCCCAGCGGATCGCCGACCGCCTCCAGGCCCTCGCCGACGCGCCGGTGGACGACCCTGGGATCGAGCTGCTGGTCGAGGACCTGGCCGCGCTGGTCCAGACGGGGGAGTGGGGCGCGGTGACCGGCGGCTCGGCCGAGCGGCACGGCCCCGCGCTGATGGCCGACTACCTGAGCGGGTTCTCCCCGGCCCAGCGCCGGGCGCTCACGCTGCTGGCGGAACGGCTGCCCGCACCCGCCCGGCCACCTGGGTGACGATCAGCACCAGCCCGCCGATGATCACGTTCTGCAGCGCGGCCTGCAATCCGTTCCACTGCTTGGACTGCCACATGCAGAACCACTCGCCGCCGATGGCGATGAACCCGCCGCCGAAGAGCAGCAGCTGCATGCTCAGCCCGAGGCCGCTGATCCGGCGCGCGACCTCCACATCGGCGCGCACCCAGCTGACCGTGGCGATGACCAGCACGATCGCGGTGGCCGCCTCCCAGGCGATGATCAGCACGTAGGCGATGTTCACCAGCGCGGGGCTGGTGATCGCCCGCCACATCGTGTTCGGCGACTTGAACGTGGTGTCCATGGCGAACACGTGCTGGACGAAGGCGTGGTTGGTGCCGAAGTCGGTGAGGTTGTTGAAGACCACCAGGGCCAGGTAGAGCGCGGTGACGCCGGTCAGCACCGCGCCCACGGTGCGCGGTCCGCCCAAACCGATCAGGAGACGCATAGCCGGACTCTAGGTCACTGGTCCTGGCAGGGAGGCTCGTAGTCCAGCTGGGGCAGGTGACGACGCCACTGGTCCTCGGTGAGCACGTCCCTGGTGCGCGCGCACACCCGCTGCCGCGCGTTCTCCAGGTTCAGGTCCCACAGCCGCAGCGTGTTGTCCGAGCCCGGGGTGGCCAGGAACTGGCCGTCAGGGCTGTACACCGGACTGCTCCAGGTGGCGAAGCTGGTGGTCAGCGGCACGCCGACCGGCTCGCCCCCGGGCACCGACCAGCGCCGCACGGTGCGATCCGCGCTGCCGCTGACCAGTGTTTTCCCGTCCGGGCTGAAGTTGACCCGGTTGACGCTCTCGGTGTGCCCGGTCAGCACCTTGCCCGGCACCGGATGCCGCGGATCGGTCAGGTCCCAGAGCCGGATGGTGTTGTCCCCGCCGCCGCTGGCAAGGGTCTTGCCGTCCGGGCTCAGCTCGGCGGTGCGCACCGCCTCGGTGTGCCCGCTCAGCGGCTCGCCGATCGCGGCCGGCCGGGCCGGGTCGGTCAGGTCCCACAGCCGGATCCGGTGGTCGTCGCTGGCCGAGACCAGGGTCTTGCCGTCAGGGGTGAAGCGCAGCGAGGTGATCGACCCGGTGTGCGCCTCGGTGGGCGTGCCCAGTGGGCGCGGGCGGGCCGGCTCGCTGACGTCGATGAGCTGGATCATGTTGTTGTCCATGGGCGCGGCCAGCAGCTTGCCGTCCGGGCTGAACCGGATCGGCAGGCTGTACTTCTGCCCGCCGGGGATCGGCGCGCCGACCGGGGCCGGCTTGGCCGGGTCGGTGACGTCCCAGAGCCGGATGGTGCGGTCGGTGGAGGCCGAGGCCAGCAGCTTGCCGTCGCCGCGGAAGGTCACCCACCACACCGGGTCGGTGTGCGCGTTGTCGATGGCGGCCAGCGCCTGGGGCGCGTTCGGATCGGCCACGTCCCAGAGCCGGATGGTGCGGTCGCCGCCGCCGGTGGCCAGCACCCGGCCGTCCGGGCGGAACTCCGGCGTGCCGACCGCGACCGCGTGGCCCACCAGCGCGCCGCTGGGCAGCGACCACAGCCGGGCCGCGCCGTCCTCGCCGCCGACGGCCAGGCTGCGCCCGTCCGGGCTGAACGCGACCGCGTACAGCTCGTTGTTGCGGCCGGTCAGCTGCGGCCCGAACTGGGTGACCCCGGCCGGGTTGCTGATGTTCCACAGCCGCGCGGTGCCGTCCGCGGAGGCGGAGGCGAGCAGGTTCTGGGTGCGGCTGAAGGCCACCGACCACACCTGCGCGGAATGCCCGACCACCGGTGGACCGGCCGGGTTGACCGCGGCCGGATCGCTGAGGTCCCACAGCCGGATCGTCCGGTCGTCGCTGCCGGAGGCCAGCAGCTTGCCGTCCGGGCTGAAGGCCACCGAGTGCAGTCCGGCCAGGTGCCCGGTGAGCGGGCGGCCGATCGGGGTGACCCGCGCCGGATCGCGCACGTCCCACAGCCGGATCTGGGTGTCGTCGCTGCCGGTGGCCAGCATGGTCCCGTCCGCGCTGAAGGCCAGCGAGCGGACCTGGCCGCTGTGCCCGGCCAGCGGCTCACCGATCCTGGCCGGCCGGGCCGGGTCGCGGACGTCCCACAGCCGCGCGGTCTGGTCCTCGTTCGCGGTGGCCAGGGTGCGGCCGTCCGGGCTGAACGCGAGCAGGTACGCGGTGCCACCGCCGGTGTTCAGCGGCCGCCCGAGCAGCCGCGCGCTCGCCGGGTCGGTGACGTCCCAGAGCCGGATGGTGTTGTCCGCGCCGGTGGTGGCCAGCGTCTTGCCGTCCGGGCTGAACACCGCGGAGCTGAGCCACTTGGCGTGCCCGGTCAGCGGCTGGCCGAGCTGGCGCGGGCGGGTCCGGTCGGTGACGTCCCAGAGCCGCGCGGTGCCGTCGTAGCCCGCGGTGGCCAGGGTCCTGCCGTCCGGGCTGAACGAGGTCAGGTAGACCGCGCCCTTGTGCCCGGTCAGGCCGGTGGCCAGGGGCAGCTGCTGGGTGGCCAGCACCCGGCTGCGCACCTCGGTGTCGCCAGGGCGGAGCTGGTGCGCGACCAGGCTGAGCTGGGCCGAGAGCGAGGGGTCGGTGTCCAGCACCCGGTCCGCCTCGGCCATCACCTGGCGGAACTGCGCCTCGTCCCGCTGCTCCAGGGTGACCACCGCGGCCACCGAGGCGATCAGCGCGAGCACGCACACCGCGGCTACCGCGGCCCGGCGCAGCCACACCGCGCGCCGCCACTGCCGGGTGGAGGTGGCCAGGAACTGCCGGGCAAGCTCGGTCGGCCCGGCGCTGGCCACGGCCTGCCTGCTGGTCTGCAGCCGGGCGCCGCGGTAGAGCAGCGAGGCGTCCCGGCCCTGCGCGGCCCAGGTCTTGGCGTCCTCTTCCAGGCGCTGCCGGGTGAGGTGGCCCTCGCGGTCCTGGTCCAGCCAGCCGTGCAGCCGGGGCCAGGCCCGCAGCAGGGCCTCGTGGGTGATCTCCACCGACTCCGCGTCCAGGGTGACCAGCCGGGCCGAGACCAGGGTCTCCAGCGCGGCTTCGGTCGCGGCCCGGTCCGGCGCCTGCGCCAGCACCTCGTCCCGGCTGGCCCGGCGGCGGGTGTCCTCGGTGTCCTCGCCGATCCGGACCAGCCGCAGCAGCAGCGGCCGGGCCGCTGCTTGCCCCGCGGCGTCCAGCTCGGCCCAGGCCCGTTCCGCGGTGGCCGCGACCGCGCCCTGGATGCCGCCGGCCGCCCGGTACCCGGCCACGGTCAGCCGCCCGCCCTGGCGGTGCTGCCAGGTGGCCAGCAGCGCGTGCGAGAGCAGCGGCAGCGCGCCCGCGTCGTAGGTGTCCTTCTCCCCGCGCACCCGGCCGCGCCGCTCGCTCACGCCGAGATCGCGCAGCAGCAGCTCGACCAGCCCGGTCTCCAGCTGCAGGCCGACCGCGCGGGCCGGGGCGGTGACCGCGGCGCGCAGCTCGGCCACCGTCATCGGGCCCAGCACCAGGTGCCGGTCCTGCAACGCGGCGACCAGCTCGGGGTGGTCCAGGCAGCGGCCGTAGAAGTCGGCGCGCAGCCCGAGCACCACCAGGGCGGGCCCCTCGGTGGCGGCCAGGTGCAGCAGCCGGATGAAGGTGCGCCGGGCCTCCTGGTCGGGGCAGAGGGTGAAGACCTCCTCGAACTGGTCCACGATGATCACCCGGCGCTGCTCGCCGAGCGCCTCCTGGACCTGCGCCGCGGTCTCCGCCTCGGCCATCCCGGGCAGGTGCCGGTCCAGCTCCTTGACCGGGTGCACGCCAGGGGTGAGCAGGGTGACCGGCCAGTCCACGGTCTCGGCGCCGGTGGCCAGCGCGGGCACCAGCCCGGCCCGCAGCAGCGAGGACTTGCCCGCCCCCGACGCGCCGACCAGCATGGCGAGCCCGTCGCCGGCGCGCAGCAGGCGGAGCAGGGCGGCGGTGGCCCGTTCCCGGCCGAAGAAGTGCGGCGAGTTCTCCGGCTGGAAGGCGGCCAGTCCCCGGTACGGGCACAGCGTCTCATCCGGCGGCGGCTCGGCCTCCTCCACCGGGCTGGCCTGCGCGGCCGACCACAGCTCCCGCCAGCCGTCCCGGTCGTAGAGGCCGGGCAGCACGGGCACCGACCGCCGGGCCCGCGCCTCGCCGATGAGGATCTCCAGCACCACGGCCAGCCCGGCGAACCGGGCAGGCACGTTGCGGCCGCGCCGCCAGTCGCTGATCCGCTGGGTGGTCACCTGGACCGGCCTGCCGCGCTCGTCGGTGCGCCTGGCACGCGCCACCGACTCGGCGACCCGCTTCAGCGGTGGGTCACCGGCTTCGGCGTACAGCAGCGCGAATCGTTCGGCGAAGGCCGCGCGGGCCCCGGATGCGACCGACAACCGACATGCTCTCCCCGCTCCCCAGCGCTCCGCCAATCCGGACCGGAAAACTCATCCTATGCAGGTGACCTGCACCTTCGGGCATCCGGTCCGGTGCGGACAGTGCGGCGGACAACCGGGGCTTGAAAGGTTGACCCAGCGAAGAGGTGTCCATGGGATCGGCGGGAAGCGCTGCTGAGAGTCCAACTGGGGGTACTTCTCAGCGGCGCGTCTCTGCCTCCTCCACCGGGACACCTTCCGCGTCTTCGGCATCCACGTCATACCCGACTGGCTCCCAGCGCACCAGCAGCAGGGCGAGCAGCCCCAGCGCGGGCGCGAGCGCGATGACCCAGAACACGCCGGTCCCCAGGCTCGCGCTCAGCACCGGGAACAGGAACAGGGACACCGTGGAGCCGATGCGCAGCATCCCCTGGTTGAACCCGACACCCATCCCGCGCAGCGAGGTCGGGTAGCTCAGCGTCGCGAAGGTCATGTAGTTCGCGCCCGGCCCCCAGCCCTGGGCGAACAGGAACGCCCCCAGCGCGAGCAGCGCGGCCACCGCCAGCTCCGGCCCGCTGGGCCGCCCGATCAGCGCGAGCGCGACCAGCGCGGCCAGCTGCACCGCGAACCCGAGCGCGGTCAGCTGCCACGCGCCCCGGCTGCGCACCCAGCGGATGCCGAGCAGGCCGCCGGTGACCGCGAAGCACACGTTGAGCACCAGCGAGGCGCTGATCGTGGTCAGCGGCCCCTGGGCGAGGAACCCGGCGATGATCACCGGCAGGCCGTAGGCGACCGCGTTGTAGCCGAAGGTCTGGGCCAGCGCCACGGCGAGGGAGAGCCAGGTGCGGCGGCGGTAGGTGCGGTTGAACAGCCGCCCGAACTCCGCCCGGACCGACCGCTTCGGCGCCGTGACCACGGTCGCTTCCGGCGCCACGACCGCGTTGACCCCGTAGGACCTGCGCAGGATCGCCGCGGCGCCCTCCAGGTCGCCCTGGCCGGCGGCCCAGGCAGGCGACTCGTTCATGTAGCGGTGCCGCACCAGCAGCACGACCAGCGCGGGCACCGCGCCGAAGCCGACGGTGAACCGCCACAGCACGCCGTGGTTCTCGGCCGGGATCAGGAAGTACAGGCCGAGGATGATCAGGTAGCAGGCGCTGGTGGCCACGAACCAGGCCGCCGACCAGGACGCGGTGCGCGAGCCCTTGCTGCCCTTGCCGCGCAGCCGGGAGAACTCGGCCAGAAAGGCCATCGCCACCGGCAGGTCCATGCCGACGCCGACGCCCATCAGGAACCGGAACAGCACCAGCACCTCGGCGCTGGGCGCCAGCGCGCAGCCGAGCGCGGCCACCACGAAGAACAGCATGTCCGCCATGAACACCCGGTACCGGCCGATCTTGTCGACCAGGTAGCCGCCCCCGAGCGCGCCGACCACCGCACCGACCATGATCGAGGCGTTGACCACGCCCGCGCCCACCGGACTCAGGCCGAACTGCGCGGCGATGTCCCGCATGCCGTAGGCCAGCGAGCTGAAGTCGTAGGCGTCGATGAAGATGCCGCCCAGCGCGATGATCACGATCATGGTGGCGTGGCTGCCCCGCGCGGCCCCCGAGTTCACCAGGTCGGTGACATCGCGGGCCGAGCGGATCAGCACGGGTTCGGCCTGGCTCACCGGGGCAGTCTGCGAACCCCGCCACGCCGTGGGCAACTCGTTCCGCCAGGTGGGAACGATTCGGCTCAGATGCCGAGCCCGCCGTCGACGTGCAGCTCGGCGCCGGTGATGTAGCCGGCGTCCGGCCCGGCCAGGAACACGATCGCGGCGGCCACCTCGGCGGGCCTGCCGTAGCGGCCGAGCGCGGTGAGCGCGGTCCGCTGCGCCGCGGCCTCGCCCTCGTTGGGGTTCATGTCGGTCTCGATCGGACCGGGGTGCACGGTGTTGACGGTGATCCCGCGCCCGCCGAGGTCCCGTGCCCAGCCCTTGGCGAAGACGGTGATCGCGGCTTTGGTGCCGGAGTACTCGGCCATGCCGCCGAAGGGCTGCCGGGTGGCCAGCACGCTGCCCACGTTGATGATCCGGCCACCGTCGCTGAGCAGCGGCGTGGCCGCGCGCACCGTGGCCGCCACCCCGCCGATGTTGACCGCCAGCTGCCGGTCCAGCTCCTCGTCCCCGGTGTCCCTCGCGGCCACCCCGGCGTTGTTGACCAGCACGTCGAGCCGCCCGAAGTGCTCGTGCACGGTCCGCACCAGCTCCTTCACCTGTGCCGGGTCGGCCTGGTCCGCCTGCACCGCGAGTGCCCTGACCCCGGCCTCCTTCAGCTCCGAGACCACCGCCTCGGCCTTGTCCGGATTCGCCGTGTAGCTGATCGCGACCTCCGCCCCCGCCGCGCCCAGCGCCAGCGCGGTGGCCGCGCCGATCCCCCGCGAACCCCCGGTGACCAGCGCGACCTTGCCCGCAAGCTGCTTGCTCATGACCAGCTCCCTACTTCTGTAATGGCAAGTACAGAAGTAGTCGACGTGTCACCTACCCGTCAAGGCCGTTATGTACCGTTCGTTAAAAAGTGCGCCCCGTCACGCTTCCCGGTGCACCTGGAACCCGGCGAAGCTCTGCGCCACCGGCATCAGCTCGATGGTGTTGACGTTCACGTGCGCGGGCTGCCCGGTGACCCAGTGCACGGTCTCCGCGATGTCCTCGGCGGTCAGCGGCTGCATCCCGTCGTACACCCCGGCCGCCTTGCCCGCGTCACCCTGGAACCGGACCAGGGAGAACTCGGTGCCGCCGCACATGCCGGGCTCCACACAGGTCACCCGGACCCCGGTGCCGTGCAGGTCACTGCGCAGGTTGAGGCTGAACTGGTGCACGAACGCCTTGGTCCCGCCGTAGGCGTTGCCGCCGGGGTAGGGGTGCGTGCCCGCCACCGACCCGATGTTGACCACGTGCCCGCGCCGCCGCTCGACCATCCCCGGCAACACCGCCCTGGTGCAGTAGAGCAACCCCTTGCAGTTGGTGTCGATCATCTGCTCCCAGTCCGCCAGCGAGGCCCGCTGCGCAGGCTCCAGCCCCAGCGCCAGCCCCGCGTTGTTGACCAGGACGTCAACCTCGGCGAACTCCGCGGGCAACCCGGCGACCACCTGCTCCACCGCGTGGTTGTCCCGCACGTCCAGCTCCACCGGCAACACCAGGTCCCCGAACTCCCCGGCCAGCTCCGCCAGCTTGTCCTTGCGCCGCGCGGTCGCGATCACACGACTGCCCTCACCGGCGAACCGGCGGGCGATCGCCGCCCCGAACCCGGTGGACGCGCCGGTCACGAACACGGTCTTCGCCTGAGTGGTCACGGAAGTACTCACCGTTCTCTCCAGATGGGCCAGGTGCCCGTCCAGGCTATGCGGTGAGTGGCCGGAACTCCGGCGAATTCGGGGCGGGGGCGCCGCGGACAAAGGCGTGCTGAGAGAGCGCCCCCAGCAGGACTCGAACCTGCGACCTAGAGATTAGAAGTCTCTCGCTCTATCCAGCTGAGCTATGAGGGCACGGCGGTTGGAAACCGCCGGGCGAAATCGTAGCCGGAACCCGGCCCGGGGTCGCGCCCCCTTCCAGGTTCTTCGTTGCCTACGCTCGTCCTGTGGCACCCGAGCGCACCGACGAGGTCGACCCCACCCCCGTTCGACGTCCCACCGGCGGCATGGCGGTGCTGGTGGTCGTGGGGATCCTGCTGGCACTGAGCGTCGCGGTCGCGCTCACCGCGCTATCGCCCGGGCGGGTGTACGCCGAGTACGGGCTACCCGATCCCGGCGATGTCACCCGGTTCGGCCAGTCGCTGGTCAGGGCCATCGCCGAGGTGTGCGCGGCGATCGCGGTCGGCTCGCTGCTGTTCGCGGTCTTCCTCACCCCGGCCCAGCGCAGCGGGCTGCTGGCCGCCGACGGGTACGCCGCGGTGCGGGCCGCGGGCTGGGCGGCGCTGGGCTGGTTCCTGGCCGCCTCGGCCATGGTGCCGCTGTTCGTGGCCAACGCGCTGGGCAAGCCGGTCACCGACGTGCTCGACCCGGCCCAGCTGATCGTCTACATCGACGCGCTGGAGCAGGCCAAGGCGTGGGTGGCCACCGCGCTGCTGGCCGGGCTGCTGGCCATCGCCTGCCGGATCGTGCTGTCCTGGGGCTGGACCTTCGCCACCTTCGCCTTCGGCCTGCTCTGCCTGATGCCGGTCGCGGTCACCGGGCACTCGGCCTCCGGCGGCTCGCACGACGTCGGCACCAACTCGCTGATCTTCCACCTGCTGGCCACCGGCTTCTGGGTGGGCGGCCTGGTCGCGCTGGTCGCGCACGCCTACCGCGGCGGCGGCCACCTCCAGCTCGCCTACCGCCGCTTCTCCAAGCTGGCCCTGGTCTGCTGGATCACCCTGGCCGTCTCCGGCGTGGTCAACGCGCTGGTGCGGATCACCCCGGCCGAGGTCTTCACCACCCCGTACGGCGCGCTGGTGCTGGCCAAGATCGGCGCGCTGGGCGTGCTCGGCGTGATCGGCTTCTTCCAGCGGCGGCGCGGGGTGCTGGCACTGGGCGCGGCGGAGTCCCGCTCGGTGCTGATGCGCCTGGGCGGCATCGAGATGCTGCTGATGCTGGCCACCGTCGGCATCGCGGTGGCCCTGGGCGGCACCCCGCCGCCGGGGGAGATCAGCGCGCGGCCGAGCACCACCGAACTGCTCATCGGCTACGACCTGGACGGCCCGCCGACCTTCCTGGCACTGCTGCTGGACTGGCGGTTCGACCTGCTCTTCGGCACGCTCTCGATCGCCGCCGCGCTGGTCTACCTGCTGGGCGTCCGCCGCCTGCGCAAGCGCGGCGACCGCTGGCCGGTCGGCCGCACCATCGCCTGGGTCGCGGGCTGCCTGACCATCCTGATCGCCACCAGCTCCGGCATCGGCCGCTACTCGCCCGCGATGTTCAGCGTGCACATGGGCAGCCACATGCTGCTGTCCATGCTGGCCCCGGTGCTGCTGGTGCTCGGCGGCCCGGTCACGCTGGCCCTGCGCGCGCTGCCCACCGCGGGCAAGGACGCCCCGAGCGGGCCGAGGGAGTGGATCCTGGCGCTGGTGCACTCGCCGGTCAGCCGGGTGCTGACCCACCCGCTGGTCGCGCTCGCGCTGTTCGTCGGCTCCTTCTACGGCCTGTACTTCTCCGGCCTGTTCGACGCCGCGCTGCCGCTGCACTGGGCGCACCTGGCGATGAACGCTCACTTCCTGCTCGCCGGATACGTCTTCTACTGGCCGGTGATCGGCATCGACCCGGCGCCGCGCAGGCTGCCGCCGCTGGGCCGCCTCGGCCTGGTGTTCGCCTCGATGCCCTTCCACGCCTTCTTCGGCATCGCGCTGATGAGCGGCTCCACCGTGATCGGCGAGTCCTTCTACCACCAGCTCAACCTGCCCTGGGTGAGCGACCTGCTCTCCGACCAGCGCCTCGGCGGCGGCCTGACCTGGGCCTCCGGCGAACTGCCGCTGCTGGTGGTGGTGATCGCGCTGCTCGCCCAGTGGGCCAAGGCCGATGACAGGGACGCCAAGCGCTCCGACCGGCACGCCGAGGCCGACGGGGACGCCGACCTGACCGCGTACAACGAGATGCTCAAGCGGATGGCCGGGGGCAAGCGCGACGGCTGACCCCCGGCCGCCTCGCTCAGGGGCGACGGAACCCGCGCTCGGCCAGCACCGCGCCGACCACCGCGAGCCCCGCGCTGACCACCAGGGCCGAGGTCACGCCGGAGCCGACCGGGTTGTTCAGCGCCAGGTCGCGGGAGGCGTTGATGGCGTAGGAGATCGGGTTCACCTCGGCCACCACCTGCAGCCAGCTGGGCAGGCTCTGGATCGGCACGAACGCGCTGGAGGCGAACTGCAGCGGGAACAGCGCCATCATGCCCACCATCTGCGCGGTGGTGCTCTCCCGCAGCCAGGCCGCCGCGGCCAGGAACAGCCAGCCGAGGCTCCAGCCGACCGCCAGCGCCAGCAGCAGCGCGCCGGTGACGCCGAGGATCCCGCCCGCCGGGGCGAAGCCGAAGAACAGCGCGGCCGCGATCAGCATCACCACCAGCTCGATCAGGCCCCTGGTCAGGTCGGCGATGCTGCGCGCGATCAGCACCGCCACCGGGCTGACCGGCATCGAGCGGAACCTGGCCAGCACGCCGTTCTTCATGTCGCTGGTCAGGCCGACACCGGCCTGCACGCCGACCATGGTCGCGGTGGTGACCATGATCGCGGGCAGTAAGTAGTCGATGTAGGCGACGCCCTTGGGGAACATCGGCCCCTCGGCGATGACCCGGAACACCTGGCTGAACAGCACCAGCATCAGCAGTGGCTGCATCAGGCTGAACACGAGGGTCTTGGGGTCGCGCAGCACCGGGCGCAGCGAACGTCCGGTGAGCACCATGATCTGGGTGAACAGGCTGCTGCCCCGCCACGGGGTGGCCACTTCGGGCACCTCCGGGCGGGCGATGGTCGTGGTCATCACGATTCCTCTCAGGCCGCGCTCGGAGAGCTGTGGGTCAGGGCCAGGTACACGTCGTCCAGGGTCGGCTCGGTCAGCGCCAGCCCGGCGGGCTCGATGCCGGCCTCGTCCAGCGCGCGCACCACGGTGACCAGCTCCTTGGAGGCCAGCACCGGCACGGTGATCGAGTTGCGCTCCGGGTCGAAGACCGGCTGCTTGCCGCCGCGGCGAATCGCCTCCACCGCCTGCCACGGGTCGGCTCCGGGCTCCAGCGAGACCGCCACGGTGCGCTGCCCGACCTCGGCCTTCAGCTGCGCCGCGGTGCCCTGGGCGACCACCCTGCCCTTGTTCAGCACGGTGATCGAGTCGGCCAGCCGGTCGGCCTCGTCCAGGTACTGGGTGGTCAGCAGGATCGTGGTGCCGCCGGCGACCAGGCCCTCGACCACCTCCCACATGCCGACCCTGGCCGAGGGGTCCAGGCCGGTGGTCGGCTCGTCCAGGAACACCATGCTGGGCTGCCCGACCAGGCTCGCGGCCAGGTCCAGCCTGCGGCGCATGCCGCCGGAGTAGGTCTTGACCGGCCGCCCGGCCGCGTCGGCCAGGTTGAAGGTCTCCAGCAGTTCCGCCGCGCGCAGCCGGGCCGCCCGCCGGCCCGCGCCGAGCAACCTGGCGATCAGCACCAGGTTCTCGGTGCCGGTCAGGTCCTCGTCCACCGAGGCGAACTGCCCGGTCAGGCCGATCCGGCGGCGCACCTCGATGGGCTGGGCGACCACGTCGAACCCGGCCACGCTGGCCGTGCCGGAGGTGGGCGGGAACATCGTGCTGAGGATGTTGACCAGCGTGGTCTTGCCTGCCCCGTTGTGGCCGAGCAGGCCGAGCACGGTGCCCTGCGGCACCTCCACGCTGACCCGGTCGAGCGCGGTGACCTTGCCGAAGGTCTTGGTCACCGCCGTGGCTCTGATCATCGGTTCGGTCATCGGAAAGTCCCCCAAGAGGTGTGGACGTCAGTTCGTGAGTGCGCCGTGCAGGAAGAAGTCGACGACCTCGTCGATCTCCGGTTCGCTGAGCTGCTTGGGCGTGCCGCCCAGTCCGCTGGAGATGACCAGGCCGAACAGGAACCGCACCGCCTGCTCCGGTGGCACGCGCAGCCGCCCGGCGTCCGCGCCGATCAGCTCGGCCACCGCGGTCAGCACCGGCCGGAAGTGGGCCATGTCCTCGTTCTTCTTGGTCTGCGCGCGGTGCTTGGCGTCGTCGAGCCGGTATCCGCTGGTGGCCAGGGCGCTGAGCACCGAGCCCATCCGGAAGAAGTAGGCGTCCATGGTGCCCACCGCCGCGGCCAGCCGCCGGTCCAGCTGACCCTCGGCCGGGATCACGGCCAGCTGCTCGACCAGCTCGTCCACCCGCAGTGCTGCCTCCACGCAGGCGGCGATCAGCTCGGACTTGTCAGCGAAGGCCCGGAACACGGTGCCCTCGGCGATCCCGGCCGCCTTGGCGATCTGGCTGGTGGTCACGTTGAGACCGTGCGTGGCCAGCAGCGGCAGCGTGCTGCGCACGATCTCCGCCCGCCGCTGCTCGGGACTCATCGCAGGCGCCCGCCGCCGCCTGCCCACGCCCTCTCCGTCCACCACCATGCCACCAACTTATGAGTGAGTGCTCACTCAGTCAACCCACTACCACCCACCACCGACATCCCC
>NZ_JAMHIV010000037.1 GCF_023897065.1 Crossiella sp. SN42
GCAGATGAGGACCACTCAGCGCCGCGGCCGGATCGCCGCGGTCGTTGTCACCACCTTGGCCGGTCTCCTGGCGTCACTGGGACCGGCAGCCGTGGCGGAGGAAGCCGCGGCCGAGCACTGGGGGCAGTCCCAGCGCAGGGTCGGCTACTACACGCAGTGGAGCGCGAAGCAGTTCGGCTTCACGGTGAACAAGCTGGTCAGCTCGGGCACCGCGGGCAAGCTCACCCACCTCAACTACGCCTTCGGCAACGTCAGCGAGGAGGGCAGGTGCTTCGCCAGCAGCACCACCGGCCTCGGTGACGCCAAGGCCGACTACCAGCGGCTGCACACCGCGGCCGAGTCGGTGGACGGGGTGGCTGACAAACCGGAGCAGGCGCTCGCGGGCAACTTCAACCAGCTGCGCAAGCTGAAGAAGAAGTACCCGCACCTCAAGGTCAACATCAGCCTCGGCGGCTGGACCTGGTCGAAGTACTTCTCCAACGCGGTGCTCACCGACGCCTCCCGCAAGGCCTTCGTGCAGAGCTGCGTGGACCTCTACCTCAAGGGCAACCTGCCCAAGCTGGACGGCCTGGCCCAGGGCGGCGACGGCGCGGCCGCCGGGCTCTTCGACGGCATCGACCTGGACTGGGAGTGGCCCGGCGCGCCGGGGGCGCCCGGCAACATCGTGCGGCCGGCGGACAAGCAGAACTTCACCCTCGCGCTGGCGGAGTTCCGGCGGCAGTTCGCCGAGCTGTCCTGGCGCACCGGCAAGCGCTACGAGCTGACCGCCTTCCTGCCGGCCGGCGCGGCCACCGTGGACGCGGGCATCGAGGTGCCGAAGGTGTTCCGGCTGCTGGACTTCGCCACCATCCAGGGCTACGACATCCACGGCGCCTGGGACTCGCTGACCAACCACCAGTCCGCCATCCACGCCCCGGACAACGACCCCACGCCCGGCAAGCTGGACCTGGACCAGGTGATCAAGGACTACCTGGACCGCGGCGCGCCCCGGCGCTCGCTGGTGCTCGGCGTGCCGTTCTACGGCCGCGGCTGGACCGGCGTCACCGGTGGCGGCAACGGCCTGTTCCAGCCCGCCACCGGCTGCGCGCCCAGCAGCCACGAGTGCGGCTACCTGAACTACAACAAGATCAAGGAACTGACCGGGTTCACCCAGTACCGGGACCCGGAGGCGGCCACCGGCTGGCTGTTCGACGGGAACACGTTCTGGAACTTCGAGGACCCGGTCTCGATCAAGGAGAAGACGCGCTACATCCGGCAGCAACGGCTGGGTGGCGCCATGGTCTGGTCGCTCGACGGTGACACCGGCAACGGTGAGCTGTTCGCGGCGATCCATAGAGGACTGTCCTAAACGGACAGTTCAGCGAGGCCCGGGGAACCGTTGGCGGCGGGGTGTCCCGGGCCTCGCGCCCTCTGTCATCAGGACAGGGGCGCGCGCCAGCCCCGCGTGTGCGCTTCGAGCGCGCGCAGGTAGCTCTCCGCCGGCTCCGGTCCCGGCAGCAGCCGTCCGCCCAGCTCCAGGCTGACCAGGCCGTGCACCAGGCTCCACACCGAGTTGGCCAGTTCCTCGGCCGGAGCCGCCGCGAACACGCCCTGCTCGACGCCCCGGCGCGCCGCCGTCAGCAGCGGCGCCAGCGCGGCGGTGGCCGCCTCGGCGGTCTGCTCGTCCGGCTCCGGCACACCGAACAGCGCCGGGTACAGGTGCGGATCGGCCAGCGCGGCCGCCCGGTAGGCCAGGCCCAGCTGGACCAGGTCCCGCGCGGGGTCCTCGGTCACCGGCACCTCGGCCAGCCGGTCGCCGAAGCGCCGGAACGCGTCCAGGAACAGCTCGCGGAGCAGCCCCGGCTTGCCGCCGAAGAGCGCGTAGACCGCGGTGGTGGAGGTGCCCACGTCCTGGGCCAGTCCGCGCAGCCCGAGTGCGCTGGGGCCGCGGGAGGCGAGCAGGCGGGCCGCCCGGTCGAGCAGCTTCTGCCGGAGGGTTTCGTCGTGCGTCTTCGGCCGAGGCACCGCGCAATCGTACCGGAACACTGTTATGTAACCTGAATGGACGTATCTGACCTCTGGTTATGGTGATACCAGATCGGTACCATCCCCCGCATGGCCATGACGCTGAGGCTGACCGAAGAGGAGAATCGGCAACTCGACGAGCTAGCCACCGTCGAGGGCCGCTCCAAACAGGAAATTGTGCGACTCGCGCTGGCCGACCGGTGGTCGCGGTTGCACAAGGAACAACAGCTCTCCGACGCCCTGGAACGTGTTCTTCCCCGCTATCGGGGATTGCTGGAACGGCTCGGCTCGACCTGATTTTCTGGTATCTCCTGGCTAGTGATCACTTATCTGGATGCCAGCGACCTGCTCGTGCTGGCCACCGCGGTCACTGGCGGTGACCTCGTGGTGCGCGATGTCGGGCTGCTGGACTCCGCCGCGCACCGACCCCGCGCCGCGGTGCTCGGCGTCGAGGCGTACGCGACGCTCTGGTTGAAGGCCGCCGCCCTGCTGGACTCCATTGTTCGGACCCGCCCGCTGCTGGAGGGGAACTGGCGCCTGGGCTGGGTCGCCGCGGTGACTCTGTGTGACATCAATGGTTGGTGGATCGACGCCGACGAGGACGAGGCGCTGGACATCGTCCGCGATCTGGGCCGTGGCCTGATCGAGGTTTCTGAAGTGGCCGACCGCCTGGAGGAGTGGGCCACGGCCAAGGACGAGGACTGATTCGGACCCGTTCGGGCTTTCGGGTTGACCTGGAGTGCACTCCAGCTCCTACGGTCGAAGACGTGAGCTACTCCATCGCCCAGGCGGCCGAGCGCAGCGGACTCTCGGTCGACACCCTGCGGTACTACGAGCGCATCGGCCTGCTCGACCCGCCCGCCCGGGACTCCGGCGGGCGACGGTCCTACTCCGAGGACGACCTGGGCTGGCTGGGGTTCCTCACCAAGCTCAGGCTGACCGGCATGCCCATCCGGATGATGCGGGAATATGCCCAGCTCCGGCACCGCGGCGCGGCCAGCTACGGCAGGCGCAAGGCGATCCTGCTGGAGCAGCGCACCTCGGTCCGCGAGCGCATCGCCGAGTTGCAGGCCTGCCTGGACGTCCTGGACTACAAGATCGAGCACTACGACCAGATCGAGCGGCAGATGACCGCCGCCGACCTGATCCACGAGGAGGCGACCGCATGACCACCCTGCCCACCCGCAAGATCGGCGCCCTGGAAGTCGGGGCCCAGGGCCTGGGCTGCATGGGGATGAGCGAGTTCTACGGCGAGACCGACGACGCCGCCTCGATCGAGGTCATCCACCGCGCGCTCGACCTCGGTGTCACGCTGCTGGACACCGCCGACATCTACGGACCGCACCGCAACGAGGAACTCCTCGGCCGGGCCATCAAGGACCGCCGCGACCGGGTCGTGCTGGCCACCAAGTTCGGCATCGTGCGCACCGCCGACCCGCACGAGCGCGGGGTGCGCGGCGACGCGGCCTACGTGCGCCAGTCGGTGGAGGCCTCGCTGCGCAGGCTCGGCGTGGACCACATCGACCTGTACTACCAGCACCGGGTCGACCCGGACACGCCGATCGAGGAGACCGTCGGCGCGATGGCCGAGCTGGTCGCCCAGGGCAAGGTCCGCTACCTGGGCCTGTCCGAGGCCAGTGCGGCCACCCTGCGCCGCGCGCACGCCGTGCACCCGATCACCGCGCTGCAGACCGAGTGGTCGCTGTGGACCCGGGACCTGGAGGCGGAGATCCTGCCGACCGCCCGTGAGCTGGGCGTCGGGCTGGTGCCCTACTCCCCGCTCGGCCGCGGCTTCCTGACCGGCCGCTTCGCCAGCGCCAAGGACTTTGACAGCAACGACTTCCGGGTGGCCGGTCAGCCGCGGTTCAGCGAGGAGAACCTGGCCCGCAACCTCGGCATGGTCCGCGCCCTGGAGGCCATCGCGGCGCGGCGCGGCATCACCACCGGCCAGCTCGCCCTGGCCTGGGTGCACTCCCGCGGCGAGGACGTGGTGCCGATCCCCGGCACCAAGCGCCTGAAGTACCTGACCGAGAACATCGCCGCTGCCACCATCACCCTCACCCCCGAGGAGATCGCCGCGGTGGAGGCCGCCGTGCCGGCCGACCAGGTCGCCGGCAACCGCTACGGCGACCAGATGATGCCCCTGCTCAACGGCTGACCCGCACCCGCCGGGGCTCGCCCGAGCCCCGGCGGGACGTGGTCTAGGCGGCGGTGAGCAGGGCCGTGATGGCCTCGCGGAGCTTGGCCAGGCGGGCCTTGCCCTCGGCGCGGGCCTGGGGCAGCGCGGCGTGGTCGGCCACCGGTGTGACCACCTCCAGGTAGGCCTTCACCTTGGGCTCGGTGCCGGAGGGGCGGATGAGCACCCGCACGCCCTCGGCGCGCAGCACCAGCACGTCCGCCTTGGGCAGCAGGTCGGTCTGGGTGACCGGCGTGCCGCCCAGCTCGGTGATTGGCGTGTCCCGGAAGCGGCGCATGGTGGCGCCGATCAGGCCCAGGTCGGCCACCCGCAGCGAGACCTGGTCGGTCAGGTGCAGGCCGTGCGCGACCGCCAGGTCGTCCAGCGCGTCCAGCAGGCCGCGGCCTGCCGCCTTGAGCGTGGCGGCCAGGTCGCAGGCGAGCACCGCGGCGCTGATGCCGTCCTTGTCCCGCACGTAGTCCGGGTCCACGCAGTGGCCCAGTGCCTCCTCGTAGGCGTAGACCAGACCGGTGCCCTGGCCGTCGCCCGCGCGCACCAGCCACTTGAAGCCGGTGAGCGTCTCGTCGTAGCGCGCGCCGTGCGCCTTGGCCACCGAGCGCAGCAGCTCCGAGGACACGATCGTGGTTGCCACCAACGGATCCGGGTGCGCCTCTTTGTCCAATGTGGACAGTACGTGCGCGCCGAGCAGCACGCCGGTCTCGTCCCCGCGCAGCATCCGCCAGCCGTCCGGGCCGCGCACGCCCAGCGCGCAGCGGTCCGCGTCCGGGTCCAGCGCGACCGCCAGGTCAGCGTCCACAGTGGACGCCAGCGCGAGCAGCTCGTCGGTGGCGCCGGGCTCCTCCGGGTTGGGGAAGGTGACCGTGGGGAAGTCCGGGTCCGGGCTGGCCTGCGACTCGACCAGGTGCAGATCGGTGAAACCGGCCCGCCGCAACACTTCCAGCAGCGTCTCCGAGCCGACCCCGTGCAGCGCGGTGACCGCCACCCGCAGCTCTCGCGCCTTGCCCGTGGGCAGACTGGCCGCGCGGTCGGCGTAGGTCTCGATCAGGTCCTCGCCCACCGGTTGCCAGGCCGCGACCCTGGGCACCGACACCGCGGCGGGCACCTTGGTGATGGCGGCCTCGATCTCCCGGTCGGCGGGCGGCACGATCTGCGTGCCCGAGTCCAGGTAGACCTTGTAGCCGTTGTCCGCCGACGGGTTGTGCGAGGCGGTCACCTGCACCCCGGCCACCGCGCCGATCGCGCGCACCGCGAAGGCCAGCACCGGCGTGGGCAGCGGCCTGGGCAGCACCCGCACGTCGAACCCGGCGCCGGTGAGCACCTCGGCCACGTCGGCGCAGAAGTTCTCCGAGCCGTGCCGCGCGTCCCGCCCGACCACCACCAGCCCGCCGGAGCGGCCCTGCGCGCGCAGGTACTCGGCCAGGCCCGCGGTGGTGCGCACCACCACCGAGCGGTTCATCCCGTTCGGCCCGGCGCGCAGCGGACCGCGCAGCCCGGCGGTGCCGAACTGCAGCGGCCCGGCCATCCGGTCGGCCAGCTCGGCCACCGCGGCCTCGTCCCCGGCCAGCGCCGAGGCGAGCACCTTCTGCAGCTCCAGCCGGGCATCGGGGTCGACGTCGTCGGCGATCCAGCGGAACGCGGCGTCCCGCAGCTCCGTGCCCAGCTTGGTCATGCGCGCTCCACCAGCTTCCGCAGCAGCTCGCCCATCGAGGTCGCGGCGGCCTTGCCCGCCTCCAGGACCTCCTCGTGGTTGAGCGGCTCGCCGGTGATGCCCGCGGCCAGGTTGGTCACCAGGGACAGCCCGAACACCTCGGCGCCCGCGGCCCGCGCCGCGATGGCCTCCAGCACGGTGGACATGCCGACCAGGTCCGCGCCCATGGTGCGCAGCATCCGGATCTCGGCCGGGGTCTCGAAGTGCGGGCCCGGCAGCCCGGCGTAGACGCCCTCCTCCAGCGAGGGGTCGATCTCCTTGGCCAGCCCGCGCAGCCGCGGCGAGTACAGGTCGGTCAGGTCCACGAACCTGGCGCCCACCAGCGGCGAGGCCGCGGTCAGGTTCAGGTGGTCGCTGATCAGCACCGGCTGCCCCACCCGCATGCCCTGGCGCAGGCCACCGGCGGCGTTGGTCAGCACCACCGTGGTGCACCCGGCCGCGGTGGCCACCCGCACGCCGTGCACGGTCTGCGGGATGCCCTTGCCCTCGTAGTAGTGCGTGCGGCCGAGCAGCACCAGCACGTTCTTCCCGCCCACCCGGACCGAGCGCGCGGTGCCGCCGTGGCCGACCACGTTGGGCGCCACGAAGCCGGGCAGCTCGCCGATCGGCACCTCGGCGACCAGCTCGCCGAGCACGTCGGCGGCGGGCCGCCAGCCGGAGCCCAGCACCAGGGCGAGGTCGTGCGTGGCCACCCCGGTACGGGCGGCGAGCTCCGCGGCGGCGGCCGCGGCAGCGGCGTCGGGATCCACCGACGGGCTGACGTTCAGTGAAGTGCTTGTCTCGGTCACACCCAGGACCCTAGCCAGCGGGCACGAAGCTGGCAGCCATCGGCCCGAACAGCTCCTTCTGCCCGGTGTCCTCGGACTCCGTCGGCACTGTGACCTGTACCACCCACAGGTCCCGGTCCTTGGTCGGCAGCAGCAGCACGTAGCTGGAGCGGCGGACCAGGTCGGCCTCGGCGCCGGCGCCGGGTTTGGGCGTGGTGACGAACGGGCCGGGGTCGGCCACCCGGTAGAGCAGTTCGCGGGAGGCCTCCGGCGCGCCCTCGCTCTTCGCGCCGACCTGGTCGCGCTTGGTCTCGAAGGTGCCCTGCGAGCTGACCGCGCTGGTGCGCAGGTTGTTGAGGTAGTTCTCCAGCCGGGACTGCGGGTAGTAGTTCGGGAACCGCTCGACCACCAGCTCCTGGCGGCCGTCCGCGGAGACGAAGTGCACCGCCATGGAGTCGGGGGAGCTGGCCCGGAACTCCTTGAACGTGGTCCAGTCCTGCGGCACGTTCACGGTGAACCCGCCGTCGGTGCCGTTGACCGCCAGGCTGGCCCGCTCGGTCCTCGGCTGCAGCTCGCGCACCGGGGAGAGCAGCTGCTGCCGCGTCCCGGTGGTCGGCTCCGCGGCCGGCACCACCGGCCGGCCGCCGAGCACCCTGGCCAGCGCGAACCCGCCGCCGGTCGCCACGGTGAACAGCACCAGGGCCAGCGCGGCCAGCAGCACCCGCGCCACCGGGCCCCGGCGTTTGGGCTCCGGCGTCGCGGTCAGGAACGGCAGCGGGCCGGGGTCGCTGGCCAGCAGCGCGGGCAGCACCCCGGAGGCGGGGTTCGGGGTGCGCGGCTGCTCCAGCAGCTCCCCGGACTCCGGCGTGATCTCCTTGGGCCGCACGTCGAACAGGCGCTCGCCCGGCTCGGGCAGCAGCGGGTGCAGCAGCCTGCGCACCTCGGCCAGCGGCATCCGGGCGCCGGGTTCCTTGGTCATCAGCCCGGCGATCACCGGGTGCAGCGGGTGCTCGGCGTCGACCTGCGGGACCTCGCCGTGCACCACCTCGGTGACCGTGTCCAGCGGGTCGCCGTCGGCGTCGTAGGGAGGGCGCGCCTCCAGCCCGGCGAACAGCGTCGCGCCCAGCCCCCACAGGTCGGCCGAGGGGGTGGCCGGGTCGCCGGAGGCCACCTCGGGCGAGATGAACGCGGGGGTGCCGAGCATGATCCCGGTGCTGGTCAGCGTGTGGTCGCTGACGCTGCGCGCGATGCCGAAGTCGGTGAGCTTGATCTGCCCGTCCACGCCGACCAGCACGTTGCCCGGCTTGACGTCCCGGTGCGTCACCCCGGCCCGGTGCGCGGCCTCCAGCGCGGCGGCCACCGCGTCGCCGATGGCCGCGGCCTGCGCGGTGGACAGCGGGCCCTGGTCGCGCACCAGCTCGGCCAGGCTGAGCGAGGACAGCAGCTCCATCACCACGAACGGCTCGCCGTCCTGGCGGACCACGTCGTAGAGGGTGATCACGTTGGGGTGGGAGAGCACCGCGATGGCCCGCGCCTCGCGCAGGGTGCGCTCGCGCAGCGCGTCCGCCTCGGCCACCGGGATGCCCGGCGGCAGCCGGACCTCCTTCACCGCCACCCGGCGGCCCAGCATCTCGTCGTAGGCCGACCACACGGTGCCCATCGCACCCCGGCCGAGCAGTCCGTCCAGCCGGTAGCGCTCGGCGATCCGGCGGGCGGCGGGCTGCTCGTCCGCGCTCGGCCCGGGCTGGTCGGAGGGGGTGTCAGCGGGTGGCACAAGGTCCATTCTGCACATCCGGCCGCACGGTTGGACGCTGGCGCGCGCTCCGGCGGCAGCGCATGATCCGGCGCTATGGCATTCACTGTCGGCATCGACTCCTCGACCCAGTCCACCAAGGCCCTTGTCGTCGAAGCGGAAACCGGCCGCGTGGTCGCGGAAGGCCGGGCCGCGCACCCGGACGCCACCGAGGTGGACCCCTCGGTGTGGCTGGCCGCCTGCCGGGACGCGCTGGCCGAGGCCACCGCCGGGCTGCCGGGACCGGTCACCGCGCTGTCGGTCGGCGGCCAGCAGCACGGCATGGTCACCGTGGACGCCGAGGGCGTTCCGGTGCGGCCCGCGTTGCTGTGGAACGACCTGCGCTCGGCGGGCGAGGCGGCCGATCTGGTCCGCGAGCTGGGCGGGCCGGGGGAGTGGGCCCGCCGGACCGGCTCGGTGCCCGGCGCCAGCTTCACCGTGACCAAGCTGGCCTGGCTGGCCAGGCACGAACCGGCCAACGCGGACCGGGTGGCCGGGGTGCTGCTGCCGCACGACTGGCTCACCCACCAGCTGGCCGAACCCGGCCACGCGCCCGCGACCGACCGCGGCGACGCCTCCGGCACCGGCTACTTCGACCCGGCCAGCGGCGACTGGCTGCCCGACCTGCTCACCACCGCCTTCGGCCGGGTGCCCGAGCTGCCCACGGTGCTCGGCCCGGCCGAGTCCGCGGGCCGGACACCGGAGGGGTGGCTGCTCGGCGCGGGCACCGGGGACAACATGGCGGCCGCGCTCGGCCTCGGCGCGGGACCGGGCGACGTGATCGTCTCGCTGGGCACCTCGGGCACCGTGTTCGCCGTCGCCGAGCACCCGACCGCCGACCCGAGCGGCGCGGTGGCCGGGTACTGCGACGCCACCGGGCGCTACCTGCCGCTGGTCTGCACGCTCAACGCGGCCAGGGTGCTCACCGCCACCGCCCAGCTGCTCGGCGTCGAGCTGGCCGAGCTGGACCGGCTCGCGCTGGCCGCCGCGCCCGGCGCGGGCGGGCTGGTGCTGCTGCCCTACCTGGACGGCGAGCGCACGCCCGACCTGCCAGGGGCCAGCGGCACGCTCACCGGGATGCGCCGGGCCAACATGACCCCGGAGAACCTGGCCAGGGCCGCGGTCGAGGGCATGCTGTGCGGCCTGGCCGACGGGTTGTCCGCGCTGCGTGCACAGGGGGTCGAGGTGCGCAGGGTGCTGCTGGTCGGCGGCGCGGCCCGCTCGGCCGCGGTGCGCGCGGTCGCGCCCGGCCTGTTCGCCGCGCCGGTGGAGGCGCCGGATCCGGCCGAGTACGTGGCGCTGGGCGCGGCCCGGCAGGCCGCCTGGGCGGTCAGCGGGTCGGCGGAGCCCCCGTCCTGGACGGTGCGCGCGGAGCCTTGTCCGTCAGCGAACCTTGACGCGTATGCCGAGGTCCGGGCGGCTTATTCAGCCGCCCGAGGTCAAGTACACGATTACTGATGCGCTGAACGGGTGATCCACTCTTCGGTGGGGTGACGTGCGGCCGTTCAGCCGATAGGCACTCAAGGCGGGGTCAGGTTGACCC
The DNA here is from genome assembly GCF_023897065.1 of Crossiella sp. SN42. Taxonomy (GTDB): domain Bacteria; phylum Actinomycetota; class Actinomycetes; order Mycobacteriales; family Pseudonocardiaceae; genus Crossiella. The sequence continues at coordinate 10,012 of NZ_JAMHIV010000037.1, forward strand.
CAAGCCGTCGAGGTCTTAGTTTGGCTGAGCAACAAACGAATCGAGGTGCAGGGTGCCGGGTCCGGACCGTCCCGCTGACCATGCCGGGTTGCGCAAGGCGAACCTGGCCCTGGTGCTCCGGGCGCTGCGTGCGGACGGGCCGCAGTCCCGCGCCCGGCTGGCCCGGATGACCGGCCTCAACAAGGCGACCATGTCCAGCCTGGTGGCCGAGCTGGAACAGCGCAGGCTGGTCCGGCTCGGCGCGGTGGTCGGCGGCGCGATCGGGCGGCCCGGCCAGCTGGTCGAGCTGCGCCCGCGCACCGTGTGCGGCATCGGCCTGGAGGCCAACGTGGACTACGCCGCGGTCGCCGTGCTCGACCTGGCAGGCGACCTGGTGCTGCACCGCAGGCTGCCCACCGACGTCACCGCGCTCGGCGCCGAGGAGGCGGTGGACCTGCTCGCCGGGCTGGCCGCCGAGGCCCGCCGCACCGTGGAGGCCATGGGCGGCTGGGTCGCCGGGGTCACCGCCGCGGTGCCCGGCCTGGTCGACGTGGACAACGGCGTGGTCCGGCTGGCGCCCAACCTGCGCTGGCGGGACGCGGCCGTGGTGGAGCAGCTCAGCGCCCGGCTGGACCTGCCGGCCGGCCGGATCGCGGTGGACAACGACGCCAACCTCTCCGCGGTCGCCGAGCACGTCGCCGGGGTGGCCGCGGGCGCGACCGACCTGCTCTACCTGACCGGTGAGGTCGGCGTCGGCGGCGGCGTGATCGCCGACGGGCGGCTGCTGCGCGGCGCCGCCGGGTTCACCGGCGAGGTCGGCCACATGCCGATGGACCCCGGCGGCGCGGCCTGCGGCTGCGGGCGCACCGGCTGCTGGGAGACCCAGGTCGGGCTGGCCGCGCTGCTGCGCTCGGTGGCCGAGGAGGGCGACCCGGTCCGCGACCCCTCGCTGGACCTGGAGAAGCGGCTGGCCACCATCGCCAGCAGGGCCAGGGACGGCGAGGCGCGCACGCTGGCCGCGCTGGAGCGCATCGGCGCCGCGCTCGGCGTCGGCGCGTCCATCCTGGTCAACATCCTCAACCCGGCCGCGGTGGTGCTCGGCGGTTACTTCGCGGTGCTCGCCGACTGGCTCATCGCGCCCGCCGAGCGGGAGCTGGCCGGCCGGGTGTTCGCCCTCGGCGCGGAGCAGCCCCTCTGCTCCCTGCTGCCCTCGGACCTGGGCTTCACCGCGGCCGTGCGCGGCGGCGCGTACGCGGCCATGGAGCACGTGCTGACCGACCCGACGCTGGCCCCAGTGCCCGCGCCGGGCAACCGTTGGGAACTCGTCCCTGCACAGTCCACTGTGGACAGCCGGAGGTAGTCGTGAGTCTTGACCCTTACCAGCCGCGGCCGGAACACCGCTTCAGCTTCGGGCTGTGGACGGTGGGCTGGCGGGGCAACGACCCCTTCGGCGAGCCCACTCGTCCCGCGCTCGAACCCGAGCACGCGCTGGGCAAGCTGGCCGAGCTGGGCGCCTGGGGCGTGACCCTGCACGATGACGACCTGATCCCCTTCGGCGCCGACGACACCAGCAGGGGCCTGCTGCTGGACCGCTTCCGCAAGGCGCTGGCCGACACCGGTCTCACCGTGCCGATGCTGACCACGAACCTGTTCACCCACCCGGTGTTCAAGGACGGCGCGTTCACCGCCAACGACCGCGACGTGCGCCGGTTCGCGCTGCGCAAGACCCTGCGCAACATCGACCTGGCCGCCGAGCTGGGCGCGGGCGTGTACGTGCTGTGGGGCGGCCGCGAGGGCGCGGAGACCCCGGTGGCCAAGGACGCCAGGGTCGCGCTGGACCGCTACGCCGAGGCGATCGACCTGCTCTGCGCCTACGTGCGCGAGCAGGGCTACAACATCCGCTTCGCGCTGGAGCCCAAGCCCAACGAGCCGCGCGGGGACATCCTGCTGCCCACCATCGGGCACGCGCTGGCCTTCATCGAGCGGCTGGCCCATCCCGACATGGTCGGGGTGAACCCGGAGGTCGGGCACGAGCAGATGGCCGGGCTGTCCGTGCCGCACGGGGTGGCCCAGGCGCTGTGGGCGGACAAGCTGTTCCACATCGACCTCAACGGGCAGACCGGGCCGCGCTACGACCAGGACCTGCGCTTCGGCAACGGCGACGTCAAGGCCGCCTTCCACCTGGTCGACCTGCTGGAGCGGGCCGGGTACGACGGTCCCCGGCACTTCGACTTCAAGCCCGCCCGCACCGAGGACGAGGACGGTGTGTGGGAGGCGGCGGCCGCCTGCATGCGCAACTACCTGATCTTCGCCGAGCGGGCCAAGGCCTTCCACGCCGACCCCGAGGTGGTCGCGGCCAAGGAGGCCTCCAGGGTGGCCGCGCTGGCCGTGCCGACCCTGCTGCCGGGGGAGAGCCTGGCCGACCTGCGCGCCGAGTCCTTCGACCCGGAGGCCGCCGCGACCAGGGGCATGGGCTACGAGCGACTCGATCAGCTGGGGCTTGATCACCTGTTCGGGGTGCGCTGATCTCACGATGTGCCACCGAGCCCCCCGGGCGGGGTGACCTTCCGGGGGGCGACAGGGCATGCTCTGTCTCGACGATGCACAGAGGGTGCATGCTCGAGGAGGAGGCGATGATGCGAGGTCGGGCCAACGCGGTGGTAGCTGCCCTGCTGGGTGGGCTGACCCTGCTGGCCACGCCGACCGCGGCCGCGGCGATCGAGCCCACCGCCGTGGTCCGGGTGCTCGCCGAGCAGACCGGCACGCGCAAGCCGACTCCGTCCCCGACGCAGACCACCGCCCCCGCGCCGGTCACCCCGGAACAGAAGGCGGAGAACGAGCGCAGGGTGACCATCGCGATCATCGCGGTGCTGCTGCTGGCGATCGTCTTCTTCGGGCGGAAGTACCGCAAGAAGTGGGGTAAGAGCGCGGGGTGACCTGCGCTGACCTGCTATTTTGGCTAGCCGGAAGAAAAGTTGTCCGGATAGAAACCCCTTCGATCACATTGACGTGCGCGGGGGTTCACGTTCCGATGGACACGTTGGGGGTACAGCCAGACCGAAGGGCACGACTCCGCTCGGCGCAGCGAACCAACCGTCAAGCGGTTCGCAGACGATCTTTGGATCTTGGCCGGAACGGGTAGTGCAGGATTGGATGCAAATGAGTACCGACACCAAAGTTCAGTGCCGCTCCACGGTCGAGCGGTACTCGGACGCGCTGGTCGGGCTCTCCCGGAGCATCCACGCCGAACCCGAGCTGGCCTTCGCTGAGCACCGCAGCGCCGAGAAGGTCGCCACCCTGCTGGCCGCGGAGGGTTTCGCGGTCGAACGGGGCACCTCGGGTCTGGACACGGCGCTCACCGCGACCTACGGCTCCGGTGAGCTGGTGGTCGGGCTGTGCGCGGAGTACGACGCGCTGCCCGAGGTCGGGCATGCCTGCGGGCACAACGTGATCGCCGCCTCCTCCGTTGGCGCCGCGCTCGCCCTGCGCGAGGTCGCCGACCGGCTCGGCATCACGGTCAAGCTGTTCGGCACCCCCGCCGAGGAGGCCGGTGGCGGCAAGGTGCTGATGCTGGAGCGCGGCGCCTTCGACGGCGTCTCGCTGGCCATGATGGTGCACCCGGCCCCGCACGAGACCTGCGCCTGCTCCTCGCTGGCCATCACCGACCTGGAAGTGGCCTACACCGGCCGCGCCTCGCACGCCGCGGCCGCGCCGCACCTCGGGGTGAACGCCGCGGACGCGCTGACCGTGGCCCAGGTCTCCATCGGCCTGCTGCGCCAGCACCTGGAGCACGGGCAGATGGTGCACGGCATCGTCACCCACGGCGGCGCCGCGCCCAACATCGTGCCCGCGCGCACCGCCGGGCTGTTCTACCTGCGAGCCGAGAACCTCGACTCGCTGACCCACCTGGACGAGCGGATCCGCCGCTGCTTCGAGGCAGGCGCGGTGGCCACCGGCTGCGAGTACGAGATCACCCAGGTGTCCCCGAACTACGCCGAGCTGGCCCCAGACCCGTGGCTGGCCATGGCGTACCGCGCTGCCGTGACGGAGCTCGGCCGGGAGCCGCTGAGCCCGGCCGAAGAGGCGAACCGCCAGACCGGCAGCACTGACATGGGCAACATCACCCACGCGTTGCCCGCCATCCACCCCACGATCGCCATCGACTGTGGCAACTCGGTGAACCACCAACCGGAGTTCGCGGCCGCCTGCGCCTCGCCCTCCGCGGACAGGGCGGTGCTGGACGGCGCGGTCGCGCTGGCCTGGACCGCGGTGGTCGCCGCCTCGGATGATGCCCAGCGAGCCCGGCTGCTCGCGGACACCGCTGATCGTGTGAACAGCCGCGTTGCCGTGCCAGCCACGGCAGGAGGTTTTGAGGCGTGACTGTCCTGGATTCCCGACCCGGCCCGCCGTTCGGACCGGAGTCCCGCGGACCCATCGACGTGCTGAGCCCCGGCTCCGGCCGCACCATGTCCACTGTGGCTGATCTTGGTGCCGGGCGGGGACCGTCCTGGCTGGACAAATGGCTCGGCGAGAACCTCAGCCGGGTGGTGGCCTGGCGCCGGCACATCCACGCCAACCCCGAGCTGTCCCGCAACGAGCACAACACCACCAAGTTCCTCTTCCGCGAGCTGGCGGGCGCGGGCCTGCGGCCCAGGGTGCTGCCCGGCGGCACCGGCCTGATCTGCGAGGTGGGCAGCGGGTCCCGCTGCGTCGCGCTGCGCGCCGACATCGACGCGCTGCCGCTGACCGAGGACACCGGCCTGCCCTTCGCCTCCACCGTGGACGGCGTCTCGCACGCCTGCGGGCACGACGCGCACACCACCGTGCTGCTCGGCACCGCACTGGCCCTGGCCTCGGCGGACTCGCTGCCCGGCCGGGTCCGGCTGATCTTCCAGCCTGCCGAGGAGGTCATGCCGGGCGGCGCGCTGGACGTGCTGGCCGCCGGTGGCCTCGACGGCGTGGAGCGGATCTTCGGCCTGCACTGCGCGCCCCGGCTCCAGGTGGGCAAGCTGGGCACCCGGATCGGCGCGATCACCTCCGCCAGCGACCTGCTGGAGGTCCGGCTGACCTCGCCGGGCGGCCACACCTCCCGCCCGCACCTGACCGCCGACCTGGTGCACGGCCTCGGCACGCTGATCACCCGCCTGCCCGAGCTGCTCACCCGCCGGGTCGACCCGCGCTCGGGCACCGTGCTGGTCTGGGGCGCCGTGCACGCGGGCGACGCCGCCAATGCCATCCCGCAGGACGGCCTGCTCCGCGGCACCCTGCGCACCGGCGACCGGGACACCTGGGCCGAGCTGGAACCGGTGGTCCGCGAGCTGATCGGCGCGCTGCTGGTGCCGCTGGGCATCGGCTTCGACCTGCTGCACCGCCGCGGCGTCCCGCCGGTGGTCAACGACCGGGAGAGCACCCGCCTGCTGCGCGCCGCCACCCAGACCGCGCTGGGCGAGGACGCCATCACCGGCACCGAGCAGTCCTCCGGCGGCGAGGACTTCGCCTGGTACCTGGAACACGTCCCCGGTTCCTTCGCCCGCCTGGGCGTCTGGTCCGGCCAGGGACCGCAGAAGGACCTGCACCAACCCACCTTCGATCTGGACGAGCGCGCGCTGCCGGTCGGCATCCGCATCATGACCCAGGCTGCCATCGACGCCCTCCAGGCCTGACTCGGTTATCCACAGCCCCCGAGTTATCCACAGCCCGCCCGATCGGCGTTTGCCCCCACCCCGGCAAACGCCGATCGTGGACGCATGCCCACCACGCCCCTCCCCGTCCCCTGCACCCGAGCCCAGGCCGTAGCGGCCCTCGGCGAACCCGGCCTCGGCGCCGCCCTGCGCGCGGGCAGGCTCCGCCGGATCTGGCACGACCTGTTCGTGCCAGCCGACCGCGCCCGCGACCGCCGCACCCGAGCCAGGGCCGCCCTGCTGCTGGCAGGCGCCCCCGCCGCGCTGACCGGCCCCACCGCCGCCGAGATCTACGGCTGGCTGCCACCGCACACCCTGAGCGTGCACGTCGCCGTGCCACCCCGGCACCGCGCCAGAGGCCGCCCCGGCCTGATCCTGCACCCGGCCGAGTTCACCGAGGAAGACGTCCTCCGCCTAGACGACCTCCCCGTGCTCACCTCCGCCCACGTCCTGGCCACCCTGCTGGCCACCCACCACCCCAACGCCCTGCCCTGCGTGCGAACCGCCCTCCGCGACCTGCCGCCCGACCTGCGCCGAACCCTGGTCCGCGAGATCAGATCCGTCCTGCGCCGGTCATCCGAGCGACCTCCCGGCATCGCGATACCGGCCCAACGCGACAGAACCAGCGCTCCGGTCCCGTCGCGGCCCGAGGGCGCGTCCGACGGCCGGGGTCTGCCGATCTCCGGGGAACGGGCCGGGCCGGAGGGCACGCGAGTGGGGGACCAGTCCGGGGTCCGCCGGATCGAGGTCGTCGAGCCGCGTTACGCGGTGCGGCGCCGGCGAACCGGAGCCGGAACCGGGTGACCGCCCGCTGAACCCGCGGGCGCGGGCGAGCAGGGCGGTGCCGGAAACAGGGCTGGGTGGTGCAGCGGGGTCGGCGCGGAGGCCGCCCTAGGTGGTGTCCGGTAAGTCGTCATCGCAACCAGCGGACGATGGCGGCGATGGTGAGTTCGGCCTGTTAGCAGGTGGCTCGTTTGGTGTAGCGGGTGGCCAGGCCGCGGAACTGCTTGAGCCGGTTGAAGCAGCGCTCGACCACGTTGCGCTGCTTGTAGCTCTCCCGGTCGAAGGCCCGTGGCCGTCCGCCGCGCGAGCCCTTGGCGGCGCGGTGGGCGGTCTGGTCCTCGCGTTCGGGGCGGATCAAGGCGACGCGGCGGGTGCGCAGGGCCTGTCTGGTCGAGGTGTGCGAGTACGCGTTGTCGGCGATGACCGCCTCGGGTCGGACGCGCGGTCGTCCTGGTCCGAGGCGGGCGAGGCGGATGCCGTCGAACAGCGGCAGATCGCGTCCGTCCACCACGATATGGATCTTGGTGCTCAGTCCGCCCCGGGACCGTCCGAGTCCTTCCCCTTGGACGGCAAAGGCTTCGATCCCGGCCGCACATCCCCCCTTTTCCGAGCCGACACTGATGATCCACTCCAGCTCGCCCGCCGAGTCGTCCTTGACGATCACCCGGTCCAGGATGCGCTGCCAGGTGCCGTCCGCGGTCCACAGCCGGAGTCGTTCGTGGGCGGTCTTCCAGGGGCCGTAGCGGTCGGGCAGGTCGCGCCATGGGGCGCCAGTGCGCAGCTTCCACAGGATCGCGTTGATCACCTGCTGGTGATTTTGCTACCGGCGTCCGCGTTCGGACGCCGGTGACAACGGCTCGATCGCCGCCCCTGCCCGATCGGGCCGGGCCGCTGTTGGCGCGTGGGCAAGACCGGCGCCCGGCAGGGGACGGATCCGGTGCTGAACCGCGAGCGTGGGACGGTGTGCCCGCTCGCGCGGTCGGTCTCGGCCGGGAGCGAGGCAGGCGCGTTCGCGCTGAGCGGTTCAAGCGCGGGTCGCCCGACGCCCCGCGACGGGGGAGTCCGTCGTGACGTGACGGGTAGGCCGTCGTGTCCAGGGGCTGAGCCGTGGCCCGGTCGTTGGCTGCGACGGGTTCGAGGCGCGCGAGAACCGGGCAGCCCGCAACAGCGGCCGGCCCGCCGTACGAGACCGGCCGGCGCCCGGGGTGGGGTCAGGCGTTGGGGCCTATGCCGTTGCAGGGGCGGGTGCGGAGGTCGTTGACGTAGTCCGCTGGGGCGCCCGCGGCCTCGGCGGCGTCGGCGACCACGCCCACGTAGCGGGCCGAGGGGAGACCGCCCTCGTAGGCGTCCAGGACGTAGAGCCAGGCCAGGACCGAGCCCTCCAGGGTCTGCACGCGGAGGCGGATCTTCTTGTAGAGGCCCAGTTCGGCGCCCTCCCAGCGGTCGAGGCGGTCCTCGTCCAGGGAGTTGACGTCGTAGAGGACCACGAAGACCTGGCTGCCGGGGTCTTCGACGATGGTGGAGAGCGCGCCCTCCCAGCCGAGGTCCTCGCCTCCGAAGGTCATTCGCCAGCCGACGAGCCACCCCGTACCGGCCATCGGCGAGTGCGGAGCACGCTCCATCATCTGGTCCGGATCCATGTTGGACCCGTAAGCGGCATAGAGCGGCACGGCCCTAGCCTAGCGACCCGTTCGCGGCATCGGGACGCGCCGTGCGCACAGCCTCCGAACTGACCCCGGACGGGTAGCGCGTACGGTTGGACCCGCCGACAAACCTGACCGCACCACCCACCACAGGAGGACCCCGTGACCCGCATCGTGATCATGGGAGGCGGGCCGGCCGGATACGAAGCCGCGCTGGTCGGCGCCCAGCACGGAGCCGACGTCACCCTGGTGGAGAGCGACGGCCTCGGCGGCGCCTGCGTGCTGTACGACTGCGTGCCCTCCAAGACCTTCATCGCCTCCGCCGGCGCCCGCTCCGCCTTCCGCAACGGACCCGAGCTGGGCATCAGCACCGGGGACGGGCCGATCGGCGTCGAGCTGCCGGTGGTGCACGGGCGGGTCAAGGGGCTCGCGCTGGCGCAGTCGGCGGACATCAGGGCGCGGGTGCAGCGCGAGGGTGTACGGATCATGAACGGGCACGCCAGGCTGTGCGACGACGCGCCGGGCCTGGCCCAGCACCGGGTGGCCGTGCGCGGCGCGGACGGCTCGGTGGAGAAGCTGGCCGCCGACGTGGTGCTGATCGCCACCGGCGCGAACCCGCGCATCCTGCCCGGCGCCCAGCCCGACGGCGAGCGCATCCTGACCTGGCGGCAGATCTACGACCTGCCCGAGCTGCCCGAGCACCTGGTGGTGATCGGCTCCGGGGTCACCGGGGCCGAGTTCGCCTCCGCCTACACCGAGATGGGCGTCAAGGTCACCGTGGTCTCCAGCCGGGACCGCATCCTGCCGCACGAGGACGCCGACGCGGCCGCGGTGCTGGAGGACGTGTTCACCGAGCGGGGCACCGCGCTGTTCAAGCACGCGCGGGCGGACAAGGTCGAGCGGACCAGCGGCGGGGTCAAGGTCTTCCTGGCCGACGGGCGGACCGTGGAGGCCAGCCACGCGCTGATGACGGTCGGGTCCATCCCGAACACCGCGGACATCGGCCTGGACAAGGTCGGCATCGAGCCGGGGCCCGGCGGGTTCGTGCCGGTCGACCGGGTCTCCCGGACCACCGTGCCCGGCATCTACGCCGCCGGTGACTGCACCGGGCTGCTGATGCTCGCCTCGGTCGCGGCCATGCAGGGCCGGATCGCGATGTGGCACGCGCTCGGCCAGGGCGTGCAGCCGATCAAGCTCAAGACGGTGGCCGCCAACGTCTTCACCCACCCGGAGATCGCCACCGTCGGCATCAGCCAGCAGGCCATCGACTCCGGCGAGGTGCCGGCGCGCACGATCATGCTGCCGCTGGCCACCAACGCGCGGGCCAAGATGGAGGGGCTGCGCCGCGGTTTCGTGAAGCTGTTCTGCCGCCCGGCCACCGGCGTGGTGATCGGTGGCGTGGTGGTCGCCCCGGTGGCCAGCGAGCTGATCACGCCGATCGCGCTGGCCGTGCAGAACCAGCTGACCGTGGAACACCTGGCCTACACCTTCTCGGTCTACCCCTCGCTGTCCGGTTCGATCACCGAGGCCGGGCGCAAGCTGATGCGGCACGACGACCTGGACTAGAGAACCGCTCCAACTCAGGTCTCGACCTGGTCACCGCGGACAACGAAGCCGGGCGCTCGCGCGTGTTCCCCATGACAGTCGCTGAACGGGGAGGCACGACATGCGAGCTGTGAGAGTGGTGGGACTCGTTGCCACGGCGGTGGCGCTGACCGTGGGGATGACCGCGTCACCGGCGTCGGCGGGGAGCCGCGGCGAGATCGAGGTCACCAACCAGGTGGGGCCCGGGGACAAGGCGGAGCTCAGGGGCAACTGTGCGGAGGCGGAGAGCGGCGCCTCGGCGAGTTCGCCGGCGTTCGTCGCGCCGGTGAAGATGTACGTCACGCGGCCCAGTGCCTATTCCGTCCACGGCAGCGCGCTGGTGCGCAAGGACGCGGTGCCCGGCACCTACGACCTGGTGCTGACCTGCGGCAAGGACCGGATCAGCGGCAAGGTGCGGGTGCAGGGGGACATGAAGCCCGCGCTGCTGGTCACGCCTGCCAGCGGCAGGCCGGGGACGACGGTGAAGCTGCTGAGCGTCTGCCCGCCCGCGCACAAGCCCAGCCAGCCCCTCTCGGGCGCGCTGGCCGGCCAGCTCGCCTGGAAGTCGATCGGGCCGGGCCGGTACGAGGTGACCGCGAAGGTGGCCGATGTGGTGCCGGGCAAGTACTCCGTGGCGTACTCCTGCGTTCCCGGGGTCAAGCTCGGCAAGGTCTTCACCGTGCTGGCCAAGGGCACGCCCACCCCGCCGCCTGGGCCGGGTCAGGTCAAGGACAAGCCCAAGGGCGGCGCGGAGACCGGTGGAGGGATGTCATGAGGACGCGAACGCTGGGGGTGCTCGCGGCCGCCGCGGTGCTCACCGGCCTGAACGTGGCACCGGCCGGGGCGGCCACCGAGCCGGAGCTGCACCTGCCGGTCATCCGTTCGGGTGCGGAGCACATCGGGCTGAACGTGGTGTGTGATGACCAGGACTGGCAGCCGGTGAAGTCCGCGCTGTTCACCGCGCCGGTCCCGCTGAAGTCCTACCCCGGCTCGCCGGCCTGGGGCTACGGCACCGGCTACCTGGTCAAGGACCTCAAGGCCGGGTCCAGGCACACCGTGAGCTACGGCTGCGGCTCGGTCACCCGCACCACCCAGGTGACCGTGCAGCCGCCGGAGACCATCGGCGAGGTGGGGCTGAAGCTCAACCCCAGCTCGGGCAGGCCGGGGGAGGCGGTGAAGCTGGTGCGGCGCTGCGACAAGCGGAACAAGCCCAACACCGAGCCGGTCTCCGCGGCGCTGGACTCGGTCTGGTACCAGGGCGGCAACCCGCTGGACTCCAACTTCTCGGCCAAGGTCAGGGCGGACGTCAAGCCCGGCCGCTACGCGGTGACCATCAGGTGCGGCGCGGTGAGCCGGAGCGTGTTCTTCACCGTGCTGGGCTCGCCGGGCCACCAGCAGCCACCGCCGGCTGCCGGTGGCGGGCAGGTCAAGGTGAAGCCGGTCGGCGGCGTGGAGACCGGCGGGGGTGACCTGGGATGAGCAGGGCCGGTGTGGCTGGTCTGCTGCTGGCCGCGGTGTTCGCGCTGACCGGTTGTGGCGCCGCCCCGCCCGCCGCGCCACCGGCCGCACCGGCCGGCAGCAGTGCGGAGACCACCTCCGCCGCACCGGCCGAGGTGGCCGCGCTGGGCAGGTCCACGCCCACCAAGGTGCGGGTGCCCAAGATCGGCGCGGAGTCCAGCCTGGTGCCGCTGGGCCTGAACAAGGACCAGACCATCCAGGTGCCGCCGGTCAGCCAGCCGATGCAGGCCGGCTGGTACGACGGCGCGCCCACGCCGGGGGAGAAGGGGCCGGCGATCGTGCTCGGGCATGTGGACGGGGCAGGGAAACCGGGCATCTTCTACCAGCTGCGCGAGGTCGCCGTCGGCGATGAGGTCCTGGTGGACCGGGCGGACGGGAAAACCGTCCGGTTTGTCGTGCACGAGACGCAACAGGTCGCGAAGAAGGAATTCCCGACCGACCGTGTTTACGGCGACACGGAACGTCCGGAACTGCGCCTGATCACTTGTGGTGGCGTTTTCGACAAGGGTGCGCGCAGTTATCAGGACAACATCATCGTGTATGCAACCATGGTCGAGTAGTCCGCGTAGGACGTTCGATCAACGCCGAGGTTGCCTGGCTCCGCGAAGTATGGCCGTCTGGCCAGAGGTCTCTGACCAGCGAGTATCCAGGCAACCCGATGGCGCTCCTGGCGTCTTTAGGTGTGGAGGCGGGTGCCGAGCCCGCACTGAAGACGTCGGGGAATGAGGTAGGAAACAATGGTTATTGGTCGCATTCTCGCCGCCGGTTCCGCACTGGGTGCGACCGGCGTGCTCATCGCCGCGCCGATCGCGCTGGCGGCGGCGCCCAGCATTACCGTGGCCAAGTCGGAGAGCGGCCCGGGCAGCCGGGTGGAGATCACCACCGAATGCGTGGTCGACTCCGGGTTCCGCGAGCCGGGTTCCTCGGCGCTCGACGGCGTGCAGCGGGTCAGCTACGACGAGAAGACCCAGACCGCCAAGTGGGCGGCCGTGGTGAAGAAGGACGCCAAGCCCGGCGGCTACGAGATCACCTTCACCTGCCAGGGCAAGCCGCAGGCCGCCAAGTTCGCGGTCGCGGCCGGCGCGGGGGAGACCACCAAGCCGAGCCCGCCCCAGTCCCGGCCGGCCGAGTCCACCCGGCCCAAGCCCAGCGCCACCAAGCCCAGCGAGGCCAAGCCGAGCGCCACCACCTCCACCTCGGCCAAGACGCCCAAGGGCGCGCCGGAGACCGGTGGCGGCGGCACCTCCGACGACGGCAACGGCCTGGCACTCGCCGGTGGCGCGGCCGCGCTGGCCGCCGGTGCGGGCTTCGGCGGGTGGGCGCTGCGGCGGCGTCGTGCCTCCGCGCAGGGCTGACCGGAGGGGCGGCCGTGTCCTCGCCGGGATCCTGTCCGTACTGCTGCTCGCCGCTGGGGCGGTGCTGCTCAGCGGCGGTGCGCGGGACCTGTGGGGCCAGGTGTTCGCCGAGGCAGCCCACGACCAGGGCGGGACACCGGTCGCCGGTGCGCAGGGCAAGCCCATGCGCAAGTCCGACCCGGTCTCGGTGGAGATCCCCAAGATCGGGGCCAGGTCCACGCTGACCAAGCTCGGGCTGAACAAGGACGGCACCGTGCAGGTGCCGCCGGTGAGCCAGCCGATGCAGGCCGGGTGGTACGCCAAGGGCCCGACGCCGGGCGAGAAGGGCCCCGCGGTGATCCTCGGGCACATCGACGGGGCGAAGAAGCCGGGCATCTTCTACCGGCTGCGCGAGCTCAAGCCCGGCGACGAGATCCTGGTCAAGCGGGCTGACGGCAGCACCGCGAAGTTCGTGGTGCGGCGCCTGGCCCAGGTGCCCAAGACCGACTTCCCCACCGAGGAGGTCTACGGCAACACCGACCAGCCGGAGCTGCGGCTGATCACCTGCGGCGGCAGCTTCGACCGGGCCGCGGGCAGCTACCGCGACAACACCATCGTCTACGCCACACTCGTGGCCTGAGCAGCGAAAACGGGGCGTGCCGCGCGGGCACGCCCCGTTTCGACGTTCAGCTGGTCAGTCGGCCTCGACCCAGTCGAAGGTCTTGGTGACCGCCTTCTTCCAGTTGCGGTACTGCTTGTCCCGGTGGGTCTCGTCCATCGCCGGGTCCCACTGCTTGTCCTGCGCCCAGTTGGCCCGGATGTCGTCCTCGCTCGCCCAGAAACCGACCGCGAGACCGGCCGCGTAGGCCGCGCCCAGCGCGGTGGTCTCGTTGACCACCGGCCGGATCACCGGCACGCCCAGGATGTCCGCCTGGAACTGCATGAGCAGCTCGTTGACCACCATGCCGCCGTCGACCTTCAGCGAGGTCAGCGGCACCCCGGAGTCGGCGTTCATGGCGTCGATGACCTCGCGGGTCTGGAAGGCGGTGGCCTCCAGCGCGGCGCGGGCCAGGTGGCCCTTGTTCACGAACCTGGTCAGGCCGACGATCGCGCCGCGCGCGTCACCCCGCCAGTACGGCGCGAACAGGCCGGAGAAGGCGGGCACGAAGTACGCGCCGCCGTTGTCCTCCACGCCCTTGGCCAGCGGCTCGATGTCCGCCGCCGAGCGGATCAGGCCCAGGTTGTCCCGCAGCCACTGCACCAGCGAGCCGGTGACCGCGATCGAGCCCTCCAGGGCGTAGACCGGGGCGTTCTCGCCGATCTTGTAGCAGACCGTGGTGAGCAGCCCGTTCTCGCTCATCACCTTCTCGTTGCCGGTGTTGAGCAGCACGAAGTTGCCGGTGCCGTAGGTGTTCTTGGCCTCGCCGGGGGACAGGCAGGCCTGGCCGAAGGTGGCCGCCTGCTGGTCGCCGAGGATGCCCGCGATCGGCACCCCGGCCAGCACGCCGCGCTCGCGGACCTTGCCGTACTCCTCGGAGGAGGAGCGGATCTCCGGCAGCATGGACCGCGGGATCTTCATCTCCGCGCAGATCTCGTCATCCCAGTCCAGGGTGTCGAGGTCCATCAGCAGGGTGCGGGAGGCGTTGGTCGGGTCGGTGTAGTGCAGACCGCCGTCCGGGCCGCCGGTCATGTTCCACAGCACCCAGGTGTCCATGTTGCCGAAGAGCAGGTCGCCCGCCTCGGCCTTCTCCCGCGCGCCCTCGACGTTGTCCAGGATCCAGCGGACCTTGGGGCCGGAGAAGTAGGTGGCCAGCGGCAGCCCGGTGCGGGAGCGGTAGCGCTCCTGGCCGCCGCCGAGCGCGGCCAGCGAGTCGCAGATCGCGTCGGTGCGGGTGTCCTGCCAGACGATCGCGTTGTAGACCGGCTTGCCGGTGTTCTTGTCCCACACCACCGCGGTCTCGCGCTGGTTGGTGATGCCGACCGCGGCGAGGTCGGAGTTCTGGATGTCGGCCTTGGCCAGTGCCCCGCCGCACACCTTGCGGGTGTTCCGCCAGATCTCCTCGGCGTCGTGCTCGACCCAGCCGGCCTTGGGGAAGATCTGCTCGTGCTCGGTCTGGTCGACCGAGACCACCCGGCCGGAGTGGTCGAAGACCATGCACCGGGTGGAGGTCGTGCCCTGGTCGATGGCGGCCACGTAACGCGCTTCAGCGGACATGTTGCTGCCTCTTTGCCTTTCGTGTCAGCGGGATCAGGCCAGTGCGAGGGAGAGCAGGCCGGCGAGTGCGCCGCCGATCAGCGGGCCGACCACCGGCACCCAGGAGTATCCCCAGTTGGCACCGCCCTTGCCCTTGATCGGCAGCAGCGCGTAGGCGATGCGCGGGCCGAGGTCGCGGGCCGGGTTGATCGCGTAGCCGGTCGGGCCACCCAGGGAGGCGCCGATGCCGACCACCACGAACATCACCGCGGCGTAGCCCAGCGCGGCGTTGCCGAACTGCGGGATGCCCTCGGTGGCCGCCTTCGCGCCGGGGCTGAGCAAGATCCACAGCACCAGCACGAAGGTGCCGATCACCTCGGTGACGGTGTTCCAGACCTTGTGGTCCACGGTGGGGCCGGTGGAGAAGATGCCCAGCGTGCCGCCGGGGTCGTCGTGGGTGTCGAACTGGAGCTTGTAGGCCAGCCAGCAGAGCACCGCGCCGAGGAAGGCGCCGAGCAGCTGGGCGATGAAGTAGATCGGCACCAGCGCCCAGTCCAGCTTGCCCGCGGTGGCCAGGCCGAGGGTGACCGCGGGGTTGAGGTGCGCGCCGCTGGGAGCGGCGATGCTGGCGCCCGCGAAGACCGCGAAACCCCAGCCGAAGGTGATCAGCAGCCAGCCACCGTTGTTCCCCAGTGAGTTCTTCAGCACGGTGTTGGCCACCACACCTGCGCCCAGCAGAATCAGCACCGCGGTGCCGATCAGCTCCCAGACGAAGATTGCTCCGCCGGACATGCGCGTCCTCCCTCAGTCCGCTCCATTGCGTCTGAGCTGGGGAACGTAGTCCCGGGCCGATCAACTGTCTACGGTAGAATTCGAAACGGGACAGTTTCGTTATTACTGTCAGTGCACGTGGACACGTGTGGAGCGGTAGCGTAGGCCCCGCGTCCAAGCCGAGCAGGGAGGCGACGTTCAGTGGCCAAGGCCAAGGAGAGCAGCGCGGAGATCGTGCAGGGTCGACTGGGACCGGCAGAACGCCAGGAAGCTTGGCGCAGACTGGGATCCGAGCACTTCGACGTGGTGATCATCGGTGGCGGCGTGACCGGCGCGGGCGCGGCTCTGGACGCCGCCACGCGTGGTCTGCGGGTGGCCCTGGTCGAGGCGCGCGACCTCGCCTCCGGCACCTCCAGCCGCTCCAGCAAGCTCTTCCACGGCGGTCTGCGTTACCTCGAACAGCTGGAATTCGGTCTGGTCCGGGAGGCCCTGCGCGAGCGGGAGCTGATGATCACCCGGATCGCGCCGCACCTGGTGAAGCCGGTGAGCTTCCTCTACCCGCTGACCAAGCGGATCTGGGAGCGCCCCTACACCGCGGCCGGCCTGTTCCTCTACGACACCATGGGTGGCGCCAAGTCCGTTCCCGGGCAGAAGCACCTGACCAGGGCGGGCGCGCTGCGGATGGTGCCCGCGCTCAAGCGCAGCGCGCTGATCGGCGGCATCCGCTACTACGACGCCCAGGCCGACGACGCCCGGCACACCATGACCGTGGCCCGCACCGCGGCCCACTACGGCGCGGTGGTGCGCACCTCCACCCAGGTCACCGGCATGCTCCGGGAGGCCGACCGGGTGGCCGGCGTGCACGTGCGCGATGTGGAGACCGGCGAGGAGATCGAGGTCAAGGCGCACGCGGTGATCAACTGCACCGGCGTGTGGACCGACGAGATCCAGCGGCTGGCCGGTACCAGGGGGCGGTTCCGGGTGCGCGCCAGCAAGGGCGTGCACATCGTGGTGCCCAGGGACCGGATCGTGTCCGAGAGCGGGATGATCCTGCGCACCGAGAAGTCCGTGCTGTTCGTCATCCCGTGGCGCAACCACTGGATCGTGGGCACCACCGACACGGACTGGAACCTCGACCTGGCGCACCCCGCGGCCACCAAGAAGGACATCGACTACATCCTCACCCACGTCAACAAGGTGCTGGCCACGCCGCTGACCAACGAGGACATCGAAGGCGTGTACGCGGGCCTGCGGCCGCTGCTCTCCGGGGAGAGCGAGGACACCTCGAAGCTCTCCAGGGAGCACGCGGTGGCGCGGGTCGCGCCGGGCCTGGTGGCCATCGCGGGCGGCAAGTACACCACCTACCGGGTGATGGCGGCGGACGCGATCGACGCGGCCAGCCCCGACCTGCCCGGCCGGATCATGTCCTCGATCACCGACAAGGTGCCGCTGCTGGGCGCGGACGGCTACCACGCGCTGGTCAACCAGGCCGACCAGCTGGGCGCCAAGCACGGCCTGCACCCCTACCGGGTGCGGCACCTGCTGGACCGCTACGGCTCGCTGGTGCACCAGGTGCTGGCCACCGCCGACGGCAACCCCGAACTGCTCCGCCCGCTGGCAGGCGCGCCGGACTACCTGCAGGTCGAGATCGTCTACGCGGCCGCGGCCGAGGGCGCGCTGCACCTGGAGGACGCGCTCACCCGGCGCACCCGGATCTCCATCGAGTACCCGCACCGCGGCGTGGAGAGCGCGGAGGCGGCGGCCAGGCTGATGGCCGGGGTGCACGGCTGGGATGACAAGCGGGTCGCGCACGAGGTCGAGGTCTACACCGCCAGGGTCGAGGCCGAGCGGGACTCGCAGACCCAGCCGGACGACCAGGCCGCCGACGCCCGGCGTTCGGCCGCGCCGGAGGCCAGGCCCGAGGTCATCGAACCGGTCAGCTGACGACTCAGCCTGCGAGGAGGTCCGCGAGGACCTCCTCCAGGTGCTGGGTGAGGCGGCGGTTGTCCACCGGGGCGATGGTGCTCCAGGCCGCGCCGCCGTCCACGCCGCGGCGGGTCTGCAGGTAGCGGCCCGCCGGGGTGTCGAAGAAGCCGATCACGCGATCGGCCCTGCGGCGGCGTTCCCACTGCTCCTTGGCGGCCACGCCGAACTGGCCGAGGTCGCCCGCGTCCTTGATCATCTCGGTGATGACCTTGGCGTCCTCCTGCCGGATGCCGCGCTCGACCAGCTCGGGGCCGAGGCGGTCCGCGGAGTTGCCCGCGGCGGCCGCGGCGGCGTCCAGCTCGGCGCTGGGCAGGGTGACCGAGCGGCCGGGACCGGCGGGCAGCGGGCGCAGCACGCCCACGGCCTCGCGCGGCAGGCTCAGCCCGGAGATGGCCTTGACGGTGAGCTGGCCGGAGTCGAGCACGGCGAGCGCGCCCTCCTCCTCGCGGGCGGCGGCCAGCACTCGCACGCTGCGGCCCAGCCACAGCCTGCCGTCCACCTCGCGGGCCGGGTCGGCGAGCAGGCGCAGCAGCGCGGCCAGCTCCTCGTCCACCGCGACCGGGCGGCCCAGCCCGCGCGCCTCCAGCGCGTCCCAGGCCTGGCGTTCCAGCCCGGCGCGCTCGGTGTGCGTGCGGCCGGGCGAGGGCACCTTGATCACCAGGGGCGGCTGGCCGAGGCCGAGGTGCTGCCAGAGCACGTCGAACTCCAGGGCGGTCAGCGCGATCGGCTCGCGCAGCCCCTGCTCGAACAGGGTCACTCGCCGATCACCGGTGGCGCGTACTGGCGGGCGTCGCCGAAGACGTCCTCGTCCTCGACCAGGAAGCTCTGGTGCTCGCCGTCGTCCTCGCGCCTGGCCCGGCCCATCGGCGCGGCCGCGGCGGGCGCGATCGGCGCCGGGGTGGAGTCCAGGCCGAGGACGCCCTGCGGCGCGTTGCCGCGGCGGGCCTCGGCGAGGTGGGTGGCTTCGGCGGCGTCCCAGTTCGGGCGGTGCTGCGGGCCGGGGCGGGTGCTCGCCGCGGAGGTGCCAGTGCCCTCGGTGCGCGGCTGCGGCAGGTCGCGGGCGGAGCCGGGCGCGGGCGCGCCGCCGGGGCGGGCCGCGGACGGTGCGGTGGTGCTGGACGGCGAGGTGCCGCTGGCGGCCGGGACGCCCGAGGCGGTCGCCGGGGAGCCGGTCGCGGCCGGTGGCGTCGCGCCGCTGAGGCGGGTGCCGGGGGCGGGCGCGCCGGAGGAGGTCGCTGGGGCGCCCGAGCGGGGCGGGGCCGGCACAGGTGCGGAACCGGTACGGCCGCCGCTGCTGGTCGGCGCGCTGCGGGCCGGGGGGATCCGGGTCGGCCGGGCCGGTGGTGGCGCGGCGGCGCCGATCGGGCCGCTGCTCTGGTGCGCACCGTGGCCGGTGTCCAGGTGCAGCTCCGGCGGCTTGGTGAACTGGCCCAGCGTGGCCACGTTGGCCGCGGTGCTGGTCTGGTAGGTCTCCATGACCTCGAAGGCCCGCTGCTCGGCCGCGCTCTGCGCCGCCTCCTGCAGCTCGTAGTCGGTCTGCCCGCCGAAGAGGTGCACCACGCCGGTGACCAGCATGTTCGGCTTCTCGGCCGTGACCTCCATGGGCGCGGGCATGTCCGCGCGGGCCTTGCCCACGTACTCGGCCTGGAGCTCGGCGGACAGGCGCATCAGCTCGGCCCCGGCCTGCGCGTCCCGCGCCCACTGGGCCAGCGGGTGCAGCGCGGCGTCCGCGGCGTCGGCGGCCTTGCCGGTCCAGTCCGCGCGGGAGTTGCCGATGGCCTGCTTGATCTCGGCGTCGATGTCGGCCAGCGCGGCGGACATGTCCGACCACCGGCCGATCGAGGTGGCCGAGGCCGCCGGCCCCGGACCGGAGTGCAGCTGCCCGTACAGCTCCTGGTGCGAATAGCCCTGCCAGCGATGGTCAGCCATGGTCGCGTCCCCTCTCAGCAGCCGCTGACCCGCACCGAGTCGGCATTCCCGCGCTCGGCGCCGCGGTACTCGTACTCGACCTCCTGCAACGCCCTGACCGCGGTCTGCAGCTGCTGCTGGTAGCCCTCCAGGGCGCTCAGCGCGGCCTCGCCGCCGTCCATCGAGCGCTCGTTGAACTTCTCCGCGGCCTCGTCGCTGACCGGGTCACCGGCCCACGGCCGCATCCTAAGGTCCGTGCGGGCGTGCCCGATCTGCGGCGTCAGCTTGTCCAGCGCCCGCTGGAAGGCCTTGCGCATGGTCGGGATCGCGGCTTGCTCGACCCGGACCTTGGCGCCACCGCCGCTGACGGAGTCGAGCCCGGACTGCACAGCGTCGCCACTGGCGGAGTTGGTGCGCGGCACGGCGTCTCCCCGAACTGGACAATCCTTGCGCGGTCACTGTAGCGACCGACAGTGATCACTTGGTGCGGTCTCCGTAACGATCCCACCTACTGGTGAACTGTCAACGGGCCATCCAGGTGGTGCTGGCGAGTACTTCGTCTCAGCGGCCGGCGAGCGTGGTCATCGCGGCGGTGGCGACCTCCTGGGCGGAGGCGCACAGCGCGTCCAGGCTGGGTGGGTGGGCGTTGCCCGCGTCGCCGAACTGGATGTCCAGGAACTGGCCCTCGGCCACGTCGACCTCGACGTTGCAGAACTTGGTCTGCTCGGCGGTGCGCACCACCACCGCGGGGAAATCGGCCACCGTGGCGGCCTTGGCCTCGGCCTGGGCGGTCTCCTCCAGCCAGACGCCGACGCCCTGGACCAGCACCAGGCCGATGCGCACGGTGAGCGCCCTGGTGGAGTCGCGGAAGTCGCAGACCTTGGCGTTGCCCATGGTCGGGTACCGGGTGGGCAGCGGCGGGCGGTCCATGCCGAGGGTCTTGCGCTGGCGGGTGGTCAGCAGGGTGCACGGGTCCACCCGGTCGAGCTTGATCTCCTTGGGCCGGGGCGGCAGGGAGACCTTGGGATTGGTGACCGGGACCGGCGGCGGGTTCGGCGCGGTGGGCTGGGGCGGCGGCGGGGTGCAGGCGGCCAGCAGGAGGCAGCCGAGCAGCAGCCCGGTGATTCGGAGTGCTGGGATTCGGAGCGGTCTGGCCACGCTGGGCACGCTAGACGATGAGGGTCCAGGCGAGCACGTCGTGCAGGTCGCCGTCGACCGTGGTGGCCTGGTGCAGGGTGGCCTCCAGGGTGAAGCCGCATTTCTCCGCGACCCGGCGGGAGGACTCGTTGCCCGCCGCGTGCCGGTAGCCGATCCGGCGCAGGCCGAGTGCCTCGATGCCGAAGCGGAGCGCGGTCTGCAGGGCCTGGGTCATCACGCCCCGGCCGCGGTGCGCGGGGTGGGTCCAGCAGGCCGCGGAACCGATGCCGCGCACCAGGTCCAGGTCCTTGAGGCCGACCTCGGCGAGCATCTCGCCGGTGGTCGGCTCGGCCACCGCCCACGAGCAGCGCAGGTCCTCCTGCCACTCGTGCGCGCGCAGCGTGATGTAGCGGCCTGCGCTGTCCAGGTCCTCGACCTGGTAGCCGGTGACCCAGCGCCGCAGCTCCGGGTCGGTGAACGCGGCCAGCACGGCTGGCCGGTCGTCCATCAGGTTGTCCGCCCGCAGCTGCCGCAGGTAGTACGCACCCGCGTTGATCTCCACCGGCTCCATGAAAGGAAACCTACTTGCGCTTCTTCTTGCCCTTCTTGCGGCCCTGGTCCCTGCTGTTCCAGTCCTCGCCCCACAGCGAGCCGTAGACCGCGCCGAAACCCAGCGGGATGAAGAAGAACCACCACCAGCCGAGGAAGATCATCAGCGGGATCCAGGCCACGCCGAGCACCACCAGGCTCACCGCGGCGGCCCGCTGGGCCGGGGTGCGCGGGTCGGGCACGGCGACCGCGCCGCTGCTCGCCTTGACCACGGCGGGCAGGTGGTCGAAGCGCGGGTGCGGTTCGGGCAGGTCGCTGAACAGCGCGTGCAACTCACCCCTGGTCAGCGCGGCGGCCACCTGGGCGGCGCGCTGGTCGTACTCGGTCAGCTGCAGCCTGCCCACGGCGAAGTGCTCGCCGAGCGCGGTCAGCGCCTCGGACCGCTCGTGATCGCTGATCCGCAGCTCAGGCTCGTTGGGCACATTCCGATGCTACTTCGGCTTGAACCGCTGCACGGCCACCACGACCCCGGCCAGCACCAGCACGCCGATGCAGGCCGCGGTCAGCATGGCCAGCGTGGCGGGCAGCCGGTCGACCAGGGCCAGCGTGAAGCCGCCACCGGCCAGCAGGGTCAGCCCGGCCACCGGCACGCCGATCAGCACCGCCATCACCTTGACCACGGTGTGCGCGGCGTAGTCGGACTGCCGCGACGGCGGCGCGGCCAGCGGCATCGGCGTGACCTGTGGCTGGTACTGCAGCGGCGCGGGCAGCTCGAAGGTCGGGTGCGGCGCGGGCAGGTCCTCGAAGAGCATGGACAGCTCCCGGCGGGTGCGCGCGGAGGCGGCCACGTTGGCCCGCTCCCCGAACTCCTCCGCGGTCAGCCGTCCGACCCGGAGGTGCTCACCGAGCAACCGCTCGGCCTCGGTCCGCTCGGTGTCCCCGATCCGCAGCTCGACGTGATCCCCATATGTGCTCACAACGTCAAAGTTAGGGATCCGACCGGCTCGTGCCCTCGGCCTTTTGGCCAGCCGTGACCGACTTTTGGCTAGGGCTGACTGACGAAGCCGTCGTGTGCCTCGGCGATGTCCTCCAACTGGTCCTGCCAGCAGGACGCCGGGAGGCCGTCAGGGGCGGTTTCCAGCACCACCACCCAGTCCACGTCCTCCGCGTCGTCCTCGCCGGCCAGCATCTCGCGGTGCACGCCGCCGACCACCCAGCCGTCGGCGCGCAGCTCCTCCGCGAGGTCCTCCGCCTCCTGCCGGTCGTGCAGGACCAGCAGCAAACTCTGATCAGTCTGGATTGGACTGTCCACTGTGGTCAGTCTTTCAGCTCGCAGAGCACCGAGCCCTGGGTCACCGTCTCTCCCGGCTTGGCGGACAGGCCGGTGACGACGCCGTCCTTGTGCGCGGTGACCGGGTTCTCCATCTTCATCGCCTCCAGCACCACGAGCAGCTCGCCCGCGCTGACCTGCTGGCCCTCCTCCACCGCGACCTTGACGATGGTGCCCTGCATGGGCGCGGCCACCGCGTCACCGGAGACCGCGGCCCCGGCCTTGCCCGCGGAACGCTTGCGGGGCTTGGCCTTCGCCGCGGGCGCGCCGCCGCCGACGGCCAGGTCGCCGGGCAGCGAGACCTCCAGCCTGCGGCCGCCGACCTCGACCACCACGGTCTGCCGGGGGGTTTCCTCCGCCTCGGCCTCCGCGCCGCCGGTGAAGGGCGGGATGGTGTTGTCGAACTCGGTCTCGATCCACCTGGTGTGCACGGTGAAGCCGTCCTGCGCGGTGAACGCCGGGTCGCGCACCACGGCCTGGTGGAACGGCACCACGGTGGCCATGCCCTCGACCACCAGTTCGTCCAGCGCCCGCCGGGACCGCTCAAGGGCCTGCTCTCGGGTCTCGCCGGTGACGATCAGCTTGGCCAGCAGCGAGTCGAACTGGCCGCCGATCACGCTGCCGCTCTCCACACCCGCGTCCACCCGCACGCCGGGGCCGGAGGGCGGGATGAACCGGGTGACCGTGCCGGGGGCGGGCAGGAAGTTGCGGCCGGCGTCCTCGCCGTTGATGCGGAACTCGATGGAGTGACCGCGCGGCTCGGGGTCGGTGTCGAAGCGCAGCCGCTCGCCCGCGGCGATGCGGAACTGCTCGCGCACCAGGTCGATCCCGGCGGTCTCCTCGCTGACCGGGTGCTCGACCTGGAGCCGGGTGTTGACCTCCAGGAAGGAGATGGTGCCGTCCTGGCCGACCAGGAACTCCACCGTGCCCGCGCCGTGGTACCCGGCCTCGGCGCAGATCGCGCGGGCCGCGGTGTGGATGGTGGCGCGCTGCTCGGCGGAGAGGAACGGCGCGGGGGCCTCCTCCACCAGCTTCTGGTGACGGCGCTGCAGCGAGCAGTCGCGGGTGCCGACCACGATCACGTTGCCGTGCGTGTCCGCCAGCACCTGGGCCTCGACGTGCCTCGGCTTGTCCAGGTAACGCTCCACGAAGCACTCGCCGCGGCCGAAGGCGGTGACCGCCTCGCGCACCGCGCTGTCGAACAGCTCCGGGATCTCCTCCAGCGTGCGGGCCACCTTCAGCCCGCGCCCGCCGCCGCCGAACGCGGCCTTGATCGCCACCGGCAGGCCGTGCTCCTGCGCGAAGGCGACGACCTCCTCCGGCCCGTTGACCGGGTCCTTGGTGCCGGGCACCAGCGGGGCGCCCGCGCGCAGCGCGATGTGCCGGGCGGTCACCTTGTCGCCCAGGTCGCGGATGGCCTGCGGGGTCGGGCCGATCCAGGTCAGGCCCGCGTCCAGCACCGACTGGGCGAAGTCGGCGTTCTCGGAGAGGAAGCCGTAGCCGGGGTGCACCGCGTCCGCGCCCGCGCGTTTGGCCGCCTCCAGGAGCTTGTCCACGACCAGGTAGGACTCGGCGGCCGTGGTGCCACCCAGGGCGAAGGCCTCATCGGCCAGGCGCACGAACGGCGCGTCCCGATCCGGGTCGGCGTAGACCGCGACGCTGGTCAGCCCGGCATCCCGGCAGGCCCTGATGACTCGGACGGCGATCTCACCGCGGTTGGCGATGAGCACCTTGCGCAGTGCCACGGCACCTCCATGTGCTGACGACCCCGGACGACACGTTCTTACGAGACGACACGTCATCGAAAAGGGTGGTGTTCGGCGAGTCTAGGGTCCAGTGGTGATGCACTGAGCGAGAGCAACCTCACGTGGTGTGTCCGCGTCGATGGTATGGAGCCCGGTGGGCGAGAGGTGGAGGTGGCGGCGGTGGCCGAGCAGACGGCCAAGGTGCCGAGGCTGGTGAAGGTCGCGATGGTGGCTTCGGCCGTGGCCACGGTGGCCGCGCTGCTGGGGGCCGCCCTGCTCCGGGAGGGACCGGCCGCCTCGGGCGGGGTGCCCGGTGCGCAGCAGCCTTCAGCCAGCGAGCGCGCGCCCGCCAGCTCGGCCGCGCCCGCGCTGCGCTGCGGCTCCGGGCCGTGTGTCGGCGTGGAGGCCACCACGGTCGGCAACACCAAGGTGGAGCTGCTCGCCGACGCCTCCGGCGGCTTCAGCCGGGTGCGCTTCGACGAGGGCGGCGACTCCGGGCTCAACGTGCACGAGACGCTGGCCATCTCCGTCGGCGGCAAGGTGCAGAAGGGCTCGCTGAGCTGCCAGGCCGCCAGCCGGTACCAGGCCTGCCTGGTCACCTTCAACCAGTCCGACGACGGCACCAAGGTGGGCACGCTGTACCTGAAGCCGCCGTCCCGGCCGTGGGTGCGGGTGGAGGCCAACTACCCCTCCGACCAGGGCGTGCTCCAGCTGCGGGACGTCAACGACGACGGCATCCCCGAGGTGCTCGCGGTGGCCAGCGCCTGTGACGGCAGCGGCAACTTCCAGGCCTGCAAGCGGTTCGTGCTGCAGGCGATCAACCACGAGGGCAGCTACATCGGCTGCACCGCGGTGGTGACCAAGAAGGAGCTGCTGCCCGGCTGGCCGAACAACCTGTCGCCAACCAGGCAGCAGCTCAAGGTCTGCCAGTGACGGTGCTCAGACCGTCGCGGGCACCTTCTCCTCGGCCCTGACCTCCTCCGCCGCGCGCTCGGCCAGCGGGTCGCCACCGCCGGGGGCGTTGAAGACCTCGTCGTCCAGGGTGCCCTCGCTGCGCGCGACCAGCACCGGGACCACCATCTGACCGGCCACGTTGGTGGCGGTGCGGATCATGTCCAGGATCGCGTCGATGGCGATGATCAGGCCGACCCCGGCCAGCGGCAGGCCGACCGTGGACAGGGTGAGGGTGAGCATCACGATCGCGCCGGTCAGCCCCGCGGTGGCGGCCGAGCCGAACACCGACACCGCGGCGATCAGGATGTAGTCGGTGAAGGACAGCGGCACGTTGAACACCTGGGCCACGAAGATCGCGGCGATGGCCGGGTAGACCGCGGCGCAGCCGTCCATCTTGGTGGTCGCGCCGAAGGGAACCGCGAAGCTGGCGTACTGCTCCGGCACGCCGAGGCGGCGGATGGTGGTCTGCTGGGTCAGCGGCAGGGTGCCGATGGAGGAGCGGGAGACGAAGGCCAGCTGGATCGGCGCCCAGGCCTTGGCGTAGAAGCGCAGCGGGTTGACCTTGCCGACCAGCGCCAGCAGCAGCGGGTAGACCACGAACAGCACGATCGCGCAGCCCAGGTAGACCGCGAAGGCGAAGGTGGCCAGCGGGCGGAGCAGGTCGAAGCCGTACTGCGCGGTGGCCCGGCCGATCAGGCCCAGCGTGCCCAGCGGGGCGAGCCGGATGACCCACCACAGCGCCTTCTGGGTGATCTCCAGCAGGGACCGGCTGAAGTTCACGAACGGCTCGGCCTTGTTACCGATCTTGTACGCGGCGATGCCGATCACCACGGCCAGGAACACGATCTGCAGCACCCGGCCCTCGGTGAAGGCCAGCACCGGGTTGGTCGGCAGCAGGCCCTTGAGGAAGTCCAGCCAGCCGCCCTGGCTCTTCGGCTTGTACGACTGGTCCACCGGCAGGGTGACACCCTGTCCGGGGTTGGTGATCAGGCCGACCGCGATGCCGACCAGCACCGCGATCAGCGAGGTGATGCCGAACCAGAGCAGCGTCTTGCCGGCCAGCCTGGCCACCGTGCCCGGTCCGCCGTTGACGTTGCGCAGGTTGGCGATGCTGACCACGATCGCGGTGAACACCAGCGGCACCACGGCCAGCGTGAGCAGCTGCACGAAGGTGGAGCCGATGGTGGCCAGCGTGGTGGACAGCCAGGTCAGGCCGTTGGCTCTGGCGAGCACGCCGAGCAGCACACCGAGCACGAGACCGGTGACGGTCTGCGCCCAGAACGGGAACTTCTTGAGTGCGGACAGCACGGATTCCCCCAGGGGATCATGGGTTGGCGATGGGTCGGGACTGAGCGGGGGTGCGGCTCAGGCCGGACAGAGCGAACTCGCCAGCCGACCCAGGTCGACGTGGCGGCGCTCGGTGAAGAACCATCGGATGCCCATGACGATGGGTAGAACTCTAAAACTCCCTCACGTCTTCCTTGTCCTTCGAACGGGTGAGGACAGTCACGTTGAGCAGGCTATTTGGCCCAGAGATCAACGACCGAGACGCCGACCGCGGCCAGCAGCCTGCGGGTCAGCGGCAGGCTGATCCCGATCACGCTGCCGTGGTCGCCGTCGATGCCCTCGACGAACCAGCCGCCCAGCCCGTCCAGGGTGAACCCACCGGCCACGTGCAGCGGCTCGCCGCTGGCCAGGTACGCCTCCAGCTCGGCCTCGCTGGGCGCGGACCAGCGCACCGTGGTGGACATGGTCTCCTGCGCGCGGGCCACCGCCTGGCCGCCGCTGAGCCGGACGACCGCGTGCCCGGTGAGCAGCTCGCCGCTGCGCCCGGCCATCAGCCGCCAGCGCTGCCGGGCGATCTCGGTGCTGGCCGGCTTGCCGACGATCTGCGGCCCGTCCGGGGTGTCCATCAGCAGCATCGAGTCGCAGCCGACCACCACCGCCTCGTCGAGCTCGGCGGCCACCGTGGGCAGCACCGCCTCGGCCTTGGCCGCGGCCAGCGCGACGACCACCTCGGCCGGCTTGGGGTCGGGCAGGGCGGCGGCCACCGCGTCCTCGTCAACGCCGGAGACGTGCACGACGGGTTCGATGCCCGCGGTGCGGAGCACGTTGAGACGGGCGGGGGACTGGGAAGCCAGAACAAAGCGCACGGCCGGGCAGCTTAGTTGCCCGGCCGTGCGCGTCGATCAGCGTTTACCGCACGACCTCGACGCGGTCCAGGTCCGGTGCGTGGTTGCCGGGATTGCTGAACTTCAGCGAGTTCGCGCCGGCCTTGAGCCGGACCACGATCTCGGCCACGCCCGGGGTGCCCCAGCCGCCGGTGGGCGGCAGGTCGAAGTTGATGTTCGCCGCCCCGTTCACGCCGACCGCGAACGCCCTCGGGTCGCCGGAGACGTAACCCACCCGCACGGTGTAGCCGCCGGCGCGGGGGACGGTGATCCCGTGCAGGGTGACCGAGCCGTTGCCCAGGTCGCCGACCTTGCGGCCGCCCGAGCAGCCGGCGCAGTCGGAGACCTTCGCGCCGCCGGTGAGCACGCTCTCGGCCGCCTCGGCCTCGACGCCGGTGGGCCGCCCGCCCGAAGTGATCTTGAGCAGCCGGGTGCCGTGGGTGGGCACCTCGGCGGTGAAGCCGTGCTGGAAAGTGCCCAGGTCCGCGCCCGCCCAGACGTCGCGGATCTGGGCAGGGCCGGTGATGCCCAGTTCGGCGAAGACCGCGTCCACCGGGGCTTTCGCGCCGCCCAGGTTGAACAGGGCCACGGTGTGGCTGCCGTCGGCGTTCTTGACCGACCAGACCTGCTGGTCCACCCCGGTGCGCACCGGCTTGGCGGGCATGCCGTTCTGGTTGATCGCCAGCACCTCGCGGTTGGTCAGCAGCGACTTGCCGAAGCTGTCCAGCTGGGTGAGGTCGTCACCGATGTAGAGCGGGGCGTTGGTGACCGCCCACAGCGTCAGGTAGCTGCGCCGCTCCTCCGGGGTGAGGCCGTCCATCACGCCGTTGCCCACGTTGAGCGTGTCCAGGTCGTGCCACTGGCCGGGCCGGGTGTGCTGGAGCCACTGCGGCAGGTCGGCGAACCGGTCGTCCACCGAGTTCTGCCAGGTGACCAGGGTCGGGCAGTAGCACTCCACGTCGGTGTTGATCCGCCAGCCGGTGGCGTGCTCTTTCCAGAAGTCGATCGCCTTGATGTCGACCGACCAGGAGATCTCCAGGATGACCTTGCGGCCGGTCTTGTCCAGGCCCTTGCGCCAGGCCGCCACGTCCGGGCGGTTGTCGTAGTTGGGGCCTTCCTTCCACAAGCCGGGGCCGACGCCGTCCAGCTTGAAGAAGTCCACCTGCCAGTCGCCGAACATCGTGGTGATCGAGTCGATGTACTTCTGCGCGCAGGGTTTGGCGAAGTCGATCTTGTAGGCGTTGTCCCAGCCGTTGGTGGTGCGCCAGTCCGGGTAGACGATGTCGTTGCCGGTGCAGCCGGGCGCGCCGTGGATGGGGAAGTTCCGCCGGTTGGCCTGGTCCAGGCCGAAGGCCTCCTTCTGCAGGCCGACGGGCTGGTAGATGCCGAACTTCAGGCCCTTGCGGTGCAGCTGCTCGGAGAGCCACTTGATGCCGCGCGGGAACTTCTCCGCATCGGCCTTGGGCCTGCCGTACTCGTCGAACTGCGGCACCCAGCCCCAGGTGTGCCACCAGCCCGCGTCGATGTTGACGTAGTCGTAGCCGTACTGCTTGAGGTCGCGGGCCAGCACCTCGGCCTGCTTGAGCACGTTGGCCTCGGTGAGGAAGCTGGCTCGCCCCTTGGGGTTGACCCCCGGGTAGGAGGTGGTCTGGAGGCTCCAGCTGCTCCAGCCCATGTACGGCCGCACGGCAGGCGCGTCGGCGGGCAAGGCGGCCAGCGTGGGGACAGTGGGCGCGGCCTGCGCGGCGCCACCGAGCCCGGCGGCGACGAGGCCGAGCGCGAGCAGGAGTCGGGGTAAGGACCGCATCGTTGCTGACCCTTCACTGGCGGGGACCGGACGGTGGTTTAATTTCCTTGGGAAGGAAAATTAGCATCAGGGTGTGCCAGACAACAGCCCTCAGTCCACCCCGGCCGGCGCGCTGGTCTTCACCACCGTCCTGACCAGGGGCCCGCTGTCCAGGGTGGAGATCGGCGAGCTGACCGGCCTGTCCTCGGCCACGGTCACCAAGGCCACCCGGCCGTTCCTGGACAACGGCTACCTGGTGGAGGAACGGGCCGAGGACCCCTCCGGCCGCGGCCGCCCGCGCAGCCCGCTGGCGATCAGGGCGGACCGGGAGTTCTTCCTCGGCGTCAAGGTCACCGCGGCCGAGCTGATCGCGGTGGTCACCGACCTGCGCGCCGGGGTCCGCGCCAGCACCCGGCGCGCGCTGGCCGCCTGCACGCCCGAGGCCGTGGTGCCCGCGCTCGCCGCGCTGGTGGAGGAACTGCTGGCCGAGCCGGGCCGCCGCCAGCGGGTGCGCACCCTGGGGGTCGCGGTCTCCGGGGACATCGACCGGGCCGCCGGGGTGGTGCGGTCCTCGCCGTTCCTGGGCTGGACCGAGGTGGACCTCGGCGCGCGGCTGGCCGCGGCCACCGGGCTGACGGTGCTGGTGGAGAACGACGTCAAGGCGCTCACCGCGGCCGAGCGCTGGTTCGGCAGCGGGCTGGGCGCCAGCTCGTTCGCACTGGTCACGGTGGGCACCGGGGTCGGCTGCGGGCTGGTGGTCAATGGCGCGCTGGTGGCCGGTGCGCACGGGGTGGCCGGGGAGCTGGGGCACGTGCCGGTGGTCGCCGACGGACCGCGCTGCCCGTGCGGCCGGACCGGCTGCGTGGAGGCGGTGGCCGCCGAGCGGGCCATCCTGGCCAGATCCCGCGAGGTGTCCGGCACCGAGCTGACCATGGCCGAGGCGGTGGCCGCCGCGCGGGCCGGGGACCAGCCGCTGCGGGCGGTCTTCGCCGAGGCCGGGCACGCCATCGGCTTGGGGCTGGCGGCGCTGGCCAACCTGGTCGGCCCGGAGCGGATCGTGGTCTCCGGCGAGGGACTGGCCGCCTACGACCTGCTCGGCGAACGCCTGCGGGAGACCTTCGCCGTCCACGCCTTCGGCGCGGCCGCCCGGTGCGCGCTGGAGTTGCGGCCGCTGTCCTTCGAGGACTGGGCGCGCGGCGCGGCGGTGGTGGGCATCGAGGCCCTGCTCAGCCGGGCATGACGACGGGGCGCCCCGAGGGAGGGACGCCCCGCCGTTGGTGATTCGTGTGGGGTTGTCAGCGCCGCACGAAGTCGCCGTTCTGGTTCCCGCCCAGGTCCAGCTGCGGGAGGTGACCGGGCAGGTCAGGGGTCAGCGCGTCCGGCGCGGCCGGCGGCACCTGGCCCGCGCCGCCCACGACCGGCAGGGTCACGAAGGAGCGGCCCAGGTCGATGGTCACCGTCGGGCGGTTGGCCGGGGCCACGATCCGGCCGGCGTCGGTGCCCGCGATGATCACCGCGAGCCGGTGGCCCTTGGGGATCACGTGGTCGGTGCTGGCCAGCCTGAAGGTCATGGTGCGGGCCTGACCGGGCACGATCGGGGTCTGGCTGGTCAGCGACTCGGAGTTGGCCAGGTCGGCCCAGCCCCTGGCGAAGACCTCAAGGCCCACGTTCGTGGTGGTGGTCGCGGTGTTCTTGTAGCAACCGTTGTCGCCTGGCGTGGACTCGCCCCAGCAGGACTCGTTGGCCAGCGTGCTGATGCCCTCGCCGGAGCCCGCGTAGTTGCGGATGGTCGCCGGGCCGTAGTCCACCAGCACCGCGCTCAGGTGCGCGGTGGAGGTGGTCGGGGTGACCCGCACGGTCACCGAGCCGGTGCCCGAGATGCGCAGGTCCTTGGTCAGCGGACCGGTGCTGAACAGGGTGCGCGCGGTGGAGGCGGCGTTCGGGTTGGCCGCCCAGTTCGCCGAGTTCTGGCCCGCGGTGTCGGTGAACTTCTCGGTGCTGCCGGGGGTGGCCTGGGTGGTGCCCAGCAGGCCGAGCCCGGCGACCTGGCCCTTGCGGATGCGCAGGTTCACCTGTTCGGTTCCGGCCAGCGGCCAGGTCGGCTCGTTCACCCAGGTGTCGGGGGCGCGCTCGATGGTGGCCTGCGGCTCGTTCTCGATGCCGTTGTTCACGCCCAGCAGCCAGCGGTCGAACCAGCGGTGCAGGGTGTCCACCCACACCGAGCGGCGGAAGTCGAACGGGTCCACGTGCCCGGCCTGGGTCAGCCAGATCTTGCGGGTGACCCCGGCCGCGGCCAGCTTGTCCCACCACTGCCCGTAGTGCAGCGCCTTGACGTTCAGGTCGCCCTGGCCGTGCACGACGAACACGCTGGCCTTGACCTTGCTCGCGTTCGGCAGGTAGTCGCGTTCGGCCCAGAAGGCGTTGTAGTCGCCGTTGCTGGTCGCGCCGTTGGTGAGCTTGGTCTTCTGCGCGCCGCAGTCCGCGCGGCCGCCCTTCTCCACCGTGTTGGCCAGGCCGACCGGGTTGAAGCCGAAGGACACGCCGTCGCTGCGGTAGTAGTCGTACCAGGAGCTGATCGCGCCGATCGGCACGATGGTCTTCAGGCCGGGCACGCCGGTGGCGGCCACGCCGTTGGCGATGGTGCCGTCGTAGGACTTGCCGATCATGCCGGTGGCGCCGGTGCTCCAGGCGGCGGAGGCCTTCACGTTGCCGGCCTTGGTGGTGAAGCCGTCGGCGCTGCCGTTGAGCCAGTCGATGACCTTCTTGGCCGAGGCCACGTCGGACTTGCCGCCGATGTCGCTGCAACCCTCCGAACGAGTGGTCCCGGCCAGGTCGACCAGCACCACCGCGTACCCGCGCGGCACGAAGTAGTTGTCGTAGAACAGCGGGAAGCCCAACGGCTGCTGGCCGTTGTAGGTCTTCTTCTCGCTCTCGTTGCCCCGGCCCAGGTTGTCGTAGTACGGACTCGCGTCCATGATCACCGGGACCTTCTTGCCCTGCTGGGCGGCTTCCGAAGGCCGGATGATGTCCGCGGCCACCCGGTCGATCACGTTGTCCCCGTCCAGGTCGAACCCGGTGGGCACGTACACGGTCTCGCGGATGGCGTTCGCATAGGAGTAGATGGGGTCGCTGACCCCGGACCGGAGCTGGAAGGCCTGCTCGGCGGCGGCACTGGCGGCGGGCACGAAGGTCAGCGCGCCGATGCCACTGGCCACGGTGGCCAGCAGCGCGATGAGGGCGCGCGAAGGTCGGCGGTGGGTCACGAACACCTCCTGTGATCTGCGTGAACGCTAGGGCCAGTTCTGTTCAGTTGCCAGGTCCAACTGTCCGGACTATTGGGCGACACCTGTACTGCCCCCTTGGCGCTAGCTTCCGATTGAGGTCATCGAGATCGCGGATCGGGGGAGACATGAGCGGACGAACAGCGGGACTGGCGCTGGCGGCGCTGCTGCTGGCGGGATGCGCGGGCGCGCCACCGGAGCCGACGGCGGTGGTGCGGACCGAGGCGGGCGAGCTGCGCGGCGTGGTGGCCGCGGATCACCTGAGCTACCAGGGGATCCCGTACGCCGCACCGCCGGTGGGCGAGCTGCGCTGGCAGCCACCGAAGCCGGTGGCGGCCTGGACCGGCACCAGGGCGGCGGACCGGCCGGGCAACGCCTGCCCGCAGGAGGGCACCGAGTACGCCAAGACCGGCAGCACCACCGAGGACTGCCTGTACCTCAACGTGACCACACCACGTTCGGGTGAGCGGAAGCCGGTGCTGGTGTGGATCCACGGCGACGGCGTGGTCGGCTCGGGCGCGCTCTTCGACGGCGTGCCACTGGCCACCGCGGGCGACGCGGTGGTGGTGACGATCAACTACCGGCTCGGCGTGTTCGGCGGCTTCGGCTTTCCGGGGCTGGCCGGCTCGGGCACCTTCGGGCTGGCCGACCAGCAGGCCGCGCTGCGCTGGGTCAAGCAGAACATCGGCGCGTTCGGCGGGGATCCGGGCAACGTCACCGTGATCGGTTCCTCCTACGGCGGCTCCTCGATCAGCGCGCACCTGGTTTCGCCTGGGGCGCAAGGACTCTTCCAGCGGGCCTCCGTCCACAGTGGAGAGGCGCTGATGCCGCTGCCCGCGGGCGCGGTCAACCCCGGCATCCCGGCGGTGGACTGGTTCATGTGGCGCTCGCTGGCCGAGACCGAACAGCTGGGCGCGGCCATGGCCGGCGAGCTGGGCTGCGCGGACCTGGACTGCCTGCGCAAGCTGCCGGTGGACAAGCTGTTCCCGCTGATGCGGCTGTTCCAGAGCTACGCCTACGGCGGCGAGGTGCTGCCCGAGCTGCCCGCCGCGGCGCTGCGCGCGGGCAAGGCCCAGCCGGTGCCGCTGGTCACCGGGATCACCAGGGACGAGCACCGGACCTTCGTCGGCCTGTTCCGCGGCGAGCTGAGCGCGGCGGAGTACCCGAAGCTGGTGGCGGAAGCCTTTGGCGCCAAGGCGGACCGGATCCTGCGCGAGTACCCGCTGAGCCAGTTCGAGTCACCGGCGCTGGCCTGGTCCGCGGTGCTCACCGACGGGCTGTGGGCCACCGCCGCGTTCGAGCAGGCCGAACTGGGCGCCCAGCGCGGCAAGACCTTCGCCTACTCCTTCGCCGACCGGGAGGCGCCGAGCTACCTGCCGTTCCCGCAATCGTTGCCACCAGGGGCTTTCCACGCCGCGGACACCCCGTACCTGTTCCCGGACAAGGGTTTCCGGGACAAGGCCAAGCCGGGGCAGCGGGAGCTGTCGGAGCGGATGCTCAAGTACTGGGCCAACTTCGCCCGCACCGGCGACCCGAACGGGCCTGGCCTGCCGAGGTGGGAGGAGTTCGGCACCGCGAAGTACGTGCAGGCGCTGGCGCCGGGAGAGGCCACCCGGCAGGTGGACTTCCCGGCGCAGCACCGGCTGGAGTTCTGGCGCGGACTGCGCTGAGGCCCTTGCTCAGCGCGGCAGGCCGGACGCCCGCCAGGCGCCCGGTCCCGGCCGCAGCGGCGGCCGGTGCAGCCGGGCCGGATCGCCCCAGGCCGAACGCGGCTGGGGCGCCGGCTCGGCGCTGGGCGCGCTCGCCAAACCCGCCACCACCGCGGTCAGCGCGGCCAGCTCGGCGTCGTCCGGGGTGCCCCGGACCACGCGCAACAGTGGGCGCTCGGTCATGCCTGCCCCTCCTCGGCCGGGCTCACAGTGGGATGTTCCCGTGCTTCTTCGGCGGCAGGGTCTCCCGCTTGTCCCGCAACAGGTTCAGCGCGCGGGCCACGTAGCCGCGGGTGTAGGAGGGCGGGATCACCGAGTCCACGTAACCGCGTTCGGCGGCCACGTACGGGTTGCACAGGGTGTCCTCGTACTCCTGCTGGAGCTGGGCGCGCAGCGCGTCCACGTCCTCGCCGCGCTCGGCCGCCTGGGCCAGGGTCTTGCGGTGCACGATGTTGGCCGCGCCCTGCGCGCCCATCACCGCGATCTGCGCGGTGGGCCAGGCCAGGTTCACGTCCGCGCCCAGGTGCTTGGAGCCCATCACGTCGTAGGCGCCGCCGTAGGCCTTGCGGGTGATCACGGTGACCAGCGGCACGGTGGCCTCGGCGTAGGCGTAGATCAGCTTGGCGCCGCGCCGGATGATGCCGTTCCACTCCTGGTCGGTGCCCGGCAGGAAGCCCGGCACGTCCACGAAGGTCAGCACCGGCAGGTTGAACGCGTCGCAGGTGCGCACGAACCGGGCGGCCTTCTCGCTGGCGTCGATGTCCAGGCAGCCGGCGAACTGGGTCGGCTGGTTGGCCACCACGCCCACGCTCTGCCCGTCCACCCGGCCGAAGCCGATCAGGATGTTCGGCGCGAACAGCGGCTGCACTTCCAGGAACTCGCCGTCGTCGAGGACCCTGGTGAGCACCTCGTGCATGTCGTAGGGCTGGTTCGCCGAGTCCGGGATGAGCGTGTCCAGCTCCCGGTCCTCCTCGGTCAGCGAGTCGGCGATGGAAGCCTCGGTGAGACCGGGACCCGGGTAGGCCGGGGCCTCGGAGAGGTTGTTCGAGGGCAGGTAGGACAGCAGCGCCTTGACGTAGGAGATCGCGTCCTGCTCGTCGCTGCCCAGGTAGTGCGCGTTGCCGGACTTGGTGTTGTGCGTGCGCCCGCCGCCCAGCTCCTCGAAGCCGACGTCCTCACCGGTGACGGTCTTGATCACGTCCGGGCCGGTGATGAACATGTGCGAGGTCTGGTCCACCATCACGGTGAAGTCGGTCAGCGCGGGGGAGTACACGTGCCCGCCCGCGGCCGCGCCCATGATCAGCGAGATCTGCGGGATGACGCCGGAGGCCAGCGTGTTGCGCCGGAAGATCTCGCCGTAGAGCCCGAGGGAGACCACGCCCTCCTGGATCCGCGCGCCGCCGCCCTCGTTGATGCCCACGATCGGCCGCCCGGTCTTGAGCGCCAGGTCCATCACCTTGACGATCTTCTCGCCGTAGACCTCGCCCAGCGAGCCGCCGAAGACGGTCACGTCCTGGCTGAACACGCAGACCGGCCGCCCGTCCACGGTGCCGTAGCCGGTGACCACGCCGTCGCCGTAGGGCCGGTTCTTCTCCTGGCCGAAGTTGGTCGAGCGGTGCCGCGCCAGCTCGTCCAGCTCCACGAAGGAGCCGGGGTCCAGCAGCAGGTCGATCCGCTCGCGGGCGGTCATCTTGCCCTTGGCGTGCTGCCGTTCCACCGCCCGCGCCGACCCGGCGTGCACCGCGTCCTCGTTGCGCCGGTACAGGTCGGCCAGCTTGCCTGCCGTGGTGTGGATGTCCGGTTCGGCCGGGGCGGACTCCAGCGGCTGCCCCATCGGCGCGGTGGCACTGCTCATGACCCGGCAGCGTAACCAGCATCACCGCGGAAGCTACCGGCCCGTAGCCCATGTCACGTCCAGGTTCACCCTTGACCTCCACCGCACTGGAGATCCGATCGTGGGCAGATGACTTCTGACCTGGACAAACTCCTGGAAAGCCTGGAACTGCTCGCGGGCACCGGGGCCGAGCGCCGCGGCTACCTGGCCAACCACGGCCCGATGGCGGCCGAAGCGCTGGTCGCCCTCGGCGTGGCCGGGGCCGCTCCCGGCTGGACCCGGCTCTACCGGCCGATCCTGGAACCCGAGCCGCCGGAGCGGTTCCGGCTGGACGCGGCGGACTGGCGGGAACACCTCGGCGACCTCAGCCGGCTCGGTGACTGGACCGCGCTGTTCCGCCGCGAGCTGGCCGAGCGGGACTGGCTGGAGGTGCTGCGCGCCTGGTGGCCGCGGCTGCTGCCCGGACTGGCCGCCAGCGCCACCCACGGGGTGATCCGCACCGCGCACGGGGTCCGCGCGCTGACGCTGGCCGGACCGCACCCGATGCTGGTGGACGAGCTGGCAAAGGGCCTCGGCTTCTGGGCCGCCCGCTACCAGGAGCTGCCCGGCTCACCCGCGCTGCGCGGCCCGGACCCGCTGGGCGTGGCCATCTCCCGGCTGCCCCGGCTCACCCCGGACCAGATCGGCCACGGCGGTGGCATCAGCGGCGACCTCGCGCACCTGGACGGGTTGGCCGGGTTCGCCGAAGGGCTGGACCGCTACGGCGCACCGGAAGCCCCCGACGCGGTGCTGGACGAGCTGATCAGCGCCGCCGCCAGGGTGTTCCTGGCCCGGCCGGACGCGCCGATCGAGTTCTGCCACGCGGTCACCGGGCCTGCCGCGGTCCGGCTGGTGCTGCCGCACCTGCCCGCCGAGTTCGCCGCGCCGGCGGTGGCCGCGTCCTGGCAGGTGGTCGGCGGCATCGTGGCCGCGTTCTCGCCGGAGCGGCTGGACGGGCTGGACGTGGTGCTGGCGGAGCCGCCGGTGGCGGAGACGCTGGTGGAGCGGGCGGTGGCCTCCGGGGACGCGCACGTGATCAAGCTGACCGAGGCCGCCTTCCGCGAGCACGCCCGCACCGGTGACGCCGCCCTGCTGCATGCCGCCTACGCGATGGCGGACCGCTGGCCCTAAGCGCGGCCGTAGATCACGGTCCAGTAGTAACCGCACTCACCGCCGACCACCCGGCTGACGCCCACCGAGCGCAGGTCGCAGCGCAGCGCCGGTGAGTCGCCGTCCGCGACCGTGGGCGCCATCTCCCTGGCCGACTCCCTGGAGGCGGCCACGTAGGCGCCCGCGGTCCGCTGGTAGCCCGCCGCCCTGGCCCGCTCCTCGACCGAGGTGCCGTCCGGGCCGGTCATGCCGATGTAGTTGTGCTTCATCATGTCCGCGCTGTGCTGGCGGGCCGCGGTGGTCAGCCTCGGGTCCTGGCGCAGCGGCTGGCAGCCAGCGGCGGACCGGCGCTCGTTGATCAGCACCGTGAGCTGTTCGCCCGGACCGGCCGGGGCGGGGGTGGTGGTGGTCGGGCTGGGTTTCGGGCGGGTGGTCGAGGTCGGCGGGGTGCTGCTGCTGGGCGGGGGCGGCGTGGTCGTGGCGGGTTCGACGGTGGTGGTCGTGGTGCTGGTCGCGGGCGCGGGCGGGGCGGCCTGCGGCGGCTGGACCGGGTGCGGCAGCAGGTAGTAGCCCAGGCTCAGCGCGGCGGCCAGCGCGACCGGCACGGAGGCCTTGAACGCCATCGAGTGCCCGGCGTGCACCGGCAGCAGCGCCGGGTGGTCGGCGGGCACCGCGGCGGCGAACAGCGCGCCCAGCACGGCCAGCGGCCTGGTCAGGCGACCGGCCAGGTCCCGGCACTGCGGGCAGCGGCGCAGGTGCCGGTCCACGCTCATCCGCTGCGGCAGCGACAGCGAGCGCGGCTTGCCGGGCACCAGCTCGGCCAGCCGGGGGCAGCGGCGCGGGTTGCGGGCCAGCAGCAGCATCCGGACCGCGTTGCCCAGCGCGGAACGGGCCCGGTGGGCGAGCACCGCGGCGTGGTTCGCCCGCACGTCCAGCGCCTCGGCCAGCTCGGTGCCGGAAAGACCTTCCCGCACCGTCAGCTCCAGCACCGCGAGCTGCCGCGGCTCCAGGCTGGCCGCGGCGTCCCAGACCAGCCGGGCCGCCTCGTGCGCGGCCGCGGCCTCGGCGGGGGAGGCCTCGCCGGCGACCAGCTCGGGCAGCTCCGGCATCAGCGCGGGACCCGGCTTGCGCAGGTGGTCCAGCGCGGCGCGGTGCGCGATGCTCACCAGCCAGGGCCGGAAACGCTCGGGTTCGCGCAGGTCAGCGAGGTTGCGCAGGGCGGTGACGAAGGCTTCCTGGGTGATGTCCTCGGCCAGGTGCCCGTCCCTGGCCAGCCGCAGCACGAAGGCGAACACCGAGGGCCGGTGCCGGGCGTAGAGGGTCGCGAACGCCTGGCCTGCACCGGCCGCGGCCGCGCGGACCAGCTCCGCGTCAGTGGGTTCCTGGGTCTGCACGAGCGGGGCCTCCGGACGCGAGTGCCAAACCTTTCCCGGACTTTTCGGGTCAGACCGTAATCCCTCCGGGCGATTTTCCGTCCTCCAGATGAGTGGCTGGGCCCGCACCCCTGCTCGGGCCCAGCCACTGCCCGTATCCGGCAACCCGGAAGGACCCCTGGACTAGTGACCGCGCATGAAGGGAGCACACGGTGGCGGCGGAACCGGATGACCATCGGCGTGCTGGCCGCCGTGACGGCGGGAGTGGGTGTGGCGGCATGGCTGACCACACCGACGCCCTCGCCCAAGCCACTGGCGGCTCCGGTGCCCCTCTCCGCCGGCATCATCGACCCCGGTTCCGGCGTGGGTGGCCCTGCCCCGTCCGAGTCCGCCGAACCGACTGAGACCAGCACCACCAGCGCCGAACCCAGCACCAGCACGAGCAGCAGCACCACCACGACCACCACCAGCGCGACACCCACCCCCACCAGCGCCAAGCCGACCACCAAGCCGCGCCCCAGCACCACCACGCCCAGCCGCACCCCGAACCCGCCGCCCGGGGACGCCGCCGAGCAGGCCGTGCGCGCGCTGGTCGACGCCGAGCGCGCGAAGGCGGGCTGCGCCGCGCTGCGCTGGGACGACCGGCTGGCCACCGCGGCCCGCAAGCACAGCGCGGACATGGCCACCAAGAACTACTTCTCGCACACCTCCCAGGACGGGCGCTCCCCGTCCGACCGGGTCAAGGCCGAGGGTTACCCCGGCGGCGCGGGGGAGAACATCGCCGCAGGTCAGAACAGCCCGGAAGCGGTGATGAAGTCCTGGATGAACAGCCCTGGGCACCGGGCCAACATCCTCAACTGCGGCTACCAGGCGATCGGTGTCGGCCTGCACAAGGGCGGCAGCTACCGCTTCTACTGGACCCAGAACTTCGGCTTCAGCTGACCGGCCGCTCACCTGGGTTTTCGTACACTGTCCGGGTGCGTGACTGGGACGATCAGGCGCCCGCGGAACGGCCCCCGCTGGACGCTGAAGGGCTGCGCGAGAAGCTCGCGCGGCCGGGCGGGCCGTACGCGGCGCTGGAGGTCGTCTCCTGCACCGGATCCACCAACACCGACCTGGTCGCCGCCGCGCACTCCGGCGCGGCGGACCGGACGGTGCTCATCGCCGAGACCCAGACCGCGGGCCGGGGCCGCAACCAGGACCGGCAGTGGTTCTCCCCGCCCAGGGCCGGGCTGTACCTGAGCGTGCTGCTCCGGCCGGCGGGCGTGCCCTTCCCGCGGCTGGGCTGGCTGGTGATGCTGGCCGGGGTGGCGGTGGTCAACGCCATCGGCGACCTGTGCGAGGTGCAGGCCCGGCTGAAGTGGCCCAACGACCTGCTGGTCGGCCCGGACCTGGCCAAGTGCGGCGGCATCCTGGCCGAGGTGGTCACCGGCGCGCCGGAACCGGCGGTGGTGCTGGGCATCGGCGTGAACGTGCACCACACCAGGGAGGAGCTGCCGGTCGGGCCCGGCGGGCTGCGGCCGACCTCGCTCGCGCTGCAGCAGGCCGCCTGCCTGGACCGGCAGCTCATCACGGTGCGGCTGCTGGAGGAGCTGGCCAGGGCCGAGGCGCACTGGCGGGCCGCCGAGGGCGATCCGAGCCGGTGCGGACTGGCCGGGGACTACCGCTCGGCCTGCGCGACCCTGGGCAAGCAGGTCAGGGTCGAGCTGCCGGGCGGGGTGAACCTGAACGGCTTCGCCAGCGACGTGGACCTGGACGGCAGGCTGGTGATCCGCACCACCACCGGCCAGCTGAAGCCCGTTTCCGCAGGTGACGTCGTGCACCTGCGGCCGGTGGCACCGCAAGGTGTGGCCGGATAGGGTCCGTCGCTCCCGTACGGCGCCGTCGTGCGCCGGTACCGTGATCGTCGACCGAACGGTGTGCCATTCCTGGAGGAAGTGCCGTGGCCTATCCGGACGACCTGCTCGCGGACAACGAGCACGTCGTGGTCCACAAGCATCCGCACTGGAAGACGCTCATCCTCCCGGTGCTGGTGCTGCTGGTCACCATCGGGCTCTGCCTCTACCTCGCCGCCCTGGTCCAGGACCTGAGCTGGGCGAACACCGGCTGGATCGTGCTCGGCTGCCTCGGCGGCCTGGTGATCATCGTGTTCGTGCTGGTGCCGCTGGTGCGCTGGCGCTCCACCCACTTCGTGGTCACCACCCAGCGGATCATGGTCCGCGAGGGCGTGATCACCCGCAACGGCATCGACATCCCGCTGTCCCGGATCAACAGCGTCCGGTTCAAGCACGGCCTGCTGGACCGGGTGCTGGGCTGCGGCACCCTGATCGTGGAATCCGCCTCGGACGAACCGCTGGAGTTCGACGACATCCCGGGCGTGGAACGCGTGCACACCCTGCTCTACCGGGAGGTCAACGATGACCCTGAGGACGACTTCATCCGCAACCGGCCGCCGCGCGAGGAAGGCCGCTGATGGGCGCGCGTGAGGTGGGGCTGCCGGCCAGGGTGCTGCCGGTGAACACCGAGGAGCTGCCCTCCAGGGTGACCATCTGGGAGGTCGGCGCCCGCGACGGGCTGCAGAACGAGCAGACCGCGGTGCCGGTGGAGGTCAAGCTGGAGTTCCTGGACCGGCTGGCCGACAGCGGGCTGTCCGTGCTGGAGGCGACCAGCTTCGTGCACCCCAAGTGGGTGCCGCAGCTGGCCGACGCCGAGGAGCTGCTGGCCGGGCTGCGCAAGCGGCCCGAGGTGATCTACCCGGTGCTGGTGCCCAACGAGCGCGGCCTGGACCGCGCGCTGGCCGCCGGGGTGGACCACATCGCGATCTTCGCCAGCGCCACCGACACCTTCGCCCAGCGCAACCTGAACAGCAGCCTGGACGTGCAGTTCGCCATGTTCGACCCGGTGGTCTCCAGGGCGCTGGAGGCGGACATGTCGGTGCGCGGGTACGTCTCGATGTGCTTCGGCGACCCGTGGGAAGGTCCGGTCCCGGTGCAGCAGGTGGTCGAGGTCGGCCGCAGGCTGCTGGAGATGGGCTGCTGGCAGCTCTCCCTCGGCGACACCATCGGGGTGGCCACGCCCGGCCACGTGGAGGCGGTGCTCGGCGGCTTCATCGAGGCAGGCGTGGACCCGTCCATGCTGGCGGTGCACTTCCACGACACCTACGGCCAGGCGCTGTCGAACTCGTTGAGCGCGCTGTACTGCGGGGTGTCCACGATCGACTCCTCGGCCGGTGGGCTGGGCGGCTGCCCGTACGCGGAGTCGGCCACCGGCAACCTGGCCACCGAGGACCTGGTGTGGATGCTGGAGGGCATGGGCATCGAGCACGGCGTCGACCTGGACCAGCTGGTCGCCACCAGCGTGTGGATGGCAGAGCAGCTGGGCAGGCCGAGCCCGTCCCGGGTGGTGCGGGCGCTGGCGAAATGACCGGGCGGCTCCGCGAACCGTGACTCCGGAGACGCACTGGCTGGACGGGTTCCCGTTGCTGGCCTGGAAAACCGAGCGCCCGTGGCTGGCCATCTCCTCCGCGGTGCTCGGCGGCGGCATCGGCGAACGCAACTGGGTGCTCAACGCCACCGTGCCCACCGGCTACGACCGCACCGACCCGGAAGTCCACTGTGGACAGATGGCGGCGCGGATCGGCTTGTCCGGCAACGGCACCGCGCTGCTGACCGCGGTGGACGTGCGGCACGCGGTGCACAGCGCGAGCGAAGGGACCAGGGTCACCGCGACCACCGGGGTCGGCCAGCCGGTGTGGGCGGCCTCGGCCGAACCGCTGGTGTGGCGGCCGCCGCCGGGCACCATCAACGTGGTGGGCCTGCTACCGGTGCGGCTGACCGAGGGCGCGCTGGTGAACGCGGTGGCCACGGTGGCCGAGGCGAAGGCGCAAGCGTTGGCGCAGAACGGGATCGAGGGCACCGGCACCTGCACCGACGCCACCGTGCTGCTCTGCCCGGCCGACGGCGAGGCCGAACGCTACGGCGGGCCGAGGTCGCTGATCGGCTCGGCGCTGGCCCGCGCGGTGCACACCGCGATCACCGAGGGACTGCGGATTCCGGCCAGTCAGGCCAGGTTCAGGGCCGGGGGAGCTCGGTCCGGCTGCTGATGCCGAGCTTGCGGTAGGCGCTGCTCAGGTGCAGCTCCACGGTCCGGCGCACCACGAACAGCCGGGCCGCGATCTCCCGGTTGCTCAGCCCGAGCGCGGCCAGGTTGGTCACCCGCAGCTCGGTCGGCGTCAGCGACTCCAGGCCGCTGTGCGCCTGCCGCCGCGGCCGCGCGCCGGAGACCCGCAGCTCGGCCCGGATCCGCCGGTCCACCACGGTCGCCCCGCACTGCTGGGCCAGCGCCCCGGCCAGCCGCAGCTGCTCGCGGGCCTCGGCCAGCTGGTTGGTCTTGCGCAGCGCGGTGCCCAGGTCGGCCAGCGCGCGGGCCTGCTCCAGCGGGGCCTGCGCCTCGGCCAGCACCCTGGCCGCCTCGCGCAGCAGCTCCACCGCCGCGCTGCCCCTGGCCAGCACCCCGGAGACGCGCAGCGCCGCGCCGATGGCCTGCGGACTGCCCCAGGAGCGGGCCAGCGCCAGCTCCTCCATGGCCAGCGCCTTGGCCGTGCCCAGCCTGCCCAGCGCGGCCAGGCCGATCGCGGCGGCTGAGCGCCAGGGCACCACGGCCGGGTTGGACATCCGCCAGGCGTCCAGCCTGCGGCCCGCGCACAGCAGGTCCTCCACGCCCTCGGCCGCGGCGCCGGTGGCGATCCGCAGCCGCCCGCGCCCGGCCAGCAGCCAGGCCCCGGCCAGGCCGCCGGGCAGGTTGTCCGCGGCCAGCACCTCCTCGTAGAGCCGGTGCGCGCCCTCCACGTCCCCGGTCTCGGCGAGCGTGTCGGCCAGCCGGGTGGCCGCGGTCACCGCCAGGCCGTGCGCGTACCGGGGGCCGAACCGGACCAGGGTGTTCAGGCAGGCGCGGGCGTCCTCCCGGCACTGGGTGAGCCTGCCCAGCCGGTAGCCCACCTCGGTACGCACGGCCAGCGCGAACGCGGTGTCCGCCGGCGAGCTGGCCTGCTCGAACAGCAGCTCGGCCTGCCCGGCCGCGGCCTCGTTGGCCCCGGCGATGGTCAGCGCAAGCGCGGTCGCCGGGGCCAGCGAGGCCCGCGCCCAGTCGTGCACCCGGTCCCGGTCGGTGCCGGCCAGCACCGCGCGCACGCACCACAGCACCGGCGGCAGCTCCCGCTCCGGCTGCGGGGTGAACCGGGTGGCCGCGGTGGAGGAGTGCAGCAGCGCCAGCAGCGCCTCGCCCACCAGCAGCGCCTCGGCCACCGCCGGGTCGGCGCACTGCTCGCGCACCTCGGTGAGCACCCGCAACCCGTCCTCGTGCCTGCGGCTCAGGCACAGCAGCCCGGCCAGCTGGCGGGCGATCTCCTTGCGCTGCACCGGATCC
The DNA here is from genome assembly GCF_023897065.1 of Crossiella sp. SN42. Lineage (GTDB taxonomy): Bacteria > Actinomycetota > Actinomycetes > Mycobacteriales > Pseudonocardiaceae > Crossiella. The sequence continues at coordinate 53,835 of NZ_JAMHIV010000037.1, forward strand.
GCGCTCACCGTCAGCGCCCTGCGCAGCGCGGCCACCGCGCCCGCCACGTCCAGGTGGCTCAGCGCCGAGCCCAGCCGGACCAGGATCGCGGCCCGCTGCCGGTGGTCGAGCTGCTCGCGCAGGGCCGCGCGCAGGTAGCGCACCGCGTGCCCGGTGCGGCCGGCCGCGACCGCCTCGGTGGCGGCCAGCTCCAGCACCTGCGCCGCCCAGGACTCGCCGAGCGGCCCGGCCCGCAACAGCTCCGCGCCCACCCGCTCCGCGCCCGCGCCGCGCGCGTGCAGCAGCCGGGCCGCGCCACCGTGCACGTGCTGGCGCGCCTCCTGGCTCAGGTCCGCGGCCGCGGCGGCCCGCACCAGCGGCTGCCGCAGCGCCACCTGGTCACCGCGCCAGCGCAGCAGCCCGGCCTCGGTGAGCGCGTCGGCCAGCCGCGCGGCCCGGTCGGCAGGCAGGCCGCGGATGGCCCCGGCCAGGTCCAGCTCGACCTCCTCGCCCAGGGTGGCCAGCGTCCCGGCCAGCTCGCTGGCGCCCGGTGCCAGCTCGGCCAGCACCAGCCGCAGCCAGCTCACGATCTCCCCTGGCGGGCGCTCCAGCAACGCGCGCACCGTGCTCACCGTCGGCGGCGTGCCGGACTGCCGCAGCCCGCGCAGCAACGCGTGCACCAGGAACGGGTTGCCCGCGGTGGCCGCGTGGCAGGCCGCGCCGACGCCCTCGGCCACCGGCACGCCGAGCACCGCGCCCGCAATCGTGGTCACGTCCGGGATGGACAGTCCGTCCAGGACGATGTGGTGGGCGAACCGGCCGGCCAGGTCGGCGGGCCAGACGTCGGCGGGCGCGGTGGTGCCCAGCACCAGCACCCGTTCGCCGCCGATCCGGCGCAGCAGGTAGGCCAGCCAGCGGGCCGAGGCCGCGTCCGCCCAGTGCAGGTCGTCCACCGCGATCACCAGCGGCCGCTGCTCGCTGAGCCCGACCGCGACCCGGTACAGCTCCTCCACCGCGTCATAGGGCAGGTAGCGGGTCTCGTGCCTGCCCAGCGAGCGCACCGCGGCCGCGGGCACGCCGGCCCGGCCGCCCGCGCTCACCGAGGTCAGCTGCCTGCCCCAGTCGAGTTCATTGCTGAGCAAACGTTCGGAGAACAGCTGACGCAGCAGGCACAACGGGAAGTCCGCCTCCCAGCGGTCCGCGCTCGCGGCCAGCACCAGGTCGCCCGCGGCCCGCGCGCGGGCCAGCACCGCCCGCAGCAGAGCGCTCTTGCCGGCCCCGGCAGGGCCGCGCAGCAGCGCGCTGGTCCCGTGGCCGGAGTGCGCCAGGGAGAGCAGCTCGTCGACCGCGTTCAGCTCGACCGCACGTCCGACGAGATCCACCCACTCCTCTTTCTCTTCACGGGTCGCCTTCAGCATGGTCGCCCGATCCTCACTCAGGTTGACCCGATTGAGCGATACCCCCCGTGATCTGTCCTACCGGGAGCACGGCGAACCACAAACCTTTCGGACCCTGCCGAGAGGCCGGGGGTTCGTTCGATGAGCAGGCTCGGCAACGGAAACGAACGAGCGACCACGGTTGAGTGAACGGGGAGGTCCGAAGTGGCCGGATCAACACTGCGCCTGCGCGGCCCGAGCGGGCGGGCGGTGACCGTGCGGCTGCCGGACGCGGCCAGGGTGACCTCGGTCGCCGCGGAGGTGCGCTTCGCCGGTGGCGTGTACAGCCGGGGCTTCCAGATCGGCCCGCGCGGCTACCACGAGTTCGCCTGCCGGGAGGTGCTGCCCGCCACCGCGGCGCACCGGTTCCCGGCCGCCGGGCGGGAGGTCCTCGCCTCGGCCACCGCGGACGGCGACACCACCGTGGTCAGCTGGCTCGGTCCCTTCCACGAGCTGCTCACCGTCTTCAGCGGCCCGGCGCCGAGCCGGGAGACCCTGCTCGCGCTGTTCAGCGGCCTGGACCTGGACGACCGGCCGGAGGGGCTGAGGGTGCGCGCCGCGGTCGGGCAGGTGCTGGAGCGGATCACGCTCACCGTGCACGGTCGCGGCACGGTGACCATCCCCGGCCCGGAGACCGCCCGCCAGGTGCTGCCCAAGCACCGCGGCGCGGCCACCCCCGGCGGCGAGCTGTGGCGGCTGGCGCTGCCCGGCCGGAAAGGTTCCCCGGACGCCAGGGACTACCTGTTCGTGCTGGCCGGCCTGCGCGGCGCGGCCGAGGTGCAGCTGAGCCGGGACACCGGGGCGAGCACCGATGAGCTGCTCGACTGGGTGGCCGGACTCGACGTGGCCTGGGCCGGTCACTGATGGACCCGGTGCTCGCCCTGTTGATCCTGGCCTGGCTGGCGATCGCGCTGCTGTACCTGGGCCTGGCCGCGGTGCTGCGCGAGCTGCGGCTGCTCCGCCGTCAGCTCACCGCCCGCCAGGCCACCGGCGCGGACCTGGCCGAACTGCGCCTGCCCGGCTCGGTCACCGCCCGCTTCGACGGCCCGCGCACGGTGCTGGTCGCCGACTCCGGCTGCCCGCTGTGCCAGTTCGCCGCCGCCGAACTGGCCCGGCACGCCGCCCGCCCGGTGCTGCTCACCTACGAGGAAGCCGACGCCTGGCCGGACCTGCCCGCGACCGTGGAGCTGGTCACCGACCGCGCGGCCTGGCAGGCCCTGGCCCACCTCAACCCGCCGATGCTGCTGTCGGTGACCGCCGACGGCCGGATCGACTCCCTGGTCCTGCCCACCACCGCCGCGGAGGTCCGCCGCGCGCTGCACACCCCGGAAAGGCAGCCGTCATGACGCTCAGCCTGGACCACATCCCACCCGCCGACGCCACCCCGGCCACCTACCCCGCCACCGCCGGCCTGCGCGCCCTGGACACCAGGGCCAGCCGCCGCGGCGTGCTGCGCGGCGTCGCACTGTCCGCGCTGACCCTGGGCACACTGTCGCTGACCTGGCGCACCGCGAGCGCGGACACCGGCCCCGGCGGCCTGGAAGGCTGGGACCGCAACGACTGCAAGGACGCCTACCCGGGCGGCTACTACGAGTCCCCGGACACCGGCGGCCGGTACCGCACCGCGCCCGCGGCCTGCTTCGGCGGCGAGTTCCGCTCCAGCGAGTACTGCGCGAACGGCTGGCACCGCGCGGACACCGAGGGCGGGCAGACCTACGGCACGGTGAGCAGCTCCTGCAACGGCAAGAACGCGTGGAAGTGGCGCACGCCCGACGGCCGGGTGTACCGGTGCTCGGACGGAAACCTCACGGTGACCAGGAGCGGTACGACGAATACCTACTTCACGATCTGCCGCGCACTGGTGCGATGAGCGGGAAGCTGACCGTCGCTGGCCCGGTGTGCGGGACGTCGGCTGCTGCTGGCTCGGTGAGCGCGCCAGTGGCCGCCACTGGTCCGGCGCGCCGGACGCTCGCCGCAGCCGGTCCGAGGGTCGCCCGTGACCTCCGCTGACCGGGCGGCCCGCCGCTGGCACCCGCTCACCACCGCCGCCTTCCTCGTCCTGGCCGCGCTGGCCGGGATCGTGCTCGACCCCGGCGGCCCCGGCTGGTCCTGGCTGGTGCTCGGCGCCACCGCCGGTTTCGCGGTCAGCGGCTCCACCTGAAGCCGGAACTCAGCCGCGGTGCTGAGCTCGCCGGTCTGGCGGGGTGTCGCGCCCTTCGCGTTCGCGGGGGGACTGTTGCTCGGCGGGGTGCTGAGCGCCTTCGGGGTGCTGCTGCTCGGCTCGGTGCTGCGTCCGCTGATGCCGCCGCTCCTGGTGTCCGGGCTGGTCTGCGCCTGGCTGGCGGTGTTGGTGGCGCGGGAGTTCGGGCTGTTGCGCTTTCCGTTGCCGCAGAACGCGCGGCTGGTGCCGGAGACGGTGTTCCGGCACGGCCCGGTGTTCGGCCCGCTGCAGTTCGGACTGGAGATGGGCACCGGCATGCGCACCTACGTGACCAGCGGCCTGCCCTACGCGTTGCTGCCACTGGTCGCGTTCTTCGCCGGCCCGGGGCCCGCGCTGCTCGCGGGGCTGGCGTTCGGGTCCGGGCGGGCCGTGATGACCTTCGGGGTCCTGCGGCACGGTCCGCCCGGTACCTGGGACGCGGCCTGGTTGCGGCATTCCCGGCTGCTGGCCGCGCTGCTCTGCCTGGCCTTCGCGCTGGCTCAGGCCAGCGTGATCGTCGGTCCCTGAGCAGGCACCAGCTCGCCGATCACCGGCGCGCCGGGCACCTCGCCCGCGACCAGCAGGCCGCCGGAGGTCTGCGCGTCGGCCAGCAGCAGAGCGTCCACTTCGGACAGTCCGGCCAGCTCGGCGTGCGGGCGCACCCAGTCCAGGTTGCGCCGGGTGCCGCCGCTGACGAACCCGGCCTCGGCGGCGGCGCGCGCTCCGTCCAGGTAGGGCACCGCCTTCGGGTCCAGCACCGCGGTGACGCCGCTGGCGCGGGCCAGCTTGTGCAGGTGGCCGAGCAGGCCGAAGCCGGTCACGTCGGTGGCGCACCGGGCGCCCGCGGCCACCGCGGCCTCGGCGGCCCGGTCGTTCAGCGTGATCATGGTGGCGATGGCCTCCGGGAAGACCTCGCCGGTGCGCTTGTGCCGGGTGTTGAGCACCCCGGTGCCCAGTGGCTTGGTCAGCGACAGCGGCAGGCCGGGCCGCCCGGCGTCGTTGCGCAGCATGCGGTCCAGCTCGACCAGCCCGGTCACCGCGAGCCCGTACTTGGGGTCGGCGTCGTCGATGCTGTGCCCACCGCCGATCGGGCAACCGGCCCGCGTGGCGACCTCCGCGCCGCCGCGCAGCACCTCGGCGGCCAGCTCCATCGGCAGCAGCTCGCGCGGCCAGGCCAGCAGGTTCACCGCCAGCACCGGGCGGCCGCCCATCGCGTAGACGTCGGAGAGCGCGTTGGCCGCCGCGATCCGGCCCCAGTCCGCCGCGTCGTCCACCACCGGGGTGAAGAAGTCGGTGGTCAGCACCAGGCCCCGGGTGTCATCGAGCCTGCGCACCGCCGCGTCGTCGCCGTTCTCCGCGCCCACCACTAAGTCCGGTTGCGCACCGGTTAAACCGGTCAGCAGCGGTTCAAGCTCGCCGGGCGGGATCTTGCAGGCGCAGCCGCCGCCGCGGGCGTACTCGGTGAGCCTCACGACCTGGTGCCGAACATGCCGGTGAAGGCGGCCCGCATGACCAGGTCCTCGCCGCGGTACAACCGGCCGATCATCTGCACCAAGCCGAGCCCCTCGCGGCTGGCCGACCGGCGCGCGGAGACCACCTCCAGCTCGCTGCGCAGCGTGTCACCGGGGAACACCGGCTTGGTCCAGGACAACTCGGTGAGGCCGGGCGAGCCCTGCGAGGTGGACCCGGCCAGCACGTGGTCCACGTAGGACCGCATCCACAGCGAGCCGGTGAACCAGCCGGAGGCGCACAGCCCGCCCAGCACCGAGGCCGCCCCCGCCGCCTCGTCCAGGTGGAAGGGCTGCGGGTCGAAGCGCTCGGCGAAGGCCAGCATCTCGTCCTTGTCGATCACGATCTGCCCGAGTGGGATGATCCGTCCGGGAGTGAGGTCCTCGTACGCGATGGCCACCATGTCAATGATCGTCGCACCGAATTCACCCGGAACGAGGGGAACCGGGTGGGGCGTTCGGCCGTCAAAGGGGTGACCTGCGTCCCACCCATGGAGGTCTCGTGCCGACCGACCACAAGGCCCAGGTGGCCGAACTGATCGCCGACTACCGGCGCAGCCGCGACCAGCTCGGCACCGTGCAGCGCGCCTTCCGCGAGGTCAGGGAGAGTGCCAGCAGCGAGGACGGCGTGGTCACGGTGACCGTCGGGCCGCGCGGCGCCCTGCTCGACCTGCGCATCACCGAGCAGGCCTACCAGCGCTACCGGGCCGCTGAGCTGGCCGCGCTGGTGCTGGAGGTGACCGCCGCGGCGGCTGAGCTGGCCGCGGCCAGCGCCCAGCGCGCGCTCGCCCCGCTGCTGCCCGCCGACGCCGATCCGCAGGCCGTGCTGGACGGCAGCGGCGACCTCACCACGGGGGAGCTGAACCTGCGGGCGCGGCAGGCCGATGAGGACTTCGAACAGCAGAACTGGCTGCGTGCGGGAGGCGAGCGGTGAGCGGGTTCCGGACCGAACACGAGCGGCTCAGCCGGGCCGCCGGCGACTTCGACGACTACCGCGAGCGGGCCGACGCGATCGCCAAGGCGCTGACCGCGAAGCTGGCCGAGCTCGGCGAGTGCTGGGGCTCGGACGCGGTGGGCCGCAGCTTCGCCAGGACGCACGTGCCAGGGGCGACCAAGACCCAGCAGCGGCTCGGCGAGCTGCCCGGCGAGCTGGCCGAGGTCGGCGGCAAGTTCGCCAGGACCGCCGAGGAGTACCGGAGCACCGAGCAGGACAACGAGCTGGGGCTGCGCCGGAGCTGACGGGCTTGGCGAGTCGGGGAAGTCGGGGAGAGGACGTATGGGTATCGAACTGCCGCCGGAACTGGCGCAGATCGCCACCGCGCTGAACGTGCGCTGGCCACAGGCCGACGAGGACAAGATGCGCGAGGCGGCCAAGGCGTGGCGCACCGCCGGTGACGGGGTCACCCGGCTGTCCACCGAGACCGACGCGGTCGCCCAGCACGCGCTGACCGGTGCGAAGGGCCGCGCGGCCGACGGCGCCCGGCGGCAGTGGAACGGGTTCGTGGCCGCCGACGACGGCCGGATGCCGTTGACCGCCAAGGGTTGCCTGGAGGCGGCGCAGCGGCTGGAGCACGCGGCCGGCCAGATCGAGGCGACCAAGTCCAAGATCGTCGCCGAGCTGGTGAAGCTGGCCAAGCAGGAGGACGTGGCCCAGCTGCTCGCGGAGGAGGGCGGCCGGGAGGCGCTGGCCTCGCGCAGCTCGCTGGCGGCCGGCGTGCTGGCCAACCTGACCCAGCTGACCGACGCGCTGGAGACCGCGGTGCGCAGCACCAGCGGGATCTCGGTGGACAACGACGTGCACCCGGTCACCGGGCCCGGCGCGGTCGACCCCGGCACCGGCTACCCGATCGACCCGGCCACCGGCATGCCGATGGACCCGAAGACCGGCCGCCTGATCGACCCGGACACCGGCAACCTGGTCGGCCAGGCCGGTAACTACATGCGCGACCCGCAGACCGGGCAGCTCATCGACCTGCGCACCAACCAGCCGGTGGACGCAGGCACGCTGCCGCAGTACGACCCGGTCACCGGCGAGCCCATCGGCGGCGCGGGCGCTCCTTCCGGCGCGCCCGGCACCCAGCCGACGCTGCCACCGGCCGCCGCGCCCGGCACCCAGCCCGCGCTGCCACCGGACCCCCGCCAGCCGGAGCCGCCGGGCAGGGCAGGGGACCACCCGGGGCCGTCCTTCGGTCCGCAGCCGGGCCACAACGCGCCGCCGCCGTACTACCACGACCCATCTCCGCAGACCGGTCCGATCGAGCTGCCCCGGCACCAGCCCGCGCCGCCCCCGCCGGTCTACTACGACCCCACCCCGACCCCGCCGATGCGCCAGGGACCGGGCCCGAACGAGGTCCGGCTGTCCTTCGCGGGCGCGCCCGAGCCGGTCGCCGGTCCGCCAGCGGCCCCGCCGCCGGTCGCGCCGCCACCGGCCGCGCCGCCGCCCAGCTTCCAGCAGTTCGGCCCCGGCCAGCCGGGCACGCCGTTCGCACCGCCGCCCGCCGCACCCCCGCCCGCCGCGCCGCCCGCGGCCCCGCCGGTCGCCGCACCCGGCCACGCCGCGGCCGCCGCCCCGCACGCGCCCGCGGGCGCGGCCGCCGCCGCCGGTGGCGCGGCCGGGGTCGCCCCGGTGCCGGTGCACGGCGGCCGGGGCGGTGTCGGCATGGACGCCGGGTTCGGCCCGAACAAGGACTGGCGCGGGGTCCGCCCCGGCGCCGGCTACCTGGAGATGGCGCCGGGAGTCGCGCCGGTGGTCGAGCCGGACCGCCCGGTGGCGCCGGCCAAGCTGTCGCTGCCCACCCGCAAGGACGACGAGCTGGCGCTGTTCCTGGTGCACCTGTTCCCGCTGGGGCACATGCCGAGGCCGACCAACCGCCCGGCCCGCCAGCTGCCCCGCCCGCGCGCCGAGCTGGACTACGCGGCCGGACTGCGCTTCCCGCCGCACGACCACCCCCGCTCCGAGCTGATCACCGGCTACCCGGTGGCCCCGGTGCCGCGCACCCCCGGCCTGGCCCCCGACCACCCGGCCGTGCTCGCCCTGGTCCCGGACTACGACCCGCTCGGCGGCCAGCACGAACGCGAGTGGGACCGCCGGTTCCTGGCCCGCCCGGCCACGCCGGAGCGCGCCGCCGAGTACGCCTGGCCGCCTGCCGAGCTGTGCCCGGAGGGCGGGGTCGACCCGGACGGCGCGGAGCCGATCGTGCTCTCCGTCGGTTCGATGCTGGACCGCTTCGGTCCCAGGGACGGCCGGGTGTTCGCGGTGGACGGCACCCCGTTCGCCGAGCGCGGCCTGCCCCCGGAGCTGATCGGCCACGGCTACCACCGGTTCCGGGTGGCCCGCGAGCTGCCGGTGTGGCGCACGGTGGCCGCGCCGTGGTTCGGTCAGGCGGGCGGCGGCATCCGGTTCCGCACCACGCACGCCGCCGCCGAGCTTGTTGCCCTGGGTTTCCTGGTCGAAGTGGGAGAGGACACGAACGCGTGAACGCGGAGTCGATCGGTGAGTGGCTGCGCGCGCTGGGGGTGCCGCCGCAGGTGGTGTCCATCGGCGCGGAGGCCGACAACGCGTGGTGCCTGCTGCGCGACGAGGTCGCCGACGAGGAGGGCCAGTTCGGCTGGGAGGTCTTCTGGCGCGAACAGGGCAACCGGTACGACTGGGCCAGGTTCTCCAACGAACAGGTGGCCTGTTTCTACCTGTTTGGGCGACTGACCTGGGCGCAGGTCAGCCGGGGCGCGCTCGGGGTCATGCAGCAGGTGCCGTGACATTGGCGTGCTCCGCACGCGGGATTTTTCGCTCTTGAGTCGCCTCGTCGTGCATCCGCCGCACGCGAAGCAAGCTTCGGATGCGTCGGACGCACGACAAGGCGACGCGAAAAATCAACCCCACCGCCAGTGAAGAGCCCGCCGTGTCGCTGGCGCGCCACGCCTCTTTCGCGGAAGGTGGCTCCGAGTCGTCAGCGAGCCACCGTCAGTGCGCGAGCTGGTCCAGCGCGAGCTGGTGCAGCAGCCCGTTGCTGGTCAGCACGCTGCCGCCGGTGTAGTCGGGCTTGCCGGACAGGTCGGTGAACCGGCCGCCGGCCTCCTCCACCAGCACCTGCGCCGCGGCCACGTCCCACGGGTTCACGATGGCCTCCGCGGCCAGGTCGATCACGCCCTCGGCGACCAGGCAGTGCTGCCAGAAGTCGCCGAAGGCCCGGCTCTCCCAGCAGGCGTCGACCAGCCGCAGGTAGGCCTCCCTGGAGTGGTGCTCGACCCAGGAACCCAGGTGGGTGGTGGACAGGTAGGCGTCAGCCAGCTCGCGCACGCCGGAGACGGCCAGTCGCTGCGGTTCGCCACCGGTGGGCGCGGCCCAGGCCCCGGCCTCGCGGGCGGCCCACCAGCGGCGGTGCAGGGCCGGGGCGCTGATCACGCCGACCACCGGGCGGCCGTCCTCGACCAGGGCGATCAGGGTGGCGTAGGCGGGCACGCCGCGCAGGAAGTTCTTGGTGCCGTCGATCGGGTCGAGCACCCAGACCCGCCCGGCGCCGGTGTCCGTGCCGCCGCGCTCCTCCCCGGCGACCTCGTCACCCGGGCGTTCGGTGGTGAGCACGGCCCGGATGGCGTCCTCGACGGCCAGGTCGGCGTCGGTGACCGGGGTCCGGTCGGGTTTGCGTTCCACGGCCAGGTCACGGGCGCGGAAGCGGTCCAGGGTGATCGAGTCGGCGGTGTCGGCCAGGCGCAGCGCGAGATCAAGATCCGCGGAATACGTGGTCACGCCGATGAGCCTAGGCTGGTGCCGTGAGTGTGGTGCTGCTGGCTGAGGACGACCCCGCCATCGCCGAACCGTTGTCCCGCGCCTTACAGCGCGAGGGCTACTCGGTGCACGTGGTCGCCGACGGCGTCAGCGCGCTGGAGGCGGCCAGCAACGGCGAGGTCGACCTGTTGGTGCTGGACCTGGGCCTGCCCCGGCTGGACGGGCTTGAGGTCTGCCGCAGGCTGCGCGCGAACGGGCGGGGCATCCCGGTGCTCATGCTCACCGCCCGCGCCGACGAGGTCGACTTCGTGGTGGGCCTGGACGCCGGGGCTGACGACTACGTGGCCAAGCCGTTCCGCCTGGCCGAGCTGATGGCCCGGATCAGGGCCCTGCTGCGCCGGCGCTCGCCGGGCACGCTGGAGGCCAGCGGGGTGCGGCTGGACCTGGCCGCCCGCCGGGTGCTGGTCGACGGCCAGGAGGTGACCCTGGCGAACAAGGAGTTCGAGCTGCTGCGGGTGCTGATGCAGCGCGCGGGCCAGGTGGTGAGCAGGGACGACATCCTGGAAGAGGTCTGGAACGACCCCGAGCTGCGCGGCAGCAAGACCCTGGACATGCACATCTCCTGGCTGCGCCGCAAGATCGGGGACACCCAGGGTGGCAACACCGAGCGCCGGATCGCCACCGTGCGTGGCGTCGGGTTCCGGTTCAACAGCGACTAGGCGGGAAGGATGCCGGTGCGCCGTCGAATCCTGCAGTCCACCCTGCTCGCGGTGGCGGTGACGGGTGTCGCCCTTGGCCTTCCGCTGGGCTACACCGCCATAACGGTGGTGCACGACGTCACCCACCGGGACCTGGCCAACCGGGCCCGGCAGGTCGCCGCGCAGCTGGACAACCAGCTGGCCGACCACCAGCAGATCGACCTGGCCGCGGTCGAGGTGCTGCGCCCGGAAGGCGGCCAGATCAGGATCACCGGCCTGGTCTCCGGCGACCGGGAGCTGGGCGTGAGCCCCGGCCCGGACGAGATGAGCGAAACCGTGCCGATGGCCCAGCACGGCAAGGTGACGGTCGCCGCCAGCGCCGCCCCCAAGCGCACCGACCAGCTGGAGGTCGCCGGGGTGGTCACCCTGCTGGTGGTCCTCTCGGTGGGCATCGGCGCCACGGTCGCCACGGTCACCGCCCGCCGCCTGGCCGAACCCCTCCGCCACGTCGCCGACCGGGCCGCGCGCCTGGGCGCGGGCGACTTCCGCCCCGACCCCCGCCGCTACCGCATCAACGAGCTGGACAAGCTCGCCGAGGCCCTGGACACCTCCGCCTCGGCCCTGGCCCAGCTCCTGCAACGCGAGCGAGAACTCATCGGCGACGTCTCCCACCAGCTCCGCAGCCGCCTGACCGCCATGCAGCTCCGCCTGGAGTCCCTGGCCATGCACGCCGACGGCGCCACGGCCGAAGACGCCAACGCCGCCCTGGAACAGGCAGAACGCCTCTCCACAGTCCTGGACGAACTCCTCGCCGCCGCCCACGCCGCCCGAGCGGTGGACGCCGAACCGGTAGACCTGGCCGCCCAACTCCCGATCATGGTCCAAGAATGGCGAGCCAGCCTCAGGCAACACGGCCGAGCCCTCCGCCTGCGCGCCCCAGCAGGCCTACTGGCCAGAGCCACCCCCTCCCGCCTCCGCGAAACCCTGGGCGTCCTGCTGGACAACGCCCTGCGCCACGGCGGCGGCACAGTGCACGTCTCCGCCCGCAGCGGCGACGCGATGGTCGTGGTCGAGGTCACCGACGGCGGCACCGGGGTACCGGAGGACCTGGCCGCGCACATCTTCGAGCGGGGCGTGTCCGGCGGCGGGTCGACCGGGGTCGGACTGGCACTGGCGCGGGCGCTGGTGGAGGCCGATGGGGGGCGGCTGGAGCTGTCGGTGCCGAAGACGGCGACGTTCAGCATCTTCCTGCCGGTGCCAAGAGCGGACGATGTGCCGGACTTGCGCTGGCCGACCGAGGCGAGTCCCCGCTAAGCGACGGTTGAGCTTTTGATCGCAAACGGAGCGGCCGGTCTGGGTGGTTCTGCTTCGACGGCCTGGAAAAAACACACCAGCCCTGTCAAGCGCCCCACCATCGCCGCCAACCGCACCGGAGGCTGGGACCGGGGCGCTTGACAGGGCTGGTTTGGTTTTGGAAGGCCGTCGAAGCAGAACCACCCAGACCCCGCGGAACCACCCACGCTGCTGAAAGCGCGCCAACACAAACTCGCACTGGTCTGCAACTCATCTCGCTGCCTTTGATCCTCCCCCTGCTTTGATGGTCTGCCCGTCCGGCGAGGACACTGTCTTCTTCTTTTTTAAAAGCGAAAAGAATGTCCTCGCCGGACGGGCAGACCCCCGGAGGGGTTGACAAGTCAAAAGCCGGGACGAGCAGGTTGCGGGGCGGGGTTTGGGTTGCCGACTCAAGACCCAGCGTGCTCGAGGACCTCTCGTCTTCTCCGCACGACCTTCCGACAGCGAACCACATCCCACCGAGCAGCCGCCGTCACGCTGATCGGCATTGGCGGCGGTTGCTGTGAGCGTCTGCTCGGCGGGATGCGGTGCGCGGTCTCCAGGCCGTACGGAGAAGACGAGAGGCCCTCTTCGTGGGTTTTCACCCCAGGCCCGAACCCCGCCGCTGGTTAGGAGTGCCCCAGGTGCTCTTCGTCCTCATCGCTTCGCTTCCGGGCGGTGTGGCGGGGCTTTCCGTTTCCGTTTTCCTGCCCGTTCGGCACGATTTCGTCGTTCACGACCGGAGCCTGGACGACGACCGTTCCGTAAGTCTTGTTCGGCCGCACGCCCTCTTCCGGGAAGACGAACTTCCGGAACGCCCACCACCGGAACAGCATCCCGATCAGCACCCCGCCGACCTGTCCGATGAAGAAGTCGCCGAGCTCCTGGGAAAGCAGGCTGACGTCCGGGTACCGCAGGTCCAGCACGTACCGGGAGAACGCCAGCGGGGCGGTGTAGATGCCCACCGCGATGCCGCTGACCAGGAAGTACAGCGCCGCCTCGTGCTGTTTCTCCCGCCCGCCGCGGGTGCGGAAGGACCACTCCCGGTTCAGCACGTAGGAGACGATGGTGGCCACCAGCACCGCGATGCCCTTGGCGATCAGGGGCTTGGTGTCCAGCACGGTCAGCTTGAGGCCGTAGAAGACGGCGTTGTCGATGATGAAGGTGGTTCCGCCGACGAAGGCGAACTTCAACAGCTCACGGTGCTTCAACAGGACCCGCCGCAGGCCCTGCGGCAGCATTCCGAGCACGGTCTCCACTACGGCCACTCCGGCAGTCTACGGATCCCGTTCACCCGTCTGGCCTCAGCGCAGCGGAACGGACCGCTCCTCCGTGGTGGCCAGGCGCTTCTCCGGCCGGGGCGCGCTGACCGTCTTGATGATGGTGTGCACCTCGGGTTTGGTGACGACCTTGGGTGCGGGGAAGACGAATTTCCGGAAGGCCCAGAAGCGGAACACCATGGCCAGCAGGGTGCCCACGATCAGGCCGCTGACGAAGTCCGCGATCTCTTGTGCGGCCCAGCTGATGTGCGGTTCGGACAGGAACAGCACATATCGGGAGACCAGCATCGGGGCCGAACTGAGGGCCACGCCGACGCCGCTGATCAGGAAGTACAGCGCGGCCTCGTGGTGGCGTTCCCGGCCGCCGCGGGTGCGGAAGGACCACTCCCGGTTGAGCACGTAGCCGACCACGGTGGCCACGATCACGCCGATCGCCCTCGCGGTCACCGGCTTGGTGTCCAGGATGGTCCACTTCAGGCTGTACATCACCACCATGTCGACCAGGAAGGTGGCGCTGCCGACCACCGCGAACCGGAACATCTCCCGGTTCCGCCGAATCAACTCGCGGTAGCGCGGGGGCAACTTGGCGAACACGGCTTCGGCTGCGAACACCCCGGCGAGTGTAGAGATCGACGATCACACCCCCCGATCGGCCCGTGGCTTGTTCACCAACTGCCGGCCGGGTATGCCGGGTTTGTCAGCGACACTCCCGGTGGACACGCCGGGTCAGCATTCCGGCAGCAGCCAGGACAGCCACGGCGGCAGCGTGGGCTTGCACGTCGGCGGCGGCGGTGCGGAGGTCGTGGTGCGGGCCGGGGTGGTCGGCTTGGGCGGCTCGACCGGTTTGGTCGCCGGGGGTGCGGCCGGTGGGGGCTGGGTGGTCGGGCGGTCGGAGTGGCTCGGCTCGCGGCCGCCGGTGGTCTGGGTGGGTTTGCGGCTGGTGGTGGTCGGCTTGGCCGGGGTCGTGGTGGTGGTCGGCGGGGTCGTGGTGGTGGGGGTGGCCGGTGGCGTGCTGGGGTCCTGCGGGCGGTCCGGGTCGACCGGGTGGCCGCCGGGGTGGTCGCGGATGTGGATCGGCACCGTGATCGCCGCCTTGGCCTCGCCCAGGGTGCCGCTGACCTGGGCCTGGTCCTTGATCACGCCCAGGGAGGTCAGCCAGGTGCGGAACACCACCCGCTGACCCGGCTTGAGCCTGCCGGTGCAGGTCACCACGTTGCCCCTGCCCTGGCAGTGCTTGGTCCAGGCGAAGGCCACGGTGCGCTCGGGCAGCGCGATGGTCACCGTCAGCGGGGCCTCCCTGGTGCCCCGGTTGGTCGCGGTGACGTCCATCCGGATCGGCCACCACCAGCCGTGGTTCCAGGTCTCCGCGCGCAGCTCCAGCTCGTCGTTCTGCTTGACCTGCACGGTCACCTCGGACAGCGACAGGTTGATGCTGGTGCCCGAGTTCACGCTGCCGGTGATCCGCCCCGGCTGCACCTCCGGCCCCGCGGTGAGCCGGAACCCGAAGGTCACCGACTCGCCCGGCTCCAAGCCCCGCCCGGTCACGCAGGAGATCCGGCCGGGACCGCTCTGGCAGCTGATCCCGATCGCCTGCGCCGCCTGGGCCAGCACCCCGGTGCGGGCGAACCGCTGCCCGGCGCCCGGCACCTCGGCCAGCACCCCGGGCGGCAGGTTCAGCGCCGCGGTGACCGGCTCGGACACCCCGGTGCCGCTGTTGCGCACGGTCACCGGCAGGTCGACCGGCGGGCCACCGGGGGTGAGCTGGACCGGCTCGCTGGGCGCGGAGGCGGACAGCGTCGGGGTCGGCGCGGGCGGCGGTGGCTGGGCCGGTGGCGGTGCCGGGGGTGGGGTCGTGGTCGTCGGCGGGGGTGGGGTCGGCCGGCTGCTCGGGGGCGGCGGCTGCGGTGACGGGGGCGGTGGCTGGGAGGGCGTGGGCTGCGGCGGTGGCGGCTGCGGGGGCCGGGTGGGCGCGACCGTCGTGGTGACCGGCGGGGGCGCGGCGACCGACGGGCTCTGCGGGGACTCGGCCGCGCTCAGCGCCACCGCTACCGCGGCGACCACGGCCGCCGCCGAGGCACCGGTGGCCACGAACTGCCTCGGCACCGAGCTGGCCGCACCGGCCGCGCCACCGGCGCCACCGGCGGCGGCGCCCGCGGTGACCGCCAGCGCGGTCGCGCCTGCCGCCTTGGCCGCGCTGGCCGAAAGCGCCAGGTAGGCGGTGACCGCGCCGCCGAGCACCAGCGGGGCGACGAAGACCCGCATGGCCCCGTTCACGTCGTGCAGCTCCGCGGCCAGCGCCCGGCAGCTCACGCAGGTGTCCAGGTGCGCCTCGACCTGCGCGGTCTCCCGCTTGGACAGCCCGTCGCGGGTCCACGCGCCGAGCCGGTCCACGGTGGCCCGGCACTGCTCCTCGGCCACCGAGTCCAGGTGCACCTGCAGGTAGGCCTGGCGCAGGCCCTCGCGCGCCCGGTAGGCCAGCGCGGAGACGCCGTTGGCGGTCAGGCCCAGGATCGGCGCGATCTCCGCCGGGGACTGCTGCTCGACCTCGGTGTGCCACAGCACGGCCTGCCAGCGTTCCGGCAGCCGGGCGAAGGCCTTGGCCGCCAAGGTCTTCTCCAGCCCGGCGACCGCGGTGTCGGTGAACGGCACCCCGGCGTCGAAGGCGGCCACGTCGTCGGAGACCTGGACCTTCTTCTCCCGGCGGGACCGGTCGTAGGCGTTGTGCCGCAACGCGGTCAGCAGGTAGGCGCGGAAGGCCGCGTCTGGCCCCTTGCCCGCCCGCAGCGTGTCCAGGACCTTGGCGAAGGCGTCCGAGACCAGGTCATCGGCCTCGGCAGGCGAGCGGGACATCTGGCGGGCCAGGTTGTAGGCGGCGGCCACATGCCGCTCGTACAACAGGGCGTAGGCGTCCATCGACCCCGAGCGCACCGAGTCGATGAGCTCGGCGTCACTGGGACCCTGTACCTCGTCCTGAACCGTTGCCACGCCTGCTCCATGTCCTCACCTGGTGTGCTCGCTCAGTGTGACGGAACGGTTTGTGCTTCGTCACCTCGAACGGCGTCACGAACTGGTGGCTGGCGCGTCACCGCATCGGAGCAAGAACAGGGCCTTTCGAGAAGGAGACCGATCGAGCGTGAGTGTGCGTGAGGTGGCGCCCCGGCCCAGCCGCGGTGGCAGCGACGCGGACCTGCGTGCACTGCGCTCGCGGTGGCGGACCGCGAGCCTGGCCGCCGGCTGGCCCTTCCCCGCGGACTGGACGCTGCCCGAGGTGGACGCGGTCTGCCGGGCCGTGGTCGAGCACGGTGACGTGGCATCCGCCCTGATCAGACTGGGTCACCGCCGGGCAGAGGCGGGCGCCAGCCTGGCCGAGACCCTGCAGGACCTGGCCGCCCTGCACGCGGTGCTGGAGAGCCCGTCCGGCCGGGACGGCATCGTCTCCGCCGACCCGGACGCGGTGCCGGCCCGGTTGTTGCGGGTGGTCGCGCTCGGCTGGGCCGAGGAGATGGCTGGCCGGGTCACCACGGCCGAGGCCACCGACGGCCTCACCGGCCTGGCCACCCCCTCCTACCTGCGCACACGACTTCGCGAGGTCTACCACGAGGCGACCGCGGCGGGGCAGCGGACCGAGGAGCGGCACGTGCTGGCCATGGTCGCGGTGGACCTGAGCCAGGCCACCGGCTGGTCCCGGGTGGTGGCCATGGTGCTGGTCGCCGACGTGTTACGCCTGGTGTTCAACCGGGGCGAGACCCTGGCTGTTGTGGGTCCCTCAGTCGGCGCAGTGCTCACTCCACGTGATCAAAGATTACCTTTGAGACTGGCCACCGCCCGCTGGTTGGTGGAGCAACGGTTGGCCGCCGACCCGGATCTGGAGGGCACGGTGTCGCTGCGGGTGTGGCTGGAGGGGCTGCCGCCGACCCATCAGGCCGCCTGCGACCTCGTCAACCACCTCGGTCGCGGCTGACCTGCCCCGCTGCACTAGGCTGACCTGCCCGTGGACCCCCGAACCGGCACCCCAGTAGTTGGCATGGTCGGCGGCGGACAGCTCGCGCGGATGACCCACCAGGCGGCGATCGCCCTCGGTCAGTCGTTGCGGGTGCTCGCCGTCTCCGAAGCCGATCCCGCCGCACTCGTCGCGCGGGACGTGCAGATCGGCACGCACACCGATCTTGAAGCCCTGCGCCGCTTCGCCAAGGGCTGCGAGGTGCTGACCTTCGACCACGAGCACGTGCCTGCCGGGCACCTGCACGCGCTGGTCGCCGAGGACGTCACCGTGCACCCCGGCCCGGACGCGCTGATCTACGCCCAGGACAAGCTCAAGATGCGGCTCAAGCTGCGCGAGCTGGACCTCCCGGTGCCGCCGTTCACCGAGGTCTTCGAGGTCGCCGACGTGCTGCGCTTCGGCGCCGAGCACGGCTGGCCGTGCGTGCTCAAGGCCATCCGCGGCGGCTACGACGGGCGCGGGGTGTGGATGCTCAACACCCCGCAGAGCGCCGAGCGGGTGGTCACCGAGCTGCTGGCCGCGCGCACCCCGCTGATGGTCGAGCAGTGCGTGCCGATGCGCCGCGAGCTGGCCGCGCTGATCGCCCGCTCGCCGTTCGGGCAGGGCGCGGCCTGGCCGGTGGTGCAGACCGTGCAGTCCGAGGGCATCTGCGTCGAGGTGCTCGCCCCCGCCCCCGACCTGGCGCCGGAGCTGGCCCAGCGGATCCAGGAGTTGGCGCTGCGGATCGCCGCCGAGCTGGGCGTGGTCGGCGTGCTCGCGGTGGAGCTGTTCGAGACCGCGGACGGCGTGCTGGTCAACGAGCTGGCCATGCGCCCGCACAACTCCGGCCACTGGACCATGGACGGGGCAGGCACCTCCCAGTTCGAGCAGCACGTGCGCGCGGTGCTGGACTACCCGCTGGGCCTGACCGACCTCAAGGCCCCCGCGGTGGTGATGGCCAACGTGCTGGGCGCGCCCGCCCCGCCGTCGATGGGCGTCGACGAGCGGATCCACCACCTGTTCGCCCGGTTCCCGGAGGCGCGGGTGCACCTGTACGGCAAGGCGGAGCGGCCCGGCCGCAAAGTCGGGCACGTGAACGTGCTCGGCCAGGACATGGCCGAGACGCGCAGGCGGGCCACCCTGGCCGCGCACTGGCTCTCGCACGCCGAGTGGACCGACGGATACGACGTGCACGGAGGGAACTGACGTGGCACCGCAGGTTGGCGTGATCATGGGGAGCGACTCGGACTGGCCGGTCATGCAGGCCGCCGCCGAGGCGCTCACCGAGTTCGAGGTGCCGCACGAGGTCAGCGTCGTCTCGGCGCACCGCACCCCGCAGCGCATGCTCGACTACGCCCGCGACGCCGCGGGCCGCGGCCTCAAGGTGATCATCGCGGGCGCGGGCGGCGCGGCGCACCTGCCCGGCATGGTCGCCTCGGCCACCGCGCTGCCGGTGATCGGCGTGCCGGTGCCGCTGAAGTACCTGGACGGCATGGACTCGCTGCTGTCCATCGTGCAGATGCCCGCCGGTATCCCGGTGGCGACCGTGTCGGTGGCCGGCGCGCGCAACGCGGGCCTGCTCGCGGTGCGCATCCTGGCCGCGCACGACGAGGCGCTGCGCGCGCGGGTGGAGAAGTTCCAGGCCGACCTGGAGGCCATGGTCCTGGACAAGGACGCCAAGCTCCAGGAACGCATCGCCCAGGGCTGACCTCAAGGCTGATACGTGGCGAACTCCGTCAGCAGGGCCTCCTGCTGGCGGAGCGCCGCCGAGGCCGCGTCCCCGCGTTCCACCGCGACCGCCGTGGCCAGCGCCTGCACCAGGCTGGTCAGCGCGGTCACCGAGCGCAGCAGGCCGGCCCCGGCCATGTCGGCCAGGAACACCGCGTCGGCCAGCCCCGCCAGCGGTGAGGCGGCGGTGTCGGTGAAGGCCACCGTGGTCGCGCCGACCTCCTTGGCGTGCCGGACCGCGCGCACCGTGTCGGCGGCGTAGCGGTGCAGCGAGACCGCGATGAAGACATCCCGCCGGTCCAGCCGCCGCAGCTTGTCGGTGAGCGTGCCGGGGCCGGGGGTGATCAGGGTGACGTCCTCACACACCAGGTCCAGCTGGTAGCCGAGCAGGTAGGCCACCGCGTGCGACTTGCGCAGCCCCATCACGTGCACCCGCCGCGCCCGCGCGATCGAGCCGACCGCCAGCCGCCAGGCCGCCGGATCGACCTGGGCGAAGGTGCGCGCCAGGTTCTGCCGGTCCAGTTCGGCCGCCCGCTCCAGCACGCTGTCCCCGCGCAGCGCGTCGAACCGCCGGACCAGCTGCGCCTGCCCGGCCAGGTGCGCCCGGCACAGCTTCACCAGCGCCGGATAACCGGAAAGCCCGCACCGCTGCGCGAACCGCACCACGGTCCCCTCAGTGGTGCCCACCGCCTTGGCCAGCTCGGCCGCGGTCTGGAAGGCCACGCCCTCCGGGTCGGTGAGCACCCGCTCGGCCAGCGCTCGCTGCGCGGGGCTCAACTCGGTGGCGCGCAACAGTTCGGTCAGTTCAGCGAAGGTCTCCATGGCCCTTTCCGGTCAGCTCCGCGACGGCCGTGCCCAGCCGCGCCAGTGGTTCGGCGATCCAGGGCAGCGCGGCCGGATCGGTGCTGCGCAAGGCGGTCCAGCGCTGCTCGTCGGTGTCGCCGTAGAGCAGGCTGGTGGCCAGCCGGAACCGCAGCCCGCGCGGATCATCCCCGAAGGCCGATCCCGGTAAGACGCCGATCCGGTAGCGCTCCAACAGAAGTTCGGTCAGTTCGGTGGCGCCACTGGCTTTGCTCCTGGCGGCTGCCAGATCCGGGTACAGGTAAAAGCCCCCACCCGGCACCGGACAGCTCGCCCCCGCCGCGACCACCACCTGGTGAGCCGCCCGCACCACCGCCCGGTGCAACCCCAGCCCCGCCGCGACAAAAGCCCGCACCGGTTCCGGTTCGCTCAGCACATACGCCGCCGCCACCTGCACCGGCGTGCTCGGGTTGGACCAGATCTCACTGGCCACCCCGACCAGCCGCGCGGTCAGCTCCGCACTCGGCGTCCGGCAGACCCCGAGCCGCCAGCCGCCCAGCGCGGTCGCCTTGCTGAGCCCCGTGGTCACCACGGTCCGCTCGGGAATGATCTCCGCCGGGCTGAGCACCGAGCCAGGCTCGTGCGCCAGGTCCCGGTAGATCTCATCGGAGATCACCATCAGCTCGTGCCCGGCCGCGATCTCGCACACTGCCCGCACGGTTTCTGGCTCGGCCAGCGCCCCGGTCGGGTTGTCCGGCAGCGTCAGCACCAGCACGCCCGGCCGCAGCCCTCGCGCCCGGGCCGTTGCCAGCGCTGGTCCCAGCAACGCCGGATCCGGCACCCCGCCCGAGCCCGCCGGCGCCGGCACCCACACGACTTCCTTGCCCAGCAACGAAGCCTGCGCCGCGTAGCTCACCCAGCTCGGCCTCGGCAGCACCACGTCACCGGGCAGCACGGACAGCAGCGCGTGCAGCAGCGGCTTGCTACCTGGACCCGCCACGACCTGTTCTGGCGCGGTGGGCAGGCCGCGCCGCTGGAAGTACCCGGCCGCGGCGGCGCGCAGTTCCGGGATGCCCGCGGTGGGGCCGTAGGAGTTGCGCCCGGCGGCCGCGGCGAGCGCGGCGGCGATCTCCGGCGCGACCGGCAGTCCGGCCTCGCCGAAGGCCAGGTGGGTCACCGGGACCCCGCTGGCGCGCAGGGCCTGGATGCGTTCGTTGGTGGCCAGCGTCGCGGACTGGGTCAGCATGACCGACACGCTACAAAGATAACTGAGTGATCAGCGCATGCTGCAATTTCTCTTGCAACCGAGTGTGCGAGGGCACAGGGCGCGGCGGGTGAACGGGGGTTAACATGCTCGACAGCGACGCTGCTACTCGGAGGTAACTTACCGTGGACTCGAGCTTCGGCACCTACCAGCTGGCCGAGGAGCATGACGCGCTCCGCGAAGCGGTGCGGGCATTGGCGGACAAGGAGATCGCGCCGTACGCGGCCGAGGTGGACGAGAACGAGCGCTACCCGGTCGAGGCGCACGACGCCCTGGTCAAGGCCGGTTTCGCCGCCGTGCACGTGCCGGAGGCCTACGGCGGCCAGGGCGCCGACTCGGTCGCCACCTGCATCGTGATCGAAGAGGTCGCCCGCGCCTGCGCCTCCTCCTCGCTGATCCCCGCGGTGAACAAGCTCGGCACCATGCCGATCCTGCTCTCCGCGTCCGAGGAGCTCAAGCAGCAGGTCATGCCCAGCATCGCCGCGGGCGAGGCCGGCGCCAGCTACGCGCTGAGCGAGCGGGAGGCGGGCTCGGACGCCGCCTCCATGCGCACCCGCGCCCGCCTGGAGGGCGACAGCTGGGTGCTCAACGGCACCAAGTGCTGGATCACCAACGCGGCCAAGTCCACCTGGTTCACCGTGATGGCGGTGACCGACCCGGGCAAGGGCGCCAACGGCATCTCCGCCTTCGTGGTGCACAAGGACGACCCCGGCTTCGAGGTCGGCCCGAAGGAGCGCAAGCTCGGCATCAAGGGCTCGCCCACCAACGAGATCTACTTCACCGACTGCGTCATTCCCGCGGACCGGATCATCGGCGAGCCCGGCACCGGCTTCAAGACCGCCCTGCGCACCCTGGACCACACCCGTCCCACCATCGGCGCCCAGGCTGTCGGCATCGCCCAGGGCGCGCTGGACGCGGCACTGGGATATGTCAAGGAGCGCAAGCAGTTCGGCAAGGCCATCAGCGACTTCCAGGGCGTGCAGTTCATGCTCGCCGACATGGCGATGAAGGTCGAAGCGGCCCGCCACATGGTCTACGTCGCCGCCGCCCGCGCCGAACGCGGCGAACCCAACCTGGGCTTCATCTCCGCCGCCGCCAAGTGCTTCGCCAGCGACGTCGCCATGGAGGTCACCACCGACGCGGTGCAGCTCTTCGGCGGCGCGGGCTACACCAGGGACTTCCCGGTGGAGCGGATGATGCGCGACGCCAAGATCACCCAGATCTACGAGGGCACCAACCAGATCCAGCGGGTGGTCATGTCCCGGGCGCTACTCAAGGGCTGAGCGGTCGGCCGGTCTGGGTGACGCCGTGGCGCGCGGCGAGTTCGGCCAGCCAGGTCAGGTACCAGTCGCGGAAGCCTGCTTCGGGCACGATGCCCTGGTCACAGGGCAGCAGGTCCTGCCAGACCTGGCCGCTCGCCGGGCCGGTGACCACCAGGCGGTGGTAGTAGGCGCAGCCGCACTCGGCGATCTCCATCGTGCCGTCGTACCAGCGATCCACGTCTTCGTCATCGGGGGCGGGTCGCCACTGGCTGGTGTGCGGGAAGGGTGTGGCCAGGTCGGCGTCGTGACTGTCGGCAGTGCCCAGTCGGTAGAGGCCGTAGTGGGGGCCCGCGCCGCCGTTGCCGACCTGGAGCAGGAAGTCGCGGTAGTCGGCGGGCAGGGCGATGCCGTGCCGGCGCTCGAAGGCGGTCACCTTGGCCACCGACAGCACCCGGTTGAGCCGGTACCGGTGCGCCCTGCTGCCGAACTCGGCGAACTTCCGGTCGCGGGCGGCCACCGCGGCCAGCGTGGCGCGGATGGCCTCGGCGTTCCAGTCGCTCATCCGTGCACCCTGACCAGTCCGTGCTCGTAGGCGATGATCACCAGCTGGGCGCGGTCGCGGGCGTGCAGCTTGGCCAGCAGGCGGCCGACGTAGGTCTTCACCGTAGCCAGGCTCAGGCGCAGCTGGGCCGCGATCTCGTCGTTGGACAGGCCCCGGCCGACCAGGGTGAGGACCTCGCGCTCCCGGTCGGTGACGCCGGTGAGGGGACGCGGCTCGAGCCGGGGGTGGGCGGGGCCGGGCTGGCGGGTGAACTCCTCGATCAGGCGGCGGGTGACGGTGGGGGCGAGCAGGGACTCGCCCGCGGCGATGATGTTGATGGCCTGCAACAGGTCGCCGGGCGGGGTGTCCTTGAGCAGGAAGCCGGAGGCGCCGGCGCGCAGGGCGGCGAAGACGGCTGAGTCGTCGTCGAACATGGTGAGGACCAGCACCCGGACCTCGGGCGCCTCGGTGCGCAGCCTGCTGGTGGCCTCGATGCCGTCCAGGACCGGCATGCGGACGTCCATCAGCACCACGTCCGGCCGCAGTTCGACCGCGAGCCGGACCGCCTCCGCGCCGTTGGCGGCCTCGGCGACCACGGACAGGCCGGGGGCGGTTTCCAGCAGCACCCGGAAGCTGCCGCGGAGCAGGGCCTGGTCGTCGGCGACCAGGACGCGGATGTTGGTCATGGGCGGGGCCATCGGTGGGGTTGGGTGGGGTGCGGGTGGTGGGCGTTGGCCGGGGCTGGCGGGCGGGGTTGGGACCTGCGGTGGGGTTCGGTGGTGTGCCGGTGGCGGGCGGTGGCCGGGCGCGCCGGGCCGGGTGGGGGCGTGCGGCGGAGTTGGGTGGCGTGCGGGCGGTTGTCGCTGGGCGGGGGCGTGCGGTGCGGTCGGGTGGCGTGCGGGCAGCCGCCACCGGCCCGGGTCGGTGGGCGAGGCTGGGACCTGCGACGGGGTTGGGCGGCTTCCGGGTGGCTGCCGCTGCCACGGGCGTGCCGGTGGGGCTGGGTCATTCGGGCCGCCGGTGGGGCAGGTGGCGTGCGCGGCGGGGTTGGGTCATGAAGGTCGCTTTCGGGGCAGGGTGGCGTGCAGGTGGAAGCCGCCGTCCGGGGCCGGGCCCGCGTGGAAGTCGCCTTCGTACAGGGCCACTCGTTCCCGGATGCCGGTGAGGCCGTGGCCGCCGGGGCGGGGGTCGCCGCCGGGGCCATTGTCGGTCACCTCGATCGTCACCGCCTCGTCGGTGCCGGTCACCCGCACCTGGCAGGTCGCGGGGGCCGCGTGGCGGATCACGTTGGTCACCGCTTCCTGCACGATGCGCAGCACGGTGAGCCGCAACGCTTCCGGCAGGTCGTCCAGCCGGACGGTGGCCTCGATCTGGACGCCGGCCTCGCGGGCGCCGGCGAACAGCTCGTCCAGGTCCGGGGGCCGGAGGTCGTCGGTGCGCAGAACGCTGAGCAGGCGGCGGGTTTCGGCCAGGGCCTCCTTGCTGGTGGTCTCGATGACGCGCAGGGCGGCTCTGGTCTCCTCCGGCCTGGTCTCGGCGACGAAGTTGGCCACCGCGGCCTTGACCGCGATCAGGCCCATGCCGTGGGCCACCACGTCGTGCAGTTCGCGGGCGATGCGTAATCGCTCGTCCAGGCGGATCTGCCGGGCCTGCTGGGCCGCCAGGTCGGTCGCCTGGGTCCGGCGCTCGCGGAGCAGCTCGCCGATGAGCCAGGCCAGCAACGCGAACAGCGCCGCGACCGGGGCGAAGGCCCAGCCCGCCGGTAACCACAGGGCGCCGGCGGCGGCCGCGGTCAGGCACAGGGCCAGCGCGGTGGCCGACTCGCGGCGCGGGTGGAGCGTGGTGACGGTGTAGAGGACCAGGGCGACCGTGACGAACGGGTCCCACAGCGTGCCGCTGAGCGCGACCGCCACCGCGAGCGCGAGCATGGTCCGCGGCCAGAGCCTGCGCAGGGCCACCGCCGTGCCTGCCAGCAGTGCGGCCGCGGTGGCCAGCACCATGGTCGGCACCTCGTCGGACTGGGCCAGCCAGAGGTTCCCGGCCACCGCGAAGTTCGCGATGGCCAGCATCAGTCCGGCGAAGACGTCCAGGAGGACCAGGTGTCGGCGTGGGGGCACGGGAGTGACGCTAGCCCGGTTGCGGCGGGTTGGGATCAGACCAGGGTGGATCAGACCCAGGTAGGACCCGGGGGTGCAGAGTGTCCATTGTGGTCCGATGTGCCGGGGCGGGGCAGGCGGCAGGGTGGGAACCATGACCGCGCAACCATTTCCCGGCCGTTGGCTCGGCGGGGCCAGCCTGATCCTCGGGCCGCTGCTGCTGCTCGCCGCCGTGTTCACCCGGCACGGCACCTACTTCTTCTTCCCGGCCCAGCTGGCCGGTTACGCCGCCGATCCGGTGCGGATGACCGTGTCCTACGGCCTGTTCGCGGTGGGCATGGTGCTGCTGTTGCCCGCCGTGCTCCTACTGGCCACGCGGGCAGGCGGGATGTGGACCGGACTGGGCGCGAGCCTGGTGCTGCTCGGCCTGTGCGCCCGTATCTTCCACGCGGGCGTGGACTACCTGGCCTTCCGCTTGGTCGACGGGCAGGGCGCGGAGGCGGCCGCCGCGGTCGTCGGCGCCGCGTACCCGGTGCCGCACGTGTTCACCTTCGCCTCGTTCGCGGTGGTGCTGGGCTGGCCGGTGCTCGCGGTCGGGGTCTATCGCGCCGGGGTGCTCGGGCCGGTGCGGGCGGTCGCGCTGGCGGCGATGACCGCGTTACCGGTGGGAGTGCTCAAGGGGGCCACCATCTCCTCGATGATCGCGGTGGTGGCGCTGTCCGTGGCGCTGGTCCCGCTCGGCGTGAGCGTGCTGCGCACTGGCCCGCGCCCGAGCCGTCGGCAGTTGCTCGGGTTCGCCGGCGGCGCGGTCGCGATGGTGGGCCTCGGCCTGCTCTCGTTGCACGGTTGACCGCCGGAATTCACCGCTGGGTTTCGTCGCGCACCCGTTGTGGCGATCGAGGTGTTCATTGCCACACAATGGTTTCCTGAACGTGGGATGACCTGACGGACAGTCCCTCCTTTCGTAGGGGGTTTCCTGTCTGTTTCCTGTTGGAAAGCGCGTTCCGATGGTCTCGTTCCAAGTTGAATCAGTAGCTTCTTCTGTACTGGGGAACTCCGGCGCTGACGGCGGCGCCGGATCTGGAAGGAGTCAAGTCAATGCAGCCACTTCGGGATCTCACCCTGTTACTGGGGCGGGTCGTCGTCGGCGTGGTCTTCATCTACCACGGCTGGCAGAAGCTCGTCACCAACGGGATCGAGGGTGTGGCAGCCGGCTTCGGGAAGCTGGGCATCCCGTTGCCCACGGTGTCCGCGTGGTTCACCGCGCTGGTCGAACTGGTCGGTGGCGCGGCCTTCATCATCGGTATCGGCCTGCCGCTGGTCGGCGTGCTGTTCGCGGTCGTGATGGCAGGCGCCGGGTTCTTCGTGCACTTCAGCAAGGGCTTTGGCCTGCCCGGTGGTTACGAGTACGTGCTGACCCTGCTGGCGGCGGGTCTGGCGCTCGGCTTCAACGGCGGCCGGTACTCCCTGGACGCGGTCTTCGGGATCGGTCAACCCAAACGCGAACGAGCGACCGTCAGCTCCTGATTGCCTGCGCAACCGAAACCCGCTGACGCATCCGCGTTCACTCGCTCGTGTGACGGGGAACTCCGGTAGCCGGAACTCCCCTCTTCGAGCGAAGGAGCCTGACGATGGTGCGCTCAGCGGGTTTCGCGTTGCTGCTCGGCCGTATCGCGGTCGGCCTGGTGTTCATCCTCAACGGCTGGCACAAACTCATGGTCGCCGGGATGGACGCGACCGTGGGCAACTTCAGCAGGGCCGGCTACCCGGTACCGGAGTTCATGGCCTGGTTCACCGCGCTGGTCGAGCTGATCGGCGGCGCGCTGTTCATCCTGGGCGTGGCGCTGCCGCTGATCGGCGTGCTGCTGGCGATCGTCTCGGTGCTCGGCATCCTGTTCGTCACGGCCAAGAACGGGTTCTGGATCAGCAACGGCGGCTATGAGTACCAGCTGGTGCTGGCCGGCACCTCGCTGGCGCTGGGCTTCGCCGGTGGCGAGGTCGGCGTCGGCAGCTACTACCGCCGACGCCGCCATCCCGTTGCCGCCTAACGAAGTTCGCGGGTGATCCGCTCGGTGTCCTTGCGGGCGGCGAGCTTGCTCTCGTCCAGGTGCACGCACTGGACCAGCGAGCCGCCGCCCGCCAGCACCGCGAGCAAGCCGTCCACCACACCCGCGCTGGTGTTCCAGTCCACAGTGGACAGAACGCGGTCCTCGGGGCCGAAACCCAGTTCGGCCGCGCGCTTGGCCGCCAGGTCCAGCAGTTCGTCCACAGTGGACTCACCGAGGGCGGGCGTGTCGCCGGGCACCTCGTCGTAGGGCAGGAAGTCGTCCCCGTGCACCCGGGCCTCGGAGATGTAGTCCAGCACCCCGGGCGGGGTGTCGCCGAGACCCCGGCCCATCGGGTCCAGTGAGGCCGCCGCGACCGTGCGCGCGCCGGGCGCGTCCCCGCCGGGACCGGTGAAGCAGACCTCGGTGCCCGCCGGGTCGAACCGCACGCTCGCCCCGCACCACCAGGAGCCCAGCAGCACCCCGACGGTCTGCCAGTGCGTCGGCAGCAGCACCCCGACCGGGGTGCCCGCCTCGACGTCCAGCTCGTCGCGCAGCCAGTTCGCGGTCTTGCTGGCCCAGTTGGCCATGGTGGCCCTGGACAGCTCGATCCGGACGCCGGTCGCGTCGTCGTAGTAGGTGATCAGCGGCCGCGCCGGGTCGGCACGCAGCAGCGGGCGGAACAGCTTCTCGGTGATGCTCATGGCGCCAATCCCTCAGTACACGCAGCGGACACCGTTGGCGGTGATCGGCTCGTCCGCCTCCACCGGCTGCCGCCGGGCGGGCTCGCCGACCGCTCCATCCAAACGCACCTGCCCCGGCCCGCCCAACCGCGCAGGTGGCGAGGTCGACGGCGGCGGCTCCGGCTTGGTCAGCCCGGCCACGAACGAGCGGACCTGCTCCCGGTCCACGGTGACGATGCTCTGGCCGCGGTCGTTGCGGGCGCCCACGCCGGTGACCGGGATGGTGCGGAACTCCACGTTGCCGCCTGCCAGGCCCTGCATCTGCTGGGCGAAGCGCAGCGGGTCCCAGCCCGCGTCCATCACGATCGACTTCTTCGCCGCCTCCATCAGCGCGCCCAGCTTGCCCGGGTTGGTCAGCGTGCCGGAGGAGAGGATCTTGTTCACCACCGAGGCCATGAACACCTGCTGGCGCACGATGCGGTCCAGGTCGCTGCGCGGCAACCCGTTGCGCTGCCGGACGAAGGCCAGCGCGTCACCGCCGGCGATGGTCTGCGGACCGGCCCGGAAACTGGCCCCGGAGTCCGGGTCGCTGGTGGAGCGGCGCAGGCACACGTCCACCCCGCCGACCGCCTCGGTGAGCAGGTAGAAGCCGTACAGGTTGACCTCGGCGTAGTGGTCGATGCGCAGCCCGGTCAGCTCCTGCACGGTCTGCGCCAGCGCCAGCCGCCCGCCCTGGTGCGACTCCTTGTCCAACCGCGCGTGGTCGCGCACACCCTCGGCCTTGAGCTGGTCGATCCGCCGGTTCTTGCCCCTGGAGTAGGCGGAGTTGATCTTCTCCTCGCCGATGCCGGGCACCGTGGTGTAGGTGTCGCGCGGGATGGAGATGGCGGTGGCCCTGCGGCCGTCGTCGGGCACCCGCAGCACGATGATGGTGTCGGTGTTCACCCCGCCGTCGTTGGCCTCGGTGCGCAGCTTCTTCAACAGCGCGGCGGGCAATGGATTGCCCTCGGCGTCGGTGCGGCTGTCGCTGCCCACCAGCAGGATGTCGGTGGCCCCGTCCTTGGCCTCCGGCGCGTTCGGCGCCTGGCCGAGCTCGGTGATCAGGTCGGTGGTGGTGACGTTGTCCTCGATCCGCGACACCGTGGCCCAGCTGATCCCGGTCGCGGTGAGCACCGCCACCGAGAGCAGCGCGGCGACGGTGCGCGCCGAGACCAGCCCCGCGGTCTTCCACCGGCTGCGGCGCCGGGGTGCGGCGGGCGGCTCGGCGCCGTCCAGCGGCGCCCACTTCGGTTGCGGCCCAACGGCTGCCGCGGCCAGACCGGCCTCGTCGCGGTCGCGCGGGTCGTCGTCGGCCGGGGTGTCGTCGCGCGCTTCGGCGGCCCGCTCGGCCACTTCGACGTCGCGTGCGTCGGTGGCGTGCCCGGCGACTTCAACGTCGTCGCTCGTGTCGGCGGCCTGCCTGGCGACTTCGGTGTCATCGGGTGCGTCGGTGGACTGCCCGGCCACTTCGGCGTCGTCGCGCGAGCCGGCGGCCTGCCCGGTCGCCGCTGCCTTGTCCGTCGCCTCGGTCTTGTCCGCCGCGTCGGCAGCCCGCCCGGCTGCCGACGCGACGTCGTCCTGCTGCTCGTGCTCGGCGGCCCGCCCGGCCGCCGTGGTGTCCGCTTCGGTTTCCCTGTCCCCGGCCGACGCTCGCGCGCCGTCCTGGTTCGGACGTGGTCCTTGCTCCTCCACGTCCCCGCCTCCCTGTTGAACGTGCTGATTTCCCCCGTCACCAGCCTAGTTCACGCAGGTGACACCCTCGGCCGTGATCGGCTCATTGCCCGGGGCGGCGGCTGGGCCGACCGAGTCCACCCCATCGAGTGACACCGGTCCGGCCGCGGCCAGGCCGCTCCGGCCGGGGCCCTTGTAGTCCTTGCCGAGGTAGACCTCCACGGTGCCGGCGACCACCTTCGCGTGCTCCTCCGCGGGCACCCCGCCCAGGGCCGCGGCGACCTTGTCCCCGTTGGCCTTCTCGCCCTTGGCGTAGCGCACCACGGTCTTCGCCCTGGCCGGCGCGTTGTCGCTCTTGCCCTTGGGGAAACCCTTGGCGGCCAACGCGTCCTGCACCTTGGTGGCCAGGCCGGTGGTGGTCGTGGTGTTGAACACGTCCACCTTGACCGCCGCGGTGTCGTTGCCGCTGCCGCCACTGCTGGTGGGGGTGGTGCTGGACGGCGCGGCCGGGCCGCCGGTGATCAGCTGCTTGGCGAACTCCTTGACCTTCGCCGGGTTGACGCTGAACACGTCCTGCCCGTCCGGGCTCTTGATCGAGTCGCCGACCGGCATGGTCTCGAAGCTGATCCGGCCGCCCGCCATGCCCTGCATCTGCTGGGCGAAGGCGATCACGTCCCAGTGCTGGTCCAGCACGATCGACTTCTTCAGCGCCTCGATCAGGTTGGTCAGCTTGGTGCTGTCGGTCAGCGTGCCGCCGGAGAGGATCTTCTTCGCCAGACCGGCCATGAACACCTGCTGGCGCACCACCCGGTCCAGGTCGCTGCGCGGCAGGCCGTAGCGCTGGCGGACGAAGGCCAGCGCGTCGCCGCCGGAGATGGTCTGCGGGCCCGCCTTGAAGTTCGCGCCGGACTTCTCGTCCTTGGTGGCCTTGTTCAGGCACACGTCCACGCCGCCGACGGCCTTGGTGATCTCGTAGAAGCCGAGCAGGTTCACCTCGGCGTAGTGGTCGATGTCCACCCCCGACAGGTTCTCCAGGGTCTTGATCAGCACCTTGGAACCCGCGGTGTTGGCCTCGCGCTCCTGCTCCGGCTTGGGCTTGCCGGAGTTGCGCAGCTGTTTCAGCGCGGCGTTGCGGCCGAAGGCGTAGGCGGAGTTGACCTTGTTCTTGCCGTGGCCGGGCACCTCGACGTAGGAGTCGCGCGGGAAGGACATCGCGCTGGCCTTGCTGCCGTCGTTGGGGATGCGGATCAGGATCAGCGAGTCGGTGAGGTGGCCCTCGTTGTCGCCGGCGCGCAGCTCCTGGAGGATCTGCTTGGGCAGCGGGTTGCCCTGCGCGTCCACCCTGGAGTCGTTGCCCACCAGCAGGATGTCGGTGGCGCCGTCGGCCGCGGTGCCGGTCCGCTTCTCGATCACGTCGTTCTTGGTGAGCCCGTCCTGCAGGTCGCCGAGCTTGCCGTAGGCGAACCCGGCGACCAGCAGCACGGTGGCCGAGGTGATCGCGACCACGGTCTTGGCCGCGCGCAGCGCCTGCCGCTTGCCCTGCTGCTGGGCGGAGAGCTTCGGGGCCGCCTTGGCGGGGGCAGCCGGGCGGGGTCTGGCCTGTTCCCGCGGTGCCGGACGGCCGCCTCCCTGACGTGCCGCACCCGCTTCCGGGGTTGGACGTCTCCGGTCGCCCTGGCTGGCAGGCGGCGCGGGGCGGCGAGGGCGGCCATAAGGGTCGCCGGGCCGCTGGGGCCGGTCGTCCAACTCCGTTCTCCTCCCGGTTGAATCGCACCAGATTATCGGTGGTGCGGCGCCCCGTTCGCCGGTCGCCGACATAACGTGGACGCATCAGACAGTTTCCTGGTTGCTACTCGTGACAGACTGCGACCGGATTGGCGCCAGATCGCGCGGCAGGGTTTTGGGGAGGATACGGATGAAGGTTCTGGTCACAGGCGGTGCCGGGTTCATCGGCTCCCATTACGTGCGCCAGCTGCTCGGCGGCGCGTACCCGGCGTTCGCCGAGGCGGAGGTGACCGTGCTGGACAAGCTGACCTACGCGGGCACCCGGACCAACCTCGCGCCGGTGGCGAACGACCCCCGGCTGACCTTCGTCGAGGGTGACATCTGCGACCCCGAGCTGGTGCGCAAGCTCATGTCCGGCCAGGACGTGGTGGTGCACTTCGCGGCCGAGTCGCACGTCGACCGGTCCATCCTGGGCGCGGCCGACTTCGTGCTGACCAACGTGCTGGGCACGCAGACCCTGCTGCAGGGCGCGCTGGAGGCCAACGTCGGCCGGTTCGTGCACGTCAGCACGGACGAGGTGTACGGCTCCATCGAGACCGGCTCCTGGACCGAGGAGCACATCCTGGAGCCCAACTCCCCGTACTCAGCCTCCAAGGCCAGCTCGGACCTGCTGGCCCGCTCCTACTTCCGCACGCACGGCCTGCCGGTCTGCGTCACCAGGTGCTCGAACAACTACGGTCCGTACCAGTTCCCGGAGAAGGTCATCCCGCTGTTCGTGACCAATCTCATCGACGGCAAGAAGGTGCCGCTCTACGGCGACGGCCTCAACGTGCGCGACTGGCTGCACGTGGACGACCACTGCCGCGGCATCCAGTTGGTCGCCGAGGGCGGGCGCGCGGGTGAGATCTACAACATCGGCGGCGGCACCGAGCTGACCAACAAGGAGCTGACCGGCCTGCTGCTGGAGGCCACCGGCACCGACTGGGACAGTGTGACTCCGGTCACCGACCGCAAGGGCCACGACCGCCGCTACTCGGTGGACATCACCAAGATCAGCACCGAGCTGGGCTACGCGCCGCAGGTGCCCTTCGCCGACGGCCTGGCCCAGACCGTGGCCTGGTACCGGGACAACCGCGCCTGGTGGGAGCCGCTCAAGCAGCGCGCCGAACTGGCCAAGGGCTGAGCCGGTGCCCGGACTCGGACTGCTCGTCACCGGCGGCCGCGGCCAGCTCGGTCACGACCTGGCCAGGCTTGCCTCCACAAAGGACAGTTGGCTGGTGCACGCGCCCGGCTCGGCCGAGCTGGACGTCAGCGAGCCGGACGCGGTCGAGGACGCGGTGCACGGGATCGCTTGCGGGGCAAGGGACACCGGGCTGCGGCCGGTGGTCATCAGCGCGGGCGCCTACACCGCGGTGGATGCCGCAGAGACCGACGAGGACCGCGCGCTTGCGATCAACGGCACCGGCCCCGGCCTGCTCGCGAAGGCTTGTGCGGCAAGGGATGTGCCGCTGATCCACCTCTCCACCGACTACGTCTTCCCCGGCGACAGCACCCGGCCGTACGAGCCCAGCGACGCCACCGGCCCCCGGTCGGCCTACGGGCGGACCAAGCTGGCCGGGGAGCGGGCGGTGCTGGAGTCCGGCGCGCAGGGCTGGGTGGTGCGCACCCAGTGGGTCTACGGCGAGGCCGGCAAGAACTTCGTGCGCACCATGGTCCGGCTGGAGGCCAGCAGGGACACCGTGTCCGTGGTGGACGACCAGGTGGGCTGCCCGACCTGGACCGCGGACCTGGCCGCCGGACTGCTCCGGCTGGCCGAGCTCGCGGCCGGCCCGAACCCGCCGGAGCAGCGGCTGCTGCACTGCGCGGGCGGCGGGGAGACCAGCTGGTACCGCTTCACCCAGGCCATCTTCGAGGAGCTGGGCGCGGATCCGGCGCGGGTGAAGCCGTGCACCTCCGCGGAGTTCCCCAGTCCGGTCAAGCGCCCGCCGTACTCGGTGCTGTCGCCGAAGTCCTGGGAGTCGGCAGGCCTGACGCCGCTGCGGCCCTGGCGCGAGGCGCTGGCCGCGGCCTTCGCCGAACGCGGCGAGCAGTTCCGCACCCCCTGACCCACGTACGACACCCGTCGTACGCCGGGCGTACGGCGGGTGTTGTGGCCGGGTCGGGGGAGCGGTCGGGGATGGGCCGGATGTCCGGCAGCCCCGGCGCGATGACGCTGGGGGCATGGCGAAATCGGGCGCGCAGCGAGCGCGGAACCTGTTGGTGTGGCTGCACGTGCTCAGTTCGGTGGGCTGGCTGGCGCTGGCCCTGACCCTGTGCGTGCTGATCAGCTACGGCATCGGCGCGGAGCCGGGACTGCGGCTGGCCGCCTTCCGGATGGCCGAGGTGCTCGACGTCCAGCTGTTGCAGATCCTCGGCGAGACCTCGGCCTTCACCGGCTTCATGCTCTCCGCGCTGACCTCGTGGGGCTACTTCCGGCACTGGTGGGTGCTGACCAAGTTCGTGATCACGCTGGCACAGCTCTACGTCGGCATCTTCATCCTCAGCGGGAACCTGCACGAGTCGGTGCGGGCGGCGGAGGCCGGCGGGATCGGGCCCGCGGTGTGGCTGGCGGTGGCCTCGGCGCTGATGGCGGGCGGATTCGCCTTCCAGGCCTGGCTTTCGGTGGCCAAGCCGGGCAAGCGGACGCCGTGGACTCCGCCCGGCAAGCTGCCCGCGGCTCCGGTCTCGCACGTCTACGCGGCCAGCGCGGTGCCGGTGCTGGCCTTCGCGCTGGGGCTGTTCCTGCCCTGGGTGACGCCGCTGCTGATGCTGGGCGTGGTGCTCTGGTACTCGGCGCGGCGCGGGGTGAAGCTGCGGGTGGCGGCAGGCTGACCCACAAGGGGCCCGACCGGCGCCCCTGGGGGTCAGGCGCCGGCCGGGCTGGTCAGATGGTCGGCGGGAACGTTCCCGCGCGACCGAGCAGCGCGGGTGCGGGCCTGCCGAGGCGCTGGGCGAGCCAGCCTGCCGTCTCGGTCACCGCGATCATGTCCACACCGGTGCTCATACCCATCCGCTCCAGGGCGTAAACCACGTCTTCGGTGGCGATGTTGCCGGCCGCGCCAGGGGCGAACCGGCAGCCGCCGAAGCCACCGGCGGAGACGTCCAGCACCCGCACCCCGGCCTCCACCGCGGCGATCGCGTTCGCGTAGCCGGTGTTGCGGGCGTTGTGGAAGTGGCCGCGCAGCCGGATGCCCGGCGCGGCCGCGGCCACCTCGCTGATCAGCGCGCGCACCTGGTCGGGGGTGGCCACGCCGAGGGTGTCGGCCAGGGACAGCTCTGCTGGGCCGGTCGCGGCCACCTTCGCGGCCAACTCCACCACCTCGGACCTGGGCACCTCGCCGCTGAACGGGCAGCCGAAGGCGACCGCGATGCCCACCGACACCGGCACCCCGGTGGCCAGCCCGGCCTTGGTCACCTCGGCCAGCTCGGTCAGCAGCTCGTCCCTGGACCGCCGCTCCTGCCGCTGGGCGAAGTCCTCGGTGGCGGGCAGCACGAACTGGGCCTCGTCCAGGTACGGCGCGGCCTCGCGCAGCGCGGCCTGGTCCGGCACCAGCGCGCCGTAGCGCAGGCCGGGCAGCCGGGGCAGGGCGCTGAGCACCTGCTGCGCGGCCGGGGAGAACGGCGGGCTGAACGAGGCCGCCTCGATCCGCCGCAGCCCGGCCGCGGCCAGGCATTCCACCAGCTCGACGGTGTCCACCACGGACAGCGCGAGACCGCCGCCCGCCAGACCGTCCCTCGGGGCGACCTCGACCAGCTCAACAGCGTCCAAGGACGGCTCCATGTATACAAAGCGGAAGTTCGAGCGGAGCATCCAGGCGCTGGCAACTTGTGTCAAGTTGCTGCATCGCTCTAGTTTGCATACAAAATGATGCAGCTTGCATTTCGGAGCGTGACCGGTGGCGCTGGCGGCGGAGAAGGCGTACCAGACCCTGCGCGCGGGCATCCTGGACGGCACCTACGAGCCGACCGAACGCCTCGGCGAGGTGGACCTGGCCGAGGGCCTCGGCCTGTCCCGCACCCCGGTGCGGGAGGCGTTGCGGCGGCTGGAGGTCGAGGGCCTGGTCGAGCTGGAGCCGCATCGCGGTGCGCGGGTGGCCCAGTGGACCCGCGCGGACGTGGAGGAGCTCTACGACCTGCGGATGCTGCTGGAGTCCTTCCTGGCCAGGCGCGCCGCGAGCCGGATCAGCCAGACCGCGCTGGCCAGGCTGGCCCAGCTGCGCGATGCCATGGTCGCCGCCGCGGCGCCGGGGCCGGGTCAGGACCTGGCGCGGGTGGCCGAGGCGAACTGCGAGTTCCACGCCATCATCGGCGCGGCCGCGGCCAGTCCCCGGGTGCTCACCATGCTGACCACGGTGATCGAGATGCCGTTGGTGCTGCGCACCTTCCACCGCTACCAGCCCGCGGAGCTGGCCCGCAGCCTGTCCCACCACCGCGAACTGGTGGACGCGCTGACCGAGGGCGATCCGGACTGGGCGGAGGCGGTGATGCGCGCGCACGTGCTGGCCGCCAAGCGGGTGCTGCTGCGGGCACATACCAGGTAGGCCGGTTGGGCCTGGCGGCGGAAGTCCGCGCGCGGCACGCGCGTAGGGTCATCTAGTGTCCTGGGACAAGGACGGCGACAGGGTGGGGCACAAGGAGAACTCGGTGGGGGGCTTTCGGCTCGGGGTCGACGTCGGGGACACGTTCACCGACGTCCTGCTGGTCGACGAGCGCACCGGGGCGGCCTTCCGGGCCAAGACCCCGACCACGCCGCACAACCTCGCGGTGGCCGTGCTCAACGGCATCAGGGACACCTGCCGCGCGGCCGGGGCTGACCCCAAGCTGATCAACCACGTGCTGCACGGCGGATCCGTGGCCAGCAACGCGATCCTGCAGGGCAGTGGCGCGCGGGTGGGGCTGGTCACCACCAGCGGCTTCCGCCAGGTGCTGCAGCTGGCCCGCAGCTACGCGGCCGAACCGCTGGCCAGGCCGGAGGACACGGTCGAGGTGGTCGAGCGGATCGGCGCGGACGGCGTGGTGGTGGTGCCGCTGGACACCGGCGCGGCCCGGATCGCGTTGCGCCGCCTGCGCGCGGCCAGGGTGGAGGCGCTGACCATCTCGCTGCTCAACGCCGGGGCGAACGACCGGCACGAGCGGCTGCTGGGCAGGCTGGCCGCCGAGGAGCTGCCCGGGGTGCCGGTCTCGCTGTCCGCGCACGTGATCGCCGAGCCGCGGGAGTACGAGCGCACGGTCTCCGCGGTGGTCAACAGCTACCTGCGCCCACAGGCCACCAGGGTGGTCAGGGATCTGGAGGCGGCGCTGGCCTCGGCCGGCATCACCGCCCGGATCTCGGTGCTGCGCAACGACGGCCGCGCCACCGCGGCCGGCCACGCCGCGGAACGCCCGATCGCCGCGCTGTCCTCCGGCCGCGCGGGCGGCCTGCGCGGGGCCACCCACTTCGCCGGCCTGGCCGGGTACACCGACTTCCTCAGCCTGGACCTGGGCGGCAGCTCCGCCGACGTCGCGCTGGTCCAGAACGGACGCCCGCGGATCGACCGCCAGACCGCGGTGGGCGACCTCACCGTGCGCTCCACCGGGGTCGACGTGCATACGGTTGCACTCGGCGGCTGCTCGCTGGTCCGGGTGTCCAAGAGCACCATGGAACTGCGCATCGGCCCGGCCTCCGCGGGCGCCCGCCCCGGCCCGATCTCCTACCGCAACGGCGGCACCAAGCCCACCGTCACCGACGTCAACCTGGCCCTGGGCTACCTGCCGGAGGCCATCGCGGGCGGCCGGATTCGTCTCGACCCCGAAGGCGGCCGCAAGGCAGTGGCGGCCCTCGCCGACGCCCTGGCCCTGCCCAGCCCGGAACGGGCCGCGGGCGAGGTCCTGGCCATGGTCAACGACAAGCTCTTCCGCGCCCTGCGCCTGGTCAGCGTCCGCAACGGCCACGACCCCAAGGACTTCCCCCTGGTCGTCTTCGGCGGCGCGGGCCCCCTGCACGCCAACGCCCTGGCCCGCATCACCGGCACCTGGCCGGTCATCGTGCCCCCGTCCCCCGGCACCCTGTCCGCCCACGGCCTGGCCACCACCGAACCCAGCGAAGAGGTAGTAGCCGCCCCCGGCCTCACCGGCATCGGCCCAGCCCGCCTACGAGCAGTCCTGGCAGACCTCGTCACCTCCGCAGGCGACCGCCTGGCCACCAGAGGCGTCCCCCGAGACCGCCTCTGCGCCCAAGCAGACCTCACCCTCCGCCAACCCAGCGGCCGCACCACAGACCTACTGGCAGACCTGGGCGAATCCGTACTGGCAGCCGCAGACCCAAGATCCGCCCTGGGTATCGCCCCCGAAGCGGAGATCGTGGAACTCCGGGTGATCGTCCGAGGCCCCCGCCCCCCACTGCTCACCCACGAGCCCCTACCAGGCCGAAAGAAGCCGATCCCGGACGCCCTGCTCCGCACCAAGAAGATCATGGTAGACGCCGCCCTGGTAGCGGCAGACGTCTACGACCGAGCCAAACTGTTGGCAGGCAACGTAATCAGCGGCCCAGCCCTGATCGTAGAACCCGACTCGACAACCCTCGTCCAGCCGGATCACGCCGCCACAGTGCATCCCAGCGGCTGCCTGTTGATCAACCCGGAACAGCCCAACTAGCGACAACTTCTCGCGAAAGAGGCGTGGCGCGCCAGCGACACGGCGGGCTCTTGACCAGCGGTGGGGTTGTGTTTTCGCGTCGCCTTGTCGTGCGTCCGACGCATCCGAAGCTTGCTTCGCGTGCGGCGGATGCACGACGAGGCGACTCAAGAGCGAAAACACCTGCGTGCGGAGCACGCCAATGTCACAGCCTCGCTGACCGGGCTCGAACCGGTGACTACTCGGTCCTGAGAGCCGAGCGCTCTACCACTGAGCTACAGCGAGTCGAACTTCCACATTCGCACAGCCCTACTCAACCGCGCCAGGTTTTCGCCCGATCGGCCGCCCGCTGAAGAACCCGGACCGCCGCAGCACCTGCGCCCAGGCCGGATCCGCGATGCTCACCCCGTGCACCAGCTCCGGCGTCGGCGCGAACTCGGCCACCTCGCCGACCGGCCGGGGCGCGGTCCAGCCGGAGAGCCGCGGGTCCAATCCGACCCTCGCGCAGACCTCCTCCACCTTGGCCCGCCCACATTCCACGTGCCCGTCCAGCACATCCCACGGCAGCGGCAACCCGGCCCACACCGCGGTATCCGGCGACAGTTCGGCCCCCGCGGCGTGCCATTGCACCAGGTCGGCGGCCATCAGCCGCATGGCCTTGCCGGGGCAGGCGATCTCCAGCAGGCGTTCGGTGCCGGTGGCGGCCAGGCAGGACAGCCAGGCGGCGCGGGCGGCGTTGTAGCCCTGGGCGAGCAGGTTCCAGGTGCTGGAGTCGTTGCCTCTGCGCACAACCATTCGCACGCGATCAAAACCGCCGGTGCGCCACATCCGGCCCAGCAGGGTGGCGGCCTGGTGCATCACCGCGGACCAGCGGCCGAGCAGTTCGCCGCGCTGGGCGTCGTCGAGTCGTTCCAGCACCTCCTGGCTGGGCAGGACGAGCGCGATCATCGCCCAGTCGGTGTCCGCGCCTGCGCGTTCGCAGCGGGCCAGCAGCGCGTCGGCGATCTGGTCGAACGGGTTGGCCCGTCCGGACAGGGAGAACTCGCGGCGCAGGTTGCGGCGGGCGGTGTAGTAGGCGATGAAGCAGGCCGCGTTCTCATCGGCGCGGAAGCGGTCGAAGTCCAGCTGTCCGGCGAAACCGGAGCGGCCCAGCATCACCAGCCGCCGTTTGAACTGCTCGTGTTCCAGCTGCTTGGCCTTGGCGGCCAGCCGGTGCAGCGCCCGCCAGCGCCGGTTGTACTGCCGCGCGGTGAGCTCGATCCCGGCCCGCTGCCGTTCCTGCCGGTCCAGCCGGTGGGCCAGGAAGTCGGCCCGGTCGGTGTGCCAGCCGATGGCCTCGCCGAGGGAGTTGGCCACCGCGCGCAGCGCCTGCGGGTCGTCCGGGTTCACCGCGGGTGGTCCGTCCAGGCCAAAAACCTTTGCCGCGCAAGCGAGCTGGGCGGTGCCGCCGACCGGGCGGGCGAAGTCCTCCGGCATCGAGGAGAAGTAGCCGTTGCCGCGTCCCTTGGCCGCGGCGACCCCGAGCAGCGCGGCCTCCTCGGCAGTCAGCCGGGGGCCGAGCGCCTGGAGCACCAGTTCGGCGACGTCCTCGGGGCGGCGCCGTTCGTCGAGGGAGGCGTGCAGCTCCTTGAGCGCCGACTCGGCTTCCTCGCCTGGGGTCATGGTCTCCATGCTGGCAGCATCCCGCCCCGCTCACGAGGACTTTCCCGTGCGCGGAACGCGTTTGGAGCAACGGGTTACTCCGTCGTGACAACCCTGTCACACACCCGTTTGCCGGGCTTCGGGCTCAGCGCCCGGCGGCCTGCCGGTAGGCCGCCACGGTCTCCTCCGCGCAGCGCCGCCAGGTGTACTCCGAGGCGTGCGCCCGGCGCTTGGCCAGCGTGTCCGAGGCCACCCCATCGTCCATTGTGGACGACAGTGCGACGGTGAGCGCCTCGACGTCGCCGACCGGCACCAGGGTGGCCAGCCCGCCGGCCACCTCGCGCAGCGCGGGCACGTCCGAGCACACCACCGGCACGCCGCAGGCCATCGCCTCCAGCACCGGCAGCCCGAAGCCCTCGTCCCGGGAGGGCAGCACCAGCAGCGCGGCCCCGGCCACCACCCGGCGCAGGTCCAGCTCGGAGAGGTAGCCGGTGCGGATCACCCGGTTGGTCCCGCCGATGTGGTCGGTGCCGGGCCCGACCAGCACCAGCGGCGGCAGCTCCGGATCGGCGGCGTGCGCGGCGACCAGGCTGGCCAGGCCCTTGCGCGGGCCGTCGGCGCCGACGAAGAGCAGGTACTCCGCGGGCAGGCCGAGGCGGCGGCGCAGGTTCTCACTCGGCGCCCTGGCCACGAACCAGGCCGGGTCCACGCCGAGTGGGGTGACCCGGATCCGCTCCCGTGGCACGCCCAGCCGCTCGGTCACCGTCTCGGCCACCGCCTGGGTCGGCGTGCACACCACGTCGGCGCGCTTGGCCGAGCGGCGGACCAGCTCCGGCAGGTCCACCTCGGAGGACGGGATCTCCTCCGGCGCGTCCAGGAAGGCCAGGTCGTGCACGGTGAGCACGCTGCCTGCCCGCAACGAGGGCGGCAGCACGAAGTTGGTCGCGTGCACCACGTCGGTGAACCCGGCGAAGACCTCGATCGGCGGCAGCGGCGAGCGCAGCCAGGCCGCGCGCAGCAGCCGCGCGGGCACCGGCAGGCCGCGGGCGCGCACCCCGTGCGGCACGGCCGAGCGCAGCGCCCGCCAGCCGCGCAGGGTGAAGGCCACCGCGCGAACGTCCACAGTGGACATCGAGGCGAGCTCCTCGGCCAGTGCGGCGGTGTACCGGCCGACGCCGGTCCGGTCCCCGAGCAGCGGGTTGCCGTCCAGCAGCACCCGGAGCGGCTTCACGTCAGCGTTTCCTCTCACTGGCTCTTCTCGTCCCCGCCGCGCAGCCGGTCCTTGGCCAGCCGCGCCAGTCGCCCACCGGCCCTGCGGGCCACCTCGCCCGCGCCACCGGCGTTGAGGTACTCCCGGAACAGGCCGAGGTCCCTGCGCAGCTTCTGCCCGGAGTTCAGCGGCGGCGTCCTGGTCAGCGGCGCGCTGTCGGAGAGCCGGTCGGCGGCCGGGCGCGGGTTGCGGCAGAACTCCACCAGCGGCGCCAGCGCGTTCTCCCAGGTGAACTCCTCGCGCACGCCGGCGATCCGCTCCCGGCAGGCCGCGGCGAACTCGGTGTCGTAGAGCACCAGGTCCAGCGCCTCGGCGAGCTCTTCGGGGTCCTCGGCAGGCACCACCAGGCCGAGGCCCTCGGCGCGCACCAGGTCGGCGAAGGCGTCGCCGTCGGTGGTCACGATCGGCAGCCCGGCCCACAGGTAGTCCAGCACCCTGGTGCGGAAGGCGAAGGTGGTCTCCACGTGCTCGAAGTGCGTGGTGACCCCGCAGTCGGCGTCCATCAGGAAGTTCTGCCGCTGGTGGTAGGGCACCCAGCTCTCGTTGAAGAACACGTGCCGGTTGACCAGGCCGAGCTGGTGCGCCAGCCGCCGGGTGTCCGCGGTGATGCCCATCTCCGGCACGTCCGGGTTGGGGTGGCGCATGCCGAGGAAGAACAGTCGCAGGTCATCCCGCTTGTGCCGCAACAGCTCCACCGACTGGATCAGGGTCAGCGGATCGAACCAGCTGTACACGCCACCGGCCCAGAGCACCACCTTGTCGGTCTCGCCGATGTTGGGCGCGACGCCCCGGATGCCGCGGCCGGTGCGCTCCGGCGGCTTGCCCGGCAGGCCGAAGGGGGCCACCGCGAGCAGGGACTGCACGGTCGGGTCGGCGTCGTAGAGCGAAGGGGTGAGGCGGCCCAGCGCCATCAGGTTGCCCAGCCAGAAGTGCCGCTGCCGCTCGGAGGCGCACAGGAAGAAGTCGCCGCGCTGGAGCTGGTTGTTGAGCACCTTGGTGACGCCGACGACGTCCTTGGCCCGCCGCTCGTCGTCGCTGTCCTTGCTCTGCTCCAGCAGCTCCAGGTGCATCGGGTCGTAGACATCGCAGACCACGATCTTGGTGGAGTCCTTGCGCTTCAACGAGGGCACCAGCTCCAGCACGTGGCCCTGCAGGATGACCACGTCGGCCCACTCCACGTGCTGCGGCAGATCCCGTTGCGGCGCCTGCACAACGGCGAACGGCGCGGCGGGCGGGGCGAAGCTCTTGTTGATGCTGACCAGCCGCACCTCGTGCTCGGCGGAGAGGGTCAGCGCCATGTTCCAGGCCCGGATCGCCGGCCCGGCCATCCGCTCGGCCACCACGTCGCCGGTGATCACCAGGATCCGCCGCGGCCGCCCGAACACCTCGTCCAGCCCGAAGGCCTTGACCAGCACCTCGTGCGCGGCCAGGTAGCGCGGCAGCGGGTAGGCGGGCTCCATCGCCTTGCGCATCAACGGGAGCAGGTCGTGGTCGGTGACCACCCGCGCCGCCTGCTCGGCCGCCCTGGAGGGCCCGAGCGAGGGCAGCAGCTCGACGAACTGGTCGATGGCCAGGAACCCGGCCAGCGTCTCCCGGGAGATCTGCACCGGGGCGTCGTCCTCGGCCCGGTCGGCCGGTCGCCTGGTGATCTCCAGCTGGGTCGGGTCCAGCTCGCCGCGGGCGGTGGCCCGGCGCACGGACAGCGCGAGCGCGGCGGGCAGCACCTTGGCCAGCGAGGCGTCGGAGAGGTTCTTGTAGAGCATGGCGAGCGCGTTGCGCTCCAGCAGGTAGTACTCGCGGGCGGAGTGCACGCCGGACATCGAGGCGTGGTGCCGGTGGTAGGTCAGCGAGGCCGGTTCGTAGCGCACCCGCCAGCCGCGCAGGTTGAGCCGCCAGCCGAGGTCGACGTCCTCGTAGAACATGAAGAAGCGCTCGTCGAAGCCGTGCAGCGCGCGGAACAGCTTGGCCCGCACGAACAGCGCGGACCCGGTGCCGAAGAGCACGTCCCTCGGCGCGTCGTGGCTGCCGTCGTCCGGCTCGCCCGCGTGCCGCTTGTAGCCCATGCCGAACCAGGTGAGCCCGCCGTCGACGAAGTCGATGGCCTCGCCCTCCCAGTCGAGCACCTTGCTGGCCACCGCGCCCACGGTCGGGTCGGTGCGCAGCACCTGCACCGCCGCGCGCACCCACTGCGGGTCCGGCCGGGCGTCGTTGTTGAGGAAGGCCAGCACCTCGCCGTGCGAGTGCTCGACGCCGAGGTTGCAGCCCCCGGCGAAGCCCAGGTTGCCCGGCGCCCTGACCAGCATGACGCCCTCGGTCTCGGCCTCGATCCGCTCGGCCGAACCGTCGCCGGAGGCGTTGTCCACGCAGATCAGTTGCAGGCGGTCAGCCGGGTAGTCCAGCTGTTCGCGCAACGCCCGCAGGCAGGTGATGGTGTCCTCGGCGCCGCGGTAGTTGACCACCACCACCGACACCAGGGGCAGCTCCGCCACGTCCTGACTCCTCCCCGCAGACCGCTTGACCGGGCTAAGCCTGCCTCATCCGGTGTTGATCGTAGGTACGGCCCGCACCGGACGGGTGTCAACCACCACTAGACGGACGCCCAGTTGTCTATCTACCGTAGACGAATGCCGCTGGACGAACCGCTGCTCGCCGCCGCCCGCGCCGCCACCCAGCGCTGGCGAGCCGCCCAGCAGGCCACCGAGGCCGCCAAGGCCGACTACCAGCGGGCCATCCGCCGCCTGCACCTGGCAGGCGCCTCCCTGCGCGAGATCGCCGACGCCCTGGAACTGAGCCACCAGCGCGTGCACCAACTGGTCGAGGCCGCGGGCGGCACCC
Source organism: Crossiella sp. SN42 (assembly GCF_023897065.1). Taxonomy (GTDB): domain Bacteria; phylum Actinomycetota; class Actinomycetes; order Mycobacteriales; family Pseudonocardiaceae; genus Crossiella. The sequence goes on from NZ_JAMHIV010000037.1 coordinate 97,225, forward strand.
CGGACTGGCGGCCGAAGAAGAAGTCCACCGGCCTCGCCTGCTCCTTCTGCGGAGCCCCCGATGCGGAGTGCGGCCGCCTGGTCGCCGGGCCGAAGGTGTTCATCTGCGACGGCTGCGTGGCGCAGGCCCAGCGCGCCCTGGCCGGTCAGCCCGCGCGGCTGGATCGGGCCTCGGGCCGGTTCAGCTGCTCCTTCTGCGGCAAGTCCGCGGGCGAGGCCGGGCCGCTGGTGGCCGGGCCGGGGGTGCTGATCTGCGGCGGCTGTGTGAGTTTCACCGCTGAGGTGGTGGCCGCCACACTGGACGGGTGAGCACGCACAACCGGATCAGCGGGCAGGTCTACGCCAACCTGGTGGTCCAGGGCCGGGACATCACCATCCAGCAGCCGGTGGTCCCGTCCAAGGCGCTGTCATCCCTGCCACCGCAGCCGGTCTTCGTCGGCCGGGATGAGGAGCTGGCAAGCCTGCTGGAGAGCCTGCGCGCGGGCTCGGTGGTGGTCACCGGTCTGCCCGGGGTCGGCAAGACGGCGCTGGCGGTCCGGGCCGCGCACGAGCTGCGCGCGGAGTTCCCCGGCGGCGTGCTGTTCCTGGACCTGCGCGGCTACGACGACACCCCGCTCACGCCCGAACAGGCCCTCACCGACCTGCTCACCGCCCTCGGCCAGCCCGCCCCGGCAGGCGAGGGCCACTACCGCTCGGTCCTGGCCGACCACCCGCCGCTGCTCCTGGTCGCCGACAACGCGGGCACCGCCGCCCAGGTCCAGCCCCTGCTTCCCGGCGGCCACCACCGCGTCCTGATCACAAGCCGCCACACCCTGGCCGAGTTGGACGCCCGCCTGCTCTCCTTGGACGTCCTGCCGCCTGACCAAGCTCAGACCCTGCTCACCGACCTGCTCCGCCAGTCCGGCGATGACTCCCGCGAAGGTCCGGAACTCGCGGAGCTGGTCCGGCTGTGTGGCTACCTGCCGCTGGCCATCCGGATCACCGCCGCCGACCTCGCCGCGCACCCCAGCCAGCCGCTGTCCGCCAGGGTGCGGGCGTTGGCGGATGAGCAGAACCGGTTGTCAGCGCTGAAGTTCGGCCCGTCGCTGGCGGTGCGGGCGTCGTTCGACCTGTCCTACCGGCAGTTGCCGCCGGAGCAGGCCAGGATGTTCCGTCTGCTGTCGGTGAACCCCGGTGAGCAGACCAGCACCGAGACCGCCGCGGCACTGGCCGAGCTGCCGGAGTTCCAGGCGGAACGGCTGCTGTCCGAGCTGGCCCGCGCGCACCTGATCGAGCCGGGAACGCCCTGGGGCTATTGGCGGATGCACGACCTGCTCGCGGTCTACGCGGCCGAGCTGCCGGAGGACCGCCCGCAGGCCCTGTTCCGGTTGATCATGTACTTCGGCCCGGCCGCGGAACAGACCAGCCTGCACCTGATGCGCTCCGACCGGTCCGCCGACCTCCAGCAGGCCGTGGACTGGCTGGACCTGGAGCACCGCACGCTGCTCGAACTGGTGCGCATCGCCGAGGAATATGACCAGCCCGTGCTGATCCTCAAGCTGAGCAACACCCTCACCACCTACCTGACCCTGCGCCACCGGTTCACCGAGCTGGTGTGGGTGAGCGAACGGGCGGCCACCGCGGCCACCGCGCTGGGCGATTCGCGGGCCGCCTACCTCGCCACCCAGGTGCTCGCCAACGCCTACACCACCGCGGGCCGCCCGGCCGACGCGCTGGCCTGCGCGCGGCAGGCACTGTCGCTGGCCGGGGGACTCGGCCCGGAAACCGAGGCCGACGCGCTGGGGGAGCTTGGCAGGCGGCTGCTGCGGGGCAAGGACTTCGCCGCTGCCGCCGAGGCGTACCAGCGACAGTTCGACAGTTGTCAGCGGCTGGGCGACCAGGCCGGGCAGGCCGTCGCGCTCTCCGGGCTCGGCCGGGCCAGGCTCGCCGGGGGAGAGCCGGGCGGACTCGACCAGTGCGCGCGGGCGGTGGCGATCAGCAGGGCCATCGGCGACCAGGTCGCGGAGCTGGCCGGACTGCGGCAGCTCGCCGAGGCGCAGGGGCAGCTCGGGTGGCACGCCGAGGCGGCGGCGAGCTGGCGGCAGCACCTCGCCCTTGGCCAGACCCGCGGCGACCGGCACAGCCAGTCGCTCAGCGTGCTGGGCCTGTCCGCCTCGCTGAGCAGGCTGGGGGAGACCGCGGAGGCGATCAGCTGGGCCAGGGAAGCGGTCCGGCTGGCCGAGGAGGTGGCCAACGACTACGCGGCCGGCACCGCGCTCGGCCTGCTGGCCTCGCTGCTGCGCACCGCCGGAGAACACGAGGAAGCCCAGGATTGCCTGTTGCGGGCGCTGGCCATCGCCGAGCGCCACGACCACCAGGAGCTGGCCGAACAGCTGCGGCTGGACCTCGACTAACCCCGGCCCGCCCAGTCCCGCCACAGCACCTTGCGGTTGCCGTTCACCCCACGCCGCTCCCGCAGCGTCGCGGGCAGCCGCCGCAGCACCTCGCCCAGCACCCCCAGCCGCAGCCCAACCCGGAAGTTCGCCGCCCCAGAGGGATTCCGGCGCACCAACAACTTCAACGTGATCAGCACAAACCGCACCAGCTGCCACCCCGCCACCCAGGCAGGCGCGCACCGCAGCAACATCAGCAGCCGGTTGCGCTCGTTCCACCGGTGGAACTTCGGCGACCCGGGCTCCGAGCTCGCGCCGTGCCGGTGCCAGACCACCGCCGAGGGCACGCTCACCACTCGCCAGCCGGCCAGGCGCATTCGCCAGGAGGTGTCGGTGTCCTCGTAGTAGCAGAAGAAGTCGCCCGGGATGCCGCCCACCGCGCGCAGCACCTCGGTGCGCATCAGGGCCGCGCCGCCGCAGAAGCCGAAGGGCTCGCCGACCTCGGTGCGGTCCGCGCCGTGGCCGTCCGCGGTCAGCCGGACGCCGAGGGACTGCACCACGCCGTTCTCGGTGATCAACCGGGAGCTGGCGGCGGCGGCCTTGGGATCGGCGTCCAGGGCCGACTCGAGGGCGGCCAGCCACTTCGGTTCGGGGGCGGCGTCGTCGTTGAGCCAGGCCACGTACGGGGTGTCCACGATCGACAGGGCCGACTCCAGCGCGCCCGCGTAACCGACGTTCTCGTCCAGGCGGAGGATGGTGCCCGCCATCGGGTGCCCGGCCAGCAGCGCCGCGGTGCCGTCGTCGCTGGCGTTGTCCACCACGACTGTCCACAGTGGACGGGTTTGCTCGGTCAGGGCGTTCAGGCAGTCCACGATGTGGTCCCGGCCCCGCCAGGTGACGACAACGACCGTGGTGCGGGGCTGCTGCGACATACCTCCGACGTTAATGCGTCGCCGACGTGGCAGGCTGACCGGATGCCCGAGCTTGTGGTGCTCACCGAACAGCTGCTCGCCCCGGTCCCCGGCGGCACCGGCCGGTACACCAGGGAACTGGCCGCCGCGCTGGCCGCGACCGCGCCCGCGGGCTGGGAGGTCACCGGGGTGGTCGCCCGGCACGCCGATCCTGCCGCCGCGGTGATTCCCGGGGTGCTCGGGCCGCGCAGGCTGCGGTTGCCGCGCCGGGCCCTGGCCCTGGCCTGGCAGCACGGGCTGCCGCTGTGGCCGGGCGGGGACTCGGTGCACGCGCCCACCCCGCTGGCCCCGCCCGCGCCGCGCGGCGGCCGGGGACTGGTGGTCACCGTGCACGACACGGTGCCGTGGACGCACCCGGAGACGCTCACCCGGCGCGGGGTGGCCTGGCACCGCGCGGTGATCGGCCGGGCGGTGCGCCGGGCGGACGCGCTGGTGGTGCCGACCGCGGCGGTGGAGACCGAGCTGGCCAGGTTCGTGCCGGGACCGGCGCGGGTGCACGTGGTGGGGGAGGGCGTGGCCGGGGTGCTGACTGAGCCGATCCCCGCGGACTCGGCGGCCACCATCGCCCGGCGGCTGGGGCTGCCGGAGCGGTTCGTGCTGGCCGTGGGCACGGTGGAACCGCGCAAGGGCATCGACGTGCTGATCGAGGCGATGGCCCGCCCGGCCGCGCCCGCGCTGCCGCTGGTGCTGGCCGGCCCGCCCGGCTGGGGCGGGGTGTCGGTGGCCGAGCTGGCCAGGCGGCACGGGCTGGCGCCGGAGCGGCTGGTGGTGCTGGGCCGGATCAGCGACCGCGAGCTGTCCGTGGTGCTGGGCCGGGCCACCGTGCTGGCCGCGCCCAGCCGCGCGGAGGGTTTTGGGCTGCCGGTGCTGGAGGCGATGGCCGCCGGGGTGCCGGTGGTGCACTCGGACGCGCCCGCGCTGGCCGAGGTGGCCGGTGGCGCCGGGATCACCGTGCCGCGCGGGGACGCGGGCGCGCTGGCGGCGGCCCTGCACCAGGTCGCGGCGGACCCGGGTCGGGCGTCGGCGCTGGTGGCGGCCGGTCGGCGGCGGGCGGAGCGGTTCAGCTGGCGGAGCGCGGCCGAGGCGGTGTGGCGGGTACACGTTGAGTTGTACCGGCGTCCCACTCGTGGGTGATCAAGGCCACCGGGACCAGCCAGAAAACCAGTGAAGTTCGCATTCCAGCAATGCGTTGTTCGAGCGGGCCTTAGTCTGCATGGGTGGCGCAAGCAGAACCCAGCGTGTTGATCGATGCGACGGCGGTCCCGGCGGACCGTGGCGGCGTCGGCCGGTACGTGGACTCGCTGGTCGCCGCGCTGGACGCGGACGGGGCCCGGATCACCGTGGTCTGCCAGCCGAGGGACGCCGAGCTGTACCACCAGATGGCGCCGGCCTCCCGGATCGTGGTCGCCACCGAGTCGGTGGCCACCCGCACGGCCCGGCTGACCTGGGAGCAGAGCAGCCTGCCGGTGCTGGCCAGGCGGCTCGCGGTGCAGGTGGTGCACTCCCCGCACTACACGCTGCCGCTGGTCAACCCGGTCGCCTCGGTGGTCACCCTGCACGACGCAACCTTCTTCACCGACTCCGCGCTGCACTCCCCGGTCAAGTCCCGGTTCTTCCGCGGCTGGACCAGGGCCTCGCTGCGCAGGGCCGAGGTGTGCGTGGTGCCCTCGCGGGCGACCGCGGCCGAGCTGGTCCGGGTGGCAGGGGCGGACCGGCGGGTGCTCCAGGTCGCCCCGCACGGGGTGGACACCGAACGCTTCCACCCGCCAGCGCCGGAGGAGGTGGCCGCGGTCCGCGCCGACCTGGAGCTCGGCGACACCCCGTACGTGGCCTTCCTGGGCGCACTGGAACCCCGCAAGAACGTGCCCGCCCTGATCCGCGGCTTCGCCAGGGCCTGCCGCGGCCGGGAGGACCCCCCGGCGCTGGTGCTGGCCGGCCAGCCCGGCTGGGACACCCACGTGGAACGCGCGCTGGACTCCGTGCCGCACCGGTTGCGGGTGATCCGCGCCGGTTACGTGCCCTTCGAACGCCTCTCGGGCCTGCTCGGCGGCGCCGACCTGGTGGCCTACCCCAGCCTCGGCGAGGGCTTCGGCCTGCCGGTGCTGGAGGCGATGGCCTGCGGCGCCTGCGTGCTGACCACGCGGCGGCTGAGCCTGCCCGAGGTCGGCGGCGACGCGGTCGCCTACTGCGGGGTCGGCGCGGGCGACATCGCCGCCGCGGTCGCCGAACTGCTGGACGACCCGGCCCGCCGCTCCAGCCTGGCCACCGCCGCCCAGCAACGCGCGAAGGACTTCTCCTGGCAGGTCAGCGCGGTGAAGCACCGCGAGGCCTACGCCAGGGCGGACGTGCTGCACCGCCGGGGCCGCTGAGACGGCAGAATGTCTCGGCGTGGCCGAGCAGAAGCAGTACGGAGATCGCCTCGCCGTCGTCACCGTGACCTACTCGCCCGGCAAGACGCTGGCGCGTTTCCTGGACACCCTGGACGAGGCGAGCACCCAGTCCCCGCTCAAGGTCGTGCTGGCCGACAACGGCTCGGTGGACGGCGCACCGGAGCAGGCGGCGGCGGAGCGCGAGCACGTCCAGCTCCTGGTCATCGGCGAGAACGTCGGCTACGGCACCGCGGCCAACCGGGGCGTGGTCCAACTCCCGGACGAGTACGGCTGGGTCGTGGTCGCCAACCCGGACCTGGAGTGGGGCCCGGGCTCCCTGGACACCCTCCTGGAGGCCGCCAAGCGCTGGCCAAGAGCAGGCGCCTTCGGCCCCCTCATCCGCGAACCCAACGGCGAGGTCTACCCCTCAGCCCGCTTGGTCCCGTCCCTTGGCCGCGGCATCGGCCACGCCCTGTTCGGCAAGATCTGGCCCGGCAACCCCTGGACCAAGGCCTACCGCCAGGAAGACCGCGCCGTCGGCGAACGCCCAGCAGGCTGGCTCTCCGGCTCCTGCCTCCTGCTCCGCCGGGAAGCCTTCGACGCAATCCAGGGCTTCGACCCCAGGTACTTCATGTTCTTCGAGGACGTGGACCTGGGCGACCGACTGGGCAAGGCAGGCTGGCTGAACGTGTACGTGCCGACGGCCGAAGTGATGCACATCGGCGGGGTCTCGACGGCGAAGGTCAAGCCGAAGATGCTCGCGGCACACCACGACAGCGCATATCGATTCCTGGCCGACCGGAACCCGGGTCCGGTGAACGCGCCATTGCGGTTGGCGATCAAGGCAGGATTGGCGCTGCGACTCAAGCTGGAGACCCGGGGCGCGGCGAAGCCATAACGGCCCGCGAGGGCTGGCGCTTTTGATCGCAAACGGAGCGGCCGGTCTGGGTGGTTCTGCTTCGACGGCCTGGAAAAAACACACCAGCCCTGTCAAGCGCCCCACCG
>NZ_JAMHIV010000038.1 GCF_023897065.1 Crossiella sp. SN42
GGCTGCCCCGTTCGTCGGTGGGGTGCGGTTGACTGGCCGCACCACCACCTCGGGGAGATGAGATGACCACCATCGAGCTCGGCGGCGCGGCCGACCGGATGTCCGCGCTGCTCGCCGCGATCACCGACGAGCAGCTGACCGGACCGACACCGTGCGCGGAGTACCGGCTGGGCGACCTGGTCGAGCACATCGGCGGGCTCGCGCTCGCCTTCACCCAAGCCGCGCGCAAGGAGCTCGGCCCGGACACCGGCCCGCCGCCGGCCGGTGACGCCGCCCGGCTGCCCGCCGACTGGCGCACCGCCTATCCCGCCCAGCTGGACGAGCTGGCCGAGGCCTGGCGGGACCCGGCCGCGTTGGCCGGGATGACCAGGGTCGGCGGGGTGGACCTGCCCGGTGAGGTGGCCGGGATGGTGGCGATGAACGAGCTGGTCGTGCACGGCTGGGACGTGGCCCGCTCGATCGGCGCGGACTACTCGGTGCGGGCCGCGGAACTGGCCGCCGCGCTGGAGTTCGTGGAGCAGTTCTCCGGGCCGGAGAGCGAGGCCGACCGGGAGGGCCTGTTCGGGCCGGTCGTGGCGGTGGACGCGGGGCGGTCGCCGCTGGAGCGGCTGATCGGCCTCAGCGGGCGGGACCCGGAGTGGACGCCCAGCTCGGTGTAGCCGGCCGGTGCACCCGCCGTCTTCACCGGCCGCATCCGGGCACGGGAAACTCAGCCGAGGGTCGCGTGCATCTCCCACACCAGGACCTCGGCGTCCTCGGTCGCGGTGATGCGCTGCCCGCCGACGGCGGTGAACCGCACCGCGTCGCCCGGTGGCCAGCTCGCCGGAACCCTCCAGCGTGACCGCCCCGCGCGGCACGAACAGGTGCGGGAACGGCGCGTCCGGCAAGGTCACGGACTGCCCCGCGGTCAGCCGGGCGGCGTGCAGCGCGGCGTACTTGTTCTTGATCCGGATGGCCGGCTCGTCCCGGTGCCGGTCCATTCCCGAGGCGACCGGGACGAGGCCGCCGGCGAGCAGCTGGTCCTCGATCTCCAGCTGCTCGTAGCCCGGCGTGATCCCCGACTCGTCCGGCACCACCCACATCTGGGCCAGGCCGGGATAGATGATCCCGGAATGACCGGTGGAGTCCTGGTGCACGAGGGAACCCCGCAGCACCCAGGTGACGATCTCCATGTCCCGGTGCGGGTGGGTGTCGAACCCGGCGCCGGGGCTGACCACGTCGTCGTTGTTGACCAGTAGCAGGCCGTGGTGGGTGTTGGCCGGATCGTAGTGGCCCCCGAAGGAGAAGGAGTGCTTAGAGTCCAGCCAGTCGATCCTGGTCGCGGACCGTCCATTGTAGACAGTCTGAAAGGGAGGATCAGGCGGCGCGGACCGCGGAGACCTCGAACTCCAGCACGATCTTGTCGCTGACCAGCACGCCGCCGGTCTCCAGCGCGGCGTTCCAGGTGATGCCGAAGTCCTTGCGGGAGATGGTGGTGGTGCCCTCGAAGCCGACCCTGGTGTTGCCGAACGGGTCCTTGGCGGTGCCCTCGAAGGTGAAGTCGATGGTCACCGGCCGGGTGACGTCCTTGATGGTCAGGTCGCCGGTGAGCGCGAAGTCCTCGCCGTCCTGGGCCACCGAGGTGGAGACGAACCGGATCTGCGGGAACTTCTCCAGTTCCAGGAAGTCGCTGCCGCGCAGGTGCTCGTCGCGCTGGGCGTTGCGGGTGTCGATGCTGGCCGCGTCGATGGTGACCGCGACCGAGGAGTTGGCCGGGTTGTCACCGTCGACCTTGATCCGGCCGTCGAACTCGTTGAAGGCGCCGCGGACCTTGGTCACCATCGCGTGCCTGGCCACGAAGCCGACCCGGCTGTGCGTGGCGTCGATCGCGTAGTCGCCGGTCAGTTCGCTGAGGGAGAGGGTGCTGGTCATCGGAAGCTCCTTTGGTTGATGTGTCATCTACATCCTGCACAACCCAAGTTGATGTGTCAACTATTCCGGTAGACTCCTGGGTGTGACCGACACCGAGTGGCTTGAGGAGTCCCAGCAGCGGGCCTGGCGCGCGTTCCTGCGCGTGCACGCCGAGCTGACCGTGCGCATCGGGCGTCAGCTGCAGGTGGACTCGGACCTCTCGCTGGCCGAGTTCGAGGTGCTGGTCCAGCTGAGCGAGCTGCCCGAGCCCCGGATCCGGATCCTGGAGCTGGCCAAGCTGCTGAACTGGGAGAAGAGCCGGGTCTCGCACCAGCTCGGCCGGATGCAGAAGCGCGGGCTGGTGGCCAGGGCGGGCTGTCCTGAGGACAAGCGCGGCGCGTTCATCCAGCTCACCGAGGCGGGCAAGGCGGCCATCGAGGGTGCCGCCCCTGGACATGTGGCGGTGGTCCGGCGGCTGGTGTTCGACGCGCTGGACAACGCCCAGGTGGGCGAGCTCACCGCGCTGTGCGAGCGACTCCTGGCCAACATCGAGTCCTCCGGCTGTCCCACGGAGTAGCGCGGGTTGGCCGAAGCGGGCGGGGGGTTGGGCCGTGGTGCGCGGGTCAGGCCAGGTGGCTGGCGGCCAGCGCGATGGCTTCCTCCGCGGCGGCCGGTGGTGGGGCCGGGGTGTTGAGGGTGGCGGCGGCCTGGTGCAGCGCGGGGGAGCCGGTGAGCTCGGCCAGCACGGTCAGGATGGTGGCCAGCGCCGGCAGGTTGCGGCGGGCGACCGCGATCGCGAAAGCTTCCTTGAGCAGCGGTTTTGCTGATTCGGGGTGACCTGTGGCACATTCGATACGGGCCAGGGTGGTCTGGGTCTGGCAGCGCAGTTCCTCGGTGGCGAACACCCCGAGTGGGCTGGCGGCGAGGGCTTGGGTGCAGAGCGCCCGGGCCTGGTCGAGGTCGCCGGTGCGGCGGGCCAGTTCGGCCTGACCCAGCTGTGCGGTGGCCACCCAGTCGGGCGCTCCGGCCTGGCGGCCCAGCAGCGCGACCTGGGCCAGGTCCGCGCGGGCGGCGGAGAGGTCCCCGTGTGCCAGGTGGCCGGCGGCGCGGCGGTTGAGCAGGTCCGCGGCTTCCTCGGTGGCGCCCAGCTCGCGGGCCAGGGTGATGGCTTCGGCGTAGAGGGCGTGCGCGTGCGCGCGGTCGCCGCGGTGGTCGGCCAGTGGCGCGAGGTCGCCGAGGGCCTGGATCATGGCCCAGCGTTCGCCGAGGGCGCGGAACCGGGCCAGCGCGACGGTCAGCAGCGCCTCGCCCGCCACGGGGTCGCCGCGGTAGATGGCGACCACGCCGTTGCTGAGGCCTTGCAGCGCGGCACTCCACGGGTCGGCGTCGAACATCGCGCCGTACTGGCGGGCGGTCGCCGCCAGGTCGGCAGGCGGGCCCTCGACCATCGCCCACAGCACCCAGAGCAGGGGCTGCCGGGGCGCGCTGGTGCGCGCCTCCAGCAGGCGGCGGACCTCGTCCAGCTGGGGGCGCATCGGGGCCGGGTCCGGGGTGCCGAAGGCGGTGGTGAGCACGCAGACCGAGTACTCCTCGGCCAGCTCCGGCGGGGCGGTGGCGCCCAGCCCGCTGGTCAGCGGCGCGGTCAGGCGGGCGCCCTCGGCGCGGCGGCCGCGCAGCCACCAGTAGGGGGCCAGCGCGGCGGCCAGGCGCAGCGCGGTGGGCGGGTCGGTGGCGGTGGTCCAGCGCAGGGCGGCGACGAGGTTGTCGTAGTCGGCGTCCAGGCGGGCCAGCCAGTCGAGCTGTTCGGCGCGCAGCAGCCTGGGCGAGGCCGCCTGCGCCAGGGTCAGGAAGTGCGCGGCGTGCGTGTGCCGGAGGCGGTCGGTGTCCCCGGCGTCGGCGAGGCGTTCGGCGCAGAAGGCGCGGATGGTCTCCGGCATCCGGTACCGCTGGCCGGTCCTGGTCAGTAGGGACTTGTCCACCAGGCCGGTGAGCGCGTCCAGCAGGTCGGGCGCGGCGCACACCTCGGTCAGCGCGGCCAGGGTGGCGCCACCGGCGAAGACGGTCAGTCGGCCGGCCAGCACCCGCTCCGGGCCGTCGAGGAGGTCCCAGCTCCACTCGACCACGCCGCGCAGGCTGCGGTGCCGGACGGCCGCGGTGCGCTCGCCCTTGGCCAGCAACGCGAACCGGTCGTCCAGCCGGGCGGCGATCTCCGGCACGGGCAGGCCGCGGACCCTGGCCGCGGCCAGCTCGATGGCCAGTGGCAGGCCGTCCAGGGCCTGGCAGATGTGCTCGACCTGCCCGGGATGCGCGGCCGGGTCGTGCGCGGGGTCGGCGGCGCGGGCGCGGTGGGTGAACAGCTCGACCGCGGCCGCGCGGTCCAGGCTGGGCACCGGGTGGCGGGCCTCGCCGGTGATGCCGAGCCCTTCCCGGCTGGTGGCCAGCACGCGCAGCTCGGGGAGCGCGCGCAGCAGGTCGGCGGTGAGCTCGGCGACGGGCTGGATGAGGTGTTCGCAGTTGTCCAGCAGGAGCAGCGGCGGCCGGTCGGCCAGCGCGGCGCGCAACCGGTCGAGCGGGTCCCGCGCGCCCTCGCGCGCGCCGAGGGCGGCGAGCAGGGCGCGGGGCAGGTCGGCCTGGTCGGTGAGCGGGGCGAGCGCGACGAAGCAGGCCGGCGTCCCGGCGGCGGCCTCGATGGCCAGCCGGGTCTTGCCCGCGCCGCCGGGTCCGGTGAGGGTGACCAGGCGGTGCCTGCGCAGCAGCTCGCGGACCTGCCGCAGCTCCTCGGCGCGGCCGACGAAGCTGGTCAGCTGGGCCGGTGGCGGGGTGCGCCGCTGGTGGTCGCCGCGCAGGGCGAGCCGGTGCGCCTCGGCGAGCTCGGCCGAGGGGTCGGCGCCGAGTTCCTCTGCCAAGCGGGTTCTGGCCTGCTCGAAGGCGGCCAGGGCTTCGGCGGGGTGGCCGTCGGCGAGCAGGGCGCGGACCAGCAGCGCCCACAGGCGTTCCCGCAGCGGGTGCGCGCCGAGGTGTTCGCGCAGGGCCGGGGCCAGGCCGGTGCGGCCGAGGGCGAGCGCGGCCTCGGCGTGGTCCTCGATCGCAGTCAGCCGCAGCTCGGGCCAGCGGCTGGGGCCGAGCTCGGTCGGCAGGTCGCCGCGCCACAGGGCCAGGGCCTCGGCCAACTGGGCCTCGGCGGTGGCGGGCTCGCCCCGGCGCAGCGCGGCGCGGCCGTCGGCGGCCAGGGCGGCGAACCGGTGTGCGTCCACCTCGGCCGGGTCGACCGCCAGCCGGTACCCGGTCGGGTGAAACTCGACGACTCCGGAACCCAGTGCCCTGCGCAGCCGGGAGACCTGGGACTGCAAGGCGTTGGCCGCGCCCTCCGGCGGGTCGTCGGCATAGAGGCCGTCGAGCAGCGTCTCGGCGGGCACGATCCGCCCGGCCCCGGCGGCCAGCAGCGCGAGCAGGGTGCGGACCTTGGGGCCGCCGAGCTGCACGGGCGTGCCGTCGGGGTGGGTGGCCTGGACCGGGCCGAGGATGCCGAAGCGCATCTCAGCAGTCGGTGGGCAGGTGGTTCGCGGCCCACCTGGCCAGCTCGTCCAGCGCGGGCAGCAGCGCGGCGCCCCGGTCGCTGAGCCGGTAGGAGACCGCCAGCGGCGGGCCGTCCCTGACCTCGCGGAGCACCAGCCCGGCCGAGGTCAGCTCGGTGAGCCGGTCCGAGAGCATGGAGTCGCTGATCCCGCCGATGGCCCTGCGCAGCTCGGCGAACCCGGCAGGGCCGGCGGCCAGGGTTCCGATGATCACTCCGTTCCACCGTTTCCCGAGCAGCGCGAACACCCTGACCAGCGCGCCGTCGCAGCTCCGGTCCCCGGCAGCGTCCTCCGCCATGGCGGACAGGGTAGTGCCCGAGCGGGCCGCCTATCCGGCTTCGCGATAACAGTGATCATGATCGACTGCTTTCCGGCGGCGGCCCCCGGCGGGAGGATGTCCTGTGCAGATGATCCGCCACGGGAGTGCCCGGCACGCCGAACACCTCGCGCGCGCCGTGTCCGGCGCCCGGCGCCTCCCGCCATCCCGGAGATCGTCCGGCCGACGGCCCCCAGCCGCCGGAGGACGCGCGTTCCGGCGCACCGGCCTGCCACGCTCCGCCCGTCGTGGTAGGCCGGTGCGGTGCGAGAGTTGACGGGACGGACCCGTGCTTGACCCGGTGTGGCTGCGCAGCTTCCTCGCCGTCGCCGAGACCGGCGGCTTCACCGAGGCGGCCAGGCGGCTGTGCCTCGGCCAGTCCACGGTCAGCCAGCACGTGCGCAGGCTGGAGCAGGCCACCGGCAGGCAGCTGTTCGTGCGGGACACCCATTCGGTCAAGCTGACCGGCGACGGCGAGGCGCTGACCGGGTTCGCGCACAACATCCTGGAGCAGGAACGCCTGGCCATGGCCTACTTCGCCCGGCCGGAGCTGCGCGGCAAGGTGCGCCTGGGGGTGTGCGAGGACCTGGTGCTGGGCCACCTCCCGGCGACCCTGCGCCGGTTCCGGGCCACCCACCCGCTGGTCGACCTGGAGCTGACCGTCGAACTGAGCAGCCTGCTGCACGACCGGCTCGCCGCGGGCGGCCTGGACCTGGTGCTGGCCAAGCGCCGCACCGAGGCCGACGGGCACCTGCTGTGGCGGGAGCCGCTGGTCTGGGTCGGCAGGCCGGGGCTGCGGGTGACCAAGGGTGAGCCGGTGCCGCTGGTGGTCTACCCGGAGCCGAGCCTGACCAGGGCGCGGGCGCTGGAGGCGTTGCGGGCCTGCGGGATGCAGTGGCGGATCGGCTGCTGGAGCGACCGGCTCAACGGGTTGCGCGCGGCGGCGCTGGCCGGGCTCGGGGTGGCGGTGTTCGCCCGGTCGGTGGTGCCGGAGGGGCTGGTGCCGGTGGAGGGGGAGCTGCCGCCGCTGGCGGAGGTGGACTTCGCGGTGCTGGGCGGCAGGCGGGCCGGGCACGGGCCTGCGGCGGCCTTGGCGGAGCTGATCATCGCGGCGCGGTGGCCGTAGCCGGGGCACGGCGGCGTGGGCGCGGCGGGGCGCGGTGGGGCGGTGGGCTGGGCTGGGCGCGGCGGCGCAGGGCGGCGGGGCTTGGTGGGCGTGGGCCGGGGCTGGCTCGCGCGCGCCCCGGCCGGGGTGGCTCAGGCGTCCAGCACCTGGTTGGCGCGGCGGACCACCGGTGGCTGCACCGACCACGGGAAGTTGATCCACCGGTCGGTGTGCCGCCACACGTACTCGCACTTGACCAGCGAGTGCGGCTTCTCGTAGATCACCGCGCAGCGCACCTCGGCCACCGTGTCGGCGCAGAAGTCGTGCACCAGCTTCAGGGTCTTGCCGGTGTCCGCGACGTCGTCGGTGACCAGCACCTTCGCCCCGGACAGGTCGATGACGTTGGGCACCGGCGGCAGCATGACGGGCATGTCCAGGGTGGTGCCGACGCCGGTGTAGAACTCCACGTTCATCACGTGCAGGTTCTTCACGTCCAGCGCGTAGCCCAGGCCACCGGCCACGAACAGGCCGCCACGGGCGATGGACAGGATGATGTCCGGGGCGTAGCCGTCATCGGCGATGGCCTGCGCGAGGTCGCGGACCGCCTCCCCGAACAGGCTGTAGGTCAGGTTCTCCCGGTCTTCCGGTGCAGCCGTCATGGGTGCAGTCTCGCTTATCTCAGGCCGGGCGGCCGAGCGCGGGGCGGGCGCAGTGCACCCGGTCCCGGCCGGCGTGCTTGGCCGCCAGCAGCGCGGCGTCCGCGGCCAGCACCAGGTCGGCCAGGCGGGTGCGGGCGCCGGGGCAGTGGGTGGCCAGGCCCACCGACACGGTCAGGTCGGTGACGGTGCGCGGGCCGCACACGGTGCGGGCCGGGACCTGGAGCGCGCCGACCTCCGCGCGCAGTGTGGCGGCCAGCGCGGTGGCGGCGCCCAGGTCGGCTCCCGGCAGGAAGGCCAGGAACTCGTCGCCGCCGTGCCCGCCGTAGCGGCCCAGCACCGCGTGCTCGCACACCTGGCGCAGCACCGAGGCGACCGCGCGCAGCACCCGGTCACCGGCCGGGTGGCCCAGGGTGTCGTTGATCCGCTTGAAGTGGTCGAGGTCCAGCAGCACCAGCGCGGCGGGCTCGTCCCGGCGGCGGGCGGCGGCCAGCGCGCGCCCGGCCTCGGCGTCCCAGCCCCAGCGGTCCAGCAGGCCGGTGAGCTTGTCGGTGGCCCAGGCCCGTGGCTCGTGGCCGCAGGAGCGGCAGCGGGCCGAGGGCGGTGGTTGTCGATGGTTCATCCCGGTGGCACCCATGTTCGGTTCGGTCAGTGTCGCGGCGGACGGCGGGGGACCTCGCGGGTCGGTGGGATTCACGGTCCCCCGCCGCCTGCCGTGGACAGGCGTCGGTCTGGGGGTCCGGCCGCCTATCCGGTCTTCGGGACCGCGGTCAGCGCGCACACGCCGTCCACGGTGTGGCAGAGCAGCTGGCTGAGCTCGTCCAGCAGCTGCGCCCGGCCCGGCCGCCGGTGCTCCAGCCACCAGTGGCACACCGCCTGCACCATCCCGGCCAGCGCGTAGCGCACCGGGTCCGGCGGCGGGGACGGGTTCAGGCCGGGGATCTCGCCGAGCAGGTCGGCCAGCGCGGTGACGATCGGGTCGGCCGCCTGGCCACCCCGAGGACCTGCCGGGTTGCTCAGGCTGAACCGGTAGAGCCATTGGTGCTCCATGATCACCACCAGGTAGGCCTCCACCGCGCCGCGGATCCACTGCCGCCGGGTGCCCGCCTCGCGCAGGCCGGTCAGCGCGGGCCGCAGCCGGGCCAGCATCAGCTCGGCCGCCCGGTCGCCCGCGGCCTTGAGCAGTCCGGCCTTGTCGTAGAAGTAGTGGTACAGCAGGGGTTTGCTCACCCCGGCCGCGGCGGCCAGCTGGTCCATGCTGATCCCGGCGCCGTGCGTGGTGATCACCTTGATCGCGGTCTCCACCAGCTCCGCCCGCCGCGCGGCCGGGGCCATCCGCCTGCGCCGCCCCTCGCACGGGCGGCGGAGCGCGCTCTGCTCCAGGGGAGTGTCCATGTGTCCTCCGCTCGGCTGCCTGTCTGCCTTGACAGAGCAGGCCCGCGGCCCGCTGGATACCGGGTGGCGGCAACTTTCTCGCGCTCCGCGATCAGGTGTATCCGCTGCGCCACCTCGTGGTCTCTGTGTCGGTGAGACGAAGGGGCGTGATGGCGGTGACTCCGAGAACAACGTCCACAGTGGACGTCGCGGTGGTCGGCGGCCGGGTCGCGGGCGCCGCGCTGGCGGCCAGGCTGGCCAGGGCCGGGCTGCGGGTGGCGGTGTACGAGCGGGCGGTGGAGCTCGGGCCGACGCTGTCCACGCACATCTTCCACGGCACCCAGGACCTGCGCGCCGAAGGCGTCTACGCGGACCTGGTGGCCGCCGGGGTGCCGCCGCTGCCGGAGGTCCAGGTGCGCCTGGACGAGCTGCGGCTGACCTTCCGGCACCCCGACGACCCCGGGCTGTGCCCGCCGCGTGAGCTGCTGGACAACCTGCTGCTGGACCGGGCCCGCGCGGCCGGGGCGCAGGTGCATCTGGGCCGCCCGGTGGTCGGGCTGCTGCGCGAGCGCGACCGGGTGACCGGGGTGGAGGTGGCCGACCAGGACGGGCGGGTGCGGCCGGTGCGGGCCCGGCTGGTGGTCGGCGCGGACGGGCGCAGCTCGCCGGTGGCCCGCTGGGTGCGCGCCACCCAGTACCTGACCTTCCGCAGCGGCCGCGGCCAGGTGTGGCGGTACTTCCGCGGCAAGCGGCTGCCCAGGGTGCTGCTGTGGCACCGGGCCGGCGCGCGGCTGGCGCACATCCTGCCCACCGGGGAGGAGGAGTACTACCTGTGCGCGCAGCCGCCGGTGGGCGATCCGGAGGACTTCCGGCGCACCGGGCCGGATGCGCTGCTGCCGTGGGTGGAGCGGGTCAGTCCGGAGATCGCCGAGCTCGCCAGCGGCGGCGAGCCGGTGGGCGGGCTGCGCCGGATGAGCGGCTACCCGTGCTTCTTCCGGCAGCCCTTCGGTCCGGGCTGGGCGCTGGCCGGGGACGCCGGGCACGCCAAGGACGCCACCATCGGCCACGGCATCACCGACGCGCTGCGCAACTCCGCCACCCTGGCCACCGCGCTGCTGTCCACTTGGGACGATCAGTCCGCGCTGCCGGAACGGTTGGGGGAGTGGGCGCGGCGGCGGGACGAGGCCGAGCTGGCCAACTTCTGGTACAGCCAGGAGCTGGGCGACGCGGCTCCGGTCGGCGCGCTGCGCAAGGCCTTCTTCCGCGGGCTCGACGCCACCGGCGTCCGCAGGCTGGACGAGGTCATGGCGGACAAGCGGGACGCCGACACCCTGCTCACCGCGACCCGGCTGGCCCGCACCGCGCTGAACCAGGTCCTCTCCGGTGTGCCCGCGCCGGAGGTGCTCCGCGAGGCCGGTGTGCTGGTGCGGCTGAACCTGCTGCGCCGCAAGGCTTTCCGGGAACGCGCCGGGCAGGCGCCGAGCTTGGCGGTGTCCCGATGACCCTCGCGCACACCTC
This sequence comes from Crossiella sp. SN42, assembly GCF_023897065.1. Lineage (GTDB taxonomy): Bacteria > Actinomycetota > Actinomycetes > Mycobacteriales > Pseudonocardiaceae > Crossiella. Next base: position 10,435 of record NZ_JAMHIV010000038.1, read on the forward strand.
GCCCTGGGGCGACGCTCTGGCCGCCGAGCCGCTGCTGCCGCCGCTGACCGGCAGGCACCGCGCGGATGTCGTGGTGGTGGGCGGCGGGATCGCCGGGTTGTCGCTGGCGCACCGGCTGCGCGAAGAGCTGCCCTCGGCGCGGATCCTGCTGCTGGAGGCCGTGGTGGTCGGCGGCGGCGCGACCGGGCACAGCACCGGGCTGGCCAGGCCGGGTGTGTGGGGCTCGATGCGGTTGCTACACAAGCGGGTCGGGGCCGCGGCCGCGGAAAGTCTGACCAGGGCCTCCCTGGCGGGAATGGCCGCGTTGCACGACCTGGTCACGTCCGAGGGCATCGACTGCGACCTGGTGCGTGGCCGGATGTACCAGCTGCCGGTCACCGCCGAGCACGTCCGGCGCTACACCGGCGACCTGCCGGAGCTGAACCGCCTGGGTATGGAGGCGGACTGGCTCTCGTCCCGGGAGACCGCGGAAACCCTTGGGCTGCAAGGCGGATTCGGCGCGCTGCGGGTGGCTCCGCTCTACCAGCTGGACCCGCTTCGGCTGTGCCGCGGCCTGCGGGACCTGCTGGTGGCGCGCGGGGTGGAGGTGTTCGAGGGCACGCCGGTGCGCTCGGTCGAACCCGGCGCGCGGGTGCGGGTGCGTACCGATCTCGGCGAGGTGGACGCGGCTGAGGTGGTGCTCGCGATCGACGGCTACACCAGGGTTTCCGGGCTGGTGGAGCTGCCGGTGGTGCCGTTCCGCTCGCAGGCCCTGTGCACCGAACCCCTCTCCACCGACCAGCTCGCCGCGCTCCCGCTGCGGCCGGGTGACCTGGTGCTGGACTCGCGGGCCTACTTCAACTACGCGCGGCTGAGCCCGGACGGCAGGCTCATCCTCGGCGGCGGCCGCGCGGCCAACCCCAGCACCCGGCCCGGCACCCAGCCCAGGGTCTCCGGCGGCACCTGGCGACGTCTGGAACGCGAGTTGCGCCAACTGTTCCCGGCCCTGGACGGGGTGCGCATAGCCCGGTCCTGGGCCGGGGTCAGCGGGGCCACCCCGGACTGGATGCCGATCGTCGGCCAGGTCCAGCCCGGCGTGTGGTTCGCCGGCGGCTGGAACGGCCGGGGCATCGCGCCCGCCCTGCACACGGCGGGCTGGCTCAGCGGCCAGCTCGCCGCCGCCCTGCACGGACAAGCCCTGCCGCCGCCCACCGTGCCCTGGCACCGCGGCGGGGCCAGGCCCGCGCCGGTGCTGGACCGGCTGCGCTACCCGCTGCGCCAGGGCTTCCTCGAACTCAACGACCGCCGTTCCCTGCACACCGGACGTCGCGCGCCGCTCCGCTTCGGCCGCGACGGGAAATGAGTGTCCACAATGGATAAATGCCCGGTCCGTCCCGACCCGGCCGACGCCGCGCTGTTCGACGAGGACTACCAGCGCGACCCCTACCCCTCCTACGCCCGGCTGCGCGCGGTGTCCCCGGTGCGCTATGTGACCCTGCCGACCGGACTGACCGCCTGGCTGGTCACCGGCTACGAGGAGGTCCGGCAGGCGCTGACCGATCCGTTGCTGAGCAAGGAAAGCCGCTACGACGCCGAGTCCGTCCAGGGCCTGTCGCCGAGCATGGGCGCGAGCATGCTCAACCTGGACCCGCCCGACCACGACCGGCTGCGCCGCCTGGTCGGCAGCGCGTTCACCCGCCGCCGGATCGAGGCCCTGCACGACACGCTGCACGACGCCGCCGACCGGCTGATCGACGAGTTCGCCCCGCGCGGGCAGGCCGACCTGATGCGGGAGTTCGCGCTGCGGCTGCCGGTCGGCATGATCGGCGAGCTGCTCGGCGTGCCGGAGCAGGACCGGGACGCCTTCTTCGAGCTGGCCCACGACTACGTCGGCTTCACCCCGGAGACCAGGGAGCAGGCCGCGGCCGCGCTGGCCGGGCTGAACCAGTACATGGCCGGGCTGATCGCGGCCAAGAAGCACGCGCCCGGCGAGGACCTGATCAGCGCGATGATCGCGGCCAGGGACGAGCAGCGGCGGCTCACCGACGAGGAGCTGCTGGCCAACGCGCTGCTGCTGTTCCTGGCCGGGCACGTCACCACCGCCGGCCTGATCGCCAACGCCACCCTGGCCCTGCTGCGCCACCCCGACCAGCTCGCCGCCTTCCGCGCCGACCCGGACCTGGTGACCAACCTGGTGGAGGAGGCGCTGCGGTACGAGGGACCGGCCGAGCTGTCCACCATGCGCTGGGCCAAGCAGGAGACCGTGATCGGCGGGGTGACGATCGGCAAGGGCGAGCGGGTGCTGGTCTCCCTCGGCGCGGCCAACCGGGACCCGCGCCGCTTCGCCGACCCGGACGTCTTCGACCTGGCCCGCGCCGACGCCAACGCGCATCTCGGCCTTGGCCACGGCATCCACTACTGCCTCGGCGCGCAGCTGGCCAGGGCCGAGGTGCGCACCGCGCTGGCCCGCCTGTTCGCCCGGCTGCCCGACCTGCGGCTGAACGCGCGCTTCGAGGACCTGGAGTGGATGCCGGGGATCGGCCGCGCCCCGCTGTCCCTGCCCATCGTGTTCACCCCGGGAGGCTGAGGCGTGGATCCGCGCAACCTGTTCGAGACCCGCACCACCTACCGCCTGCTCCGCCTGGAATACCTGGCCGCGCTGGGCGTGTGCGGCTGGCTCCTCTTGGTGCACTGGGACGAGGTGCGGCTGCTGCCCGCGCTGCTGCTGTTCGCCTACATCGACGTCATCGGCTACCTGCCCGGCCTGATCGCCTTCCGCCGCAGCGAAACCGGCAAGATCCACCGCGGTTTTTACGTGGCCTACAACCTGGCGCACAGCTTCGTCACCGCTGGGCTGGTCGCGCTGCTGTGGTGCTGGCTGGTGCGACCGGAGTGGGCGCTGCTGGCCATCCCGATCCACCTGTGCGGCGACCGGGGGCTGCTCGGCAACTTCCTCAAACCGTTCGCGGTGTCCTTCGAGCCCAAGCCGCACCCGGCCTACCTCCGGCTGGCCGCCGCGGTGGCATCGCGGTGACCGCCGTGGACCTGCTGCGCGCGCACGCCCGCAGCTCCAGCGCGTTCCTGGCCTACAACCAGGACACCGAGCACTTCCAGACCCCGGGGATCGACGGCCTCATCGCCTACCGGCCGGCCGGTAGACGGCACCTGGTGCAGCTGACCGGGCCGTGCGCGGCCGAGGCCGACCAGGCAGCGCTGACAGCGGCCTTCCGCGCCTTCGCCGCCGGACAGGGCCGCCGGATCACCGCCGTGCAACTGGGCAAGGAGGAGGCCGCGGCCTGCGCCGAACTGGGCTACGCGGTCAACCAGCTCGGCGCCTCCTTCAGCATCGACTTGGGCCAGTTCACCTTGCGTGGCGGCAAGCTCGCCGAGACCCGCAACCGGCTCTCCCAGGCCCGCCGCGCCGGGGTCCAGGTCACCGAGGAGTCCACAATGGACAGTGAGCTGGCGCTGACCCTGACCGCGATCGACCAGGAGTGGCTGTGCGCCAAGGGCCGCGCGGTCAAGCAGCTCGGCTTCATGGTCGGTGAGCGCGGCGGCCGGGGCGCGGCGCACCGCAGGCTGTTCGTGGCCAGGGCGGCGGAGCGGATCGTCGCCTACATCTCCTTCTCCCCGGTCTACGGGCCACGGCCGGGCTGGCTCTACGACCTGACCCGCCGCCACCCCGCCGCCCCGACCGGCGCGATCGAGTCGGTCATCGCCCACGCCGCGGAGGTCTTCCGCGGCGAGGGCGCTGAGTGGCTGCACCTGGGCTTCACGCCGTTCGTCCAGCTCCACCCGGAACACCGGATTCCCGGCGCGCACAACAAGATTCTCGACGGGGTCATGCGCCGGATCGCCGGGCGGGAGCGCTGGCTGTACTCCGCGCGCACCCAGGAGCGGTTCAAGACCAAGTGGGCCCCGCACCTGGTCGAGCCCGAGTACCTGGCCTTCGAGCACGGCCTCAGCCTCGGCGCGGGCTACCGGTTGCTACGGTTGATCGGGGCGCTGTGACTCAGACTCCCGCGATACTCCGGATCCAGTCCCGGTAGGCGCCGACGTGGGTGTACTGGCAGCTGGTGTCGTTGCCGGTGGAGAGCACGCCGACCTGGTTGCCGTTGGGCGCGAACATCGGTCCGCCGGAGTCGCCGGTGCCGCACACGCCGTTGATCCGCTCGCCGTTGATCGCCCGGCCGCCCTTGTAGTCCTCGGCGGACACGTTGGTGACCTTCAGCTTCGCGTTCTTCAGCTTCGGTGACTGCTGACCCTGCTCGGTCTGGCCCCAGCCGTGGATGGTGACCGTGTTCCCCACCGCGACATCGGCCAGGGCGCCCAGCTTCACCGCGGGCGCGCGCACCGGCTTGGCCAGCTTCAGCAGCGCCAGGTCGGCGTTGGTGTGCACGGTCAGGCCGCCGGGGGCCACGTCCACGTACTGGCCCTTGGCGTGCTCCACATTCCCGATCCGGAAGCCCCACTGGTGGTTGCCGCCCACGCAGTGCTCGGCGGTGAGGATCCACTGCGCGGCGATGACGGTGGCGGTGCAGTAGCCGTCCTTGCCGTCCTGGTAGAGCCGGGCGCTCCACGGCGCTGACGCGGTGAACTCGCCGTTGACGATGGTCACGCCCGCCTGGGCCGGGGCCGCCAGGCCGAGCAGCACGGCCGAGCCGGCCAGCAGACCGGCGATGAAGTTCCTCGCGCGCACAACGCCTCCAGTGCCACCGGCTCCGCAGGCCGGATGCCCGGACGCTAAGCGCCGGTCAGCGCCGCGGAACACCGACTAAAGCACTGCGCAATTCAGTTCAGTCGGCTCGCGGTATCCAGCCGGGCACCCAGCGCCACTGTGCCAGTGACGAAGCCAGCCGAGAGGGAGACCGATGAGCCCAGGGGTTCCGGTGCCGACCTACCTGTCCTACGTGGCGGGGAAGGAGATCGACTCCGACCGTTACGTCTACACCGTGGGCGCGCGGCCGATCCTCACCGACCTGTTCGGCAGCCTGACCCTGAAACGGCGGCTGGAACAGGGCCAGCTCGACCCGGCCACCGTGGCCGACCGGGTGGTCGGGCGGTGCGCACTGGCCGATGAGGACACCATGGCCGCCGCGGTGGCCGCCGCCGCCGAGGCCGCACCCGCCTGGGGCGCCACCCCACTGGCTGTCCGGGTCGAGCTGGCCCTGGCGCTGCGGCAGCGGATCCTGGCCGGGCACAAGGACCTCGTGGACGTGCTCATCGCCGAGGGCAACCCGCGGCCGTTGGCCGAGTGGCAGGTGGCCGGGATGCTGTCGGTGGCCAGCGAGGAGACCGTGGGCTGGCTGGCCGGGCAGCTGGAACAGGAGTTCCGGCACGGCGACCGGCGACTGCTGCTGCGACGGCGGCCGGACGGGGTGGTCTGCGTCAACCCGCCGCAGAACGCGCCGGCCACCAGCGCCCTGTTCGGCGCCACCGCGCTGATGGCGGGCAACACCGTGGTGGTGCGCGCCCCGCGCAGCGCGCCGTTTGGTGTGATGCACGTGCTGCGCGAGTACGTGGTGCCCGCGCTCGCCGAGATCGGCGCGCCGCCCGGGGTGCTCAACATGTTCTGCGGCAGGCCGGGACCGGCGCTGCGCGGCTGGCTGGCCGACCCGCTGGTGGACGACATCTTCTACACCGGCGGCGTCGAACGCGGACTTGAGCTGGAACGGGACTGCGTGGCCGCCGGGAAGAAACCGATCCTGGAGCTGGCGGGCAACGACTGCGTGGTGATCTGGCGGGACGCCGACCTGGACCTCGCGGTGGAGGCGCTCACCGAGTGCTTCTACGGCTCCGGCCAGATCTGCATGGTGCCCAACCAGGCCGTGGTGCACCCTGCCATCGCCGAGGAGCTGATCGCCAAGCTGCACACCGCGGTCACCGCGCTGCGCCCCGGCTACCCGGACGAGCCGGACGTGCTGCTGTCCCCGGTGCTGCGCGCCGAGCGTTTCGGCACCGTGGTCGAGGACGCCCTGGCCCGCGGCGCCACGCTCATCTGCGGCGGCGGGCGGCTGGAGGTCGACGGCGAACCCTCCGAGACCGGGCCGTTCCTGGCGCCCACCGTACTGCGGGTGGACGGCCTGGACACCTGCCGGGAGCTGACCGCGGTCCGCGAGGAGACCTTCTTCCCGCTGCTGCCCGTGGTCGTGCCCGGCGAAGCCCCCGACGAGGAGCTGCTGGCCGCGATCTTGTCCTTTGTGGACAGCAACCGCTACGGCCTGCGCAACTCGTTGTGGGCCAAGGACAAGCAGGTCATCGAGGAGTTCCTGGCCAAGGTCGGCAACGGCGGCCTGCTCAAGGTCAACGACTCGCACATCGGCTTCCTCCCTTACCTGCCCACGCACGGCGGCACCGGGCTCACCGGCGGCGCCTTCGGCGAGGCCAACTACCTGGTGCTGCGCACCACCCACCTGCAGGGCGTGTCGGTAGCGGAGAACGTGCGGCCCAGCGCCGCGGTCTTCGAGGCCTACACCCGCATCACCGAACCAGGAGCGTGAATGGATCTACAGTTCATGGCCGCCGACCGGGACGTCTGCGAGGAGCTGGCCCCCGGCCTGCGCGCGGAGCTCGCCGGGATGAGCCTGGCCGAACGGGAGGCCGACGACGGCAAGGCCATCCAGCTCTTCCGCGCCTGCGGGGCCTCGAACCTGCTGGTGCCCAAGGCTTACGGCGGCACTGGCGGCACCGCCGTGCAGGCGATGGGCGTCATGCGGGCACTCGGCGCGCTGGCCCCGTCGATGGCGGTGGCCACCATGATGCACCACTTCTCCGTCGGCACCCTGTACTCGATGCTCGACGCCATCGGCACCCAGGTGAACCTGGATCCCGTGCTGCCGAGACGGATCGCCAGTGACCGGCTGCTGCTGGCCTCCGGGTTCGCCGAGGGCAACACCGACCAGGACATCCTGCGCCCCACCCTGCGCGCCGAGCAGGTCGAGGGCGGCTACCTGGTCAACGGGGTGAAGAAGCCGTGCAGCCTGTCCCGCTCGATGGACCTGCTCTCGGCCAGCGTGGCGGTGCCCACCGGCGACGGCGAGGCCGACTTCGGGCTGATCCTGCTGCCCGCCATGACCCCCGGGCTCTCCGTGCACCCGTTCTGGTCCACCTTCGCCCTGGCCGGGGCGGAGAGCCACGAGGTCCGGCTCACCGACGTCTTCCTCACCGAGGACCAGCTGGTGCGCACCACCCCGGAACTGGCCGTGCGCATGCTCGAGCTCCAGATCCTCGGCCTCACCTGGTTCCAGCTCAGCGTCTGCTCTGTCTACAGTGGACTCGCCGGGGCACTGGTCGAGCGGGTGCTGCACCGGGGCCGGGGCAGTGCGGCCGACCGGGCCGCGCTGGTCATCCGGCACCAGAGCGCCGCACTGCTCACCGAGGGCCTGGCCCGCCGGATCGACGCCGGGGACACCGGGGCGGACACCCTGACCGCGGCCCTGGTCACCCGGCACACCGTGCAGGAACTGGTCACCAGCACCGCCTCCGCGGCCGCGGAACTGCTGGGCGGCATGGCCTTCATCGCCGCCGGCGAGATCGGCTACCTGCTGGCCGCCGCGCACGCGGTCGCCTTCCACCCACCCGGCCGGACCGGCACTACGCAGACCGTGCTCGGCCACCTCAGCTCGGCCAGGGACGCGACATGACCGTGGACCTCGCGGCGGCCGAGGCGGAGTTCGAGCGCACCGCCACCGCCTACCGCACCCACCTCAGCCGCGGCCGGGCCGCGCTGGGCGAGCTGTTCGGCCGCGAGCTGGAACAGTCGGCCACCGGGGCCTGGGTGCGCACCAGCCGCGGCCGGGAACTGCTCAACTGCGGTGGCTACGGCGTGCTGCTGATGGGCGCCCGCCACCCCAGGGTGGTCGCCGCAGTGCGCGCCCAGCTGCACACCCTGCCGGTGTCGGCCAAGCTGCTGCTCGAACCGGTCGCGGCCAAGGCCGCCGCCGCGCTCACCGCGATAGCACCGTCCACAATGGACAAAGTGCACTTCGCCTGCTCCGGCGCGGAGGCGGTGGAGACCGCGATCAAGCTCGCCCGCACGCACGGCCGCACCCACCTGATCTCGGCCAAGAACGGCTACCACGGCAAGACCCTCGGCGCGCTCAGCGTCACCGCGCGCAGTGTGTTCCAGGAACCGTTCCGGCCGCTGCTGCCCGGCGTCTGCCACGTGCCCTACGGCGACCCGGACGCGCTGCGCCGGGAGCTGGCCGCGCACGAGGGCAGGGCTGCGCTGATCCTGGAACCCGTGCAGGGCGAGGCCGGCGTGATCTTGCCACCGGCGGGCTACCTGGCCGAGGCGCAGCGGCTGTGCCGGGAGTACGGGGCCTTCTTCATCCTGGACGAGGTGCAGACCGGCCTGGGCCGCCTCGGCCACTGGTGGGGCGCGGACCGCGAGCGGATCACCCCGGACGTGCTGGTGGCAGGCAAGGCGCTCGGCGGCGGGGTGCTGCCGGTGTCCGCGGTGCTGGCCACCGAGTCCGCCTTCCGCGCCTTCGACCGCGACCCCTACCTGCACACCTCCACCTTCTCCGCCAGCCCGCTGGCCATGGCCGCGGTGTGCGGGGCGATCGAGGCGATCCAGGAAGGCGGCCTGGTCGAGGCCGCGGGCAGGCTCGGCGAACACATCCGGAACAAGCTTTCCGCGCTGTGCCAGGACATCCTCGGCTCCCGGGTGCGGGAGGTGCGCGGCGCCGGCCTGCTCATCGGCATCGAGTTCAGCAGGCCGGGTATGGCCGCGGACCTGCTGGCCGAGCTGATGGCCGCCGGGGTCATCGCCAACCACTCGCTCAACTCCGCCCAGGTGCTGCGGCTCACCCCGCCGGCCACCCTGGACGAGGCCGAGCTGGACTTCCTCGTCCAGGCCTTCGCCACCGCGGCCAAGGCGGTGGCCGGATGAGGCGGATCCACCTGCTGGCCGAGGTTCCCGGCGCCAGCCCCGCGCAAGCCTTCACCCTGCTCACCGACTTCACCCGCTTCCCGGCCATCGCCGAGGAGGTGCGCTCCGTCGAGGTCTTCCCCGGCCGGCCACGGCATTCCGCCTGGGAGGTCGCCTTCCGCCGCGGCCGGTTGCGCTGGCGGGAGTGGGAACACCTCGACCCGGCGACCACCAGCGTCGAGTTCGGCCAGGTCGACGGCGACTTCGAGCACTTCCGCGGCGCCTGGCGGATCACCGGGGCCGAAGCCGGCTGCACGGTGGACTTCCAGGTGGACTTCGACTTCGGCATCGACAGCCTCGCCGAGGCCATGGACCCGGTGGCCGAACGGCTGCTGCGCGGGGTCATGGGCTCCGTCCTGAGTGGACTCTTCGGCGCGGACACCCAACTGCACGACCTGCCCCCCATCCCTGTGGAAAGGACCAACCCATGAGCACCCTGCTCGACCAGCTGACCTCGCTGCTGACCACCCGCTTCGGCGTGCCGCCCGAGGAGGTCCGGCCCGAGGCCACCTTCGCCGAGCTCGACCTGGACTCCCTCGCCCTGGTGGAACTGGGCCTGGTGACCGAGAAGGAGTTCGGGGTCAGGGTCAAGGACAACGAAGTGTCCACTTCGGACACCCTGGCCACCATCGCCTCGCTGATCGAGTCCAAGCGCGAGGCCGCCTGATGAACGGCCTCGCGATCACCGGGCTCGGCCTGGTCACCGCCGCGGGCATCGGCGTGGAAGCCAGCTGGGCGGGGATCCTGCGCGGCGAGTCCACCGCCAGTGCCGACCCCGCGCTCTCCGGCATGGTCACCGACTTCAGCTGCCGGGTGCCCGGCTTCGACGCCGACGCCCAGCTCGGCCGCCGCACCGCCTGGCGGCAGGAACGCTGCGCGCACCTGGCCAGGGTCGCCGCCCGCGAGGCCGTCGCGGACAGCGGCCTGGACCCCACCACCTGGAACGGCGCACGGGTCGGCGTGGTGGTGGGCAACTCCCTCGGCGGCACCATGACCTTCGAGCAGCAGTACGAGATCCTGCGCGCCGAGGGCGAGTCCCAGGTGACCCCGCTGCTGATCCCGATGGCAGGCACCGGCTCGCCCACCGCCTGGCTCAGCCTCGACCTCGGCGCCCGCGGCCCCAGCCTGGCCCCGGCCACCGCCTGCGCCTCCGGGGCCACCGCGCTCGGGGTGGCCTGGGACTGGCTGCGCTCCGGGATCTGCGACGTGGTGGTCACCGGCGGCGCGGAGTCCGCGCTGTCCCCGCTGATCATGGCCGGGTTCGGGCAGCTCGGCGCGCTGTCCACCCGCAGCGCGGATCCGGCGACCGCCTCCCGGCCCTTCGACGCCGACCGGGACGGCTTCGTCGCCGCCGAGGGCGCTGGAATCCTTGTCCTGGAAAGGATCGAGGACGCCAAGGCGCGCGGCGCGCGGGTGCACGCCCGGCTGGCCGGGTACGGCGGGGCCTCCGACGCCTTCCACATCACCGCCCCGCACCCACAGGGCGACGGTGTGGAACGGGCCAGCCGGATCGCCTTGGAAGCCGCCGGGCTCCACCCCTCCGACATCGGGCACGTCAACGCGCACGGCACCTCCACCCCGATGAACGACGTGATCGAGGGCAGCCTGATCAAGCGGCTCTACCCCGAGGGCACCCCGGTCACCTCGGTCAAGGGCGCCATCGGGCACGCCCTCGGCGCGGCAGGCGGGATCGAGGCGGTGTGCACGGTGCTGTCCGTGCGCGACGGCATCGTGCCGCCGACGGCCAACCTGGACCGCCTGGACCCACGGATCGACCTGGACATCGTGCACAAGATCCCGCGGCAGCTTGACCTCCAGGCCGCGGTCAGCAACTCCTTCGGCTTCGGCGGGGCCAACGGCGTGGTGGTGCTGACCCGTGACTGAGCCGAAGCTGTTGTCCGGCAAGAAGATCCTCATCACCGGCGTGCTCACCGAGAGCTCCATCGCCTACGGGGTGGCCAGGATGGCCCAGGAGCACGGCGCGGAGATCGTGCTCACCGGCTTCGGCCGCGGCCTGCGCATCACCGAGGCCATCGCGGAAACCCTGCCCCAGCCCTGCGACGTGCTGGAGCTCGACGTCACCAAACCCGAGCACCTGGACGCGGTCTCCGACGCGCTCTACGCCCGCTGGGGTCACCTGGACGGGGTGCTGCACTCGGTGGCTTTCGCCCCGCCCAGCGCGCTCGGCGGCGGCTTCCTCACCGCGGAGTGGGCGGAGGTGGCCACCGCGCTGCACATCTCCACCTACTCCTTCGCCGCCTTCGGCCGGGTCTTCGGCCCGCTGCTGGCCAAGTCCGCGCACGGCTCCCTGGTCGGCCTGGACTTCGACGCCAGCCTGGCCTGGCCCGGCTACGACTGGATGGGCGTGGCCAAGGCGGGCCTGGAAAGCTGCTGCCGCTACCTCGCACAAGCGCTGGGGCCACAGGGCACCAGGGTCAACCTGGTCGCCTGCGGTCCACTTAGGACGCTCGCCGCGCGCGGCATCGGCGGCTTCGACCAGCTGGACCGGGTGTGGGCGGACCGGGCCCCGCTGGGCTGGGACCAGACCGACACCGAACCGGTGGCCAGGGTGGTGTGCGCGCTGCTCTCGCCGTGGCTGCCCTCGGTCACCGGGGAGATCCTGCACGTCGACGGCGGGGCGCACGCGGTCGGCGCGGGCCAGGAGAGGGGATAGCCGGATGCGGATCTTCAGCAGTATCGCCGAGCTGCGCGCCTCGGCAGGCCAGCGGCTGGGCGAGAGCGGCTGGCACACCGTCAGCCAGCGCCGGATCGCCGAGTTCGCCGAGGTCACCGAGGACCGGCAGTGGATCCACCTGCACGCCGAACGGGCCAGGGAGGGCATGTTCGGCGGGCCCATCGCGCACGGCTTCCTCACCGTCTCGCTGATCCCGGCGCAGCTGCGCGAGACCATGCACGTGGACGGGGTCGACCTGGTGATCAACAAGGGCATGGACCGGCTGCGCTTCCACCAGCCGGTGCCGGTCGGCGCCCGGGTGCGCGCGGTGTTCGAGCTGCTCACCGCCACCGAGCGGGCCCTCGGCTTCACCGACCTCCAGCTGGGCGTCACCGGCGAGGTCGAGGGCAAGGCCGAGGCCGCCTACACCGCCCGGATGCGGATGCTGCTGCACGCCCCCGAACTGGCGCCGACGGGCTGACCGGCCAGGACACCGCCGGGGCCGGACGCGGTCCCGGTGGTGCGCGTCATGTCTGGGGTAATTCGGTATTTCGCACATTTGGAGTAACCATTCACCGAGCCTCCGCGACAGGGAGGACATAGTCGCTGGTGAAGTGTGTGGGGTCAGTCAGTGGAGTTTCGGGTACTGGGACCGCTGGAAGCCGTGCTCGACGGGCGGTCGCTGCCGCTGGGCACACCCAGGGCGCGCACCGTGCTCGGCATCCTGCTCGCCAACGCCGGCGCCATCGTCAGCATCGACCGGATCGCCGAGGAGCTGTGGCCGCAGGGCACCGCGGTGGACACCAAGGCCGAGATCTACGCCTACGTCTCCCGGCTGCGCTGTGCGCTGGGCCAGCGCAAAGGCGGACCGGCCTGGCTACTACGCCGCTCACCGGGCTACCTGCTCAGCCTGCGGCCCGGTGAGCTGGACCTGCACCGCTTCGAGGCGCTGGTCGAGCAGGCGAGGATGGCCAGGAGCGCGGGCAGGCTCGAGGCCTGCCTGGCCCGGTACCGGGAGGCCCTGGGCCTGTGGCGGGGCGAGCCCTTCGCCGGGGTGACCGCCACCCCGATGCTGGCCGCGGAGAGCGCCCGGCTGGCCGAGTACCGGCTGCTCACCCAGGAGGAGCTGGCCGACTGCGTGCTCGAGCACGGTGGCGGGCGCGGCGACCTGGTCGCCGAGCTGAGCGCGCTGGCCGCGGCCAACCCGCTGCGCGAACGCCTGCACGCCCTGCTCATGCGCGCGCTCTGCCGGGCGGGCAGGCCGGCCGAGGCGCTGCGGGTGCACCAGGAGCTGCGCACCGCGCTGGCCGAGGAGCTCGGCGTGGACCCCGGGCCGGAGATCGGCGAGCTGCACGAGCGGATCCTGCACGGGGAGTGCGAACCCCCGCCCCAGCGTCCCGCGGCGCGAGTCAGCGCCCGGCGCAACGACCTGCAGGCCGACATCGTCGACTTCACCGGCCGCCAGGAGGAGATGCGCCGCCTGGTGGCCACCCTGCCGGAGACCGACCGGCCCGGCGGCACCGCGCTGGTGATCACCGCCATCGACGGCATGGCCGGGGTCGGCAAGACCACCCTGGCCGTGCACGCCGCGCATCAGCTGGCCACGCACTTCCCGGACGGCTCGCTGTTCATCGACCTGCACGCGCACACCGCGGGCCACGAGCCCACCGACCCGGCCGCCGCGCTGGACACCCTGCTGCGCGCGATCGGCGTGGCGGGGGAGAAGATCCCGGAACGCCTGGACGCCCGCGCCGCGCTGTGGCGGGCCGAGCTCGCCGACAAACGGCTGCTGCTGGTGCTGGACAACGCGGCCAGCGCCGCCCAGGTCCGCCCGCTGCTGCCCGGCACCGCGGGCTGCCTGACCCTGGTCACCAGCAGGCGCAGGCTCACCGACCTGGACACCGCGCAGACCCTGTCCCTGGACGTGCTGCCGCGCGAGGCCGCCGCCGACCTGTTCACCCGCACCGTGGACCACCCGCCCGCCACCGCCGAGGCCGCCGCGGTGGCCGAGGTGGTCGAGCTCTGCGGCCGCCAGCCCCTCGCGCTGCGCATCGCCGCCGCCCGGCTGCGCGCCCGGCCCGCCTGGACCGCCGCGCACCTGGCCACCCGGCTGCGCGACGAACGCAGGCGGCTCACCGAGCTGGCCGCCGGGGACCGCTGTGTCGGCACCGCGTTCAGCCTGTCCTACCGGCAGCTCGCGCACACCAAGGCCCGGTTGTTCCGGTTCCTCGGCCTGGTGCCCGGCCCCGACTTCGACGTCCGGGTGGCCGCCGCGCTGGCCGACCTGCCGGTGCCCGAGACCGAGGACCTCCTCGAGGAGCTCGTCGACGTGCACCTGGTGCAGCAGCCCACCCCCGGCCGTTACCAGTTCCACGACCTGCTCCGGCACTACGCCCGCCGCGCTGCCCAGGAGGAGGAGTCCGAGCCGGCCCGCGCGGCCGCGCTGGAGCGGATGTACGAGCACTACGTGCGCACCAGCGGCGCGGCCGCGATCATGTTGGACCCCAACCTGGTCTGGCTGCCCAGCGCGCCCGAACCGCGCCCGTGGCTGCGCACCCCGGAGCAGGCGCTGAACTGGCAGGACGCCGAGTACCCCAACCTGGCCGCGGCCATCACCCAGGCCCAGGAGGAGGGCAGGCACCAGGTCGGCTGGCAGCTGCCGCACACCCTGGAGACCTACTTCGACACCAGGGGCCGGGCGCCGCTGCGCGCCCTGCACGGCGCGGTGGAGGCCAGCCGCGAGCTCGGCGACCGGCACGCGCAGGCCTGCAGCAGGCTCGGGCTGGCCTCCGCCTGCGCCCGCCTCGGCCGCTACCGGGAAGCCGTGGACAACCTCAAACAAGCCCTGGAACTGTTCCGGGCGGCCGGTTTCCGCCGCGGCGAGGCCACCGCGCTGCGCCGCTTCGGCGGCATCTACGAACCCACCGGCCGCTACCCCGAAGCCGTCGCCAGTCTCACCCAGGCCCTGGACATCTACCGCGAGATCGGCGACCTGATCGGCCAGGGCGAGGCGGAGAACGACCTGGCCAATGTCTTCCTGCACACCAGCCGCTACGCCGACGCCCAGCGGCGGCTGGAGTCCGCGCTGCGCCTGTACCGGCGCGGCGGGTTCCGCGCGGGCGAGGGCATCTCGCTGATCAACCTGGGCTACCTCTACCTGCGCACCAGCCGCTACCCCGAGGCCATCGAGCACTTCTGCTCCGCCCTGGAGGTCAACCGCGCCACCGGGTCCCGGCTGGGCATCGGCGGCGCGCTGAACAACCTCGGCCACACCTACCTGCGGATCGGCCGCTACGCCGAAGCCCTTGAGCACCTGCGCGGCGCGCTGGCCGTGCACCGGGAAAGCGGCTACCGGCGGCACCAGGCCAACGCGCTGAGCAACCTGGGCCAGGCCCTGCTGCGGGTGGGCAGGCCCGGCGAGGCCACCGAGCTGCTGGAGCAGGCGCTGAGCGTGTACCGGGAGATCGGCTGCCCGTCCGGGGAAGGCGCCGCGCTGGGCTACCTCGGCGAAGTGCTGATGTGGACCGGGCAACTACCCGAAGCCGCGCAGAACCTGTTGCAGGGCTTGGAGTTGCAGCGCGAGACCGGGAACCTGTTCAGCGAGTGCATGACCCTCAACCACCTCGGCGACCTGCACCGGCTGCTGGAGGACGCGCCCAACGCGCGGATCTGGTTCGAGCAGGCCCTGCACCGCAGCGACCTCGCGCACAACCGGCACGAGCAGGCGCACGCCCACCACGGCCTCGGCGCGGTGCACGAGGTGCCGGACACCGCGGCCGAGCACCGGCGGCGGGCCGAGCAGGCCTACCGCGAACTGGGCCTGCCCGAGCCCGAGCTCATGACCGCCAGCCGTCGAGGGCGAACTGGAGCTGCCTGAGCAGCCGGGCCCTGGTCGGGCCGATCGAGCCGCGCGGGATGCCCAGCCGCGCGCTGATCTCGTCGTAGCTGACCGACTGCGCGCCGAAGAGCAGCACCAGCAGCCGCCGCTGCGCCTCCGGCAGCCTGGCCACCACCGCCAGCGCCGCGTCCAGCTCCGCCTCCAGCACCACGTGCTCCGCCGGGCAGGCCTGTTCGTCGGGCATGTCGAAGTAGTCCTGGTCGCCGATCGGCAGCTCGCCGGAGGCCCGCCGGTTCAGGTGCCGCAACGCCTCCCGCCTGGCCACGGTGACGATCCAGGCCCGCACCCGCTCCGGCTCGCGGACCGAGCGGATGCCCTCGTAGACCCGGATCCAGGTCTGCTGGGCGACATCTTCCACATCGGCCCGGCGCAGGCCGAGTGAGGCGGCGATCGCGCGCACCAGCCGGCCGTAGCGGTGCACCAGCTCGGTCCAGGCGTCCTCCTCCCGGTTCTGACAGCGGTTGACCAGTGAGCCGGACTCGGCGTGCAGGGTGTGCGACATGTTCCGCCCGATCGGTTCGCTCGGCGTGGGGAGCAGCCCGGTGATCGTGCGCGCCCGGGATTGGCGAAAACTGGATGGAAACCTGACGCCGATTGAAGTTCACCATTCAACTTGCTCTGACTTTTCGGTCAATAGGGACGCGATTTGCCCAGCCCTTTTCTTTCGCGGTTCGGTGGTTTAGGTTCAGCGTCCGTCAAGTCAGCGCGGAACGTGTGCGAGGGCGGACGTTCCCTTATTGATCAGGGGCTGATTCATGAAACGTGTGCTGGTGCTCGTCATGGCTCTCGCCGGTCTCGCCGGTCTGGGCTCCGGACTCGCCGCGGCCTTCAGTGCGCAGGTCAGCACGAGTGTGGACAGTGGCAAGCCGGGCGGTGGCTGCGTCGGCGGCTGCGGCACCGTGCTCGCCGAGTGCGGTCATTGCTGAATTGGCCGACCGTGGGTAAACAACTGGTTCACGTTGTGGAGTGATTACATGAAGCGCGTGCTTCTCGTTTCGCTGGCGTTGTCCGGTGTCCTGGCGGCTGGTGTGCTGACCACCGCCCAGGCCGCGCCGGTCCCGCCGGTGACCGTGCTGGCCGGCACCTGCGGCCACTGCGGTTGGTGACAATGATCCGGACCGCCGGACGGCGCCCTGCGGGCCGTCCGGCGGTTCGCCCGCGGCGGAACTCGGGTGTGCGGATCCGGCCACCCGGCTAGGTTCGGCGCATGTCTGCCAGCCCGGTCCACCATCGACTCCGGCGCGCGCTCGCGCCGCTGACCGCAGCGGCCCTGCTGCTGCCCCTCTTCCCGGCGCTCGCCACGGCCGCCCCCTCCTCCACCGCGGCCGAGTGCGCGCCGCCCACTGCTCCTGTTGTGCCCGGCGCCCGCGTGCTGTCGGTGACCGCCGAGGCCAAGCCCGCCGGGGTGATCGAGGAACCCTGGTTCCCGCCGCTGGCCTACCCGGCGGCCTGCGAGATCAAGGTGACGCTCACCCACCCTGGCGTGAACGACAAGGTCCTGGTGCAGGCCTGGCTGCCGAAGGCGGGCTGGAACGGCCGCTTCCAGGGTGTCGGCGGTGGCGGCTTCGCCATGGGCAACTTCACCTTCGGCCTGGCCTCCGCGCTGGCCCAGGGCTATGCCGCGGCGACCACTGACGGCGGGGTCGGCGATGACGGCCTCAACCCGGCCTCCTGGGCGCTGGGGCCGGACGGCCGGGTGAACAAGGAGCTGCTGACCAACTTCGCCTCCCGCTCGCTGCACGACCTCGCGGTGGCAGGCAAGGCGGTCACCGCCGCGCACTTCGGCCGTCCCGCTGACTTCAGCTACTGGAACGGCTGCTCGACCGGCGGTCGCCAGGGCCTGATGAACGCCCAGCGCTATCCGGCCGACTACGACGGCATCCTGGCCGCCGCGCCCGCGATCAGCATGCCGCGGTTCCTGGTCGCCGACCTGTGGGGCCAGGTGGTGATGAACCAGGAGAAGACCCGGCCCAGCCTCTGCGAGTTCGAGGCGTTCCAGCGGGCCGCGGTGCAGGCCTGCGACACCAAGGACGGCGTGGCCGACGGAGTCCTGGAGCAGCCGCTGCGCTGTGGGTTCGACCCGGCGAAGCTGGTCGGGACGAAGATCCAGTGTGACGGCAAGGAGATCACCATCAGCCGGGCCACCGCCGAGGTGGTGCGCAAGATCTGGACCGGGCACCCCGCCTGGTTCGGCCTGCCCAAGGGCGCGCCGTTCACCGTGGTCGGCGACGCCGAGCCGAACCCGATCGCGGACAACTGGGTGCGTTACTTCGTCGAGCAGGACCCGAAGTTCGACCTGAAGTCGGTGGACTACCGCGAGTTCAACCGGATCGCGGCCAAGTCGCCTGCGCTGATGGACCGGTTCATCGCCACCGACAACCCGGACCTGTCCGGCTTCCGCCGCGCGGGTGGCAAGATGATCACCTGGCACGGCTGGTCGGACGCGATCATCTTCGCCCAGGGCACCACCGACTACCGCGACCGGGTGGAGCGCCGGATGGGCGGCGCGGCGCGCGTGGACGAGTTCTACCGCGTGTTCATGGCCCCCGGCGTGGACCACTGCGGCGGCGGCACGGGCCCGGCTCCGGTGGACCCGCTGGGCGCGCTGGTGAGCTGGGTGGAACAGGGCAAGGCCCCGGACACCCTGCCCGCCGCGATCAACGACACCACCCGGAACCTGTGCCGGTATCCGCTGGTGTCGCAGTACGACGGGAAGGGTGACCCGAAGCAGGCGAGCAGCTACCGCTGCGCCCGTGCCTGATCGACGCCCAACCGCCACAGGGTGACCACCTCGGCGGCCCGCGCCGCGTGCAGCGGCCCGGCCGCCGAGGTGGCCCTGGGGTGCCGGGGCCGGACCGAGCTGGTGCCCAGCACCCGGAGCCCGCTGGCCGTGATCGCGGCGGCCAGCGCGCCGGGTTCGCGCAGGCCCAGTAGCTCGGCCAGGTCGGAGAGCACCAGCCAGCCCTCACCGCCGGGCCGCAGGTGCCGGGGCAGGCGGTCCAGGAACGCGGTCAGCATCCGGCCGCCGGGGTCGAACACGCCGCGGTCCAGGCCGCCACGCACCCGGCCCGGCAGCCAGGGTGGGTTGCACACCACCAGGTCCGCGCGTTCCGGCGGGAACAGATCGGTCTGGCGCACCTCGGCCCGCAGTCCCAGGCGGTGCAGGTTGTCCCTGGCGCAGTCGACGGCTCGGGGATCTAGATCCGTTGCCACCACGTGGAATCCGCGCTGGGCGAGCACCGCGGCGAGGACTCCGGTGCCGGTGCCGATGTCGAAGGCCAGCGTGCCTGCCGGTGGTTCGGCCCGTGCCACCAGGTCGACGTACTCGTGGCGGGTCGGCGGGAAGACGCCGTAGTGCGGGTGGATCCGCGCGCCCAGCCCCGGCACGAACACCCCCTGCCGCCGCCATTCGTACGCGCCGAGCACCCCGAGCAGCTCCCGGGCCGACACCACCGCGGGTCGGTCGATCTCGCCGTAGACCTGCGCGCAGGCCGCCGGTGTCATCGGCGGCACGCCGGGGATGTCCAGTGGCACCAGCACCCGCCCGAGCACCGCCGCCCGCGACGCCCGGTGCTGCCGCCAGCGCCCGAAGTCCCCGCCGCGCCATGGCATTCGGCGGTCCATCGCCCGCAGCAACCGCCGCGCGCCGGTCCAGTCTCCTTGCCAGAGCAGGAAAACCCCGCCCCGGCACAGCCGCAGCGCCTCGGCCGCGGCGATCCGGTCGTCTGTCTCAACAATGTTCTCTGGGCGCGGTGCGTTCCGCGCGGACAGCCAGCTCCGGCCGTCGTCGAAGAAACCCGTGTTCATGGTCCTGTTCCGCTGGTTCGACTGAGGGGCTCCGGAAACGGAGCGGGCTCAGCGAACGACCGCGGCGAACACAGGACAGGTCATGCCGCCAGCCTAACCCCTCGCGCCCGTCCCGATGGACCGGAACGGGCGCGAGGGGTTCAGCCGCGCAACAGGGTGGCCGCCGCCAGCGCCAGCGGGTTCAGCGCCCCGGGGTTGTCGGCGAGCTGGCGGTTGAGGTCCGCGCGCATGCGCGGGTCCCAGAAGGCGCGGACGTGCTCGGCGATGACCGCCGAGGCCCGCTCCACCGGCTGGCCCTCGAACTGGGCCGCGATCTCGTTGATCAGCCGCACCTGCGGTGACTGGGACGTGGTCGACATGCGTTACTCCACCAGTGCTTCGGCCGCTTCGGCCTGGGACGGGGCAACCGGGCTGCGCAGTCCGACCTGGACCGCGGTGACCTTGTACTCGGGGCAGTTGGTGGCCCAGTCGGAGTTCTCCGTGGTGACCACGTTCGCCCCGGTGACCGGGTGGTGGAAGGTGGTGTAGACGACGCCGACCGGCATCCGGTCCGAGAGCACCGCGCGCAGCGTGGTCTCGCCGACCCTGCTGGCCAGTGAGACCTCGTCGCCGTCGTTGATGCCGCGCACCTCCGCGTCGTGCGGGTGGATCTCCAGGAGGTCCTCCGGGTGCCAGGCCACGTTCTTGGTGCGCCGGGTCTGCGCGCCCACGTTGTACTGGCTGAGGATCCGGCCGGTGGTCAGGATCAGCGGGAACTTGCGGGTGCTGCGTTCCTTGGTCGGCACGTAGGTGGTCGGCACGAAGTGGCCCTTGCCGCGGACGAAGCCGTCCACGTGCATGATCGGCGTGCCCTCCGGCGCGTTGGCGTTGCAGGGCCACTGGATGCTGCCCAGCTTGTCCAGCCGCTCGAAGCTGACCCCGGCGAAGGTGGGCGTGGTCGCGGCGATCTCGTCCATGATCTCGCTGGTGTTGTTCCACGACATCGGGTAGCCCATGGCCTGGGCGATCTCGGCCACGATCTGCCACTCGTGCTTGCCGGTCTTGGGCGCCATCACCGGGCGGACCCGGTTGATCCGGCGCTCGGCGTTGGTGAAGGTGCCGTCCTTCTCCAGGAACGAGGTGCCCGGCAGGAAGACGTGCGCGAACTTCGCGGTCTCGTTGAGGAACAGGTCCTGCACCACCACCAGGTCCATCGCCCGCAGCGCGCTGAAGACGTGGTTGGTGTTGGGGTCGGACTGGGCGATGTCCTCACCGTGCACGAACAGCGCCCGGAAGCTGCCGTCGATGGCCGCGTCGAACATGTTGGGGATGCGCAGGCCCGGCTCGGCCATGATCGGCCGCTGCCACAGGGTCTCGAAGACCTCCCGGACCGCCTCGTCGGAGACGTGCCGGTAGCCGGGCAGCTCGTGCGGGAAGGAGCCCATGTCGCAGGAGCCCTGCACGTTGTTCTGCCCGCGCAACGGGTTCACGCCCACGCCGTCGCGGCCGATGTTGCCGGTGGCCATGGCCAGGTTCGCCATGCCCATCACCATGGTGGAGCCCTGGCTGTGCTCGGTGACGCCGAGGCCGTAGTAGATGGCCGCGTTGCCGCCGGTGGCGTAGAGCCGGGCCGCCGCGCGCAGCTCGGCCGCCGGGACCCCGCTGAGCTCCTCGGTGGCCTCCGGGCTGTTCTCCGGCCGGGCGATGAACTCCGCCCACTCCTCGAAGCCCTCGCAGCGTTCGTCCACAAAGGACTGATCGACCAGGCCCTCGGTGACGATCACGTGCGCCAGCGCGTTCACCACGGCCACGTTCGCGCCCGGCTTGAGCTGGAGGTGGTGCTGGGCCTCGATGTGCGGGGAGCGGACCAGGTCGATCCGGCGCGGGTCGATCACCACCAGCTTGGCGCCCTCGCGCAGCCGCTTCTTCATCCTGGAGGCGAACACCGGGTGGCCGTCGGTCGGGTTGGCCCCGATCACCACGATCACATCGGCCCGCGCCACCGACTTGAAGTCCTGGGTGCCCGCGCTGGTGCCGAAGGTCTGCTTGAGCCCGTAACCGGTGGGGGAGTGGCACACCCGCGCGCAGGTGTCCACGTTGTTGTTGCCGAAGGCCGCGCGGACCATCTTCTGCACCGCGTAGACCTCCTCGTTGGTGCACCGGGAGGAGGTGATGCCACCAATCGAGGCCGGACCGTGGCGGGCCTGGATCTCGCGCATCTTGGTGGCCACGGTGGTGATCGCGGTCTCCCAGTCCACCACCCGCCACGGCTCGTCGATGCTGTCCCGCACCATCGGTTCGAGCTGCCGGTCCGGGTGGGTGGCGTAGCCGAAGGCGAAGCGGCCCTTGACGCAGGAGTGGCCCTCGTTCGCGCCACCGTCCTTGTACGGCACCATCCGCACCAGCTCGGTGCCGCGCAGCTCGGCCTTGAACGAGCAGCCGACCCCGCAGTACGCGCAGGTGGTGATCACGCTACGGGTGGGCATGCCCAGCTCGATGACCGACTTCTCCTGCAACGTCGCGGTCGGGCAGGCCTGCACGCAGGCGCCGCAGGAGACGCACTCGGAGTCCATGAACAGCTCGCCCGCGCCCGCGGCGACCTTGGAGTCGAAGCCCCGGCCCTCGATGGTCAGCGCGAAGGTGCCCTGCACCTCGCCGCAGGCCCGCACACAGCGGGAGCAGGCGATGCACTTGGACGGGGTGAAGTCGAAGTAGGGGTTGCTGCTGTCGGTCTCCAGGTCGAGGTGGTTCTCGCCCTCGTAGCCGTAGCGCACCTGCCGCAGCCCGACCACGCCGGACATGTCCTGCAGCTCGCAGTCCCCGTTGGCCGAACAGGTCAGGCAGTCCAGCGGGTGGTCGGAGATGTAGAGCTCCATCACGCCCTGCCGCAGCTTCTCCAGCTTCGGCGACTGCGTGCTGACCCGCATGCCCTCGGCCACCGGCGTGGTACAGGAGGCCGGGGTGCCGCGGCGGCCGTCGATCTCGACCAGGCACAGCCGGCAGGAACCGAAGGCCTCCAACGAGTCGGTGGCGCACAGCTTGGGGATGTCGATGCCGGTCTCGGCCGCGGCGCGCATCACCGAGGTGCCCTCGGGCACCCGCACCGGCATGCCGTCGACCTCGATGCTGACGGTGGCCTCGCCGGGTTTGGCCGGGGTGCCGAGGTCGTGTTCCTTGAACAGAGTCATGATGCCGTCCCCTCGTGCCGGGCGGTGAAGTCATCCGGGAAGTGCCGCAGCGCGGACAGGACCGGGTTCGGCGTCAACCCGCCCATCGCGCACAGCGAACCTTCGGTCATCAGCTCGCACAGATCGCCCAGCAGCGCGAGGTTGGCGTCCGGGTCGACGCCGGCGACGATCCGGTCGATCGTCTCCACCCCGCGCACCGAGCCCACCCGGCACGGGGTGCACTTGCCGCAGGACTCCTCGGCGCAGAACTCCATGGCGAAGCGGGCCATGGCCGCCATGTCCACGGTGTCGTCGAAGACCACGATGCCGCCGTGCCCGAGCATCGCCTGTGCCGCGGCGAACGCCTCGTAGTCCAAAGGAATGTCCATTGTGGACGCGGGAATGTACGCGCCGAGTGGTCCGCCGACCTGCACCGCGCGCAGAGGCCGCCCGGACCGGGTGCCGCCGCCGTAGTCGTTGACCAGCTCGGCCAGCGACATGCCGAAGGCGGTCTCGAACACCCCGCCGTGCTTGATGTTGCCTGCCAGCTGGAAGACCTGGGTGCCCAGCGAGCGGCCCACCCCCAGCGCGGCGTAGGCCGCCGCGCCGTGGGCCAGGATGCTGGGCACCGAGGCCAGGGTGAGCACGTTGTTCACCACGGTCGGCTTGCCGAACAGGCCGGTGATCGCCGGGATGGGCGGTTTCGCCCGCACCATCCCGCGTTTGCCCTCCAGGCTCTCCAGCATCGAGGTCTCTTCCCCGCAGATGTAGGCGCCCGCGCCGACCCGCACGAACAGGTCGAAGCGCTGCCCAGAACCGAGGTAGTCCTGGCCGAGCCAGCCGCGCGCGTAGGCCACCTCGACGGCCTGGCGCAGGGTGGCCACCGCGTCCGGGTACTCCGAGCGCAGGTACACGTACCCCTCGGTGGCCCCGGTGGCATACGCCGCGATGGCCATGCCCTCGATCAGGCAGAACGGGTCGCCCTCGATCAGCATCCGGTCGGCGAAGGTGCCCGAGTCGCCCTCGTCGGCGTTGCAGCAGACGAACTTCAGCTCGCCGTCGGCCTTGAGCACGGTGTTCCACTTGATCCCGGCCGGGAAGCCCGCGCCGCCGCGGCCGCGCAGCCCGGAGTCGGTGACCTCCTTGACCACCTCGGCCGGGTCCATGGCCAGCGCCCGCCGCAGGCCGGCCATGCCGCCGTGGGCCAGGTAGTCCTCGGCGGAGACCGGGTCGGTGACGCCGACCCTGGCGAAGCACAGCCGCTGCTGCGCGACCATCCAGGGCAGTTGCTCGACCAGGCCGAGGCGTTTCTCGTGCGCGCCGCCGGTGAACAGCCCGGCCTTGACCAGCTCGGGCACCTCGCCCGCGGAGACCGGCCCGTAGCCGATCCGGCCCGCGCCGGTGGCCACCTCCACCAGCGGTTCCAGCCACAGCATGCCGCGGGATCCGTTGCGCACCAAGCGCACCTCGATCCCGGCGGCCGCGGCCTCCCGGCTGATCGCGCTCGCCACCGCGTCCGCGCCCACCGAACAGGCGGCGGAGTCGCGGGGCACAAAAACCGTGATCCACTGGGACACTGATTCGTCCCTGCTAGCAGGACTCATGCGCGTTCCGCCTCCGCGTCGAGGATGCCATCGAGTCTCGCCGGGTCCAGTCGTCCGTACAAGCGCCCGTTCACCTGACCCGCGGGCCCCAGCGCGCAGTTGCCCAGGCAGAACACCTGCTCCAGGGTCACCCGGCCGTCCGGGGTGGTCGAGCCGAGCTTGCTGCCCAGCCTGTTTTCGGCGTGCGCGACCAGGTCCTCCGCGCCCACGGACTGGCAGGCCTCGGCGCGGCACAGCTTGACCACGGTCTGACCGGCGGGTTCGGCGCGGAAGTCGTGGTAGAAGGTCACCACGCCGTGCACCTCGGCCCTGGACAGGTTCAGCTCGGCGGCCAGCACCGGGACCATCGCCTGATCGATGTAGCCGAACTCGGCCTGCAGGCTGTGCAGGATCGGCAGCAGCGCGCCCCGATCACCGCGATGCCGGTCGACCACCGAGCGCACCCGGTCCATCAGCGAAGGCTCGCCCGTGTTTGTCGGCATGCCCGTGTCTCCCATCGTGCATACGGTATACACAACGTTAGTCCGATCCCGCGCCGAAAAAAAGAGCGACTTGTGCCGGGGACGTGTCGAGATCGGCGGACCGGCTCCGATCAGGGTGTGTACGGTGCCCAACGGGGGCGTCGTGGACACGAGGAGCACGTCGTGAAGTTCTTGCTGATCATGCAGGTCAACCCGGCCATCCTGGACGCGCTGACCGAAGAGGAGCGGGCCGCGATCGGGGAGGGCCACGGCGAGTTCATCCGCACCATCCAGGCCTCCGGCGAGCTGATCCTGACCCAGGCCCTGGCCGACCCGGCCGCCAGCGCGGTGGTGCGCGGGGCCGAGGGCCAGCCGGTGGTCACCGACGGCCCTTTCCTGGAGGCCAAGGAGTTCATGGGCGGCTTCTACCTGGTGGAATGCGAGAGCAAGGAACGGGCGCTGGAGCTGGCCAAGCTGATCCCCGACACCAAGTTCCCCGGGCTCGCGGTTGAGGTCCGGCCGGTGATGTTCTCGGGCGGTATGGAGTTGGAGATGTGAGCAGGAACGACGTCGAGGACCTGATCCGCGAGCTCGCGCCCCAGGTCCTCGGCGTCCTCGTCCGGCGGCACGGCCAGTTCGACGCCTGCGAGGACGCCGTGCAGGAAGCCCTCCTGGACGCCAGCACCCAGTGGCGGGCCGGGCCGCCGGAGAACCCGCGTGGCTGGCTGCTGACCGTGGCCACCCGGCGGCTCACCGACGCCTGGCGCAGCGACTCGGCCCGCCGCCGCCGGGAACAGGCCTTCGCGCTCGACCCGGAGGCCCCGGCCCCGGACGGACCGCCGGCCGAGGACGACTCGCTCACCCTGCTGTTCCTGTGCTGCCACCCCGAGCTGAGCGTCCCGTCCCAGCTCGCGCTGACCCTGCGCGCGGTCGGTGGCCTGAGCACCGCGCAGATCGCCAGCGCCTTCCTGGTGCCCGAGGCGACCATGGCGCAGCGGATCAGCCGGGCCAAGGCGCGGATCAAGGCCACCGGGTCCGCCTTCGGCCCGCCGCCGGCGCGGGAGCGGGACGAGCGGCTGCGGGTGGTGCTGCACGTGCTGTACCTGATCTTCAACGAGGGCTACACCGCCTCCAGCGGCGAGCAGCTGCAACGCGTGGAGCTGGCCGCGGAGGCGATCCGGCTGGCCCGCCTGGTGCACCGGCTGGCCCCGGCCGACAGCGAGACCGGCGCGCTGCTGGCGCTGATGCTGCTCACCCACGCCCGCCGCGCCGCCCGCACCGGCCCCGGCGGTGCGCTCATCCCGCTCAACGAACAGGACCGCACCCGCTGGGACCAGGCCGCCATCACCGAGGGCCTGACCCTGCTCCGGCACACCCTGTCCACCGGCGCGCTCGGCCCCTACCTGGTGCAGGCCGCGATCGCCGGCACGCACGCCGAGGCCGCCCGCCCCGAGGACACCGACTGGCCGCAGATCCTGGTGCTCTACGGCATTTTGGAGCGGATCGCGCCCAACCCGGTGGTCACCCTCAACCGGGCCATCGCCCTGGCCATGGTCAACGGCGCCAAGGCGGGCCTGGACCTGCTCGACGAGCTCGCCGACGACGACCGCCTGCGCGCCAGCCACCGCCTGGACGCCGTCCGCGCCCACCTCCTGGAGCTCGACGACCAGCCCGGGGCCGCCGCCGAGGCCTACCACCGCGCCGCCCGCCGCACCGCCAGCCAGCCGGAACAGCGCTACCTGCTGGCCAAGGCGGCGAAGCTGGGCTGACCCGGGGTCAGAGGGTGTGCTGGGCGATGAGCTGGCCGATGGCGCGCACGTCGGAGTCGCCGCGGAACTCCAGCCGGACCTTGCCCAGGCCGCTGAACCACAGCTCCAGCTCGGCGTCCAGGTCGAAGGTGCCCGCGGTCTCGATGGAGAACGCCTGCACCTTGTTGTAGGGCAGCGAGGTGAAGTCCTTCTTCTTGCCGAGCATGCCCTGCACGTTCACCGCGATCAGCCGCTTGTTGGTGAACACCACGTAGTCCCGCACGGTCTTGAACGCGGCGATCAGCTGTTCCCCGGGGATGATGATCGGCGCGATGGATCCGGCGATGTCCTCGGGACGGCACGGCGAGAGCTTGAATACGGAAGCCTTCTCGAAGTCGATCACGTTTTCCACTGTACCGACGCGACGACGTCCGTGCCGTCAGCTTCCAGGACCCCGTGCAGGTCAGCCGTGGGTATGACAACCCTGATTTGTCAAGGACGGATTTCCGGGGATACACGGATTCGGATTTGTCAAATGTCGGATTCATTAGCGCGAGCGCAATCCGCGAGGTAGTCTCGATTGCCCATCGAGATTCCGTCCCGGCCACCGCCATGCCCCGAAAGGGAGGTCATGCCGACCTCGCACGTCCAGCTCCAGGCCACGTTCCTGCCAGCCGAGGGCGCGTTCGCCTGGTGGGGCCCGCCCGACCCGGCCGCCGCGCTGGCCGCGGCCGGGCTGCCGGTGGGCCGGGCCGCCGAATGCCGGCTGGCCCGCCCGGTGGACGGCCGGATCACCGTGCTGCCCACCCCGGTGCGCCTGGTGGACCTGGACCTCGCGCTGCCCGCGCTGCTGAGCACCACCACCGAGCTCAGCCCCGCCGCCCGCGCCTGGCGGCAGGCGGCCCAGCACCCGGACGCCGACCCGCCGCTGCCCCCGGCCGCGCACGCGGTGCCCAACGCCGAGGGCACCGCGATCAGCTCGCCCGCCGCGCTGCTGCGCCAGTTCCGGCAGGCCGCCGGCACCAGGGCCGAGCTGCGCGCGGCCGAGGTGCGCGCGGAACTGCGGCCGTACCAGGTCACCGGGGTGGCCTGGCTGCGCTCGGTGCCCGGCGGCGGCATCCTGGCCGACGAGATGGGCCTGGGCAAGACGCTCCAGGCGATCAGCCTGCTGGCCACCCGCCCCGGGCCGCACCTGGTGGTCTGCCCGACCTCGCTGGTCGGCAACTGGCGGCGCGAGCTGGACCGCTTCGCCCCCGCCCTGCCGGTGCGCGCCCACCACGGCCCCCGGCGCTCCCTCGACAACCTGGCCGCCGAGGTCGTGGTGACCAGCTACGGCGCGCTGCGCGCCGACGCCGAGGAGCTGGCCGGGACCAGCTGGGACACGGTGATCTTCGACGAGGCGCAGCAGATCAAGAACCCGGACTCGCTGGCCGCCAAGGCCGCCACCCGGCTCAACGCGCGGCTGCGGATCGCGCTCACCGGCACCCCGGTGGAGAACCGCCTCGACGACCTGTGGGCCATCCTCAACGTCACCCGGCCCGGCCTGCTCGGCACCAGGGGCCGGTTCCGGCAGCGGTTCGCCACGCCCATCCAGCAGCGCCGCTCGGCCACCGCGGCCCAGCGGCTGCACGCGCTGATCGACCCACACCTGTTGCGCCGCACCAAGTCCGAGGTGGCCACCGACCTGCCGCCCAAGCTGTACACCACCGTGGCCTGCACGCTCACCGACGAGCAGATCCGGCTGTACCGGGACGCGGTGGACCGCGCCTTCACCGACGGACTCGGCTCCGGCATCGAGCGCCGCGGCCGGGTGCTGGCCCTGCTGACCGCGCTGAAACAGGTCTGCAACCACCCGGCCCAGCTGCTCGGCCAGGACGGCCCGCTGCCCGGCCGCTCCGGCAAGTTCGACCGGGCCGGCGAGATGCTCGCCGAGATCGTCGAGGACGGCGACCGCGCGCTGGTGTTCACCCAGTACCGGGCCATGGGCGAGCTGCTCTCCCGCCACCTCACCGAAACCCTGGGCGGGCCGGAGATCCCGTTCCTGCACGGCGGGCTGACCGCCGACCGCAGGGACAAGCTGGTGCAGGCCTTCCAGCACGACGAGGACGCGCCGCCGATCCTGTTGCTGAGCCTGCGCGCCGCCGGGTTCGGCCTCAACCTGACCAGGGCCGGTCACGTGCTGCACTACGACCGCTGGTGGAACCCGGCGGTGGAGGAGCAGGCCACCGACCGCGCGCACCGCATCGGCCAGCACCGGGTGCTCACCGTGCACACGCTGGTCACCGGCGGCACCGTGGAGGAGCACATCGCCCGGATGCACGAGACCAAACGCGCGCTGGCCGACCTGGTCTCCGGCGACAGCGAGACCGCGCTGGCCAACCTGCCCGACGAGGACCTGCACCGGGTGCTCGACCTGAACCTGGAGGGGATCGGCCGATGATCGCCGAGCACGGTGTCACCGCCTGGGGGCACGCCTGGCTGCGCACAGTGGAGCCCACCCGGGTCACCCGCCCCAACCCGTCGCTGCCCAGGGCCCGCAACCTGGCCCGCGGCGACGGCATCACCGACCTGACCATGGCCCCCGGCCTGCTCACCGCCGGCTCCGGCCAGTACCGGGTGCGCATCGAGATCCCGCTCTGGCCCGCCGAGCCGGCCGCGCTGGCCGCCAAGCTGCTCGCGGACCTGCCGCCCAGCCTGGTCCTCGGTGACCTGCCCGACTCCCTCGCGGCCGAGTTGCGCGCGCACGACATCGACATCGCCCCGCCCCCGGAGGAGCTCACCCCGCACTGCGACTGCCGCGACCGCCGGCCGCTCTGCGTGCACGTGCTGGCCGCCCTCTACGCCCTGGTCCAGGCCGTGGACGAACGCCCGGCGCTGGCGGTGGAGCTGCGCGGCGTCACCGCCACCACCACCGACCCGGACTGGATCCCGGTGAGCGAGCTCAGCGTGGCCGGGTTCTACGGCTGACTACGCCGATCCACGTAGGCCGGATACGGTGGCGCGGGGACGCCCCGGCAGTCCCCGCGCTGCCACCGTCTCCGCCATGCGCAAAGCGATACTCACCACCCTGACTCTCGCCCTGCTGGGCTTACCGGGCGTCGCCGCCGCCGACCACGGCGAGCTCGCCCCCACCGGCTCGGGCTGGGTGCGCGGCCGGGTCACCGCCGAACACCGTGTGTACCAAGGCATTCCGTACGCCGAAGCGGCCCGCTGGCAACCCCCGCACCCACCCCGGCCCTGGACCGGCGTCCGCGAGGCCACCCAGCCCGGCCCGGCCTGCGCCCAGGCCGGCAAACCCGGCGAGGTGCGCGGCAGCGAGGACTGCCTGTCGCTGAACATCCACCGTCCACAAGGGACAGACCGCTTGCCGGTGCTGGTGTTCGTGCCCGGCGGCGGTTTCACCACCGGCGCGAGCAGCGACTACGACCCCAGCAGGCTGGCCGCCCGCGGCAAGGTCCTGGTGGTCACCCTCAACTACCGTTTGGGCGCACTGGGTTTCCTGGCCCACCCCGAGCTGGGACCGGACGCCGGGAACCTGGGCATCCAGGACCAGCAGGCCGCGCTGCGCTGGGTCAGGGCCAACATCGCCGCGTTTGGCGGTGACCCGGCCAAGGTCACGCTGTGGGGCCAGTCCGCCGGTGGCTACAGCGTCTGCGCGCACCTGGCGAGCCCGGCCTCCCGCGGCCTGTTCCAGCGGGCCATCGTGCACAGCGCCCCGTGCGCCAACCCGATGGTCGAGCGCGCCGAGGCCGAGCGCCGCGCCCGCGCCACCGCCGCCACCCTCGGCTGCCCGGACACGGCCTGCCTGCGCGGTCTCCCGCTGACCTCCCTGGTCGGCCTGCACCAGGACCAGGTTTCCGTGCTGCGCCGCGACTTCAACGGCCGCCCCTGGCTGCCGGTGGCCGGAACCCCAACCCTGCCAATCCAACCGCTGAGCACGCAGGTCCCGCTGCTGCTGGGCGGCACCGCCGACGAGATGCGCCCGTTCGTCGCCCCGCACCGCGCCCTCACCGCCGAGGACTACCCCAACCTGGTCACCAGCCTGTTCGGCACCGACGCCCCGGCGGTCCTCGCCCAGTACCCCGCCACCGCCGAGCCCACGCCCGCGCTCACCCTGGCCCGCCTGCTCACCGACCACGGCGGCGCGCTCGGCGCCTGCACCCAGCTCCCGGTCGTCGCGGCGAGCCGGAAACCCGTGCACACCTTCGAGTTCGCCGAACCCACCGGCCACGTGCTGGGCGAGTTCCCCTACGGCGCGGCGCACGGCGCGGAGCTTCGCTACCTGCTCGACCTCAGCTGGCCGCAGCCGCCGCTGACCCCGGCCCAGCAGGCCCTGGCCGACCGCATGATCGAGCACTGGGCGGCCTACGCGCACACCGGCGACCCGGGCTGGTCCCGGCACGGCACCCGCCGGTTCACCGCCGAGCGCACCACCCGGATCGACCTGGCCGCCGAGCACAACTGCGGGTTCTGGTCCCAGCTCAGGTGACAACCCGGGATGGCACCTGCTAACTTTCGTTTGCAGGTGACTGACTGGGGAGAACTTGATGACACTGACCGATCGGATCGCGGCCTGGGCCACCCGGCACCGCCGGGCCGCGATCCTGGGCTGGCTGGGCCTGGTCCTGCTCGCGTTCCTGGCCAGCGTGCTGGTCACCGG
The DNA here is from genome assembly GCF_023897065.1 of Crossiella sp. SN42. GTDB lineage: Bacteria > Actinomycetota > Actinomycetes > Mycobacteriales > Pseudonocardiaceae > Crossiella. The sequence goes on from NZ_JAMHIV010000038.1 coordinate 41,344, forward strand.
ACCCAACGCGCGCAACCTGGACCCCGGCGACACCGGCCGCGCGCAGTCCACATTGGACAAACAGGACGGCTACCTGCCGGTGGAGGAGAAGGTCCTCATCCAGGCGCGCACGCCGGGCGGGCACTTCGGCAACAGCCCGGAGCTGCGCAGGGCCACGGAGGACCTGGTCGCCGAGCTGGCCCGACGGCCCGACGCGGTCACCGACGTCCGCTCACCGCTGGAAAGCCGTTGGCAGGACCACGTTTCCGCTGACGGTCGCTCGGGCCTGGTCACCTTCAAGCTGGCCTGGCCGGTGGCGAAGCTGAGCGAGCACTTCAGCTTCGCCACCGGCGCGGTCCAGGCGGTCGCCGCCCGCCATCCCGCGGTTCTGTTCGCGCAGGCGGGGGACCGCAGCCTGTCCAGCGCGGTCGACGAGGCCATCAAAGCCGACCTGGCGCGCTCGCACCTGCTGTCCCTGCCGCTGGTGCTGATCATCCTGCTCATCGTGTTCGGCTCGCTGGTCGCCGCGGGCATCCCGGTGCTGCTCACCGTCAGCGGACTGGCGGCCACCTTCGCCCTGCTGTCGGTGATCGGCAAGGTGGTCGCCGTCAACAGCGCGGTCTCGGCGCTGATCCTGCTGGTCGGCGTGGCCGTGGGCATCGACTACTCGCTGTTCTACCTGCGCCGCTACCGCGAGGAACGACAGTCCGGAGTGGACGATCAGACCGCGTTGCGCACCACCGCCCGCACCTCCGGGCACGTGGTGCTGGTCTCCGGCCTCACCGTGATCCTGTGCCTGAGCGGCCTGGCGCTGACCGGGCTCGGCGTGCTCACCGGCGGCGCGATCGGCATGGCCGTGGTGGTCGGACTGGCCATGGTCGCCTCGGTGACCGTGCTGCCCGCCATCCTGGCCGCGCTGCGGCACCGGGTGGACGGCGGCCGCATTCCCTGGCTGGGCAAGGGCCGGACCGCGGCGCGGGAGTCCCGGATCTGGTCCGGCGTGGCCACCAGGGTGGCCCGGCGGCCGGTGCTGTGGGGCGGGGCCGCGGTGCTCGCGCTGCTGGCCATGACCGTGCCCGCGCTGGACATGAAGCTCCAGGACGCCGCCCCGGTGAACAGCCTGCCGCGCAGCGTGCCCCAGGTGGACGCGGCCCTGCGCATGCAGGAAGCCTTCCCCGGCGCGCCGACCCCGGCCAGGGTGGTGATCTGGCAGCGCGATGAGTCCACAGTGGACGGAATGCTGGCCACGGCGTTGGCGGACCGGCTGCGCGCGCAGGTCAAGGACAGCGGTGGCCTGCTGGCCGGTCCGCTGACCGTGGACCGGGTGGACAAGGCGCTGGTGGTCCGGATGCCGCTGGCCGGCTCCGGCACCGACGACACCTCGGTCCGCGCGCTGGAACACCTGCGGCACAAGGTGATCCCCGAAACCCTCGGCGCGTTCGGGCAGCTGGACGTCGCCGTGTCCGGGCGGACCGCGCAGACCACCGACTTCACCGCCCAGCTGCGCGAGCGCACCCCGCTGGTGTTCGGGTTCGTGCTGCTGCTGTCGTTCCTGCTGCTGGTGCTGGTCTTCCGCTCGCTCACCGTGCCGCTGGTCTCCATCGCGCTGAACCTGCTCTCCATCGGCGCGGCCTACGGCGTGATCACCTGGATCTTCCAGTACGGCAACCTCAGCGACCTGCTCGGCTTCACCCCCTACGGCGGGGTGATGGGCTGGCTGCCGCTGTTCATGTTCGTCGTCCTTTTTGGACTGAGCATGGACTACCACATCTTCATCCTCAGCCGGATCCGCGAACGCTGGCGCGCGGGCCTGTCCGCCAAGGAGGCGGTGGTCAGCGGACTCGGCGCCAGCGCGGGCGTGGTCACCAGCGCCGCGGTGATCATGACCGTGGTGTTCGCCGTGTTCGTCACGCTCACCTCGATCGAGAACAAGATGCTCGGCGTCGGCCTCGCGGTCGCCGTGCTGCTGGACGCCACCCTGGTCCGCGGCGTGCTGGTGCCGGCCGCGCTGGCCCTGCTCGGCGAGCGAGCCTGGCGCTTCCCAGGACGGCGGGCGCACTAACCTTGCTGCTCATGTGCTGGGTGCCGCGATGACCGGGAAGCCGCCGACGGGGGACGACCTCCTGCGGGTGCTGGCCACCCTGGCCAACCCGCACCGGCTCCGGGTGGTCGCGGCCCTGGCCGCCGAGCGCCAGTACGTCAGCGCGCTGGCCCGCGAGCTGGGCATCAGCCGGGCGCTGCTCCAGGTGCACCTGCGCAAGCTGGAGGCGGCCGGGCTGGTGAGCGCTCAGCTGGAGCTGTCCGCGGACGGCAAGGCGATGAAGTTCTACGAGGTGACCCCGTTCGCGATCGAGCTGACCCCGGCCAGCGTCGCGACCGCCGCCCGCACCCTCAGCACACCGGAAGAACAGGAAGACTGACCCATGAGCGCCCGTGCCTGGCAGGAACTCGTCGGCGTGTTCGGCGTCTTCACGCTGATCACCGTGGTACTGACCGTGATCATCTGGCAGAGCTTCATCTCGGTGCGCGCCAAGGCCAGCGCCGCCCGCGAACAGGCCTACCAGGAGCTGGCCGCCCGCGCGGTGGCCGCCCAGGAGCAGACCGCCCGGGAGCTGACCGAGGCCAGGGCACAGCTCACCGAGGTGCAGACCCGGCTGGCCTCGGTGGAACGGATCCTGCGCGAGGTCGAGTGAGCACCGCACGCTGAGCCCGGCCGGTCCGGACCGATTGCCGGGGCCGACCCGCGGGTGTAGTGCTATGCACATGCATCCATGGGTCGGCCGGGCGCGTGGGGCCCTCGCCGGGCTCGCGCTGGGCGACGCCCTGGGCATGCCGACCCAGTCGATGCCGCCCGCCGCCATCGCCAGGTGCTACGGCCGGATCACCGGACTGGTGGATGCCGTTGCCGCCCAACCGATCGCGCCGTCCAGGCCGGCCGGTTCGGTCACCGACGACACCGAACAGGCGCTGCTGCTCGCCCGGCTGCTGATTCAGGGCCAGGGGCGGGTCGAACCGAGGGAGTTCGGCGAGGCGCTGCTGGCCTGGGAAGAGGTGATGATCCGCCGCGGCTCGGCGGATCTGCTTGGCCCATCGACAAAACTGGCCCTGGCGCGGCTCGCCCGGGGTGAGCCGCCCACGGAGACCGGGCGGAACGGCACGACCAACGGCGCGGCCATGCGGGTCACCCCGGTCGGCATCGCGGTCCCGCCCGACGACCTCGATCGGCTGGCCGACGCGGTCGCGGTGGCCGCCACGGTGTCCGCCGGATCCAGCCGGTCCGAAGCCCTTGACCTGGGCGAACAGGGCGCGGAACGCGGTGCCCGGCGCGGGCGCTGGGTCGCCGGTGGGGAGATCGCGGCCTGGATCCGCTGGGCGCGGGGCTGGGTGCGCGGGATCGCGCGGGCGGACCTGGCCGCCGCCATCGGCACGGTGATCGGCACCTCGGTGGCCGCGCAGGAGTCCGTGGTGGCCGCCTTCGCGCTGGCCGAGGCCCTGCCCGCCGACCTGCTCGCGCTCCGGGGCCGGGCGTGAGCGGGCAGCTCGTGTTCACCGGCCAGGTGGTGGTCGACCTGGTGCTCACCGTCTCCGGCCTGCCACCGTTGGGCGGTGACGTGCTGGCCTCGGCGGTGAAACTGACCCCCGGCGGCGGCTTCAACGTGATGTCCGCGGCCACCCGCTCCGGCGCGGAGGTGCTCTACGCGGGCAGCCACGGCAGCGGCAGCTTCGGCGACCTGGCCAGGGCCGCGATGCTGGCCGAGGGCATCACCGTGGTCAACCCGCCCACCCCCGGCGCGGACACCGGCATCGTGGTGGTGCTGGTGGACGAGGAGACCGGCGAGCGCACCTTCGTCACCGGCGTGGGCGCGGAGGGCGTGCTGGACCCCGGCCGGCTGGACCTGGTGCACCCCAGCGCGGCGGACATGGTCTACGTCAGCGGCTACAGCCTGCTGCACGCGGCCAACCGGGACGCGCTGCTGGACTGGCTGGGCAGGCTGCCCAGTCCGACCGTGCTGTTCGACCCCGGCCCGCTGGTGGAGCAGGTCGTCTGGTCCGACCTGACCGCGGTGCTGTCCAGAGTGGACATACTGAGCTGCAACGCCCGTGAGGCCAAACAGCTTTCCCGCACCAACACCACCCGCGCCGCCGCGGCCGCGCTGGCCACCCTGGTGCCCAGCTTCGCCACCGTGATCGTCCGGGACGGCCCGGCGGGCTGCCTGCTGCAGCGGGACGGGCGGATCACCACGGTCGCCGGGTTCAACGTGGACGCGGTGGACACCAACGGAGCCGGGGACGCGCACTGCGGGGCGCTGCTGGCGGAGTTGTTGCGCGGCAACGGGATGTTCGAGGCGACCAGGTACGCCAACGCCGCGGCCGCGATCGCGGTCACCCGGCAGGGACCGGCCACCGCGCCGGTGCGGGCGGAGATCGAGCGGCTGATCGGAACGGGGTTCTGGGCATGAGCGAACCGCTGAAGGTGGAGACCCACGGCATCAACGTGATCGGCGACGCCGACCGGCACGGCAGGCCCCGGCAGCTGTTCTGGCCCTGGTTCGGTGCGAACGTCTCCGTGCTCGGCCTCAGCTACGGCTCCTTCGTGCTCGGCTTCGGCCTGTCCTTCTGGCAGGCCGTCTCCGTCGCCGTGCTGGGCATCGTGTTCTCCTTCCTGCTCTGCGGATTCGTCGCGGTGGCAGGAAAACGCGGTTCCGCGCCCACCATGTTGCTCAGCCGCGCGGCCTTCGGTGTGCGCGGCAACCGCCTGCCCTCGGCCATCTCCTGGCTGCTCACCGTCGGCTGGGAAACTGTGCTGGCCACCCTGGCGACCCTGGCCACCGCGACGGTGTTCGAGCGCCTCGGCTGGGGCGGCGGCGTGACCACCAAAGTGTTGGCGCTGCTGGTGGTCACCGTGCTGGTGGTCGGGGCGGGGGTGCTCGGCTTCGCCACCATCATGCGGCTGCAAACGGTGATCACCGTGGTCACCGGCGCGCTCACCCTGGTCTACCTCGGCCTGGTCGCCGACCACATCGACTGGGCCGCGGTCACCGCGCTGCCGGCCGGGAGTGCGAGCCAGTTCCTCGGCGCGCTGGTGTTCCTGATGACCGGCTTCGGCCTCGGCTGGGTCAACGCCGCCGCCGACTACTCCCGTTACCTGCCAAGGCAAACCGCCGGTCGCGCGGTGGTCGGCTGGACCACCTTCGGCGCCAGCCTGGCCCCCGTGGTGCTGCTGCTGTCGGGCCTGCTGCTCGCCGGATCCGCGCCCCAGCTCAACGCCGCCATCGCCACCGACCCCATCGGCGCGCTGACCACCCTGCTCCCGGTGTGGTTCCTGGTGCCCTTCGCCCTGGTCGCGGTGCTGGGTCTGGTCGGCGGCGCGGTGCTGGACATCTACTCCTCCGGCCTGGCCCTGCTCGCCGCCGGCGCCAAGATCTCCCGGCCGACGGCCGCGTTCCTCGACGGCGTGCTGATGGTGCTGGGCACGGTCTACCTGGTCTTCCTCGGCGGCGCGTTCCTCGGCCAGTTCCAGGGTTTCCTCACCACTCTCGGCGTCCCGGTGGCCGCCTGGTGCGGCATCATGCTCGCCGACCTGGCCCGCCGCCGCCGTGACTACACCGAACCCGACCTGCACGACCCGGCGGGCCGCTACGGCGACGTGCGCTGGGGCCCGGTCCTGCTGATCGTGGCCGCCACCGCCCTGGGCTGGGGCCTGGTCACCAACACCGCCGCGGGCTGGCTCGGCTGGCAGGGCTACCTGCTCGCCCCACTGGGCCTGGCCCAGGACTTCGCCGGAGCCAACCTCGGCGTCCTACTCGCCCTGGCCCTGGGCTTCCTGGTCACCCTGCTGACCAACCGCCGCGCGGTCGCCGCTCAGGAGGCGGCGTGACCGTTCACTCGGAGAAGACGACCGTCCGCCGGTGATAGGGCTGGGAGACCGCGGCCAGCCGCTCCGGTGGCCAGATGTCGGTGCGCTCGCTCAGGCTCAGCTCGCCGTCCCGGCGCAGGAGCCAGACCTGGTCGAGGTCCCGGTGCAGCACGGCGTCCCCGCCGACCCGCGCCAGCAGCCCGGAGACCAGGCGCACCATCTCGTGCTGCGCGGCCGCGATGTCCCGTTCCTTGTCCGGCTGGAAGATCACCGACACGGTCGGGTTGATGCCAAGGTCGGTGACGAGCACGTGCCAGGACGGCTTGCTGGTGCCGAAGACCCGCAGCCAGCTGCCGGAGACGCTCACCGCTCCCTCGGCCAGCCGCTCCGGGCTGACCGACTCGTCGAACAGGCCCTCGGCGCGGCCGAGGGCGTGCAGCTCGCGCGCCACCTCGGCCGGCGACGACGGGGTCACGAGCTCCAGCAGGTAGGAAATGGCCATTCGCCTCGTCCTCGCTCGGTCAGGGGTAGAAGGGGATCACGGTGCCGTCGCGGTCGATGACGATGATCTCCTCCAGCTTGTCGATCGGATAGTTCTGGAACTGTCCGCGCAGCTCGTCCAGGTTGACCGTGCTGTCGGCCAGGTTGATCACGTGCCGGTAGGCCTGCTCGTCCTCGATCTTGTCCGAGATCACGCTGGCCACGCCGCGGGGCGTCTTGGTCGGCCCCGGCGCGTAGGCGTCCCAGTACTCGCCCTGGATGAAGTAGTCGGGATTCTTGCCGTTGGGCTTGGCCGGCGGGTTCTGCATGATGTCGTAGCCCGCCTTGGCCAGCGTCCGCGCCCCCTCGTTCTCCCGCAGGTGCCCGCGCTTGGTCTCCTCGTCGTCCCCGGGCCTGCTTACCGTCGGATTGCCGGAGGGCTCGCGGTCGGGGCTGGGCTCGTGCTCCGGCTCGGTGTGCGGGCTGAGCGCGTCCCGGATCTCGTCGCCGATCTCGGCCGCGAGCTCGCCGATCGCAGCGCCGATGTCGTTGCCGTTGTCGACCACGTCTTCCAGCAGTTCCTCGAACCAGTTGCCCTCCTCCTCCGGCCCCTGGCTCAGCCGCTGCTCGGCCGCGAGCATCCCGGCGGAGAGGTCCCTGGCCAGCGAGGCGGCGATGAACTCCTGGTACGGCTCGGCCCACCGCGGCGGCAGCAGGAAGGTGGCCGCGTAGGGCACCGAGTGCGAGGCCACCCCATCGTGGATCATGTTCTTGACCCCGGTCACCTCCTCAGCGAACTGTGCGGAGCGCGCGGCCAGTCCGCTCATCCGCCGCGCCACCCCCTCGGCCCGGCCGTCCAGCTCGCCGGTGCGCACGGTGAAAGCGGTGCCGCCCTGGTCGGCCCAGCCGCGGGGCAGGTCGCTGAGATCAGTGCCGCGCAAGCGGTTCAGGTTCGCCGCGGCCTGCCGCCAGCCCTCGGCCAGTCGCCCGGCCCTGGTCTCGTCGCTGTCCGGCCAGCCGCCGATCGCCGGGCTGACCCTGGCCCACAGGCCGAGCGGGTCGGCGGGTTCGGCGATGGTCATGCCGGGTCGAACCTGGCCGCGCTACGGGCGTCGGCGGCCTCGTAGTCGGCGGCGCAGGCGTGCCCGGTGCGGCTCATGCCCTCGTACAGGCCGGGCATCCGGCCGGCCATGGTGCGCGCCGGGGCGGCCCGGTGCGCGTAGCCGGCAGCGAAGGCCCGGCCCAGCCGGTCGCCGCCGATGCCGGACTCGCCGTCGGTGATCTCGCCGCGGTCGCGCGCCCACGCGCCGTCGAACTCCGCCGCGGCCGCGGACATCCGGTGCAGCGCGGCCCGCGCCGGTGCGAACCGCATGTTCAGGTCATCGCCCATGGTGCCTCCCTCGCTCCGCACGCAGTGTCGGGCCGTGGCGGTCGCGCGGGGCCGCACTGGCCCCTTCCTGCCAGCATCGCGCAGTGACGCAGGCCACGAACTGACCAAATGACGAATCTGGTCAGTTGGGTCTAACCTGGGATCATGGAAACCACGGACAACAGCGGCCGCCGCGCACTGGTGGTCGGACTGGGCGTCAGCGGAATCGCCACCGCGCTGCGGCTCCGGCGCGCGGGCTGGCAGCCGGTGTTGATCGAGAAGGCCCCCTCGCGGCGCTCCGGCGGCTACTTCGTCGGCCTGTTCGGCGCGGGCCGCGCGGCGGCCGGACGGCTGGGCATCCTGGACGGGATGGCCGACCGGGCCGCCCAGGACGGGGTCAACTTCGACATCGACCGCGAGGGCAACCGGCGGCGTGGCCTCGGTTTCAAGGACCTGCCCGGACTGCCCCGGCTGATGGTGCGCGGCGACGTGGAACAGGCCGCCTTCGCCGCGCTGCCGGCCGAGGTGGAGATCCGCTACTCGACCGTGCCCACCGCCATCACCCAGGACGCCGGCGGCGTGGACGTGACCCTGCGCAACACCGCCGACGGCACCGTGGTCACCGAGCGGTTCGACCTGGTGGTCGGCGCGGACGGGCTGCGCTCCACGGTGCGCTCGCTGGCCTTCGGCCCGCACGAGCGCTACCTCAGGCGGCTCAACTTCATGGTCGCGGCCTTCTCGCTGCCCGGCTCGCTCACCGACCTGGCCTCAGAGGACGGCGTGACCCTGCTCGAACCGGGCCGGTCCATGTGGATCTTCCCGTTCCGCGACCACGCGCCGACCGTGCTGATCTCCTACCGCACCGAGGACGTGGACGCCGAGTTCAGCCAGCCGCCCGCGCAGCGGGTGCGCGCCGCCTTCGGCCCCGGCCCCACCGGCCGCGCGCTCGGTGAGGTGCTGCGGGCCATGGAGAACGCCGAGGAGCTGCTGTTCGACTCGGTCGAACAGGTCAAGATGGACCGCTGGCACCAGGGCCGGGTGGTGCTCCTCGGCGACTCGGCCTGGTGCGTGACGCTGTACGCGGGCATGGGCGTCTCCGCCGGACTGGCCGGGGCCGACCTGCTCGGCACCATGCTGGAGCGGCACCCGCGCGACCTGCCGCGCGCGCTGGCCGCCTGGGAGGCCAAGCTGCGGCCCAGCATCGAGTACTACCAGCAGATCGGGCTGGAGCAGCAGGCGTTCTTCACCCCGACCAGCCGGTTCCAGATCGGGCTGCGCAAGATGCTGGCGCGCTGGCAGAAGTGGCCGCTGGTCGGGCGCTGGCTGCGCGCGATGTGGGAGGGCGGCAAAGCCAGCCGCATGAAGGACATGGACATCGCGCGGGCATGATGGAGACGTGCCGCCGGCACCCGGCGCGCGGAACGGGAGATCGGCGATGGCCCAGCTGCTGGAGCAGGACTCGGGGAAGGCCGCGCGCATCCTCGCCGCCGCCAGGGAGCTGTTGCTGCGCCGCGGCGTCAAGGGCGTGACCATCGCCGAGATCGCCGAGCGGGCGCACGTCGGCAAGGGCACCGTCTACCTGTACTGGGGCACCAAGGAAGACCTGTTCGTCGGGCTGTTCGCCAGGGAGTTCCTGGCCGCGGTGGACGAGATGATCGAGCTGTTCAGCACCGACCCGGACGCCGCGCGCCCGCACCGGTTCTGCCCGGTGCTGGTGCGCACCGCGCTGGAGCGCCCGTTCATGCGCGCGCTGCAGACCGGCGACGCGGACAGCCTCGGCATCCTGCTGGAACACCCGCGCAGCAAGGAGCTCATGGGCTCACTGGGCCCCAGCGAGCTGATGCACGCGGTGCTGCCGGTGTGGCGCGCGCACCAGCTGGCCCGCACCGACTGGCCGGTCGACGAACAGGCCTATGCGTTGCGCGCCTTGCTCGCCGGCTTCTTCCAGCTGGCCAGCAGCTCGCACGCGCTCAACGAGGTCACCGTGGCCGAACCGGATCGAGTCATCTCCGCCGCGGTCACCGCGCTGCTGGGGGAGCCGACCGCAGGCGCGGCCGAGATCAGGGCCACCGCCGAGGAAGGGCTGCGCCTGCTGCACGCGCGGCGCGCGGACGTGCTGGCCACCATCACCACCACCAAGGAATGAGGCGAACAGCGTTGCCACAGCACCGCGAGGTCTCCGTCAACGGCATCACCATGCACATCGCCGAACAGGGCGAGGGCCCACTTGTCCTGCTGCTGCACGGTTTCCCGGAGAGCTGGTACTCCTGGCGGCACCAGTTCCAGCCGCTGGCCGAGGCCGGCTACCACGTGGTCGCGCCGGACCAGCGCGGCTACGGCGGCACCGACCAGCCGTCCGATGTGGACGACTACTCGATCTTCCACCTGGTCGGCGACGTGGTCGGGCTGATCCACGCGCTGGGGGAGCGGCAGGCCGTGGTCATCGGCCACGACTGGGGCGCCCCGGTGGCCTGGAACACCGCGATGATGCGGCCCGACCTGGTCCGCGGCGTGGGCGGGCTCAGCGTGGCGCCCGCCCCGCGTGGCCCGGTCCCGCCGCTGGTGGCCGCCCGGCAGCGCTTCGGCGACGGCTTCTACCAGATCTACTTCCAGGAACCCGGTGTCGCCGACGCCGAGCTCAACCGGGACATCCGCAGCACCTTCCGCAAGACCCTGGCCGCCACCTCCGGTGAGAGCGACAGCTCGGCGGCCACCCCGACCGCCCCGGCCGGCGGCGGCTTCCTCTCCGCGATGCCCGAGCCGGAGAAGCTGCCCAGCTGGCTCACCGAGGCCGACATCGACGCCTACACCGAGCAGTACCAGCGCAACGGCTTCACCGGCGGCCTGAACTGGTACCGCAACATCGACCGCAACTGGGCGCTGACCGCCCCGTGGCAGGGCGCGCCGATCACCGCGCCCGCGCTGCACATCACCGGTGAACGGGACCTGGTCCGCGGCTTCTACCCGCCGGACTACCTGGAGCGGCTGCCCGAGCAGCTGCCCGGCCTGCGCACCGTGCTGGACCTGCCCGGCTGCGGGCACTGGACCCAGCAGGAACGCCCGGACGAGGTCAACAAGGCGCTGCTGGAGTTCCTGGCCGGCCTGTAGCTCAAGGTCTGATTCCCGCCAGCCACGCGCTGGCCCCGGCGGGTTGACTCCCTCCCGGACACCCGGTGTCAGCCGGCGGTCCGGGAGGGAACGTCGTGCCGGGAACCCGCGTCAGCACCCCGATCCAGTTCAGCCTGCTCGCGCTCACCTGGGGCGCCAGCTTCCTGTTCGTCAAGATCGCGCTCACCGGCCTGACCCCGCCGCAGATCGTCTGGGGCCGCCTGGTCCTGGGCGCGCTCACCCTCGCGGCGATCATGCTGCTCACCCGGCGCTCGCTGCCCCGCGAACCGGCGCTGTGGGGCCACCTGACCGTGGTCTCGGTGCTGCTCTGCGTGCTCCCGTTCCTGCTGTTCGCCTGGGCGCAGAGCCACATCTCGGCCAGCCTGGCCAGCATCTACAACGCCACCACCCCGCTGTTCGCCACCGCCTTCGCCGCCGCCCTGCTCCGCACCGAAGGCCTCACCCCGCACCGCCGCACCGGCCTGCTGCTCGGCTTCGCCGGCGTCCTGGTCATCATCAACCCGTTCGCCGCCACCCTCACCGGCAGCCTGCCCGCCCAACTGGCCTGCCTGGGCGCCACCACCAGCTACGGCCTGGCCTTCGCCTACCTGCGCCGCTTCCTCAGCCACCGGGACATTCCCGCCATCACCCTGGCCTTCATCCAGGTGGCGACGGGCGCGACCCTCATGCTGCTCAGCACGCCATTCCTAGGCGCGCCAACGGATCTGTCCCCGTCCGTGCTGCTGAGCATGCTCGCCCTGGGCGCGCTGAGCACCGGCCTAGCCTACGTCTGGAACACCGTGGTGGTCCGCGACTGGGGCGCGGCCAACGCCGCCGCGGTCACCTACGTGACCCCCGTGGTCGGCGTCCTGCTCGGCGTGCTCGTCCTCGGCGAACCCCTTGCCTGGCACCAGCCCCTCGGCGCGGCCCTGGTGCTGCTGGGCATCCTGGCCGCGCACGGCAGGCTGCGCCGGATCAGTAGGCGACGTGCGCCAGCCAGTCAGCCAGCAACGCCCGGTCCCCGGTGACGCTGACCCGGTCATCACCCGGATCCACCCGCCGGGTCAACACCAGCAACACATCCCGCGTCCGCCCCGCCAGCACCACCTCCGCCCCCGCCGACTGCGCCCCCACAGCTCCCGCAGCCCCCACGGCCTCCCGCTCCCACCGCGCCCCGCCCGGCTCCCGCGTGATCAACCACCCCGCCTGCCCGTCCGTCGGCCGCACCGCCAGCCGCTGCCCGTTTCCGCGCAACCCGGCCAGCCCCGGCACCCAGGCCACCGCCTCCGGCGTGGTGATCAGCTCCAGCCCCTCGCAGATGGTGTCCGCGGCCAGCTCCGGCGCCACCAGGTAGTCCCGCCCGGCCACGTTGGCCGCGTCGAAGTGGTGCACCACCAGGTCATGCAGCAGCCGCCGCAGCCAGAACCGCGGCGAAGCGGGACCGAGGAAGGTCCACACCGGCTCCTCGCCCCGCAACTCCACCGCCTCGATCAGCTCGCGCACCCCGTCCACCAGCCAGCCGCGCCAGCCCGAGGGCGGCCCGGGATCGGCCTGCTTCGGATCCGGCACCGGCACCGCGCTCCCGCCCTGCACCAGCTCGCCGGCCCAGCGAAACCCCTGCCCGATGTGCCCCACCAGGTCCCTGACCAGCCATTCCGGACAGGTCGGCACCCGCGCGGCCGGGTCAAGCCCATCCACCACGGAGACGAAGGCCGCGATCTGGCCACGCGCCCACGCACTGAGTTGATCGGTCGTCATGTCGGTACCGTAGGAACTCCACTGGGGTGGAGGTTCGAGCAAAGGTGACCGAGGACACAGTCGGTATCGGCGAGCTGGCGCGGCTGACCGGAGTGCCGGTGCGCACCATCCGGTTCTACTGCGACGAGGGCGTGCTGGAGCCCGTGCGCACCACCGGCGGCCACCGCCGCTTCAGCCCTGCCACCGCCGACCGCCTCACCCTGGTCCGCAACCTCCGCACCCTCGGCCTGGGCCTGCCCGCCATCACCACCGTCCTCAATGGACAGACTTCCCTGGCCGAAGCCATCACCGCCGAACGCGCCACCCTGGACGCCGAACTGGCCACCCTCTCCTGGCGCCAAGCCAGCCTCGCGGCCCTGGAACAAGCGGACCCCACCGCCCGCGCCGCCCGCCTGGCCCTGCTCGCCGCCGCCCAGGACGGCTGCACCGCCCACGCCGCCCTGACCACCTTCTGGCGCCGGATCTTCGTCGCCCCAGCCCGCCCCGAAACCATCGAGATGTTCCTGCACGCCAGCGCCCCCGCCCCACCCCGCAACCCCACCCCGGCCCAGGTCACCGCCTACGCCGAAATGCTCACCCTGCTCGCCGGCCCCGCCCTGCGCCACGGCCTGCTCCGCCAAGCCCACCGCAACCACGCCGACATCCCCGACGAGGACGCCCTGCACTGGTCCATCGGCCCCGCCTGCGACCAAGCCCGCGACCTCATCCTCACCCACCACCACCCCGGCCCCAGCCCCGCCCTGGACGCCTTCGTCACCGCCCACGCCCAAGCTCGCCACACCACCGACACCCCCACCTTCCGCCGCACCCTCGCCGCCACCACCACCATCAACCGCCACCCCCACCTCCGCCGCTACTGGCACCTCACCACCACCATCACCGGCGAACCGGTCAGCCCCGGCCAGGCGTACACCTGGCTGCTCGACGGGCTTCCCGCCACCGCTGAACCCCAGGCAGGTGACCCCGTGGGCGCCGGGGCGGAGTGATCGCGTATGGTTTCCGTGCCGAACGCCCCGGTAGCCCAACCGGCAGAGGCAGCGGACTCAAAATCCGTCCAGTGTGGGTTCGACTCCCACCCGGGGCACAGCGCTTGACCACACAAACACAGCCCATGACCAGGCAGAACCCGGTCATGGGCTGATCTTGTCTTGTCCGGCTGTGTCCGGTCGTCACCGGCGAAATACGGGCGTTTGCGTCCAATACGCATCCAAGTTCGAGTCAGGTGTCGCGCAGCGCCTCCTCGATGCGCTTCCGGTTCCGGTCCTCGTTCCCGGCGATGCAGGCGGCGTAGACCCGCAGCAGCACCTCGACGCTGTGCCCGGCCCACTCGGCGACCTGGGTCGGGTCCACACCGGCGTTGAGCTGGGTCGAGACGCAGGCGTGGCGCAGGTCGTACGGGCGGCTGGCCAGCGGCGAGTTGAACTCTCGCTCGGTCAACCCGTCCTTCCGTGCCTTGCGCCACGTCCGGCTGATGGTGCCCTCGGAGATCAACTCCCCGGAGCGCACCCCATAGAACAGGTGCCCGGTCTTGTTCACGCCGAAGGTCTTCAGGTGCCACCACAACAGCGCGGTCAGTTCCGGCGGCGACAGCACCACCCGGACCTCCCCCTGCTCCCGGTGCTTGAGCCCACGCGGGTCCCGCCTGGTCCCGGAATCACTCCACGCGGCCCCGGTCTCCGGCGCGGACTCCCACAGGTAGATCTCGCCCCAGCCTTCGGCTGGCAGCTTGAGGTCTTCCTCGCGGAGGTTGATGGCCTCGGCCGGCCGGGCCGCGGCGTAGTACATCAACGCGAAGTACGCCTTGAGGCGCGGCCCGGACGGTTCCTGCTTCTCGACTTCGCCAAGCAGCCTTTTGGCCTGGCCGTGGTTGACGACCACGCGCTTGTCGACGACCCGGACCGCCTTGGTCGCCTTCCACTTCACCTCGGGCAGTGCGTTGCGGGTCAGCACCTTGAGCTCCTCGACGCCGTACTTCAGGGCGTTGTGCAGCACAGCGCGCTTGCGGCGGACTACCGAGGACGCGGCCTGCGTGCCGTCGAGCTTCAGCGTCAGCCGGTCGGCGACCGGCCGCAGCACGGTCGCGTCGGCCAGCACGGATACCGGTTTGGTGTTGCGCTCCAGCCACCGGAACGCCGCCGCGATCTCCTCGGCCGGTTCGCCCTCCTGCTGGCGGCGGAGGTTGAACGCCCAGCCGCTGAGCGCCCGGCGGAGCACCTTGTCGTCCGGCTTGCCGCGGTTCGTGCTCAGCATGCCCAGGGTGACCGCGGTCAGGGTCTCGGCGATGCCGGCGCGCGACTTGCCCGCCGAACGCGGCCACTTCATCTTGTTGTAGGCCATGGCGAAGGCCAGCCAGCTCATTTCCCGCTCGGCACGGGCCATCGAGACCGGGAGCCCGGTCTCGACGACGAACGCCTCGCCCTGCCTTTGCGCGGAAAGGAGTTGGGAGCGGAAACTCTCGGCGAGCGCGGTGGTCTTGAACGGCTCCGTGAACACCTTGCCGTCAACAACCCACCGCACCTTGTAGGTGGTGGTGCGCTCGCCCACATAGACGGAGGTTTTCCGCATTCTCACGTTGTAGGTCGTGGCCATCAAGCGGCGCCCTTCTCTGCCAGGGATTCGAGCCACTGCTCGTAGTCGTCGAGGCGGATGCGTAGATCGCCGTTAGGCAGCTTCACGCAGCGCGGGCCGCGCTTCTTGGCCCGCCAGTCGTAGAAGGTCGACCGAGCCACGCCGAGGCTCGCGCAGACTTCGGGCACGGTGAGGAACTTGCGGGAGGCGGCGGCCATGATCTTTTCCTTCCAGGAGAGCGGAGGTACGTCGTCATCCCCGGCAGCCGCACCGCCGCCGGGCCTGCTGGAGCTGTGCGCCGGGCAGGGTGCCGGGTTTCAAACCCGCAAACCCGCAAACCCGCCGCCGTAAGGCCGTGAACTGGGAAAACAAGGTGCGGGTTTGGTGCGGGTCAAACCCGCAACCCGGTCCGCAAACCCGCACCCAAACCCGCAAACCCGCGCCCGCGGGTCACCACAGCTCGGCCGGCGCGGGCGCCGCGGCCTCGTCCTGCTGCGGTCCGGTGCCCTCGGCCTCGGCCTGTTCGACCCAGAACACGCGGGCGTTGGCGTGCCGGTCGTGGGCTGAGCGGAGCACGTAGCCGCCGTGCCAGCGGCCGATGTGCCCGGTCAACACCCGGCCCAGGCTCTTGGCCGAGGGGACGCGACCGGAGTCGTCGGTGAGGAACGCGCCGTTCCACCGATCGACTGGGCGGCCGTTGTCGTTGTCGATCTCGGCTTGCTGGCGCAGGCGGGTGGCCGACATCGGGTTGTCGTTGTTCAGCTCCCACCAGCGGGTCAGGAATGCGCCCCATTCCGCGTCTTCGTCGTCGGCCTCGCGGAGATCGGCCAGGTTGTCCAGGAAGCCGTCGATTCCGTGGTGGGCCAGCAGCCCGCCGGTGGCCTGTGCCCAGCCGCTGAACTGGCGCATGGTGTGCCCGGAGCGCGGTGCGCCGGCGGCGATCCAGTCCAATACCAGGATCAGCAGGTGCCGCAGCACCTCGACCCGGTTGGCTGGGTCCTTGAGCCAGGTGTCCAGGTGCGGAATGCCGAACGCGCTCTGGTCCCGTTGGTCGGGGTGGGGGTCGTTGGGGTCCAGCCGGATAAGCACGGTGCGGGTGGCCATGTCCCCGCCCAGGCGCAGGTTGTTCCCGGTTGCCAACCAGGCCCGGTCGTTGGTCGCGGTGAACCCGGCGCCGGAGGAACCGAGCATCCGCGCTGACCACTCCGGACCGGTCAGCAGCTGGGCCAGCACCGGCGAGGCCACTTCGGTGCCCTCTTTGATGTTGTCCCACAACATGATCGGCGCGCTGCTGTGGAGTGCGGAGGTGATGGCCTTTTCCAACTCGGCGTCATCGCCCTTGCGCCAGACCAGGGTTTTGTGGCCGTAGAGGTAGCCGATGACCTCGGCCAGCAGCGTTTTGCCGCTGGACTGGGTGGTGGCCGAGATCAGCCCGAAGGGGATCAAGCACCGCAAGTACGGGCGCAGGATCGGGGCGAGCAGCAGACCGATGTGGTTGGCGCGGTCGGCCTCGGCGACGAACGGGAAGTCCCTCAGCAGTTGGCCCAGCAGAAACTGCCGGGCGCCGGTCACCTCCTCGGCGGTGGGTGTGGTCGGGATGGGTGGCATGCGGACGGTGGGCGCGTAGTACAGGCCGGTGGGCGGGTCGTAGCCCTCGATGTGCAGCAGCGTGCCGTCCGGGCGCAGCACCGGCGAGCCGACGATGCCGGTCAAGGGCCTCACACCGGGCCAGTACCGCTGGGAGAGCACCGCGGCCAGCGCGGACTTGGTCGGGCTGGCCTCAACCTTGGTCAGTTTGCCGGGTGTCGTGTTTCCCGCGTTGTCGGTGGTGTCAGGCTCCTTTTTGAGGCGGTAGCAGTAGGTGTGGTGGGCCAGCAGGAACGCCAGCGCCGGCGCGGTCAGCGGCTCGGCCGTCACCGTCGGCGGAGCACTGGGGTCAGCCTGTCCGGAGACCCGGGACAGGTGCACCAGCTGGCCCCCGGCGACGAAGACATCCGGCAACGAACCCTCAGCCAGAGTGCTGGTGAGGGCGCGGATCGCTTCGGCTTCTCCGCCGATGCGGATGGCCAGCCGGTCGGCCGGTAGCTCGTCGGTCGGCTTGGCCGCGCTGGGGGCGGGGCCGTCGTGGGTGGCGGTCATGCGGCGGTCTCCAGCTCTGGCACGGGCCGCGGTCTGCGGAAGCCGCTGGCGATGGCGTAGCGGATCTCCGAGGCCGGAAGCCGGGCATGGGCGGCGGCCTGGGCCAGCGCGGTCTGCACCTGGTCGCGGTCGATCCACCCAGCCGCGGCCATCCCCGCCAGCTTGCTGGCCTCCCGGAACAGCTTTCGGTTGCGGCCGGAATCCGGGGCCATCGCGGCGAGCTCGGCGCAGGCCGAACGCAGCGCGCCCGCGGCGAACCGCTCACCCCGGCTGCCCCCGCCGGCCGGACCGGACAGCGCGGGCGCCGGTGCCATGCCGGACGCTGGAGCTGCGGCGTGGCGGTCGTGGCCGGTGGCGGCGAGCCGTTCGGCCAGCCAGGCCGGGAGCGGGGCTGGGGTGGTGGTGGCCGAGATGCGCCGGTATAGCCCCGCGGTGGTGCGGGAGCCGGGGATGACGACGTACCCGGCGTAGCACTTGATGTCGACCTGCCACCCCAGCCCGGTACACACCCGGCCGAGGCTGGACGCCTTGACGCTGCTGGACTTCCACCGGCCAGCCTCGGCCGCGTAGATCAGGTGCAGCCCGCCGGACGGTGTTTGGGTGCACAGCGTGCCGGCGGTGTCCACCGCGGCACCGTGCATCCCGGCCAGTGCGGCGAAGACGTCCAGCCCGTCCACCGGCACGCCCGCGTCGGCGGGCCAATCCAGGCCGTGCAGCGGCTGGGCGGGGGCGGGATCGGGGCGGGTGTCCAGGTCGACACCGAGCAGCCCGGAGACGCCGAGGTGCAGTCCCCACACGCTGGATCGCCAGGTGCGTGCCCAGCGGGTGATGACGGCGGGGTCGGCGCTGGCGGCCCAGACGCCGTGGCAGAGCGCGCCGTCCTGGCGGGCCAGGCACGGGCAGTGCGGCGCGGTGTGGTCGGCCCGGTCGGCGCGGCAGGCGGTGCATCCGCCCAGCGGTTTTTTGGTGCCGGGGTTGAGGGGGAGGACGTGCCAGCCGAGGTGGGTGGCCATCCACAGCGCCACCGTGGCCGGGTTGTCGGATGCTCTGGTGGTCATGGTCAACCTCCTGTCTGGACGGTGCGGCCAGCTGGGCGGGGAACGGGGCTGAGGAACGGGCAGGCCCTACTACCCGCGCGGGGTAGTAGGGCCTGCTGGCGGTGCAGCTGTTGGTGGCCAGCTACACCGGTAGTTGTCGATCTCGGATGCGGATGGTGCGGATTCCGGCGGCCTCGGCCAGCGCGGCGCAGTCTGCTGATCCCGGGAGGTGGGGAGCAGGAAGGCCAGGCACAACTGCGCGCCGAGGGCGATCATGTGGCGGTTGCGGATCGGTCCTGCGGCCCAGCGGTGGCGGTGCCAGGCGGCGGGGTGGGCTTCGGTGCCAGGCCCCAGCTGCACCACAGGTGCGCGGCGATCCGGTCGGCTCCCCGGCAGTCGCCGTGCACGAGCACGGCCCCGGGGAACTGGCGGCGGGCGCGGGCCAGGTGTTCGGTGATGATCGGGACGTTGGTCCAGTTCCGGCTGCCGGTGATGAGGATGCGCGGGGTCACCTTCTGCCTCCAGCGTCCTGGAGCTGGCTGTACAGCCGCTGGCAGTCCTCACAGCCGCACAGCTGGACGGAGAACTGGCCGAAGCCACGGAAGGTCTCGCCGGGCTGGGTCACGGTCTCGATCCGCTCGTTGGTGGCGTTGTTCCAGGTCGGCAGCAGCTCCGGGGGCAGCAGGTCGCCGCTGTCGCAGATCTCGCGCCCGAACGGGGCGTGGTGCAGTTCGGTGGCGTTGCAGGTCGAGCAGCGGTGCACGATCAGACCCATGGTCAGCTCCTTGGGGCGCGTCGAAGACACGGGCGGGTGGGGTTCAGGCGGCGCTGGGCGCGGCCAGGTCCAGGGAGGCGG
Organism: Crossiella sp. SN42; assembly: GCF_023897065.1. GTDB lineage: Bacteria > Actinomycetota > Actinomycetes > Mycobacteriales > Pseudonocardiaceae > Crossiella. Next base: position 60,495 of record NZ_JAMHIV010000038.1, read on the forward strand.
CCACGGCGCGCACCAAGAACTCGGCGGCCGGCGGCGTGACCCCGTTGCCCAGCTGGCGGATCTGTTCGCGCCGGGTGCCGGTGACGACGTAGTCGGGGGTGAAGGCCATGGCGGCCTGGACCTCGGCGGGCTGGAGCATCCGGAAGGTGCAGTCCTCCACCACCGGCATCTGCCCGGCCTCGGCGGCCTGGACCAGGCCGTGGTGGTTGCCGTTGGCGCAGACTGTGGCCAGCGGCTCGTTCACCTGGCGGGCGGTGGATCCACCACCGCGCAGTTCGGCGATGAAGGCCAACCCGTGCCGGTCCAGGGTGGTGACCGTGCCCAGCGGCTGCTGAGCCGGGTGGGCGTGCCCGGCGGCGGAGTAGTACGGGACCACCAGCGCGGATTCCAGCCGGGTGGTCTGGGTCCGCAGCGGCTGTGATGTCGGCGCGGGGGCCTTGCCGTCGCGGCCTTCCACCGGCACCACCAGTGCCTCCATCTCCCGGGTGGTGCGGGCACGGAACGGGTCGCTGACGGTGCTGGCGGTCTCGTTCCAGGTGCCGCCGGAGGGCACCAGCAGGGCGCGGGTGGCGGTGGTGGTCAGCGTGGCGGTGGGCTGGTCCACCGGCCAGCCCCGCGAGTACACCGGCCGCCCGTCGGCACCGGTGCGCACGTAGGTATTGCCCGCGGCTTCGATGGTCATCGGACGCCCGTAGCGCTCCAGCCCGACCCGGATGCGCGCCAGTGTCTTGTCCGACAGCGGTTTGACGCGGTCACCGATGCGTTCGCCGGGGGTGTCCCAGTCGATCGCCGCCGCCGCGGGGAGGGCGTAGGGCTCGACCTGCCGGGAGCAGCCGGGGGTGGTGCAGGCGTAGAGGTACTGGGCGCGGTAGCGGCCCCAGCGGGCCATCGGCCACGACCGGCCACGCGGCTTGAACACCTGGCGGCACTCCACCTCACGGTCACAGCCGAGGCACCAGCCGAGGGGCCGGATCTCCAGCTCCGGTGCGGGGTTGCCCTTGCGCCAGAACACGATGTACATCCGATCCCGGCTCTGCGGTGCCCTCGGGGCGGCGATGGCGGGGGCGTGCATGGAGTTGAGGTAGACGACGTGGTGGTCATAGCCCAGGCAGTCCATAGCCTGGAGCCACGCCCGAAACGGCGTCCAGTTCGCGGCATCGACGACGTTTTCCACGATCACCGCGCGGTAGGTGTGGACTTCGGCGAAGCGGACGACGTCCCACATCGTCGACCTGCTCCTCTCGGCCACGTGGTCGGCCACCACTTCACCGAACAGGTCCGGCTGGTTGTCTGACCGCTTGCGGCCCTTGGCCACGGAGTGGTTGGTGCACTCCGGACTGGCCCACAAGATGTCGGTGGCCCGGTAGCGGCGGGGCTCGACCTGGGAGATGTCCGCGCAGTCGTGGGCGCACCCCGGGAAGTTGACCTGGTGGGTCTCGATCGCGCGCGGGGAGTGGTTGGCGGCCATGACGAGCTCCACCCCGGGCACGGCAGTCGCGCCGAGACCCGAGCCCCCGGCGCCGCAGAACAGGTCGGTGACGGTCAGCATCGCGGGTCCGCATCCTTCCGGGGCTTGGTGGGGATCTCGCTGGCCGCAGGTGCTGTGCCGTCTGGATCTGCCCATTCGGCGCGGCGGAAGTCGATCTCGTCGTCTCGGCGGTCCAGCTCGCCGAACAGGTAGGCCAGGTCCCCCTCGCGGTGTTGCCGTGCGGCGGCGAGTTCGTGCTCGCGCTTGGCCAGGGCGGGCCGGACCCACAGCCGCCAGACGTCGGCGGCCAGGTCGCGGATGTAGTCCGGGTCGGACGGCGGGTCGCCGAGGTTGGCGCTCCAGCACGAATCGGCGGCGGCCAGCGCCAGGGTGAACTCCGCCAACTGCTCGGCGTCACGCTGGGCGGCGGGGCTGGCATCCAGACGGGCGGCCACGCCTTCGGCGAGCGCGGCTGTGGCTGGCTGCGACGGCTCGTGCTTCACCGGCCACCGCCGCTGGCCACGTTGTGCCGTTGCAGGGCCGGGCGCACGACTTCACGCATCAGGCCCTGGGTGACCTTCTCGGCGGTGGTGGCCAGCGCGGTCGAGCTGGTGAAGGTCCCGGGTGGGAAGGCGGTGGACAGCCATCCGAAGAAGTACGCCTCCAGGTGGTTGGCCAGGTCGGTGTCCAGCGTGACGGTGGTCTTCATGGCGACTCCAGATCAGGTGGAGGCGGGTGGGGTGGCTCAAGCCGCAACCCGGCCGCGGGCGGCTGCGTCGTTGGCGGACCGGTGCGGCTCGGCTGGGGCGAGGGTGAAGAGGTCCAGCTGGTCGGGCTGGCAGGCGATGCGGCGTTGGATGCGGCGGTGCCGGCCGAACAAGAACGTGGTGCAGTTGGCGCAGGACTTGGCCGGTGGGCGCCCGCGGTGGGAGGGGTGCACGGTTCCGCAGGCGGTGCCCGTGCCCTTCCACCACCGGCCAGTCAGCGAGCCGGACTGGGAGTCCGCCGAGGCCAGGTAGCGGCCGCTGCGCAAGATTCCGTCGATCTTGAACCCGAAGCCGTGCAGCCGGGTCAGCCCTTCGGTGTGCAGGCGGGCCAGGATCTGCTCGGCCTCGCCGGTGGCCTGGCGGCGGCAGACCGATCCGACCCCCACCACGGGGTGGGTGCTCAGGTCGGTGCCGCGGGCGGCGGCCAGGTCGCGGTGGCGCAGGTAGTCATCGACGTGCTGGCCTTGCAGGACATAAAGGATCGGCAACTCCGGGGCCAGCTCCCGCAGCTGGTGGTAGTTGCGGTCGGAGCGGTCCTGATGCTCAGCCACGGACAGGCCGGTACCGGCGAAGTACACCGGGGCGCGGCTGCGCGGGTTGCGGTGCTGGAGGCTGAGCAGCCGGACCCCGTTCTGGTACCAGCCGCCTTCCCGGATCTGCTGTTCGCACATCCAGTCCTGCTGGGCGGCCCACCGAAACGGCCCCAACTCCTCCCACAGCCGCCGCAGGAACGCGACGTAGGTCTGGGGGGAGATGGTCCATCGGCCGTGTTTTTGCAGTTCGGAGAACCCGCCTGAGTCCACGGCGTAGGGCACGGTGGCCCGGGGGAACGGGGTCTTGCGGCGGTGGAGGGTGGAGTAGGAGGGGAACATGACCAGGCCCTGGTTGTCCGGGTGCCACAGCCAGTTCGGCTGATGGACGCCGAAGTAGAAGTCCTCGGGACGCATCACGCGTCCCGAGGCATGCCGCCGGTCACCACCAGCCGCCCTTCGGCTTCGCCTTGCGGGCGCCCTTCTTCGCGGCCTTCTTGGCGGCCTTCGCCTGGGCCTTGATGGTTTTGCAGGCCGGGCAGGTCACGGTCATGAGGTAGCCGCTGACCTTGACCTCGGTGATGGTCAGCCCGCACAAGGTGGTGGACGTGCTGCTCAGCCAGGAGCGGCTGGCTTCGATGTGGATGATCCAGTTCGACATGGCGACTCCAGGTCGGGTGGGGCTGGCGGGCGGCCGGTGGCGCGGCACGGCCGCCCGCCAGGGCATGGGAAGGGGCCGGTGTTCACCGGCGGCGGTGGGTGCGGCGGCGCAGCCACTGCCAGAGGCGGACGCCCCGGCGGAGCCGGGTGCCGGTCCCGGCGCAGGCCGGGCACGCTCGTATCCCGCCGAAGACGCCGCGGGAGCGCTGCACGCTGTCCCCGCCGCAGGCCGGGCACGGCCGCAGCGGGTAGAACCGGCAGGCCGCGACGTAGCCCACAGCCAGCCCGACCAGGCCGAGGCTGGCCAGGTTCGCCAGCGGCGGGACCAGGCTGGTGAAGGCCAGCGCGGCCAGCGCGCTGAGCAGGATCGCCGCGGGCAGGCTCACTCGCCGTGCTCCGGCAACTCGAGGAAGGAGTTGTCCAAGCCGAACGTGCTGGCGGTCAGCACCGCCACGTCCTCCGCGCTCCAGTAGCCCTCCGGCGGCGCGACGTTCGGCGACGGTTCCAGCCTGGGCCGGGGCTTCGGCTTGGGCTTGCGCTTGGCCATGAGACACCTTTCGTTCACTGTGTGTAACCATTGGTGGATGTGGTGGACCTCGGGGAGGTCCGCTGGAGCCGGGTGAAGGGGCGCGTGAGTCAGCGCGTGGCGCGTGAATTTTCACAACCCAGCCCAAGATGCCCGTTCACGCGCCTTGACCTGCACAGACTCTGCGCAGGTGAATGGGTGAACGGCGAGGTTCCGTCCCGGCCTGCAGGGCCGGGGCGGGGGGTGCGGGCAGGCGGTGCCCGCTCACTCACCGGCCGGGATGGACTGCCTCTCGCTCACCGCAGCCTGGATACGCTCGGTGACTGCGGTCGGTTGGCGGGAGGGCCAGGTGACCGGCACACCGACCCCGTCGAGCCACTCGGCGAGGGTCTTGCCGTCCAGGCTTTTGTAGGCGCGGTAGCTCGGGGCGAGCTTGCGCAGCCACCCGGCGGCGTCGGTGAGCCGGACCTTCTCGTGGCCGTGGCAGACCTGGGCGAGATCGGCCAGCCAGTCCCGCTCCGCCGCCGCGGGCTGCGCGCCGGCGGCCTGGCCGCCGCGCAGCTCCAGGGCGCGCTTGACCAGCTGGGTGCGCTGGTCCTTGGTGAGGAAGTAGCTGCGCAGCGCCCCGGGGGTGGGCAGGAAGCCGCGGGTGATGGAGGTGCCCGCGTCGTTGAGCTCGGTCTCGGTCTTGGGCTTGAGGCCCAGGGCGGAGATGCCGTTCTCGTGGGCCTTGTCGCCGAGTACGACGTTGTTGCGGGTCTTGTCGCTGATGGCGAAGCAGGCGGTGTTGGAGGTCACCGACACCAGGTCACGCGGCAGCGACTGATCCGAGGGAACCGGGGTCGCGAAGATCACGGTGATGCCGTACTTGCGGGCGGCGGAGAAGAACCGCACCATCCCGTCCACCACCTCGCGCCGCTTCTTCGGGGTGGGCTGGCGGAAGTAGGACTGGCACTCATCGATCACCACGATCCGGGGCCGCAGGCGGGCGTCCTTGGCGGCAAGTTCCCGGGTGACGTAGTCCTCGTCGTATTTCTTCAGCAGTTGGCCGCGTAGCTCCAGATCGGCGTGCAGGGCCTGGATGTGGTCCAGGCACGCCTGCACCTTCTCCTTGCTGTCGCCGTCGGAGAAGGTGTTCAGGCACGGCTTGAGCCAGTCGTAGTCGTTGTTGGTGGCAAAGACGAACACGTCGATGTCGACCAGCGGGTCCAGGATCGCCCCGGCCAGCAGCGCCAGGATCAGGGTGGTCTTGCCTGAGCCCATCTCCCCGGCGATGACGTAGTTACGTTCGGAGGTCACCCCGGTGACCAGGTCACCGCGAGGGGTGATGCCGACCGGGAAGCCCTTGAAGTAGTCGGTGCTGCCCTCCTCCAGCAGCGGATACGGCGGCACCGGCTCCCGCAGCACCCCGGGGTCCAGGCGGTGCAGGACCATCACGGTCGGGTCGTGCTCGTCGGCGACGATGAACAACTCCTGCATGCGGCAGCCCAGGTTGTGGGCCAGGTACTCCTTGGCCTTGGCCACCGCGGTGACCGGCACCCCGTGGGGCAGGCGGAGCTTGACGGTGTAGCCCTTGCCTTCCTTGATCGGCAGCAGCACCCAGGCGTTGTCGGTGTCGCGGTTGGGCCAGCCGTCCTTGATCGCGGCGGCGAGCTTGTCGTTGCGGATGTTGGCCAGGGCGATGGCCAGGGAGGACTCGGTCAGCTCGATGTACTGCATCGAGGTCCCCAGCGTGGTGCGCAGCGACTCGGGCAGGATCGCCTCACCCAGGCGCACCCCGTCCTTCCACCGGCGAAAACCCCACACACCTGCCCCTGCCAGGGCAAAGACCCAGACGTTGAGTACGCACCAGGCGGCCAGGGCGTAGCTGCCGGTGGCGATGGCGCCGGTGGTGGACAGCACGTCCATGGTGCCGAAGTCACCGAAGAGTTCGACGTCGAAGATGCTGCTGACGTCGTTGGCCAGCCCCAGGGTCAGGGCGGTGGCCAGCACGCAGCCGCAGGCCAGCGCACCGCGTTTGCCGAGGTACCAGCCCAGTTCCGCGCGGGCTTGCAGGGCCTGGACGCGCAGCTGGCGCTCTTGCTGGATCTGCTGGTTCAGCTCTGCCACCTGCGCCAGGTCACCGGCGGCCAGCGCGGCGCGCCGGGCACCGCGGGCATCGAGCTGGCCGTGTTCGGCCTTGCGGCGCTGCCGCTCGGCCTCCATGCCCTTGAGGATGAAGGTGCCGTGGCGGCGCACGAAGCGCACGCCCCGGCTGCCGCCGGTGCGGCGGGCCAGGGTGAGCACCCCGTGGTAGGCGCGGGCGGTGTCGCGGGCGTAGCCGCGGTAGCGGGCCAGCGCCTGTTCCTTCTGGGACAGGTACGCCCGGTACTGCGCATCGGTCAGCACCTCCCCTTCCAACGCCTCGGGCGTGGCGGTGGTGGGCAGGTAGTGCACGCGGGCCAGTTCCTCACCGGTGCCCTCCGGGGCGGCCGGGGCGGCGGCAGGGGGTTCGTTGTTGGTCATGCCGTTTCTCCTTCCTCGGCTGCCGGATCGGCGGTGCGGGTGCGGTGTCGGTGGGCGCGGATTTCCTGGCTGGCCCACAGCAGCGCGCCGGGGACGGCGAGCAAGGCCAGCCACTCGGTGATGAAGGCGGCGGCCAGCAGCGGCAGGCCCAGGGCAGTCAGTTCCAGGGCGTGCCAGCCCACCCACGCCCCCGCCGCCGCCAGGGGCGGGCGGTGCCGTTTCGGCACGGGGGTCCCTGCCGCCGTGACGGGCACGATCGCGGCACTAGGGGCGGGCTGCGGGCTGCCGTTGGCGGAGGTGGTCCCGGGGGCGGGGTGGGGGTGGGTCACGGCTGGTTCTCCTTGGTGTCCTGCCGGTCGTGGGCGATGAGGTGGGCCAGGGCAGCGCCGCAGCCGAGCACGACCACCGGCAGGCAGGCCACGAACGCGGTGATCGGCCACGGCGCGACGGTGATCCCGGCGGCCTTCATCAGGTGGTAGGCGACCTGTCCGGCCATGCCGAGCAGCAGCGAGCCGATCGCGGAGTACATGGCGAACCGCTTGGCCCGCCGGGAGTGGATCGACGCGGAGAGCCACACCCCGAAGGCGAAGGCGGCGTAGGCTTCCACGCCGATCGGCAGGGTGATGGCGGTGTTGATGAACAGGCCATCCCCGATGCCGGGCAGCAGGTTCACCCGGCCGAACCCGGTCAGCTCACCCAGGCCGACCCAGCCGCCCCAGATCGCCACGAACGCCGGGAGGGCCAGCAGCCACACCAGCCAAGTGCGTGTCCGGGGCTGGCTGGCGGCTGCCGTTTCGGCAGCCGCCACCGAGGCGGCAACACTGGACGCTGGAGCCGGGACCGGCTGCCGTTCGGCCTCCGGTGCCTCTTGTGCGGCAGCCGCGCCGGTGGTGGCCGGGGCCGCCGCTGGTGCCGCCTTGGTGACGGTGGCCTTGGTCGAGGTGGCCTTGCGGCGACTGGGGCTGGTGCGCGGTTTGGCCGCGCCCTTGCCACTGGCGTGGACGGCGGCAAGCCGGGCACGGCCCCAGCGCTCGCTGCGCCCGAACTGCTCGCCGATCTCGCGGCCGTTGAGCGGGTTGCCCGCGGCCAGGCTGGCCCGGTAGGCGTCCTCGGCCTGGCGGGCCACCTCCGCCGGGTCGGCGGCTGGTGCCGCGTCCTCAACGGCGGCGGGGGCGGGCGCCGGGGCCGGTGGCGGCTCTGCCGGGGTGGGGGTGGGGGTCACCGGGTCCGGCGTGGTGGACGGGTCGGTGACCGCCGGGATGTCGACGGTGTTGAGGGTGGTGGTCACTTCACGGCCTCCAATCGGATCGGTTCGGCGCTGGTGAGATCGGGACGGTCGGTGGTGCAGCGGTGGTGGCGGGTGCCGCAGTGCACCCAGAAGAGGGGGCGGCCATCCGGCGTGACGGCCTGAACGAGTTCGTGGCCGCAGTGACGGCAGGTGGCCTTGGTGCCCAGATCGAATTTCACGACTGATCACCTGCCTTGCGGTACTCCGCAGCCATCTCGCGGGCGGTGGCCGCGCGCTGGCGGTGGATGGTGGCCCGGGGCGGGTCGGCCTCGGCCAGCAGCTCCAGCATTCGGGCCTTGTCCTCGTACCACTGGGCGTGGACCAGGTTCGAGGCGTTGACCGCAGGCGGGGTGGTGCCGAGGCGGGCGATCATCCGGGCGGGCAGAGCGGCGCCGGCCGGGGCCGTGGGCGCGCTCACCGCTGGGCCGCCTTGATTGCTGCGGCTTCCCGGCGGGCTTCCCGGGCGTGAGCCCGGTGTTCGGCGGCCGAGCCGTAGCCGGAGTCGCCGTAGGCATCGGCGTAGGCGTCAATCGCGCTGGCCGCCTCCTCCAGCCACGCGATCCGTGCCGCCGGTGGGGCGTCCGGGCTGGGCGGGGGTGGCAGTTTCTCCAGTCGCTGCAACGCGTCCTGGCGGGGGCGGGCGGTCATCGCTGCCCCCCAGCGACTACGAGGCCGGGGCGGGCCGCGCTGGGCATCATGCGCACCTGCACGCAGGCGGCGTCACCAACCTGGGCAACTCCGGCGAGAACCTTGGACACAGCGGCGGTGATGCTGGCCAGCACAGTGGCCAGGACCGTGAGCAAACCGAACAGCGCCCACGCCAGGATGGCGCCGCGCTTCATCTGGTTGATCCGTAGCATGGAGAGCCTCCCTGGCTCAGTTGATGGGTGGTGGGAGACCCGGACCGGCGGCTGCTTCCGCCAAGAACTCGCCGCCGGTCCGGGGCGATCAGAAAGCCGGGCCAAGCCCAGCGAGGTCGAGCGCGTCAGACAGGATCTGGCCGTGGTCGAAGGCCAGCTCGGCCAGGTCGGTGACCACCTGCTCCACCGGCACCCACTGCGCGGCGGCGGCGTCATCGCCCGCGGTGGCGGTGGGCCGCTGGGTCAGCACGGCCAGGTAGGCCACCGACACCACCCGCCCGCGCGGGTCGCGGCCGGGCTCGTCGTAGGCACCGACCTGGCGGAAAGCCTTGGGCACCACGACGTTGGTCTCTTCCCGCAACTCGCGGATGGCCGCATCGGCGGAGGTCTCGCCGGGGTCGACGTAGCCGCCGGGCAGCGCCCACCGGCCCGCGAACGGCTCGTGCCCGCGCTGGATGAGCAGCACGTGCCACTGCCCGCCGGCGGTGGCCAGGACGATGATGTCGGCGGTCAGGCTGATGGTCTCGCTGCGGCAGCGCTCAGCCATCGGGCTGTCTCCTTCTTCTGGGGAGGTGACGGTGTTGGCCGTGCGGCGGTCAGAGGTTCCGGGTGATCCGGCCGGTGACGGTGCTGGTGTTGCCGCGCAGGGAAGCGCCGTCCTCGGCGCTGAGCCGGACGTCCCCGGTCATCGTGCTGATGTCCACAGTGGACGGTGCCGTGGCGTGCACGGTGACGGTGCCCGACGTCGAATCCGCCTTGGCACGGCCACCGGCCAGGGTCAGGCGGATCGCGCCGGACATGGTGCTGGCCGAGGCGAACTTGGTACTGGCCAGCTGGATGGCACCGGACATGGTCTTCACCCGCGCCGTGCTGGTCTGCCAGGCGGTGACCTCACCGGACATGGTCACGGCGTGCACCTCGGCTGCGGCAGCGGCGCTGAGCGATCCGGAGGTGGAGCGGAAACGCAGCAGGTCCACCTCGCCGGTGGTGCTGAGGTTGGCGGTGACCGTGTCGGCCTGCACCGAGGAACCCTGTGGGAGGCGGATTTCGGCCCGCACCGGCCCGCCGCTGACGGTCGTGTCGCCTGGCGAGCCCATGATGATCTGACCGGAGTGGCTCGTGCTGATGCCGATCATCGTGCTGGTGACGGTGCCGAAGACCTGGTTGACCACCACGTTGCCGTGGACGCTGTGGTGGTCGGTGCCAGGCGCGGTCGGGACGGTGATGATCCAGCTCTGGCCATGCTGTTCGGCGGTGCTGCCCTCGATCAGCTCGGCCGCGGTCTCATCGCCAGGCCGCAGCGGGGTCAGGGTGATTTCGGCGTGCTCGCGGTCTTCCACGGTCACGGTGATCGCGCCGTGGTCCAGGTCCAGCACCAGCAGCACCGGGCCGGGCCGGGAGGCGGTGAAGGTCTTCATGCCGGGTCTCCCTCGCGTTCGGCGCGGCAGACGCAGCGCCGGTCACCGCAGGCACAGCCCGCGGTGAACTCGTTGTGGCCGCAGGCCGGGCAGGTGGACAGCCGGTCCAGGAAAGACTCGATCCGGTCAAGAAAGCCCATGGTCACTGTCCTCTCTGGACGGTCAGCGTGACGTCGTGGTCCACGCCGACCCATGCCCTACCGGTGGCGGGGCGGAAGACGAAGGGGTAGCGGCGGCCGTCGATCTGCTGGTTGTGCTCGATCACCGCCACCGGGTCGTCCATCCGGAACGGGCCGATGATCAGATCGCCTGCCCGGACCTGGTCGGCACAGATCCACACCGGCCGGGGCCGGGGCCTGGCCCCGTTCACCGGTCGCTCACGACGACGAACATCGTGTTGTAGTTGGCGGCCAGGCTCGGCCCGCGGCGCAGGTCCACCCGGTAGTCGTACTCGCGGCCGTTCTCGACGTGCTCGGGCTCGATGCCGGTGATCTCGTAGTGCTTGCCCTGGTGGACGATCCAGGTGCCGACGGTGAGCTTGGCGGCGGGGACTTTCTTGGTGCTCATGCTGCTCCGATCTCGGTGGTGTCGGTGGCGTGTTCGGCCTCGAAGCACGGCCAGCACTGCTTGGTGCTGGTCGGCAGGATGTAGAGGGGGTCTTTGCCGCAGCTGCGGCAGATCCGGCGGGCCAAGTTCGCCTTGGCCAAAGCGCTGTATTTGGCCGGGGTCATCGGGCGCACCGGCGCGGCCAAGGCGATGAGGTAGATGGCGAAAACCAACTTCTTCGATGGCTTGTGCAGCAGGTACAACAGAGCGACGGGGTCAGACCCGTTGGGGCGCTTGCCTTTCGCGCGGAGCTGACGACGCGTAGCCAGCAGGTGCTGCGGTGCGCAGCCGTAGGACAGCAGCGGCAGGCCGTCGTGGTAGCCCCGGATCCACTCCTGGGCTGGCGACCACGGGACCGGGGCCAGCAGCCACGGGTACTGGCGGGCCATCACCACCACCAGCTGGATTTCCGCTCGCGCTTCTCGGCGGCCAGGCAGTCCGGGCAGTTCGCCGACTCGAACAGGTTCGCGCGGGAGTGCCTGCCGGCCGGGAACCGGGCGCCGCACATCATCACGGCCGCGCTGTTCCACAAGCTGAGCTTGCGGAGCAGGTGGACCACGGAGCTGCTCATCCCAACGCACCACCCGCGCGGGCGCAGCGGGGGTGGACGTTGCTCTTGGCCGCCGAGTGCGCCAACGGCCTGTCGCAGACGATGCAGACGTTGCCCTTGCTGATCTTGCGCTTGACCTTGTCGACCTGCTTACCTGCGGCCCGCTTCGCCGCATCCCTGACGGTGGGGGCGGACTTGCTGTTGGTGGTGAACCATCCAGCCATGACGAACGTCCTTTCCGGACAGAAGACGATGAGATCCAGAACGTGCGGCCAGCGCAGGGCCTAGCGCTTGCCCTGCTGGAGCGGAGGAAGTGCTTCGGCGGTCAACGGCGGTGCCTTGGTGGCGATCAGCCGAGGAGCGAGGTCAGCAGCGCGGCGACGAACAGCCACAGCAGGTGCGCGGCCTGGTCCAGGTGCGGGGCTCCGCCGTTGTCGTAGTAGCCGAGCTTGCCCCGGACACCGGCCCGGTCCAGCAGGCGAGCGAAGGCCCGCAGGGTGTAGCGGCGGTCAATGACCAGGTGCGTGATCGCGGAGACGGCCTGGCCGAGCAGGAACCCGGTCCAGGTGATGTCCAGGCCGAAGGCGACCCAGACGATGCCGACGAAGGCGGCGGTGGCCGCGGTGTAGGAGGCGACGTGCCGGGCAGCGGCCAGCCAGCCGGATCGGCCGGGGCAGCCCTTGTTCTCGACCTGGTGCGTGGTCTGCAACCAGTAGTCGCCGACGTGGTGCGCGGCCCACAGGGCCGGGGCGACAGTGGCGAAGGTGATCGCGGCGGTCGACATCACGCGGTCACCGCCTGGGCCTGCATCCGCGCCGACGCGGACTGGACCTGATCCACCGACAACACGACAGTGGCGTTGCGGAAAGCCACGCCGGCGGCGCGCAGGAGCTGGTCAGCGACGCGGGAAGCGAGGTGGTTCCACACCCGGATGACCGCGGCGTGTCCGGTGGGGGTGGTGGTGGCCCAGCTGATGTCGACCTGGACGTAGCTACCGCGGTTGCGGAGGTGGACCGGGGAGTTGAGCCGGGAGGCCCACTCGGCGATCACAGCCGGGTCGTTGTTCAGGTCGCGCAGTTGCATGTCGACTACCCGGCCGAGGGCGAGGGTCTGGTTGACCATGATTCCGGCCACCGGCGGGGCGTCGGGGTTCGCGGCGAGCACCTGGGCAGCCAGGTTCAGTAGCTCGACGTGCAGGGCGTTGCTGGTCATCACGCTGCCTCTGTTGCGGATGAGGTGGGCACGGTGCGGGGGTGGTGCAGACGGCGGAGGAGCGAGCCGGGCGCGCGGTGGAGCCGCCGGCGCTTCCGCTGCGCACCGCCAGCCCCGCGGAGATGTGCGGTGGGCGCCGGGGTGTGCCAGATCTGGGTGAGCAGAGCGTCGATCGCGGTCTCGGTGAGGCCGTCGGGGTAGTAGCCGCTCACGCCGCACCCACCTGGGGCGCGGCCCACTCCGAGTCGGCGCGGCGGGCCGCGGCCTGGTAGATCTCGTAGGCCCGGTGGGCGCGGTTGACCGCCTCGGTGTACTGCTCGCTGGCCAGGTTCGCGGCCTTGCGGTAGTCCACCCGGCTCGGGTGCTGCTTGGCCAGCAGGACAAGGGAGGCGGTGTAGCTGGCCTGGTAGCCCATGTCCTTGCGGGCGAGCAGGTACCGGCGGCACATCTCTTCCTCGTGCAGTCGCAGCGCGCTCAGCTTGGGGTTGTAGGTCGTGTTCTGCACAGCAGTCACCTCGGATCTCTGTTACCTAGCAAGGGGTGTCGGGCCGAGTGGCCCGGAAGACGGTGTGGAAGCTCGTGTGCCTCCCGCGATGCCCACCACCCGTTGCATCCAGGTGGTGGGCGACCGGCAAGCCACGAAGTGTGTTGACGGGCTTGAGCTTTCCGGCACGGAACCGTCTGGTGTGGACGGTCGATGCCGGGGTACGCGCCAACCACCACGGGGTGGTGGTGAGCAGTTCGGCGCGTTGTGGTGTGCAGGGGCAGAGCGTGGCCGGGCTCGTTGGCTGCGCTCGCCGCCGCTTCTCAGCGGGAGGTCATCGCTGGCATCACCAGGTGTTCATGCTCTTCAACGTCGTCCTGGTGTTGCACTACAGCCCGTGGCCCGAACCGCCGGGTGTGGTTCCCCTGCGGATATCGCGTTCCACTGTGGATTTAGGCGACCACACAGCTGGGTTTTCCAGGGTCATCCCGGTGTTCGGGGACCTCGGATGGAGGGGTCCGGTAGCGGCTCGACGAAGAGCAGGCCCGGTGCACGGCCATCCCCTGTGCTGCTGGTCGTTGGCGGGGTAGGACCGCCTGATGCCGCGTGAGCGGCGGTTGCTGCGTGCTCCCGGCCCGACTCGAACGGGCTGTCCCTCCGCGATCTCGGGGGCGGGAGCCTTGATCTGATGCGCTGAATCTAGCGCTAGATCTAGCGCTAGGAAAGCGTGTCTTTGTGTGCCCGCCTGGCTGAGCGGCGGTGGTTGAGCGGTAGGAGCGCTAGGATTAGCGCTGGCAGGAGCCCTTAGGAGGAGCCCAGGTGACCATGAACTGGCAGGCCGTGGCGGAGGCAGTTACCACCCGAATGGAGGAACTGGAACTGAGCCAGGTTGATCTAGCTGCGGCGGCTGGGGTCAGCGTGGCGTGGCTCCGGAGCTTGCAGCGGGGACACGCGGTGAGGCGGTCCGAGGTCTTGCTTGGAGCAGTCTCGGCCCAGTTGGGCTGGCCCAAGGGGCGTCTGATGGCCATAGCGACCAACCAGGCGACATCTGAGGAGATTGCCTCATCGGCGCAGATAGCCGAGACGCTGGAAGAGCTTCGCCGGGAGGTCGCCGAGCTGCGCCGCCGAGTCAAGGCGCTGGAGCGGGCAGCGGTCAGCCGATGAGCTTCCGCAGGAAGACCGCGATGCCGTCCACCACGTCCCTGCCGCCACTGAAGACTCCGGACACCCAGCCTGCCGAGTCGCCCGGGTACCTCACGATCAGCACCCCGACTGCGATGAGGACGAGCAGTCCGATCAGCTTCGGCAGCAGGCCGCCGCCGGTCTTCATTCCGGGAAACGAGTTGCGCGCCATGACTTTCTCCCTCTTGTCTGCTTGCCGGTGGCATGGCTCCATTTCACGCCGGAAGCTGGGACGGCAACACCACGCGCACAAGGACCGCTGTGGACGTCCCGGCGAGGGCGTGGCGTCCAGGGCCGTCCTGGACGCGTCCCGGAAGCGTCCCGTACGGAGGCGGGGATGACGTCTGTGAACGAGAACGGCAAGAAGAACACGAACCTGCGGGATGCAATCCGCCGGGCGGGCTTCAGTGTCGAAGACATCAGCGCCCGACTGGTGGTGGATCCGAAGACTGTTGATCGTTGGATCGCAGGCCGCAAGCCGCGGCCGTCACACCGGCGCGATCTCGCCACAATGCTCAATGTCGACCAAATTCACCTTTGGCCTGATGCTGGCGATAAGCTAGGTGTACAGCATGTACAGAGCGAGGTTGTGAGCATCTTCCCGACTCGTTCTTCCGTGCCGCCTTCTGTCTGGATCGACCTCATCGGCGGCGTGGAAGACCAGATGGACGTACTTGCCTACTCGGCCATTCTGCTGGTTGAGCAGTGCGATCTCTTGCCAGTCCTAAAGCGGAAGGTTCGGGACGGTGTACGGTTTCGTTTTCTGATCGGCGACCCAGCTTCTGATGCGGTGGCGCAACGCGCGGTTGAGGAAGGAACTACGGGTGGATTGGAAGGCAGGGTTCAGCTCATGCTGCGCTACCTCCAAGAAGTAGTCGGCCTTCCTGGAGTCGAAGTTAGAACACACGGAACCGTGCTCTATAATTCCATCTATCGATTCGATGATCAGATGCTGGTTAACGGTCATGCTTATGGTTCTGTAGCTGGACAGAATCCGGTTATTCATCTTCGCCGTGGTAGCGAGGGTGAGATGTGGGGCCACTACTTTCGCTCCTTTGAAGCGGTGTGGGCCACCGGGAATGACTACATGAAAAGGGGATAGTAATGGTGCGGGTGGACTACTTTAATGACGAGAGCGCACCGCCTGTTAACAGCGTCGTTCCCTCGGTGACCGCAGCCATCACGAATACAGAAGGAAAGATCCTTCTGATTCACAAGGTGGACAACGATTTGTGGGCCTTGCCTGGAGGCGGCCATGATCCTGGCGAACGCATTGTAGATACGGTGGTCCGTGAGGTAGCCGAAGAGACCGGCCTTGACGTGGAGGTTGTACGGCTAGTTGGAACCTACACCGATCCACGGCACGTCATGGCCTATGACGACGGTGAGGTGCGTCAGCAGTTTTCTCTATGCTTTGAGGCTAGGTGGGTCGGGGGGCAACCACGAGAGGATGGAACTGAAACAAAGGAGGTCCGTTGGGTTTCGCCAGGAGATCTCGATCATCTCAATATCCACCCGTCTATGCGCCTCCGGATTGACCATGCGCTAGACAAGGCACGTGCGGAGCCCTATTTGGGGTAGCTTGAAAGCCTTTGCTCTGTTCGGGTAATGGCGTCGCCGATGACTGGTCGGGCCTTCAGCCAAAACTTGTGAACAGGGTTGTCGGGGGAATACCGCGTCAACACCTCGTCGATTCTGTCGTTGTATGAGATGTACTCGCCGTCAGGGCTTGTTGTTAGATCTGCGGTAGCCAGTGCGTCGGAGAAAATATCGTCCTTGAATGGATGGCTCGAAAGGAGATCGGCCAGTCCGCGTTCCTCGGCTTCAAATCGAGCACCTGAATGATGGGCTACCAGGTTGACAATCTTTTCTGGGAAACCGCGCTCGCGGAGGTAGGTAGCCCCGTCGACAGCGTGAAGTCGGGTTACGGACAGCTCTGGTGAATAGCCGATATCGTGCAGCCAGGCGGAGGCGACCAGTAGCCTTTCGGCAAGCTGGTTCTGTTCGTGGGAAAATTCTGGGCAGTGAACAGCGCGACGAATCTCGTTGGAGCGTGCGGCCACACCTTGTACGTGTCTCCAGCGTCGATCGAGAGAAGACAGCAGTCCAGTGGCAGTCTCGCGAGCAACGTCGACGAGATTCGAGTTACTCATTTCCCAGTTGGTGAGCGCTTCAAAGTCAACGGCTCGACTGTTGGTCATTCGCACCTCCGTGATTCGCTCGAGAGTCTGGTACTGGTGGCCGGGGAGAGGGTTACCCAGACTCGAAGGCATTGTCGTCCAGCAGGAAGGTCAGTTCCCGGCGGCGATGAGGATGAGTCCTTCGTGTTCGGCGAAGTCAGCGAAGTCCTTGATGTTCAGGGTCGCGAGGGGAAGTCCGTAGGCCAGGCAGCACGCAGCGATCCACATGTCGTTGTGGGGCCGGGGGCGACCGCGGCGAACTGCGTAGGCGGCGAGCTGGCCCCACGTGCGCGCGATGTCGGCGGCATAGGGGAGTACGGGTTTCGCTGCCAGCCACTGTTCAAGGCGGTGCCGTTTGGGGGTTCCCCAGCTCCGCAGCGTCGCCCACTTCGTCAGCTCGGCCAGTGTGACGAAGGTGAGGCCGAGCTGCGCGCCGGCCAGTTGTGCCGCGAGGGCTGAGGGGAGCTGGCCCTTCAGGGTCAGCGAGGCGACGTCGGTGTCGAGAATGATCCGCTGCATGAGGTCAGGCGATGCTCGCCCGCCGGGAGCTGTAGGTGTGTTCTAGGAAGGCGTTCAGTTCCTCGTCGGTGTCGAACACCCCGTCACATGCCAGGTCAGCAACGGACTCGACGGGCGCCACGTCCCGGAAGAGGTCATCAAGGGGCACCAGTCGGGGTTGCTCGGGCAGCGGGTGGTCCGCGCGGTCCGTGGTCATGGCGGCCTCCTGTGGTTGTTGCCCCACCAGTGTGGCAGGGCTGGGCTGATGTGGTCATGCCTGGCATCTGAAACAAGCTGATCAGCGGTTTGGCAGTGACGACCAGGCTGGCGCGCGGACACCAGAAGAACAGCCCTACTACCCCGCGCGGGGTAGTAGGGCAGGTGACGTCGCCTCAGGCCTCGGCGGGTTTGCGGGTTTGGCTGCGGGTTTCAAACCCGCCGTTCCGCCCAAACCCGCAGCCAAACCCGCAGGATGTTTGTGCTGCTCAGAGTAGGTCTGAGGACGGTGTAGCGGGTTTGCGGGTTTGTTTTCGGGTCTGAGAGAAGTTGGTGCAGTAGGTAGGGACGTAGACCTCGGCCAGCGCGAGGCCCAGCTCCTACTGGCTGGCACCGAGGCCAGCGTGATACCAGCAGAGTGGTTCTGGCGGGTGCGGGCTGCACGATCATCCGGCCCCCTCCTGGTCTGGACTGCCCGCTGCAGCCGCGATGGCTGGCCAGTCCGCGGCCATGTGGTCGGGCCGACGCCGGTGTCCCACATCCAATACGCATCCAAGCTGGCGGACGGCTACCGCGTGATCATGTTGAACAGCAGGTCAGAGCGTTACCGCTTCTTTGGAGCCGGTGGACTCAAAATCCGTCCAGTGTGGGTTCGACTCCCACCCGGGGCACGTACAGCATCGACCCAGAACAGCGCCCGACCAGGCCAAACAAGAGCCGAGCCGCGGCTCGCCGCGACCGTTCAGCCAGGGTGTCGGTTCCCCAGGACAGCCACCTCGCGGCACAGGTCCGCGTTCTCGGTGAGGGTGCGCGTGCTGGCCGATGGTGACTACACCGGGTAAGAGAACAGCATGACGTTGACCGTTGAGCAGGTGCGCGCGGGCTGTGAGTGGCAGCGCGAGCTGTGCGCCAAGAACGACGCGCCGACTTATGTCGCGCTGATCGATGAACTGGTCCGCAGGCTGGGGCGCGACGAGACGGTCACCGAACTGGTCACCGCGGGCGAAGAGGATCCCGTCCGGTCGGCGCTGTGCCTGCGCCTGTTCGGGGCGGTGAACAGGATCGCCATGGCCGAGTCGGCCGGGTGGCTCGACGCCTGCTACCCGATCCGCGGTGGCGTCACCGATGTCCGCGCGGTCGTGCCGGCGTTCTTCGCGTTCATGGCTGATCACCTCGAGCTGGTCCGGGACCAGATGAAGGCCGGTGTGCAGACCAACGACGTCAGCCGGGCGGCCCCACTGTCGGCCGCGATGAACCACGTGGCGCTGGCTACTGGTCTTCCGTTGCGGTTGCTGGAAGTGGGTTCGAGCGCGGGCCTGAACCTGTGGCTGGACAAGTACTTCGTCGAGGGCGTGACGCGGTCCTGGGGGCCGCGCGACTCGCCGCTGCGGCTGACGGGGCAGTTCGAGTCCGGTGATCCGCGGGCCGCTGTCCTGGACATCGTCGAACGCCGGGGCTGCGACCTGAACCCGATCGATGTCCACGCCGACGGAGCCGCCGACCTGTTGCGGTCGTTCGTGTGGCCGGAACACGTCGAGCGCGCGCGGCGGCTGGAGGCGGCTCTGCGGGTGGCGCGCTCGTCGCCGCCGCTGACCATCGACGCCTCGTCCGCCACCCCGTGGGTTACCGCGCACGCGGCAAGCCTGCCCGAGGGGGTGGCGACCGTGGTCTATCACTCCATCGTGTTTCCCTATTTCCATCCCGACGAGCGTGGCCGGTTCGCGGCGGCGATTCGCGCCGCGGGGGAGTTGGCCGAGGAGAGCAGGCCGCTGGCTTGGGTCTCGTTGGAGCCGAGCGCCGAGGATCCCAGCGTGGTCGAGCTGATCTGCCAGACCTGGCCGGACAACCGTCGCGTCAGGCTGGCTCGTACGACGCCGCACGGCACCCGGGTGCGCTGGGAACCGGCTGACCAAGCCAGTGGACTGGCCCGGTAAGGACGGCTATGACCAGTTCTTTCGCAGGCTCCTCGGGACTTGGGTTCGATGACGTCTGCCGACTCGTCGCTGGTGACTCCTTCGATCCCACGGGGGTGTCCAAGCAGGAGTGGTTGAGCATCATTTGGATCGTAGAAAAAGGCTTGATCGAGCGGGCCCGGGATATTCCGAGTGACTCATGGGCGACTTACTCGGAGCTGGTTGACCGAGTTTGGGCGATGGCCGTTTCGGCAGGCGGCCATGATCCTGCGCAGGCTGTGGTCAACCGGCTCCGACTTTCGTTCAACTTGATCGACAGGGTATCTGCCAGAGCGGATGGTTCTCTTCTTGATCCGGGTCATGCGGTGAAATTGTTCTTGCGATCGCTGCCCATGTCCGTTGACGAAGCTGCCGGCAGGGCGGCGCACTGGCAGAGCGCTGATATATCGGTAATCCGTGAGCTCCGCCGGATCAAGAACATGGTGACCCCAGTGCTCGCGATTGTTGATATCGCTCCCGATGCCGATCCTGGTGGCGACGTGAAGCCGTGGCGGGAGCTGCACCCGGCGCTGCCGTGAGCGCGGAACTGTCGGTGCCCGGTGTCACCATCGGGACATGACCGCTGTTCGGAAGCTCTTACCAGCCGAGCTGGACCCGCTGACCGCTGTGCTCCAGGCGGTCGCCACCCGCACCTGCGCCCAGTTCGCCGACCGCAACCTCACCATCCGCCGCTCCCGGGTCGTGCACGGCGTGGCCCCGACGAAGTGGATGGCCGGCGTCGAGCTGCCCGGCCCCGCCTGCCACGTGGGCGTGGCCGGCTGGGCGGTGGAGGACCTGCACCCGACCACCAGGCCGGTGACCTGTCGGCGTTGCCTGCGTGGCGCGGGCAGCCGGACCGTGCCGCGGTTGCGGCTGGTCGACCAGCTCGCGTTGCCGTTGGAGGACTGACGGGGGAGCGGGCTCGCGGGGTGGCGTACGGTCGGGCGGTTTGATCACGCCGATCGTGTTGTCAGCCAAGGAGTTCCCGTGTCCTTCTCGATCTTCCTGCCGGTGGCGCTGGCGCTGGTGATGTTCGGGCTGGGGTTGACGCTCACCGGGGCGGATCTGCGGCGGGTGGCCCGTTCGCCCAAGGCGGCGGCGATCACGTTGGCGTGCCAGATGCTGGTGTTGCCGGTGGTGGGGTTCGGGCTGGTGTTGTTGTTCGACCTGCCCGCGGAGCTGGCGGTGGGGGCGATGTTGCTGGCGGCCTCGCCAGGGGGCAGCTCGGCAAGTCTGTTCAGTCATCTGGCCGGTGGGGATGTGGCGCTGAACATCGCGGTGACCGCGTTGAACTCGGTGCTGGCGCTGATCACGCTGCCGATCGTGGTGGACCTGTCGATGACCTACTTCCTCGGCTCCGGCAAGGAGATCGGCATCCAGGCGGACAAGCTGGCGCAGGTGTTCGCGGGGGTGCTGGTGCCGGTGGGGCTGGGCATGTGGGTGCGGCACCGGTACAGCGGGTGGGCGCAGCGGATGGCCGGGCCGGTGAAGGTCGCGGCGATCGTGGTGTTGTTCGTGGTGGTCACCACCGCCGTGGTGACGCAGTGGACGGTGTTCGTGGCGCACCTGGGCGGGGTGGGGCTGCTGGCGCTGCTGTTCTGCGTGTGCTGCCTGGTGATCGGCTACCTGGTGCCCAGGGCGTTCCGGGTGGCGCGGGAGCAGGCGATCGCCTCGGCCATGGAGATCGGCATCCACAACGGGGTGCTGGCCATCGCGGTGGCGGTGTCGGTGCTGGGCAGTCCGACCATGGCGATCCCGGCCGCGGTGTACGGGATCGTGATGAACTTCCCGACCGCGGTGGCGGCCTGGCTGTTCGGGCGCGGGCGGCGCTGAACCGCCCGGCGCGGGGTGTCCGGGACCGGACCGTCCGGATCCGGACTCGGCCGTTCGCGGACCGCGCTCGCCGGGAATGTCGCGCCGATCACCCACCGCGTTAACCGGGACGTCTCAGCGGCCCGGGTAAGCTGCGGTTTCGCGATCAGTTGCCGCCCAGAGACCGCAGGAGGACCCCGGTGACCCAGCCGGCTGCCGAGGCCCAGGAGCAGGCCACCCCCGTTCAGCGTCGTGTGCTCGTCGCCGAGGACGAGGCGCTCATCCGTCTCGACCTGGTGGAGATGCTCCGCGAGGAGGGCTACGAGGTCGTCGGCGAGGCCGGTGACGGCGAGCGTGCCGTCGAGCTGGCCGGTGAGCTGCGGCCCGACCTGGTCATCATGGACGTCAAGATGCCCAAGAAGGACGGCATCGAGGCCGCCGCGGACATCGCGCGCGAGCGCATCGCGCCGGTGGTCATCCTGACCGCCTTCAGCCAGCGTGAGCTGGTCGAACGCGCCCGCGACGCCGGTGCGATGGCCTACCTGGTCAAGCCGTTCGCCAAGCGGGACCTGGTGCCGGCGATCGAGCTGGCCGTCTCCCGCTTCGCCGAGCTGGCCGCGCTGGAGAACGAGGTCGCCGGGCTCACCGAGCGGCTGGAGACGCGCAAGGCCATCGAGCGCGCCAAGGGTCTGCTGATGAGCAAGCAGGGGCTCTCCGAGCCGGAGGCCTTCCGCTGGATCCAGCGCACCGCCATGGACCGCCGCACCACCATGAAGGCGGTCGCGGACGCGGTGCTGGAGAACCTCAACTGACCCCGCTCTGAACACCGGCGGACACCCTCTGTTGTCCTGCTGCGGAGTGTGATGTAAACGGTGGGTTACCACCCGTTTGGATCTTGTTTCGGATTGACCGGGTCTGCTTCGTGTTCGGTGCGTTACCACCGTCACGATGTGGACACGCTCCTGTAGCGGCCCTGGGCTTCGACGAAACGGACAGCTACTTTCCGGTCCAACCACGTCCCGGAGTGGTACGGGACACCACGGCCGTTCAGCGGCGGTGGATTGGGCAAGTGGAGGTACGGGTGTCTGGAGCACGACTCGTGCGGACCCTGGCGGTCGCGAGCGTCATCGCGCTCACCGTCGCAGGGTGCGGAGGCGGCAGCGGTACATCGGGTGACGGGGGGCAGACCTCCGGCGGACAGGCGGCGCCGGGCAAGCCGGGCGACGCGGCCGACCCGCGTGGTGACGGCAACGCCAAGTGCAGCAATGTCTCGCTCGCCTACATCGGCACCATCAACGGCGGCAACGCCGCGCTGGGCCAGGCCATCCTCAACGGCGCGCAGCTGGCGATCAACCAGCACAACAGCGCGAACGCCGGATGCCAGGTGAGCCTGAAGAAGTTCGACTCCGAGGGCAGCCCGGACAAGGCGCCGGGTGTGGTCACCCAGGCGATCACCGACTCGACCATCGTCGGCGTGATCGGCATGCCGTTCTCCGGTGAGTCCAAGGCCGTCGGCGGCACCTTCAACGAGGCCGGTCTGGTCACCATCACGCCTTCGGCGACCAACCCCGGCCTGACCAAGAACGGCTGGAAGACCTTCTTCCGCGGTCTGGGCAACGACGCGGTGCAGGGCCCGGCCGCGGCGAAGTTCCTCACCGACGAGCTGCAGGCGCAGAAGGTCTGCGTGATCAGGGACGACTCGGAGTACGGCACCGGCCTGGCGGACGCGATCAAGGGCGCGCTGGGCGCCAAGGTCACCTGCGAGGACCAGATCAAGACCAACCAGCGCGAGTTCTCCGCCACCGCGAGCAAGCTGAAGTCCGCCAACGTGGACGCCATCTTCTTCGCCGGCTACTACGCCGAGGGCGGCCCGCTGGCCTCCAAGCTGTTCGACGAGGGCATCAAGGCGAAGTTCGTGGCGCCGGACGGCACCAAGGACGATGAGTTCATCAAGGGCGGCGCGGACGGCGCCGAGGGCGCCTACCTGACCTGCCCGTGCGTGCCCGCGGACGCCTTCACCGAGTTCTCCACCGCCTACAAGCAGCTCTCCGGCAAGGAGCCGTCGACCTACTCGGCCGAGGGCTACGACGCCGCGACGATCCTGCTCAAGGGCATCGACAAGGGCCTGAAGGACCGTCCGGGCATGCTGGACTTCGTCAAGAACTACGAGGGCCAGGGCCTGACCAAGAAGTTCAAGTGGGACGCCACCGGTGAGCTCACCGACACGCCCGTCTGGTCGTACAAGGTCGAGGGCGGCAAGATCGTCAAGTACAAGCCGATCACCAAGTAACCCGACCTGACAGTTCACCGCACTGGGGCACGGATGCACGCATTCGCCTGCGTATATCCGTGCCCCAGGCGTATGCACCGCAAGAAACGGGCGGATCTGTGATTCAGCAACTAGGCACAGTTCTCGCGCAGGACTCGGGAAGCGGAATCGGCTTCAACGTTGACCTGCTGCTGGAGAACTTCTGGGCCAACACCGTGGACGGCTTGTCCTACGGCAGTATCTACGCGCTCATGGCGCTGGGCTACACCCTCGTCTACGGCGTGCTGCGGCTCATCAACTTCGCGCACTCCGAGGTGTTCATCGCGGGCGCCTTCGGCATCTGGTTCACCTTCGACGCGCTCGGCTTCAAGCCGGGACCCACGCCCGCGCTGGGCACCGGGGAGATCATCGGCACGCTGGCCTTGGCCATCGGGGTCGGCATGCTCGTCTCCGGCGCGGTGGCGGTGATCCTGGAACGCGTCGCCTATCGACCGCTGCGCAAGCGGAACGCGCCCTCGCTGGTCTTCCTGATCACCGCGATCGGCGCGTCCTTCGTGCTGCAGCAGATCTTCTTCGTCTGGCGTGGCGGCAACGCCGAGGGCGCGATCCGCATCATCCGGCCCACCACCCAGTTCGAGATCTTCGGCGCGCGGGTCACCAACGTGCAGATCATCGTCTTCATCGCCGCGCTGGTGCTGATGTTCGTCGCGGACGCCTTCATCAGGCGCAGCAGGCTCGGCCGCGGCATCCGGGCGGTGGCGCAGGACCCGACCACCGCGACGCTGATGGGCGTCAACCGGGAGCGGGTCATCATGGTGACCTTCCTCATCGGCGGCCTGCTGGCCGGCGCCGCCGCGTTGTTCTACGTCATGCAGATCCCATCGGGTGTCATCTACACCGGTGGATTCCTGTTGGGGCTCAAGGCCTTCACCGCCGCGGTCCTCGGCGGGATCGGTAACCTGCGGGGGGCGGTGCTCGGCGGCCTGCTGCTCGGTGTGGTGGAGAACTACGGACAGTCGCTCTTCGGCGGCCAGTGGCGCGACGTGGTCGCGTTCGTGCTGCTGATCGTGGTCCTGATGTTCCGGCCCACCGGCATCCTCGGCGAGTCCCTCGGGAAGGCACGGGTATGAACGCACAACACGAGAAGACCGCGGCCGTGCCCTTCGGCCAGCGCGTGCGTGACTGGTGGAACGGCCTGAGCCGCTTCCAGCAGTGGGGTGTGCTCATCCCGCTGGTGGCGTTCCTGTACCTGCTGCCGCTGCTCAACCCGCCGCTGCTGACCACAGAGCCGGGCACCGACTTCCAGATCGCGCTGTTCAACGCGGCCCGCTTCGCGCTGATCGCGATCGGGCTCAACGTGGTGGTCGGCCAGGCCGGTCTGCTCGACCTCGGCTACGTCGGCTTCTTCGCCGTCGGCGCCTACGTCGCGGCGCTGCTGACCTCGCCGGAGTCCCCGCTGCGCTGGGACTACCCGTGGATCGCGGTGATCCCGGTGGCGATGCTGGTGACCATGGTCTCCGGCGTGCTGCTCGGGACACCGACACTGCGGCTGCGCGGGGACTACCTGGCCATCGTCACCCTCGGCTTCGGCGAGATCGTCCGGCTGCTGGCCGACAACGTGCCGGGGCTGCGCGGCAACCGCGGCTTCCAGGACGTCGGCAGGCCGGAGCTGGAGAACGCCGCGGGCGCCGCGGTGTTCAACTCCACCAACGGCACCCCGTGGTACTGGCTGACCATCTCGATTATCATCGTGGTGCTGGTGCTGGTCGGGAACCTGGAGCGCAGCCGGGTCGGCCGGGCCTGGATCGCGATCCGGGAGGACGAGGACGCCGCGGAGATCATGGGCGTGCCCACGTTCAAGTTCAAGCTGTGGGCCTTCGCCATCGGCGCCGCGATCGGCGGCCTGTCCGGGGTGTTGTACGCGGGCCAGATCGGGTTCGTGAACAACCAGAAGTTCGACGTGGTCACCTCGGTGCTGTTCCTGGCCGCGGTGGTGCTCGGCGGGTCCGGCAACAAGGTCGGCGTCATCCTGGGCGCCTTCGTGATCTCCTATCTGCCGGACAGGTTCCAGGAGATCGCCGAGTACAAGTACCTGATCTTCGGTATCGCGCTGATCGTGCTGATGCTGTTCCGCCCGCAGGGTCTGCTGGGCGCGCGGCAGCGGCTGCTGGCCAGGGGCAGGCAGGCTTACCAGAAGCTGCTGGGCAAACCGGAGCAGATCGCCACGGAGAGCTCGATGCTCGACTCGAAGAAGGGGGTGCAGGGGTGAGCGCGGACAAGCGCGACGACGAACCGGTCGTCGAGGGCGGTCTGGTCGCCGAACTGGAGCGGATGACTCCGGAGGAGCGGGCCGCGCACGAGGCCGAGGTGGCCGAGGCGGTCGCCGCCGACCGGGACATCGCGGTCGAGGTCGGGGACACCCTGCTCAAGCTGGACGAGGTCACCATGCGCTTCGGCGGCCTGGTGGCCCTGGACGGGGTGAACTTCGAGATCCGCCGCGGCGAGATCCTCGGGCTCATCGGCCCCAACGGCGCGGGCAAGACCACCTGCTTCAACGCGATGACCGGGGTCTACCGGCCCACCAGCGGCCAGGTGCTGCTGGAGGGCAAGCCGATCGGCAAGCGCAAGCGCTTCCAGATCACCCGGCTCGGCATCGCCCGCACCTTCCAGAACATCCGGCTCTTCGGCGAGATGACCGCGCTGGAGAACGTGGTCGTGGGCACCGACGCGCGGCACAAGACCAGCGTGCTCGGCGCCCTGCTCCGGCTGCCAAGGCACCACGCCGAGGAGAAGTCCGCGGTGGAGAAGGCCATGGCGCTGCTGGAGTTCGTCGGCATCGCCGACCGCGCCGCGGAGAAGGCGAAGAACCTGCCCTACGGCTACCAGCGCAGGCTGGAGATCGCCAGGGCGCTGGCCACCGAGCCGAAGCTGCTGTGCCTGGACGAGCCGGCGGCGGGGTTCAACCCGGCGGAGAAGGAAGAGCTGATGGGGCTCATCCGCAAGATCCGCGACGACGGGTACACCGTGCTGCTCATCGAGCACGACATGAAGCTGGTCATGGGCGTCACGGACCGGATCGTGGTGCTGGAGTTCGGCAAGAAGATCGCCGAGGGCCTGCCAGCCGAGATCCGGGACAACCCGGCCGTGATCGCTGCCTACTTGGGGGTGCCCGACGATGGCGCTGCTTGAGCTGAACAACGTCTCCGTGCACTACGGCCGGATCCAGGCGCTGGCCGGGATCAGCCTGCGCGTCGAACCAGGCGAGATCGTCAGCCTGATCGGCGCCAACGGCGCGGGCAAGTCCACCACCATGCGCGCCATCAGCGGCGTCCGGCCGCTCTCCGGCGGCACGATCACCTTCGACGGCCAGGACATCTCCAAGCTGCGCGCCGACCTGCGCGTCGTCCGCGGCATCTGCCAGTCGCCGGAGGGCCGGGGCGTCTTCCCCGGCATGACGGTGCTGGAGAACCTGGGCATGGGCTGCTACACCCGCAAGGACAAGGCGGCCATCGCCGAGGACTACGAGCGGGTCTTCGAGCTGTTCCCGCGCCTGGCCGAACGCAAGAACCAGGTCGGCGGCACCATGTCCGGCGGCGAGCAGCAGATGGTCGCCATCGGCCGCGCGCTGATGGCCAGGCCGAGGCTGCTGCTGCTGGACGAGCCGTCCATGGGCCTGGCCCCGCAGTTCATCCAGCAGATCTTCCGGATCATCCGGGAGATCAACCAGCAGGGCACCACGGTGCTGCTGGTGGAGCAGAACGCGCAGCAGGCGCTGAGCCGGGCGCACCGGGGGTATGTGCTGGAGACCGGGCGGATCGTGAAGGAGGGCACGGGGGCGGAGCTGCTGGCCGACCCGTCGATCAAGGAGGCTTATCTCGGGGTGGCTTAGGCGCCGAGTACGCCAGATGTGGATGACGGCTGGTCGCGGGAAGCGCGGCCAGCCGTTGCCATTGAGCGACCGCAGGGCGAAGCCCGCGAGCCGGGCGACGGGTTGGCTTTTCAACACTTGTCCGAAGTCTTGAGGTTCCCCATGCCCGTCAACCTGGAGACATCGCACCGCATCCCAGCGAGCGCGTCCGCTCGCTGGGATGCGGTTAGCAGTCTCCAGGCCGTACGGAGAAGACGAGAGGCCCGCTTTGTGGGTTTTCAACCCCGTGCCGGGAGTCAGTTCAGTTCTTCGGATCCCCGGGCGGGCGCTCGCGCAGAATGCAGGTCAGCTTCGCCGTGCACAACCGATGCCCGTCCTCGTCGCTGATCACGATCTCGAACGTCGCCGTCGTCTTGCCCCGGTGCAGCGGCGTGCACACCCCGGTCACGATGCCTTCCCGGCCGGCCCGGTGGTGCGTGCAGGCCAGTTCCAGTCCCAGCGCGATCCGCTCCGGCGCCGCGTGCAGGGCCGCCGCCACCGAGCCCAGGGTCTCCGCCAAGACCGCGCTCGCGCCGCCGTGCAGCAGGCCGTAGGGCTGCCGGTTGCCTTCGATCGGCATCGTGCCGACCAGCTTCTCCGCGTCCCAGGAGGTGATCTGGATGCCCATCTTCTCGGTGAGCTGTCCGGCGGGGAAGTTGCTCAGGTCGACCAGGCTCACCAGGCTCACCATCACCTTTCAGGGGTGTCCGCGCGCGGGGGGCGCGGGGAACGTCGTACCGTCACCTTAGACTCGCCGCCGTGACCCAACCCGACCGCCATGACGCGCGCCGACTGTTGCTGATCGATGGGCACTCGATGGCCTACCGGGCCTTCTTCGCCCTGCCCAAGGAGAACTTCCAGACCGCGACGGGGCAGACCACCAACGCGGTGTACGGGTTCACCTCGATGCTCATCAACCTCCTGCGGGATGAGCAGCCGTCGCACATCGCGGTCGCCTTCGACGTCTCCCGGGTCACCTTCCGCACCGAGGCCTACGCCGAGTACAAGGCCACGCGCAGCGCCACGCCGGATGAGTTCCGCGGGCAGGTCAGCCTCATCCAGGAAGTGCTCACCGCGCTGGCCATCCCGTTCCTGAGCAAGGACAACTACGAGGCCGACGACCTGATCGCCACGCTGACCACCCAGGCGGAGGCGGACGGGTTCGAGGTGCTCATCTGTACCGGGGACCGGGACGCGCTCCAACTTGTCACCGACAAGACGACCGTGCTGTACCCGGTCAAGGGCGTCTCCGAGCTGACCAGGTACACCCCGGAGGCGGTGCAGGCCAAGTACGGGCTCTCGCCCAACCAGTACCCGGACTTCGCGGCGCTGCGTGGCGACCCCTCGGACAACCTGCCCAAGATCCCCGGGGTGGGGGAGAAGACCGTCACCAAGTGGATCCAGGAGTTCGGTTCGCTCAACGGCCTGGTCGACCGGGTGGACGAGGTCAAGGGCAAGGCGGGGGAGAACCTGCGGGCGAACCTGGACGCGGTGCTGCTCAACCGGCGGCTCACCGAGCTGGTCCGCGATGTGGAGCTGCCGGTCGGGGTGGCCGACCTGGCCGCGCGGTCCTGGGACCGGGACGCGGTGCACCGGCTGTTCGACGAGCTGGAGTTCCGGGTGCTGCGCGAGCGCCTGTTCGCCACCCTGTCCACCGCCGAACCCGAGGCGGAGGAAGGCTTCGAGGTCACCGGCGAGACCCTGGCGCCCGGCGCGCTCGGCGCCTGGCTGGCCGAGCACGGACGTGGCGGGCGGCTCGGACTGTCCTTTGTGGGCGCCTGGGCCCGCGGCACCGGCGACCTGACCGGCATCGCGCTGTCCACTGTGGACGGTCAGGGCGCGTTCGTGGACGTGACCGCGCTGACCCCCGAGGACGACGAGGCGCTCACCGCCTGGCTCGCCGACGCCGGCGCGCCCAAGGCCGCGCACGACGTCAAGGGGCCGCTGTACGCCCTGCGCGCCCGTGGCTGGACGCTCAACGGGCTCACCTCCGACACCGCGCTGGCCGCCTACCTGGTCCGGCCCGGTCAGCGCTCCTTCGACCTCGGCGACCTGGTGCTGCGCTACCTGCAGCGCGAGCTCCGGGTGGACGACGCGGGCGAGGACGGCCAGCTGTCCCTGCTGGAGGACGAGAGCGAGACCGCGGCCAAGGCCGCCACCAAGGAGATCCTGCGGGCCCGCGCGGTGGCCGAGCTGGCCGGCGCACTGGACGAGGAGTTGGAGCGCACCGGCGGGTCCCGGCTGCTCGCCGAGCTGGAGCTGCCGCTGCTGGGCGTGCTGGCCGAGCTGGAGATGGTCGGCATCGCCGTGGACGACGACCTGCTCACCGAGCTGGAGGCGCACTTCGCCGGCCGGGTCAAGCAGGCCGCCCAGGACGCCTACGGGGTGATCGGCAAGGAGATCAACCTCGGCTCGCCCAAGCAGCTGCAGGTGGTGCTCTTCGACGAGCTGAACATGCCCAAGACCAAGCGCACCAAGACCGGCTACACCACCGACGCCGAGGCGCTGCAGAAGCTCTACGAGGACACCCAGCACCCGTTCATGGCGCACCTGCTCGAGCACCGGGACGCCACCCGCCTGAAGACCACGGTGGACGGGCTGCTCAAGTCGGTCTCCGACGACGGCCGCATCCACACCACGTTCAACCAGATGATCGCGGCCACCGGGCGGCTGTCCTCCACCGAGCCGAACCTGCAGAACATCCCGATCCGCACCGAGGAGGGCCGCACCATCCGGCGGGCCTTCGTGGTCGGCGGCGGCTACGCCGAGCTGATGACCGCCGACTACAGCCAGATCGAGATGCGCATCATGGCCCACCTGTCCAAGGACGAGGGCCTGATCGCGGCGTTCAACTCCGGCGAGGACCTGCACACCTACGTCGCCGCCCAGGCCTTCGACGTGCCCACCGAGGAGGTCACCGGCGAGCAGCGCCGCCGGGTCAAGGCCATGTCCTACGGCCTGGCCTACGGCCTATCGGTCTACGGCCTGGCCCAGCAGCTGCGGATCTCCGCCGAGGAGTCCCGCGCCCAGATGGACGCCTACTTCGCCCGCTTCGGCGGCGTGCGGGACTACCTCAACGAGATCGTGGAGAAGGCGCGCAGGGACGGCTACACCGAGACCATCCTCGGCCGCCGCCGCTACCTGCCCGACCTCAACAGCGACAACCGGCAGCGCCGCGAGATGGCCGAGCGGATGGCCCTCAACGCGCCCATCCAGGGCAGCGCCGCCGACATCATCAAGGTGGCCATGCTGGGCGTGCACCAGGCCATCTCCGCCTCCGACCTGCGCTCCCGGATGCTGCTGCAGGTGCACGACGAGCTCGTGCTGGAGATCGCCGACGGCGAGCGGGCGGCGGTGGAGGCGCTGGTCCGCGAGCACATGGGCAACGCCTACCAGCTGGACGTGCCGCTGGACGTCTCGGTCGGCGTCGGCCACTCGTGGGACGAGGCCGCGCACTGACCCCGGGGGTCGCCCCGCGGGTCAGCGCTGCTGGTCCTCGGGGCGACCCAGGGTGATCCCGCCGGTCACCGTGTCGGCCT
Organism: Crossiella sp. SN42; assembly: GCF_023897065.1. Taxonomy (GTDB): domain Bacteria; phylum Actinomycetota; class Actinomycetes; order Mycobacteriales; family Pseudonocardiaceae; genus Crossiella. The sequence goes on from NZ_JAMHIV010000038.1 coordinate 90,924, forward strand.
GGACCACCGAGCCGTGCACCGTGCCGGTGATCGTGTTGCGGGTGCCGCCGCGCGCCTCGGGCTCGCCGCGCTGCGCCCACACCGCCACCCCGGCCGCGGCCAGGGTCAGCACGCCCAGCGCCACCCACGCCCACACGTTCGTGCCCAGGTCGGTGGCCACGTTGACGGTGACGCCGATACCGGAGGCGACCAGCGCTGACAGCAGGGCGACCAACCAGCGGCGCATTCGAGCGGCCTCCTCGTATCAGGGCGTGTGACCGCAGGGTACGGCAGTAGGCTGCCCGCCGTGCTGCTCCAGTGGAACGAGCCACTTCACCTGAAACCCCAACGCATCCTCGTCGCCGGGGCCTCCGGCGCGGGCAAGACGACCATGGTCGGCGAGCTGGGCCGGATCTTCGCCTTGCCGACCGTGGAGCTGGACGCGCTCTACCACGGTCCACAGTGGATTCCCCGGCCCACCTTCCTTGCCGAGGTCACCGAGTTCGCCACCAGCGATGAGTGGGTCTGCGAGTGGCAGTACGACTCGGTGCGGCCGCTGCTGGCCGAACGCGCCGAGCTGATGGTCTGGCTGGACCACCCCCGGCACACCGTGATCCGGCGGGTCGCCTGGCGCACCTACCAGCGCCGCCGCCGCGGCGAGAAGCTGTGGAACGGGGAGCAGGAACCGCCGCTGCGCACCATCTTCACCGACCCGGAGCACGTGGTGCGCTGGGCCTGGTCCACCTATCCGAAGGTGCGGGCCAGGGTGCGCGAGCTGCTGCCCACCGAGCTGCCCGTGGTGCGGCTGCGCGGCCAGCGCCAGGTCGACGCCTGGCTGCGCGCCATCGCCGGACCCCACGCTGGGTAGGCCCGGACAACTACGTCGAGCTGTTCACCCAGGACGACCGCTACCGCACCGCGGTGGTGGCGACGCTGACGTACGTGCCTCGGTGCGCCCGGTCGAGGAGCTGCTCGGCGCGGCCGGGTTCGGCACTGTCCTGGGCAACTCGCTGCTCGTGACCACCAGCACCGCGCTGGGCACCATGGTCTCCTGCGCGCTGTTCAGCTTCATCCGGGCCTGGAACTACTTCTTCACCCAGTCCCTGGTGCCGATACTCCTGTTCTTTCTTGCCTTCCAACGCTTCCTGGTTCAAGGTGTAGCGACCTCGGGCCTGAAGGGGTGAGCGCCGATGGCGGATCGGACGCCTGCCGGCCACCTGCGCGGCTCCGCCGTGTGGTGGGACCGCCTGTCCACGCTGTCCGACACCGTGCTGCTCGGCCTGCTCGTCGCGGCCTGCGCGGTGCCGGTGCTGACCCTGCCCGCGGGGTTCGCCGCCGCCTGCGCGGTCACCGCCCGCTGGCGCGACGGCGAGGCCCCGGCGCTGCTGCCGGTCTTCCGCGCCACCCTCGGCAACGGCCTGCGCCGCCACCTGCTCGCCGGCACCGGCTTCCTCGCGGTGACCGCGTTGCTCACCCTGAACCTGATGCTGCTGGCCGACCTGGAACTGCCCGGCGGCTGGGTGCTGCACTGGCTGGTCCGCCTGGTCACCCTGTGGGCCTTCGCGCTGCTCCTGCTGGCCGCGGCCATCGTCGGCGCCACCGGCCGCGGCTGGCTGGCCGCCGCCCGCGTGGCCTACGACAAGGCGGTGCTCGACCCCGGGGGCTTCCTGCTGGTGGCCTGCGCGCTCGCCGCGGCCGGGGTGCTGGTGTGGGCGCTGCCGCCACTGCTGCTGGTGGTCGCCGGACCGCTCGCGGTGGCCGCCACCGCGGTCAGCCTGCGCGAGGAGCCCTAGGACACGCCCTAGCGGCTGTGCAGCGGCATCCAGCCCACCCCGTCCACGGTGTGCCAGTACTTGCTGCCCTCCACCAGCAGGTAGCCGGTGCGAATGCGGTGGACCTGGGAGTTGGCAGGCAGCTTCTCACCGCGGCCGGCCTGCCGGAAGGACCGCGCGCCCTCATCGAGCACCCAGCTCCGGCCCTCGATGTCGAGCGCGACCAGCTGCCCGCCGGGCCGGGGCAGCATGCTTGTCATCGAGCGCGGGTGTTCGTCCCGCTTGCCGTCCTGCCAGAGGAGCTCCCAGCGCTCGCCGCGCTGGCGGTACAGGGCCGAGCGGCTGGCCGTGGCCGACTCCGCCCGCCCGTCGTGGGTGATCAGCTGGATGAAGCCGACCTCGCCGGACTCGGCCACCTCGACCTGCACGACCGTGCCCGGACCACCTGACGGCAGCTCGGCCAGCCGCCAGCTGCGGCCCTCATCAGCGCTGGTGGCCACCACCGGCCGCCCGTCCTGCTTGCCGACCACCCGCCAGCGGCCCTTGGTGTCCGGGAACGGCAGGGGGTAGGCCTCGGCCAGCGGCGGCAGGGTGCGCAGCTCGGCCCGCCGCCCGGACTCCGGCAGCAGCACCATGATCTTCGGCAGGCAGGCCGCCCCCGGCTGGCAGTACCGCTCCAGCAGGCCACCCGCCGGGATCGAGTCCACCGGCGCGGCGTCCTCGGTCACCTTGCTCCAGGTACGCCCCCGATCCGCGCTGAACCAGTGCGCACCTTCGTTGGCCCGCACGACCAGCCGCTGCTGCCCGAGCGCCGTCACTCCGACCGACAGCCGCGAACGCTCGCCGCGCAGCTCCTCCGGCAGGTCGGCGAAGGTGATCCCGCCGTCCTCGGACTCCATCAGCGTGTGCGCGCACCGGGGTTCGGTCTGCCCCCGGCAGTGCCCGAGCACACCGAAGAAGTGCCGCCCGGCGACCACGTCCACCGAGCGCAGCTGCGGCACCGCGGGCTCCTCGGCCACCGTGGTGGTCGGTCCCGGCGGTGGCGCGGGCGGGTCGGTGTCTTCGCGCAGCACGACCACCGTGGCCACCAGCACCGCCGTGATCGTCACCCCGGTCAGCAGCGCCCGCCGCCGCGCGGACAGCTCGGTCACCGGCGACCACCCCCTCGTCCCCTGGCGTCCCCGATCGGCCAAGGCTACCGGCGCTGGGCCCGGCACGGGGCTAGGTCGTGTCCTCACAGTCCCGCCCGCGATAGCCGCGCCGGTTTGGTCGCTGGCGGCACGGCCGGAACGCCCGGATACGTCCGGTATGAGGCCGTCCCGGCCGCACCGCCAGCGACCAAACCGATCACGACTTTCGCAGACGGGACTGTGAGGACACGACCTAGCGCGGCCCCGCCACCTCCGCCGCCTTCCGCGCCGCCGCCGTCACCCAGGGCAGCTCCGCCGTGCCCCGGCTCAGGTTCACGTAGAGGGCGCGCGCGTGCGCCACGTACCGGTGCCGCCGCGTCAGGTAGCCGTACTGCGTCGCCCGGTGGTAGTCGCCCTGGCACACCGTCGAACCCGCGCCCTGCCGGGGACACCAGATGCCCCAGTCCGCGGTGTTCGTGCCGCTGAGCTCGCCGAAGGCGGTGTTCGCGGTGGCCGCGTCGGGCAGCGGGAGCACCACCACCGAGATCAGCACCTGGTCGGAGTGGTCCACGTAGGTCGCGGCGAGCATGGTGGTGCACCTGGCCCTGCGCAACGCGTCCCGCACCGGTGCCCGCTCGGCGTTGCCCAGGCAGCTCTGCTGGCCGCCGCTGCGCAGGGTGTACTCCACGTTCTTGCTGTCCCGGAAGGACTTCGGCAGCAGCGCCTCGGTGGTCAGCGGGGTGCGGTCGGTGTCTTGCCGGTCCAGGCTCTTCGGGTCGGCGGCGGTGCTGGCCGGGGCGGCGGTGCTGGCGGGGGCCGCGGTGACGCGCTGCGCGGTGGTGGCCGGGGTGGCGCGTCCGGTGGTGGCGCGGGTGGTGCGTTCCGTGGTGGCCGTGGTCGTGCGCGCCGTGGTGGTGCTCGTGCTCAGGCCGAGACCGCCGTTGACGAAGTCGGCGAACGGCTGGTGCTGGGAGTACGCCAGCACCAGCACCGCGATGGTGCCCAGCACCGCGGCCACCACCCGGCCGGACCGCGCGGGCGGTGCCACCACCGGCGGCGGGAGGTCGTCGGTCAGCGTGGTCGAGGCCGGGTCGAGCAGCTGCCGCGCCTCGGTCGCGCTGGGCCGCCGCTCCGGGTCCTTGGCCAGCAGCCGGGCGATCAGCGGCGCCAGCTCACCGGCGTGCTTCATCGGCGGTGGCTCGTCGAACCGGATCGCGTCCAGGGTCGAGCGCGGCGGCTCCCGCCGGAACGGCGAGACGCCCTCCACCGCCCGGTAGAGCGTCACCCCCAGCGAGAACAGGTCGCTCGGCGCCGCACCGGCCGCTCCGGCGGCCCGCTCCGGCGACAGGTACTCCAGGGTGCCGATGATCATCCCGGACTCGGTGACCTGCGGGTCGGCCTCGTGCACCGCGATGCCGAAGTCGGTGAGCAGCACCTCGCCGCCCTCGGCCAGCATCACGTTGGCGGGCTTGACATCCCGGTGCGTGATCCGCGCCGCGTGCACCGCCTCCAGCGCCGCCAGCAGCGCCGTCGCGACCTCCCTGACCTCGGCCACCGGCAGCCTGCGCCGCTCCTTGAGCCGCTCACCCAGCGACCGCCCGGCCACCAGCCGCATCACCAGCCACGGCTTGTCGTCCTCGATCACGATGTCATGCACCGGCACGATGTTCGGGTGCTCCCGCAGCGCGGCGGCGTTGCGCGCCTCCCGCTCCGCGCGCGTCAGCCGCTCGGCGTGCTGCTCCTGCGACAGCGCGGGCGGCAGCCACACCTCCTTGACCGCCACCGGCACCCGCAGCGTCTCGTCGTAGGCCCGCCACACCCGCCCGAACCCACCGGCGGCCAGCCGTTCGGCCAGCCGGTAGCGCCCGCCGACCAGCCGCCCGGTCCGCGCTTCCTCCTGTGCCATGAACCCCCACCAGGCATCCGGCTCCGCAGTGAGCCACCCACTCTGCCCGGCGCGGCGGCGGGAAAGATATCGGTAGGAGTACCGATTCCGGCACAGCTCAGCGCTTGCCCCGACCCATGCCCCTGACCAACAGCATCACCGACTCGCGGACCTCCTCGCGGGTCCGCTGCCGCTGGAAGGTCTGCCAGTCCAGCGCCACCACCAGCAGCGTGCCGAACAGCGCCGCCGAGGCGGTGCCCACCTCCACCCCGCACAGCCGTCCCGCGTCCGCGTGCCGCTGCAGCACCCGCTTGACGATGGCCACGATGTCATCGCGCAGCAGCGAGAGCGTGCCGTGGAACTGGCCCGGCGTCCGCCACATCTCGCTCACCAGCAGCTGCGCGAACTCCGGGTACTCGCCGAAGAACAGCAGCGCCCCGTCCACCAGGGTCTCCACCGAGGACTCGGTGTCCGGCACCTCCTCGGCCCGGCGCAGCTGCCCGGCCAACAGGTCCACCCCGTGCCGCAGCAGCGCCTCGACCAGCCCGTCCTTGCTGCCGAAGTTGTAGTAGACGGTGCCCTTGGCCACCCCGGCGCTGGCCGCGATCTCGTCCACGGTGACCCCGGCCGCGCCGCGCTCGCCGATCAGGCGCAGCGCGGCGTCGAACAGCTTCTGCTTGCTGGTGGTCTTGCGCACCGTCTTCGCCGCGGTGTTCACAGCACCAGCTCCGGCTTGAGCTTCGTCGGCGTCCACACCCGTTGTTTGTAGGCGGCCAGGCAGGACAGCGCCAGCCCCAGCACCAGGTACATCGACAGCACCGTGACGTCCTCCCACACCGGGCCCAGTCCGCCGCCATAGAGCAGGTGCCGGTTGCCGTCGACCACGTAGGACAGCGGCAGGATCAGGTGCAGCGGCTTGAGCGGGTCGGGCACGGTCTGCCACGGGAAGGTGCCGCCCGCGGTGGTCAGCTGCAACACCAGCAGCACCAGGCCGACGAACTTGCCCGCCGGGCCCAGCAGCGCGTTCAACCCGTGCAGCACCGCGGTGAAGGCCAGCGAGGTCAGCAGCATGAAGCCCAGCGCGCCCCACGGCCGGGCCGGGGTGATGCCCAGCGCCAGTGTCACCACGCCGAAGAGCATCGCGGTCTGCACCGCGCCGAGCACCGCGGCGGGCAGCCAGCCGCCCAATGCCACCCTGACCGGGTTGGCGCCGGAGGCCAGCGCGCGCCGGGACAGCGGGCGCAGCAACAGGAACAGCACGAACGCGCCGATCCACAGCGCCAGGCCGAGGAAGAACGGGGCCAGGCCGGAACCGTAGTTGGGCGCCTGGTTCTCCCCGACCGCGCGGACCGCGACCGGGTCGCCGATGGTGCGCGCGGTGGCCTTGCGGGTCTCGTCGTCCGGGTTCGGGATCTGGCCGGCGCCCTCGGCCAGCTTGCCGTGCAGCTCGCCGTTGCCGTCGCTGACCTTCTTCGCGCCGTCCTGCAGCTCCGCAGTGCCCGAGTAGAGCTTGCCGGAGCCGTCGTCGGCCTTGCGCACGCCGTCCCGCAACGTCTTCGCGCCATCGGCCAGCTTCTTCGCCCCGTCCGCGGCCTCGCCGATCTTGCCGGTCAGCTCCGCGCTGCTGGCGGCCAGGGTCTTCGCGCCGTCGGCGACCTGCTTGGACCCGTCGGCGAGCTGCCTGACCTGGCCGACCGCGCCCTGGATCTTGTCGTTGGTCTCCCGCACCGGTTTCCCGGCCTCGGTGACCGCGGCCAGCACCCGCTGCACCTGCTCCTCGGCCAGGCCCAGCTCGCGCAGCCGCTTGGCCAGGTCCTCCTTCTTGCCGCTGAGGAAGTCCACCAGGTGCTGCGAGCCCTCGGCGACCGTGCCTGCCTTCTGCGCCAGCTGCGCGTTGCCGTCGGCGACCTTGGCCGCGCCGTCGGCCAGCTGCTTGGTCTTGCCGGGCAGCGGCGCGGTCTTCTCCTTCATGGTGGCCATGCCCGTGGCCAGCTCACCGTTCTTGGCCGCCAGGGTGTCCGCGCCGTCGGCCAGCTTGTCCAGGCCGGTGTGCAGCTCGTTGATCTTCTCCCGGGCGGTGCCCACCCCGTCGGAGACCTTCTTCGAACCGTCGGCCAGCTTCCCGGCGCCGTCGGCGGCCTCCAAGGTCTTGTCCCGCAACGTGGAGAAGCCCATCAGCAGCCGGTCCGCGGCCTCGGTGCCCGCGTCCGCCGCGACCGCCCGCCGCACCTCGCCGACCACCTTGTCCGCGATGGTGCGCACGATGTAGTTGTTGGCGTCGTTGGTGGTCAGGATCAGCGTGCCCTGCCTGGGCTCGAACTTGCCCGGCGAGGCCAGCGCGGCGGAGAAGTCGGCTGGCAGGGTCAGCGAGAAGGTGTACTTGCCGTCCCGCACCCCGGTCTCGGCCTCCTGGGCGTCCACCCGGTGCCAGTCGAAGGCCTCGGAGTTGGCCAGCTTGTCCGCGACCTTCTCCCCGGCGCGCAGGTCCCCGCTGCCGGTGTCGGCCACCACCAGCGCGGCCGGCACGTCCTTGAGCTTGCCGTAGGGATCCCAGTTCGCGTACAGGTACAGCGCGCCGTAGAGCAGCGGCACCAGGGCCAGCGCGACCACGGCGAGCTTGGGCAGCTTGCCCGCGGTGATCCGTTGGAACTCGCCCTTGGCCAGGCGGAAGGCAGTCATCGGGTCTCGTCCTCAGTGTTGCTCACGGTGAAGGCGGGCGGCTGGACCTGGCGGCCCAAGCGGGCCGCGGGCAGGTCCAGCAGGCGCGCCGAAGTCTCGGTGCACAGCACCACCACCGCCCGGTCGCGGGTGGCGTGCTGACGGGCGACGGTCCACCAGGTGTGCGGGTCGTCGCAGTGCCGGTCCGGGCAGTCCAGCACCAGCAGCCGCACCTCGGGCCGCTCGGCGGCCAGCTCGGTCAGCAGCCGGGTGCGCACGGTCGGCGGGATCCGGTCGAAGCGGGTGGCCGCGTGCTGCTCGGCGTCGTGCCGCCGCAGCCAGTCCCGCACCGCGGCCCGCCCGGCAGGCTGTCCCGCGAAGGAGAGCTCCTCGCCGACCACGGTGCGCAGCGGCAGCGCGTCCTCCGGCTCGGTCACCCCCGGCGCGTCGATCACGGCGACCCGCTTGCGCAGCGCCGCGTCGTCGCGCCGCCCGTCCACGGTGACCTCGCCCGCCGAGGGCGCCATCCGCCCGGCCAGCATCAGCGCCAGCGGCGTGTGCCCGGTGCCGGGCTCCCCGGCGACCAGGGCGACCTGTCCCGCGTGCACCCGCAGCGTGGTCGGCCGCAGCAACGGGCCGTGCGCGCCGTTCACGCCGACTTCCCTGGCCAGGATCTCCACCGGGTGCTCTCCTCGCGGGCTCTTTACCAACTCTTTGAACTGACCGGTCAGTTCAAATTGTCCCCTCGGAAGGCCGCCCGCGCAACTCGGACAGACCGCGCAGAGCACTCTTACCGGCCGTCCGGCCTGGAAAACCCCGGCATCCGGATCCTCATCCCGGTCGCCGCGCCGCGCCACCCGTGGCCGCGCTCGCCCGTCCCGCCGGCTAGCGGAGCGCCCCCGCCGGCCGGATCTCCCACATCGTCCACAGCGGCCGGTAGCCCTGCCGCGCCCAGAACACCGAGGACAGCGGGTTCGGCGGGTTGAAGTACAGGTAGCTGCCGGCCACCCCGGCCGTGGCGAACTCCGCGTGCGCGGCCGCCATCAGCAGCTGCCCCACCCCGGACCCGCGCGCCCCCGGCAGCACCGACACGCAGTTCACATAGCCCCAGCGCCCGTGCGGCAGCCGGGCCGCCGCCGCGGTCCTGGGGCCGGAGTCGGTCCAGCCGCACTCCGCTAAGCCCACCGGCACCCCGTCGTGCTCGGCCAGCCACACCGGGTCGCCCGCGCGCAGCCGGTTGGCCAGCGCCTCCCGCTTCAGCGCCGCCGCGTCCGGCCGGATCACCGCCGAGCCGACCAGCGCCGAGTACGCCAGCTCCAGCATGGACAGCTCCACCGCCGCGTCCAGGTCGGCCAGCCTGGCCCTGCGCACGGTCAGCGGGCCGGGAGAGGGGGCGGTGGACCCGAGCCGCTCGCGCACCGCCAGCACCGACAGCGGGACCAGGCCGTGGTCCAGCAGCGCGCGGGTGGCGGCCACGTCCCGGCTGGGCCAGTTCAGCACGCAGGCGGAGTCCGGGTCGAAGTCGGCCTGCCCGGCCATCCGGTGCTGCCAGGCCCGCAGCAGCGCGTCCATGCCCGCCCGGCCGCTGGCGCCCAGCACCGGCACCAGCTCCCACACCCTGGCCGCCGACCACAGCCGGTTCGCCGAGCCGGGCGGGTACTCGGTGAACTCCACCATCCCGGCCACCCGGCCGCCGTCGGGCAGCGCGGCGCTGACCGCGTCCCCGCGCACCGGCCCCGCGGCGGGCGGCAGCAGCGGGTCGAGACCGGCGAAGTGCGCGGTCTGCGCCGCCAGCAGGTCACCGACCAGTGTCATGGACCGGCCTTGTGGCAGCGGAAGATCGCGGTGCCGGGGAAGAGCTCACCGCGCAGCGGGCTCCACTGGCCCCACTCGCGGGTGTGGCCCTCCGGCCACTCCGGCTCCAGCAGTTCGTCCAGCAGCAGCCCGGCCCGGTTCAGCTCGCGCAGGTAGTCGCCCATGGTCCGGTGGTGCTCGACGTAGGTCGGCGTGCCGTTCTCGTCGACCTCCAGGTACGGGGTGCGGTCGAAGTAGGACTGCATGGCGACCAGCCCGGCCTCGCCCGGGTCGTCCGGGAAGATCCACCGCATCGGGTGAGTCACGGCGAAGACCCACCGCCCGCCCGGCTTGAGCACGCGGTGGACCTCCGACAGCAGCAAGCCAAGATCGGCCACGAACGGCACCGCGCCGAACGCGCTGCACACGGTGTCGAAGGCCCCGTCGGCGAAGGGCAGCTGGTCCCCGCTGGCCTGCACCAGCGGCACCCGCACCCCGACGTCCAGGCCGGCCTGCTGGGCGTGCCGCAGCATCCCGGCCGAGACGTCCAGGCCGACCGCGTGCGCGCCCTGGGTGGCCAGCCAGCGCGCGCAGGCCGCCATCCCGCAGCCCATCTCCAGGATCCGCCGCCCGTCGAGCTCGCCCAGCAGTCCGAGGTCGCGCTCCAGCAGCCCTTCTGGGCACCAGACGAACTCCGCCTCGCCCAGGAACTCCGCGTGTTCTGCTTGGTAGTCGTCGGCGTCTGCGTCCCACCAGATCCGGCTGGCCAGCCGCGACTCCTCGGCGTCCACCCGGCGTTTGACCACCTTCGACGTGCCGAGAACCCGCTCGGCGGTGGCGTGGCGGTCCTCCGCTGGCGCGGCCACGGCTGCTCCTTCTGGCTAAAGACACCCCACCGGGTTTGCCCGGCGATCGAGAGGGTGCGTACGATACTGAACGCGCTATAGGTGCGCTCTGCCCGGAACCGGCACTGTTGTGGATCTCCTCGTCGGCTGCGGTGGCTGGAGCCGCGCCGCCCGGCGAGCTACACCCACAACTTCAGTCCGTATCGACACCCAATCCGTACCGGAGCAACCCACCTAATGTCCACCGACACCACCACCGTTCCCGCCGCGGCCGCGCAGGTCGCCATCAACGACATCGGGACGGCGGAGGACTTCCTCGCCGCCATCGATTTGACCATCAAGTACTTCAACGATGGCGACATCGTCGAAGGCACCATCGTCAAGGTCGACCGTGACGAGGTGCTTCTCGATATCGGCTACAAGACCGAGGGCGTCATCCCCTCGCGCGAGTTGTCGATCAAGCACGACGTCGACCCCGCCGAGGTAGTCACTGTCGGTGATCACGTCGAGGCCCTCGTTCTCCAGAAGGAGGACAAGGAAGGCCGTCTGATCCTCTCCAAGAAGCGTGCTCAGTACGAGCGCGCCTGGGGCACCATCGAGGCGCTCAAGGAGAAGGACGAGCCGGTCAAGGGCACCGTCATCGAGGTGGTCAAGGGTGGGCTCATCCTCGACATCGGGCTGCGTGGCTTCCTGCCCGCGTCCCTGGTCGAGATGCGCCGCGTGCGCGACCTCCAGCCGTACGTCGGCCGCGAGCTCGAAGCCAAGATCATCGAGCTGGACAAGAACCGCAACAACGTGGTCCTGTCCCGCCGCGCGTGGCTCGAGCAGACCCAGTCCGAGGTCCGCAGCGAGTTCCTCAACCAGCTGCAGAAGGGCCAGGTCCGCAAGGGCGTTGTGTCCTCCATCGTCAACTTCGGCGCCTTCGTCGACCTTGGCGGTGTGGACGGCCTCGTGCACGTCTCCGAGCTGTCCTGGAAGCACATCGACCACCCCTCCGAGGTGGTTGAGGTCGGCCAGGAGGTCACCGTCGAGGTGCTCGACGTCGACATGGAGCGCGAGCGCGTCTCCCTGTCGCTGAAGGCCACCCAGGAAGACCCGTGGCGCCAGTTCGCCCGGACCCACGCGATCGGCCAGATCGTGCCGGGCAAGGTCACCAAGCTGGTTCCGTTCGGCGCGTTCGTCCGGGTGGACGAGGGCATCGAGGGCCTGGTCCACATCTCCGAGCTGGCCGAGCGCCACGTGGAGATCCCGGAGCAGGTCGTCCAGGTCGGCGACGACGTCATGGTCAAGGTCATCGACATCGACCTGGACCGTCGCCGGATCTCGCTGTCCCTGAAGCAGGCGAACGAGGGCTTCACCGCGGACTCCGAGTTCGACCCGACCCAGTACGGCATGGCCGCCGAGTACGACGCCGAGGGCAACTACATCTACCCCGAAGGCTTCGACCCGGAGACCCAGGACTGGCTCGAGGGCTTCGACAAGCAGCGCGAGGAGTGGGAGAAGCAGTACGCCGAGGCGCGTGCCCGCTACGACGCCCACATCAAGCAGGTTGTCAAGGCCTCCGAGGCCGACGCCGAGGCAGCGGCCGCAGGCACCACCGGCGAGGGCGGCGCCCCCGCCAGCACCGGCGGCGGCAACTACAGCTCCGGTGGCGACAGCAGCGGCACCCTGGCCAGCGACGAGCAGCTGGCCGCCCTCCGCGAAAAGCTCTCCGGCGGCGCCTGATCCCAGGCCGCTAGCGAGCTAGCAAGCTAACCCCTCGGCCCCGCACCCCCACCAG
>NZ_JAMHIV010000039.1 GCF_023897065.1 Crossiella sp. SN42
TCGGACAGGTTTTGAAAAGCCAACCCCCTGCGCCGCAACGTTTCCCGGTCCGTTCAGCTGTCGTCGCGCACATACTCCAAGTACCGCTTGGCCGAGCGCTGCACGATCTCGTGGCCGTTCTCCGGAATCGTCGAGTCCCACCAAGCCCCGTAGATCGCGTCAAAGTCCAAGTCCCGCAACAGTTCCTGCGCCCTGCGGACAACCGCCGGCCGCTCGGGAATCAGGTTCGGGTAGCTGTACATGAACGCCACGTGACTCCGGTCCGGGATGACCTGGACGATGTCGCCGGTGAGCAGGGCGCGGTTCCAGTGCAGCACCGTGCCGCCCGCGAAGTGCACGCCCAGGTTGACCAGGGTGAGGTTGTCGGCCAAGGGTTTGTGGGTGCCGGACCACAGCTGGATGGACGGGTCTGGGCGGCCGATCCACTCGGCGTCGTGCTCGTGCAGGTGGATGGGGACGTTGAAGGCGTGGGCCCATTCGACCATGGTGGTGTAGTAGTGCGGGTGGCTGATCGCGATGGCGGACAGGCCGCCCCGGTCCTGGACGGCGGTGATGATCTCGTCGGTCAGGTAGGCGGTGCAGTCCCAGAGGATGTTGCCGGTGGGGGCCTGGACCAGCAGGGCGCGCTGGCCGATGGCGAACCTCGGTTCGGTGCCGATGCCGGTGAGGCCGGGGCCCTCCTCCTGGATGCGGGGCTTGAGCTCCGGGTTGGCGCGCAGCGCGTCGAAGTCGGTCCAGCGCTGGCCGGCCGCGGGCACGTACTGGCGCTCATCGGTGCAGATGGGACAGTCCGCGCGGGGGGCCGCGTACTGGGTGCCACAGGTCAGGCAGATGGGTCTGGTGCTCGGGGCCATAAGGTTTCCTCCCAGTGCGCCGGGGACTTCTCCGGCGTGCGGACACGCTAACCGGCGCTGGTGGGGAGATGGTGTGGGACGGGTCATCGCGGAGATCACCGTGTCGGTGGACGGGTTCGTCGCCGGGCCGGAGGTGAGCGCCGCGCAACCCATGGGGCTGCACGGGTTGCGGCTGCACCACTGGCTCGGGTTCGGGGACACGCCACCGGGTGAGGCGGATCTGGCGGTGGCGGGCCGCATGTTCGCCAACACCGGGGCGTTTGTGCTGGGGCGGCGGCTCTTCGACGTCGGGATCGGCAAGTGGGGCGGGGACGGGGCCTGGCAGCGGCCCTGTTTTGTGCTCACCAACCGGGACCGGCCCGACCACATCCAGGGCGTCACTCGGTTCACCTTCGTCACCGACGGGGTGCGGCGGGCGGTGGACCGGGCGCGGGCGGCGGCTGGGGAGCGGGATGTGGTGGTGGCCGGTGGAGCCCAGGTGATCCGGGCGGCCATGCACGCGGGGCTGGTGCAGGAGCTGCGGTTGCACGTGGCTCCGGTGCTGCTGGGGGCGGGCACGCCGCTGTTCGACCAGGGGCCGCGGATGGAGCTGGAGCCGGTGCTGGTGGAGCACTCGCCCATGGTCACCCACGTCACCTACCGGGTGGCGGGCTAGCTCAGCAGGTAGGTGATCAGGGTCAGGCTGGCCATGGACAGCAGGGTGGTCAGCAGGATCGAGTCGCGGGCCAGCGCGCCCGCGCGGAGCTGGTACTGGCTGGCGAAGACGAAGGCGTTCTGCGCGGTGGGCAGGGCCGCGAACAGCACCGCGGCCAGCAGCGCCGGACCGTCGAGGCCGAGGGCGAAGCGGCCGATGAGGAAGCACACCAGGGGTTGCAGCACGATCTTGAGCGTGACCACCACCAGCACCTCGCTGCGGCGGGGCAGGTCGGCGGACTCGGCGCGGCCGAACAGGGACATGCCCAGCACCAGCAGGGCCAGCGGCACGCCCGCGCCGCCGAGCAGGTCCAGTGGCTGGGCGAGCAGCGGCGGGAGCTTCCAGCCCAGGGCGGCGATGGCCAGACCGCCCGCGGCGCCCAGGATCACCGGGTTGCGGACCGGGAGCAGCAGGACCCGGCGGATCGCGGCGTAGCGGCCGCCGCCACCGGCGTTGAGGTCGGTGTCGATCAGGGTCAGCACCGTGGGCATGACCACCAGCAGCTGGAACATCAGCGCGGCCACCACAAAACTCGGGTCGCCGAGCACGGTGATGGCCACCGGGATGCCCAGGTTGGCCGCGTTCACATACGCCGAGGACATGCCGCCGATGGCCTGGTCGGCCAGCCTGCGGCGGAACAGCCAGCGGCTGGCGGCCAGGCCGAGCGCGCCGACCAGCACCGTGCTCGCGGCGAAGGCCAGGATCGAGCCGCTGGCCAGGCCGTCCAGGGAGACCCGGCTCAGCGTGGTGAACAGCACCGCGGGCATCGCCAGGTAGAAGACCACCCTGGTCAGCGCGCGCTCGGCGGCCAGGCCGAACAGGTTGGTGCGCCGCACCAGGTAGCCCACCCCGGTCAGCGCCCAGATCGGCACAAAACCAGCGACAACGGTGGGCACCCGGTGAAGCTAACCCGGTGCGCGCCGGTGTGGCGGCGGTTGAGACCGAGTCAACAACCGCCGCCACACCGGGATCAGCTCAGAGCTTGATGGTCCAGCTCAGGATGGTGCCGGTGTCGGAACGGGCCACGTCCTGCACCCGCAGCTTCCACACGCCGTTCTTCACCTTGCCTGCCGCGTTGACGGTGAACGAGCCCACCACGTCGTCCGCGCTGTCGGAGCCACTGGAGCCCTTCAGGCGGAACGGGGTGCCGTCGGGCGCGAGCAGGTCGACCACCAGGTCACCGCGCCAGGTGTGCTTGATGTTGACGTCCACGGTCACGGTGGCCGCGTTGCCCGCGCAGTCGGCCACGGTCACCGGGCTCTCCACGGTGGCCAGGTCGGGCACCGGGATGTCGTTGTCGTTGGTCAGGGTGCAGCTCGGCGGCGGCGTGGTGCCGCCCTCGCCGACGAAGAGCAGCTTGTTCGGCGAGCCGGTGCCGGGGTTGACCACCTTGTCCGGGGTGGCCGCGTTCACCATGGCGTCCCGCACCTGCTGCGGGGTGAAGGCCGGGTTGGCCTGCAGCACCAGGGCCGCCGCGCCCGCGACGTGCGGGGCCGCCATCGAGGTGCCGGAGATGGTGCGGGTGATGGTGTCGTTGTCCTTCCACGCCGAGGTGATGTTCACCCCTGGCGCGAAGATGTCGACGCAGGTGCCGAAGTTAGAGAAGGTCGCCTTGTTGTCGTTGGTGTCGGTGGCGCCGACGGTGATGGCCTCCTGGGTCCGGGCCGGGGACACCGTGCAGGCGTCCTGCGGACGGCCGAAGATGTCACCGTTGCCGGCGGCCAGCGCGAAGGTGACGCCCTTGGTGATGGCGCCGCGCACGGCCGCGTCCACCGCGTCGCTGGCCCCGCCGCCGAGGCTCATGTTGGCGGCGGCGGGCTTGACCGCGTTGTTGGCCACCCAGTTGATACCGGCGATGACCTGCTCGTACGTGCCGGAGCCCTGGCAGTTCAGCACCCGGACGCCGTGCACCTTGGCGCCCTTGGCCACGCCGTGCGCGGTACCGGCCACGGTGCCCGCGACGTGCGTGCCGTGACCCTGGCAGTCATCGGCGTTGGTGTCGTTGTCGATGAAGTCGTAGCCGGAGACCGCGCGGCCGCCGAAGTCCTGGTGCGTCACCCGGATACCGGTGTCCACGACGTAGACGTTCACTCCGGTGCCGTCATTCGGATACGTGTAGGACTGGTTCAGCGGGAGCGCCCGCTGGTCGATTCGGTCAAGTCCCCAGGATGGCGGATTAGGTTGGGTCCCGGAAATACGCACCGTGCGGTTCTGTTCCACAAATGCGACCTGAGGGTCGGCGGCCAGACGCCGCGCCTGCGATTCCCCGACGGTCACCGAGAAACCACGAATGGCGGTGTCATAGGTTCGTCCGACCTTCGCGCCATAGGTGGCCGCGAGATTGCTCGCGACCGTGGCGACCGAGGCTGCCCTGACCTCGGCGCTGTCCTTCAGCACGACGATGAAGCTGTTGGGCACGGCGCCCTCACCACCCGTGTTGCGGATGGCGGCCTCCGGCGCGGCGGTGGCCGGCAGGGCGGCGAGGGCGGTGGTGGCGGCGGCCAGCAGCGTCACCGCTGCGGCTTTGCCCCGCCAGTCCCGGGTTCGACTCATCAACATTGTCCTCTCCCGCAGAGCTGCCGGATGGCACCTGTTGGCACCACCGGGCAGGGTTGGCTCTTGTGCAGAACGGAAGTGAGGCACGCTCGCGCGAACGTAAGGGCGGACTCTAATTCACTGTTTGCCCTCACGTACAGACGTGGACAGGGAACACGAAAGTACGCTAGGAAAGAGAGTTCACCGTTCGCGCTTCTCACGGAAACGCAATCGTAGGAAATGGAAGAAAAGCGTAGCTTCATTTCCCTCAGGGGTCGATAAGCCGAACAGGGATATTTTCTAGACTGCTCGGTTCAGCCCGAAAGTAGGCACCCGATTGGTCTAGACCTAAAGCGGGGCTGGCCGGTTACGGTCAGGGGGCCGCCTTGTTGTGAGTCGCAACGAATTCCCCGAAAGGCCCTGCCATGCCTCTTCCACGACGACGTGAGAGCGCTCGCAAACGGTCCCTCGCGAGACTGACCACCGGCGCGCTCACCCTCGCCCTGCTGGGATCCGCCCTGGTCACGGGCCCGGCCGCGGCGGCCGACCCGATCTACAAGGACCCGGCCCAGCCGGTGCCCGCCAGGGTCGCCGACCTGCTGTCCCGGATGTCCCTTGACGAGAAGATCGGCCAGATGACCCAGGCCGAGCGCGCCTCGGTCACTGCCGCCGACCTGACCACCTACCGGATCGGCTCGCTGCTCTCCGGCGGCGGCTCGGCGCCCAGCCCGAACACCGCCACCGCCTGGGCCGACATGTACGACAACTTCCAGCGGGCCTCGCTGGCCACCCCGCTGAACATCCCGCTGATCTACGGCGTGGACGCGGTGCACGGGCACAACAACGTGCGCGGCGCGACCCTGTTCCCGCACAACATCGGCCTGGGCGCGACCCGCGACCCGGAGCTGGTGCGGCGGATCGGCGAGGCCACCGCCAAGGAGGTCTCCGGCACCGGCATCGACTGGGACTTCGCGCCCTGCCTGTGCGTGGCCCGCAACGACCGCTGGGGCCGAACCTACGAGTCCTTCGGCGAGCACCCCGAGATCGCCACCTCGATGACCACGCTGGTCACCGGCCTGCAGGGCAGCGCGCTGAACCGGCCCGGCGCGGTGCTGGCCACCGCCAAGCACTGGATCGGCGACGGCGGCACCACTGGCGGCAAGGACCAGGGCGACACCCAGATCTCCGAGGCCGAGCTGCGCTCGATCCACCTGCCGCCCTTCCGCGAGGCCATCGCGCGCCAGGTCGGCTCGGTGATGATCAGCTACAGCAGCTGGCAGGGCGCCAAGCTGCACGGCCACCGGTACCTGATCACCGACCTGCTCAAGACCGAGCTGGGCTTCACCGGCCTGGTGGTCTCCGACTACAACGCCATCGACCAGATCGACGGCCAGCCCGGCTTCACCGCCGCCGAGGTGCGGCAGTCGATCAACGCGGGCATCGACATGGTGATGGTGCCCTCGGAGTGGCGGAAGTTCATCGACCTGCTGCGCGCCGAGGTGCAGGCCGGCCGGGTGCCGATGTCCCGGGTGGACGACGCGAACCGGCGCATCCTGACCAAGAAGTTCGAGCTGGGCCTGTTCGAGAAGCCGTTCACCGACCGGTCCTTCACCGCCACCGTGGGCAGCCCGGCGCACCGAGCGCTGGCCCGGGAGGCGGTGCGCAAGTCCCAGGTGCTGCTGAAGAACCAGCACGGGGTGCTGCCGCTGCCCAAGACCGCGAGCAAGATCTTCGTGGCCGGCAAGAACGCCGACGACATCGGCAACCAGAGCGGCGGCTGGTCGATCAGCTGGCAGGGCAGCAGCGGCGGCATCACGCCGGGAACCACCGTGCTGCAAGGGATCCGGGCCGCGGTGTCCCCGCAGACCACGGTCACCTACGACCGCGGCGGCAACGGGATCAACGACAGCTACCAGGCCGCGATCGCGGTCCTCGGCGAGACCCCGTACGCGGAGTACAGCGGCGACCGCCCCGGCGGCATGGGCCTGGACGCGGAGGACCTGGCCACGCTGAACCGCCTGAAGGCCGCCGGGGTGCCGGTGGTCACGGTGCTGGTCTCCGGCCGCCCGCTGGACATCGCCGCGCAGCTGCCGGACTGGAGCGCGCTGGTGGCCGCCTGGCTGCCCGGCACCGAGGGCAACGGCGTGGCCGACGTGCTCTTCGGCGACCACAAGCCCACCGCCACCCTGCCGGTGAGCTGGATGACCAGTGCCGCCCAGCAGCCGGTCAACGTCGGCGACGGCAAGACCCCGCTGTTCGGCTACGGCGCGGGCGAGCGGTTCCCGGCCACGCAGAGCCCGTACAACGTCATCGGCGCGGCCTACTACGACGAGCAGCGCGGCACCGACGTGCAGCGGTGCACCGACGCCGGCTGCGGCCGCAACGTGGGCTGGCTCGCCGCGGGCGACTACCTCGGTTACGCCGACGTGGACTTCGGCGCGACCGCACCGCGCACGGTCACCGCCCGCCTGGCCTCCGGCGCGAGCACCAACGGGACCCTGGAGTTCCGGCTGGGCTCACCGGCCGGGCCGGTGGTCGCGACCGTGCCCGCGGCGAGCACCGGCGGCTGGCAGAGCTGGGCCAGCCGCAGCGCGAACGTGAGCGGATCGGCGACCGGGGTGCAGCGGTTGTACGTGGTGGCCGCCGGCGGCGGGGGCGCGAACTTCGCCAACCTGAACTGGTTCCAGTTCGCCAGGTGAGGCGGGGTGTGGCGGCGGGACCCTGACCTGCCGCCACCGCATTCCGCGTCCTACTGAACCCTGGGCAGCCGCACCACGGTCAGGAAGAAGTCGTCCACCTGGCGGACCACCTTGACGAACTGCTCGAAGTCCACCGGCTTGGTGACGTAGGCGTTGGCGTGCAGCTGGTAGCTGCGCAGCACGTCCTCCTCCGCCTCCGAGGTCGTCAGGATCACCACCGGGATGCGGCGCAGCTGCGGATCGCCCTTGATCGCGGTCAGCACCTCCCGCCCGTCCATCTTGGGCAGGTTGAGGTCCAGCAGCACCAGGTCCGGGCGGGGCGCGTCGGCGTACTTGCCCTCCCGGCGCAGGAACGCCATCGCCTCCACGCCGTCGCTGACCACGTGCAGCCGGTTGCCGACCTTGTTCTCCTCGAAGGCCTCGGTGGTCATCAGCACGTCACCGGGGTCGTCCTCGACCAGGAGGACCTCGATGGGGCGGATGTCTGAGGGTTCGATCACTCGTGCTCCTCGGCGAGAACCGGCAGGGTCCAGCACACGGTAGTGCCTCGGCTGATCTCGGTGTCGAGCCAGATCCGGCCGCCGTGGTGTTCGATGATCTTGCGGCACAGCGCCAGGCCGATGCCGGTGCCGGTGTAGTCCTCTTTGGCGTGCAGGCGCTGGAACATCACGAAGATCTTCTCCGCGTACTGCGGCTCGATGCCGATCCCGTTGTCCGCGCAGCGGAACAGCCACTCCTCGGCGTGCCGTTCGGCGGTGATCCGGATGTGCGGCACGGCCTCGCCGCGGAACTTGATCGCGTTGCCCACCAGGTTCTGCAGCACCTGGGCCAGCAGGGTGGCGTTGCCGCGCACCGTGGGCAGCGGGTCCGCCTCGACCACCGCGCCGGTCTCCTCGCGGGCGGCGCTCAGGCTGGTCAGCGCCCGCCTCAGCACCTCGTCCAGCTCGACCTCGGTGAACCCGCCGGTGGTCCGGCCCACCCTGGAGAAGGCCAGCATGTCGTTGATCAGCTGCTGCATCCGCTTGGCGCCGTCCACCGCGAACTCGATGTACTGGTCGGCGCGCGCGTCCAGCTGGCCGCTGTACCGGCGTTGCAGCATCTGGCAGAAGCTGGCCACCTTGCGCAGCGGCTCCTGCAGGTCGTGCGAGGCCACGTAGGCGAACTGCTCCAGCTCGGCGTTGGAGCGGCGCAGGTCCTCGGCCGACTCGTTGAGCTGTTCGGCCTGCTCCCGCAGCGTCTCCTGCACCCGGACCGCGGTCATCAGCGCGGTGAACATCTGCACCCGCATGGCCTCGATGTCCGCGGCCAGCGCGGCGATCTCCAGCGGCCCGTCGCTGCCGACCTGCCGGGACAGGTCGCCCTGGGCCACCCTGGTGGTCTCCTCGCTGAGCCTGCCCAGCGGCGCGGTCACCCAGCGGCGCAGCGCCAGCCACAGCGCCGCCGCGCACACCAGCGCGAAGGCCACGAACCCGATGCCCAGCCCGGTCAGCGTCCACAGCGCCCGCTCCATCGCGGCCCTGCTGACCAGCCGTTGCTGGCCGATCGCGGTGTCCAGATCCTTCAGCGCGTCCTGCAGCGCGACGAACCTGGGCTCGGTGTAGTCCAGGCCGCCCAGCAGCGCGCCGCTGGCCCCGCTGGCCTTCACCCGCGCGATGGCCGGTTCGGCCAGCTCGCGCTGCCAGGTGCCGGCCGCCGCCTGCACGACGTCCACCTTGGCCCTCAGCTCGGGCCTGCCCGCGAGCAGCTCGCGCAGCCTGGCCAGGGTGGCGAACTCCTCGGTGCGCTCGGACTGGTAGCGCTCCAGCCGGTTCTCGGTGCCGCTGAGCACGTAGTCGCGCACGGCCAGCTGCTGGTCACCGTAGGTCTGGCCGAGCATGGCCGAGCGGATCCGGGCCGGGGACACGTCGTCCACCACGTCCGTGCTGGCGGCGAAGAGCCTGGTCGCGGACAGCACCCCGGCCAGCACGCCGATCGCCAGCAGCCCGCCGAGCACGCCGAAGGCGACCGCGAGCCGCCGCCGCAGCGACCAGCGCACCCGTCCCTCCACAGTGGACAGACTATCGGCCACTCCGGCGCTCACTCCGCGCCGGCGCGGAAGGACAGCTGCAGCAACGCCACGTCGTCGGTGAGCGGGCCGCCGTTGAGCTGCTGCACCTCGTTGATCAGCTCGTCCAGCCAGTCCGGCTCGGTGACGGCGTCGCCGGGGTGGGCGCGCAGCAGCCGCACCAGGCCGTCCTCGCCGAGCCGTTCCCGGCCGCGGCCGGTCTTGCCCTCGAACAGCCCGTCGGTGTACAGCATCAGCGTCCACTCCGGCGGCAGCTCCAGCCGCTGGGCCGGCCACTCCGCGCTCTCGAAGATGCCCAGCGCGGGACCGCTGGGCTGCTCCGGCAGCTGCCGGGTGTCCGGGCCGGCCAGCGTGATCGGCGGCGGGTGCCCGGCCAGGTACTGGTGCACCACCTTGCGGTCGGGGGAGAAGACCAGCATGCAGACGGTGGCGAAGACCATCCGCGGGTACGGGTGCCGGATGATCTTGCGGTTGAGCGCGGGCAGCATCCGCTCCGGCGAGGTCTCGGCCAGCACCAGGGTCCGCCAGCCCGCGCGCAGGCACACGCCCAGCGCGGCCTCGTCCGGCCCGTGCCCGGACACGTCGCCGATCAGCGTGTACAGCGTGCCGTCCTCGGCCTCGACCAGGTCGTAGAAGTCGCCGCCGACCAGGCTCTGGCTGCGGCCGGGCCGGTAGCGGGAGCGGTAGCCGATGCGCGGGTCGGCCAGCAGCGGGGTGGGCAGCAGGCCGCGTTCCAGCCGGGAGTTCTCCTGGGCGACCAGCGCGGCCTCGCGCAGCTTGCGCAGTCCTTCGTCGACCCGCTTGCGCTCCACCGAGAAGCGGATCGCCTTGGCCAGCAGGCCGCCGTCGACCTGCCCCTTGACCAGGTAGTCCTGCGCGCCCGCGGCCACCGCCTGCACGCCGCGGTGCTCGTCGGCGTGCCCGGTGAGCACCAGGATGGCCGCGCCGGGCACCCGCTCCAGCACGGTGTGCAGGGCCTGGAAGCCCTCGGCGTCGGGCAGGTTGAGGTCCAGCAGCACGCAGTGCACCCCTGGCCGCAGGTGCGCCCGCGCGTCCGCCACCGTGCGCGCCCAGTGCAGCTCGACGTTCAGCCCTGCCTCGGCCAGCAGCTCCTCGACCAGGAACGCGTCCCCCCGGTCGTCCTCGACCAGCACGATCGAGTAGCGCTCGCCACCCGCTGGGTCACCCACCTCCGGCCCGCCTTCCTGCTCCACCGGAGAATACGCAGCGGGTGACGCGAACGCCGGGGCGGAGTGCGTGGTTCCGGCCATAGGGGGTACCCGATCCATGTCAGTCGTCGAAGGAGGAGCCGGATGGACAGCGTCAAGGCCAGGTCCACTGTGGACAAGCTCGAGATGGCCCAGGGGGGTCTGAAGCTGGCCTTCGCCGCGGTGTCGGCGATCAACACGGTCCGCTTGCTCATGCGGCTGGTGCGGGAGAAGAACATCGTCAGCCTGAAGGGCGCGATCGCGGTCGGTCAGGCGGTCGCCGCGGTGTTCGCGGCCAAGCAGGCCATCAGCGACTTCCGGGCCAGCACCATCCCCGGCGACCAGACCTTCGACAAGGACTGAGTCCCCGGGCCGGGGCACGGGCACACTGGACGCGGCGCCTCGTGGGGGTGTCGCGTTCAGTTGGTCCTCACCTCCACGTAGGCGTCCAGCCCGGTCAGCCTGGCCACGTAGCTGGCCGAGGTGCCCTCCGGCGCGCACAGCACCAGCCGTCCGCCCGCGGCCTCGGCCTCGGCGGCCAGCTCGAAGAACATCCGCACCCCGGCGCTGGCCAGGTAGCTGACCTCGGAAAGGTCCACGGTCAGCGCCAGCGCGCCGCCCCTGCTGGTCCGGCGCAGCACCGGTTGCACCAGGTCCACCGTGGTGGAGTCGATCGCGCCGTGCAGCCGGACCACCGGCCCGTGCTCGCCGTGCCCGATGTCCATGCCCAGCTCGTCGGGACTGGGCTCGACCTCCCGGCCGGGCCCCGCGCCCAGCCGTCGGCGCAGGTCGATGGTGGTGCCGTCCTCGGTGTGCCGGACCCGCACCGAGTCCATCGCGGCCTGCATCAGCAGCAGTCCCCTCCCCCGCCCCTGCGGGTCCTCCGATGGCGGTCGCCAGTTGCCGGAGTCGGTGACCGTCAGCCGCAGCGTGCCGGTCTGGTCCAGGTCGGCGGTCAGCGTGACCGGGCCGGGTGCCAGGTCGGCGTAGGCGTGCTCGACCGCGTTCGCGGTGGCCTCGCCGACCGCGATCTGCGCGGCCAGCGCGTCCTCGCCGTCGATCTCCCGCTCGGCCAGCCAGTCGCGCAGGTCCCTGCGCAGCCCGCCAAGCTGGTCGGAGCGGCCTGGCACGGTGCGGTGCAGCCCGGCCAAGGGCTCCTGGATCCGGAGCAGCAGCAACGCGATGTCGTCCTCCGGGGGGCCTGAGCTGAGCAGCCCGGCCAGCAGCCGGTCGCAGCGGGAGTCCACGCTGGTGTCCTGCTCCGCGGCCACCTCGGCCGCGCAGGCCAGCAGGCCGGCCGCGCTGCGGTGCGGGGACTGGCCGTTGCGGTCCACCGCGCCGTCGGAGTAGAAGACCAGCAGGTCGTCGGCGGCCACCTCGGCCTTGCGCACCTCGAACTCGCCCGCGCCGAGCGCGAGCGGGGTGCCCGCCGCCCTGGGCAGGTACTCCGCCTTCCTGCCGGGCCTGGCCCGGACGATCGGCGGGTGCGCGGCGCTGGTGTAGGTCAGTTCGCCGCGCGCCGGGTCCAGCACCGCCACGCAGGCGGTGGCCCCGGCGGCCTGCGGGGTCTGCCGGGCGAACTCGCCCAGCCGGGTGATCACCTCGGCCAGGTCCATGCCGGCCAGCAGGTAGGCGGTGAGCGCGCTGCGCAGCTGGCCCATCACCGCGGCCGCGCCCGGCCCGCTGCCGACCACGTCGCCGACGCTGATCGCGAGCCTGCCGTCGCCGAGGCTGATCGCGTCGTACCAGTCGCCACCCGCGCTCAGCGCCGAGCCCGCGGTGGCGTAGCGGGCGGCCAGCCGGGCGCCGGGCAGCACCGGCAGCGCGGTGGGCAGCAGGCTGTCCTGCAACGCCCGCACGATGTGGTGCTCCTCGTCACGTAGCTCGCTCATCCGCTGCTCACCGGCTTGGGCGGCCAGTCGGCCACGCACACTGCCGGTGGCGTCGGTGACCAGGGCGAGCAGGCCGATGACCGCTCCGCCCGCGGCCAGCCTGGGCACCAGGGAGAAGGAGACGTAGCCCTCCTCGGCCTTGCCGTCGCCGTTGACATCGATCAACACCCGCCGTTCCTCGCCACGCATGGGCTTACCGGTCCGGTAAACCTCGTCGAGCAGCGGGAAGATGTGCTGGCCGGCCGCCTCCGGCATCACCTCGCGGATCGGCCTGCCCAGCACCTCGCGCCGGTTGCCGATGCTGGCCCGCGCCGCCCGGTTGGCCGCGACCACCACGTGCCGGGGTCCGGCGAAGGCCCAGACGATCGCGGGCAGGTCCTCGAACGCCGCGATCCGCTCCTGGTTCCCCTCGGACTCCCCGGGTTCGCCGCTGCCCGTGCGCTCGCTTGCCAACATCCGGCCCTCCTGTGCGTCGGTCCGCCCTCCGACCGCGCCGGTGTCGTGCGCCCCGGCTATGTTGTGCCTTACCCAGTACCTGCCTACGGTAAAAGTGAAACGCCTGTTCAGTTGCGCAAGCTTCAGTGGAGGACCCTGTGTCGACGGCCGATGAGTTCGCGGAGGACCAGACGCGCGCGGCTGCGCTGATCGACCTCGACGCGGCGGCCTCGACCGAGCTAGCCGGGGTGCTCAAGGTCGGCGGCGAGGTCGACCTGCTCACCACGCCGCTGCTCAAGACCGGCATCGAGGAGCAGCTCGCGCGCAGCCGCCCGCTGCTGGTCATCGACCTGACCGGGGTCTCGTTCCTGGGTTCCAGCGGCCTGGCCGCGCTGGTCGAGGCCAGGGAGGCCGCGCAGGACAAGGGCACCGCGCTGCGCCTGGTGGCCGGCAACCGTTCGGTGTTCCGGCCGCTGGCCACCACCGGCCTGAGCACGCTGTTCGACCTGCGGGAGACCTTGGAGGAGGCGCTGGCCGCGCCGATCTGAGTCCGCCGGGGCTCGTCGCTGAGTCCCATGCCGACCCGGCCGGCGCCTCCGCCCGCCGCGGTCAGGCCTTGCGCACTGCCTCGGCGAGCTGGTCCTTGGTCATGCTCGACCGCCCGGGGATGTCGGCGGCCTTGGCCTGCTCGTACAGCTCCTCCTTGGTGGGCTCGCCGCTCTTGTCACCCTGTGCGGGCACCTCGGCGGTGATCCCGGCCTCGGCCAGGTGCTGCTTGCGCGCCTTGTCGAACTGCTCGCCGAGGCGGCGCAGCTCATCGGCGGAGACGGCCTTGCGCAGGGCGGGCAGGAGGTCGGTCTCCTCCTCCTCGATGTGGTGCTGGACCGCGTCGACGAACTTCTGGAACTTGCCGCTGAAGTTGAGCGTGCTCTCCTTGGCCTTGGTCAGCAGCTCCTCGGCCTCCAGGTGCTCCTCCGCGCCGTGGTGCACCTCGCCGCGCTCGTCAGGGTCGGCCGCGATCAGGGCGGGGTAGACGTGCTCCTCCTCGGCCCTGCTGTGCGCGTTCAACCGCGCCTCGACCTCGTGCACCAGCCGCGCCCTCTGCTCCGGGTCAGCCTGCTTGACCTGCTCGAACAACCGCTCCAGCACCCGGTGGTCGGCCTTGATGAGCGAAACGGCGTCGCGAGTCATGGGGTCCTCCTCGTGGTGGGTACGGTCAGCCGAATACCCGGCCCGAGACGCCTCAACCACACCCGTTTAGGCTGATCCGGCCATGTCGACTATCGAGTTCAGCGGCCACGGGGACCCGGCCCGCAGCCTCGCCCTGTTGTGGCGCACCAGTGAACGGGCCAGCCGCAAGGGCAAGCCCGAGCTGAACGTGGACCGGATCGTGCGCGCCGCGATCGCCATCGCCGACGCCGAGGGCCTGGGCGCGCTGTCCATGCGCAGGGTGGCCGAGGAGCTGGGCGTGGGCACCATGTCGCTCTACACCTATGTGCCGGGCAAGGGCGAGCTGATCGACGTCATGCTGGACACCGTCTTCGGCGAGATCACCAGGGAGCACCCGCCGGGCGGCTGGCGGGACCGGCTGGAGCACGTGGCGCGGCAGAACAAGGAGCTGTACCAGCGGCACAACTGGCTGCCCTACGTGCTGATGAGCCGTCCGGTGCTGGGCCCGAACGTGACCGCCAAGTACGACCACGAGCTCAGCGCGATCGACGGCATCGGCCTGTCCGACGTGGAGATGGACTCGGTGCTGTGGCTGGTGCTGGACTTCACGCACAGCGCGGTGCGCGGCGCGGTGGAGTCGGAGGTGGCCGCCGCGCGCAGCGGGGTCACCGACGAGCAGTGGTGGCAGGCGCACGCGCCGCTGCTGGGCAAGGTGCTGGACCCGGCGCGCTACCCGGTGGCCAGCCGGGTCGGCCAGGCCGCCGGCATGGAGCACGGCGGCGCGACCGATCCGGCGCACAACTTCGAGTTCGGGCTGGCCAGGGTGCTCGACGGCATCGAGGTGCTGGTCAAGCAGCGCGCTTCCGGCTCAGCCGACTAGATCCGCTCGCCTGCCTGCACCTTGCGGGTGACCCAGCGCTCGGCCACGAAGGACAGGAACGGCACCGTCCCGGCCAGCAGCACCAGCAGGGTGCCGCCGATGGACCACTTGCTCTTGATCGCCAGGTCGAAGGCGAGCACCAGGTAGATGGCGTAGAGGAAACCGTGGATCGGGCCGATGACCGCGACCGGGCCCGGCATGTCGGCCAGGTACTTCAGCGGCATGGCCACCACGACCAGCAGCAGCAGGCCGACGCCGACGATGTAGGCCATGATCCGGAACCGGGACAGCGTGCCCGGCTTCACCTTTGTTGCCACTGTTCCGCCTTCTGCTTGAGGTAGCGGTTGTACTCCGCCAGCTCGGGGTCGATGTCCGCGTCCTGGGCCGCGGGCCGGGGCCGCCCCGGCAGCCACTTCTCCGCCACCGGCTCGGCCGGCTGCGCGGGCACCACGGGTTCGGCGGCCTCGGGGGTCTCGCCGTCCTCCTCGTCGCGGGTGGCCTCCATGCGCAGGAACCGGATCCAGGCGACGACGCCGAAGACGCCGAACAGCGGCCACTGCAACGCGTAGCCCAGGTTCAGCCCGCTGCCGGTGGAGGACAGCGCCCGCTCCAGCTGCCACCAGCCGAGCCAGCCGCAGACGAGCGCGCACAACAGCACCAGGACATGCCCGGCCAGCCATCCAGGGCTGAGGTACCGGCTGCGCACGGCATTGACGGTAGCACCGCGACTCATCCGACCGGATGAGCGGTCCCGCTGCCCGAATCAGGACGGATCGGGCAGGTACGGCGACACCGCGTCCGCGCCGACGGCCACCATGGCCAGCTGGAAGAAGCCGCGTTCCAGCAGGTCCAGCAGGGCGTCCCGGTCGATCCGCGGCTCGCGCAGCCAGCTGATGGTGACCTCCTCGGCGAAGGCGACCCAGCCGCGCACGGTCATCACCAGCGCCGGGGTGGACTCGATGCCCAGCTCGCGCACGTTGTCGAGCACGATGTCCGCGATCGCGGTCCTGGTCTCCTCGAACAGCGCCCGCATGGCCTCATCGCCGGTGGCCGCGCCGCGCACCAGCGAGGTGTAGGCGTCCCGGTTCTGGCTGACGTAGTCGACGAAGCCGCGCAGGCTCTGCCGCATCCGCGGCGCGGGCTCCAGCGTCTTGTCCGGGGCCAGGAACTCCAGCAGCTGGGCGGCCGCGGCCCTGGCCACGGCCAGGTGGAACTCGCGCTTGGAGCCGAAGTAGTGGAAGAGCAGGCCGGTGGAGATACCGGCCTCGGCGGCCAGGTCCTCGATGGAGAGCTCGTCCAGGGTGCGGGTGGAGAGCAGCTCCACACCGAGCTTGAGCAGCTGAGCCCGCCGGAGCTCGGGGCTGAGACGCGTGCGCTGGGTCACAACGAACAGCTTATTGACTCCGGCTCAACAGCGCCACTAGCTTATTGAATATCAGTCAATAAGGAGGCCAGCTCATGCACGAGGTGCACGTAGCCGTCATCGGCACCGGATTCGCCGGCCTCGCCATGGCCATCCGGATGAAACAGCGCGGCATCACCGACTTCGTCCTGCTGGAGCGCGCCCAGGAGGTCGGCGGCACCTGGCGGGACAACACCTACCCCGGCGCGGCCTGCGACGTGCCCTCGCACCTGTACTCCTTCTCCTTCGCGCCCAACCCGGACTGGACCCGCTCGTTCTCCCCGCAGCCGGAGATCTGGCGCTACCTGCGCCGCACCGCGCGCGAGCACGGCGTGTACCCGCACATCCGCTTCGGCCACGACGTCGAGCGCGCGGACTGGGACGAGGAGCGCGGCCGGTGGATCGTGCGCACCAGCCAGGAGACCTTCGCGGCCAAGGTGCTGGTCTCCGGCATGGGCCCGCTGTGCGAGCCGCAGCTGCCCGACATCAAGGGCCTGGACACCTTCCAGGGCCACGCCTTCCACTCCGCGCGCTGGGACCACGACTACGACCTGACCGGCAAGAAGGTCGCGGTGATCGGCACCGGCGCCTCGGCCATCCAGTTCGTGCCGCAGATCCAGCCGAAGGTGGAGCGGCTGCGGCTGTTCCAGCGCACCGCGCCCTGGGTGATGCCGCGCAGGGACCGGCCGATCACCGCCGTCGAGCGCACCCTGTTCCGGTGGTTCCCGCCGTTGCAGCGGCTGGTGCGCGCGGCCATCTACTGGGGCCGGGAGACCTACGTCATCGGCTTCACCCGGCAGCCCAAGATGCTGCGCCTGGGCGAGCGCTGGGCCAAGAAGAACCTCTTCCGCGCGGTGAAGGACAAGGAACTGCGCAAGAAGTTGTTACCCACCTTCGCCATGGGCTGCAAGCGGATCCTCATCTCCAACGACTACTACCCCGCCGTCGCGCAGTCCAATGTGGACGTGGTCACCGACCGGATCACCGAGGTGCGGGCGAACTCCGTGGTCACCGCGGACGGCACCGAGCACCCGGTGGACACCATCATCTTCGGCACCGGCTTCCACGCCACCGACCCGCCCTCGCTGGAGAAGGTCTACGGCCGCGGCGGGGTCCGCCTCGGCGAGGCCTGGCGGGACGGCATGGAGGCCTACAAGGGCACCACCATCGCCGGGTTCCCCAACCTGTTCATGCTGGTCGGCCCGAACACCGGCCTCGGCCACAACTCGATCGTGTTCATGATCGAGTCGCAGGTGAACTACGTGATGGACGCGCTGAAGGTGCTGGGGCGCAAGGAGGTCGTCGAGCTGGACCCGAGGGTGGACCGGGTGCACGCCTTCAACGAGCGGGTGCAGAAGCAGATGCGGGGCACGGTCTGGCTGACCGGCGGCTGCGAGAGCTGGTACCTGGATGCCAAGGGGCGCAACACCACGCTGTGGCCTACCTTTACCTGGAGCTACCGGCAGCTCACCCGCAAGTTCGACGCGCAGGCCTACTCGATCCGGCTGCGCGCCACCGAGGAGGTCGCCGCGGTGACCAAGGCCGACGAGGCGGTGCACTGACATGCGGGAGTTCCGCGGCAGGGTAGCGGTGATCACCGGAGCCGGCTCCGGCATCGGCCGGGCGCTGGCCCTGGACCTGGCGCGCCGGGGCGCGCAGCTGGCGCTGTCCGATGTGGACGACTACGGGCTGGCCGAGACGGTGCGCCAGGCCGAGCGGATCGGCGCCCGGGCCAAGGGCTACCACCTGGACGTGGCCGACCGGGCCGCGGTGCTGGCGCACGCCGATGAGGTGGTCGGCGACTTCGGCCGGGCCGAGCTGGTGGTCAACAACGCCGGGGTGACCGCGACCTCCAGCTTCACCGAGACCGACATCGCCGACTTCGACTGGGTGATGAACATCGACTTCGGTGGCGTGCTCAACGGCACCAAGGCGTTCCTGCCGCACCTGATCGCCTCCGGGGACGGCTACCTGGTCAACATCTCCAGCCTGTTCGGCCTGATGACCGTGCCGAGGCAGACCGCCTACCACGCGGCCAAGTACGCGGTGCGCGGCTTCACCGAGTCGCTGCGCCAGGAGCTGCGCATCGACGGGCACCCGGTGGGCGTGAGCTGCGTGCACCCCGGCGGGATCAAGACCAACATCGTGAACAACGCCCGGCACAGCACGCCGGAGTACGGCAAGTCGCTGAGCACGGCCTTCGACCGCATCGCGGGCACCAGCGCGCCGGCCGCGGCCCGGACCATCATCCGCGGCATCCAGCGCGACCAGGCGCGCATCCTGATCGGCCCGGACGCACACGCGCTCAACGTGCTCCAGGCCCTGCTGGGCAGCCGGTTCGCCTGGTTCACCGAGAAGATCAGCCGCCGCGCGATGTACTGAGCTCACTCCAGGGGGCGGCCCCACCACCGCCGTCCCCTGGAGTGGGGCTGCTCAGAGGTCCACGTGCCAGTGCACGCCGAGCGTGCCGCGCCGCGGCTCCCGGTGCTGGGCCTCGATGCCCACCCAGCCGCGGAACTTGCCCGCGTCGTCGATCACCTGCAACTGCGGCTTGCGGTGCGAGCCGCCGGTGTAGCAAGGCGTGCTGCCGCCCTGCACCAGGCAGGTGCAGAAGTGCTCGTAGAAGTTCTTCCGCCCGCCCTCGGACGCCAGGTAGTACCGGATCTTGCCCGGCTTGCCGTCCGGGCAGGCGGTGCAGGCGTTGGGACCGGCGTCGAACAGACCGCTCAGGCAGTCGCCGTTGCACTGCTTCCAGCCGTCCAGCGCCAGGTCGATCTTGGACGCGCCGGTGCCGGAGGACAGCTTGCCGGTGGACTGGACGAAGAAGTTGTGCGCGAAGCGGCCCCGGTAGGCCTTCTTGGGCACCTCGTTCATCGGGACGGCCAGGTCGTTGCTGGCGTTGCTGCCATAGCCCTGGCCCACGTTCGCGCCGTAGCTGGACCCGGTCAGCGAGATCGCGCTGATCCCCGGCTCCGGCGTGGCCACGGCCCACTTCTCGGTGACCCCGCCCTGCCAGGTGATGCTGAGCTGGTTCCCGCTGGTGGTGTACGTCCCTTCCAGCGACTTGACCTCGGCCCCGGTCTGGAAGCCACCGGCGGTGTGGATCTTGCAGTTGTCACAGCCCGCCGAGGTGGTGCGGATCGGCACCCCCGGGTAGCCCTGGTTCCAGTTCCAGTACCAGAACCCCTCCCGCACGGTGCCGTTGCCGCTGAAGTAGTACATGGCCAGCCGGGAGAACTCGTTCCCGGTCGGCGTCGTGCCGACCGGCGCCACCTGGCCGATGGTGACCGCGTAGATCCGCTTGCCGCCCGGCAGGTCCACCGCCAGTGCGGTGCCGGGCAGCAGTGCCCCGGTCAGCGCGAGGGTGCCCAGCACGACCAGCCACAACCGCGTGAACGTGCGCTTCAACGTCGTCCTCCCCAGCCCGTTTCCAACGTTGCACAAAAACGTAGCACCGTGTTCAGGCGGTCACTAGCCGCAGTCACTCGGCCGGGCGCCACATGGGGTGGCAGTCCGGGCCGCCCGCCAGCCGGATCGGCTCGCCGAGCGGCACGAACCCGTGCCGGGCGTAGAGCGCGACGCCGCGTCCGGTGCTGGCCTCCAGGTAGGCGGGCAGCCTGGTCCGGGCCAGGCGGTGGCGCAGCAGCAGGCTGCCGTGGCCCTGGCCGCGGGCCTCCGGCAGCACGCCGATCAGCGGCAGGTACAGGTGCCGCTCGCCGTGCGGGTGCCGCCGGGTGAACTCGCCGCCGAGCTCGGCCAGGCGGTGCGCGGCCGGGCCGAAGGAGGCGTGCAGAGCGGTCAGCTCGTCGGCGGTCAGGCCGGTGAACTCGCCGTTGGCCTCCACGGTCAGCCACAGCGCGACCGCGGCCCCCTCCGCCGTGGTCTCCAGCTCGGCCTCGCCCGCGGCCAGCAGGAACCGGATGAAGCCGCGCTGGAAGCGCAGCCTGCTGGTCGGTTCCGGGAACAGCCAGCTCACCAGCGGATCGTCGAGGTAGGCCACGGCCAGGGTTTCCACCGCGGCGTCGAAGGCGTCCCCGCGCGGACGGACCACCGGCTCCGGAGTCATACCCCCGACAGTGCCACAACTCCCCGACGAATGATCTTGACGGGCCCGGTCAGCCGGGGTCCAGGTTCAGCCCGAGGTACAGGTCCACCCGATCGGGGAAGCAGCTCAGGTCGCGGCCGGTCAGCTCCTCGATCCTGGCGATCCGGTAGCGCAGCGTGTTGACGTGCACGTGCAGCTTGGCCGCGGTCTTGGTGGGCGAGCCCGCGCAGTCCAGGAAGACCCGCAGGGTGGTCACCAGGTCGGAGCCGTGCTCCCGGTCGTAGTCGCGCAGCGGCCCGAGCAGCCGGTGCGCGAAGGAGCGGCGCAGCTCCTCCGGCACGGTGGCCAGCAGCAGCAAATGGGAGGCGATCTCCTCGGCGGCCACCACCGCGGTCCTGGCGTCCCGGTGCTCGGCCAGGGTGCGCGCGTGCCGCGCCTCCTCCACCGCGCCGGCCAGCCCGGAGGCGCTGGTCACCCCGCTGATCCCGATCACCAGCCGGGCCGAGCCGAGCCCCGGTTCGACCACCTCCACCGCGGCGCGCAGCTCGCGCAGGGCGCCGGTCAGCGACTCCGGGTCGCCGGAGAGCACCGCGCAGGCCTCCTCGCCCAGGGTGCCCAGCAGCACCCGGTTGGCGCGTTCGGCGGCCAGTTCGCCGAGCACCAGCGCGGCCAGTCCCGGCCCGCCGCCGACGGTGGCCGCCGACAGCGCGCACACCGCGTCCCCCGGCGCCAGTCCGGCCGCGGCCAGCCGGGACTCGATCTCCCCCGGCCCGGCCCGGCCGGTGGTCAGCGCGTGCAGCAGCGGCGCGAACGAGCGGTTCTCCACCCGCCGCCGCTCCTCCAGCCGGGAGCGGTCCAGCGAGACCAGGGTGGCCAGCTCCCCGGCCACCTCCCGCTGACCCTGGTCCCACTGCTCCTGGTCGCCGTCGACCACCAGGAACCAGCTGGCCATCCGCTGCCCGCCGCGGCCCGGCACCGGCAGCAGGGTGCACGGCGGGCTGTCCCGGTACCGCACCGTGCGCGGCAGCCGGTCGGCCTGCAGGAACTGCCGGACCAGCAGCTCCCGCTTGCCCGGTGAGGGCGGCCGGGTGCTGCCCGCGACCACCCGGCCGGTGGGCGAGAGCACCCAGCAGTGCGCGCCGATCCCGGTGGAGCCCAGCTCCAGCAGGGTGGCCAGGCCGGCGCCCTCGGCCACCGCCTCGACCAGGCGGCGGTGCCGGTCCAGCGCCACCGCGGCGTGGTCCGGCCGGTCCGCGGCCAGCGCCAGCACGATCCGCTCGGTGATGGTGGCGAAGGAGACGTCGATGGGCACCTCGAACAGCGGCACCCCGTGCCGGGCGCAGGCTTCGACCAGGTCAGGGGGCACCGAGCCGAACTCGGCGTCGCCCGCGGCCAGTCCGGCCACCCCGGCGGCGGCGATCGCGGAGACGAAGGCCTCCGCGTCCTCCGGCCCGCGCCGCCAGACCATGCCGGTGAGCACCAGCTCGCCGCCGGAGAGGTAGCGGCTGGGGTCGCGCTGGTCGGTGGTGTACACCCAGCGCACCGGCCGGTCCAGGTGCTGCGCGCCGGTCAGCAGGACCAGCTTCAGCTCCGAGACCGCCAGCAGTGTGCGCAACCGCATCCGCGTCGCCTCCACCTCAGCTCACCGCATTGGAGGAAGCCACAAAAGACCGGTCCGCACAAGACGGCGTTTTCATGCTTCTCATACCTAGTCGCAGCCTGCCGAACCTGGATGTACTGGCCGACACCACCTGGTGAGCACCGTGTAACGGGGGTCCGGGAGTTGCTGGAGGAGTTCAACGCGCTGCCCGAGTCCAGGGCGGTCGAGCTGTTGCGCGCGTGCTGCGCGAGCCCGGCGTGGATCCGCCGGGTGCTGGCCGGACGCCCCTACCGCGACCTGCGCGCCCTGCAGACCGCCGGGGCGGACGCGCTCAAGGCGCTGGACTGGACCCAGCTGCGGCAGGCCCTGGACGCGCACCCGCGGATCGGGCAGCGCGCCGCGGGCGGCGGTCAGGAGGCCCGCTGGTCGCGCGGCGAGCAGGCCGCGGCCAAGACCGTGGACGCCGATGTGCAGCGGCAGCTGGTGGAGGGCAACCAGCGCTACGAGGCCAGGTTCGGGCACGTGTTCCTGATCTGCGCGACCGGCAAGACCGCAGGGGAGATCCTCTCCGCGCTGCGGCACCGGCTGGGCAACGAGCCCTTCGCCGAACGTGAGGTGGTCAAGGCCGAGCTGGCCGGGATCGTCCGACTGCGACTGACCAAGATGGTGGGCTGATGGCGATCTCCACGCACGTGCTGGACGCGGCGCTGGGCCGACCGGCGACCGGGGTGCGGGTGCACCTGGAACACCTGGACAACGCGGTGTGGACACAGGTCGCCGAGGGGGTCACCGACGCCGACGGCAGACTGCGCGACCTGCCCATCGCCGAGGGCGCGCACCGGCTGTTCTTCCACACCGGGCCGTATCTGGCGGCCACCGGCAGGCCGGTGTTCTACCCGGAGGTGGTGATCAGCTTCCTGGTCGCCGACCCGGCCGAGCACCACCACGTGCCGCTGCTGCTGAGCCCGTTCGCGTACTCGACCTACCGGGGGAGCTGACCGTGGGCATCGTGTTGGGCGACAACCAGTACGGCAAGGCCGAGGTCCGGCTGGTGCGGATCGACCGGGGCGCGGCCGGGCACCACATCACGGATCTGAATGTCAGCATCGCCCTGTCGGGGGAGCTGGCCGAGACCCATCTGACCGGTGACAACGCCAAGGTGCTGCCCACCGACAGCCAGAAGAACACCGTCTACGCCTTCGCCCGCGACGGGGTCGGCGAGATCGAGGACTTCGCGCTGCGGCTGGCCCGGCACTTCGTGGACAGCCAGCCCGCGATCCACCGGGCTCGGGTGGCCATCGAGCAGTACGGCTGGGCCCGCACGCTGGTGGACGGCCAGCCCGCCTCGCACTCCTTCCACCGCACCGGCGACGGCACCCGGACCACCACGGTCACCTACGACGGGGACACCGCGTGGGTGGTCTCCGGGGTCACCGAGCTGACCGTGCTGAACTCCACCGGCTCGGAGTTCTGGGGCTACGTCAAGGACGAGTACACCACCCTGCCCGAGGCCACCGACCGCATCCTGGCCACTGCGGTGGACGCCCGCTGGCGACACCGCGACGCCGGGGAGCGGGACTGGGCGCAGTCGCACCGGCAGGCCAAGGCGGCGCTGCTGGCCGCGTTCGCGGACACGCACAGCTTCTCCCTGCAACAGACCCTGCACGCGATGGGCTCCAGGGTGCTCACCGGCCAGCCGGACGTCGTGGAGGTCCGGCTGGCCCTGCCGAACAAGCACCACTTCCTGGTCGACCTGTCGCCCTTCGGGCTGGACAACCCCGGTGAGGTGTTCTTCGCCGCGGACCGGCCGTACGGGCTGATCGAGGGTTCGGCGCTGCGCGAGGACGCGCCCCCGCCGGGTGGGGCATGGTGAGCCATGCCATTCCGCACCACACGCGCCACCGGGAGCCCAGCGCACCCGGTCGATGAGGTCCTGCCCGCCGGGCGGCTGCTCGCCTTCGGGCTGCAACACGTGCTGGCCATGTACGCCGGCGCGGTCGCCGTGCCGCTGATCGTGGGCGGGGCGATGAAGCTGCCCGCCGCCGACATCGCCTACCTGATCAACGCCGACCTGCTGGTCTGCGGCATCGCCACCCTGATCCAGTGCGTCGGGGTGTGGCGCTTCGGCGTGCGGCTGCCGCTGATGCAGGGCTGCACCTTCGCCGCGGTCAGCCCGATGGTGCTGATCGGCACCCAGGGCGGCGGACTGCCCGCGATCTACGGCGCGGTGATCGTGGCCGGGCTGGCCATGACGCTGGCCGCGCCCTGGTTCAGCCGCCTGCTGCGGTTCTTCCCGCCGGTGGTGACCGGCACGGTGATCCTGGTGATCGGGCTGTCCCTGCTGCCGGTGGCGGTCAACTGGGCCGCCGGCGGGGTCGGCGCGCCGGACTTCGCCGCGCCGGGCAACCTGGCGCTGGCCCTGGGCGTGCTGCTGGTCATCCTGGCCGCGCAGCGGTTCCTGCCCGGCCTGTGGTCCCGGATCGCGGTGCTGCTCGGCATCGTCATCGGGACCCTGGTGGCGATCCCGTTGGGGCGGACCAACTTCGCCGCCGTCGGCGAGGCCCCGTTACTGGGCATCAGCACCCCGTTCCACTTCGGGCTGCCGACCTTCGAGGTCTCCGCGATCACCGCGATGCTGATCGTGATGGCGGTGACCATGATCGAGACCAGCGGCAGCATCGTGGCCATCGGCGAGCTGGTGGACAAGCCGGTGGACCGGCGCACACTGGCCGACGGGCTGCGTGCCGACGGCGCGTCCACCGTGCTCGGCGGTGTGCTGAACACCTTTCCCTACACCGCTTTCGGCCAGAACATCGGCCTGGTCGCGCTCACCGGGGTGCGCAGCAGGTGGGTGGTGGCCACCGCGGGCGGCATCCTGGTGCTGCTCGGCCTGGTGCCCGCGCTGGGCGCGGTGGTGGCCGCGATCCCGCTGCCGGTGCTGGGCGGGGCGGGCATCGCCATGTTCGGCACGGTGGCCGCGGGCGGGGTGCGCACGCTGTCCCGGGTCTCGTTCTCGGGCAACCACAACCTCACCGTGGTCGCGGTGTCCCTGGGCATCGGGCTGATCCCGGTCGGCGTGCCCGGGATCTACGAGGCGTTCCCGGTGTGGTTCAAGACCGTCATGCAGTCCGGCATCAGCGCCGGGTGCCTGGCGGCGGTCCTGCTCAACCTGTTGTTCAACCACGGCGTCCGGCGGGAACCGGCGCGGGAGGAGGCGGTGGATGGAGTTCCTCCGACCGGCTAGCTGGCCGGAAGCCCTGTCGCTGAAGGCCGAGCACCCGGAGGCGGTGCCGATCGCCGGTGGCACCGACCTGATGGTCGAGCTGAACTTCGACAAGCGGCGGCCACCGGCGATCCTGGACCTGGGCCGGATCACCGAGCTGACCGAGTGGTCCGAAGTGGACGGTTCGGTGTGGCTGGGCGCGGCCGTGCCGTACCAGCGGATCATCACCGAGCTGGCGGACCGGCTGCCGGGCCTGGCGATGGCATCGCGCACGGTGGGCTCACCGCAGATCCGCAACCGGGGCACCGTCGGCGGCAACCTCGGCTCGGCCTCCCCCGCCGGGGACGCGCACCCGCCGCTGCTGGCCGCGGACGCGGTGGTCGAGGTGGCCTCGGTGCGCGGCGCCAGGACCATCCCGGTCAGCGAGTTCTTCCTCGGCGTCAAGCGCGCCGCACTGGCCGAGGACGAGCTGATCCGCGCGGTGCGGCAGCCGGTGGCCGATGGGCCGCAACAGTTCTCGAAGGTGGGCACGCGCAACGCGATGGTGATCGCGGTGTGCTCCTTCGCCCTCGCCCTGCACCCGGCCCGCGGCACCGTGGGCACCGGCATCGGCTCGGCCGCGCCCACCCCGCGCCGCGCGCCTGAGGCCGAGGCGCTGCTGGCCGATGAGCTGGACTGGCACCAGCCACAACCCTTGTCAGAAGGCCTGTTGATCCGGTTCGGCGAGCTGGTGGCCGCCGCGGCCGCGCCCATCGACGACGTGCGCGGCAGCGCGGCCTACCGGCGGCACGCGCTGGCCGTGCTGGCCCGCCGCACCCTCGCCTGGACCTGGCAGGACTACCGCTCCGGAAGGTGGTCGCGATGCGCGTGAACCTCACCGTCAACGGCGAGCCGAGGCAGGCCGACGACGTCTGGCCCGGCGAGAGCCTGCTCTACGTGCTGCGCGAGCGGCTCGGCCTGCCCGGGTCCAAGAACGCTTGTGAACAAGGCGAATGCGGGTCCTGCACGGTGTACCTGGACGACACCCCGGTGTGCGCCTGCCTGGTCGCCGCCGGGCAGGCCGAGGGCCGCGCGGTGCGCACCGTGGAGGGCCTGGCCGGCGAGGAGGACCTCGATCCGGTGCAGCAGGCCTTCGTGGAGGCGGGGGCCGTGCAGTGCGGTTTCTGCACCCCCGGCCTGATCGTGGCCACGCACGACCTGGTGCGCCGCAACGCCAAGCCGACCGACCCGGAGATCCGCGAGGCGCTGGCCGGGAACCTGTGCCGCTGCACCGGCTACGAGAAGATCCTGGACGCGGTGCGGCTGGCCGCGGCCCGGCGGGAGGAAGCCCGATGAGCCGTATCGTGATCGACAACGCCGCTGTGTCCACTGTGGACGGCAACGGCACCGAGTACGCTAACGGGCACGTGGTGGTGGAGAACGGCGTCATCACCGCGGTCGGCGCGGGCCCGGCCCCGCTGGCCGAGCACACCTCCGAGTACATCGACGCGCACGGCTGCCTGGTCACCCCCGGCCTGGTCAACACCCACCACCACCTCTACCAGTGGGCCACCCGCGGCCTGGCGCAGCAGGAGAACCTGTTCGGCTGGCTGGTCGAGCTGTACCCGATCTGGGCCCGGCTGGACGCCTCGGTCACGCACGCCGCGGCCAGCGCGGGCCTGGCCTGGCTGGCCCGCACCGGCTGCACCACCGCCGCCGACCACCACTACGTCTACCCGCGCACCGGCGGCGACCAGCTGGACGCGGTGATCTCCGCGGCCAGGCGGATCGGGGTTCGGCTGCACGCGGTGCGCGGCTCGATGGACCGCGGCGAGTCCCAGGGCGGACTGCCGCCGGATCACATCGTGGAGGACACCGACGCCGCGCTGGCCGCCACCGAGGCCGCCATCGACACCTACCACGACACCTCCTTCGACGCCCAGGTCCGGATCGCGGTCGGCCCCTGCTCGCCGTTCTCGGTGAGCGAGCGGCTGATGCGCGAGGCCGCGGAACTGGCCCGGCACAAGGGCGTCCGGCTGCACACCCACCTGGCCGAGACGGTGGAAGAGGAGCAGAAGTGCCTGGCTGAGCTGGGCTGCACGCCGCTGGAGTACGCCGAATCGCTCGGCTGGCTCGGCGAGGACGTGTGGTTCGCGCACGGCATCCACTTCTCCGACAAGGAGATCGCGCGGCTCGGCGCGTCCGGCACCGGGGTGGCGCACTGCCCCAGCTCCAACGCCAGGGTCGGCGCGGGCACCTGCCGGGTCATCGACCTGCTCGGCGCGGGCGCGCCGGTGGGGCTGGGCGCGGACGGCGCGGCCTCCAACGAGGGCGGCGGCCTCGGTGACGAGCTGCGCCAGGCGCTGTACCAGGCCCGGCAGCGCGGCGGCCCGGCCGCGCTGACCGCCCGGCAGTCGCTGTGGCTGGGCACCATGGGCGGGGCGCGCTGCCTCGGCCGGGCGCACGAGATCGGCTCCATCGAAGTGGGCAAGCTGGCCGACCTGGCGGTGTGGCGGATCGACGGGCTCGCCCACGCCGGGATCGCCGATCCCGTTGCCGCGCTGGTGTTCGCCTCACTGCCGCCGCTGGCCCGGCTGCTGGTCGGCGGCCGCAGCGTGGTGGTCGACGGCGAGCTGCGCACCGCGGAGGAGGCCGAGCTGGCCGGTGACCTGCGCTCGGCCAGCCGCCAGCTGCGCGCGCACCTGGAGGTGGCCCGATGACCAGGAGCGAGGTCTCCGTCACCGGCGGCATCGGCCAGTCGCCGCCGCGACCGGACGGGAACCTGAAGGTCAAGGGCGAGTTCGCCTACTCCTCCGACCTGTGGGCCGCCGACATGCTGTGGGGCGCCACCCTGCGCAGCCCGCACGCGCACGCCCGGATCACCGGCGTGGACATCGCCGCGGCCCTCGCGGTGCCCGGCGTGCACGCCGTGCTCACCCACGCCGATGTGCCCGGCCGCAACGCTTTTGGCCTGGAGCACGTGGACCAGCCGGTGCTCGCGGTGGACCGGGTGCGCTACCAGGGCGAGGCGATCGCGATCGTGGCCGCCGACCACCCGGAGACCGCGCGCCGGGCGATGGACCGGATCGCGGTCGAGTACGAGGTCCTGGAACCGGTGGTCGACGCCGAGCTGGCCGCGCACGAACCCCAGCGGAACCCGTTGCACGAGAACGGGAACCTGGTCCGGCACGTGCCGATCCGGCGCGGCGATCCCGAGGCCGAAGCCGAGGTCGTGGTCTCCGGGGTCTACCAGGTGGGCATGCAGGACCAGGCCTTCCTCGGCCCGGAGTCCGGGCTCGCGGTGCCCGCCGAGGACGGCGGGGTCGAGCTGTACGTGGCCACCCAGTGGCTGCACGTGGACCAGGGCCAGGTGGCGCAAGCCCTCGGCCTGCCAACGGATCGGGTGCGCATCACGCTGGCCGGGGTGGGCGGCGCGTTCGGCGCCCGCGAGGACCTGTCCATGCAGGTGCACGCCTGCCTGCTGGCGCTGCACACCGGCCGCCCGGTGAAGATGGTCTACAACCGCGAGGAGAGCTTCTTCGGCCACGTGCACCGGCACCCGGCCCGGATGCACTACGAGCACGGCGCGACCAGGGACGGCAAGCTGGTCTACGTCAAGGCCAGGCTCTACCTCGACGGCGGCGCCTACGCCTCCACCACCGCCGCGGTGGTGGCCAACGCGACCACCCTGGGCGTCGGCCCGTACGAGGTGCCCAACGTGGTGCTGGACGGCTACGGCGTCTACACCAACAACCCGCCCTGCGGCGCGATGCGCGGCTTCGGCGCGGTGCAGGCCTGCTTCGGCTACGAGTCCCAGATGGACAAGCTGGCCGCCGCGCTGGAGATGGACCCGGTGGAGCTGCGCATCCGCAACGCGGTGGCCGAGGGCAGCGTGATGCCCACCGGCCAGGTCATCGACTCCGCCGCCCCGGTCGCCGAACTGCTCCGCCTGGTCAAGGAAAAACCACTGCCCACAGTGGACGGTGTCAGGGACATCCTGGACCTGCCCGGCGGCGCGGCCAACACCACCCACGGCGAGGGCGTGCGGCGCGGGGTCGGCTACGGCGTCGGGGTCAAG
The DNA here is from genome assembly GCF_023897065.1 of Crossiella sp. SN42. GTDB lineage: Bacteria > Actinomycetota > Actinomycetes > Mycobacteriales > Pseudonocardiaceae > Crossiella. Next base: position 28,760 of record NZ_JAMHIV010000039.1, read on the forward strand.
AACGTCTGCTTCTCCGAGGGCTTCGACGACTACTCCACCGCCAGGGTCCGGCTCTCCGTGCTCGGCGGCGAACCGGTCGCGCTGGTGCACACCGCCGCCGCCGAGGTCGGCCAGGGCCTGGTCACCCTGCTCGGCCAGATCGCCCGCACCGAGCTCGGCGTCCAGCAGGTCACCATCGCACCCGCGGACACCTCCATCGGCAGCGCGGGCTCCACCTCGGCCTCCCGGCAGAGCTACGTCACCGGCGGCGCGACCAAGGCCGCCTGCGAGGCGGTCCGGGCGAAACTGCTGGCACTGAGCGGAAACCGGTGGCCGCTGACACCCGGGGAGATCACCGAGGTGCTCGGCCAGGCGGTGATCGAGGAGACCGTGGAGTGGCGGCACCGGCCCACCGAGACCCTGGACCCGTTGAGCGGCCAGGGCAACGCGCACGTGCAGTACGCCTTCGCCGCGCACCGGGCGGTGGTCGACGTGGACGTGGAGCTGGGCCTGGTCAAGGTGGTCGAGCTGGCCTGCGCCCAGGACGTGGGCAAGGCGCTCAACCCGGACGCGGTGCTCGGCCAGATCCAGGGCGGCTCCGCGCAGGGCCTCGGCCTCGCGGTGATGGAGGAGATCCAGACCCAGGACGGCCTGATCCGCAACCCCTCCTTCACCGACTACCTCATCCCGACCATCCTGGACATGCCGCCGATGGTGATCGACGTCCTGGAACTCGCCGACCCACACGCCCCCTACGGCCTGCGCGGCGTCGGCGAGCCACCGACCATCTCGGTCACCCCGGCCATCGCCGCCGCCATCCGCGCCGCCAGCGGCCTGCCCCTGGACCGCGTCCCCATCCGCCCCGAACACCTCACCGGCACCTAGGAGCCCCGTGTACGACCTAGTACTGCGCTCCCGGCGAACCTGCTTACCCGACGGCGAACGACCCGCCGCGATCGCGGTCCACAATGGACGGATCGCGGCGGTCGCACCGCACGAGGCCGACCTGCCCGCGCACACCGACACCGACCTCGGCGAGCTCGCCCTGCTACCCGGCCTGGTGGACACGCACGTGCACGTCAACGAGCCCGGCCGGACCGAGTGGGAGGGCTTCGCCACCGCGACCGCCGCCGCCGCGGCCGGCGGCGTCACCACCATCATCGACATGCCGCTGAACTCGCTGCCACCCACCGTGGACGTGGCCGCGCTGAACGTCAAACGCCAAGCGGCGCAAGGCCGCTGCTTCGTCGACGTCGGCTTCTGGGGCGGCGCGATCCCCGGCAAGCTGCACGAGCTGCCCGCGCTGCACGCCGAGGGCGTGTTCGGCTTCAAGTGCTTCACCGTCGACTCCGGCGTGCCCGAGTTCCCGCCGCTGTCCTGGCCGGAGATCGACCAGGCCCTGCACCAGCTGGTCGAGCTGGACGCGCTGCTGGTGGTGCACGCCGAGGACAGCGAGGAGCTGGCCGCCGCACCGGCCGCCGAAGGCAAGGGCTACCAGGGTTTCCTGGCCTCCCGGCCGACCAGCGCGGAGAACACCGCCATCGCCCGGCTGGCCGCCATCGCGGCCGGCCTCGGCGCCAGGGCGCACGTGCTGCACCTGTCCTCGGCCGAGGCACTGTCCATTGTGGCCGAAGCCAAGGCGGCAGGGGTCCGGCTGAGCGCGGAGACCTGCCCGCACTACCTGACCCTGACCGCCGAGTCGGTGCCCGACGGCGCCACCGAGTTCAAGTGCTGCCCGCCGATCCGGGACGCGGCCAACCAGGACCAGCTGTGGGCAGGCCTGGCCGATGGGGTGATCGACTGCGTCGTCTCCGACCACTCCCCCTGCACCCCCGACCTGAAGAGCCGGGGCGACGGCGACTTCGGCCAGGCCTGGGGCGGGGTGTCCTCGCTCCAGCTCGGCCTGCCGGTGCTGTGGACCGCGGCCCGCGCCCGCGGCCGCCAGCTGACCGAGGTGGTGCGCTGGCTGGCCGAACGCCCCGCCGACCTGGTCGGCCTGTCCTGCAAGGGCCGCATCGCGGTGGGCGGTGACGCCGACCTGGTCGCCTTCGCCGCCGACGAGCGGTTCACCGTGACACCGGCGGAACTGCGCCACCGGCACCCGATCACCCCGTACGCCGGACGGGAGCTGACCGGCGTGGTGCGCCGGACCTGGTTGCGCGGCAAGGAGATCGGCGCACAACCACACGGCGAGCTGCTGCGGCGCGACGGAGGCTGACATGGACACCGCCCTGCCCGACCTGGCCGCCCGCAACCTGGGCGGCTCGGTGCTGGCCGCCAACGACGAGTTCTTCGCCGAGAAGGAGAACCTGATCAAGCCGGAGCCACCGGTGTTCCGGCCGCACACCTTCACCCCCAAGGGCCAGGAGTACGACGGCTGGGAGACCAGGCGGCGGCGCGGCGTGCCCGGCGAGGACTGGGTGGTCATCCGCCTCGGCGTGCCCGGCATCCCGCGCTCGGTCACCGTGGACACCAGCTTCTTCAAGGGCAACTTCCCGGAACAGGCCACCGTGCACGGTGCGGCCCTGGACGGCTACCCCGGCCCCGCCGAGCTGGCCGCCGCCGAGTGGGTCGAGCTGGTGCCGCGCAGCCCGCTGCTGGGCCACACCCAGAACACCTTCCCGGTGGCCACCCCGCTGCGCATCACGCACGTCCGGCTGACCATCCACCCCGACGGCGGCGTGGCCCGGCTGCGCGTGCACGGCGAGCCGCTGCCCGACCCGCGCGAGCTGATCGGCGTGCCGCTGGACCTGGCCGCGCTGGTCAACGGCGGCCGCACGGTCGAGGCCAGCGACGGCTTCTTCTCCCCACCGGACAACATGCTGCAACCCGGCGAGTCCCGGTTCATGAGCGACGGCTGGGAGACCGCCCGCCGCCGCGGCCCCGGCCACGACTGGGCGGTGGTCCGGCTGACCGCCGAGGCGCTGCCCAGGGTGGTCGACCTGAGCACCCTGCACTACAAGGGCAACAGCCCCGGCCGCGCCGCGCTCTGGGGCCGCGTCCCCGGCGGCGAGTGGGCACCGCTGCTGCCGGAGACCCCGCTGCTGCCCGACACCGGCCACCGCTTCCGCCTCGCCGAACCCCGCCCGGTCACCGAGGTCCGGCTGGACATCCACCCCGACGGCGGCGTGGGCAGGCTGCGCGTCTGGGGCCCGCTGACCACCACCGGCCGCCGCGAGCTGGCCCTGCGCTGGTTCAACGCGCTCACCCCCGCCGCGGCCGAGGCCCTGCTCGCCGCGCACGGCCTGTCAGAGAACGATTGCCGAACGCTGACCGAGGCCCGCCCTGCCGCCGAACTGCCCGCTGAGCTGCGTGAACTCGGCGCGGACACCTTCATCACGCCGTCCTGACAAATATTCCAGCCCGGCAAGCAACCCGTCACGGAGTCATCACACGCCGTTGACCGGCCTGCCCGCCCCGACGATGCTTCCGCGCATGACACCGGGCGACTTGCACTGGGAGTGGCTACCCGGCGCCCTGATCCTCCTGGTCAGCGTGGTGCTGGCGGTCCTGCTGCTGCGCACGCTGCACTGGCGCACCCAGGGCGTGAACGCCAGCGCCACCGTGCTGAGCAGCCGCACCCAGCTGTACGAGGACCGCAACCCCGGCGTCGGCCCCGAATGGGTGACCAGGGTCGAGCACTACGCCACGGTCGCCTACCAGGACGGGCGCGGCGTCGAACACGTCACCGAGATCCGCGGCGACCACAGCGTCGGCGAGTCGGTCCCGGTGCTCTACCTGCCCGAGGCCCCCGACCGCGCCGTCTCGGCCCGCTCGGTCTCGCTGGGCGCGCTGCTGGTCGGCGCCACCGTCCTGCTGGCCTGGCTGGCTTTCATGCTCTACCTCGCCGAGCGCACCGTCTGAAGCCCGGCGGTAGGGTCCGGCCATGGCCGCTCCGCCGCCCAGGGTCGCCGGGCTTGTGCTCGCCGCGGGCGCGGGCCGCCGCTACGGCGGGCCCAAGGCCCTCGCCGAGCTCGACGGCACGCTGTTCGTCGACCGCGCCACCGCCGTGCTCGCCGAAGCGGGCTGCCAACCGGTGCTCGCCGTGCTCGGCGCCGCCGCGGACGAAGTGCTGGCCCGGGCCCGCCTCACCGGCGTCACCCCGGTCCACAACCCCGACTGGCCCACCGGCATGGGCTCCTCGCTGCGGGCCGGACTCGCCGCGCTGCCCGCCGAGGTGGACGCCGTGGTGGTGCTCCCGGTCGACATGCCCGGTATCACCGCCGAGGCCGTGCGCCGGGTGCTCGCGCACGCCTCGCCGACCGCGCTGGTCGCCGCCACCTTCCACGGCCGCCGCGGCCACCCGGTGCTGCTCGGTCGCGCGCACTGGGCCGGGGCCGCCGCCTCGGCCACCGGCGACACCGGGGCCAGGGCCTACCTCGCCGCACACCCGCCGCTGCCCATACCATGTGAGGACGTGGCCGAAGGGTCCGATGTGGACACTCGAAATCCGTTGGGCTGAACGGGTGTTGTCCCGCGCACTGTGTCCAACAGCACTCAGCGACAGGACCGGGTCGCGCCCAAGATCAGCCTCTCAGTGACTGGGAGTGCCGAACAGCCGGACTCCGTCGCAGCCAGGGAAAGCACCCGCCGTTCCCACATGGCAGGAATGGTATGACGATTGCCGAGGTCATCCGAATGACCTACCAGAGGGCCATCCGGGCTACCTGACCGGTTTGTCAGAACCTGCTAGCTTCACCCGCTGTTCTCCCCTGTCTCGCTGCCGCCGCCCCGGCACGCCCTGAATCCCCCGGAAAGAAGAGGACCCGTGCACGCGGCCCCGACCGACTCGGACCTGGTTCACGCCATCATCGGCGAGAAGCTGTCCCTGGCGGCTTTCGACCAGCTCTCCGGCATGCTCGCCGGTCAGCCGTTCGTCAAGCTCGTGGTCGACCGGGAACAGGGCGTCATCCACTTCATCAACAACGCGCACCGGGAGTTCCACGTCCAGTACGTCGGCCTGGACATCCTGGGCATGGACTTCGACGAGCTGGCGGCCAACGTCAACTCCTTCAACGACAGCGTCTACCACGACCCGGACCGCCGCTTCTACCTCGGCATCCTGGCCCTGCACCAGCGCTCCGGCCACGACGGCGGCGGCGAGCGCCGGTTCATCTCGCTGGAGACCGTCGAGGTGGACACCATGTCCGCGGAGATGATCCGCTTCTTCTACGGCTTCGTCCGGGAATGGGTCGACCCCTCGGTGCCGCTGGTGTTCAAGCCGGCCACGCACCTCCAGGAACGCTTCTTGGACGGCATTCCGCCCGCCGAGCTGCCCAGGGTGACCGCGCACGAGCTGTTCGCCTCCACCCGTTTTGTGCCGCTGAACCCGGGTTCGGCCACCGGCCGCCTGCGCGCCTTCGCCACGGACCAGGACTACGCCGCCGCGGCGAAGACCCTGGAGTGGTTCGACATCATCGTGATGGACCGGGTGCCCGACGACATCCCCCGGCTGGCCGGGATCATCAACGCCCAGCACACCACTCCGTTGTCGCACACCAACATGCTCGCCTCCGGCTGGAAGATCCCCAACGCCATCCAGCTCGGCGTGCTGGAGCACATCGAGGCGGAAGGCCTTGACGGGCAATGGGTCGAGTACCGGGTGGAGTCCGGCGGCAGCGAGATCTCGTTGTCCCGCACCGAGGCCCCGGCCGACCTGGCCGCGCCGCCTGCCTGGCGCGCGCAGCAGATCACCCTGGAGGAGCCGGAGACCGAGCGCACGCCGATCGTGGACATGCACAAGCTGCGCGCCACCGACCGGCACCGCTACGGCACCAAGGCGGCCAACCTCGGCGAGTTGCGGCACGTGCTGGACCACGGCTCGGACCGGCTGCTCGGCTTCTACCAGGTGCCGCGCCCGCCCCGGCCGAACCTGCTCAGCTACCTGGCCCGCAACCTGGACGTGCCGGCCGACGACAAGCTCGCCACCGCCGCCTGGCGGTTCCTGCGGGAGAACCTGCGCATCCCGCGCGGCATCGCGATCCCGTTCGCCGTGCAGCAGCGGTTCCTGGAGTCCTCCGCGCCCATCCAGCAGACCATCGGCAAGCTGAAGATGGCCCTGGAGCTGGACGCGCCCGAGGTCGAACCACTGAGCCTGGCGCTGCAGAAGCTGATCCGCGGCACCCGCCTGCCCGCCGACATCCGGCAGGAGATCGACTCCGCGATCGTGGAACAGCTCGGCGGCGTGCGCACCTTCGTGGTCCGCAGCTCCTCCAACGCCGAGGACCTGGACGGCTTCTCCGCCGCCGGCATCTACGAGTCGGTCAACCACGTCAGCACCGCCGAGGCGATCTTCGACAGCATCAAGCTGGTCTGGGCCTCGCTGGTCTCCCCGCGCAGCGTCCGGTTGCGCCAGCAGGCCGGCATCTCGCTGGACGACTGCTACATGGGCGTGATCGTGCAGGAGCAGGTGGACGCCCCGGCCGGCGGCGTGCTGGTCACCACCAACCCGATGGCGCGCAACGACTTCCGCAACGTCTACGTCAACGTCTCACCGCAGGTCACCGACGTGGTCTCGGGCACGGCGCTGCCGATGCAGTACCTGTACAGCACGGTCGAGGGCGGCGGCCGCACGCTGTCCCTTGGCGATGCTGAGCAAGACCTGCCCGAGCCCATCCAGGCCATGCTGCAGAAGCTCGCGCTGGCGGGCAGGCTGCTCCAGTCGCACTTCTGTCCGGACTACACCTTCGCCGCGCCGGTGGACATCGAGTGGGTCACCAGCGCCGACCGCGTGCACATCCTCCAACTGCGCCCCTACTCGGTCTGAGCGCGGGAAAACCCATGCCACTGCTGCTCTCCCGCGCGCCGAAGACACCGGTGTCCGCCGCCGCCAAGCGGGTCATCCGGCTGTCCATCGGCTTCCAGTTCTTCTTCACGCTGCTGCTGTGGACGCCGATCTTCTACGAGTACCAGCGCCGCTTCGGCCTGTCCGCGGCCGAGATCCTGGGCATCCAGAGCATCTACTACGTGGCGTTCTGCCTGCTGGCCGTGCCCACCGGGATGATCTCCGACCGCCTCGGCTACCGGAACTCGATGCTGGCAGGCTCGGCGATCCTGGTGGCCAGCAACCTGTTGGTGGTCGCCGCCCCGTCCTACTGGGGCTTCCTGGCGCACTTCCTGCTGATCGCGGTGGCCCGCTCGCTGACCATCGTGGCCACCAGCGCCTACCTGTACACCTTCCTGCAGCGCACCGGCGACAGCGCCGCGTACAAGCAGTCCGAGGGCAGCGCCCGGTTCTACAGCCTGATCGGCCGGATCGCCGCCTGGCCCGCGGTCGGCCTGCTGATGGCCTGGCACCTGCCCTCGCCGTACTGGATCACCGCGATCAGCGCCGCGGTCGCCGTGCTGATCGCCTGCCGGCTGCCCGCCCTGCCACCGTCCACTGTGGACGCGGAACCGGTCGCGCACTCGCCACTGGCCACCATGCGCAAGGCGCTGTCCGTGCTGCGCGCCGCCCCGGTGCTCCAGCTGCTGATCGTGCAGGGCGTGGCCATCTTCACCCTGGTCCGCATCTGCCAGGTCAACCTGTTCCAGCCCATCCTGCTGGACAAACAACTTCCGGTGATCTCCCACGGCGCGGTGCTCGCCGCGATGACCGCCTTCGAGGCCCTCGGCTCGCTGCGCCCCGGCGTGCTGCGCCGCTTCCTCAGCGACACCAAGGCCGTCTTCCTGATCACCATCGTGATGGCCCTGACCCTGGCCGCCACCGTCTTCGCCGGCATCCCCGGCACCATCGCCCTGCTCTGCGTCTTCGCACTGGCCGGCGGGTTCGCCTTCCCGATCCAGCGCCAGCTCATCAACGACGCCATCCCGGAAACGCCCTACCGCGCCACCCTGCTGTCCATCGAGTCCATCATCGACCGCGCCGTCTGCGCCGTGGTCGCCCTGGTACTGGGCAGCTTCCTCAACCGGGGCGCGCTGGGCGAGTTCCTCCTGTACTCCGCGGCGGGTTCGCTGGCACTCATGGCCGTCCTGGCCGTGCTGGTGCCGGTGACCCGTCGCCGCCTGAACGCGGGAACGGGCAGCATCGGCTGACCGGGCTCGCGACAGGGGAAGCCGCGTTCGCCGCGCAGGGGCGGTGAACGCGGCTTCCCTGTCACATTGGCGTGCTCCGCACGCGGGATTTTTTCGCTCCTGAGTCGCACGTTCGTGACCCCGGCACACGCGAAGCAAGCTTCCGAGTGCCGGGGTCACGAACGTGCGACGCGAAAAAATCAAACCCACCGCTGGGTTCAGAGCCCGGCGTGTCGCTGGCGCGCCACGCCTCTTTCGCGAGCCGTTGCCGCTGGCGGGATTTCGCGAGCCGTGCCCTGGTCCCGCCCTGTCCCGGCCGTGTCCCGCTCTGCTTGCCCTTCCCTGCTTGCCCTTTCCCGCTTCGCTACTTCGGGCAGTGGCCGAGCATGTCGGTCAGCGCGCCTCGTTCTGCCTCGGTCACGCCGAGGGCGTAGACCGCCTTGACCCGGATCCAGTGCACCGCGTAGGTGCACCAGACGCCCTGGGCCGGGGGCTTCCACTGGGAGGGGTCCTGGTCGCCCTTGGAGCGGTTGCTGGTGGCGGAGACCGCGATCAGCTGGGGGTTGCGGGTGTCGTTGGCGAACTCCGAGCGGCGCTCGTCGGTCCAGTCCGCCGCGCCGGTGCGCCAGGCGTTGGCCAGCGGCACGGTGTGGTCGATGTCCAGCTGCTCCGGGCCGGTCATCACCTTGTCGTCGTAGACGCTGCGCCAGCGGCCGGAGATGACCTTGCACGCCTTGTCCGTCTTGACGTCCTCGCCCTCGCGGCGGAGCACGAACTCCCTGGTGTCACAGGACTCGCCCTGGGTGGTCCAGTGCTTGAAGCGCTCCCGCGAGTAGCCCTTCATCGGCGCCCAGGCGATCACCTTGAGCGTGCCCAGCTCGGTGCGCGCCCGGGCCACCTCCGCGGCGGCGGGCTGCGCGCCGCCCGGCTGCGGTGCGGAGGTCGCCGGTGGTGGCGCCCCGGTCGGAGATTTGGCCGTACAACCTGCTGTGAATGCCAGTCCCGCCGCCATCGCGACCAGGAACCAACGCCGCATTCCGCACCCCATCCGAACGTGACCTAGCGCACTTTCGAGACTCAAGTACCGACATTCGGGGTCGACAACTAGCCCAAAGGCACTAAAGTCAACCCGTAAAAGCAACAATGCGACAACGTTTGTTGACGCAACCACAGGGTGATTGAGGAAACGACGGTCCGGTGAACGCAGCGCCACCCCGCCCCAGCGGTCCTGACGAAGGTACCGCTCTGCTCGAGCCGAGCCCGGCACGTGACCGCGTGCGTGTCGAACTCCAGTGGCGCCCGGTCCGGCGGCTCCGCCGCACCGCGACCGTGCCGTTCACGCACCCGCCCCGCCCGGCCGTGCGGCCCCGGCGGGCCCACGTGCCCCGCCCCGCGCCGGCCACCCGGTCCTGGCACCCGCGACGGCACGCGCTCGCGCTGGTCATGGTGCTGGTGGCCGCGCTCGCCGTGCTCGCGGCCAGCGCCGAGGCCTTCGACATGGCGATCGTGCTCGCGGTCGGCTTCAGCATGCAGCTGCTCTGCCTGTGGACCTGCGCGAAGGACAGCTCCCGCTAGGTCAGGCCGGTAGCCGGGTGGCCACGTGCGCGGCGCGCAGGGTGCGGGCCAGCTCGATCCGCCAGGGCAGTGCCGCGAAGGAGTCCGGCCCGAGCCGGTGCAGCGTGCTGGGCACCCCGGCCTTGGTGAGCCGCCGGGCATAGCGTTCCGCGGCGGCGCGACCGCTGTCCGCCTCACCCACCGCGATCAGCGCGGGCGGCAGTCCGGCCAGGTCCGCGCCCGGCTCCGGGGTCAGCGTCGGCAGTTCCAGGACCTGCAGGCTGATCGCGGGCCCACCACGTTCCTTGATCAGCAACGGTAGGGCCGCGGCCAGGTCGGCACCCTCGCGCGCGCCGCCGACGGCGAGCCGGGTGGCGTCCAGTTCGAGCAGGGCCGCGTTGTCCAGCAGCCACATCAGCGCCGAGTAGCAGTCCTCGAGGGCGACCGGGAACGGGTGCCCGAAGCCGAGGCGGTGCTCGACCGAGACGATCGCGCAGCCGGCCTCGGTGGCCAGGTCGGAGAGTTCGCCGTGGCTGTCATATCCGCTGGGCAGGTGCAGGTAACAGGGCAGCGGTCCCAGCCAGACCGGCCGGTGAACCACCACCTCGATCGCTCCGCCATCGACAGCGACCTGATACCGCATCGGTGCCCCCACCTCAAACAGAACAGTTCTGTTTGCTTCAACGACACCAGTGTGCCCGAAGTTCCTGCCGGACGGGCAGCCCACCGGCGCGGCCAACTGGGTGAGTGTGGCGGCGGCTCACCCGCCAAACGCCAGTCAGCGCGACGCATCCGCGCCGCGCTGACTCCAAGGCTTGGTGATGCCGGTCAGGAACCGCCGACCGCCTGCTGGCGCAGCGGCATGACCGCGACGTTGTGCGGGCGGAAGGAGTAGACCTGGCCGCCGAAGCCGTCCGGTCCCGCCACCAGGAGCCCGGTGGCCAGCGCGGTGGCCACGGCCGCGGCGCGGTCGCTGACGTGCAGCTTGGCGAAGATCCGCTGGAGGTGGGTCTTGACCGTGGTCTCGGCGACGAACAGGCGCCTGCCGATCTCCGCGTTCGTGTGACCTTCGGCGACGAGTCGCAGCACGTCCAGTTCCCGCCCGGACAGCACGGAACGTATCTGGGCCCGGGGCAGCGGCGTGACTGTCAGCGGTGACAACTGTGGAGACATCGACGTGACACCGCTGCGCGCCTGCCGGATCGCCGCGATGACCTCATCCCCCGTCGCGGACTTCAGCACGAAGCCCATGGCGCCGGCCTGAAGAGCGGCGCCGACCCGGGAACGCTGGTCGGAGAAGACCACGGCCACGATGGGCAGCCGGGTGCGCAGCACCGCCTTGACCACCTCGAGCCCGTCCACCTCACCGAGGTCCAGATCGACGAGGACGACGTCGGGACGGCGGGCGGTCACCTCGTCCACGATGTGCTCCGCGTCCTGGAGCGCACCGGCGAACTCGATGTCGGAGTGCTGGGCGAAACAGGCGCGCAGCCCGTCCGCGACGATCGGGTGCCGGTCGACGACCAGGACCTTGATTGCCTGCGCGCGCGGTTCTCCCTCACGCGGAGACTGCCCGAAGCTCCCCGGTCGCACCGCGCCTGGACGCTGGCTCAGCGACATGACACACCCCTGCTCAGACGGCCCCAGTCATGACTGGCAAATGCTGATCATCGAGTTGACAACTGATGACAACAGCATGGTACCGACCCCCTGACTGATGGTCAATTAACTAGTCAACAACCCGCGACGACCAGACCCGTTCAGATCACCCATAGATGTCACAACCAACCTTCGTCGGAACCCCTGACCCCCGGCCAACCGCCACCCACAGTCACCAATCCCCCCGATCGAAGGATTGCCAACCAGTTGACACACCCGCCAACCCAGCCCTGTCACGTTGACGCAGCACGAACGGGACTCTTACCCTCGCCTCATAACCACCGTGGGTGAACACCACGGCCGCTACGACACTCACCAGAGGCACAGCATGCAGATCCGCGTCGACACCCGTTTGGGCTAGACATGACTGTGCGTGGAAAGTGCCGCACCGCCGCGCGCGCAAACGTCCGCACGGCGGCCCCAGCCGTGCCGGTCACGTTGGAGACGTCAGGAGCGCCCGTGGTGGTTGCGCAAAGTCCGCACGGACAGCGCAGCCACTTCCTTGAGCAAAGCGGGCCGCACCTCCTCCGGATCCGCGGTGTCCAGGTGCTGGAGCAACTCGTCAAGAGCGGAAAGTCGCCTCTCCTCCAGTCCCATGTCAGTGCTGACCTTCACCACCGTCATGAGGGTCCTGATCCGGTCGCCGGTGCCCAGCACTCCGGAGTCGAGCGCGGCCTGAGCACTGTGCAGCGCGCCGGGCGGGTCGTTGGCACGCAGAGCCAGCTCCGCACGCAGGATGAGCACCTGGGCGTCGAGCTGGCCACCTGCGCTGCGCCGGGTCTCCGTCACCTGGTTCAGCAGCGCCTCGGCCTGCTCCGCCACCACGTCGTACTCCAGGAAGATGCCGACGTAGCCGACCCGCACGCGGCACCACAGCTCCGCGCCGATGGACTCCTCGTCCGGCTGCAAAGCCAGCTCGAAGTGCTTCGCGGAGGTGTCGAGATCCCCAGTGCGGGTGAGCGCGACGGCGAGCATCCAGTGGCTGACCACCAGAAGCTCATCGGCGAGTCGCTTGTCCTCCGCGCCGCAGACCTCAGCGAAGGCGGCGGTGATGTGGACGGCCTCCTGGGCGATGTCGACGGCCTCCGTCAGCCTGCCGGACACACCGAACACCGCGGCCAGGGTGGTTCGCGCCTTCACCCGGAGCAGAGCTGCCTGGTCAGCGGGGAAGTCATCGGTTCCGATCAGCGCGTCGGACTCGGCGACGGCCCGCTGCCCGAACTCCACCGCCTCGCGGTTACGGCCCAGCTCACGTGCGGCCAGAGTCTGCAGGGTCGAGGTCAGCGTCCTGGCGGAGGTCGGCAGGCCCCGGTACATCGGCTCGATCGTGGCAAGACGGTCAGCAACGTCCTGGGTGCGGCCGAGCCTACTGGCGCAGGACGCGGCAGCGTACTCGCACAACCACCTCGCCTGCGGCTCGCGCACGTCGTGCCGGATGGTGTCAAGAACATCCAGCGCCTCGGAGATCCGACCCGCGAGCAGGTGGTCGAAGACTCGCGCGGCCCCGGCCAGGAACACGCCACCGCTCGGACGGCTGCCGTTGCCGAGCCCGGCGAAGGACTCCGCCGCGACACCAAGCCTGGCCGCGAGCTGTTCGACGACCTTCGGGGTGGGCATGCGTTGACCGGACTCAAGCCGGGAGAGGTAGCTACTGGACAGGCCCTCACCAGCAAGATCACGCTGGGTCAGGCCGCGAGCCACGCGAAGCGCACGCAGCCTCTCACCGAACGTCGCCGCAAGCTCACGTTCGGTGCTGACACGCTCGGCAGAACTCATGACAGATAACTACCCAAGGAGGCAGGCATGTTCGTTGCCCTTCTGATGACACTTTACGCGGGAATTGTTCCACTCGCGGACAGCACGACTCAATCCACCGATATCTATTCGTCGCCTACGGGCTCCGGCCAGACCGTCGTCACCGCTGACTGGCAAGCGTCGACGACAGATCTGACGCACCCCTTCGGGCCGACACGGGGGATGTTGACCGACCTGACACACCCTGTCTCACCGGGTGCGACGGCCAACGATCTCACGCATCCCAACACCCCAGGTTGCGACCAGAAGGACGACCTGACGCATCCGTGACCAGGAGGGCGACGCACGGGGTCTGGCTATCTGACATGTGCGAAACGGGTTGTCTCGGCGGCGGCGAGACAACCCGTTTCTCGTGTCCAGACCCACCTGACACCACTCTGCCGGGTCCTCAAGCCACTCCCCGCACCGGTCAAGTACCGCACCCTCCGTAACTAGATTCCTCGATAGTGTGCACCGCTAAACCGCAGCTCGTGGCCCGTCTGGCGGTCACCGGTGACATGTTTGCCGGGTTAAGTTTCCGCGCCGTGACTACCCTCAGCGAGCGACCGATGGCCCCCATGGCCTGCCCAGTCGCCCACGGGGCGATGCCCCTGGAGTCGGGGGTGCGGGCGGGTGGCGAGGGTGTCGACGTCGACGAGGCGGAGGACTTCCTCCGGCTCTTCCACGCCGAGAATCCCCAGGCCGGACCGGTGGAGCCCCGACTCTCCGCGGTCCGGGCCGAGATCGCCCTTCGCGGCACCTACCTGCACACTCCCGACGAACTCGTCTTCGGCGCGCGGGTCGCCTGGCGCAACAGCGCCCGGTGCATCGGGCGCCTGTACTGGCGCAGCCTGGTCGTGCGCGACCTGCGGCAGGTCACCAACGCCGCGGACATCGCCGCCGAGTGCGTCGAGCACCTGCGCCTTGCCACCAACGCCGGCCGCGTCCGGCCCATGATGACCGTGTTCGCGCCGGACACCCCCGAGCAGCCCGGCCCGTGCATCTGGAACGAGCAGCTGGTCCGCTACGCGGGCTATCGGGACGCCTTCGGCAACGTGGTCGGCGATCCGCGCTACGCCGGGTTCACCGAGGCGGTGACCGAGCTGGGCTGGCGGCCGCCGACGCAGCGCAGTCCGTTCGACCTGCTGCCGCTGGCGGTGGAGACCGCGCACGAGGGGGTGCGGCTGTTCCCGGTGCCCAGGGACGTGGTCATGGAGGTGCCGCTGGAGCATCCCGACCTGCCCTGGTTCACCGACCTGAGCCTGCGCTGGCACGCGGTCCCGGCGATCAGCAACATGCGGCTGTCCATCGGCGGCGTCTCCTACCCGGCCGCCCCGTTCAACGGCTGGTACATGGGCACCGAGATCGGCGCGCGCAACCTCGCCGACGCCGACCGCTACGACATGCTGCCGGAGATCGGCGAGCGCCTCGGCCTGGACACCAGCTCGGAGGCCACGCTGTGGCGGGACCGGGCGCTGGTGGAGATCAACCGGGCGGTGCTGCACTCCTACGCCTCGGCCGGGGTCACCATCACCGACCACCACACCGAGTCCGAGCGCTTCCTCACCCACCTCAAGAAGGAGGAGAAGGCGGGGCGGACCTGCCCCGCGGACTGGAGCTGGATCGTCCCCCCGATGTCCGGCTCGCTGACCCCGGTTTTCCACCGCTACTACGAGACCGAGCACCTGCGCCCGGAGTTCGTGCTCGACCCCGACGCGGCGCACCGGGGCCAGCACGGCGCCCCGCACCGCTTCCCGGCCGCGCCTGATGTGGCGGCCGCGGCCAGGCGTGGGTTGTTTGCCGCTTTCCGGCGACGGTTGAGCGGCTGACCAGCTAGTCTGCCTCCGGGGTGTGGTCCGAAAGGACTACAGAGGGGGGCAACAATGGCTGGTCGCGGCGTGGAGTTCCGGCTGCTCGGACCGGTGGAGATCGTCCTGTCCGGACGGTCCGCGCCGGTGGAGGCAGCGAAGCATCGAACCCTCTTGGCGTGCCTGGTGTTGCGGGCCGGGCAACGGGTCGAGGTCACGGAGCTGGTCGGTTACCTGTGGGATGACGAGGACCGTCCCGCACATCCGCGTGGAGCCCTGCACACCTATGTGCGCAGGCTGCGACATCTGCTCGGCGCGGGGCTGATCAGCACCGTGGCCGGCGGCTACCAGCTGGAGGCCGAGCCGGAGGCCGCCGACGCGCACCGCTTCCGGCAGCTGCTGCACACCGCGCGGCAGACCGCGGACCCGGCCGAACGCGCCGCCGTCCTGCACTCCGCGCTGGCCCTGTGGCGCGGGCCGGCGCTGGCCGACATCACCTCGGCCGCGCTGCGCCGCGACTACGGCGACCCGCTGGACGCCGAACGCCTGGACGCCCTGGCGCTGCGCTTCGACACCGAGCTGGCCTTGGGCAGGCACGAGTCACTGGTGCCGGACCTGTGGAAGGCGACCGCCGAACACCCGCTGCGCGAGGAATTCTGGCACCAGCTGATGCTCGCCCTGTACCGCACCCAGCGCCAGGCCGAGGCGCTGGAGACCTACCAGCGGGCCGCGGACGTGCTGCGCCAGGAGCTCGGCGTCGAACCCAGCGCCCGCCTGCGCGACCTGCGCCAGTCGGTGCTGACCAACGACCCGGCCCTGGCCCCGCCCGCCCCGTTGACAACCGCGGTCGCCGCCTGGCAGCCCGTCTGTCAACTCCCGCCGGACATCGGTGACTTCGTCGGCAGGGAGCGCCTCGGCCACCGCATCGCCGAGGAGCTGCGCCGCGGCGGCCCGGTGCTCGTGTCCGGTCCACCGGGGGTGGGCAAGACCGCGCTCGCGGTCCGGGTCGGCCACCGGCTGCGCGCGGACTTCCCGGACGGCCAGCTGCACGTGAACCTGCACGGCTACGCCACCGAGGCCGCCCTGCGCCCCACCGACGTGCTGGCCCGGTTCCTGCGCGGGCTGGGCGTGCCGCCCGCGCAGATCCCGCTGGAGCAGGAGCAGCAGGCGGAGCTGTTCCGCTCGGTGCTGCGCGGCCGGCGGGTGCTGGTGCTGCTGGACAACGCCTCGGCGGCGGATCAGGTGCTGCCGCTGCTCCCGGCCGAACCGGGCTGCGCGGCCCTGATCACCAGCCGCAACCAGCTGCCCGGCCTCGGCCTGACGATCACCCTGGACGCGCTGCGGCACGAGGACGCCTTGGAACTGCTGGCCCAGACGCTGGGCTCGGACGAGCCGGAGGCGCTGGACGAACTCGCCGAGTTGTGCGCGCACCTGCCGCTGGCGCTGCGGATCGCCGCGGCGAACCTGGCCGGGCAATACGGGCTGACCCAGCAGGTCCGGCAGATCCGCCGGGGCAACCGGCTGGCCGCGCTGGCCATCGAGGGCGATCACGACGCCGCGGTGCAAAACGCCTTCGAACGCTCGTACCGCATGCTCTCCGCCGACCACAGGCGCCTGTTCCGATACCTGAGCCTGATCCCGGGGCCGGACATGACCCCGGCGTCGGTCGGCGAGCTGATCGACGTCCCGGAGTGGCGGGCCGCCCGCATGCTGACCGAACTGGCCGACGCGAACCTGTTGCTGCGCCAAGACGAGGGCCGCTACCAGCTGCACGACCTGATCCGGCTCTACGCCGATTTCCGTTGCCGCGCCGAGGATTCGGTCGAGGGCCGCAAGCAGGCGCTGCACCGCTGGCTGGACTACTACCACCGGCACGCCGACCACGCGATCGGTCTGCTGTACCCAGAGGTCGACCGAGTGGAGCTGCCGCCCGCGACCCGGCCGATCGCCGAGTTCGCGAGTCTGCGCAAGGCCAAGGAATGGCTGGACGCGGAACGAGCGAACCTGGTTGCCGCCGTGTTGCACGCGGCCGACCAACGCCTGGACGGCGTGGCCTGGCGGCTGGCCGACACGTTGCGCGCATACTTCCAAAACAACCGGATCCTCAACGACTGGCTGACGGTCGGCACCACAGGTCTGAAATGCGCCCAACGGGAAGACAGTGAGACGGCGATCGCCTATCTCCACCACGCGTTCGGCATCGTGCACTGGTTCCTCGGGCAACCGGACACCGCCATCGACCATCTGACGCAGGCGCGGGACGGTCTCCACAGCGAGGCTGACCGCGGACGCCTCGCCAACGTGCTGTCCAACCTCGGTATGAACCACATGGACCGCAGTGAACTCGCCACCGCGGTCGACCTGTATTCGAGAGCCGAGGCGATCCTGCTTGAGCTGGGCAATGATCAGCGGCTGATACCGGTGCTGGGCAACCTGGGCATCACGCTGCGCCGGATGGGCCGGCTGCACGAGGCTCTCGCCCGCTACACCGAGGCGCTCCGCCTGATCACAACGACCGGACGGGTCAGCGGTGAGCCGACCGTGTTGAACAACCTCGGCTACGTCCAACACGAACTGGGTGACCTGAACGCGGCGCTCGACAATTTGAACCGTTCACTGGCGACTATTGACCGGATGGGCGGCCGATACGGCGAGACCAACACGCTGATCGGACTCGCCGCCGTGCACGCCGACCTGGGCGACCTGGAACGCGCCAACGAACTGGTGGCCAACGCGGTGGCCAAGGACGAGACCGCGGTGGATCGCAAGGAACTCGCCCAGGGCTACAACGTGCTCGGTGTCGTGTTGAGCAAACGTGGGCGTTTTCACCAGGCGGTCCCGCACCACCACCGCGCGCTGGAACTGAGCCGGGCCATCGGTCTCACGCTATTCGAGGTCGAGGCGTTGCTCGGACTCGCCGACACCCACCAGGCCATGGGCGAGACGCAGATCGCGCTCGACCACGCGCTGGCCGCACTGGCGCTGGCCGCCGAGGTCGGTTACGGCGTCCGGATCGGGCAGGCGCACACCTCGCTCGCCCGGATCCACCTCGACCTCGGCGACCTCGCCACCGCCCGCGCTCACGCGACCAAAGCCCTTGCCAGCCACCGGAAAACCGGGCACCGCCCCGGCGAGGAGCGCACCGTGGAGGTGCTGGCCCGGATCGCCGAGGCGGAGCGGAAGAGCTAGCGAAACAGGGTCAGCTCGCGGTTTCCAGCTGGGGTTCTGCCTTCGCGGCGGCCTCGGCCTTGGACTTGGCGCGTTTGCGGAGGACCACGATGGTGACCACGACGGCGAGGACGGCCAGCAGGACCCAGCTGGCGGTGCCCAGTACGCCCTCGACGCGCTTGGCCGCTTCGCCCAGGCCAGCGCCGATGCCGATGTGCAGCAGGGACCACAGGGTGGCGCCGATGATGCTGGCGGGGAGGAACTTGCGGTAGGCCAGGCCTGAGGTGCCCGCGGCGGCTGGGGTCAGGGTCCTGACGACGGGGAGGAAGCGGGCGAAGAAGACGGCCCAGGCGCCGCGGCGGCGGATGAGGTCTGTTGCCTTGTCCCAGTTCTCGGCGCCCATCTTGGCCACCAGCTTGGTGTTTCTGAGCTTGACGCCGAACTTGCGGCCGAGCAGGTAGCCGACCGAGTCGCCGGCGGCGGCGCAGATGGTCATGACCACCCACATGGTCAGGAAGAACGGGACCGTCTTGACCGTGGTCGCGGCGACCAGCAGGCCGGTGTCGCCGGGGACGATGAAGCCCAGGCCGATGGCGCACTCGCCGAAGGTCAGCAGGCCGGTCGCGATGAGCACGGCGGGCTTGGGCAGGCCGGCGATCGACTCCAGCGCCTCGGTGATGAACCCCATGACTACGTGTCCCCCTCGGGTGGTGTGACTGACCGGCAAGTCTTTCAGAAACGGACAGTTCGGCGTCCCGGACTTCCGGTTATCGGGTCCCTGACTTTCGTCTAGGGGTTGTGACCAGGGGTTCGGGGGTTGTCCCCGAGGGGTGTGAACTTGGCTGCCCGACTGGTTGACGGGTCTACAAGAAGATCACTAGGCATGTGACGATGACCACAGCGGCGGAAAAGTGCCACGAGTTCGCCGTGGTGGTCATCAGCAGTCGGAGGTCGCGCATGACAGGGACTCGGTGCGCCGAGCCGTTATCCGCGCCTGCCCGGCCTTGGCGAACCCGCCGCTGATGTTCCCCGCGCGTGCGCGCTGACGCGCCCGCCGTCCCGTCTCCCCTTCACCGCCGGGCCGCCGTGCCCGGGGCTGACGCGCGTGCCGCCGCCCTCGGTGACACGCGAGACCGCACATCCATCGGAGGTTCACCGCGCCATGATCAGCGCACCCCGTCCCCGGCACCGCAGCAGCGAGCACACCACCTCCAGCCGGCCACCCGTGCACTCCCCGCCCGGTGTGAACAGCGGAAACCGACTGCTCAGCCTGCTCCGCCACGACCTGCCCGCGTCCCTGGTCGTGTTGCTCACCGCCGTTCCGCTCTCCCTCGGCATCGCCGCGGCCTCCGGCGCCCCGCTGATGGCAGGCCTGATCGCCGCCGTCGTCGGCGGTGTGGTCGCCGGGTCGCTCAGCGGGTCCCCGCTCCAGATCAGCGGGGCCGCCACCGGACTGACCGTCATCGTCGCCGGGCTGGTGCAGCAGTACGGGTTCGCCGCCACCGCCGGGATCACCGTCGCGGCCGGGCTGCTGCAACTGCTGCTGGGCCTGTCCAGGATCGGCCGGGCCGCGCTGTCCCTCTCCCCCGCCGTGGTGCACGGCCTGCTCGCCGGGATCGGCGTGGTCATCGCGATCAGCCAGCTGCACGTGGTGCTCGGCGGGCAGCCGCAGACCTCGGTGCTGGCCAACCTGCGCGACCTGCCAGCCCAGCTCGCCGCGCACCACGACGCGGCCTTCCTGATCGGCCTGATCGCCATCGCCGTGCTGCTGCTGTGGCCGCGCCTGCCCAAGGTGCGCCTGGTGCCCGCGGCGCTGGTCGCGGTCGCGCTGGCCACCGCGGTGGCCTGGATCTTCCGCCTCGATCTGCCCAGGGTGGACCTGCCCGAGCAGCCGCTGGCCGCCTTCACCCTGCCCGTGCTGCCCGAGGGCACGCCCAGCGGGATCGCGCTGTCCGTGCTGCTGGTCGCCGCGGTGGCCAGCGTGGAGTCGCTGCTGTCCGCGGTCGCGGTGGACCGGCTGCACACCGGCCCGCGCGCCGACCTGGACCGCGAGCTGGTCGCCCAGGGCGTGGCCAACATGGCCTCCGGCGCGCTCGGCGGACTGCCCATCGCCGGTGGCATCGTGCGCTCCTCCACCAACGTCGCCGCCGGGGCCCGCAGCCGCGCCTCGACCATCCTGCACGGGCTGTGGGTGGCCGCCTTCGTGCTGCTCCTGGCCGGTCTGCTGGAGCGCATCCCGCTGGCCGCGCTGGCCGCGGTGCTGGTGGTCTCCGGGGTGCAACTGGTCCGGCTGAGCCACATGCGCGAGCTGTGGCGGCACCGCGAGTTCCCGGTGTACGCGGTCACCTTCGCCGGGGTGGTCTTCCTGGACCTGGTCCAGGGCGTAACCCTGGGCATCCTGCTGGCCCTCGCGCTGTCCCTCTACCGGCTGACCCACGCCACGATCCGGGTGAACCCGCCCGCCGAGGGTGAGGACACCTGGTCGGTGAGCGTGCGCGGCTCGCTGGTCTTCCTCGGCGTGGCCCGGCTGACCGGCGAGCTGCACCGGGTGCCGGAACGGACGAAGGTGCTGCTCAACCTGCACGTGGACTACCTGGACCACGCCGCCTACGAGGCCATCCACGGCTGGTGCCGCACGCACGAGCGGCTCGGCGGCGCGGTGACCGTCAGCGAGGACCACGGCGACACCTGGTTCCACCGCGACCGGCACAGCCGCGCCGAACAGCGCCGCTCGCTGCCCGGCCCGCTGCTGCGCTGGTTCGCGCCCTGGTCGGTGTGGCAGCACCGGGACGGCGACTCGGCCGCCGCCGCGCTGATCCCCCGGCCGCGCGCGGAGGCCGGCGCGCTGGATGACTCGATGCTGCTGGGCGTGCACGAGTTCGAGCGCAGCTGCGCGCCGCTGGCCCGGCCGTTCTTCGCCGAGCTGGCCAACGGGCAGAGCCCCCGGCAACTCTTCGTGACCTGCGCGGACTCCAGGGTGGTGCCCAACCTGATCACCACCAGCGGACCGGGTGACCTGTTCACCCTGCGCAACATCGGCAACCTGGTGCCCCGGCACGACGAGGGACCGGCGGACGCCTCGGTGGGCGCCACGGTGGAGTACGCGGTGGACGTGCTGAAGGTGGCGGCCATCGTGGTCTGCGGGCACTCCGACTGCGGCGCGATGAAGGCCGGCCTCTCCGGCGCGGTGCGCACCGGTTCCCGGCTGGCGGAGTGGCTGCGGCACATCCAGCCCAGCCTGATCCGCTTCCACGCCGTCGAGGAGGACACCGGGCTGGCCGCGCACGACCGGCTCAGCGTGGCCAACGTGGTGCAGCAGCTGGACAACCTGATGACCTTCCCGGTGGTCAGGGAGGCGGTGCTGGCCGGGCGGCTGAACCTCGTCGGCATGTTCTTCGACATCGCGGGCCCGCGCGTGTACCTGGTGGACCAGCAGACCGGCAGGCTGGCCCCGGTCACCTCCGGCGCGGCCACCTGATCCCCGGCTGATCGCGGAGGGTGACGTGACTCGCGAAATCCGCGCCCACGGCGCCCTCCGCAGGTCAGCGTGGGGTTCACGGCCCAGACACGCAGGGTCACCACCGTCGGGTGGTTGTCTGGGGCCGGGCGCGTCTCTACGGTGGGGGTGGTTACGGCCGAATGGCCGTGTCGGCGCGCGGGCCCAGCCCGGTCGCCGGGTTCCGCACTACAACGCCTTGCCGATGCGGCTCGACGCAGAGATTCACGCGAGTAGGGCAGGAGGAGGCGCCGTGACCGAGCACATCCAGCAGGCTCACCCCATCGACCTGCCAGGGGAAGAGGTGGCCGACACCACCGCCTCGCACCGGCCGGGCGGCATCGTGGTGATCACCGTGGTCGGCGAGCTGGACATGTCCTCCACCCCGGCCTTCCAGGAGCTCCTCGGCGCCGAGGTGGACGAGAGCTGCCGCAGGCTGGTGGTGGACCTCACCGGGGTCAGCTTCCTCGGCTCCAGCGGGCTGGCCGCGCTGGTGGAGGCCCGCCAGGTGGTGCAGCGGCAGGACGCCGAGCTGCGCCTGGTCTGCGCCACCCACGCGGTGACCCGCCCGCTGCACGCCACCGGCCTCGGCGAGGTCTTCGACATCCACCAGACCCTCGACGGCGCGCTGGCCTGATCAGCGGCCGCGCCGCTGGGCCGGGACGGCCTCGTCGGCCAGCACCCGCTCGTAGACCCGGTCGGTGTCGGCGACCACCCGGTCCCAGGAGTAGCGGGCGCTGACCCGGTCCCGTCCGGCCACCCCGCAGGACTCGATCATCGCCGGGTCGGCCAGGAAACCGCGCAGCGCCTTGGCCAGTCCGCGCGGGTCTTCCGGGCGCACGTGCAGCCCGGTCACGCCGTGCACCACGGTGTCGGCCAGCTCGCCCTCGCCGGTGGCGATCACCGCGGTGCCGCAGGCCATCGCGGCCAGCGGCATCGTTCCGCAGGAACCCTTGCGGGGCAAGCACATCAGCGCGTCCGCCGAGCGCAGCAGCGGCGGCAGCGCGCGGGCGGTGACCATGCCGAGCAGGTGCACCCGGTCGGCCACACCCCTGGCCTGGGCCAGCTGCTTGATCCGGCGCAGCTCGTCACCGTCCACTGTGGACCTGCTGTTGGGGGTGGCCAGCACCAGCTCGGTGTCCGGCACCGCGGGCAGCACCTCGATGATCCGGTCGAAACCGTGGCCGGGCACCACCGGGCCCAGGCCCAGCAGCCGGTGCCGGGCTCCCCGGGTGGCCACCTCGCCCTCGGGGTGGAAGCGGTTCAGGTCGATGCCGCAGGGCACCACGCAGATCCGGCCGCGCGGCACGCCCATGCGCACCAGGCGGTCCCGTTCGTCGTTGTCCCCGGCCAGCACCAGCCGGGCTTTGCGGCCCAGCATCCGTTCGATCGTGTGCCGGTCGCTCTGCCCGGCGCCGAGGCCGTGGTAGGTCTGCACCAGCGGGGCGCCCGCGTCGGCCGCGGCCATCAGCGCGGCCAGTCCGGCCGTCCAGCAGTGCGCGTGCACCAGGTCCGGCGGCCGCTGCCGGAACCGCCGGGCGAGGAATTCGGTGAACTCCCCCATGGGCAGCGACTCCCGGTCCGACCGGGTGTACACGGTCACCCGGTGGCCCGCGCCGGTCAGCCCGGCGGCCAGTCTGGTCACCTGTGGGTCCTGGTCGGAGACGGTCGGGTCGGACACCATCGCGATCCTCATCAGAGCACCTCCTCCCTGGGGGTTCTCCGAACCGCCGAAGCGCTAAACCGGGTGGCCGGGCGCCCCGTCGTCTGAGGGTTGGCCCCCGAATCGCCGGGGTATGTCCATCCTTGTCCGGCCAGCTGAGGTGATGATGTCCAGGTGTCGTAGCGTGATCGCGCAAGCACACCGCAATTTCCGAGATGTCGAGGTGACCGTGTCGCAGCCCGATTCGACTTCCGAACCGGCCATTCCCCCGGTGGAGGTGCGCATCGCCGCCACCGCACTGCAGATCTCCTCGGTGCGCGCGGTCGCCGCGGACCTCGCCATGCGCGAGGACTTCGACCTGGACGCGATCGCCGACCTCAAGCTGGCCGTGGACGAGGTGTGCTCGACCCTGGTCCGGCTGGCCGCGCCGGGAGTGGTGCTCAGCTGTGAGTTCCGGCCGGCCGCCGGGGAGATCACGGTGCGCGCGGGCGTGCTGTCGGCCGGCGACGCGCTGCCCCGCAAGGACTCCTTCGGCTGGCAGGTGCTCACCACCCTCACCGACTCGGTGCAGGCCACCGTGGAACCGGCGCAGGACGGTTTCCACCTGGTCCGCATCGAGCTGGCGAAGAGGAGCAACTCGGTGGTGGGCGGGTGACCCAGGCCGACCACACGGCCGAGCCGCAGTCCGGCGACTCCGGCCGATACGACCACCTGAAGCCGCTGTTCAGCGAGTTCGCCGCGCTGGCAGCGGATGACCCTCGCCGGTCCCAGCTGCGCGACGCGCTGGTCACCGGGCACCTGCCGGTGGCCAAGCACATCGCGCGCCGGTTCAGCCAGCGCGGCGAGCCGCAGGAGGACCTGATCCAGGTCGCCACGCTCGGCCTGATCAACGCGGTGGACCGGTTCGACCCGGAGCGCGGGGTGGACTTCCTGTCCTTCGCGGTGCCCACCGTGATGGGCGAGGTGCGCAGGCACTTCCGGGACGCCAGCTGGGCGGTCCGGGTGCCCAGGCGGCTCAAGGAGCTGCACCTGTCGATCAGCGCGGCCACCAGCGAGCTGTCCCAGCGGCTCGGTCGCGCGCCGACGCCCAGCGAGATCGCCACCCACCTCCAGCTCACCCGCGAGGAGGTCTACGAGGGTCTGGAGGCCACCAACGCCTACCGCAGCGCCTCCCTGGACGACCTGCTCATCGCCGATGACGACTCGGTCTCCCTGGGCGACGCGCTCGGCGAGGAGGACTCCGGGCTGGCCGAGGTGGAGTACCGCGAGTCGCTGCAACCGCTGCTGGCCCAGCTGCCGGAGCGGGAGCGGACCATCGTGGTGCTGCGGTTCTTCGGCAACATGACGCAGACCCAGATCGCGGACCGGGTCGGCATCTCGCAGATGCACGTCTCCCGGCTGCTCGGCCGCACGCTGGCCACGCTGCGGGAGAAGCTGATGGACGAGGAGTCCGGCTAACGGGCCAGGATCAGCGCGCCCCGTTTGGTGACGGTCATCGGGACCTCGACCCAGCGCGCGCTGATCTCGGCCTCGGCCGGGGGCATCAGCCTGGCCACCAGGTAGTCCCGCACGGCCGGCGGGTCGGGCAGGTGGACCATGGGCGCGTCCCACGTCCGCACCTCGACCCGGTCGAACACCGTGCGCACCAGGCCGGGCGCGTCCTCGGCGTCGAAGGCGGTGCGCGGGGCCCGCCAGACCGGGGCCAGCTCCGGTGAGTCGCTGTGCGCGATGGTGGCGGCCAGGAACAGGCCGCCCTCGGCCAGCACCCGGCGGGCCTCGCGCAGCGCGGGGCGCGGATCAGCCAGGTGGCAGAAGGAGTTGGCGGCCACCACCACGTCGAAGGCGCCGTCGGCGAAGGGCAGCGCGGTCGCGCAGGCGCGCACGGCGGGGCCGGGGTGGGCGCGCAGCATGGTGGCCGAGCGGTCCAGGCCGACGAGCAGCCGCGGCCGGGGGCCACCGGCGGTCACCGCGCGGCTGAGCACGCCCTCGGCGCAGCCCACGTCCAGCACCGCGCCACCCTCGGGCAGCTCGGCGGCGAGCACCGCGTACAGGTCCGGCGCGCCCGGCGAGGCGGTCATGCCGCGCCGGTAGCGGTCCGGGTTGTCGTCGTAGTCGCGCGGGATGGCCATGCCTCCGAGTGTGGACCTCTTTGCCGCGCTCAGCAGGCTTTGCGCCAGGAGCATTCGGTCCACGGGTCCGCCTCGGCCGGGGACTCCGGGATCGCGGCGCGGGCGGCGGGGCCGGGGTGGGCGGCCAGGCGCACCGCGATCCGGTCCTCCAGGTCCTTGGTGCCGCTGAGCGTGTTGTTGGTGACCACCGCGAACACCAGGTCCCGGCCGTCGCGGCCGGCGACGTAGCCGGACAGCGCGCTCACCCCGGTCAGCGACCCGGTCTTGGCCCGCACCTTGCCCTCGGCCGGGGTGCCGCGCAGCCGGTTGCGCAGGGTGCCGCCGACCAGGCGGTCGGCCTTGCCCGCCACCGGCAGCGAGTGGTGCCAGACCGGGTACCAGGGGCGGGTGCGGGCGGCGGCCAGCAGCGCGGTGAGCTGGTCCGCGGTGACCATGTCCATTCTGGACAGTCCGGAGCCGTCGACCAGGCGGTGCGCGGCGGCGGGCACGCCAAGCGCGGCCAGTTTCGGGGCCATCGCGCGGATGCCGTCGGCCCAGGTGCCCTTGCCGTGCACGGCCTTGCCCATGGCCTTGACCAGGATCTCGGCGTGGCCGTTGTTGGACAGCTTCATGAACGGCACCAGCAGCTCCGCCAGCGGCATCGAGCGGTGCGCGGCCAGCTCGGCGAAGTGCGGCGGGGTGACGCCGGTGCCCGGCTTGGCATCCAGCACCCGGACGCCACGGCGCAGCAGCGCGGCCTGGAAGACGTCGGCGGCGTAGCGGGCCGGATCGTCCACAGTGGAGAAATGCGCGCTCGCGGATCCGTTGGCGGGCGCGGATCCGGTGACCAGCACGGTGTTGGTGCCGTGCTGCCGCTCCACCGCGATGGTGCTCGCCGAACCGGGCGCGCCGGTGGTGGCCCGGTTGTCGATGGTGATCACCGAGGTCGGCGGGGTCAGCTCCACGGCAGGCCGCTGACCGGCCGCGGCCGGGTGGACCCTGACGATCACGGTGCCCGCGTCGTAGTCGGTGTCCGGGGCCACCGACAGCGCGCCGACCTGCGCGGAGTAGTAGAACGGCTCGTCGTCCCAGGCCCAGCTCGGACCGAGCCGGACCGGGTCGAAGGCGGAGTCGTCGGCCACCACCCGCCCGGTGACCACCTGGAGGCCGGTGTCGGCGACCCGCTGCGCCAGCGCGTCGTAGTCGGCGGCCAGGGTGGTCGGGTCGCCGGTGCCGCGCAGGTAGAGGTCGCCGTGGAGGACCTTGCCGCGCAACGAGCTGTCGGCCAGCACGCTGGTGGTGAAGCGGTGGTCCGGGCCGAGCACCTCCAGCGCGGCGGCGGAGGTGAGCAGCTTGGCGTTGGAGGCCGGCAGCAGCCGGTCCGCGCCGCCCCTGCGGTAGAGCACCTTGCCGGTGTCTACCGAAGACCTGCTTGCAGGGTCGAGCATCGGCACAGTGCGGACGACCACGCCGGTGCCCGCCCCGGCCAGGCGGGGGTCGGCCAGGATCTGGTCCAGGTCCGCGGTCAGCGAGAGGGTGCTCGGGTCGTCGCCGGCGGCGGCACTGCCGGTGACGAGCCCACCGAGCAGCGCGGTGGCGCACAGGACGGCGAGCAGGCGTGGTCGTGGCATGCGCTGAACCTGGCCCGGGACGGCCCGCGCGGGCAATGGCTCTGGCCGGTTTTCCGCCGAACGGCTGCTGGTGCTGCTACAGGCGGCCGAGCAGCTCGGTCTTCTTCGCGGCGAACTCCGCCTCGGTGAGCAGGCCGGCCTCGCGCAGCTCGCCGAGCTTGCGGATCGCGGCGACCACCTCGTCAGTGGTGGCGGCCAGCGTGCTCGGCAGCGCCGGGGCGTCGGCCTGGCCGCGCTGGATGGCCACCAGCAGCGCGGCGGCGAAGGGCAGCGACTCAGCGGTGACGCCCGCGCCGAAGCCGAAGGTGACCGTGTGCGGGTCGATCTTGGGGCTGAGCGTGGTGTGCGGCGCGTCGGCGGTGCGCAGCCGCAGGTGACCGCCGCCGCTGGCCGGGGTGGCCCAGTCCAGGCCGAGCACCCGCTCGATCGGCACGGTCCGTGCTCCGGCGGCCCGCTTCTCCGGGTGCGCCTCGTCCCGGACCGGCTCGAACAGAACGGTGCGGCCGTCGAAGCCGACCACGCTGTCGTAGCCGACCAGGCGGCAGGGCGGCGCGGGGGCGGTGAGCAGGAACTCCGGGGCCGGGCGGTCGGCGTCCGGGTTGAGCGAGACCCGGCCGCGGATATCCCCGGCGTAGTGCTCGGCCAGGGCGCGGTTGTTGGCAGGCACCACCAGTCGGTAGGGATCGCCGCGGTCGGGGAGCTGGCCACCCGCGGCCTCCAGGAAGGGGCAGGCGCCCGGTCGCAGCAGCAGGCGCAGGGTGGCGCTCCTGCGGTCGTCGCTCAGCCGCACCCCGGCGATCGCGGTGTCCGGCACGGTCCGCTCGCCCAGCTTCTTGAGCAGTCCGCTGGCGCGCAGGCCGCCGCGGTAGACGATGCGGATGCTGCCCGTCTCGAAGAACCAGGTGGCGTTGTCCCCCGCCAGCTCCAACCCGAAAGTCACCAGGCGAATCTAACCCGGGGTGGGGCGGCCGGAGTGCGAGTTCCGGCCGTCCCACCCACTCGGCCGCCTCAGCAGGCGCCGAGGTCCTGCCACACCCCCCATTCGCCGGTGGCCCCTGGCTCCTCGCCCTTGGTCCACCACTTGGCCCGCCACTTCTTGCCCTTGTGCGAGACCTCGTTGCCCTGGGTGTAGGTCGCGTCCCGGTTCCAGGCCGCCACCGAACAGGCCGGGGGCGGAGTGGTGGTCGTGGTCGTGGTGCTGGTCGTCGTGCTCGTGGTGGTGCCGGTCGTGCTGCTGCTTGTGGTGGTCGTGGGGGTGCTGCCGCCGGCGCCGCGGGCGTGGTCCTGCTTGAGCCCGTAGGTCTTGCCGCCGAAGGTCAGCGTGAGGTTGGACGGGGTGGCGATGGGCAGGTAGTAGACGATCGCCACCTCGGCGCTGGCCCCCGGCGCCAGGCTCTGCCAGCCGGGCAGCTTCAGCGAGATCCGGTGCAGGTCGCCCTTGAGGCCGCCGATGTTCGGTCCACTGTGGTCGGTGCGGGTCACCGCGAGCGTCCAGCCGGACTGCTGCTGCATGTTGGCCGGGGCCGAGGTGCCGTAGTCGAACTGGAGGTCCGCGCCGCCGGGGATGGTCACCGTGGAGTTGTTGGTGATCTTCGCCTTGGGGCTGATCGGGTAGTTCGCGTCGCCGACCGGGAACTGGCCCAGTTCCACCGACACGTCAAGGGTTTCCGCCGGGGTGGTGTGCTTGGCCTTGCGGTTGCCGTAGGCCGAGCCGGTGCGGAACTTGTCGTACATCGTGGTGGTCAGCGTGGACCCCATGAAGTACTCGTTCTTGGCGGTGTCCTTGGCGTAGTCGCCGGCCAGCTCCCAGATCATGATGCCGCCCAGCCCGCGGTCGAGCACGTACTGCGCCTTGGCCGCGATGGACTGTTCGTCCTCTGTGGACAGGAACACCTTCTTCTGCTCGTTCCACAGCCAGGGCGCGACCAGGGTGCTGTCGTAGTGGCGGGTGTAGGCGCCGGTGATCGCGTGGTCGGGGTTGGCCGCCGGGTTCAGGCCGTACTGCGCGGCGTAACTGCCGAGCTTGCCGTCCTGGAGGTTCTTGGCGTGCCACATGGGGTTCGAGCCAGCCGGGACCTCCTTGCCCGCGGTGTCCAGGTCGTGCCAGAGGTTGTCCACCCCGACCGCCCCGTTGCCGCACGGCGTGGTCGACCCGACCGAGCCCCCGGTGCCTGCCGGGCACTTGGTCTGGTCGGGCAACGCGGCCTTGCCCCACAAGCCGTTGGTGCCACCGCTGACCCCGCGCCAGCCGCGGGTGTAGTACGGCACCCCGAGGTTGATCCGCCCGGCCTGCATGGCGCCGCGGAAGTAGTGGTAGGACCAGTCACCGTTGAGGTAGCCGATCCCGCCGTACTGCGGGGTGCTGTAGACGTTGCCCGCGGCCAGCTCGGCGTCCTTGCCGTCGTCGAAGAGCGCGGCGTTCGGGCCGACGAAGTGGTTCCACGCGCCGTGCAGGTCGTAGGACATCACGTTGACGTAGTCCAGGTACTGCAACACCTGGTGGGTCTCCATGCCGCGCAGCATGTAGCCGGAGGAGGGCGCGGCCACGGTCAGCAGGTAGTACTTGCCGTCGGCGGCCGAGGCCGCGTCCAGCTTCTCCCGCAGCGTCTTCATCAGCGCGTTGTACCCGGCCATCAGCTTGGCCCGGCGCGGGTTGGAGAAGGAGAAGTCGAGCGGGTTGCCCGAGTTCGGCATGGAGGTCGCGTACTCGTAGTCGATGTCCGCGCCGTTGAAACCGTAGCGGCGCACCAGGTCCACCACCGAGTCGGCGAAGGTGTTGATCGTCGACTGCGAGTCGGTCATGGTGTAGAAACCGCCGCTGGCAACGCGGTTGCCGCTGTCGTCGATGAACCCGCCGGTCTCCGCCCAGCCCCCGATGGAGATCAGCGACTTCACGTCGGGGTACTGCTTCTTATACTTGTTGAGCAGGTTGAAGTGCCCCTTGTACGGCAACGACGGATCCAGCTCCGCCCCGGCCACGCCAGGCCACTCCATGCCGGTGGAGGGGTTGTTCGGACCGTTGGCGCCCACCGATGCCTTGTTGTCCGCGCCGATGTGCGCGAAGGCGTAGTTGAGGTGGGTGACCTTGGTCCAGGGGATGTCCTTGGCCAGGTAGGCGGGCTGGCCGTTCTTGCCGGTGCGCCAGCTGGTGAAGTAGCCGATGATCCGGCGCGGGTGGTCCGCGCCCATCTTCTCCCGGCCCTCGGCGTCGTAGGCCAGGCAGTAGGGGACGTTCACGTTCGGCGTGCGGTAGAGCCCGTCGGGACGGCAGTCCTCGTTGGCCGCGGTGTCAGGCACCTCGGCCCGCGACTCCGGACTCCGCACCGCGACGAACATCAAACTCGCCAGCAAGGCAACCAGGGCGGCGAAAAGCGGCACCTTCCTGATCACGGTTCACCTCCAGGGGACAGCGGCGGCGGAGGCGGCTGTGTGCGCGTGCGCGCGGTCACAGTGGTGCAGGGTGCCCGAAAGGTAAGAGGTCCAGACCATCATCGTCAATAGGTCTGGACCACTGGGTTTGGGTGGTGATCTGGGCTGATCCGGTTGGCGGTACGGGGTTGGGGCCGGTTGCCGGGGTGGTCACGCTCTCACGTCCCTGCCGACCGACCAGGCGGGCGGACACCCGTCACCTGTTCCAGTCGCTTGGCCACTCCCAGCAGCAAGCCGAACTTGCGGCGGAACGCGCCCCCGTGCACCGGGTACCCCCAGGTGGTCTCCAGCACGCCGTCGCCGACGTGGACATCGCCCCCGATGACCGGACGGCGAAGCATCCACCACCGCAATCCCTCCCCGGCACGCAACCGAGGATCGTCGGCGTACACCCGGACCCGGAACAGGAACCGCTTGTACTCGATACCGCAGGCCGGCAGGTGCTCGAAGCCGTACAACTTCAGCGTGGTGCGGTACGACTCCCCGCCGTCACCGTCGGAGTCGCGCTTCTCCACAACCCGGAACCGGTATCCCCGGTACGTGCCGGAGAAACGAACGGTTTCCAGGTCCCGACCCCAGTACTTTTCCGAGATCTTGTGCTTCCAACCGTGTCTCTTCGCCAGCCAGTCCAGTTGGAACGAGCGAAAAGCCCCCACCCGGATCTCGTGCAGGACCAGCCACCCCAAGGGGACGACCACCGGAGAACCACCGACCACCAGGGCCAGCAGCAAGTACAGTGTGTCGCTCACAGGTCGAGGTCCCGCCGGGTCTGGTCATCGGCCTGGTCCCGGCCGGTGGCCTGCTCGCTTTCCAGTGATTTCTTGATGTCCTTGGCGTAGCCGGCCGCCTTGCTGATCCCCTTCGCCGGGTCCGGCTTCTCCTCCCACTTTCCGTCCGCCTCATCCCACTTTCCGGTCTTGACGTCCTCCCTTCCGATGAGCTTCTTGCCCTGCTCCTTGAGCGAATCCTTGAGCTTCTGCCCGCCACCGGCCTTCACTTGCTCCCAGGCGGACGGGCTGACCCGCTCCAACGTGTCCCGCCATTCGTCCCTGGTGAGCTCGCGCTGATCCTTCGCCTCCTTGTTCTTGTTGTCCTCCAGCCCTTTCTTGGCCTTGTCCAGGGCCGAGGTCTGGGTCTTGTCCAGGGTCTTGCCGCCCTTACCAGTCGAGGTGTCCATGAACTTCTGACCAGTCTTGGACTCGCGGAGCCAGCGCTGGAGCTTGGCGATCAGTTCCTTGATCTTGTTGAGCAGCTTGGTGAGGCGGCTGACCTTCTGGGTCGTCTTCACGGTGGTGCTGGCCACCTTGTAGGTGGTCACCGCACCGGCCACGGCAGTGGATCCGCCCAGGGTGATCTTCGCGGTGGCCAGGGCAACCAGCCAGGTAATGATCAACCATTCGATCAGGTCGGCCAGCAGGCCTCTGATGAACTCCTCCGCGACCTTCACGAGCATGCTGGATATGTGGAGCAATCCGGCGATGTCGCCGGCCTTGTCGGCGGTGCCCGCCACGCCGTCGAGGAAATCCCCGAGCCGGCCCCTGGCAGCGTCCGCGGCGGCGCCCGTCCAGTCCTTCAGGTCCTCCTTCAGCGTCGCGCTCAACTCCTTGCCGAACTCGACGATCTCCTTGCCCAGGTTGCTGAAGCCCTGGGCGGCCTTGGTCAGGGCATCCGAGTCGCCGGAAACGAGTTGGAGGGCTTCCTTCAGCGGCGTGCAGATGTTGATCAGAAAGCCGAGTCCCTGGTTGATCAGCCAGCCGAGTGGGTCGGTCATCGCGGAGATGGCGGTGCCGGCGCAGGAGGTGACGAAGCTCTTGGCGTCCGCGGCCACCGCGAGCACGTCCTGGCTGACGGTGGCGGTGTCCTTGCTGAAGTCGAGTTTGTTGAACTTGTCCGCGAGCTTGACCGCGCTGCCGATGCCCGCGGGCAAGTTGGGCGCGACGGTGCCTTCCCAGTAGCCAGGAGCGGTCATCGCGGTCCCTCCAGCTTCGCCTTGAGCTGCGTGGCCGATTGCTGGGCCGTCTCGTCAGCCTCGCGATAGGCGGCCGCGCATTCGGTGAGCTTCTCGCCGGCGTTGCCGGTGCCCTCGGCAAGCTTGCGCAGGAAGTCCCGGAAGTCGGCCACCATCGGGCGGTAGAGGAGCGCGAGTGGCTGGCCGATCAGGCCCCAGGCCAGCTCGGGCACCTCGGCGCCGGACAGCTTGCCCTTGAGGCCGTCGGCCTTGCCCGCCAGGCCCTTGACCTTGCCCGCGCAGTTGTCGATGCCGGTCAGGTTGGTCTTGAGCTTGCCGGACATCAGTGGTCCTCCCCGTCGTAGAGCTTGCGCAGGAACTCCTGCCCCGGGCTGAGCGAGGAAGGCGGCGGGGACTGCGCCGGGCGGGACGGGTTCGCCTCGTCCCTGGCGAACTGGCGGTCCGCGAAGTCCTCGTCCGGGTCCGCGGGACGGGGGGCGGGGCTGGTGGCCGAGCGGAGTTGCTCGACGGGGACGCCTAGCACCTCGGCTTGGGTTTCCAGGACCTGGTCCAGGATGTTGAGGTCCTCGCCCACATAGCGCTGGACGGTCTCGGCCTGGCGGCGGGCGCCTTCGGCCACGGCCGCTTGCACGGTGGCCATGACCGTGGCGGAGAGGGCTTGTGGGCCTCGGCGGAGGGCTTCTTCGGTGAACTGGATGTTCCGGATGGCGCCGCCCGGGCCCGCGGTGACCGTGACGCCCCGGTCGGGTGAGGTGGCCACGGCTTCGACCGCGGCGATCTCCTCGCGCATGCCGTCGTAGGCCGCCAGGCGGGCCTCTGCTTTTCTGCCTTGTTCCTGGAAACGCTCGAACTCCGCCACCAGTGAATCGAACTCCGCCGACACGACGGTCCCTCCCCCTCGCGCTCGCCCATTCCCCAACAGTCGCCCCCCAGCGCGCTGCGAACGTAGCAAGGCCGCGGGAGGTCGTGGTGGGGTTTGGCCGAACTCCGCCCGGAGGTGACCTGGGTGACACTCGAACGGCTCAGGCCGCCTGGCTGTCCGTGCTCAGCACGGTCCAGTAGGCCAGGGCGGTGTCCAGTGCGCAGTCCATTGTGGAGTCCGCGGCGAGCCAGGCGGCGGCGCACAGGGCGCGGGCGCCGTCGGTGTGGTTGGCCGGGTTGGTGGTGGTGAGCAGCAGGTCGCCGTGGGCCAGGTCGGCGGTCCAGGTTCCACAGTGGACGGTGGTGCCGGTGGTGACGAGGTCGTTGTGCGGCACCAGGAGGCCGCGCAGGTCGGCGGCTAGGTAGGTGGGACGGTGGTGTGGTGGGGCCGTGGCCAGGGTGCGGACGGTGGTGACGCCGGTGAGGACCAGCAGGCTGTCCAGGCCGCTGGCGTTGGCGCCCTCGATGTCGGTGATCAGGCCGTCGCCGACGACCAGGTGCGGGGGTTCGCTGCGGCGAACGGACTCGGTGAAGATGGCCTGTTGCGGTTTGCCCGCGACCAGGGGTTCCTTGCCGGTGGCCAGGCGGACGGCGGTGGCCAGCGCGCCGTTGCCGGGGGCGATGCCGCCCTCGCGCGGGACCGCCAGGTCCATGTTGGACACGATCCACGGGATGCCGCGGGCCACCGCGTAGGAGGCCTCCGCCAGCTGGCGCCAGTCCACGTCGGGGGCGAAGCCCTGGACCACCGCGGCCGGGTCGTCCCCGGCCGAGCGGACCGGGCGCAGGCCCACCTCGGCCAGGGCGAGCTCCAGGGAGGGGCCGCCGACGATCAGCACCGGGGAGCCCGGCGGGACCTGCTCGGCGGCCAGCCGGGCCGCGGCCTGGGCGGAGGTGACCACCTCGTCCGGTGCGACCGGCAGGCCAAAACCGCTGATCAGGGTGGCCACCTCGGCCGGGGTGCGGGAGGCGTTGTTGGTGACGAACAGGGTCCGCAGGGCGTGCCGGCGCGCTTGGGTCAGGGCCTCGGCGGCGTGCTCGACCGCGACCGAGCCGCGGTAGACCACGCCGTCGAGGTCCAGCAGCGCGGTCCGGTAGCGCCGGGCCAGTGGCTCGGCGCTGCCGCGCAGGACCCGCACCGGCTCAGCCCGGGAAGCTGCGGGCCGCGGCGAGCATCGCCTCGTTCTCCTCCGGGGTGCCGATGGTGACCCGCACGCCGTCGCCGGCGAAGCAGCGCAGCACCACCTTCTGCTCCACGCAGTGCTCGTTGAACGCGGTCGCGCGCTCGGCCAGCGGCAGCCAGACGAAGTTGGCCTGCGACTCCGGCACCTCGAAACCGATCTTGATCAGCTCGTCCCTGACCCGGTCCCGCTCCGCCGCGATCAGCCTGCACCGCTCCATCAGCTCGTCCTGCACCTCCAGCGAGGCGAGCGCGGCCGCGTGCGCGAACCGGTTTACCGAGAACGGGATCGCCACCTTGCGCACCCCGCCGGCGACCTCCGGCGAGGCCACGCAGAAGCCCACCCTGGACCCGGCCAGCCCGTAGGCCTTGGAGAAGGTGCGCAGCACGGCCACGTTCTGCCTGCCGCGGGCCAGCTCCAGGCCGTCCGGCACGTCGGGGTCGGTGACGAACTCGCGGTAGGCCTCGTCCAGCACCACCAGCACGTCCTCGGGCACCCGGTCCAGGAAGTCGACCAGCTCGTCCCGGCGCAGCGCGGTGCCGGTCGGGTTCAGCGGGTTGCTGACGAAGATCAGCCGGGTGCGCTCGTTGATCGCCTCCAGGGTGGCGGCCAGGTCGTGCCGGTAGCCGGGGGCCAGCGGCACGGTGTGCCGGATCGCGCCGACCACCTGGGTGACGATCGGGTAGGCCTCGAAGGAGCGCCAGGCGAAGAGCACCTCGTCCTGGGCCGTGCACAGCGCCTGCACCAGCTGCTGGCACAGCGCCACCGAGCCGCAGCCGATCGCGACCTGCGCGGCGTCCACACCGAAGGACTCGGCGACCCGGGTGATCAGGTCCTCGCTGCCCATCGCCGGATAGCGGTGCACCGAGGCGGCCGCCTCGCTGACTGCGGCCACGATCGCGGCCGGCGGCGGGTAGGACACCTCGTTGCTGGCCAGGTTGATCGCCCCGGCGATCTTCCGGCCGGGAACGTAGTCGGGCATCGCGGCAAGGTCGGCTCTGACTCGCACGGGCATGCCCGCATCCTTACACCGCTGACCTGGCCGGAGGAATAGCGCATGTGACGCCCGGACCGGTGACGGCTGCGTTCCGCGTCACAGTGCGTCGACATGCGGACACTTCCCGGTGAACTCGGCGGGAACTGAACCCGGTCGCGGCCCGACTATCACCATCGAGAGCCGATCCCGCACGTTCAGGAGTCACCGATGACCCGCACCACCGTCGCGCTGGCCGTCGCCAGCCTGCTGCTGCTGAGCGCCTGCGCGGGCGCGCCGGCGGCCGAGAGCGGGGACGCCGGGTGCGCGCGGAACCACGAAGCGGGCCGGGACTACTTCCCGGACAAGGTCAGCGCGCAGGTCTCGAAGCAGTGGCAGGTGGAGTACCGGCAGAACTACAAGCTGCTCAAGGTCAACGCCGGGCCCAAGACCAGCCTGGAGCAGACCGACACCGCGCCGCGCTCCTACGTGCTCTACCAGTGCGGCACCCCCGCCCCCGAGCTGACCGGCGAGCTCGCCGGGGCCACCGCGATCCGGGTGCCGGTGCGCAAGGCCATCGACAACCCGGCCACCCTGCTCGGCGCGTTCGAGGTGCTCGCCCCCGAGGTGCTGGCCGGGTACGGCGAGTTCCCCGGCGCGGAGACCGCGGACAAGCACCTGCCGCGGGTCAACAAGCGGATCATGGACAAGACCGCGGTCGGCGTCGGGCACGGCGACAAGCTGGACACCGAACGGGTGCTCAACCTCGGCCCGCAGGTGATGTTCGCCGCCAGCGGGGACAAGGCGCGCTTCGACAAGCTCGGCCAGGGCGGGGTGGGCGTGGTCTTCTACGACCCGTTCAACGAGACCCCGCTGGGCAGCGCGGAAGCGGTGAAGTTCCTGTCCCTGTTCACCAACGGCGAGGCCAAGGCCACCGCGCACTACACCGCGGTCGAGTCCCGCTACCGCGAGCTGACCGCGAAAGCCGGTGCGGCAGCGGCGAAACCGGCAGTGCTGGTCGGCATCAACGGCCACGGCCGGGACTTCCTGGCCCCGCAGAACGACTACCTGGAACCCACCCTGGTCCGCGACGCCGGTGGCCGGACCGTGTTCGACCTGCCCGGCAAGGCCCTGCAGCGGCTGCCGATGGAGACCATGATCGAGCGCGGCGCGAGCGCGGAGTTCTGGTTCCGGCCGGACTTCGTCGGCAAGGGCGCCACCGTCGCCAAGATCCTCGAAGGCGAGCCGCGACTGAGCCGGATCACCGCGCTGACCAGCGGAAAGGGCATCGACCGGGCCGACCCGAGGGTGTACGCGGCGGCCGGCCTGGTCAACCCGGACAAGCTGCTGGCCGACCTGGTCAGCGTGCTGCACCCAGACCTGCTGCCCGGTCATCAGCTGAGCTTCCTGCGCCGGATCGAGGCCGGCTGATGACCCAGGCGACGCTGCCGGGCACCGACACCCCACCCACGGCCCCACCCCGGCCGGCCCGCACTCCCGTCCGGGCCGGGTGGCGAGTGGCGCTGCTGGGCGGTCTCGGCGGCGTCGCCCTCCTGCTCGCCGTGCTCGCGGTCAGCCTCGGCTCGGTGCGCATCCCGGTGCCCGACGTGCTGCGCGCGATCCTCGGCCAGCCAACGGAAAGCCCGTCCTGGGCGTTCATCGTCACCGAGATCCGCATCCCGCGCACGATCACCGCGCTGCTGGCCGGAGCAGCGCTCGGGGTGGCCGGGCTGAAGATGCAGACCCTGTTCCGCAACCCGCTGGCCGACCCGCACCTGCTGGGCGTCAACGCCGGGGCCAGCTTCGGTGTCAGCCTGGTGCTGCTCGGCGGCGGCAGCGCGCTCACCGGCGGCGTGGCACTGTCCACAGTGGAGGGAATCGGCACGGTGGCCGCGGCCGCGCTGGGCGCTGCCGCGGTGATGGCGGTGATGCTGCTGGTGGCCGCGCTGATCCGGAGCACGGTGATCGTGATCGTGATCGGCGTGATGGTGAACGCCTTCGTGCTGGCCATGGTCGACATGCTGGTCTACTACGCCCAGCCCGAGTCGGTGAAGACCTTCACCGACTGGAGCGCGGGCAGCTTCCAGAGCGTCACCTGGCAGGCGCTGCCGGTGCTGGCCGGGATGGTGCTGGCCGGACTGGCGCTGGCGGTGCTCTCGGTCAAGCGGCTCAACCTGTTCCTGCTCGGCGAGAGCTACGCCGGGTCGCTCGGGGTGTCCGTGCGGGCCTTCCGCTGGACGCTGATGGCCGGGGCCGCGCTGCTGGCCGGGGCGGTCACCGCGCACGCCGGGCCGATCGCCTTCCTCGGCATCGCCGCCCCGCACCTGGCCCGCGGCCTGCTGCGCACCGCCGACCACCGCTACCTGATCCCCGGCGCGGCCGTGCTCGGCGCCACCATCGCGGTGGCCGCGAGCATCCTCACCCAGCTGCCCGGCAGCGAGGCGGTGCTGCCGCTGAACACCACCCTCGCGCTGCTCGGCGCGCCGGTGGTCACCTGGGTGCTGGTGCGTCTCGGTCGCGGCCGAGGGCTGGACGTGTGATGGGCGCGGAAGTGTTGCGCGCCAACGACCTCGCGGTTGGCTACCGGGCCAGGCGGCGGAGCCGGACCGTGCTCTCCGGGGTTGACCTCGGCCTGCGCGCGGGCGAGCTGGTCTGCCTGCTCGGGGTCAACGGCACCGGCAAGTCCACCCTGATGCGCACCCTGGCCGGGATGCAGCCGCCGCTGGCCGGATCGGTTGAGCTGACCGGGGTTCCGCTCACGTCACTGTCCAGAGTGGAGCGTGCGCGGCGGCTGGCCGTGGTGCTCACCACCAGGGTCCAGGTCGGCAACCTGCGCGGGATCGACCTGGTCGAGCTGGGCCGCGCGCCCTACACCGGCTGGTCCGGCAAGCTCAGCGCCGAGGATGAAACCGTGGTGCGGCAAGCACTTCGGCTCACCGGCGCGGAGTCGCTGGCCGAGCGGCTGCTGGACGAGCTCAGCGACGGCGAGCGGCAGCGGCTGATGGTCGCGCGGGCGCTCGCCCAGCAGCCCGCCGTGCTGCTGCTGGACGAGCCCACCGCGTTCCTGGACGCGCCCCGGCGGGCCGAGCTGACCGCGATGCTGCGCGGCCTCGGCCGGGCCACCGATCTGGCCGTGCTGCTCTCCACCCACGATGTGGAACTGGCCCTGCGCAACGCCGACGTCATCTGGCTGGTGCTGCCCGGCGGCGGGGTGGTCGCGGGCGCGCCGGAAGACCTGGTCCTGGACGGTGTCCTGGAACGGGCCTTCGGCGGCCGCGACCACACCTTCGACCCGCTGGCCGGCGGTTTCCAGGTGCGCGCCGAGGTGCACGGCACGGCGCGGATCACCGGCGCGGGCGCGGAGCTGGCCGAGGTGTGGACCCGGCGGGCGCTCCAGCGCTGCGGTTACCGGATCGACGACTCGGCCGGGGTGGTGGACGTCGAGGTGGGCTGCCACCGCACCGCGGACGGCCACCGGTGGAAGGTGGCCACCGAGGCCGGGAACAGCGAGCACGACTGCCTGGCCGGCGTGGCCGAGGAGATCAGGCGGACACCGCGACGTAGTGCGACGGACGGCCGTTGAGCCACACCGGCTCGCCGATCTTGGCCGCGTCGATCCGCTTCATCAGGGTGTAGTTGTGCTCCCCGCGCTGCTGCACGGCCACCGAGTGCCAGGGGGTCAGCCAGCAGTCCGGCGAGCCGAGCAGCATGATGCCGAACTTGGGCCCGCCCACCGGCTGCGGGTGGATGGACAGCCGGACCTGCTTGGCGTGGTACTTCGCGATCAGGTCGCCCCAGGCCCGGCTGCGCTGGATCACCCCGTAGGCGCGCTGGCGGCACTCCCGCTGCAACGCCGACTTGGTGCCCTCGAAGTCACCGGCGTCCTCCACCAGGAACCGGGTGATCCCCCGGTACAGCCGCAACGCCTTGCCACCGGCGCGGACCTCCTCGCGCAGCGACTCCTCCGGCTCGGCGAACTCCTCGGTCAGGATCCGCCGCTTCTCCTCGAAACTGGCCTGTCCGTAGACGTTCTCCAGGCTGAAGGTGTCGATCGAGTCGAAGCCGCCCCAGGTGATCATCTGGCGCAGCGTCTCGGCGTACTCGTCGATGTGGTGGTCCGGCACCTTGATCAGGTCGCCGAAGACATGCCCGTCGGAGCAGATCAGCATCCGCGCGCCGGGCGGGTAGACCTCACGGACCCGCTCGGTCAGCCCGTGCAGGAACCGCAGCGAGAGCAGCTCGCCCAGGTCCGGCAGGTGGCCGAACACCTTGTCGTTGTTGGGCGACTTGCACGGGAACGCGGGCAGGGTGAACACGATCGGCTCGCCCGCGCTGACGAACTCGCGTAGCTGGGACAGCTGGTCGGCGAAGGCGGTGCGGATCTCGCCGTCGGCATAGGTGTCGTCGGCCTCCGCGCGCCGGTACGGCAACAGGATCCGCAGGATCGACTCGCAGGTCTCCGCCACGGCTAAGGCGTGGTCGGAGCCTGCCGCGGACAGGGTGGTCGTGGTGGGACTCATGGCGTGCCTCCAGTGCTGCGCGCAGCATCCATCGCGCCGGGTGCGCGCCCGGCGGGGACGGGAATGTGGTTCTCGGACGGGACAACCGGGGGTCACGACCCCGGCGGGATCGCGGTCAGTTCAGGCGAGTGCGGGCTGGGCCCGCGCGTGCTCGAAGGTCACCGGCAGCCGGGCCACCCCTCGGCCCAGCACCGCCTGGATCCACTCCAGGTCCTGCGCGGGCACCGCGAGGCGCAGCCCTGGCAGGCGGCGGACCAGCGCGGAGATCGCGGTCTGGCCCTGGATCCTGGCCAGTGCCGCGCCGGGACAGAAGTGGATGCCGTGCCCGAAGGCCAGGTGCGGGTTGGGCGAGCGGGTGAAGTCCAGCCGGTCGGGGTCGGCGAAGCGCCGCCCGTCCCGGTTGGCCGCGCCCAGGGAGACGATCACCGACTCGCCCGCCGGGATCGGCACCCCGTGCAGCTCGCTGTCCTCGCGGAAGAAGCGCCAGGTGGTGATCTCGAACGAGCCGTCGTAGCGGAACAGCTCCTCCACCGCGCCCGGCAACAGCTCCGGGCGCTGAGCCAGCTCGGCGAACTCGGCCGGGTGGTCCAGCAGGGCCACCGTCATGGTGGTGATCTGGTTGGTCACCGGCTCCTGCCCGGCGGCGAACAACTGGAAGATCATCGAGCTGAGCTCGTGGTCGGCCAGGTCACCGGCCTCGTTGGCCCGCACCAGCGCGGAGAGCAGGTCGTCGGCCGGGTGTTTCCGCTTGTGCGCCACCAGTTCGGCGATGTAGTCCTGGCACCCCTCCAGCAGTGCCAGGTACGCCGGACGGCCGGGCTCGTTGGGCCCCACCGGCGCGACCACCTTGCGCCACTCCGGGCGGAACCGGGCCCGGAACTCCGCGTCGATGCCCAGCACCTCGCTCAGCGCCAGGAACGGGAACTCCGCGGCGAAGTGCTCGACCAGGTCCGCGCTGCCGCCCCTGCGCACCTGCGCGACCACGTCGTCCAGCAGCGACTCGGCGATCTCGGCCACCTTGGCCCGCAGCGCGGCCATCCGGCGCGGGGAGAAGGAGTCGGTGACGTGCCTGCGCATCCTGGTGTGCGTCGGCGGGTCCTGGTGCAGCAGGTGCGCCTGCAACCGGCCGTGGTACGGCTCCGGCATGCTGGCCGAGAGCCTGCGCCACTGCTCGCCACCGTGCCGGTGGTCCTTGGACAGGCGCGGGTCGGCCAGGGTGGACACGGCCGCGTCGTAGCCGGTCACCAACCAGCCCACCACGCCACTGGGGAAGGCGACCCGGTGCACCGGGCCCTGCTCACGCAGCCGCGCGTAGACCGGGTACGGGTCGCGCTTGAAGTCCCTCGTGTGCAGGAAGACCGGTTCCCTGGGGCGCGGCGAGTGATCTGACAACGGCACAGCTCCTCCTCATGTCCTCAATCAGGGTCGGTGGCGACCCGCGGCGAGTTCCTCGGCTCTGTTGTGCCGGTACTCACGGTCCGGCCTGCGCCATTCGGCGGCAGGTGTCCTTGGAGGAGGAGGACACATACCGCGTAGTGGTCGAACGGAGCAGGCCTGGTTCTTTGGTAGCACGAAAACTTTGCTCGGGAATCCGTCACTGGAACCTAGCAGCGGCCAGAACTGCCGGGTGCCTGCTTCAAAATCTCGTATCGCTGCTTGAAAACTTGCCCCTCGTTCGGCATCCGGGCTGTTCAGGGGAACGCGTCAGCCACAACCCGGCAAAGGGCCTGGATCGGCAGATGTCAAACAGGTCTCAGCTGGCACGGGTCACGGAATTAACCGGCCAGCAGGAAGAACCGGACAAACCCCAGACTCGCGCCTGCCGTCACTCGCTGGCGGCGGAGCGGCGCGGGCCCTCGCCCAGCGCCTGCACCAGCTCCTGGCGCGCCCTGGCCACCCTCGACCGGATGGTGCCCACCGGGCAGCCGCACACCTCGGCCGCCTCGGCGTAGCCAAGGCCGATGACCTGCGTCAGCACGAACGCGGCCCGCTGGTCCTCGCCCAGCTCGCGCACGGCCAGCTGCAGCGCGACCGCCTCGTCCACCCCCGGGGTGACCGGGGTGGCGCGCTCGGCGCTGTCCTGCCAGTCGACCCCGCCGGAGATCCGCGGCCGGGCCATCGCGGAGCGGATCTGGTCCACCGCGACCCGGCGGGCGATGGAGAGCAGCCAGGTGCGGGCGTGGCTGCGGCCAGCGAAGCGGTGCACGCTGCGCAGCGCCCGGACAAAGGTCTCCTGGGTGAGGTCCTCGGCCTCCTCGCGGCCGGCCAGGTGCACCAGGAACCGCCAGACCTCGCGCTGGGTGGCCCGGATGAAGGACGCGGCCGCGACCTGGTCGCCCCGGCCGGCGGCCAGCGCCCACTCGGTGATCTGGGTGTCATCGGCCATGGCCGGAACTCTAACCACGAACAGGGGAACGGAGGGAACCGGACGAGGGTTCAGTCCGACCTTGAAAGACGTGGACTGCTCGAAGTACCAGGAGCTGCTCTCCGCGCGGCTGGACGGCGAGGAGCCGCCGCCCGCGGCGCGGCTGGACGCGCACCTGGACACCTGTGAGGACTGTTCCGCCTGGTACGAGCGGGCGGCGCGGATCACCCGGCTGGCC
The DNA here is from genome assembly GCF_023897065.1 of Crossiella sp. SN42. Taxonomy (GTDB): domain Bacteria; phylum Actinomycetota; class Actinomycetes; order Mycobacteriales; family Pseudonocardiaceae; genus Crossiella. Next base: position 71,226 of record NZ_JAMHIV010000039.1, read on the forward strand.
AGGACCGGGGTGGCCGAGGCCGGGCCGGACCTGGTCGCCGCCGTGCTCGCCGAGGCCGCGCCGCGGCGCAGGGTGAGCCTGGTCGCGGCGCTGCGCTGGGCGCTGGGCCTGCTCGGCATCACCCAGGTCACGCTGGCCATGTCGGTCTTCCTCAGCCCCGGCGGCGGCGACCACCACGGCACGGGCCTGCTGGCGGCCGGCGCCACCCACCTCTCGCACGAGAGCGCGGCCTGGAACCTGGCGCTCGGGGTGGCCTTCGGCTGGGCGGCGCTGCGCACCCGGCAGGTGGCCGGGCTGGTGCCGGTGCTGGCCACGTTCGTGGTGGTGCTGTTCGGGGTGAGCCTGCTGGACCTGCTGCGCGGCGGGGTGGCGCCGACCAGGGTGGCCGCGCACCTGGTGGCGCTGGCCGGACTGGTGCTGATCGTGCTGCTGGCCCGCTTCGGCGGTTCCCGGCACCGGCCCGCGCCCGCCGACCTGGTCGAGGACGAGGACCAGGACATTCCGCCTGGTTTGTTTCCGGTTACTGATATTCCCCAACTGAAACGGGGACGTCCCGGCACCGCGAGTGCCGCGCACCGCAGGCACGTGGCCTGATTGATGCGTGAAATTCACCAGCGTAATCAATGGTCGCTGGTGTTCGCCGCCGGAATGGTCGCGTTCACCTCGCTGTTGACGATGAACAGTGTGAACATCGCGTTACCGACGATGCAACACGAATTTGACGTGCCGCCCAGCGCGGCGCAATGGATCGTGCTCGCCTATCAGCTGCCGTTGATCGCGCTGGTGCTGCCCAGCGGCCGCTGGCTGGACCTGGTCGGCCCCCGGCCCGCGCTGGCGCTGGCGGTCGGCGGGTTCGCGCTGACCAGCGTGGCCGCCGCGGCCGCCGGTGAGTTCGCGGTGCTGGTGCCGGTGCGGGTCCTGCAAGGCTGCTTCGGCGCGCTGATGCTCGCGCTGACCCCGGCGCTGGCCGGCCGCGCGGTCCGGCCGGAGGCCAGGGCGCGGGCGATGAGCGTGCTGGCCACGCTCGGCCCACTGGGCGCGCTCACCGGTCCCGCGCTCGGCGGCCTGCTGCTGGAGTCCTTCGGCTGGCCCGCGGTGTTCCTGCTGAACGTGCCGATCTGCTTGCTGGTGCTGGGAATCGGCCTGCGCGCGATCCCGGCCGGGCGTCCCTTGTGCCTGCCGGACCGGAGCTGGCTGACCGAGGCCGCGCTGGTCGCGGGCGCGGTGAGCGCGGTGCTGCTCGGGGTGAGCTTCGCGGCCACCGACGGCCTGCCCTGGCTCGGCCTGCTGCTGCTCGCGGCGCCGCTGTTCCTATTGTGGCGCAAGCGTTCCACCAGTGCCGAGGTGCTGGAGCTGCTGCGCCGCCCGGGAATGGCCGGTCCGCACCTGACCTTGCTGGGCATCGGCCTGGCCTTCGCCGCGATGAACCTGGTCCTGCCGTTCTACCTGCAACGGGTGCTGCACGTCGACGCCGCCACCACCGGGCTGACCGTGCTGGCCTTCCCGGTGGGCATGGTGCTGGCCGGACCGCTGGGCGGGGTGCTCGGTGACCGCTGGGGGGCCCGCCGCACCGGCCTGCTCGGCGTGGCCGTGGTGGCCGCCGGCCTGCTGCTGGTGCTGCCGCTTTCCGAGTCCTGGCAACCGGTCGACCTGGCCTGGCGGCTGCTCGCGGCCGGGCTGGGCATGGGCCTCTACGGCGGTCCGGTGCAGTCCCTGGCCATCGGGGCCGCGCCGCGGAGCCGGATCGCGACCACCGCGGCGACCATCCAGCTGGCCCGCGGCATCGGGTTCGCGCTCGGTCCGGCGCTGGCCACCACGCTGTGGGCGGCCAGCGGCTACACCCTCTCCGGGATGCGACTGGGACTGGGTCTCGCGGTACTGGCGGCCGCGGCGACGCTGCCCGCGCTGACGCTGTCCCGGCCGAAGGTCGCGGTGGTCAGCCCGCGGTGAGGTAGCGCGTGAGCATGGCCACCAGCTCATGCTCCAGGCGGTCGAGGTCGATCGGGCTGGGCGCGCCGATCTGCTGGTGCACCACCAGTTCCACCGTGGAGACCACCAGCCTGGCCGCGGTCTCGGTGTCGGCCACCGTGACCTCGGGGTGCTGGTCGAGCAGGTCGCGGGCGAAGGCCACCAGGTCCCGCTCCTGCCGCTCGATCTTGGCCAGCAGCTCCGGCGAGCGGGGCGCCTGCTCGAACATCACCCTGAGCAGCTGCGGGTCCTCGCGGTGGTTCTCGATCGCGGTGCGCACGAACACCCGGAGGATCTCCTCGATCGAGCGCGGCAGCTCGGCCTGGGTGCTCAGCCGGGTGGCGGTGATCCCGGCGTCCAGGTGCCTGCTCACCAGCTCCAGCAGGATCGCGTCCTTGTTCGGGTAGTACTGGTACAGCGAGCCGATGGAGATCCGGGCGCGCTCGGCGATCCGGTTCGTGGTGCCCGCGGCGTAGCCGTGTTCGGCGAAAACCTGAGCAGCCGCGGTGAGGATCCGCTGCCGGGTCAGCTCGGCCCTGGCCTGGCGGGGCTGTTTGCGCGGGTGGAGACGGCGCCGCTCCGACGTCATGGCACCTCCTGGTCAGCGGGACGAAAGCGAGTAGACCACGAACTGAGTTATTGCTCATAATAGCGCTCTGACCTGCGAAAACCCAGATTGGTGCCGTGATGCTGCGCAAAGTCCACAAGTCGGCCGCCCGCAAGATGATCACCCTGGAGGTGCTGGGCCGGACCACGCTGAGCCCGCACTTCGTCTCCGTCACCCTCGGCGGCCCCGAGCTGGCGCACCTGGAGTCCTCCGGGTTCGACCAGGGCGTGCGCCTGTTCTTTCCGCGCGAAGGGCAGTCCGGCCTGCGGATGCCCACGCTGTCCAGCGAGGCCTGGCTGGCCGAGTTCATGCTGCTGCCCAAGACGCGCAGGCCCTGGGTGCGCAACCTGACCATCCGCCGGTTCCGGCCCGAGCGAAGTGAGATCGACATCGAGTTCGCGGTGCACGGCGACTCGCCGATGTCGCGGTGGGTGCGCCGGGTCCAGCCCGGCGACCCGGCCGGGATCTTCGACATCGGCCGCACCTACCTGCCCGCCGCGCACGCGCGGTGGCAGCTCCTGGTCGCCGACGAGAGCGCGCTGCCCGCCACCCTGTCGATCCTGGAACAGGCCCCGGAAACCCTGACCGCACAGGTGTTCCTGGAGGTGCCCGAGGCCGCGGACATCCGCGCGGACCTCACCGCGCCACCCGGAGTTCGAGTGCACTGGCTGCCACGCACGGACCCGCACCAGCGGCCGGGCGTGCTCGCGCTGGACACCGTCCGCGCGGCCGAGCTGCCGCCGGGCCCCTGCTACGCCTGGGTCGCCGGGGAGTCGAAGCTGGCCACCGGGCTGCGCCGGCACCTGGTCGGCGACCGCGGCCTGGCCAAGCCGGACATCGGCTTCGTCGGGTACTGGCGGCACGGCCGGTCCAGCCCCGGCTGAATAACTAAGGTAAACCTAACAAGTCTTTAGCTATGCTCAGGACATGACAACTTCACTGCTCAGCGCCGAGGCCGCGGTCAGCACCGACCGCCCCTCGCGCTACCTCACCCAGCTGTGCAAGCACTTCGCGCACAAGATCGAGGCCGCCGAGTTCTCCGAGGAACGCGGCGACCTCACCTTCGGCGCCGGCAAGGCCGAGCTGACCGCCGAGACCGGCATCCTGCGCCTGCGCGTGCACGCCGACTCCGAGGAGAACCTGGAGCGGATGCAGCACGTGGTGGGCAGCCACCTGGTGCGCTTCGACCAGCGCGACGAGCTCGCGGTGGACTGGTCCCGCGTCTAGAGCGGGGATTCGGTGGCCAGCCGCATGAGGCCTTCCTGCACGACCGTGGCGACGAGCTGGCCGTCGGCCGAGAAGAACCGGCCGGTGGCGAGCCCGCGCCCGCCCGAGGCGCTCGGCGAGACGCAGTCGTAGAGCAGCCACTCGTCGGCGCGGAACGGCCGGTGGAACCACATCGCGTGGTCCAGGCTGGCGCCGATCACGCCGTCGGAGCCCCAGTTCAGGCCGTGCCTGGCCAGCACCCCGTCGAGCAGGGTCATGTCCGAGCAGTAGGCCAGCAGGCACACGTGCAGCAGGTCGTCGTCCGGCACCTTGCCGTCGGCGCGCATCCACACCTGGTTGTTGGCCTGCTCGCGCGGGCCGGAGTCCTTGGACACCCACGGCGGGTCGGTCACGTATCGAACGTCGATCGGCCTGGGCATGGTCGCCCACGCCTTGAGCTGCTCGCGGTAGGGCGCGGTGCGCTCGGCATACGTCGGCAGGGTCTCCGGCGCCGGCACCTTCGGCATCTCGGTGGCGTGCTCCAGACCCTCCTCGACCACCTGGAAGGAGGCGGACAGCGAGAAGATCGCCTTGCCGTGCTGCACGGCCACCACGCGGCGGGTGGTGAAGGAGCGGCCGTCCCGGATCCGGTCCACCTCGTAGACGATCGGCACCCTGGGGTCGCCGCCGCGGATGAAGTAGGCGTGCAGCGAGTGCACCTTGCGCTCCGACGGCACCGTGCGGCCCGCGGCGACCAGCGCCTGACCGGCGACCTGACCACCGAACACCCTGGTCGGCGAGATCGAGGGACTGACCCCGCGGAAGATGTTCTCCTCGATCTTCTCCAGGTCGAGCAGCGCGACCAGGCGGTCGAGGATCGGCTGGCCGTGCGGCACTCCGTCCAGGGCCAGGGGCGCGGGGTGCGCTCCCTGGGCCCCGGTCGGATCGGCGGCTGCGGCGCGGGCTGCCTCAGTCACGTCTAGACACTCCCCATCGGGCGCTAGGCCCAGGTGAGTGACCTACGCGTGGTCCTCTTCACCCAGGCGGTGTACGCGGATGAGGTTAGTCGAGCCCACGGTCCCGGGCGGGGAACCTGCGACGATGACCACAAGGTCACCCTCCTGGTACCGGCCGATGGACAGCATCGCCTGGTCGCACTGGCGGACCATGGCGTCGGTGGAGTCCACCTCGGGCACCAGGAAGGTCTCCACGCCCCAGCTCAGCGACAGCTGGCTGCGCACCTCGGCCTCCGGGGTGAAGGCCAGCAGCGGCAGCGTGGTGTGCAGGCGGGCCAGCCGCCGCACGGTGTCACCGGACTGGGTGAAGGCGACCAGAGCCTTGGCGTTGAGGCGCTCGCCGATGTCGCGGGCGGCGTAGGAGATCACGCCGCGCTTGGTCCTGGGCACGTGCGTCAGCGGCGGGACCGTGTCCGTGGTGGTCTCGGTCTCGACGTACCGGACGATCCGCGCCATGGTCTCGACGGTCTCGATCGGGTAGCGCCCGACGCTGGTCTCCCCGGAGAGCATGACCGCGTCCGCGCCATCGAGCACCGCGTTGGCCACGTCGGAGGCCTCGGCCCTGGTGGGGCGCGAGTTCTGGATCATCGAGTCCAGCATCTGGGTGGCCACGATGACCGGCTTGGCGTTCTCGCGCGCGATCTGCACCGCCCGCTTCTGCACCACCGGCACGTGCTCCAGCGGCAGCTCCACGCCCAGGTCGCCGCGGGCCACCATGATGCCGTCGAAGGCCAGCACGACGGCCTCCAGGTTGTCGACCGCCTCCGGCTTCTCCAGCTTGGCGATCACCGGCAGCCTGCCGTTGCCGACCCGGTCCATCACCTGGTGCACCAGGTCGATGTCGGCGGGCGAGCGCACGAAGGACAGGGCGATGAAGTCCACGCGCAGGCTGAGCGCGAACTCCAGGTCCTCGATGTCCTTCTCGCTCAGCGCGGGCACGGAGACGTCCATGCCGGGCAGGGAGATGCCCTTGTTGTCGCTGACCGTGCCGCCCTCGGTCACGTCGCAGACCACGTCCTGGCCCTCGACGCCGACCACGGTCAGCCCGACCTTGCCGTCGTCGACCAGCATGCGGTCGCCCGGCTTGGCGTCCTCGGCCAGCCCCTTGTAGGTGGTGGAGACGCGGTCGTGCGTGCCCGCGATGTCCTCGACCGTGATGCGCACCCGGTCACCGGTGCGCCATTCGACCGGCCCGTTGGCGAAACGCCCGAGCCTGATCTTGGGTCCTTGCAGGTCGGCCATGATGCCGACCGCCTTGCCGGCCTCGTCACTGGCCTGGCGCACGATGTCGTAGATCTGCTTGTGGTCGGCATGGGTGCCGTGACTGAAGTTCAGCCGGGCGACGTCCATGCCAGCGGCAACCAGGTCGCGCACCTTCTCAGGGGTCCCCGTAGCGGGCCCCATCGTACAGACGATCTTCGCTCGTCGGCTCACGGTCTAGGAGCTTAGCTCGCTGCTGTACCGATCACGGTACCGATACGGGAACTTGTCCACCTTGTTCCGGCAAGATGAAGAACTGTGCGTCAAGCGAACGTTCGGGTGTTCCCTTTTGTCGCCGCCGCGCTACTGAGCGTTGTGGTTCTGTTCACTCCGGCGTCAGGTGTGCCATCCGCGCCGCCCGGCACGGACAAAGTGATCCACTTCAGCCTGTTCGCGCTACTGGCGGTCACCGGGCTGCTCGCCAGGTTCCCGCCGCGGCCGCTGGTCTTCGGACTCATCGGCTGGGCCGGGCTCTCCGAGTGGCTCCAGGCGGTGCTGCCGATCGGCCGGACCGGCGGCGTGCCGGACGCGGTCGCCGACCTGCTCGGCGTCGCGGCGGCGGTGACGCTGTGGTTCTGGGTGCGACGACTGCGGAGTTCCCGGCGCCGTTCGGGTTCAGTCGATCGGGGGAATGTTTCGGGCGAGTGAACTCCGCGCCGGGCGGGACCGGGTTCGTTGGCCGGGAGCCGATCACCGCCTAGGTTCTGAAGGATGCGTCTGTCGCCCCGCGAGCAGGAGAAGTTGCTCGTCCACGTGGCCGCCGACCTGGCGGCCCGGCGCCGCGCCAGAGGGCTGCGGCTCAACCATCCCGAGGCGGTCGCCCTGCTCAGCTCGCACGTCCTGGAGGGCGCGCGGGACGGCCGCACGGTCGCCGAGCTGATGGAGTCCGGCCGTTCCGTGCTGACCAGGGCGGACGTCCTGGAGGGGGTGCCGGAGATGCTGCACTCGGTGCAGGTCGAGGCGACCTTCCCGGACGGCACCAAGCTGGTCACCATCCACGAGCCGATCCCGTGATCCCCGGCGAGGTCTTCCCGGCGCAGGGCCGGATCGAGCTGAACGAGGGCGCGCCCCGGCTGCGGCTGCGGGTGGCCAACACCGGCGACCGGCCGGCCCAGGTCGGCTCGCACTACCACTTCGCCGAGGTCAACTCCGCGCTGGAGTTCGACCGGGCCGCCGCCCAGGGTCACCGGCTGGACATCCCGGCGGGCACCTCGGTGCGGTTCGAGCCGGGCGTGGTGCGCGAGGTGGACCTGGTGCCGCTGGCCGGCAGGCGCGTGGTGCCCGGCCTGAGCCTGAGGAGGCCGGAGTGAGCTCGATGGACCGGGCCGGGTACGCGGCCAGGTACGGCCCGACCGTGGGCGACCGGGTGCGGCTGGCCGACACCAACCTGCTCATCGAGGTGACCGAGGACCGCTGCGGCGGACCGGGCCGGGCCGGTGAGGAGGTGGTTTTCGGCGGCGGCAAGGTGATCCGCGAGTCGATGGGCCAGTCCGCGGCCACCCGCGCCGAGGGCGCGCCGGACCTGGTGATCACCGGCGCGGTGGTGCTGGACCACTGGGGCGTCATCAAGGCCGACGTCGGCGTGCGGGACGGGCGGATCGTCGCGCTGGGCAAGGCGGGCAACCCGGACACCATGGACGGGGTGCACCCGCAGCTGGTGATCGGCCCGTCCACGGAGGTGCTGGCGGGCAACGGGATGATCCTGACCGCGGGCGCGGTGGACGCGCACGTGCACCTGATCTGCCCGCAGCAGCTGCCCGAGGCGCTGGCCGCCGGGGTCACCACCATCGTCGGCGGCGGCACCGGCCCGGCCGACGGGACCAGGGCCACCACGGTCACCCCCGGGGCCTGGCACCTGGAGCGGATGCTGGTCGCGCTGGACGGCTACCCGGTCAACGTCGCCTTGCTGGGCAAGGGAAACACCGTCCGGGCGGAGGCGCTGTGGGAGCAGCTGCGCGCCGGGGCCAGCGGGTTCAAGCTGCACGAGGACTGGGGCACCACGCCCGCGGCTATCGACGCCTGCCTGCGGGTCTGTGACGAGTCCGGGGTGCAGGTGGCCATCCACACCGACACGCTGAACGAGGCCGGCTTCCTGGAGTCCACTGTGGACGCCATCGCCGGCCGCGCCATCCACGCCTACCACACCGAGGGCGCGGGCGGCGGGCACGCGCCGGATGTGATCAAGATGGCCGGGGAGTCCTTCGTGCTGCCCTCCTCCACCAACCCGACCCGGCCGTTCACGGTGAACACCCTGGACGAGCACCTGGACATGCTGATGGTCTGCCACCACCTGGACCCGACGCTGCCGGAGGACCTGGCCTTCGCCGAGTCCCGGATGCGGCCGGGCACCATGGCCGCCGAGGACGTGCTGCACGACCTGGGCGCGATCTCCATCATCAGCTCGGACTCCCAGGCGATGGGCCGGATCGGCGAGACCATCGTGCGCACCTGGCAGACCGCGCACGTGAACAAGGCCCGCCGCGGCGCGCTGCCCGGCGACGGCGGCGCGGACAACCTGCGCGCCCAGCGCTACGTGGCCAAGTACACGATCTGCCCGGCCGTGGCGCACGGGCTGGACCGGGAGGTGGGCTCGGTGGAACCCGGCAAGCTGGCCGACCTGGTGCTGTGGGAGCCCGCGTTCTTCGGCGTCCGCCCGCACGTGGTGGTCAAGGGCGGCCTGATCGCCTGGGCCGCGATGGGCGACCCCGGCGCGTCCATCCCCACCCCGCAACCGGTGTTCGCCCGCCCGATGTGGGGCGCGGAACCCGTTGCCGCGGCCCATTCCTCGCTGCACTTCGTCGCCCCCGCGGCACTGGAGGCCGGGCTGGCCGACCGCCTGGACGTGCGCCGGAAACTGGTGTCGGTGGCCAACACCCGCTCGCTGGGCAAGGCGGACCTGCCGAACAACACCGCGCTGCCCCGGATCGAGGTGGACCCGGATACCTTCACCGTCCGGATCGACGGGGACGTGGTGGAACCCGAACCGGCCGACTCGCTGCCCATGGCGCAGCGGTACTTCCTGTTCTGATGGTCGCGGCCGGACTACTACTGCTCGCCGACGCCCGGCTACCGGCGGGCGGCCACGTGCACTCGGGCAGCCTGGAGGCGGCGGTGCGGGCCGGGGTGGTGACGGATGTGCCGTCGCTGCACGGGTTCCTGCGCGGACGGCTGGTGTCGGCGGGGCTGGTGGCGGCGGCGTTCGCGGCGGCGGCGACCCGGCTGGCGGAGTCCCTGGATGGTGGGGACGCGGCTTGCTGGGCGGAGCTGGACGGGGAGCTGGACGCACGGACTCCGGCGGCGGGACAGCGGCTGGCTTCGCGGCAGCAGGGGCGCGGGTTGCTGCGCACACTGCCGGGGCAGGCGGTGCGACGCGGGGCGGAAACCGGTGTGGCGTCGGCTGATGCGGCGGGGCTCGGCGGGGCGGGACTCGACGCGGCGGGACTCGACGCGGCGGGACTCGACGCGGCGGAGGTCGATGCCGGGGCGGTGCTCGCCGCGTTGCGTGCCGGGTGTCCGGCCGGTGCCCACCACAGCCTCGCTTGCGGCGCGGGCGCGGCGATCCTGGGCGGCAGCGCCGAGGACGCGGCGGTGGCCATCGCGCTGGCCTCGGTCACCGGACCGGCCTCGGCCGCGGTCCGGCTGCTCGCCCTCGACCCGTTCGCCGTGCAGTCCGCACTCACCAGCCTCGCGTCCACAGTGGACAGTGTCGCGGCCACCGCGGCCACTCCCCTGCCCTGGGCCGAGCTGCCGGACGAGGGCGCGCCCGCGCTGGACCTGCTCGCCGACACCCACGCCACGCTGTCCGACACGCTTTTTGTGTCCTGAGAGGAGATCCATGGGCGCCTACCACGGTGACGGCCCGCACGACGACGGCCCGGACCCGCACGCGCACCTGCACCGGCTCGGCGCGAGCCCGCGGATCGGCATCGGCGGCCCGGTCGGCTCCGGCAAGACCGCGCTGGTCGCCGCGCTGTGCCGGACGCTGCGCGCGGAGCTGCGGCTCGGCGTGGTGACCAACGACATCTACACCACCGAGGACGCGGAGTTCTTGCGCCGCAACGCGATCCTGCCGGATGACCGGATCAGCGCGGTCAAGACCGGCTGCTGCCCGCACACCGCGATCCGGGACGACATCACCGCGAACCTGGACGCCATCGAGGACCTGGAGGCCCGGCACGGCGCCTTCGACCTGGTGCTGGTGGAAAGCGGCGGGGACAACCTGACCGCCACCTTCAGCAAGGGCCTGGTGGACCGGCAGATCTTCGTGGTGGACGTGGCCGGTGGCGACAAGGTCCCGCGCAAGGGCGGCCCCGGGGTCACCCTGGCCGACCTGCTGGTAGTCAACAAGACCGACCTGGCCCCGCTGGTGGGCGCGGACCTCGGTGTGATGGCCAGGGACGCGGCCGCGGTCCGGGGCGAGCTGCCGGTGCTGTTCAACTCCCTCGCTGAGGACCCGACGGCGGCCGGCGTCGCGGCCTGGGTGCGCGCGGTGCTGGCCGAGCTGGCCCCCGCGCACCAGCACTGATGCGCGCCGAGGCGGCGCTCACCATCCGGCGCGCCCCGGACGGCCGGTCCGCGGTGGCCACCGCGCGCTCCCGGCCGCCGCTGACGTTGCGCCGCACCAGGTCCAGCGGACCCGGCGTGGAGGTGTGCCTGGTCGGCACGGCGGCCGGCCCGCTGGGCGGCGACGAGCTGAGCCTGACCGTGGCGGTGGAGGCCGGGGCGAGCCTGCGGCTGCGCTCGACCAGCGCGCAGCTGGTGCTGCCGGACCGCGAGCACCGGCCGGCGAACCTGCGGGTGCGGGCGGTGGTGGGCGCGGGCGCGGTGCTCGACGTCGAGCTGGAGCCGACCGTGCTCGCCGAGGGCTGCCTGCTGGCGGCCACCACCGAGGTGGAGCTGGCCCCGGACGCGGTGCTGCGCTGGCGGGAGGTCACCGTGCTGGGCCGGCACGCGGAGCAGGCCGGGCGGGCGGTGCAGCGGTGGCGGGTGCGCCGGGACGGCAAGCCGGTGCTGCGCACCACGACCTCGCTGCTGGACCCCGCCAGCTACCGGTCACCCGCGCTGGCCGGCCGGGCCCGGGTGCTGGCCACCGTGCTGGTGGCCGCGCCGGGACTCACCGCGCCGCAACGGGTGCTGGGCCCCGGCGCGGCCTGGGGCGCGGTGCACGTGCTGCCGGAAGCGGCGCTGGTCAGCGTGCTCGCCGCGGACACCGTGGCGGCGCGGGCGGCCCTGGCCGAGCTCACCGAGGGCTGGCTGGCGCAGGCCGCGGGCGGCTGACCGGTTCGCCTCAGGCGCTGGGCGGACCGACGTGGTCGGCGAGCCAGGCGGTGAACGGGGCCAGCGCCCGCCAGTGCTTGCGCACCAGGGTCAGGCACTCCCGTTCGTGCAAGTAGTCGCCGGGCTCCCAGGACCGGCCGACGTAGAGCGAGCGGTGCCGCAACAGGTCCAGCCGCGGGTGGTCCGGCTCGACCCCGCGCGGGCGGCTCTTCATCACGTCCCCGTGCACACCCCAGCCCGCCTTGGTCAGCTTCGCCAGGATCTTGGCCAGCTCGCCGCCGCGCCGGTCCTCGGCGACCGCGGTCCGGTACCGGGCCAGCTGGTCGGCGGCCAGCCGGTAGCTGCCCGCGCCGATCCTCAGCCCGTCCGCCGAGAGCTGCACGTAGTAGCTGGACTCCCCCAGCTTGCCCCCGGCCAGCGCGCCACAGGCGGTCTTGTACGGCGTCTTGTCCTTGCTGAACCGCACATCCCGGTACGGCCGGAACACCTTGCCGGGCCCGAACTCGTCTTCCAGATCGGCCAGCAGCGCCACCATCGGCGCCCGCACGTCCTGCTCGTAGGTGGCCTTGTGGTCGGTCCAGTAGGCCTTGGAGTTGTCCGCCTCCAGACCGTCATAGAAGTCCACGGCGTGCTCGCCGAACCCGGTGAAACCCATCATCGCCGCCACTGGTCGCTGAGGCCGACGTGGTCGGCGCACCACTCGTTGATCGCGTTCAGCTCCCGCCAGCCCAGCCGCACCCGCTCCAGGCACTCCGGCCCGTGCAGGTCGTCGTCAGGAGGCCAGCGCCGGGCCACGTAGAGCGAGCGGTGCCGCAGCAGGTCCAGCCGGGGATGGTCCGGGTCCACGCCGCGCGGCTTGGTCTTCATCACGTCCCCGCACACCTCCCAGCCCCCCTTGACCAGCCTCGCCAGGATCTTCACCAGCTTCCCGCCGCGCCGCTCGTCGTCCACCGCCGTGCGGTAGCGGGCCAGCTGGTCGGGGGCCATCGCGAAGGACCCCCCGCCGATCATCAACCCCTCCGCGCTGACCTCGACGTACCAGGCCCCGCCGCCGCGCCCCTGCTCGACCACCCCGCCGCAGTGGTCCTTGTACGGCCGCTTGTCCTTGCTGAACCGCACATCCCGGTACGGCCGGAACACCTTTCCCGCCCCGAACTCCGGCTCCAGCTCCGCCAGCAGCCGTTCCATGGGGGCGCGCACGTCGCGGTCGTAGACCGGCTTGTGGTCGGTCCAGTAGGACTTGGAGTTGTCCGCTGCCAGCCCGTCGAAGAAGTCGACCGCGTACTCGCCGAAACCCGAGAACTCCATGCGAGCCAGCCTACGACTCGGCACCGACAGTCACCGTTCGGGTGATCCGGCCTGTTCGGCCCCGACCAGGTAGTCCAGGTCCGCGCGCACCCGGTGCCCGGCCGACGCGGCGAGCCGTGCCAGCAGTTCGCCCTCGACCGGCAGCAGTCCGCCCGGCGGCTGCTCCGTCGCGGGCCAGTACGGCAGCTCGACCCGTTCGACCAGGCACTCGTCCACCCGGCTGAACCCCTCCAGCACCCAGACCACGTTCTTCATCGCGACCATGGTGCCGGACCGGCCCGGCGGGTCACCGGGCCGGTCCGGAATCTCAGCGAACCGCCAGGGGCACCAGGTTCGGGCGCACCGGCGAGGGCAGGTTGGACACACCGGTCAGGTACGTGTCCACCGCGTGCGCCGCGGACCGCCCCTCCGCGATCGCCCACACCACCAGCGAGGCCCCCCGGTGCGCGTCCCCGCACACGAAGACCCCCGGCGCGTCGGTCTGCCAGTCCGAGCCGCAGGAGATCGAGCCGCGCTTGTTCAGCTCGATGCCCAGGCCGGGCAGCAGGGGCATGTGTTCCACGCCCTCGAAGCCGATGGCCAGCAGGGCCAGGTCGCAGGGGACCTCCTCGACCTCGGCGGAGACCGGGATGACCGAGCGGCGGCCGTCGGCGTCCTTCTCCACCCTGACCTTGCGCAGGCGGACCGCGCGGACCTGGCCTTCGCCGTTGTCCACGAACTCCTCGACGGCGACGGCGAACTTGCGCTCGCCGCCCTCGTCGTGCGCCGGGTAGGTGTGCAGGATGACCGGCCAGACCGGCCACGGGGAGCGGTCCTCGTCGCGGACCGTGGGCGGCATCGGGTACTGGTCGAGCTGGATCACGCCTGCCGCGCCCTGGCGGTGGGCGGTGCCCAGGCAGTCGGCCGCGGTGTCGCCGCCGCCGATGATGATCACGTGCTTGTCCTTGGCGTCGATGCCGGCCGGGCCGTCGCCCTCGCAGAACTTGTTGGCGGGCACCAGGTGTTCCATCGCCAGGTGCACGCCCTTGAGGTGCCGGCCGGGGATGTCCGGGGCGTCGCGGCCGCGCAGCGCGCCCACCGCGAGCACCACCGCGTCGAACTCCGCGCGCAGCTGCTCCACCGTGAGGTCGACGCCGACCTCGCAGTTGGTGATGAACCGGGTGCCCTCGGCGCGCAGCTGGGCCAGCCTGCGGTCCAGGACCTTCTTCTCCATCTTGAACTCGGGGATGCCGTAGCGCAGCAGCCCGCCGAGCCGGTCGTCCCGCTCGAACACGGTGACCTCGTGGCCCGCCCTGGTCAGCTGCTGGGCGGCGGCCAGGCCGGCCGGGCCGGAGCCGACCACGGCGACCTTCTTGCCGGACTGCACGGTGGCCGGGTTCGGGCTGACCGTGCCCGCCTCCCACACCTGGTCCGCGATGGCCTGCTCCACCCGCTTGATCGCCACCGCGCCGCCGGAGAGCGGGGAGATGGCCAGCACGCAGGCCGTCTCGCACGGGGCGGGGCAGAGCCTGCCGGTGAACTCGGGGAAGTTGTTGGTGGCGTGCAACCGGTCCCCGGCCTGGGCCCAGTCGCCGCGGCGCACCAGGTCGTTCCACTCCGGGATCAGGTTGCCCAGCGGGCAGCCCGCGGAACCGCTGTGGCAGAAGGGGATCCCGCAGTCCATGCAGCGGGTCGCCTGGGTGCGCACCTGGTCCTCGCGGACCTGGGGCTCCAGTGCGGCGTACACCTCGTGCCAGTCGTCGATCCGCTCGCTGGCCGGGCGCTTGGCCGGCTCGGTGCGGGCGTGCTTCAGGAATCCGTTCGCATCAGCCACGGGAGGCCTCCATGATCGCCTCGTCCACATCGCGGCCCTCGGCGCGTGCGATCCGCACCGCCTCCAGGACCCGCTGGTAGTCCCTGGGCATGACCTTGGTGAACGCCGCCGAGCGGCGCGGCCAGTCCCCGAGCAGCGACGCCGCCACCGTGGATCCGGTGAGCAGGTGGTGCTTCTCGACAATCTCGCGCAGCCAGCGGAGGTCGTCCGCGTTGGGCCGCTGGAGCTCCACCATCGCGGTGTTCACCTTCACCGGATCCAGGTCCAGCACGAAGGCGATGCCACCGGACATGCCGGCGGCCACGTTGCGGCCGGTCGGCCCGAGCACCACGGCCCGGCCACCGGTCATGTACTCGAAGGCATGGTCGCCCGCGCCCTCGGCGACCGCGGTCGCGCCGGAGTTGCGCACGCAGAACCGCTCGCCCACCTGGCCGCGCAGGAAGATCTCGCCCGCGGTGGCGCCGTAGCCGATCACGTTGCCCGCGATCACCTGCAGCTCGGCCCGGAACGGCGCGTCCTCGTGCGGGCGCACGATGATCCGGCCGCCGGAGAGGCCCTTGCCCACGTAGTCGTTGGTGTCGCCGACCATCTCGATGGTGATCCCGGCGGGCAGGAACGCGCCGAGGGACTGCCCGGCCGAACCCTCCAGCTTGACCTGGATGGTGCCCTCCGGCAGGCCGCCGCCGCCGAAGCGGCGGGTGACCTCGGAGCCGAGCAGGGTGCCCACGGTGCGGTTGACGTTGCGCACCGGCAGTTCCAGCCGCACCGGGTGCGCGTCCTCCAGCGCCGCCTCGGCCAGCTGGATCAGCGTGCGGTCCAGGGCCTTGTCCAGGCCGTGGTCCTGGTCGCGGACCCGGCGCTTGGCGCTGCCCTGCGGTCCCTCGACCACCTCGAACACCGGGGACAGGTCCAGGCCGACAGCCTTCCAGTGGTCGATGGCCTGGTCCGCGCCGAGCAGCTCGGCGTGCCCGACGGCCTCGTCCAGGCTGCGGAAGCCCAGCGCGGCAAGGTACTCGCGGACCTCCTCGGCGACGAAGTAGAAGAAGTTCTCCACGAACTCGGCCTTGCCGGTGTACCGCTTGCGCAGCTCCGGGTTCTGCGTGGCCACGCCGACCGGACAGGTGTCCAGGTGGCAGACCCGCATCATCACGCAGCCGGCCACGATCAGCGGCGCGGTGGCGAAGCCGAACTCCTCCGCGCCGAGCAGCGCGGCGATCAGCACGTCCCGCCCGGTCTTCATCGCGCCGTCCACCTGCAGGGTGATCCGGTCGCGCAAACCGTTGAGCACCAACGTCTGCTGCGCCTCGGCCAGCCCGATCTCCCAGGGCGTGCCGCAGTGCTTGAGCGAGGTGAGCGGGGAGGCGCCGGTGCCGCCGTCGTGGCCGGAGACCAGGATGACGTCGGCGTGCGCCTTGGCCACACCCGCGGCCACGGTGCCGATGCCGACCTCGCTGACCAGCTTGACGTGCACCCGCGCCTGCTCGTTGGCGTTCTTCAGGTCGTGGATGAGCTGGGCCAGGTCCTCGATGGAGTAGATGTCGTGGTGCGGCGGCGGCGAGATCAGCGAGACGCCCGGCGTGGAGTGCCGGGTGCGCGCGATCCACGGGTACACCTTGTAGCCGGGCAGCTGGCCGCCCTCGCCGGGCTTGGCGCCCTGGGCCATCTTGATCTGGATGTCGGTGCTGTTGACCAGGTACTCGCTGGTGACGCCGAAGCGGCCGCTGGCGACCTGCTTGACCGCCGAGCGCCGTGCCGGGTCGTACAGGCGCTCCGGGTCCTCGCCGCCCTCACCGCTGTTGGACCGGCCACCGAGCCGGTTCATCGCCACGGCAAGGGTTTCGTGCGCCTCGGCGGAGATCGAGCCGTAGGACATCGCGCCGGTGTTGAACCGCTTGACGATCGCGCTGGCCGGTTCGACCTCCTCGATCGGCACCGGCTTGCGGCCCTGCGCCTTGAGCTCGAAGAGCCCGCGCAGCGCGCCGCCTTCCTTGGCCAGGCGGTCGCATTCGGCGGTGTAGCGCCGGTAGACGTCGTACTGCCGGGTCTTGGTGGCGTGCTGGAGCAGGAACACCGTCTCCGGGTTGAACAGGTGCAGCTCGCCCTCGCGGCGGTAGAAGTACTCGCCGCCCACCGGCAGGCCGCGGTGCGCCCGGTCGGTCGGGTTGTCCGGGTAGGCCAGCCGATGTCGTTGCGCCACCTCGGCGGCCAGCACGTCCATGCCGACGCCGCCGAGCTTGGAGGCGGTGCCCACGAAGTACTCGGCGACCACGTCGGTGGCCAGGCCGACCGCCTCGAAGACCTGCGCGGCGGTGTAGGCGCCCACGGTGGAGATGCCCATCTTGGACATCACCTTCAGCACGCCCTTGACCAGCGCGCCCACGTAGTTGCGCACCGCCTTGCGGGCCTCGATGCCGGTCACCGCGCCGCGGTTGACCATGTCCTCGATGGTCTCGAAGGCCAGGTACGGGTTGACCGCGGCCGCGCCGTAGCCCAGCAGCAGCGCGATGTGGTGCACCTCGCGGGCGTCGCCGGACTCCACCACCAGCGCGACCCGCAGGCGCTCCTTGGTGCGCACCAGGTGGTGGTGCACCGCGGAGACCAGCAGCAGCGAGGGGATCGGGGCCATCCGGTGGTCGGAGTCCCGGTCGGAGAGCACCAGGATCCGGGCGCCGGCCGCGATGGCCTCGGAGGCCTCCCGGCGGACCCGTTCCACCGCGGCGGTCAGCGCCTCCGCGCCACCGTCCACTTCGTACAGTCCACTGAGGACAGCACAGGCGAAGCCGGGCAGGTCGCCGTCGTCGTTGACGTGGATGAGCTTGGCCAGCTCGTCGTTGTCGATGACCGGGTACGGCAGCTGGATGTGCCGGCAGGAGGAGGGGCCGGGGTCGAGCAGGTTGCGCTCGGGGCCCATGACGCGCGCGACGGAGGTGACGATCTCCTCGCGGATGGCGTCCAGCGGCGGGTTGGTCACCTGCGCGAAGTGCTGGACGAAGTAGTCGTAGAGCATCCGGGAGCGCTGCGAGAGCGCCGCGATCGGGGTGTCGGAACCCATGGAGCCCAACGGTTCCAGCCCGTTGACCGCCATCGGGGTGAGCAGCACGCGCAGCTCTTCCTCGGTGTAGCCGAAGGTGAGCTGGCGGCGCACCACGGACTCGTGGCTCTGCACCACGTGCTCGCGGTCGGGCAGGTCGGCCAGGTTGAGCAGGCCGGCGTGCAGCCACTCGTCGTAGGGCAGCCCGGCGGCGAGCTCGGACTTCACCTCGTTGTCGTCCACGATCCGCCCGGCGGCGGTGTCCACCAGGAACATCCGGCCCGGCCGCAGCCGGCCCTTGGCCACCACCTGGCTCGGGGCCACGTCGAGCACGCCGGTCTCCGAGGCCAGCACCACGCGGCCGTCGGCGGTCTGCCACCAGCGGGCCGGGCGCAGGCCGTTGCGGTCGAGCACCGCGCCGACCAGGGTGCCGTCGGTGAAGGTGACGCAGGCCGGGCCGTCCCACGGCTCCATCAGACTGGCGTGGAACTGGTAGAAGGCGCGGCGGGAGGCGTCCATGGTGGCGTGGTTCTCCCACGCCTCCGGCACCATCATCAGCACCGCGTGCGGCAGGGTGCGGCCGCCCAGGTGCAGCAGTTCCAGGACCTCGTCGAAGGAGGCGGAGTCCGAGGCGTCGCTCGCGCAGATCGGGTACAGGCGGGACAGGTCGCCGGGGATGAGGTCGCTTTCCAGCAGGGCCTCGCGGGCGCGCATCCGGTTGCGGTTGCCGCGGATGGTGTTGATCTCACCGTTGTGCGCGACGAACCGGAACGGGTGCGCCAGCGGCCACGAGGGGAAGGTGTTGGTGGAGAACCTGCTGTGCACCAACGCGATCGCGCTGGCCAGCCGGTGGTCGGTCAGGTCGAGGAAGAACGCGGGCAGCTGCGCGGTGGTCAGCATGCCCTTGTACACCAGGGTGCGCGCGGACAGCGAGGGGAAGTACACCCCGTAGCCCGCCTGCTCGCTCTCGTGCTCGGCGCGCTTGCGCAGCGCGAAGGCCAGCCGGTCCAGGTCGATGCCCGCCCGACATCGCCCGTCCGGACCAGGCTCGGTCGCGGTCACCAGCAGCATGGAGAAGTGCGGCATCACCGACAGCGCGGTCGGCCCGACGCCCGCGGCCTCCGGGCTGACCGGCACCTCGCGCCAGCCGAGCACCCGCAGGCCCTCTTCCTCGGCGATCCGCTCGATCAGCGCGACCGCCTTGACCCGCAGGTCGTCCTCGGCGGGCAGGAAGGCGATGCCCGCGGCGTAGGTGTGGTTCCCGGCGGCGTCCGGCTCCGGCAGGTCGCCGAGCTCCGCGCGCAGCAGCTCATCGGGTAGCTGCAGCAGGATTCCGGCCCCGTCCCCGCTCGTGGGCTCGGCGCCGGCGGCGCCGCGGTGTTCGAGGTTCGCCAGTGCCGTCAGGGCGTCGACCACGATCCCGTGGGAACGGCGGCCCTGGATGTCGGCGACCATGGCGACACCGCAGGCGTCTCGTTCCTCGGCCGGGTCGTACAGTCCCTGCTGGGCGGGGATGGCGGAGAAGATCACGCGGAGACCTCCCTCGTCGTGTTCCGTGCTCAGGTGGTGGAAAGCTGGGCACGGGACGACGGTGGCCCGCGAGGTCACACCGGCGTACGCGCCGGTAGCGACAGGTATGACCGGACTGTAACAGGCAGGAAACCCGGAAACACCCCTCGAAGGGTGATGTCCGTCATTGCGCCGTAACGATTTTGCTGCTTCGTTCGACATAGCGGCGAGACCAACAGTACGCCTGTCCTGCTGATTCTCTGGGCATGGTGTGGAACACGCCGGTAACGTCCCTGGGAGCTTTCACCCGATCGACCCCAGAGGATTCGATGCGTCTTCCCCGGAGTACCCGCGCAGCACTCATCGCCGTCAGCGCCATCGCCCTCGTTGGCGGGTGCGCGAGCCGGGTTCCCGATCCGGCGCCGAACCAAACCTCGGTGGAGTCGGCGTTCCCGGTCCAGGTGGGCGCGCCGGGCGGCAAACCGCTCACCATCACCAAGAAGCCGGAGCGGATCGTCTCGCTGAACCCGACCGCGACGGAGAGCCTGTTCGCGATCGGCGCCGGCAAGCAGGTGGTGGCCGTGGACGAGAAGTCCAACTTCCCGGCCGAGGCGCCCAGGACCACGCTGTCCGGCTTCAAGCCGAACGTGGAGGCCATCGCCGGGCACCAGCCGGACCTGGTGGTCGCCTCCAACGACGTGGAGGGCGTGGTGGCCGGCCTGGAGAAGCTGAAGATCCCGGTGCTGCTGCTGCCCGCGGCCAAGACCCTGGACGACGCCTACGGCCAGATCAGCATCCTGGGCCAGGCCACCGGGCAGGGCACCCCGGCCAACGACGTGGTGAACCGGATGAAGGGCCAGATCAGCAAGCTGGTCCGGGAGACCCCTCGGCCCGCTGAGGCGCTGAAGTACTACCACGAGCTGGACCCGACCTTCTACACCGTGACCTCCAAGACCTTCATCGGCTCCATCTACGGCCTGTTCGGCCTGGTCAACATCGCCGACGCGGCCGACCCGACCGGCGGCGGCTACCCGCAGCTCTCCGCCGAGCAGGTGGTCAACGCCGCGCCGCGGCTGATCTTCCTGGCCGATGTGAAGTGCTGCGGCCAGAGCGCGGCCGCGGTCGGCACCCGGCCGGGCTGGGCGAGCGTGCCCGCGGTGCGAGACGGCGGTGTGGTGGCCCTGGACGACGACATCGCCTCCCGCTGGGGACCGAGGGTGGTCGACCTGGTGCGCACCGTGTCCGAGGCCGTGACCGCAGCCGGGAAGAAGTGACCGCCGCCGCCCCCACCCGGCTCCGGTTCCGCCACCTGGCCCTCACCCTGCTGCTGTTGCTCGCCGTGGTGACCGCCGCGGTGCTGCTCGGCGCGATCGACCTGGGCGCGGGCCGCGTGCTCGGCGAGGTCTTCGCCCAGCTCACCGGCGGGGTGTCGCCGCTGTCGGCGCGCGAGGCGGCCATCCTGTGGGAGCTGCGCGTGCCCCGGGTGGTGCTGGCCTGCCTGGTCGGCGCGGCGCTGGCCTCCTCGGGCGCCGCCTTCCAGGGTGTGTTCCGCAACCCGCTGGCCGACCCGTACCTGCTGGGCGCGGCCGCCGGGGCCGGGCTGGGCGCGACGCTGGCGGTGTTCGCGGTGCCCACCTTCAGCACCGGCGACTTCTTCGGCCCGCTGCCCATCGCCGCCTTCGCCGGGGCGGTGCTCGGCGTCGGCCTGACCTGGGCGCTGGGCCGCTCGGCCGGTCCGGGCACCGCGACCCTGGTGCTGGCCGGGGTGGCGGTGGCCGCGTTCCTGACCGCGGTGCAGACCTTCGTGCAGACCCTGGACGTGGACAGCCTGCGCACCATCTACACCTGGATGCTCGGCGGCCTCGGCGGCGCGGGCTGGTCCCAGGTGCTGGTGGTGCTGCCCTACATCGCGCTGTCCTCCTTCGTGCTGTGCGCCAGCGGCAGGCTGCTGGACGTGCTCGGCGTGGGCGATGAGGAGGCCTCGGCGCTGGGCCTGCACCCACGCCGGGTGCGGCTGATCATCCTGGGCGCGGCCTCGCTGGCCACCGCGGCCGCGGTGTCGGTCAGCGGCCTGATCGGGTTCGTCGGCATCGTGGTGCCGCACGTGGTCCGGCTGCTGGTCGCGGGCAGCTACCGGGTGCTGGTGCCGCTGTCCCTGCTGGGCGGCGCGGCCTTCGTGGTGCTGGCCGACATGGTGGCCCGCACCGTGATCGCCCCCGGCGAACTGCCCATCGGCGTGATCACCGCGTTCACCGGGGCGCCGTTCTTCGCGGTCGTGCTGCGCCGCTCCAGGAGGGTCTGATGCTGGCCATCGAGGGAGTCGCCGCGGGCTACCACGGCCGGATCGCGGTCGCCGGGGTCACCGTCACCGTGCCGCCGGGCAGCTGGCTGGCCGTCATCGGCCCCAACGGCGCGGGCAAGTCCACCCTGCTCAAAGCCGTCGCCAACGCCGTCCCGCACACGGGAACCATCACCATCGACGGCACCCCGGTCGCCGCCCTGACCAACCGCGCCCGCGCCCGCCGCATCGGCTACGCCCCGCAGACCCCCACCCTGCCCGAGGGCCTCACCGTCACCGACTACGCCCTGCTCGGCCGCACCCCGCACCTGGGTTTCCTGGCCCGCGAAGGCCCGGCCGACCTGGACCTGGTGGCCGACATCCTGGCCCGCCTCGACCTTTCCCAGCTGGCCGACCGCCCACTCCCGACCCTCTCCGGCGGCGAGCGGCAACGCGCCGTGCTGGCCAGGGTGCTCGCCCAGCAGGCCGGGTTGCTGCTGCTGGACGAGCCGACCACCGGCCTGGACATCGGGCACGCGCAGTCCCTGCTGGACCTGGTGGACCGGCTGCGGCTGGCCGACGGCACCACGGTGGTGAGCACACTGCACGACCTGACCCTGGCCGGCCAGTACGCCGACCAGCTGCTGATGCTGGACGCCGGGCGGGTGGTGGCGGTGGGGCCACCGGCGGAAGTGCTGACGGCGGAACGGGTTTCGCGGCACTACGCGGCGCGGGCGGAGGTGCTGA
The DNA here is from genome assembly GCF_023897065.1 of Crossiella sp. SN42. Lineage (GTDB taxonomy): Bacteria > Actinomycetota > Actinomycetes > Mycobacteriales > Pseudonocardiaceae > Crossiella. Next base: position 93,246 of record NZ_JAMHIV010000039.1, read on the forward strand.
CCGCGCCGGACGGGACGCGCGTGGTGACGCCGGTGCGGTCGGGGTGAGTCAGATGTTGGGGCGGGGGTAGAGCCGCCGCCCCACGAAGAACGCCACTCCCTGGAGCAGCACGGGCAGGTAGGCGACGGCCACGAACAACCAGTCCCAGCCGTCCATTTGGCCACCTCGCCTGAGTTCGGTCTGCAGCAGGCCGAGCAGGAAGAAGGTCAGGAAGAACGCGAAGACGAACATCATTCCCCAGTGCAACCCCAGCAATTGACGGCTCCGCTGCACCAGGAGCAGTTCGATCTGCTCGCCCCGCAGGTGCCGCCACGGGTTCAGCACCAGAAACCCGGTCATGGCCAGGAACACGTCCATCGTGAGCGCGAAGATGTAGACGAACGGGACCAGCACGTCATACCTGGTGACCAACTGCCCACCGAGCAGGACCACCAGCACCGCCAGCACCACCGCCGCGGAACCGGTGAGCATCGCGAACCAGCCGCCGAGGGTGCGGAGCCGCCGCGCCTGCTCGGCGGGGATCGGCACCCAGATCGGGGGGCGTCCGATGTAGACGGCCACTAGCGCGGCTTCCAGTCCGAACCGTCACCATCCAGCACGCTGGCGTCGCCCATCTGCCCGATCCGGCCCTGCGACCAGGTTTCGCCGACCATCCGCAGCTTCTCCTGGAGCGCGGACTGCTCGGCCTTGCAGGTGTTCACGTGTGCCAGCAGGCCGGTGATGAGGCTGCCGATCAGGCCCGCGACCGACGGCAGCACGGCGACGAGGATCAGCAGTGCCAACGGGATACCGGCCACCGAGACGGTCAGGGCCGCCGCGGAGGCGATGCCGATGAGGGCCACGACCAACGCGACGGTGATGCCCACCCAGAAGCTCTCGATGGAGTTGCCCAGGTTGACCAGCGACCCACGCATCTGGCTGGCCAGGTCCTTCAGCCCGGTCAGCCCGCTGACCTGGGTCGGGATGGTCAGTCGATAGGCCTCAGCGGCCCTGCCTTCCCACTCCAGGGTGGTGTCCATCTTGCTCGGGTCGATCGCGCCCGCCACGTCGTTCAGCTTGCCCGCGATGTCCTTCGACCACTGCTCAGCGGCCTCTCTCACCCGGCCGACATCGCCTCGGTCGCCGAGCAGATCCTCGAGCTGCTTTCCCAGCTCCAGGCTGTTCCGGGTCACTGCCTGCACCAGGAGGTCGATGCGCGGGATGACCCAGCGCAGCGGCTCCGGCACGCTGTTGACCGCCTGATTCACCTGGTCGAAGAACTTCCGCATGCGTTCGTCAACCTCGCGCAGGCGCTCATTGGCCCGCTGCACGGCTTCGCTCACAGCTCCCCCTACTTCGTGGTGTTCTTCAGCGTGTGCAGGCTGGCTTCTTCCTCGCGCTCATAGGTGTCGGCGGCCTGCCGCAGGGTCTCGCTGATGAGCCGGAAGGTCTCCATCGCCTTGCCGATCATGTCGGCCATGGTCGTGCGCGCCTGGAGATAGGTCTGATCCAGGCCTTCTTTGACCGCCCACTTGGACAGCTCGGCTGGGCCGAGGTGCAGGCCGTCCAGTGCCCGGCGAGGCGCCTCCAGGGAATCCGCCGCCTCGTCCCAGCGGACGGCGTCGGCGCGCAGGGCCGCATAGGCCGCGGACAGATCCGTCATGACAGCCCCAATCGGCGCAGCAGCAGGTTCGGGTCGCTGACCAGTGCGGTCAGTTCGGTGATAGCCGGGCTGGTCGGCCACCTGGTCAGGTCCGGATCGGAGGTGCCGCGGCGGTGCAGTTCGCGCAGCACCTCGGTCAGTTCGCCCTCGATCTCCGGATTGCGCGCCGAACCGGCCCAGTACGGGTCCACCGTCAACGTGCTGACCTGCCCGTTCATCGCGCCGCCGCGCACATGCCCACCCGCGCTCTCAGCCTCGATCGGCTGGTTCAGCACCGCGTCCAGGCGACCGGTCAGCGTCGCCAGTTCGGCGTCCACCTCGTCCAGCAACCGGAACGCCGCGTCCGTGGTGAGTGGCGTGGTTTCCGGCTGTGCGGTCGGCGTCGGCCAGGGTTGGACATCGGTCTGCTCGGTCTGCTCGACCTGCTTGGCCAGTGCCTGCATCACCGCGTTGTTCGCCGCGGTCAGCACGCTGCCCTGCAATGCCCGCGGATCCACCGAGCGGCGCCAGTCCGCGGCCAGCCGCACCGACAGCACCTCGCCCATCGGCCCGACCGACACCGTCACCACCCGGTCGGCGTCCTGCCCGGTGATCCCGTCCGGCTCTGCCACGCTCGGCTCCGGCGTGAGCGGGCGCTTGGGCGTCGGTTCCCAGTCGTCGGCGTCCTCGAAGCCCCAGCGCTCGACGTCACTCATCCGCATTCCCCCCTCTGGAATGAAATCAGTGACCAAGAAACTACACACCGAAGGCCGGGCCCACCACGCGGTGAACCCGGCCCTCGGCCCCCAGGGCGACGCTAGGAAGTCTTCTCCGCCTCCGCCTTCGCCTTCTTCTCGGCGGCCTCGCCGTCCTCGATCTTCATCAGCTCGTCCATGTCCACCAGCGACGGGTCGTTGAGCACCCGGTCCAGCTGTTCCCGGTCCAGCGAGTTCTGCCACTTCGCGATGACCAGGGTGCCCACGCCGTTGCCGATCAGGTTGGTCAGGGCTCTGGCCTCGGACATGAAGCGGTCGATGCCAGCGATCAGCGCGATGCCGATGCTGGCCTCGGGGATGACGTTCTGGAAGGCCACCAGGGAGGCGGCCAGGGTGACCAGGCCGGCTCCGGTGACGCCCGCGGCGCCCTTGCTGGAGAGCAGCATGAACAGCAGCAGGCCGATCTGGGTCCACAGTGGCAGGTGGGCGCCGGTGGCCTGGGCGATGAACAGCGCGCCCATGGTCAGGTAGATGCAGGTGCCGTCCAGGTTGAACGAGTAGCCGGTGGGGATGGTCAGGCCGACCACCGACTTCTGCGCGCCAGCGGCCTCCAGCTTCACCAGCATTCGCGGCAGCACCGCCTCGCTGGAGGAGGTGCCGAGCACGATCAGCAGCTCGTCCTTGATGAAGCGGATGAACTTGAAGATGTTGAACCCGGCCAGCTTCGCCACCCCGCCGAGCACCAGGATGATGAACAGCACGCAGGTCAGGTAGAAGGCGATCATGAGGAACGCCAGTGAGGACAACACCTTCGCGCCGTTGGTGCCGATGGTGTAGGCCATGCCACCGAAGGCGCCGATCGGCGCCGCGTACATGACGATCTTGATGACGCCGAACATGATCTTGGCGATGGTGTCCAGCGCCTGCAGCGCCTTGGCGCCGCGCTCGCCCATCATGCCGATCGCGACCGCGACCAGCACCGCCAGCACCAGCACCTGGATCAGCTGCCCGCTGGTGAACGCGCCGACGAAGGACTCCGGGACCAGGTGCAGGATGAACGCGGTGAAGCCCTCGGCGCCCGCGGCCTTCTTCTGCGCGTCCGCGCCCGCCTTGAGGTCCGCGGCGCTGGGCTGCATGTCCAGGCCGACGCCCGGCTGCAGGATGTTCACCACGATCATGCCGATCACCAGGGCGATCAGCGTCATCACGATGAAGTACAGGATGGTGCGCAGGGCCAGACCGCCGGCCTTGGCGAGGTTGCCCAGCCCCGCGATGCCGACGACGATGGTGCAGAAGATCGTGGGCGCGATGACCATCTTCACCAGGTTGATGAACAGGTCCGCGAGCCACTTCAGCCCGGCTGCCTGAGCAGGGAACAGGATCCCGACCAGGATGCCTGCCGCGATCGAGACCAGCACCCAGAAGTACAGGTGCCGGTAGATCGGCTTACGCGTTCGCCCCCCAGCAGCGGTCGTTGCCAACATGTCCTCCTCGACAGTGAACCGTGGTCCGGGCGAATGCTCGTGACCGGACAACTTCACCGGCAAGCGACCCGGGCGAAACTTGAGACTGTCCTGACAAAATCTCCGGCATGGTGATAGGGCCGTTACCGGAACAGGGCCGCGATGTTGTCTCGGTGTGCCCGTCATCCAGACGGACTAGCCTGACACCATGCCGCCGACCGCGCTGACCAGACGCGCGCTGTTGCTGGGCGGGGCCGGCACCGCGGTGACCGCCGCCCTGGGCAGCTGCACGACGGGGCAGCTGCCCGTCCTGCCCGAGCTGGTGCTGGCCACCGGGCCGCCCGGCGCGGTGTACCGGGAGATCGGCGGGGCGCTGGCCGAGGAGCTGCGCAAGCACCTGCGGAGCACCGCGGTGCGCACCCGGCCGACCGGGGCCTCGGTGGAGAACCTGATGCTGCTCGGCTCCGGCCAGGCCCAGCTCGGGTTCGTCTCCCTGGACGCGATGCTGGCCAGGCAGAACAGCCCGGTGGAGGGCGTGAGCGCGATCGGGCGGCTCTACGACAGCTTCCTGCACCTGGTGGTGCTGGACAGCTCGCCGATCAAGACCACCAGGGACCTGGCCGGGCGGCGGATCGCGGTGGGCGCGGCCGGGTCCGGCACCGAGTACACGGTGGAGAAGCTGCGCCGGATCGCCGGGCTGAGCTTCAACGAGGTGCGGCTGTCCCAGGCCGAGGCGGCCAAGCAGCTGGAGGAGGGTGGGATCGACGCGTTCTTCACCCTCACCGGCATCCCCACCCCGGCGATCAGCGACCTGCTGCGGCGGCAGGTGCCGATCCGCATGGTCGAGCTCGCCGAGCAGGCGCAGGCGCTGGCCAGCGGCGACTCCTCGGCCTACATGCCGGCCACCATCCCGAAGCCGACCTACGGCTACCTGCTGCCCTACCGCACGGTGTCGGTGCCGAACCTGTTGGTCGCCAGGGACGACCTGCCGATCGAGGTGGCGAAGATCGTGACGAACACGGTGTTCGCCGAGTCGGACGCGATCGCGGTCAACCACCCGGAGGCGCGGCGGATCAACCGCAGCACCGGGATCGCCACCGGGCCGGTGCCGCTGCACCCGGGGGCGGCAACCTGGTTCCGGGAGTACAAGCGGCTGGTGTGAGGCCCGGGGTCAGACGCCGGCGGGCGGGGTGCCGGGCGTGGTCTTCCCCGGCGGCGGGTCCTCTGGGCCGGGCTGGTCGGCCACGGGTGGGCGGGACAGGTGTTTGCGTTCCTCGTCGGGGCGGCCGTCGGCCTCGTCGGTGGGGTCGAACAGCTGCTCGGCTGGCGCGACCGGCAGCCGGATCGCCACGTCGAGTCCGTGCGGGTGTGCCTGGTGCAGCCGGAACTCGCCACCGGCCGAGGTGACCAGCTCGCTGCAGATGGCCAGGCCGAGGCCGGTGCCGGAGATGTTCTGGTGCTTGGGCGAGCGCCAGAACCGGTGCAGCGCCACGGAGAGCTCCGCCTCGTCCAGGCCGACGCCGTCGTCGATGACGTGCAGCTCGACGTGCCCGTCCTCGACGCTGTCCGCCGGTTCCTCGTGCCGGGCCCACACCCGCACCCTGGTGCCGCCGGAGAGCCGGATCGCGTTGCCCACCAGCTCGTCCAGCACGCTGCCCAGGCCGCCGGGCGGTTCCAGCACGCGCAGGCCCTCCGGGATGTCCAGGCGCAGCCGGATCGCGGCCCGCTGCGCGTTGGCCTGCCAGGCCGGTTCGTGCGCGGCGACCAGCTCGTCCAGCTCGACCGGTTCGGCGGCCGCGGCGCTGTCCAGCCGGGTGGCGGCCAGCAGCGCGTCCAGCACCCGGCCCATCTCCTCGGCCTCCTCCACAGCCAGCTGGTGGGCTTGCCGCGCCGGTTCGTCCGGCAGGTGCGGCGCCAGGTTCTCCACCGCGAGGCGGAGGCTGGCCAGCGGGTTGCGCAGCTGGTGGGAGGCGTCGGCGACGAAGTCGCGCTGACGGCGCAGCGCGCGGCCGACCACGTCGACCATGGTGTTGAAGGAGCTGGCCAGGGTGCGCAGCTCGGGTGGCCCGTGCACGTCGGCGCGGGCGTCCAGGCGGCCGCTGGCCACCCGGGAGGTGACCTCGTCCAGGCGGCGGATCGGGCGCAGGATCCAGCGGGAGACCGGCCAGGCGGCGCCGATCAGCGCGAGCAGCGGGACCAGGCCGTTGAGCGCGAGCAGCAGCCAGGAGTTGAGCACCTGGGCGCGCAGGCCGTCCGAGGGCGAGATGGTGACCACGGCGGCCACCACCTGGCTGTCCCGGCCCACCGGTTCGACCACGACCAGCGGGTTGGTCTCCCACGGCCACACCACCCGCGGCGGGTTGGGCCGGTACCCGGCGAAGGCCACCGCCAGGCCCTCGCGCACGCCGGGGGTGTTCAGGTCGACCGAGGCGTCCGAGGGCAGGATGATGTTGCCGCCAGGGTCGACCAGCACGGCGGGGATGTCGTAGAGCCGGTGGTAGCGGGTCAGCTCCTCGGCCAGCGGGGTGGTGCGGTCCAGGCCGAGGGCGTTCTCGGCCAGCGCGGCGAACCGGCTGGCGTCGCTGAGCCGGTCCAGGTAGACGGTCTGGGTCTCGCCCTGGCCGACCGCGGCGGCCAATGGCACCCCGAAGGCGGCGGCCATCGCCACCAGCAGCGGCACCAGCACCGCGAGCAGCCTGCGGAGCACCCCGGCCTCCCTACCGGGCCATCCGGTAGCCCACGCCGCGCACGGTCTCGATGCGCACGAACGGGCCGAGCTTGCCGCGCAGGGTGGCGATGTGGGTGTCCAGGCTGCGCGAGCGGGCCTCCCAGCTGGCGTGCCACACCTGGTCCAGGATGCGGTCCCGGCTGACCACGCTGCCGGGACGCGCGGCGAGCAGGGCGAGCACGTCGAACTCCTTGCGGGTCAGCGTGATCTGCTCGCCGGAGACGGTGGCGGTGCGCGAGCCGAGGTCGAGCCGGAGCGGGCCGACCTCCATCACCTCGTGCTCCTCGCTGTCCGCGCGGGCGGCGCGGGTGCGGCGCAGCACGGCCTCGATCCGGGCCAGCAGCTCGGCGGTGCCGAAGGGCTTGACCACGTAGTCGTCGGCGCCGCTGCGCAGGCCGAGCACGCGTTCCCGCTCCTCGCTGCGCGCGGTGACCGCGATGACCGCGGTGCCCTCGCGCTGCCGGAGCTTGCGCAGCACGTCCAGCCCGTCGGCGTCGGGCAGTCCGAGGTCGAGCAGCACCACGTCGGCCGGGGCGGCCTGGAGCGCCGCGGCCGCGGTGGCGGCGCGGAGGACTTCGTAGCCGGCGTGCTGCAACGCGGTCACCAACCCGCGCGCCACCCGGTCGTCGTCCTCCACTACGAGGATGCGCATGAGGGTCGATACTAGGCCGCGGCGGGCAGGACTGATGTCCACTGGGCCGCCGAGATCGACTTCCGCATGGCAGAATTCAAGGCGCCGGCAGTGCACCAGGCCACCGGAGTTGGTTTCGACACGCCTGGAGGCGGCCATGGTGATCCGCAAGACCGACGCGGAGATCGACCAGATGGCCAAGGCGGGAGCAATCCTGGCCGAGGTCCACGAAGAACTACGAGCGGCCCTGCGCCCCGGTAAAACCACTGCTGACCTGGACCGCGTCGCCGCCGAGGCGATCGAGCGCCGAGGCGGCAAACCCGGCTTCTTCGGCTACAACGGCTACCCGGCGGTCATCAACGCCTCCCTGGGCGAGCAGATCGTGCACGGCGTCCCGTCCCGCCAGACCCGCCTGCGCGAAGGCGACATCCTCAGCCTGGACTGCGGCGTCCTGTGGAACGGCTTCCACTCCGACGCGGCCTGCACCTGGATCGTCGGCGAGGAAGAAGCGGCCCCCGAACACCTGCGCGCCTTGGTAGCCGACACCTACCGAGCCCTGTGGGCAGGCATCAGCGCGACCCGGGTGGGCAACCGGATCGGCGACATCTCGGCCGCCATCGGCGCGGTGGGCGCGGCCGGGGGTTACGGGGTGGTGTCCGACCACAATGGACACGCCATCGGCGGCCACGGGATCGGACGGTCGCTGCACGAGGACCCGTTCGTGCCTGGGCGCGGCAGGCCGGGGCGCGGGTTGCGGTTGAAGCCGGGGCTGGTGCTGGCGATCGAGCCGATGTTCACGACTGGTGATTCGGGGTTCCGGACGCTGGGTGACGAGTGGACCGTGGTGACGGTGGACGGCAGCACGGCGGCGCACTGGGAACACACGGTGGCGGTGACGGAGTCCGGACCGAGGGTGCTGACGGCACGGCCGGAGGAAGTGGCCATGGCGCGGATCGCGGACCTGGGCTGAGCGGAGGCCAAGACGCCGGGGTTGAAAACCCACGAAGAGGGCCTCTCGTCTTCTCCGTGCGGCCTGGAGACTGCTAACCGCATCCCACCGAGCAGACGCTCACAGCAACCGCCGCCAACGCCGATCAGCGTGACGGCGGCTGGTCGGTGGGATGTGGTTCGCTGTCGGAAGGTCGTGCGGAGAAGACGAGAGGGCCGCGAGCACGCTGGAATCGGCCCCGGCAGCCTGCTCAACCCCGCAACCTGCTCGTCCCGGCTTTTGACTTGTCAACCCCTCCGGGGGTCTGCCCGTC
>NZ_JAMHIV010000004.1 GCF_023897065.1 Crossiella sp. SN42
GAGATCCGCCAGCCGAAGCTGGTGGTGCCCTTGGCCCCGCCGGCGTCAGTGCCGGTGACGGTCACCGTGTAGGTGCCCGCCTTGGTCGGCGTGCCGGTGATCCGGCCGGCAGAGCTGATGCTCAGGCCCGGCGCCAGCCCGGCGGCGGTGTAGGTCAGCGAGCCGCCCGCGGTGCTGGAACCGTTGACCTGCAACGGACTGATCGCCCAGTTGACGAAGCCCCACTGGTCGCTGGGCTTGGTCACGGTGACCGTGCCGCCACCGCCGTCGGAGGTGATGGTCCAGCTGAACTTGGCGGTGCCGGTCTTGCCGTCGGCGTTGGTCACCGTCACCGTGACACTGCTGGTGCCCGCGGTGGTCGGCGTGCCGGAGATCAGGCCGCTGGTGGCGTTGATGGTCAGCCCGGCGGGCAGGCCGCCGGCGGCGTAGGTCAGCGCCTTGCCGTTCGCGTCGGTGGCCTTGACCTGCACGGAGGCCGCCTGGCCGACCTTGCCGGTCTGGTCGCCGGGACTGGTCACCGAGACCGGGCTGGGGGTGCCGGTCTCCACGGACTCCTTGGCGTCGACCAGGCCCTCACCGTAGAAGGAGTTCTTCGCGGTGGTGCCGGTGCAGCGGTTCTCCCCGGACGGGCAGGCGATGTCGTTGGCCTGGCCGGCCAGCTTGGCCCGCAGGTCGGCGGTGGAGGCGCCGGGGTTGACGCTGGCCAGCAGCGCGGCCACACCCGCGACGTGCGGGGAAGCCATCGAGGTGCCGGACTTGGAGCCGTACTGGCCGCCGAGCACGGTGGAGTACACGTTGTCGCCGGGCGCGGCCAGGTGCACCTTGTCCGTGCCGTAGTTGGAGAACGAGGACTTCACGTTGCTGCTGTTCACCGAGGACACCACGACCACGCCGGGCAGCTCGGTGGGCAGGCTCTGGCAGGCGTCGGTGATGGTGCGGTTCACCGGGGTGGAGTCGTTGGGGCTGGTGGTGTCGGTGGTCTTCTTGGCCAGGTTGTAGTTCTCGTTGCCTGCCGCGGCCACGTTCAGCACGTTCTTGCCCTCGGCGTAGGCGACCGCCCGCTTGACGCCTTCCAGGATCGCGCCCTGGTCGGTGTCGGTGGGGCAGGCGAACAGCCACGGGTCGGTGTAGTAGCTGTTGTTGGTGACCTGGATGCCCTTGTCACCGGCGAAGACGAAGGCGCACACGGTGTTCTCCGGGAAGAACAGCTGGGTGCCCGCCTCGGCCACGCGCACGGAGGAGATCTTCACCCCGGGCGCCACGCCGACCATGCCCTTGCCGTTGCGGGCCGCGGCGATGGTGCCAGCCACGTGCGTGCCGTGGTCGCCGGCCGGGCGCCAGGAACCCTCGCGGGTGTCCAGCTTGCCGTAGGCGCAGGAGGCGGACTTGCCCGCGTCGAAGTTCGGCTTGAGGTCGTAGTGCTGGTCGTCCACGCCGGTGTCCAGCACGCCGACGGTGACCGAGGCGGAGCCGGGGTTGACGTCCCAGGCCTTGTCCGCGCCGATCTGGGTCATGTCCACGCGGTTGGTCTCGGCCGCGGTCGGGGTGGTCTGGCTGGGCGAGGGCGGGATCGCCGGGTTGGCCGCGGCGGCGGGCACGTCGGAGGTGCGGGTCGCGCCGACCTTCTGGATGCCCTGCACCGCGCGGACCTTGGCCGCGAACTCGGTGTCGGTGGAGTGCGCCACGATGACGCCGATGGCGTCGTAGGAGGCGTAGACGGTGCCGCCGTTGTTGGTGACCGCGGTCTTGCCCGCCGCGACCTGGCTCGGGTCGGTGATCACGAAGTAGGCGCGCAGCCCGGCCTGCTTGGCCACCGGAACCGGCTGGGCCGGCTTCTTGCCCGCGATCTCCACCGGAGCCGGGCTCGGCGTGGGGGCGGGCGCGCCGACGGCGAACGCCGGGGCGATGACGGCCGCTCCGACGCCAAGGGCGAGGGCTAACGCCGTGCGCCGCAGGGGAAACCGTTTCACGTCAGGTCCTTTCCGCAGGGTAACCGGGTCGGAACGTAATCCGGGCCACACCGGGCTCGGTAGAGCGCATTGGCGACAATGGCCGGATCCCGCCAGCGGACTTACCGCCCTCAACGCCCTGAGCTGCGGTGATGTGGCCATTCTGTGGCAACACCCGGAAAAACCCACCCCGCCTGGCGCAACCCCCGCCCACCCGTTGGACCACCGGGCCGGCTGTTGACACCGCGCCCGCCCTCTGCCTACCCGCCGCCCTCAGCGTCGCCGCCCTGTTCGCCACCCTCGCCCCGGCCGCCGCAGGCGCCGAGGACAGCGACCTCCGCGGCCCGAAGCCCACCATCGTGCTGGTGCACGGCGCCTTCGCCGACGCGAGCAGCTGGGCCGAGGTCACCCAGCGCCTGCAGCGCCACGGCTTCCCGGTGCGCGCGGTGGCCAACCCGCTGCGCGGCCTGGCCCCGGACGCCGAGGCCGTCCGCCAGGTGGTCGACAGCGTCTCCGGCCCGGTCATCCTGGTCGGCCACTCCTACGGCGGCGCGCTGATCTCCCACGCGGCCGCGGGCGAGAAGGACGTCAAGGCCCTGGTCTACATCGCCGCCTTCGCCCCGGCCGTCGGCGAGTCCGCGCTGGAGCTCTCCGCGGGCGGCAAGCTCGGCCCGGACACCACCACGACCATCGGCAACGACGTCTACCTCAGGCCGGACCGCTTCCACGAGGTCTTCGCCGCCGACCTGCCCCGCCGCACCACCGCCCAGCTGGCCGCCGCCCAGCGCCCGGTCGACGCCGGCGCCCTGTCCGCCAAGGCCACCGCCGCCGCCTGGCAGCAGATCCCCAGCTGGTACCTCATCGCCAAGCAGGACAACGCCATCCCGGCCGGCTCCCAGCGCGCCATGGCCGCCCGCGCCCACTCGCACACCACCGAGGTCAACGCCTCGCACGCGGTGAGCCTCTCCCGCCCGGAGGCCACCTACGCCACCATCCTGAACGCGGTCCGCGGCACCCGCTGACCGGCTGACCGCTTCGGTCCGGAACCTGTTCGTCACAGTCGCGCCGCACCCCGGAAACACCGCGTTCCTAGCGTCCGCTGGCATGACGGTGGACGAGCAGGTCGCGCCGGCCCGGACGGACGCGGCCACCAGGGAGACCCTGGAGGACTACACGCTGCGGTTCGCCCCGCGCAGCTACCGCCGCTGGACGCCCGCGGTGGTGGGCGGGTCGGCGCTGGGTGGCATGGCGTACATGGCGGACTTCTCCATCGGCGCGGGGATCGGGCTGAACCACGGCACGCTCAACGCGTTGCTGTCCATCCTGGTGGCGGCCGGGGTCATCTTCGTGACCGGTTTCCCGCTGGCCTACTACGCGGCGCGGTACAACCTGGACCTCGACCTGATCACCAGGGGTTCCGGGTTCGGCTACTACGGCTCGGTGCTGACCAGCGTGATCTTCGCCAGCTTCACCTTCATCTTCTTCGCCCTCGAAGGCTCGATCATGGCGCAGGGCCTGCGGTACGGGCTCGGGCTGCCGCTGTGGCTGGGATATCTGGTGTCCACGCTGGTGATCATTCCGCTGGTGGTCTACGGGATGCGCACGCTGGCGCGGTTGCAGACCTGGACGAACCCGCTGTGGCTGGTGCTGATCGTGCTGCCGCTGGTCTACCTGGTGCTGGCCGATCCCTCGTCGGTGCAACGGTTCCTGGACCACCCCGGCAAGGGCACCGGGCAGCTGAGCGCGGCGGCGGTGATGCTCGGCGCGGGGGTGTGCCTGTCGCTGATGGCGCAGATCGGCGAGCAGATCGACTACCTGCGGTTCATGCCGCCGCGGACCGCGGCCAACCGGCGGTCCTGGTGGGCCTCGGTGGTGCTGGCCGGGCCGGGCTGGGTGGTCTTCGGCGCGCTGAAGCAGGCGATCGGGGTCTTCCTCGCGGTGTACATCGTGGACAGTGTGGGGCTGACCAGGGCGGTGGAGCCGATCGAGCAGTTCACCGCGGCCTTCCGGCAGCTCATGCCGGGCTGGCTGGTGGTGCCGCTGGCGCTGCTGCTGGTGGTGCTGAGCCAGGTGAAGATCAACGTCACCAACGCCTACTCGGGTTCGCTGGCCTGGACCAACTCCGTCACCAGGGTGACCCGACGCTACCCGGGCCGGCTGGTGTTCGTGGTGGTGAACCTGGGCATCGCGCTGGCGCTGATGGAGGCCGACATGTTCAGCTTCCTCAACGGGCTGCTCAGCTTCTACTCCAACTGCGCCATCGCCTGGGTGGTCACGGTGGCTGCCGACATCATGGTCAACAAGCACCTGCTGGGCCTCTCGCCCAAGGTGCCGGAGTTCCGGCGCGGCATGCTCTACGCGGTCAACCCCGTTGGCGTGGTGTCGTTCCTGGCCTCCTCCGGCATCTCCATCGCGATGTACTTCGGCCTGCTCGGCGCGGCGTTGCAGCCGTACTCGCCGCCCGCTGCGGTGCTGATCGCGCTGGTGCTCACCCCGCTGACCGCGGTGCTCACCCGCGGCCGTTTCTACCTGCGCCGCACCGACGACGGGATCGACGAACTGGTGCTGGACGCCGACGGCAACCCCAGCGGCACCCGCTACGACTGCGTGGTGTGCCGCCAGGACTTCGAGCGGCCGGACGTGCTCGCCAGCGCGGCCGGTGGCGTGATCTGCTCGCTGTGCCTGAGCACCGACCGCACCGGCGTGCACGTGCTGCCCGCTCAGCCGCGGACCACGGCGACCTCCTTGGGCACCACCGCGTCGTAGACCGCGCGCAGGGCGAGGGTCCAGGCGGTGGTGGTGAGCAGGTAGATCGCGGTGGCCAGCGGCAGGAACAGGCTGAACACCACCAGCGCGTAGGGCAGCAGGCGGGCCGGCACGCTGGTGGTGCCGGCGCGTACGGCGAGTCGTCCTGACCAGTGCGCGGTGGCGGCCAGCAGCAGGAGCAGCCCGAGGGCGACCAAGGGGTGCGCGCCGAGCAGCCAGGCCACCCGCTCGCCCAGTGGCGCGCCAAAGAGCTCGTGCTGGAGCAGGCCGTTGGGCTGGCCGGCCACGGTGTCGGAGAGGAACAGCCGGTACATCACGAAGAAGAACGGCGCCTGGGCCAGGGTGGGCAGCATCCCGGCGAACAGGGAGCCGCCCTCGGCCTGCGCCTTGGCCATTTCGCGCGCCAGCCGTTTCGGGCTGTCCTTGTGCTGGTCCTGGATCTCGCGCAGCCGTGTCAGCCAGGCCGTGCGCCGCCGCTCACCGCGCAGAGCGGCGAGGCTCAGCGGCAGCAGCAGGGCGCGGACGGCCAGGGTGAAGGCGATGATCGCGCCGACGGTGTGCAGGGGTCCGCCGAGTGCGGACACCAGAAGGTACGCGCCGTGCACGGGCGCGTCGAAGATGGACATGGGTGACCCGGTTTCGCTTGTGCGGTAAGGGATTCAGGCGAAGGCGCGGGTCACGCCGGGGGCTCGTGGACGGGGACGGCCCGGTGCGTCCGGGTCGCCGAGCCGCAGGTAGCGGTTGTCCGCGAGGCGGCCGAGCAGGTCCGGGGTCCAAGGCTGGCCCTGGGGCAGCAGGGTCCGCCGGACCTGGGCGAGGAGCTGGCTGGTGAGCAGGGCGGCGAGCAGCGCCACGACCGCGATCGTGGTCAGCAGCAGCGTGTCGGGCGTCCCGACCAGCGCCAGCCATACCCCCTGCACGCCCGCACAACGCGCGGGCGGCGCGCGGAGTTCCCGGCCGGTTACCGCAGCGCCGAGCCCGCCGTGGGCAGCAGCGGCAGCTCGGTCGGCGCCGCGATCAGTCGCTCGGTCAGCGCGCGCCAGGCCGTCGTCCCCGCGCGCTCCGTCTGGTGCGCGGCCAGCTCCCCGGCCGAGGCGAACCGGCTCAGCCAGAGGAAGGCGTGCTCGCCCTCGCGCACCGGCAGCCGGGGGAAGTTGTTGGCCGCGTACTCGGTGCTGAAACAGGCGAGTACCGGGCCGCCGGTCGCGGTGAGCATCGGCGCGAGCTCCGCCCGGTGGAACGCGCGGAAGTCCTCGGTCACCGGCTGGTCCAGGAAGCACAGGGTGGCCAGGTACACGCCGGGCTCCGGCCACGGCCCGCGCGGCAGCTCGCCGGTCTCGGGGCGCAGCAGCAGCACGTCGTCGGAGTCGACCATGGTGGCGTTGGCCGCGGCCCGGTGCTCGGCCCAGACCGGTCCCCCGTAGAAGGCGGTCAGCCCGGCCTGCCTGGCGGCCAGGTCGGCGAACCCGCGCAGCCACACGAACCGGTCGGCGTCCACCGGCGTCCGGAACTGGCCGAGCACCCGGATGCCGACCTCCTCCTGCGTGTCCACGAACTCCCGCTCGAACAGCTCGATGAGGTCGCCGACACGCCCCGGATGGATGGTGTACTGACGAAGTTCGATCACGGAGGGGTACGACATGCGGCTCCTTCGGTAGTGGAAGCCGCACGGTACGACCCTTTTGCTGCCATCTACCGTCAGGGTTTGGCGCGGATGAGGGTTTAAGTGCCCACGCTCAGTTACAAACTGTGAAGAAAATTGATGGAGCATCACCCGTTTGTTGGCCTCATTCCGTTGAGACCCAAGTCACAACGTGCGATCCTGTGACGCAGAGGGATCACCACAGTGGGGAAGGCTGTGATCGTCAATGGCGACCGAAGCAGATGCCTGGTCAACGTTGCTGGACACCTACCGACAGGCGGCGGCGCAAACGCTGAGCTGCCACTTCTGCGCCGACAACCGGTGCAGCGCCTGCAACCAGGTCTGGCCGTGCACCGCGGCCTGCGCCGCGGAGTTCACGCTCGATCTGGACTAGACACCAGCACCGACGCACCAAGCACCCGCGTCACCACCTGAGCCCGTCGCACCGGCCCGTCCGCCGCGGCGGGCTCCCGTGTCTCACCCGGTGAACCGGCCCACCTGCTGCTCCAGCACCCCGACCAGCGGCAACACCCGGTGCGCCACCCGGTCGTTGAGCGCGACCTCGGTCCGGGTCCGGACCACCCCCGGCGTGTTGATCATCCGCTCGATCACCGCCTCCAGGTGCCGGTTGTCCCTGGCCACCACCCGGCACAGGATGTCGCCCTCGCCCGCGATGGAGTGCGCCTCGATCAGCTCCGGGATCGCCGCCAGGCTGCGCGGCACCTCGGCGAAGCGCTCCTGCGCCACGTCCACGTGCACGAACGCCAGCACCGGGAAGCCCATCGCAGCCGGGGACAGCCGCGGCGCGTAGCCGTCGATGACCCCGTCCTTGACCATCCGGTCCAGCCTGGACTGCACCGTCGCCCGCGCCACACCGAGCAGGCGCGCGTACTCCCGCACGCCCGCTCTAGGCTGCTCCATGACCAGGCGGAGCACCGCCAAGTCGAGTTTGTCGAAGGACGTCGAAGACGACGATGTGGTCACTTGGCCCCTCCGCAGGACGGATCAGTACCGGTTCAGCAGGCGTGACCGGCGCCACGTGACTGTGCCATTGGTAAAAGATTTCCGCCAACTATTGAGCCAACGGCCACGTTTCGCTGAGATGGGCCACACTACTTGGCAGTGGAGCCGAGGAGAGGAGCGCGCGGTGACCGTCACCACGGACCAGATGGTCCAGTTGCTCACCCCGACAGGTGAGCGACGGCCGCACCCCGTGTACGAGGGGTTGATCGCCGATCTGGACGGCGCCGCCCTGCGCGGGCTGTACGAGGACCTGGTGGTCGTGCGGCGGATCGACGCCGAGGGCACCGCGCTGCAGCGCCAGGGCCAGCTCGGCCTGTGGGCGCCGATGCTCGGCCAGGAGGCCGCGCAGATCGGCTCCGGCCGCGCGCTGGCCGCCGACGACTTCGTCTTCCCCAGCTACCGCGAGCACGGCGTGGCCTACTGCCGGGGCGTGGACCCGGCCGACGTGTTCGGCATGTGGCGCGGCACCAGCCTGAGCTGCTGGGACCCCTACGACATCAACATGGCCATCCCGGCGATCATCATCGGCGCCCAGGGCCTGCACGCCACCGGCTACGCGCTGGGCCTGAAGCGGGACGGTGCCGAGGCGGCCGCGATCGCCTACTTCGGCGACGGCGCGACCAGCCAGGGCGACATCGCCGAGGCGCTCGGCTTCGCCGCCACCTACCAGGCGCCCGCGGTGTTCTTCTGCCAGAACAACCACTGGGCCATCTCCGAGCCGGTCGGCCTGCAGGCGCAGGTGCCGATCTACCAGCGCGCGGCCGGCTACGGCATGCCGGGCATCCAGGTCGACGGCAACGACGTGCTGGCCGTGCTCGCGGTGACCAGGTGGGCGCTGCAGCGGGCCCGCGAGGGCAGCGGCCCGGCGCTGATCGAGGCGGTCACCTACCGGATGGGCCCGCACACCACCGCCGACGACCCCACCCGCTACCGCCCCACCGGCGAGCTGGAGGAGTGGCGCGAGCGCGACCCGCTCAGCCGGATGCTGGCCCTGCTCCAGCGCGAGGGCCTGGCCGATGAGGACTACCTGGACAGCGTGCGGGCCAAGGCCGACGCGGTCGCGGCCGAGCTGCGCGCGGGCTGCCTGGCCCTGCCCGACCCGGAGCCGCTGACCATGTTCGACAACGTCTACGCCGAAGCGCACCCCCTCGTCGCGGAGGAACGCGCCCAGTACGCGGCCTACCTCGACGGGTTCGAAGGGAGCAACTGACCGATGGCGACCACCAGGATGTCCATGGCCAAGGCCCTCAACGCGGGGCTGCGCAAGGCGATGGAGGACGACCCCAAGGTCGTGCTGATGGGTGAGGACATCGGCAAGCTCGGCGGGGTCTTCCGGATCACCGACGGCCTGCAGAAGGACTTCGGCGAGGACCGGGTGATGGACACCCCGCTGGCCGAGTCCGGCATCATCGGCACCGCGGTCGGCCTGGCCTTCCGCGGCTACCGGCCGGTCTGCGAGATCCAGTTCGACGGGTTCATCTACCCCGCCTTCGACCAGATCGTCTCCCAGGTGGCCAAGCTGCACTACCGGTCCCGGGGCAACGTGAAGATGCCGCTGACCATCCGGGTGCCCTTCGGCGGCGGGATCGGCGCGGTCGAGCACCACTCGGAGTCCCCGGAGGCCTACTTCGCGCACACCGCGGGCCTGCGGGTGGTCTCCTGTGCCGACGCCGACGACGCCTACGGCATGCTCCAGCAGGCCATCGCCAGCGACGACCCGGTGCTGTTCTTCGAGCCCAAGCGGCTCTACCAGCACAAGGGCGAGGTCGACCTGGACCGCGCGCTGACCGCGCGGGAACCGCTGCACCAGGCCCGGATCGCGCGCAGCGGCACGGACCTGACGGTGGCCGCCTACGGCCCGGTGGTCGGCACCGCGCTGGCCGCGGCCGAAGCGGCGGCCGAGGAGGGCGTGTCGATCGAGGTGGTGGACCTGCGCACGCTGTCCCCGCTGGACTTCGACACCCTGGAGCAGTCCGTGCTGCGCACCGGCCGCCTGGTGGTCACGCACGAGGCCGCGGTGTTCATGGGCATGGGCGCGGAGATCGCGGCGCGGATCACCGAGCGCTGCTTCTACCACCTGGAGGCCCCGGTGCTGCGGGTCGGCGGGTTCCACCTGCCCTACCCGGCCAGCAAGCTCGAGGAGCACCACCTGCCCGACCTCGACCGCCTGCTGCACGCCACCGACCGCGTGCTCGCGTACTGATCCCCTCACCCGAGTCTTCTGGAGCGGAAGTGGCCGACCTCAAGCAGTTCAACCTCCCCGACCTGGGGGAGGGCCTCACCGAGGCCGAGCTGATCACCTGGCACGTGAGCCCCGGCGAGACGGTGGCGCTCAACCAGATCATCGCCGAGGTGGAGACCGCCAAGGCCGCGGTGGAGATGCCCTCGCCGTACGCGGGCACCGTGGTCGAGCTGCACCACCAGCCGGGCAGCACGATGGAGGTGGGCTCGCCGTTCATCACCATCGACTGCGGCGGCGAGGGTTCGGCCGCGCCCGAGCCCGAACCGGCCGCGGCCCCGGCTGAGCGGGAGAGCGTGCTGGTCGGCTACGGCGCGAAGACCACGACCAGCAACCGCCGCCGCCCCCGCAAGGACACCCCGGCCCGCCCGGCGAGCACCCCCGCGGCCCCGGTCGCCCCGGCCCCAGCCGCCCGGCAGGTGGCGGCTCCGGCCACCACCGCGCCCGCCGTTGGTCAGGCCGCCGCCGTGGCCACCGCTGGTCCGGCCGCCGCCGCGCCTGCTTCTGGCCCGGCCACCACGGCGGCCCCGGGTTCGCTCGCCGCGCGCAGCTCCCGTCCCGCGGCCAAGCCGCCGGTGCGCAAGCTGGCCAAGGACCTCGACATCGACCTGGCCACCGTGGTCGGCACCGGCCCGCAGGGCACCATCACCCGCCAGGATCTGTTGTCCGCCAACGGAAATGGCGCCCCCGCCGCCGCGGCCGCACCCGCCCCGGTCGCGCCCGTCGCCGCCACCGCAGCGCCCGCCCAGCCCGCCTTCGACCCGGCCGCCCGCGAGGACCGCATCCCGGTGCGCGGGGTCCGCAAGCTCACCGCCGAGGCCATGGTCGCCAGCGCGTTCACCGCGCCGCACGTCACCGAGTTCATCACCGTCGACGTGACCCCGACCATGGAGCTGCTCGCCGAGCTGAAGACCAGCCCCACCTTCGCCGGGGTCAAGCTCACCCCGCTGGCGCTGATCGCCAAGGCGCTGCTGCTCGCGCTGCGCCGCAACCCCTCGCTCAACTCGCGCTGGGACGAGGCGAACCAGGAGATCGTGCTCCCCCGCTACGTCAACCTGGGCATCGCCGCGGCCACCCCGCGCGGCCTGATGGTGCCCAACATCAAGGACGCCGACCGGCTCAGCCTGATCGAGCTGGCCAAGGCCCTCGGCGAGCTGACCCTGACCGCCAAGGACGGCAAGACCCCGCCTGCCGACCTGACCGGCGGCACCATCACCATCACCAACGTCGGGGTGTTCGGGGTGGACACCGGCACGCCGATCATCAACCCCGGCGAGGCCGCGATCCTGTGCCTCGGCGCGATCCGCAAGCAGCCGTGGGTGCACCACGACGAGCTGGCGATCCGCCAGGTCACCACGCTGTCGCTGTCCTTCGACCACCGGCTGGTCGACGGCGAGCAGGGTTCGCGGTTCCTGGCCGACCTGGCCGCGATCCTGTCCGACACCCGCAACTTCGTCGCCTTCGGCTGAGTCGCGCGGGGACGGCGGAACAAACGCTCCGTCGTCCCCGATCGTGCGATACTGGCACTGCTCCAACCGGGTGTCACAAGGGAAGGACGAGCGGAATGCCGTTCGTAGGCGTGTTCGGCCTGCTGCTGCTGGCCCTGTGGATCTTCTGCATCATCGACGTGATCCGCACGCCCGAGGGCGAGACCAACCACCTCCCGAAGATGCTGTGGCTGCTGATCGTGATCATCATCCCCACCGTCGGCTCGATCGTGTGGCTGGTGCTGGGCCGTCCGCAGGGCCTGCTCAGCAACGACGGCGGCGCCAGGGGCGCGAGCCCGAGGGCGGGCGGCCGATCCGCCGAGTACGACCGGCCGCGACGGCGCGTCGCGCAGAACCCGGATGACGACGAGGCGTTCCTGCGCAGCCTGCGCGAGCGGGTCGAGGAACAGCGCCGCGCGGCGCAGCAGAAGGACAAGAAGGAAGACGACCAGTAGTCGTGCTGCTGGACCCGGCCGGCCAGGCCCGGGACCTGGACTGCGGCCGGTTCACCCTGCGCCGCCTCGACCCGGACGCCGACCTCGGCCTGCTGCACGCCTGGATGAACGACCCCGAGGTGGCCCGGTTCTGGGAACTGGCCAAACCCCGCCCGGAGATCGCCGCCTACCTGCGCGACCAGGCCGGCAACGGCTGGTGCGCGCCCAGCCTCGGCCTGCTGGACGAGGTCCCGATGAGCTACTGGGAGCTCTACGACCCGCAGCGCGAGGGCCTGGCCGAGCACTACCCCGCCCAGCCCGGCGACGTCGGCCTGCACCTGCTCATCGGCCCCGGCTCGGCCCGCGGCCGAGGGCTCGGCGCGCCGCTGCTGCGCGCGGTCACCGACTGGCAGTTCGCCCAGGACCGGCGGGTCCGCCGGATCGTGGCCGAGCCGGACGTGCGCAACCTGGCCTCCATCCGGGTGTTCGAGCGCGCCGGTTTCACGCGGCGCGGTGAGCTGGACCTGCCCGGCAAACGTGCCGCTCTCATGATCCGCGACACCTGCTGAACGCGACCTCGCCCGTCTAAGCTCCGAACCGGATCACGACGGAGGAGAGGCGAATGGCGGAACCGGAGCGCAGTGCCGACGCGGTCGCGGTGCAGAACCTGGTGCGTTGCTGGTTGCGGGAGTTCCCGGTGGAGATCGAGGGCGCGGAGCTGTCGCTGGCGCTGCCCAGCCTCGGGGTCAGCGTGCTGGTCCCGCTGGAGTACACCTCCGCGGTCGGCTGGCACCGTTTCGGCCCGGTCCGCCTGCACACCGGCGCCCGGCTGGACGCCACCACACTGGCCGCGCTGCTCTCCTTCGAGGCGGCCGCCCGCCGCCCGGACACCGCGGTGGACAACGCCGGGTTCGTCGGCCGCGTGGTCGACTCGCGCAACCGGGTCGCCCGCCACCTCGCGGTGCGCGCCGGGATCGCCGAGGACGCCGAGCCGAACCCGTTCCTGCGCGCCGAACAGGCCGCCGTGCTCGGGCACCCGCTGCACCCCACGCCGAAGAGCCGGGAGGGCCTGAGCCCGGCCGAGGCCGACGCCTACTCCCCCGAGCTCCGCGGCAGCTTCCCGCTGCACTACTTCGCCGCCGACCCCTCGGTGGTGGCCGAGGACTCCGCGCTGGGCCGCCCGGCGCACGAGCTGTTCGCCGAGCTCGCCGGCCCCGAGCTGCACCTGCCGCCCGGCACCGTCGCGGTGCCCGCGCATCCCTGGCAGGCCAAGGAGATCCGCACCCGCCCCGGCATCCGCGCCCTGCTCGAGGCGGGCCTGCTGCACGACCTCGGCCCGCTCGGCCCGCACTGGACGCCGACCTCCTCGGTACGCACCCTGTTCCGCCACGACTCCCCGGTGATGCTCAAGTTCTCCCTGGGCATCCGGATCACCAACTCCAAGCGGGAGAACCTGCGCCCGGAACTGGCCCGCGGCCTCCAGGTGCACCGCCTGCTGGAAGCGGGTCTGGCCGAGGTGGTCACCGCCGCGCACCCCGGCTTCGGCATCGTCCGCGACCCGGCCTGGCAGGCCGTCAACGCCCCCGGCGAACCCGCTGAGAGCGGCCTGGAAGTGGTGGTCCGGGACAGCCCGTTCGGCGACACTGACCGGGTGGGCGTGGTCGCCGGGCTGATCGCCGAACGCCCCGACCAGCCCACCGGCCGCTCCCAGCTGGCCACCCTGGTGCACGAGCTGGCCGGGCGCACCGGTCGCCCGGTGGAGGAGATCGCGGGCGAGTGGTTCGACCGGTACCTGGAAGCGCTGATCGTGCCGGTGCTCTGGCTCTACGCCAGCCACGGCCTCGGCCTGGAGGCCCACCAGCAGAACACCCTGCTGGTGCTGGACGAACACGGCTGGCCGGTCGGCGGCCGCTACCGGGACAACCAGGGCTACTACTACTCCCAGACCCGCAGCCAGCGGCTGTACCGGTGGTTGCCGGACGTGGGCAAGGACCTCGGCACCTACTGCCCCGACGAGCTGATCGACGAGCGCCTCGGCTACTACGTCGGCATCAACAATGTGCTGGGCATGATCGGCGCCCTCGGCTCGGCAGGCCTGGCCGACGAACGCGACCTGCTGGCCACCGCCCGCCGCACCCTGGCCCGCCTCTACGCCGAGCACGGCGAGGACCTCCGGCTGGCCGCCCTGCTGCTGGACTCGCCGACCTTGCCCTGCAAGGGAAACCTGCTCACCCAGGCGCACGGCATGGACGAGCTGGTCGGCCCGCTGGAGCTGCAGTCGGTGTACGTGCCGGTGCCCAACCCGCTCGCGGTGCCGGGAGCCGTGGCATGACCGCCTGGCGGGCGGCGGGAAAGGCGTTGGTGGCCAAGGCGATCGCCGAGTTCTGCTACGAGGAGCTGCTCACCCCGGTCCCCGAGGCCGACCACTACCGCCTCGACTTCCCCACGGCCACCTACACCTTCGCCGCCACCCGCGGCGCCTTCGGCGCATGGCGGGTCGAAGAGGACTCGGTGCGCCGCGCGCCGCGCGACGACCCGCACCAGCCCGACCGCGACCCCAGCTCGTCCGACCACGACCCCCGCTCGTCCGGCCACGCCCACGGCACGCCCGACCGCGCCCCCGGCGTACCTGCCGAGGACCCGCTGCTCTTCCTCACCGACGCCCGCGCCGCCCTCGGCCTGGACGGCCCGACCACGGCCGAGGCGCTGCGCGACCTCACCGCCACCTGGACCGCCGACACCCAGCTGCTGGCCACCCTGCCCACCGCCGCGGGCCTGGCCGAGCTGCCCTACGCCGAACTGGAGTCCTGGCAGTCCGGCCACCCCTGCATCGTGCTCAACAAGGGCCGCCTCGGCTTCTCCGCCGCCGACGCCCGCCGCTACGCGCCCGAGCACCGCCAGACCTTCCGCCTGCCCTGGCTCGCCGTGCACCGGGACCTGGCCGCCTTCGCCGCGGTGCCCGGCCTGACCGCGGACACCCTGCTCGCCGAGGAACTGGCCCCGGAGACCCGCGCCGAGTTCACCGCCCGCCTGGACCGCGCCCGCCAGGAACAGGCCCACCCGGCCGACGCGGCGGACTACGTGTGGCTGCCGGTGCACCCGTTCCACCTGGAGAACGCGGTACGCCCGCTGTTCGCCCAGCAACTCGCCGAGGGCAGCGTGGTCGAACTGGGCGAGGCCCCTGACCGCTACCGCGCGCTGGCCTCGGTCCGCACCCTGGTCAACGTCGACCACCCGGACAAGCGCAACGTCAAGCTGGCGCTGCTGATCCGCAACACCCTGGTCTGGCGCGGCCTGCCCGCGGAGTCCGCCGCCCAGGCCCCCGAGATCACCCGCTGGCTGCACCGGCTGCCGCACCGCGACCCGTACCTGGCCGGCCGGATGGACCTGCTCGGCGAGGTCGCCTCGGTCGCCGTGCGCCACCCCGGTTTCGCCGCCGTGCCGGACGCCCCGTACCGCTACCACGAGCTGCTCGGCGCGATCTGGCGCGAACCCGCGACCGGCTACCTGGCCGAGGGCGAACGCGCCCGCTCCCTGGCCACCCTGCTGCTCACCGGCTCCGACGGCCGCGCCCTGGTCGCCGAGCTGGTTGACCGCTCCGGCGCCGACCCGAGGACCTGGCTGGCCGCGTTCCTGCGCGCGGTGCTGCCCGGCCTGCTGCACGCCTTGCACGGCAACGGGATCGCCTTCTGCCCGCACGGCGAGAACACCCTGGTGGTCTACGGCCCGGACGAGCTGCCGCGGCGGATCATGCTGAAGGACTTCGCCGAGGACGTGAAGCTGCGCACCGAGGACCTGCCCGGCTACGCCGACCTCGCGCCAGCGGCCAAGGCGGTGCTGCTCCGGTGGCGGCCGGACCAGCTGGCGCACTCCGTCCTCTCCGCCATGTTCACCGGCCACTTCCGTTTCCTAACCCCGATCCTGGACCGCCACCTCGGGGTCGGCGAGGACGAGTTCTGGGCGATGGTGCGGGCCGAGCTGCTCGCCTACCGCGCCCGGTTCCCGGAACTGGCCGCCCAGCACGAGGAGTACGGCTTCACCGCACCGGAGTTCGACCGGGTCAGCCTCAACCGCGAGCAGCTGACCGGCGGCGGGTTCCACGACCGCGCGGAGAAGGACGAGAACTTCGACGTCGTGCACCGCACGGTGCGCAACCCGCTCGCCGAGGTCACCGCGCCGTCGGCGTGACCAGGTCCGCCCCGGAGACGTACGCCATCGCCTCGACGAACTCCGGCAGCTGCATGCGCCGGTACACCTCCTCCTCCGGCAGGTCCTCGATCCGGGTGTGCAGCCACCACAGGTTGCCGAACGGGTCCCGGACCCGGCCGACCTTGTCGCCGAAGAACAGGTAGGTCATCTCGGTGACCGACTCCGCGCCCGCGGCCACCGCCTTGGCGTGCACGGCATCGGAGTCCTCGAGGTAGAGCCGCAGGTGCGCCGGGGTCGCTGGCCAGTGCGGCCGGGAGTCGAAGAGCATCACCACGGAGTCGCCGATGCGCACCTCGGCGTGCCCGATCGCGCCGGTCTCCTCGTCCTGCACCCGGCCCAGCTCGACCGCGCCGAACACCTCGGCCAGCCAGTCGATCAGCTCCGCGGTGTGCGGGCCGATGATCCACGGCGTCACGGTGTGGTAGCCCTCGGGCTGAAAGCTCTTGGCGGGGAACGGAACCGTCATCGTCATCTCCCTGGTCACCGGCGCTGGTCCGCGCCGCTGAGAACCAAGCTAAGGACCAAGTAGGAACGAATCGGTCCTAGATCGAACTCGGTCTAGGATTTTCTTCCGTGGACCTGCCGCTTTCCGCCGGAGGCCGACCCGCGCTCGCCGCGACGGCCGTCCCGCCACACATCCGGGCCGACCTGCTCGCCCGCGCCGGTAATCCACTGGCGCCGGTCAGCGGCTACGTCTACGACCCGGCGGTGGCCGCCGAGCGGGTCCGCGCGCTGCGGGCCGCGCTGCCCGGCTGGGCCAAGATCTGTTACGCGGTCAAGGCCAACACCTACCGGCCACTGCTGGCCGCGATGGCCCCGCACCTGGACGGCTTCGAGGTGTCCTCGGCCGCCGAAGCCGACCTGGCGCGGGGGGTGTCCCCGACGGCGCTGCTCGTCTCCTCCGGCCCCGGGAAGACCATGCCGACGTTGAACAGACTGCTGCACAACAACATCGGCGTGGTCAACGTGGAGAGCCGGTTGGAGCTGGCCCGGCTGAACCAGGCAGCCGGACTGGCCGGGCGACGGGTCGCGGTGACCATCCGGGTCAACCCGAAACAGGTCGAGGTGGCCGGTTCGCTGACCATGGGCGGCGCCGCCACGGTCTTCGGCCTCCCGGAGGATGAGGTCCCCGCGGCCCTGGCCGCCGCTGCCGCGCTGCCGAACCTGGACGTCGTGGGTTTCCACGTCCATGCCGTCTGTCAGAACATGGACGCGGCGGCCCACGCCGCCTATGTCCGGTGGTGCCTGGAGTGGAGCGCGGCGACGGCGGCCGAGCACGGTGTTGAGCTGCGCGCCGTCGGGGTGGGTGGCGGGATCGGGGTGCCCTTCGAGGGCGGTCCCGAGTTCGACACTATGGAGTTGTGTGAGCTGCTGGGTGCGATGGCGCCTCCTTCCGGGGTGGACGTGATCTTCGAGCCGGGCCGGTGGTGCGTCACCGACGCCGGGTGGTACGCGGCCGAGGTGGTCGACGTCAAACACGCCTACGGCACCTGGTTCGCCGTGCTGCGCGGTGGCATCAACCACTTCCAGCTGCCCACCTCCTGGGACATCCGGCATCCGTTCGCGGTGCTCCCGGTGGAAACCTGGCCGGTGGACTGGCCGCGGCCGGAAGCGGTGGACGTGCCGGTGACCGTGGTGGGTGAGCTGTGCACGCCGGAGGACACGCTGGCGCGGGACTTCCAGGTGTCGCGGGTGCGCGCGGGTGATCTGGTGGTGTTCCCGATGGCCGGTTCGTACGGCTACGAGTTCGCGATGCCGCACTTCCTCGGCCACCCGCCCGCCGAGCGGCGGGTGGTGCGCGGTCAGGCCAGCTGAGCCGGATCCAGGCCCAGCAGGCCGGACACGGCGCGTTCGCCTGCCGGGGTCAGGCGGACCGCGCGGCCGGTGCCGACCGGTTTGAGCCAGCCGCGGTCGCGAAACCGTTGGCACACTTGGGCTCCGGCCGCACCGGCGAGGTGGGTGCGGCGTTCGGTCCAGTCCAGGCAGGCCCGGACCAGCGGCCGTCCG
The DNA here is from genome assembly GCF_023897065.1 of Crossiella sp. SN42. Classification (GTDB taxonomy): domain Bacteria; phylum Actinomycetota; class Actinomycetes; order Mycobacteriales; family Pseudonocardiaceae; genus Crossiella. Next base: position 17,757 of record NZ_JAMHIV010000004.1, read on the forward strand.
GTCGGCGTGGACAGGTCGGCGCCCAGCTGCTCGGTGAGCCAGGTCCGGCCTTCGGCGGTGAGGCCGAGGCCGTCGGCCGTGCTGAGCAGCCCGGCGGTGGTCATGGCGTCGGTAATCGCCACGCCGAGCCGGCCGGCCAGGTGGTCGTAGCAGGTGCGGCCGCGGGCCAGGGAGGCCGCGGTGGTGCTGGCGCGCAGGCCGGCCGGGCGTTGCGGGGCAGGGGTGAGGTGGGCAACGAGACCTTCCAGGAGTTCGGCGGTACGGGCGTCGGCGAGCTGCACGTACCGGTGCCTGCCCTGCCGGCGTTCGGTCAGCAGGCCGCCGGACAGGAGACGGTTGAGGTGTTCGGTGGCGGTGGAGGGGGCGACCTTGGCGTGCGCGGCCAGCTCCCCTGCGGTCCAGGCCCGGCCGTCCAGCAGGGCCAGACAGATCGCGGCCCTGGTGGGGTCGGCGAGCAGGGCGGCGAAGGCGGCCAGCTCGGTCGAGGTCATGACCTCATTGTGCGGCCGGATGTTTCGGCCGCGACCGAAACGAACCGCGCCTAGTTTTTGTGTCATGCCTCCGATCGATGGCGAGTCCACTGTGGTCACGGAGCCCGCTGTGGTGCGGGCTGTGCTGATGGACCCACGCTATTTTGTGCCAACTTGGCACCGCCACCCTCGACCAGGTGAACCCGCTGGCGAGGCGGATATGGCCTGGTTACGGGCTTCTGTGGCCCGGTTCAGCGACGGTTCGGCGCATGAACGGCGACGCTCCTTAGCATGTGCCGAGCTGGCACACGTACACACGATGGGGTTGTTCCACTTGGCAGCGGCGAATCCGGCCGCCGAGCCGGTAGTGGTGCTGGCTGAGGCCATGGGGCTGACCGGGGTGCGGGCCGCCGCCGTCGCGGCCGTGGCCAGGGCTTATCACCCGCACACGGCGGCCGAGTCGACCCCGGAGACCGATCGGGCGGTGGCGGAGCTGGTCGAGTGCTGCGGCGGGGCCGCCGACGAGCGCACCGCGGCCCGGATCTGCCTGCTGGTGCAGGCTTCCGCGGCGACCGCGGCCCTGCGCGCGGCGGTCCAGGCGCACGGCTCGGTCGAGGCCGCGCTCCGGCTGGCCCCACCGGTCCCGCACACCAGGCGGATCGGCCAGGACGGCGCCGAACTGCTGCTCGAACTCAGCGGCGACCTTGCTTTCGGCGCGGGCCAACACGCCTGTCCCGGCCGCGCCCACGCGCTCGCCCTGGTGGCGGGCCAACTCGGAGAGGACTGCCCATGACCACCGCCTTCCACGCCCTGCACACGGGCCCGGAACCCTTGCTGCTGCCCAACGCCTGGGACTTCGGCTCCGCCGCGATGCTGGCCGGGGCCGGTTTCGCCGCGGTCGGCACCACCAGCCTCGGCGTCGCGGTCGCCGCCGGACTGCCGGACGCCCAGGGCGCAGCCCGCGCGGAAACCCTTGCCCTGGCCCGGTTGCTGACCCGGCTGCCCTGCCCGGTGACGGTGGACATCGAGGCCGGGTTCAGCGCGGACCCAGCCGAGGTCGGCGCGCTGGCCGCGGAACTGGCCAGGCTGGGGATAGCGGGCGTCAACCTCGAGGACGGGCGCTATGCTGGCCTGGCTGATCCCGGACAGCAGGCCGAGTTGATCAGCGCGGTGCGGGTGGCGGCACCAGGTCTCTTCCTCAACGCGCGCACCGACACCTACTGGCTCGGCCCGGGCGACCTCGCGGAGACCCTGCGGCGGGTGCGCCGCTACGTCGCGGCGGGCGCGGACGGGATGTTCGTGCCCGGACTCACCGAGACCGCGGACATCCAGCGGCTGGTCGGCGAGGCCGGGGCACCGGTGAACCTGTTGTTCGTGCCAGGGCGGCACAGCGTGGCTGAGCTGGGCGAGCTCGGGGTGCGCCGGGTGAGCACCGGGTCCCTGCTGTTCCGCGCGGCGCTGCGGGCGGTGGTGGACACGGCGGCCGCGGTGCGCGACGGCGAGCCGATCCCGGCAGTGCCCGGCTATGCCGAGGTGGATCGACTCACGGCAAGGTGAGCCGGCTGAGCAGCGTGTCGGCGGTGTGCGCCAGCCCTCGCAGGATGATCTTGGCGAGCGCGCCGTGGTCCTTGCTGCCCTTCACCTTCACCATTGGCATGGTGACGCCTACCGTGCTGAGCATGGTCGTGCCGGGGCCGTTGCGAGCGAGGTAGGCGAAGCAGTACAGGGTCTCCTGTGTGTTCGCCTTCTTGTTGCTCGCACAGAACGCGAACACGCCGTCGACCTTGCTGGTCACCGGGATCCGATGCTCACCGATCACCTTGAAGGCGCCCTCCTCCTCGTCCTGCCACTCCGGGCAGTGCTGGGTGGTCTGCTCCCGCAGTTCGGTGATCAGCTCCTCGGCCCGCCGACTCGGGTAGAGGTGCGCGGTGCTGGTCACCAGACTGGGCGCCGACTCCCAGCGTCGCAGGTAGCCGACCAGGTGCGGGGTGCGCAGCCGGGCCCAGCAGCTGATCACCGGCCCCGACTCGAGCCGCTCCTCGTGCATCTCGACGTCCGCGGTCCGCAGTGTGCCGACGGGCAGCACCGCCTGGAACGCTGCCTCGTGGAACACGCGTTCGGTCTCGGCCGCCGACTTCATGGTGGTGGCAGGCGGTGCGGTCGTGGTCGAGGTGGGCGCAGCCTCCACAGCACCCGCGGGCGGCGAGTCGGCGGGCTGACCGCAGCCGGTCAGCGTCGCGCCTACGAGCACGGTCAGGAGCAGCCGTCTCATGGTTTTCCTCCCCAGTTTGAGCGTTCGCTCAATATGAAAGCAGTTCTTAAGCGATTGCTCAAGTCTTGCCGGGCGTGATCGGCTGGCCGGACCGCGAGCAGAGGAGCTGGGGATGGTTGAGATCGGGCCGCTTAACGAGCAGGAGCGCGACGCCTGGCAGGCGTTGTTCCGCGGCTACAACGAGATCTACCAGCGGGTTCTGCCGCAGGAGGGCTACGACCGGGCCTGGCGGGAGTTCCGCGAGGGCGCCAGGATGCACGCGCTCGGCGCGCGGATCGACGGCAGGCTGGTGGGCATCACGCACTTCCTGGTGCACCCGAGCACCTCGTCCGCGGATGTCTGCTACCTCCAGGACCTGTTCACCTCCCCCGAGGCGCGTGGCCGCGGAGTGGCGCGGGCGCTGATCGAGGCGGTGGTGGACTGGGCGCGGGAACGGGAGTGCGCGCGGGTCTACTGGCACACCCAGGAGACGAACGCGACCGCGCGGCGGCTCTACGACCAGGTGGCGCTCAACAAGGGGTTCATCCAGTACCAGGTGCCGCTGGACTGACCGCTCAGAGCCGCTCGAAGCCGCGGCGCAGCTCCCAGTCGGTGACCGCGGCGGTGAAGGCGTCCAGCTCGGCCTGGGCGGCCCTGGCGTAGTGGCCGACCACCTCGGCGCCGAAGGCGGCCTCGGCGACCGGGCTGGTCCGCCACAGGTCCAGGGCGGTGGCCAGGTCCGGTGGCAGGGTGCGGCCCTCGGCGCTGAAGGCGTTGCCCCGGAAGGGTTCTTCGAGTTCCAGGCGTTGCTCGATGCCGTGCAGGCCCGCGGCGATGACCGCGGCGACCGCGAGGTAGGGGTTGGCGTCGCCGCCGGGGACGCGGTGTTCCAGGCGCAGCGACTCGCCCTGGCCGACCACCCGGATCGGGCAGGTGCGGTTGTCCCGGCCCCAGCCGAGCACGGTGGGCGCGAACGCGCCGGGGGCGAACCGCTTGTAGGAGTTGACGTTCGGGGCCTGGAACAGGACCAGCTCCCTGGCACAGGCCAGCGTGCCGGCGAGGAAGTGCCGCATCAGCGCGGACATCCCCGCGCCTTGCGCGAACACCGGCCGGTCGTCCCTGTCGCGCAGGGACAGGTGCAGGTGGCAGGAGTTGCCCTCGCCGGTGTCGAACTTGGCCATGAAGGTCAGCGCCTGACCGTGCGCGGCCGCGATCTGCTTGGCGCCGGTCTTGTACAGTACGGTGTTGTCGCAGGTGGTGAGCGCGTCCCGGTGGCGGAACACGATCTCGTACTGGCCTGGGTGACATTCGCCGCGCGCGGACTCCAGGCGCAGTCCGGCGCGCACCATGTCCCGGCGGATGCGGTTGACCAGTGGGTCCACATCGGACAGTCCGGCCACCGCGTAGTCCACGTTGTGCCGGGTGGCCGGGCGCAGGTCCTGGTAGCCGCGGCCCCATGCGGTCTGGTAGTCCTCGCGGAAGACCAGGAACTCCAGCTCGGCGCCGACCTGTGCGGACAGGCCGAGGGCGGCGAGCCGGTCGAGCTGGGCGCGCAGGACCTGCCGGGGTGCCACGGTCACCGGGTCGCCGCCGGGCCAGTGCGCGTCGGCGAGCACCAGCGCGGTGCCCTCGTCCCAGGGCAGCAGGCGCAGCGTGGCCGGGTCGGGGATGAGCGTGAAGTCGCCGAATCCCGTTGCGGCGGCGTCGATCGCGTAGCCGGGGCCGGTAGTCATGTCCACGTCGACGGCGAGCAGGTAGGCGCAGGCCGCGGTGACTCCGGCCGTGTCCAGGTAGTGCTCGGCGTCCACCCGGCTGCCGACCAGGCGGCCGGTGAGGTCGGGCAGGGCGACGATCACGTTGTCCACCAGGCCCTCGGCCACCGCGGCCCGCAGCCGTTCCGGCGGCAGCGGGACCGGCTGGCGGGTGGTCACGGGGCCCCGAAGGTGGTGAAGGCGGTGCGTTCGGGCAGGCGGTGCACGGTGCGGCCGGTGACCGCGTTGAGGATGGTGGCCGCCCGCCAGGCGCCCAGGGTCAGGTCCGGTGCGCCGACGCCGTGTGTGTGCAGCTCGCCGTTCTGCACGTACAGGCCGCCGGTGACCGCCGGGTCCAGCTCGATCCGGTAGTCGGCGCCGATGCGGTGGCGGTGGCTGTCGTCCCAGTGCACGAGGTGGCCCAAGGGGCCCAGGAACGGTGGTACGCTCGCGGCGTAGCCGGTGGCGAGGACTACTCGGTCGGTGTCCACTGTGTACGGCCGGTCCTGCTGGATCTCGTGGCAGCCCAGGCGATAGCGGCCATCGACCTGTGCGACCGTGCGGATCTCGGTGTGCGGGTTCAGCTGCGCGGGCACTGCCCCGCCGCCGATGGTGCGTTCGTAGAGCAGGTCGTGGATCTCGGCCAGGGTGTCCACGCTGACCGCCTTGTACAGCTGCCACTGCGCAGGCACGAGTCTGTCCCTTGTGGACGGTGACAAGCCGCGGAAGTAGCTGGTGTAGTCCGGGGTGAAATGTTCCAGGCCGAGCTTGGAGTACTCCATCGGCGCGAACCGGCCCCTGGTCAGCCAGCGCACCCGGCTGCCGGTCTCCGGCTGGCGGCGCAGCAGGTCGAGGAACACCTCGGCACCGGACTGGCCGGAGCCGACCACGGTGACGTCGGCGGCCGCGGTGAGCTCGGGCAGGTTCGGCAGGTAGTCGGCGGCGTGGCAGATCTCCTTGCCCAGCAAGGGCCGGAACGCCTCGGGCACCCGCGGCTGGGTGCCGACGCCGAGCACCACGTTGCGGGCCAGCAGCTCTCCCCCGCTGTGCGTGACCCGGAAGGCGCCGCGGCCCGCGTCCCAGGACACCGCGGTGACCTCGGTGCCGAAGCGGCAGGAGGGCAGGGACTCGGCGACCCAGCGGCAGTAGTGGTCGTACTCGCGGCGCGGCACGTGGAAGCGTTCGGCGAAGAAGAACGGGAACATCCGGTCGTGCTCGCGCAGGTAGTTCAGGAAGGACCAGCGGCTGGTCGGGTCGACCATGGTGACCAGGTCGGCCAGGAACGGCACCTGGAGCTGGGCGCCGTCGATGAGCAGCCCCGGGTGCCAGCTGAACTCGGCGCGCCGGTCCAGGAACACCGCGTCCAGGCCGGGCACCGCGTCGGCCAGCGCGGCCAGGCCCAGGTTGAACGGGCCGAGCCCGATCCCGGCCAGGTCGTGCACGTGCGCGCTCATCCGGTCTCCTCGGCTTCGCCCGCGGCGACCACCAGCGCCAGCAGGGCGTCCACGTCGGCGGTGCCGGCGTGCGGGTTGAGCAGGGTGAGCTTGAGCCGGATGCGGCCGTCGACCTCGGTGCGGCCGATGACCGCGCTGCCCTCGGTGAGCAGGCGGCGGCGCAGCGCGGCGTTCACCCGGTCGTCCTTGCCTGGCCCGGCGTGGAAGTGGAAGACCACGGTGGACAGGGTGGGCTGGGCGGCGAGCACCAGGCGCGGGTGCGCGGCGATCACCTCGGCGGCGTGCCGGGCGAGGTCGTGGCAGGCGTCGACCAGTGCGCCGAGCCCGGCGCGGCCCAGCGCGCGGAAGGTGACCGCGAGCTTGAGCGCGTCCAGGCGGCGGGTGGTGCGCAGCGAGTAGCCGAGCAGGCTGCGGAAGCCGAGCTCCTCGTCGTCGGCCGGGTTGAGGTAGGCGACCCGGCGGGTCAGGGGCTCGAAGGAGTCCGCGCGCCGGGTCAGGAAGCCGCCCGCGGCAACGGGTTGCCAGCCGAACTTGTGCAGGTCCACCGCGACCGAGTCGGCCAGGGCGAGGCCGTGCAGCAGCGGGGCGAGCCGGTCGGAGAACAGCGCGCCGCCGCCGTAGGCCGCGTCCACGTGGAACCAGGCGTCGTGCGCGGTGGCGATCGCGGCCAGCTCCGGCAGCGGGTCGATCACGCCGAAGTCGGTGGTGCCCGCGGTGCCGACCACCGCGATCGGCCGCCGCCCGTCGGCGCGGTCGGCCATGATGGTGGCCAGCAGCGCGGCCGGGTCGAGGCGCTGGTCCGGGGTGACCGGCACCGGCACCACGGCGTCCTCGCCCAGGCCGAGGATGCCGGCGTTGCGCTGCACGGAGAAGTGCGCGGCGGCGCTGCAGTACACCCGGGGCCGCTCGGCCGGGGTGTGCTCGCGGGCGAGCAGCAGGCCCATCAGGTTCGACTCGGTGCCGCCGGAGGTCAGCACTCCCCCGGCCTGGTCCGGCTGGTAGCCCACGAGCTCGGCGAGCGCGCGGACCACCCAGGGCTCCAGCTCGGTGGCGGCGGGGGCCTGGTCCCAAGAGTCCAGGGACTGGTTCATCGCGCCGGCCGCGATCTCGGCGGCGACCGCGATGGCCAGTGGCGGGCAGTGCAGGTGCCCGGCGCAGCGCGGGTCGGCCGGATCGGCGGAACCGGCGGCGATGAGCCTGGTCAGCTCGGCGAGCGCGGGTTCGGCGCCGATGCCCTTGGCGGGCAAGGGATTGTGGTCGACGGCGGCCGCGGCCGCGGCGGCGATGTGCGCGGGCGGTCCGGCCGGGGTTGGGCCGCCGCGTTCGGCGGTGCCCTTGGCCAGCGACTCCAGCACGATGTCGACGAGTGGGGCGAGCGCGGCGGCGCCGGCGACGCCACCGGCGAGGGCGGCGGGATCCGGGGAGCGGAACTGACCGCGGCCGGAAGCGGATGGGCCAGCGGGGCCGGGCGAGCTGGGGCCGGGCGCAGCAGGGCCAGGCGTTGCGGCAGGGCCGGGCGTTGCGGCGGGGCTGGAGGTGCCGCTCGAGCTGGGTGTGGCGGGACCGCTCGAGCGTTCGGGTGTTCTTGGCACGCCGTCGGTTCGGGCGCTCCACTTGGCGGTCATCGGCTCGCTCCGCGGTCCACCGCGGTCACGGCCTCGCCCAGGCGGTTGAGCACGCTGGTGGCCTCCTGGTCGGTGATGGTCAGTGGGGGCAGCAGCCGGACCACCGAGTCGCCCCGGCCGCCCAGCTCCAGGATCAGGCCGCGGTGCAGGCATTCCGCGCGGATCGCGGCGGCCAGTTCCGGGGCGGCCGGGCGGGCGCCGAGGGCGTCCGGGGTGGCGTCCGGGTTGACGATTTCCAGGCCCAGCATGAGGCCGCGGCCGCGGACCTCGCCGATGCAGGAGGAGTTTCCTTGCAGGACGCGGAGTTCGGCCAGCATCCTCTTGCCCAGGTCGGCGGCGCGGGCGGACAGGTCCTGTTCGGCGACGAAGCGCAGGGTGGCCGCGCCGGCGGCCATGGCGAGCTGGTTGCCGCGGAAGGTGCCGGTGTGCGCACCGGGCAGCCAACTGTCCAAAGTGGACTTATAGACGATCACCGCGAGGGGCAGGCTGCCGCCGATGGCCTTGGACAGCACCATGACGTCCGGGGTGATCCCGCTGTGCCGCACGGCCCAGAACTCGCCGGTGCGGCCGACGCCGGTCTGCACCTCGTCCACGATGAGCGGAATCCCGTGCTCTTCGGTGATCCGGCGCATGTCGCGCAGCCAGCTGTCGGGGCTGGGGATGACTCCGCCCTCACCTTGCACCGCTTCCAGTATCATGGCGGCGGGTGGCAGGACCCCGGAGTGGCTGTCGGTGAGCAGCGACTCGACCAGGCGCGCGCCGATGTGGTGCGCCTGCGGGCCGCCGAGGCCGAACGGGCAGCGGTAGTCGTAGGGGTAGGGCAGCCGGGTCACGTTGAACCCGTTGTCCGCCAACGGCTCGCGCACCGCGATGTTGCCGCTGGCAGCGAGCGCGCCCGCGGTCATGCCGTGGTAGGCGCCGGTGAAGGCGAGCACGTTCTGCCTGCCGGTGGCGGTGCGGGCGAGCTTGAGCGCGGCCTCCACCGCGTCGGTGCCCGCCGGGCCGCAGAAGTGGATCCGGCAGTCCGCGGCCAGTTCCGGTGGCAGGGTGCCCAGCAGCGCGGTGGTGAAGTCGTCCTTCTCCGGGGTGCTGATGTCCAGCGCGTGCAGTGGCGCGCCGGAGTCGAGCACCCGGCGGATCGCGGCCAGCACCACCGGGTGATTGTGGCCCAGCGCCAGGGTGCCGGCGCCGGCCAAGCAGTCCAGGTACTCGCGGCCGTCGGCTCCGGTGACGCGCAGGCCGTCGGCGTGCACCGGGACCACCGGGAAGCTGCGGGCGTAGGTGCGCGCGGCGGACTCGCGATCCCGTTGCCTGCCCAGCACCGCCGCGAGGTCGACCTCCGCGTGCGCGGCGTCGGTCCAGGCTGTCATCAGGCATCCCCCAGGGTCGAGTGGTTCCACGAAGGTCGTTCGGCGCCGGCGGCAGCGCAACTGCAGTGGTGGGGGAGGTGCCGCCGGTCGGTGTGCAGGGCCTTCGTCCGCATCAGCCAAATCCTAATCTCGGCGTGCGCGCCTTGCGCCCGACCGCGAGGATTTGCGATGATCGGCACATGATCAACGGAAGGGGCCTCGCCCACCGCGCATGGTGAGCGGCCACCACGGCGACCGTGAGCGCAGCTCCGGAGCCGAGCAGCTGTCCGTACTGCTGGTACTGCCATACACCGAACGCACGACCGCGATCGCGGCGTTCGCGCGGGCACTGAGTGCGCCCCAGTACCGGGCGATCTGGGCCGAACTGGACATCGACGACCAGCATCAACGTGAGCTGGGCCTGTTCCTGGCCGTGGCCCGGCGGGACCTGGAAACCCTGGTCAACGCGCTGCTGGACCCACAACTGCGACCGTGGGCGCTGGCCGCCACGGTGCGGTTGCCGGTGCCGGATGACGTGCTGCACGAGGTGCTGCGCACCGCGCCGCGCCGGGACCGGCTGCTGCTGTACCGGACGCTGCGGCAGTCCCGGCGGCGCGGGCTGGCCGATGAGTTCCTGCCGGTGGTCGCGCAGCGGTTCGACCTGACCGAGGCGCGCGCCCTGCTGACCGCCTGTTCGCCCAGCATGATCGGGGTGTGGCTGCCGAAGCTCGGCGCCACGCCCGCACTGCTGCGCGGCCTGGCACGGGTGGCGCCGGAAGCGGTGCTGGCGCACCTGACCGCGGACCTGCCGGGCCTGGCCGAGCCCGGCCGGTGGAACTGGCAGCGGCGGCACGGCGGTCTGCTCACCCTGCTGTTCCGGCGGATACCGGGGGCGGTGGCGCGGGCGCTGGTCAGCACCGAGCACGCGGTGTCGATCGCGGAGGCGGACCAAACCCCTCGGCTGGCCGCGGCGATCGTGCGGGCGGTCGGGGACGACCTGCCCTCGGTGTTCGGCCGGATCGGCGCGGGCGGTCTGGGCCGGTTGTTGCTGCGCGCGCTGCCCGAGGGCGAGCGGCTGGCGCTGCTGGACCAGGTGTACCCGGGGCAGGTGGCGGCCAAGGCCGAGCCCGGTCTGCTGGCCGAGCTGCCCGAGGCGGACCGGGTGCCGCTGGCCAGGGCCGCGCTCGCGCTGGAGCGGGATCCCCGGCTGGAGTTCGAGGCGCTGCTGCCACCGGCGGAGGCCACTGCCGCGCTGGCCGGGGCGACCGGCAGCCACCGGGTGCTGACCAGGGCGCAGGGCTGGCGAGTGGCCCTAGCGAGGGCGGCCCGGGGCGGTGATCCGGCGGCGTTCGCCTCGGCGGCGCGGGAGGCGGTCCGGGCGCTGCACGACCAGGACCGGGTGCGCACCCAGGCCCTGGCACAGCTCCGGCTGGCGCCGTCCCGGTTGCTGGCCGCGGTGCCGGTGCCGGCGCTGGCCGAGGCGGTCACCACCGTGGTGACGGCCAGGGACAGTTCGAAGTGGACGTTCGAGGCCCTGGACGACTGGCTGCGCCGCACCATCGCGGCCGATGCCGACCCGGACCGGCGGATCGAGCTCGTACCACTGCTGGCCCGCCTGCACCGGGACCGACGGGCCCCGGCGCGACGGCTGGCCCTGCGGCTGCCGTCACCGGTGTGGGCGCGGCTCTGGGCGAGCATGCGGGAACCGGTGCTGCACGAGGCGGCGGGCGAGCGGTTCGGCCCGGCGCTGCGGGCGGCGGAGATGTTCGGGACCAACCTGGACGCGGCGCCGGAGCTGGACGAGCTGATGTGGCGGATCGCGAAGCACGGCAACGACATCCGGCAGGTCGAGACCGCGATCCGGTGCTGGCTGGCCGGTTCCGGTCAGCGCGCGGAGCGGGTGCGGCGGATCGTGCGGCACAACCCGGCCTGGGGCGCGCAGCCCGCGGTGTGGCGGGAGGTGAGCACCCGCCAGACCGACCTGCTGGACCTGGTGCTGCCCGCGGCCGTGCCACCGCGCACCCCGCGGTCGGTGCCACACCGATGGACGGCGGCACAGCGAGAACTGGCCGCGCGCCGGGCCGAGGCGGTCGCGCTGGACGAGCGGAACGAGCTGTGGCAGCGGGTGGACGCGGTGTCCGGGATCCGGTCGGCGGACACGCTGATCACGTTGACGGACAACAAGAACCAGCCGATCGTGGCCGCCGCGGTGACGGAGCTGGGGGCGAGTGCGCCGGTGCCGGTGGCGTTGCCGGTGCTGCTGCGGATCGCCGGTGGACCCAGTGGCCCGGCGGCCCGCGCGGCGGTGCGCGCGCTGCGCCGGGCGCTGGACGCCGTGCCGGACGCGGAAGCCGTTGCGGTGCTGGGGAATCTGCTGGCCGGGCCGCGGTCGGTGGGCACCGCGAAGGAAGCCGTGCGGATCCTCGGCACGGTCCGCGGCAGTGAGGCGGCCGGGGTGTTGCTGCGGCTGTGGGCGGAACCCGGGCTGCACCAGGACGTCCGGGCGGCGGTGGCCGGGGCGCTGACCGGTTTCCTTGGCGAACCGGGCGTGCGCGCGGCGCTGGCCGAGGCGGTGGCCGGGCCGCCCGCGGTGCGCGAGGCGGTGCTGCGGACCGCGGTGGAGCAGGTGGCGCCGCCCCTGCGGCCGGTGTTCGCCGGACTGGTCGGGCGGGCGCTGTCCCTCGCGCGCACCGACACCGTGCCAGAGTTGAACCTGGCGTTCGGGGCGTGGTGGCGCTACCTGCCGGACTGCGCGGCGGCACTGGGCGAGCTGCTGGCCCAGGACCTGCCGATGCGCCTCTACCAGCGGGTGGCGGAGAACCTGCTGCGCTCGGTGCCCGGGCCCGAGGCGCTGCCCGCGTTGCGTTCCCTGGTGGACGGGCTCGCGGCGGCAGCCCGGGACGGCGACGACGCGGCTTGGCGGCAGCTGGGGTGGCTGTTCGGCGCGCGGGCGCTGAACCACCCCGATCCGGCAGGGCAGGCCGAGCTGGACCGGGTGCTCGTGGACGGCTTCCGGACCGCCGGGATGCTGCGCGAGGCGGCGCACCTGCTCGATGTGATGGCGCGGGAGTCGCTGACGCGCGGGGTGCGGGTCGAGTTGTGGGACGAGCTGGTCGCCACCATCGACGAGCGGGCGTTCCGGCTGCCCCGGGAGGCTCGGTACGGCGGGCTGTACGAGGAGGGGGTGCCCGCGGAGACGGTGCTGGCGGTGGTCGACCACCTCGGCGGGCTGGGCGAGGTGGTGCCGGGGTTGCTGGCGGCGCGGTTGGTGCGGTTCGGGGGGAAGCGGGCGCGGTGGTCGGGGCCGTGGGTGGCTCGGCGGGAGTTGTTGCTGGGGCATGCGGATGCGGATGTGCGGGCGGCGGTGCGCGGGGTGCGGGTCGGCGGGTGACGGCGGGCCGCGCGACGGCAGCGGCGGCACGGCGGCAGCGGGCGAGCGGGGTGCGGCGGCGGGGCGGCGGCGGGCGGCAGCAGCGGCGCGGCAATGGCGGGTGGCGGCACGGCGGCGGGCGGCGGGCGGCAGGCGGCGGCACGACAGTGGCGGGCGGCGGCAGCGGGCGGCGGGCGGCGGCGATGGCGCGGGCAGGGTGCAGCGGCGGCGGGGTGCGGGCGGATTGCGGCGGGGCGGGCGGGGTGCAGCGGCGAGGCAGCAGCGCGGTCGCATTGCGGTGGCGGTGGATGGCCACGGACGCGAGCGCGGTGCGGCGGCGCGGTGGCTATGGCGCGGCGGCGGTGGCGGCGCGGTGGCGGTGGCGGCGCGGCGGCGGTGGCGGCGCGGCGGCGGTGGCGGCGCGGCGGCGGTGGTGGTGATGCGGCGGCGGCGGCGGTGGTGGTGATGCGGGCGGGGCACAGCGACGGTGGGGCAGCAGCGCCCGGGCGGGGTGCGGCGGAGGGCCGCCGGTCCGGGCGGGGTGCGGTGGCGGGTGATCGCGTCACGCTGTGGGGCGAGTGCGGGCGGGCACGGAGCCTGGCGCGGTGGCGGGTTGTGGGGTGGCGTCTCGATGCGCGAGGGGGATGAACGTGTCGACCGCGCAGGTGCCCCGGCGGTCGGGCCGAACCGTGGTCTGCCACCATGCGTGGCATCCTCGGCGACTTCTCGCCGGCCGGGGGACCCCCAGACGAGGAGCGCCGGTGACCGTGACCAAGGCGGCCAAGTCCGCTCCTGCGGCGGACCGGATCCGGCGGGCGGCGCTGACCCTGTTCGCGGCGAAAGGCTTTCACGGCACCGGGATCCGGGATCTGGCCGAGGCGGCCGGGCTGTCCTCGGCCAGTCTGTACCACTACATGGGCACCAAGGAGGACCTGCTGCTGCGGATCATGCGCGAGTGCATGGCCCGGCTGCTGACCGCGGGCCATCGGGTGGTCACGGGGGATCCGGATCCGCGGTCGCGGCTGGCCGGGCTGGTGCAGGTGCACGTGCTCAGTCACGCGCTGCATCCGCTGGAGACCGCGGTGGTGGACCACGAGCTGCGGGCCCTCTCCCCCGCCGCGCGGGCGAGCGTGGTGGCGCAGCGGGACGAGTACGAGGACCTGTGGCGGGCGGCCATCGAGGAGGGTTGCGCCAGTGAGGTGTTCCGCAGCTCGGCGCCCGCGGTGACCCGGTTGGCGCTGCTGGAGATGTGTGGCGGGGTGGCCCGCTGGTACTCACCGCGTGGCAGGCTGGCGCTGACCGAGTTGGCCGTGCACTACACCGAGATCGCCTTTGGTGCGCTGCGCGCCGAACCGTCCACAGTGGACACCGAGGCGGCGCGGCTGCGGACCGGGCTGGTCAGCGAGGTGTGGGGCGGGGCAGTGCGTCGTTGAGCGTCTCGCCGGTCGGTGTGCGCGCGGTGCAGACCAGCGGTTGTCCCGGTTCCGCCGTCCTGGTGGCCAGCACGCGTTCGCGGCTGCGACCCTTGTCCAGGGTGATCACGCAGCTCAGGCCGGCGGCCGGGTCGGCGATGCTGACCCTGGCCTCCGCGCCGGGTGGGATGGCCACCTCTTCCTTCCACGGCAGCGAGACACCGTCCACAGTGGTCTGCACCGGTGGCTTGTCCCGGTCGCCGGTGGGCTGATCGAGGTACTCGATCCGGGCCGGGGCGACCGCGCCGGAGACCTCGTAGGTGACCGCGTAGATGTCGATCGGCCGATACACCACGGTGAGCAGGTAGGTCACGTAGACCACCACGACCAGGCCCACCACGCCGAGTGAGGCCAGCAGCGTCTTCGCCCACGGCTTCATGACCCCCAGCTTGCCACCGGGCTCGCGCGCCGGTGGGCAGCTGGGGGTGTGCTGGCGTGTCCGGACCAGGTCAGTTGTGCTCGAACTTGGCCGCGCGCTTCTCGATGAAGGCGGCCATGCCCTCCTTCTGGTCCGCGGTGGCGAAGGTGGCGTGGAACAGGCGACGCTCGAACCGGACGCCCTCGGCCAGGGTGGTCTCGTAGGCGCGGTTCACCGCCTCCTTGGCCATGATCGCGATCGGGGTGGACATCCCGGCGATGGTGGCCGCGGTGGCCAGCGCGTCCTCCAGCAGCTGGTCCGCCGGCACGATGCGGGAGACCAGTCCGGCCCGCTCGGCCTCCTCGGCGTCCATCATCCGGCCGGTCAGGCACAGCTCCATCGCCTTGGCCTTGCCGATCGCGCGGGTGAGCCGCTGCGAGCCGCCGATGCCGGGGATCACGCCGAGCTTGATCTCCGGCTGGCCGAACTTCGCGGTGTCGGAAGCCAGCAGCACGTCGCAGATCATGGCCAGCTCGCAGCCGCCGCCCAGCGCGTAGCCGGAGACCGCGGCGATGATCGGCTTGCGCACCTGGGCCAGCTGGTCCCACTCGGCGAACCAGTCGTCCAGGTAGACCTGCGGGTAGCCGTTGGGCTGCATCTCCTTGATGTCCGCACCTGCCGCGAAGGCCTTGGCCGAACCGGTGATCACCAGCGCGCCGATCTCCGGGTCGCGGTCCAGCTCACGCGCGGCGGTGGTGACCTCGCGCATCAGCTGGAGGTTGAGCGCGTTGAGCGCCTTGGGCCGGTTGAGCGTGATCAGGCCGACCCGCTCACGTCGCTCGAGGAGGATGGTTTCGTAGCTCACGCCTGGTCTCCCTGCTTCGACCGGTCACGGATGGCGTTGATGATGCCGGAGAAGTCGGTCCCGGCCCCACCCTCGGCGGCATAGGCGCGGAACAACTCCGCGGTGTGCCGTCCCAGCGCGGTGTCCGTGCCGGTCTCGGTGGCCGCGGCCTCGGCCAGGCCGAGGTCCTTGAGCATCAGCGCGGTGGCGAAGCCGGGCTGGTAGTCCCGGTTGGCCGGGCTGCCGGGCACCGGGCCGGGCACCGGGCAGTTGGTGGTCAGCGCCCAGCACTGGCCGGAAGCGGTGGAGGCCACGTCGAAGAGCGCCTGGTGGGACAGGCCGAGCTGCTCCCCCAGCACGAACGCCTCGCTGACCGCGACCATGGAGATGCCCAGGATCATGTTGTTGCAGATCTTGGCGGCCTGCCCGGCCCCGGACTCGCCGCAGTGCACCGAGCGGCGGCCCATCACGGCCAGGATCGGCTCCGCGCGGGCGAAGTTGTCGGTGCTGCCGCCTACCATGAAGGTCAGGGTGGCGGCCTGGGCGCCGACGACGCCCCCGGAGACCGGGGCGTCCAGTGCGGCGTGCCCGGCGTTCGCGGCCGCCTCGGCGGCCTGGCGGGCGGCGGCCACGTCGATGGTGGAGCAGTCCAGGAACAGGGTGCCGGGCTTGGCCTCGGGCAGGATCTCCCGGTAGCAGTCCAGCACGTGCGCGCCGCTGGGCAGCATGGTGATGACCACCTCGGCCGCCCGCACGGCCTGCACCGCGCTGCCCGCCGGGCTGACGCCCGCGGCTTCGGCGGCGTCCACCGCGGCGGCGACCGGGTCGTAGCCGTGCACGGTGTGCCCGGCCTTGACCAGGTTGGCGGCCATCGGGCCACCCATGTTGCCCAGGCCGAGGAATCCGATGACGGTCATGCCGAACCTCCGAACACGGGCTGCTGTCCTGGCTTCGGGGTGAAGTACTCCTCGACCGCGGCGTCGGAGACCTCGGCCAGGGTGGCCGGCTGCCAGGTCGGGTTGCGGTCCTTGTCGATGACCGCGGCGCGGATGCCCTCGGCCAGGTCCGGCGCGGTGAGGAACCGGCTGACCAGGCGGTGCTCCAGGTTCAGGCATTCCTCCACAGTGGACAGTTCGCGGGCGGTGCGCAGCGCGCGCAGGGCGACCTTGACCGCGGTGGGCGCCTTGGCCTGGATCTCCTTGGCCGCGGCCTCGGCTCCCGGGTGCCCGCTGCCGTGGAGGTTGGCCAGGATCTGCTCGACGGTGTCGGCGGCGTAGCAGGAGTCGATCCACTCGCGGTCCTCGGCGAGCTGACCCGCCGGCGGGGTCTCCGCGCGGGCGGCGATCTCCACCAGCAGCTGATCGGCGGGCAGTTCGGCCAGATCGGGCAGGGCCGCGCTGGGCAGGTACTGGTCGGCCAGGCCGCACAGGATCGCGTCCGCGGCGCCGATCCGGCCGCCGGTGAGCGCGAGGTGGGTGCCCAGCTCGCCGGGCGCGCGGGAGAGCAGGAAGGTGCCACCCACGTCGGGGATGAAACCGATGGAGACCTCGGGCATGCCGATCGCGGTCCGCTCGGTGACCACCCGCACGCTGCCGTGCGCGGACACCCCGACCCCGCCGCCCATGACCAGGCCGTCCATGAACACCGCGTACGGCTTGGGGTAGTTCGCGATCAGCGCGTTGACCTGGTACTCCTCGCGCCAGAACGCGATCGGCCCGTCGGTGCCGTCCTGGATCGCCTGGTAGATCGAGCGGATGTCGCCGCCGGCGCACAGGCCGCGCTCGCCCGCGCCGTCCAGCAGCACCGCGTGCACCGCTGGGTCGTTCGCCCACGAGGTGAGCGCCTTGCCCATCTCGCGCAGCATGTCGTCGCTGAGCGCGTTGATCGCGCGCGGCCGGTTCAGGGTGATCCGGCCGACGCCACCGGTGACCCTGATCAGGATGTCGTTCACCGGTCACCGCCCATCAGGCCGCGGGAGACGATGACCCGCATGATCTCGTTGGTCCCTTCGAGGATCTGGTGCACCCGGAGGTCACGCACGATCTTCTCCACTCCGTACTCGGCGAGGTATCCGTACCCACCGTGCAGTTGCAGCGCGCGGTTCGCCACTTCGAAGCCGGTGTCGGTGGCGAAGCGCTTGGCCATCGCGCACAGCCGGGTGGCCTCGGGGTGGCGGGCGTCCAGCGCGGAGGCGGCCCGCCACAGCAGCAGCCGGGCCGCTTCCAGCTCGGTGCCCATGTCGGCCACGGTGAACCGCAGCGCCTGCTGCTTGCTCAGCGGCCCACCGAAGGCGGTGCGCTGGCCGAGGTGCTCGATCGACTTGTCCAGCGCGGCCTGCGCGCCACCGAGGGAGCAGGCGGCGATGTTGATCCGCCCGCCGTCCAGGCCGGACATGGCGATGCGGAAACCGTTGCCCTCGCCGCCGATCAGGTTGGCCGCGGGCACCCGCACGCCGTCCATGATCACCTGGCGGGTGGGCTGGGCGTTCCAGCCCATCTTCTGCTCGTTGGCGCCGAACTCCAGGCCCGGCGTGCCCTTCTCCACCGCGAAGGCGGACACCCCGCCCGCGCCCGGCCCGCCGGTGCGCGCCATCACCAGGTAGAAGTCCGAGGACCCCGCGCCGGAGATGAACTGCTTGACCCCGGTGAGCACGTACTCCTCCCCATCGCGGACCGCGCTGGTGCGCAGCGCGGCGGCGTCGGAACCGGCGTCGGGCTCGGTGAGGCAGTAGCTGGCCAGCAGGTCCATCGAGACCAGGCCGGGCAGCCACTTGGCGCGCTGGGCCTCGTCGCCGAAGCGGTCCAGCATGCCCGCGACCATGTTGTGGATGGACAGGTAACCGGCGATGGACGGGCAGCCGGTGGCCAGTGACTCGAACACCAGCACCGCGTCCAGGCGGCTGAGCCCGGACCCGCCGTGCTGCTCGCCGACGTAGATGCCGCCCATGCCCAGCTGCGCGGCCTTGCGCAGCACGTCGACCGGGAAGTGCTTGCGCTGGTCCCAGTCCACCGCGTGCGGGGCCAGGTGCTCGGCGGCGAAGTCGGCGGCCATCTCCCGGATGGCGCGCTGGTCCTCGTTGAGCCCGAACACGTCCGGCCGGATCTCCGAGATGGTCATCGGCTCAGTCCATGGTGGGGATGACGAAGGACGCGCCTTCCTTGACCCCGGACGGCCAGCGCGAGGTGACCGTCTTGGTCCGGGTGTAGAACTTGAACGAGTCCGGCCCGTGCTGGTTGAGGTCGCCGAAGCCGGAGCGCTTCCAGCCGCCGAAGGTGTGGTAGGCCACCGGCACCGGGATCGGCACGTTGACCCCGACCATGCCCGCGCGCACCCGGCGGGAGAAGTCGCGGGCGGTGTCGCCGTCGCGGGTGAAGATGGCCACGCCGTTGCCGTACTCGTGTTCCGAGGGCAGGCGCAGGGCCGACTCGTAGTCCTCGGCGCGCACGATGGTGAGCACCGGGCCGAAGATCTCCTCGCGGTAGATGCTCATCTCCGGGGTGACGTGGTCGAACAGGCAGGCGCCGAGGAAGTAGCCGTCCTCGTGGCCTGCCAGGGTGAAGTCGCGGCCGTCGACCAGCAGCGTCGCGCCCTCGGCGACACCGGCGTCGACGTAGCCGCGGACCTTCTCCAGCAGCCCGGCGCTGGAGAGCGGGCCGAACTCGGCCTGCTCGTCGAAGGAGTGCCCGATGCGCAGTTCCTTGACCTTGGCCGCCAGCTTCTCGGCCAGCGCGTCCGCGGTGGCCTGACCGACCGGCACCGCGACCGAGATCGCCATGCAGCGCTGGCCCGCGGAGCCGAAACCGGCGCCGAGCAGGGCGTCCACCGCCCCGTCCAGGTCCGCGTCCGGCATGATGATCATGTGGTTCTTGGCGCCGCCGAAGCACTGGGCGCGCTTGCCGTTGGCGGTGGCGGTCGAGTAGACGTAGTGCGCGATGTCGGAGGAGCCGACGAAGCCGACCGCCTCGATCCGCGGGTCGGTGAGGATGGTGTCCACCGCGGTCTTGTCACCGTTGACCACGTTGAGCACGCCCGGCGGCAGCCCGGCTTCCAGGAACAGCTCGGCGATGCGCAGCGGCACCGAGGGGTCGCGCTCGGACGGCTTGAGGATGAAGGCGTTGCCGCAGGCGATCGCGGGCGCGATCTTCCACAGCGGGATCATCGCCGGGAAGTTGAACGGGGTGATCCCGGCGACCACGCCGAGCGGCTGGCGCAGCGAGTGCACGTCGATGCCGCCGCCCGCGCCGTCGGTGAACTCGCCCTTGAGCAGGTGCGGGGCGCCCGCGGCGAACTCGACCACCTCAAGGCCGCGCTGGATGTCGCCCTTGGCGTCGGCCACGGTCTTGCCGTGCTCGCTGGAGAGCAGCCGGGCCAGGGAGTCCAGCTCCCGCTGGGCCAGGTCCAGGAAGCGCAACAGCACCCTGGCCCGCCGCTGCGGGTTCCAGGCCGCCCACTCCACCTGGGCGGCGGCCGCGTCGGCGATGGCCGCCCTGGTCTCCTCGACCGAGGCGAGCGGCACCTTGGCCTGCACCTTCCCGGTGTTGGGGTCGTAGACATCGCCGAAGTTGCCCGAGGTACCGGGAACCGGCTTGCCAGCGACGAAATGGGTCAGTTCTTTGACCATGGACGCACCCCACTGTGCTAGCGGACAAGACGCCGCCCGGGGGTCGCCCCGGCGGCCGGTGAGTGATCAGCGCCACCCACGGCCGAACATATAGTAGGACGTCCAACTATGTCGATACGGAGTGACGGACGTCCAAGTGTTCTAAGACTTCCGGCAGCCGGTCGGTCCAGTCGAGCAGCCGTCGCCGCCAGAGTCCGACCCTGGTCACCGCGGCCGCGGGCAGCGACTCGTCGGCGGCCCACTCCGCCCAGTCCTCGCCGGCCAGCCAGTCCAGGCAGCCCACGACGCGGTGCAGCAGCAGCGGGATCTCCGGCACGGTGCGGCCGTAGCCGGTCCAGAAGGCCGGGGGCAGCTCGGCGCCGTGCAGGTAGGCGTGCTCCTGGAAGGCGGACAGCTCGTCAAGGGGCTGGCGGACGCCGGGGTAGTCCCAGTCGATCAGGGTGGCCCGGTCCGGCCCGACGATCACGTTGAACAGGTTGACGTCGCCGTGCACCAGGCAGGGACGCTCGGCGCGCAGCTCACCGGCGTGCGCGAGCAGCGCGGCGTCGACCGCGGGCAGCAGAGGCAGCAGCGCGGGGCGGTGTTGCCGCACCCACGGCTGGGTCGCGGCCAGTTCGGCGCGCAGCCGGTCGACCGGGTCGGCCGGGGTCAGCCGGAGGCCGTCGGGGCGGAGCTCGCCGTGCAGGTGCGCGGGAAAGCCCACCGCGTGCACCGCGGCCAGCGCCCGGCCGACCGCGTGCCAGACCCGGTCGGTCGCGGTGCCCGTGCGCACGGCCTCGGCCAGGGTGATGCCCTCGACATAGGCCACCAGGCGGTCGCCGCGGTCGTTCGCGGCCAGCAGGGCCGGTGCGCCGACCTGGTTGGCGGCCAGGAAATCCGCCATCGCCCTCGGGCTGGGCCGGGGGTGTTCGTGTTGGCGCAGCACCACTTTGCGGCCGTCGGCGAGCACGGCCAGGTGCAGCGTGTTGTCCAGTCCGTCGCCGCCGATCGGCTCGACCTGGGCCGCCGCGGGCAGTCCCGCGGCGGCGATCAGGTCGCCGAGGGCTTGGTTCAGCGGCCCACCAGGTCGCGGCTGATCAGCGACGGCAGGTCGACCCCGCAGCGCTCGGCCAGCTCGCGCACCGGGTCCGGCAGCGGCAGCAGCTTGCGGATGTCCTTGGTCGCCGGGACGCCCTCACTGCCGCCGATCAGGCTGTGCGGGGTGCTCATCCCGGACAGCTGGTAGCTGCGCCAGGTCGGCGGCTTGCCCTCGGTGAAGGCCAGCGAACGTCCGCTCCACAGCAGCAGTGCCATGGTG
Source organism: Crossiella sp. SN42 (assembly GCF_023897065.1). Lineage (GTDB taxonomy): Bacteria > Actinomycetota > Actinomycetes > Mycobacteriales > Pseudonocardiaceae > Crossiella. The sequence continues at coordinate 38,619 of NZ_JAMHIV010000004.1, forward strand.
CGGCGGTTGCTCACCACCACCGCGGTGCCGCCCTGCTTGCTCACCGCGGCGAAGTCGGTGATCATCCGGGCGGCTTCGCGCAGCGGGCGCCGGCACTCGCCGGTCACCACCCACGCGCCGTCCAGCCGGTCGATCTCGAATCCTCGCTCGCGCAGATCCTCCTGCACGGCCGCGCTCGGTTCGTCCACCGAGTTCTCGGCCAGTTCCAACACCTGCTCGACCTCGGTCACCGTGGTCGTTCTCCCTTCGAACCGCCGCGTGTCCGGCAACAGCGGTTCCACCAACTCGGGCCTGCCGAATGCGGCCCATTCATAACATCGCTCCCACGCGTGGCGCGCGGTCCGGTCGGCGGCTGAGCCGCCTTGGAGATCGGCATCCTGCAACAGCAAGGCGAGGCAGGCGGCGAGCAGGGTGCTCAGCCGCGCCTGCGCCTGGTCGGGCAGTGCCTTCTGCTCGGCCTCGGTGGGGCACAGGGACTGCGCCAGCGCACTGAGGCCGGGCCGCCATTCGTCGTCGTGACCCCAGACCCCGGCGGCGAGCAGGTCCAGGTACAGGCAGGTGAGCAGCATGCGCACCGGCAGTGGCGCGCCGGGCTCGGCCGCGGCGACCCAGCGAGCGGCCAGTGCGCGGACCTTGTCCCGGTCCTCGTCCTGGAGCAGCGCTCCGGCGGGGTGGCCGTCCTCGGCGAGCTCGCCGACGGTCCAGGCGGCAGGCCTGGGTTCGGGCAGCACGGAGACCGCGCCGGGCAGCACCCGCTCGGTCAGCGGGTCGCCGAGAACCGATCGGGTGAACTGCACGTAGGCGGCCCAATCCGGCCGGAACGGCAGTTGATCAGCGGTAATCTTGCCGAGGGTGTCGGTGAACCGGCTCAGGCGGGCCGGGTCGGCGAGCAGCGCGGCCGCGGGCCGGTCGGACAGGCCGGAGCCGCTGCTCTGCTCGGTGCGGGGCGCGCAGGCGGTCAGGTCGGTGACGTGCGCGGGGCCGGAGGCGACGCGGCGCTCGTCCACCAGTGCGCTCACCCGGAGCGCGACTCCCGGTTCCTCGGCGGGAACCCGGGCGCGCACGGGGCCGTTGACGTACAGCTCGGCGGCGGGCACCCGATGGGCAGCGAGCCAGCCGTTGCCGGTCAGGGTTTCCACGATGACGCCGTGGGTGCCGCGCGGCACCAGGAACTCCACCACCGTAGTGTCGTCCTCGCGAAAAGCGCCGAGCAGCCGGGGTCCCCTTGTGCTCTGCGACACAGCGTCCTGGGACACAGGGGTTTCCGGGGGCAGCGGACCGCTTTCGCCTTCCGGCGCAACGGACTCCGCGCGCGGGTGCAGGGCGGCCAGCACGCAGTCACCGCCCTCGGCGACCGAGCGCAGCAGCCCGGACCCGGTGAGGTGGCCGCCGGCCAGCGCGGTCCACCGGCCGTCAGTGGCCTGCCATTCAATGAGCGTCGCGTCCGCGGGCGCGGTGCGGACCTCGCGCGGCTGGAGGTGCTCGGTGAGGGCGTGCACGGCGGCCGGGTCGGCGGCGGGCGCGGTCAGGCCGAGCACCCGGACCGGACCCGGGGGCAGCTGGGCCAGCAGGGGTTCGGTGAGGTTGCCGAGGAAACGCAGCCCGGCGGCTCGGGTGGCTGAGGGCACCATGGCGATGGCGATCTCGTCCAGGGTGTCGGCCAGCCAGGACGGCAGGGTCAGCGCCTGGGCCAGGTCGGCCAGCCAGGTGCCGAGGTCGGCCAGCGCCACTGGTCCCTCGGCCAGGTCGCTGTGCACGGCCAGCCACAAGCCGCCGCCGGTGTACCCGTCCAGGGTGGGATCGCCGGAGCCGACCGCCACCGCGACCCGGTCCGCACCGAGCAGCACCGCGAGCCGGGGCAGGAACCTGCCCTGGCCCAGCGCGTGCCCGTGCTGGTAGGCGCGACCGGCGAAGCGGACGTCGGCCGGGTCGTGCTGGGCCGCGCCGTGCCCGGTGAGCACGGTGACCCGCGCGCCGAGCTCGCGCGCCCTGGGCAGGCAGTGCCGTTCCAGGTAGTCGAGGTCGACGGCGTGGCCGGTGATCAGCAGCTCGCGCAGCGGGCCGGTCCACTCGGCGAGCAGGGACAGCGGGGTGCTCACGGGGAGACCTCCAGCAGGCGCGCGCCGAGCGGGGTGACACCGAGGCCTTCGTCCTCAGTGGCGGAGAAGAGGTTCTCGGCCTGGGCGAGCTGGCCGAGGGTGTTGAGGTGCAGGGGGATCGGGCCTGCGTCCGGCGGGGCCGGGGAGGCGGCGGCCGGGGCCGGACTGGCGGCGGGCGGCGGGCCGGGGTGCGGCTGGTTGCGGCGGACACCGATCCGGTGCGCCTGGGCCAGCATGTCCGCCACCAGTGTGCGCCCCAAGGCCCGCAGGCTGCGCGCCGACTCCGCGCGCTGGGCCACGAAGCCGGGGTCCAGGTACACCCCGGTCTGACCGAGGAAGGCGATCTTGGCCTTGCCGCGCAAGGTCTCCGCGCGCTGGGCGCCGATCAGCAGGGTGGCCAGCGCGCCGGGGATGGGGGGCAGGCGGAGGGAGAGCTCGGCGGGAGCCGGGTGGCCCGCGGCGTCGGTGTGCGCGGGCAGGTCGGCGGTGAAGGCGGCGACCGTGACATCGGGGAGGGACTCGGTGGTGAGCTGCTGCGGGTCGGGATGTCCGGCCAGTGCGGCCCACCAGCGGCGCCAGGCGTCCACGCTGTGCCGGCGGAGCAGCACGCCGCGCCAGGTGGCCGCGACCTCCAGGCCGCGCAGCAACGGGTCCTCGGCCAGGTAGGCGTCGTAGGCGATGGCCTGCTCGGCGGCTTCCTGCCAGTCCTGCGCCTCGGGCAGCAGCTGGGCCGCGCGGGCGAGCATTCGCAGGCTCGCCCGGCGCGGCCGGTCCTCGGCAGGCCAGGGATGTCGGCCGGAGAGGGTGAGCCACTCGGGGCCGGATCCGGACGGCGGGGAGATTCCGGGCAGCAGCCGCGCCAGCGCGGCCAGCACGGGGGCTTCGACGTTGAGGGGGTAGCGCGGGACGCCCGGGGTGCCGGTGGGTTCGGTCCATGCCGGGCCGGACACAGCACTGGCGTTGGGCACGCGCACCCCCTCGTCGATCTTCGCCTGACCACCGTGTCACATCACGGCCCGGTTTCCCACCGCGAGCGGCCCGAGTGTGACCAGGGTCAGGCTCTGGCGCCCAACCTAGCCACCGCCTCGATGACCCGGCCCGCGCCATCCTCCTGCGCCACCCGCTCGGCCAATGCGGCAGCGCGGCGGCGGTAGCCGGGGCCGGTGACCGCGTCCCTGATCAACGCGGCCAGCCGGGGCGCGGTGATCTTCTTCATCGGCACCGAGCCGGGGCTGACGCCGAGCTCGGCCAGCCGGTCGGCCCACAGCGGCTGGTCGCCCAGCACCGGCACGATCACCGAGGGCACGCCCGCGCGCACCCCGGCGCCGGTGGTGCCCGCGCCGCCGTGGTGCACCACCGCGGCCATCCTCGGGAACAGCCAGCCGTGCGGCACCTCGCCGATGGAGAGCACGTGCTCGCCGGTGGCGGCCAGCTCGTTCCACCCGGCCTGGACCACGCCGCGGACCTTGGCCAGCGTCATCGCCTCGACCGCGATCTCGGAGAGCTCCCGCGCCCGGCCGGGGGCCATGCTGCCGAAGGACAGGAACACCGGCGGCTCCCCCGCGGCCAGGAACTCGGTCAGCTCGGCGGGCGGCTGGTAGTCCGGGGACTGCCAGGGCCACCAGTAGCCGACCACCTCGGCCTGGGCGGGCCAGTCACTGGGCCGGGGCAGCACCTGCGGGCTCCAGCCGTGCAGCACCGGCCAGCGGGTCTGCCGGATCTCGCGGTAGAGCGCGCCCGCGCTGCGCACGCCCTGCTCGCGCAGGAACTCCTTGTACCCGGGCAGGAACCCGCCGCCCAGCTGGGCGAAGCCGCGCATCATCGCGTGCGCGGCCAGGTTTCCGGTGCGCCCCAGCGAGCGGGTGGCCAGCGAGATCGGCGGCAGCTCGCCGGAGGGGATGACCCCGCTGGGGAACAGCTCCAGGCCCATGCTCGGGATGCCCGCGTTCCGGGCGATCCAGTACACGAAGCCGAACGCGGCGCGGTGGGTCAGCACCAGGTCCGCGCCCTCGACCGCGCGCTGCGCGCCCCGGCCCAGGTCGCTGATCATCTTGCTGGCGAAGCGGAGCTGCGCGGGCAGCCCGCGCAGGCCGATGCCGTGGTGCTGGAAGTCCTGGCCGGCCTTGCTGGCGAAGTCCGCGCGGATGTCGCCGGGCATCTCCCGGAAGCCGAGCCCGGCCTCCCGGACCATCGGCTCGAACAGCTGCTGCGTGGCCAGCGACACCTCGTGCCCCGCCTCCCGCAACCGCACCCCCAGGCCGACGAACGGCGCGGTGTCCCCGCGCGAGCCCGCCGTCACGATCACGATCTTCACGAACTCTCCTCCAGCGTGATGGCCGCCGCCGGGCACAGCTGGGCCGCCTCCCGGACCGCGGCGAGCTCACTCGTCAGCGGTTCCGGGGTCAGCAGCAGCACCGTGCCCGCCTGCTCGTCCTGGTCGAAGACCGCGGGCGCGGTGAGCGCGCACATGCCGGCCCCACAACAACGATCGGTGTCGACCTCGACCCGCATCAGGACTCCCAGGTGACCGGGAGGCTGTGCACGCCGTAGATGCCCATCTTGGTGCGCATCGGCACCTCCTCGGCGGGCACGGCCAAGCGCAGGGTCGGGAAGCGCTGGAACAGCTTGCGGTAGCCGATCCGCATCTCCACCCTGGCCAGCTGCTGGCCGAGGCACTGGTGCACGCCGTGGCCGAAGGCGAGGTGCCCGCTGGCGTGCCTGCCCAGGTCCAGCTGGTCCGGGTGCGGGAACTTCTCCGGGTCCCGGTTCGCGGTCGGGGTGTGCAGCTGCACGCACTCCCCCTTGGCGATGGTCACCCCGGCGATCTCCACGTCCTCCAGCGCCACCCGCTGCAACCCGAAGTGGGTGATGGTCAGGTAGCGCAGCAGCTCCTCCACCGCGGGCTCGACCAGCTCGGGATCACCGGTGAAGGCCTTGAGCTGGTCCGGGTTCTCCAGCAGCGCGAAGGCGCCGAGGGAGAGCATGTTCGCGGTGGTCTCATGGCCTGCGGTGAGCAGCAGCACGGCGAAGGAGATCAGCTCCTCCTGGTCCAGCTCGCCGCCGGTGACCAGGCCGCTGAGCAGGTCGTCGGCCGGTGTGACCCGCTTGCGCTCGATCAGCTCGCCCAGGTAGGCCATGATCTCGCCGAAGGCCGCCATCACCTCCTCGTCGCCGCTTTCCAGGTTCATCATCAGCTTGGTGCGCTCGTGGAAGACCGCCCGCTCGGCATAGGGCACGCCGAGCAGCTCGCAGATCACCAGCGACGGGATGGCCAGCGCGTAGTCGTGCACCAGCTCGGCGGGCGGGCCCTTGCGGGCCATCGCGTCCAGGTGCTCCTCGGCGATCTGCTCGATCCGCGGGATCAGCTCGTTCATCCGGCGCACGGTGAACTGGCCGGTGAGCAGCTTGCGGTAGTGGCTGTGCTCGGGCGGGTCCATCTGGATGAACATGCCGCGCGGCACCGGCGGCAGGGCCTTGCCCTTGAACCGCTCCACGTCGATCGGCACGTGCCGCAGCTCGCCGCGGGAGCTGAACCGGGAGTCGGCCAGGATCTGCCTGGCCAGCGCGTGCCCGGTGACCACCCAGCCGAGGTGGCCGTCCGGGAAGCGCATCCTGGCCACGGGTTCGGTCTCCCGCAGCCGCCCCAGCTCCGCGGGCGGGTCGAAGGGGCAGCCAGCGGGCCGCGTGGTGGGCAGCGCGTTCGGCAACGAGATCGTCATGCCCACCACGCTACAGAAGTTTCACAAACTCATGAAGTTAATGTTCCGTATAAATCCGTCGGCGGACGGCCGGCCCGATGGCGAGCGCGCCGGCCGCGCCGAGCAGGCCGAGGACGAGGCAGCCGGTCCAGGCGGCGGCCGGTCCACCGTGCTGGTAGACCCAGGTGCCCAGCAGCGGCCCGGTGAGCGCGGCGGCGCTGAACCCGAAGCCGATGGCGGCCTGGTAGCGGCCGCGCGCGGCCGGTGGCGCGAGGTCGGCGGCCAGCGCGCCGAGCAGTCCGGCCATGGCGATCTCGCCGAGGGTCCACACCACCACGGTCAGCACGTACTCCAGCGCGGTCTCGGCCAGTCCGGTGAGCGCCATGCCGATGCCGACCACGGCCCAGGCGATGGCGAGCACCCGCATCCGGTCGAAGCGCGCCACCCAGGTGCTGGCCAGCGGTTGCAGGATGACGATGAGCACGCCGTTGACCGCGACGATGCTGCCGTAGCCCGCCGCGCCGAGCCCGGAGTCCTTGATGGCCAACGGGATGATGACCTCGGCCTGGGTGTAGACGGTGGCGTGCACCAGGACCAGCAGCACCAGCCCGAGCAGCAGCCGGTCCCGCAGCAGCGCGCGCAGCCCGAACACCGGAGTGTCCACAGTGGACTTGACCACGCGTTCGGCGGACTTGGGGATGCCGAGGCCGACGATGACCGCGAAGGCGGTGCAGCCGGTGGCGTTGAGCGCGAACAGCAGCCAGTAGCCGGAGTCGGCGAGGTGGCCCGCCATCACGCTGGCCACCGAGAAGCCGAGGTTGATGGCCCAGAACTGGAGCCCGTAGGCCTTGGTGAGCAGCGGCCGTTCCACCACGTCGGCGATCAGCGCGGCGGCGGCCGGGCGGAAGATGTCGGCCGCCACGCCGTGCAGGAAGGCCGCGCCGATCAGCAGCGGCAGGCTGTGCACCGCGCCGAGCAGCATCAGGCAGCCCGCACTGGACAGCAACCCGAGCATCAGGGTGAACCGGCGGCCGACCCGGTCGGTGAGCACCCCGCCGAGGGGCTGGCTGAACAGCGCGCCGACGCCCTTGGCCGCCAGCACCAGGCCGACCTGGTCCAGGGGGATGCCCATGGCGGTCAGGTAGAGCACGAGGAAACCGGCGACCACGCCGCCGATGCGGTTGACCAGGCTGCCGTAGAACAAGATCCAGAACGGCCGCGGCAGACCGGCGAAGGGCCCGGTCCGCGCGGGGCTGGCGGGGGTGGTCTCGATGCTCACGGTGAGGAGCCTGCGCCCCTTACCCGAGGACCGAGCAATGATTTAGAGTGGGCTAAATCCTGGGGGGTGCACCATGCCTGAGCTGGAGCTGGAGTTCTCCGTCGCCGACCTGGCGCGGACCCGGTTCGCGTTCTCGCCGCTGTGGGAGACGGTGGTCAGCGTGCGGGTGCTCAAGACGCCCGGCGAGCACGCGCTGCACTTCCCGTGGCTGCGCGAGACCCGCGAGCGGCTGGCCGACTCCGGGCTGGACCTCACCCCGCTGACCGACCTGATCCCCGGGCCGCACAGCGGTTTCCCGGACTTCCTCACCCCGCCACCGGACACCGCGGTGCCCGACTTCGACACCGAGCTGGCCCTGATGGCCCGGTCCACGCCGGCGCAGATCCGCAAGGACCTGGCCTACTTCGACTACCCGCCGCAGGCCACGTTCGTCCGGGCGCTGCACGCCGACCCGGGGCGGCTGGCCGAGCTGGTGGAGGTGGTGCGGGCCTACTGGGAGCTGGCGATCCAGCCGTACTGGCCGCGCCTGCGGGACCTCCTGGAGGCCGAGGTGCACTTCCGCGCCCGGCGGCTGGCCCTGGGCGGGCACCAGCTGCTGTTCGAGGACCTGCACCCGCACCTGCACTGGGCTGACGGCGTGCTGCGGGTGGACAAACGCTGCTGCGTGCTCTCCGCCCAGCTCACCGGCGACGGCCTGCTGCTGGTGCCCTCGGTGTTCACCTGGCCGGACGCGCTGACCATGGTCGAGGCGGCGGGCTGGCAGCAGACCCTGTTCTACCCGCCACGCGGCATCGCCACCCTGTGGGACCACCGCGAACAGCGCTGCCCGCCGGAAGCCCTGGCCGGGGTGCTGGGCCGCTCCCGGGCGAGGTTGCTGCTGGCGCTGGGCGATCCGCTGTCCACCACCGACCTGGCCCGCCGCACCGGCCTGACCGCCGGTGGGGTGTCCCAGCACCTGGGCGCGCTGAGCGCGGCCGGGCTGGTCACCGGGCACCGGCTGGGGCGGCAGGTCAAGTACACCAGGACCAGGGTGGGCGAGCTGCTGGTCTCAGCGCCCCGCTAGCCGGGGGATGACCGCGGCCAGCACGTCCTCCGGCACCGGTCCGGCCAGGTGCACCTGCTGCGCCGACCCCTCCCGCAGCCCGATCCACACCTGGTCCTCGCCCTCCCGCGTCACCGGCTGTCCCGCCACCGTGCCCTGGTAGGGCCGGTCCCGGCCGGCCTGGGTCATGGTCGCGACCACCCGCCCCGCGCGCAGCGGGATCGCGCACACGCCATGGGGTTCGGCGGTGCCGAGCGCCGGGTCGACCCGGAACGCCTCGCCCAGGATCAGGCAGAGTTGCTGGGCGGCAACGGGAAGTGGCTGGTCGGCCACGCCGAAGCCGGGCAGCGGCGACTGGGGTGTCACCGCGGCCAGCTCGCCCTTCTCGTTGAGCCGCGGCAGTTCCGGCCCCGCTGCCCCGGCCCGGCGCAGCACCGCCTCGGCCGCCTCCTTGGCGATCTGGCCGGTCTCGCCCTGCTCGTCGCGGGCGGACTGCTCGCGCAGCTTCACCGTGACGCTCAGCGTGGGCCGCAGTCCCCGGTAGGGCCGGGCCACTTCCTCGGTGACCAGCTCCACGTCCAGGTCGCTGGCCCGCTCCTGCCGGTCCACCCTGGCCCGCCGCCCGGCCACCGTGTCCGCGCCGGTGACCAGGTCGCTGGTCAGCCGGGCGGTCAGCTCGAACCGGGCGGAGACCACGTGGCACTGGTCGGTGAGGAAGACCTCGGTGCGCACCTCACCGCGCATCGCGGCCCGCCAGTCCTGCGGCGTCGGCGCGGTGCAGAGCACGTGGCCCGCGGTCAGCTCCGGCAGGTAGCCGAGCAGCTGACCGGCGGGCATGGGCACCTCGCGCACCGCCGTGCCGTGCTGGGTGGGCCAGTCCGCGGGCAGGCTCGGCGCGGGCGCCGGTGGAGGTTCGGCCTGGCCGCAGGCCTGGGTGGCCAGCACCAGGGCGAGCAGGACCGCGCTGCACCGGGTTCGCATCTCTACAGCATGTCAGCGTCCGGCCGTCGCGGTCAGCACCGCCGTGACCGGCAGGGCGAGCCGTGCGTCATTCCCGCAGCTCGTCCCACCACCAGGCCACCGTCGGGTAAGGCAGCGGCTCCGGGCGCGGGTCCAGGGGCGTCTCCGACCACCCAGGGCTGCCCAGCCCCTGGTAACGCGGCACCCGCAGCGCCCAGTCGATGTTGCCCCTGATCCCGTGCCCCAGACAGTCCACATAGGACCGAAGCGGCGCGGAACCGCCCCGCCGCACCCGTTCCGCCAAGCGCAGGAACAGGCTCATCAAGCGGTCCCTGATGCCCACCGCGGCCAGCACCGCCTCCTCCAGGGAGCGCTCGGACCCGGTGCGCAGCACGGTGACCAGGTTCTGCTCGGTCTGGCCCAGCAGCCTCTCCTTGCGGTAGGAGTGCAGGTCGTTGTCCAGCGCGGCCACCATGCTGGCGCAGTCGGTGAGCGCGCGGACCCGTGGTGAGTCCATCTCCGACGATGGCACCTCCTCGCCGAGGCCGATCTCCAGCATGGCCATGGTGGGCGGGCCGCCGCTGGTGCCCAGGCGCATGCTCAGGTACTCGTCCAGGCCGGGCATCCGGCCGGTGGCGCGGTTGGCCACCTGCCAGGCCACCGCGAACAGCCAGCGCCGGTGCGCCTCGGTGAAGCGGCGGACCTGGGTCGGGGTGGCGCAGCCGCGGAAACGGGCGCCGATGTCGTGCAGGGCAAGGGCGTACGGGTCGGTCAGGCCGGCGCGCGCCGGATTTTCCAGCGCCTGCTGGACTTTCGCCGCCTCCGGCAGGAACTGGGCCGGGTTGGCGGAGAGCACGCCGGTGTCGCAGCGGACGTCGTCGAAGGCGAAGCCCCAGTACACCCACAGCGTCGCGGCCAGCACGTTGTGCGTGGCGCCGGTGGGCACAAAACGGCAGAAGAACTCGGCGCTGCGGGTGCCGAGCAGACGTTTGCGCGACACCCCCGGCAGGGCCATCCGGTCCAGCCAGGCCACGGCGCGCTGCTCGATGTCGGCGACCGCGGGGTGCACGGCGGGCTCGATCGGGCAGTAGCAGGGCAGCAGCTCGAAGTCCTGTTCCAGCGGCTGGGTCACTCGCGTTCCACCTCCATCCGCTCGGCCAGCGCCAGCGCCTCCTCGATCAGGGTCTCCGCGATCCGGTGCTCCGGCACCGTCTTGATCACCTTGCCCTTGACGAAGATCTGGCCCTTGCCGTTGCCGGAGGCCACCCCTAGGTCGGCCTCCCTCGCCTCGCCGGGTCCGTTCACCACACAGCCCATCACCGCGACCCGCAGCGGCACCGACATGCCCTCCAGGGCCGCGGTCACCTCCTCGGCGAGCCGGTACACATCCACCTGCGCCCGCCCGCAGGACGGGCAGGAGACGATCTCCAGTCCGCGTTCGCGCAGGCCCAGGGACTCCAAGATCCCGATGCCCACCTTGACCTCCTCCACCGGCGGCGCGGACAGCGAGACCCGGATGGTGTCGCCGATGCCCTCGCCGAGCAGCGCGCCGAAGGCCGCGGCGGACTTGATGGTGCCCTGGAAGGCCGGTCCGGCCTCGGTGACGCCCAGGTGCAGCGGGTAGTCGCACTGGGCGGCGAGCTGGCGGTAGGCGTTGACCATGACCACCGGGTCGTGGTGCTTGACCGAGAGCTTCAGGTCGGTGAACCCGTGCTCCTCGAACAGCGAGCACTCCCACAGCGCCGAGGCGACCAGCGCCTCCGGGGTGGCCTTGCCGTACTTGCGCAGCAACCGCTCGTCCAGTGAACCGGCGTTGACCCCGATCCGGATCGGCACGCCCGCCGCGCCCGCGGCCCTGGCGATCTCGCCGACCCGGTTGTCGAACTGGCGGATGTTGCCGGGGTTGACCCGCACCGCGGCGCAGCCGGCGTCGATCGCGGCGAAGACGTACCTCGGCTGGAAGTGGATGTCGGCGATCACCGGCAGCGGGGACTTGCGCGCGATGGCGGGCAGCGCGTCCGCGTCGTCCTGGCTGGGCACCGCGACCCGGACCAGTTGGCAACCGGCCGCGGTCAGCTCGGCGATCTGCTGCAGGGTGGCGTTGACGTCCGCGGTCGGGGTGGTGGTCATGGACTGCACGCTGATCGGCGCGTCGCCGCCGACCTGGACCGCGCCCACGCGCAGCGCGCGGGTCTGCCTGCGCCGGGCGAGCGGGACCGGCGAGCGGACCGGCATTCCGAGGGGCACAGCGGACACGAATTCCTCCTTGGCCGCCGATGCGCGGAATGCGCGACGACGGGACTACTTGCGGGGAAGAGGGATCGATCGAATGACGCCTGTGGCCGGACGGCAGGGAGCCTAAGTCACGAACTCGGCAGGTCAGCGAGTCCTCCGGCGCGTTCACACGAATTCGTGATGACTCACTCGTTCGCCGCGGACTGGGCCGTTCGGGGCGCGTTCCGGTGCCGTACATCGCGCGAATGGCCGCAGTACACCACGGGTTCCGCGGCGTGCGGGGCCGCTGGCGACGACCGCCCACCCGGCTGGCTGTCAGGCTGCCGTTGGAATTGCGGACTACTGGTCACCCTGAGCGAAAAGACCAGGGAAGAATCAGGGTCCGAAGCGACTTTCGTCTGCTCTTTGTGCGGCTTTTTGTCAATGCGCCACCGCACACGTGATGAAGCTGAAACATAAAGCGCATGCGACATCCCGGGAAGAGAACACTGCCGGTCGCCGCGCTGGCGACCGCACTGCTGGCACTGGGCGTGCCCGCCCTCGCCGACCCCGCCCCGCCCGGCCCGCCGCCGGGCGGAGCCGCCACCGGCGGCCTGCGGACCATCACGCTGATCACCGGCGACCAGGTGCACGTGGACGACCGCGGCCGTCCGGTGCACGTCGAGGCCGGGCCGGAGCGCACCGGCACCGCCTTCCGCAGCTGGACCGAGCAGGGCCAGTGGCAGGTGCGCCCCAGCGACGCCGAGGCGCCGGTGCGCGCGGGCCGGGTGGACCCGCGGCTGTTCAACATCAGCCTGCTGCTGGAGTCCGGCTACGAGGACGCCAAACGAGCGGACGTGCCGCTGCTGCTGGCCGGGGACAACGCCCGTTCCGCGCCCAGCGCCCTGGAGGGCACCACCCGGACCAGGGAGCTGCCCGCGCTGGGCCTGACCGCGGTGTCCGCGCCCAAGAACACCGCGGTCCGCACCTGGAACACGGTCAAGGAACAGGCGCGCGCCCGGTCCACCGGCAAGGTGTGGCTGAACGCGACGCTGAAGTACACCCTGCACGAGAGCGTGCCGCTGATCGGCGCGCCCGCCGCCTGGCGGGCCGGGCACACCGCCAAGGACGTGCCGGTGGCGGTGCTGGACAGCGGCATCGACGTGGACCACCCGGACTTCGCCGGGGTGCTCAAGCAGGCCAAGGACTTCTCCGGCTCCCCGCACGGCATCAAGGACACCATCGGGCACGGCACGCACGTCTCCTCCATCGTCGCCGGCAGCGGCGCGGCCGGGGGCGGCAAGCAGGTCGGCGTGGCCAAGGACGCGAAGCTGCTCTTCGGCAAGGTCGGCGACTTCGGACCCACCGAGGACGCCGCGCTGGCCGGGATGACCTGGGCCGCGGCCGAGCACAAGGCCAAGGCGGTGAACATGAGCTTCGGGCTCCGGCAGACCCAGCCGGACCCGGTGAGCGAGGCCATCACCCGCCTCTCCGCCGAGCACGGCACGCTGTTCGTGATCGCCGCGGGCAACAGCGGCGAGCAGGAGCCGGTCGGCCACCCGGCGACCGCGGACGCCGCGCTCGCGGTGGCCAGCTCCACCAAGGACGGCAGGCTCAGCGACTTCTCCTCGCGCGGCCCGCGGGCCGGGGACTACGGGCTCAAGCCGGAGATCGCCGCGCCGGGCGGCGAGATCCTGGCCGCCAAGGCCGGCTCCGGGGGCGGCGAGCGGTACCAGGCGATGTCGGGCACCTCGATGGCCGCCCCGCACGTGACCGGCGCGGCCGCGGTGCTGGCCGGGGCGCACCCGGACTGGAGCGCGGCCCGGCTGAAGGCGGCGCTGATGAGCACCGCCAAGCCGCTGGCCGGCGTGTCCGTGCACGGCCAGGGCGCCGGCGTGGTCGACCTGGACCGCGCCACCAGGCAGCAGGTGACCGCGGAGACCGGCGGCCTGTCCCTGGGCTACTTCACGTGGCCGCACCAGGGCCAGCAGCCCGCGAGCAAGGACGTGGTGTACCGCAACGACGGCGACACCCCGGTCACCCTGGACCTCGCACTGTCCATTGTGGACAAGCAGGGCGGCGCGCCGGATCCCGGCCAGTTCGGGCTGAGCACGCAGCGGATCACCGTGCCCGCCAAGGGAACCGAGAAGGTCAGCCTCACCGCGGACCCCGGCAAGCGGGTCGGCCTCTACGGCGGCTGGCTCACCGCGACCGCCGGGGACGTGGTGGTGCGCACCGCGGTCAGCTCCTACGTGGAGGAGGAGCGCTACGACCTGACGGTGAAGGTCACCGGCCGCGACGGCAAGCCGGTCACCGACCAGCACGAGGCCACGCTCACCGTGACCGACCTGCGCGACGGCAGCAGTCAGCAGCTCTCGCCCGGTGCGGACGGGGTGGCCACCCTGCGCGCCGCCAAGGGTGACTACCAGCTCAGCAGCACCATCAAGGAGTACGACCAGCGCGGGGTCGAGCAGGCCGACCCGGTCTCGCTCACCCAGCAGGTCGCGCCAAAACTGCGGCTGGACAAGGACATCACGCTCAACGTCGACGCGCGCACCGCGAAGCGGGTGGAGGTGGAGCTGGACGATCCGAGCCTGCGGGTCACCGGGATCGAGCTGAGCGCGGTCTCCGGCGGCAAGTCCTCAGCGCTGTTCCCGCCGTTCACCGACACCGACGCGCCGGTCTACCTCGGCTCGCTCGGCGGCTCGGCCCCGGACTTCCGGCACCTGACCCACGTGACCGCCGCGCGCCCGGAGATCAGCGCGGAGCTCGTTGCCCCGCAACGGCTTCCGCTCGGTGTGTGGCGCAACCGGTCCTCGCCGCAGCTGCTCGGCGAGCACACCCTGCCGGTGGTGGACGTCAAGGCGGGCGACCCGGCGGACCTGGCGGGCAAGGACGTCAAGGACAAGCTGGCCCTGCTGACCCCGCCGGTCCGGGAGGACGCCGTCGACCGGATCACCGCGGTGGCCAAGGCGGGCGCGAAGGCGGTGCTGCTGGTCGAGCCCAGCCGGGTGCGACCGCAGACGAAGCTGCCGCTGCCGGTGCTGGGCAGCACCGAACACCGCCTCACCACCCTGCGCGAGCTGCTGGCCAAGGGCCCGGTCTCGATGCGGCTCAACGGGATCGCCACCAGCCCGGTCAGCTACGACCTGGCCTTCACCAGCTCCGGCACGATGGCCGAGGGCGGCAAGCTGCGCGCGCACCGGCACCAGCTGAGCCGGATCGAGGCCACCTACCGCGAGGACGGGATCACCAGCACCTTCCGGCCCACCTGGCGTCCGGGCCTGGACGGGCCGGTCGCCGCGGAGATCCCGGACAGCTACCCCTTCCGCGAGGGCGCGCCGCCGGTGCCGGCCGGGGCCACCCGCACCGAGTACGTGACGCCGGGCTGGTGGCGCAAGCACAGCGAGCTGGGCAACGGTTTCGACCGCGCCTCCGGTGGTGACAGCAGTCAGTTCGACCTGGCGGCCACCCGGTTCACCCGGCACGGCGCCCAGCGCGTGGACTACAACGCCGGTCCGTTCGCAGCCAGGCCCGGTGGCGGCCACGGTGGCGCGGCCCGTCGAGGTGACGAGCTGATGGCCAACGTGAACCTGTTCGTGCCGCAGGGAAACCCGGCGCAGTACGGACGGCAGGCCTACCGGTCGGTCACCGGCGAGACCACGTTGTCCAGTGGGGGCACCGTGATCGGCCGCACCGAGCAGCCCGGCAACGGGCACTGGCGGGTTCCGGCCGGTCCGGCCACCTTCGAGCTGAGCGCCAAGGCGACCTACGGGGACCGGCAGGCCGAGGCGGGCTGGACCTTCCGCTCCGACACCGCGGCCGAACTCCGCCACCTGCGCCTGCTGTACGTGACGCCGAACCTCGGCCTGGACCGGGACAACACCGCCAAGGCCGGGAAACCGTTGCCGGTCACGGTGTCCGCGCACCACGGTGAGGGCGAGACCAAGGCGACCCTGGAGGTCAGCCTGGACGGCACGAGCTGGCAGCCGGTGCCGCTGCGCAAGGCGGGCGGGGGCTGGAGCGGCCTGCTGCCCGCGCTGGGCAAGGCGGGTGACAAGGTGTCGCTGCGGCTGACCGCCGAGGACGCCGGCGGAGCCAAGGCGCACCAGACGCTGCGGCGGGCCTACACCCTGCGCTGAGCCGGAAAGCCGTGCGGGCCGGGCGTTTCCGGCCCGCACGGCGGTCCGGTCAGTCGCCCGGCTGGTACCGCTGGTCAGGCACGCAGTGCGTCATGGTGAGCCCATCCACCGGCCGCGGCCCGTTCTTGCCCAGCCGCGTCAGCCGGTCCCGGTCGTCCGCGGACAGGTCCTGGCTGGCCAGCGGCGGCAGATCCGCGACATCCGCGGGCGCGATGCCCAGCCCGTCCCCGACCCGCAGCCCGAGCTCGTCCTCCACCAGCAGGAAGTGCCACACCATCCGCTCCTGGATGGCTCGCTCGCACTGTCCCAGCTGGTCGATCAGGTTGTGCACCAGGTCGTCCTGCTCCCACTGCTCCATCAGCCGGAACCGCTGCCCCGCCTGGAGGTAGTCGTTGGTGCGCGGGATCCGCCTGCGGGTCACCCGGCCGGTGATCTCCGGTCCCTGCTCGTCGTGGGCCGGGTACTCCGCCTCGCGCAGGCCGCCGGTGATCGAGGGTTCGTAGTTCACGTGCGGGTTCTCCCCCGCCGCGTCCACCCGGTAGGTCATCGCGCCGTCCCGCTGGTTGGTGCGCACCTGCGCGTTGCGGGCCTGGTTGACCGGCAGCTGCAGGTAGTTCGGGCCGACCCGGTAGCGCTGGGTGTCGCTGTAGGAGAACGTGCGGCCCACCAGCATCTTGTCGTCGGAGAAGTCCAGGCCGTCCACCAGCACCCCGGTGCCGAAGGAGATCTGCTCGTTCTCGGCGAAGTTGTCCGACACCGGACGGTCCAGCACCATCCGGCCCACCGGCAGCGCCGGGAACTCCTGCTCCGGCCACACCTTGGTGTCGTCAAGGGGGTCGAAGTCCAGCTCCGGGTGCTCCTCGTCGGTCATCAGCTGCACCAGCAGCTCCCACTCCGGGTAGTCACCGGCCTCGATGGCGTCCCGCAGGTCCTTGGTGGCGTGGCCCAGCTCGTTGGCCTGCACCGCCGCCGCGTCCGCCGCGGTCATGCTCTTGACCCCGCACTTGGGCATCCAGTGGTACTTCACCAGGTGCGTGCGCCCGTCGGCGTCGACCCACTTGTAGGTGTTCACGCCGAAGCCCTGCATGTGCCGGTAGTCCGCCGGGATTCCCCTGGGGCTGAACAGGTTCACCAGCATGTGCATGGACTCCGGGGTCTGCGACATGAAGTCGAAGATCCGGTTCGGCTCCTGGCGGAAGGTCACCGGGTCGGGTTTGAGCGCGTGGATGACGTCCGGGAACTTGATCGCGTCCCTGATGAAGAACACCGCCAGGTTGTTGCCGACCAGGTCCCAGTTGCCGTCCTCGGTGTAGAACTTCACCGCGAACCCGCGCGGGTCCCGCGCGGCCTCCGAGGAGTCCCGGCCGCCGATCACGGTGGAGAAGCGCACCGCGACCTCGGTGCGCTTGCCCGGCTCGGCGAACAGCTTCGCCCTGGTGTACCGGGAGATCGGCTCCTCACCCCACTTGCCGTAGGCCTCGAAGTAGCCGAAGGCGGTGGTGCCGCGGGCGTGCACCACCCGCTCCGGGATCCGCTCCCGGTCGAAATGGCTGATCTTCTCCAGGAACTGGTAGTTCTCCAGCGTGGCCGGTCCGCGCGCGCCGACCGTGCGCTGGTTCTGGTTGTCGTACACCGGATGGCCCTGCCGGTTGGTCAGCACCGGGCGCTCATCGCCCGGCCCGGACCCCTTGCTCGCCACGTCGGTCATCGCGGTCACCCTCTCCTCTGGCACGATCCTGCCGCGCTCGGGGTACCCGGACCGGGCGCATCCACTCAGGTCAGCTTGTCGATCGCCCGATCGATGAGCTTCAGGTTGGCCGGTGAGGTGGCGTAGAGCAGCGGGTTCGGCTTCGGCGCCGAGGCGGGACCGCCCAGGGGCTCCGGGTGCTCCAGGTAGCCCATCTGGTGGGCGCCGTCCGGCGCGAGGCCGCTCGCCCACGGCCCCTCCGCGGACTCCTGGCCCTCGGAGAGGTTCCACAACGTGCCCGCGTGCTCGGTCTCCTCCTCGTCGAAGAGGTCGTTGGGCGCCACCGTGCCCTCCAGCCCCTCCTCCTTGAGCTGCTCGATCGCGGCCAGCCACATGTTCTGGTGCGCGGTGTCGCGGGCCAGGTTGAACTTCAGCATCGCGCGCACGCCCGGGTCGTCGCTCATGTGGTAGAGCCGGGCGGTCTGCAACCGGCCCTGGGCCTCGGCGGCCACGTTGGCCCGGAAGTCGGCGAGCAGGTTGCCGCTGGCCACGATGTAGCGGCCGTTCCACGGGTAGCCGTTGCTGTCGGCCAGCAGCGGGCCGCCACCGGCCACGATGGCCTGCTGCGGGTCCATGCCGCCGATCACCGCGGCCAGCACCGGGTCGTTCTCCACGGCCTTGGCGGTGACCTCCGACGGGGCGCCCTCCAGCAGCCGGGCGATCATGGTGGAGATCATCTCCACATGCCCGATCTCCTCGGTGGCGATGTCCAGGATCAGGTCCTTGTACTTGCCCTCCAGCCGGCAGTTCCAGCCCTGGAACAGGTACTGCATGGTCACCGTCATCTCGCCGTACGCGCCGCCCACCAGCTCCTGGAGCTTGCGGGCGTAGTGCGGGTCCGGGGCACTGGGCTTGGCCTCGAACTGCAGTCGCTTGCTGTGGTAGAACATCGCGCTCCCTACTCTGCTCGGGTCCTCCCCGACGCTAGGCAGGGCCCGTCACCACGACGTCACCGCAAGGGGGGCGTTTCCCTGGTGTGGCAACGGGAATCCCGCCGCCGTGCCAGCCTCTCTCCAGCTGCTCGGTCAGTTCGCGCTGCACGACGACCGGCCCCTGTCCACCACCCCCGTCTGCCGCAGGCTGCTCGCCTATCTGGCGCTGCGCGCGCACCCGGTCAGCAGAGCGGCCACCGCGGCCCAGCTGTGGCCGGACCTACCGGCGCAGCGGGCGCACGCCAGCCTGCGCACCACGCTGTGGCGGCTGGCCGGGCGAGAGCTGGTGTGCACGGGGCACAGCGAGCTGGCCCTGTCCGGGACCGTGCGGGTGGACGTGCGCGAGGCGCACCGGCTGGCCGGGGACCCGGAGGCGGACATGGCGCTGTTCGAGCGGGACCTGCTGCCGGACTGGCCGGAGGACTGGCTGCTGCTGGACCGCGAGTGGTTCCACGAGCTGCGGCTGCGCGCGCTGGAGGCGCTGAGCGAGGCGCACCTGCGCCAGGGCAGGCCGGTGCCCGCCTGGGCGGCGGCCACCGCGGTGGTGCGGGCCGAGCCGCTGCGGGAGAGCGGGCACCGGCTGCTGCTGCGGCTGCACCTGGCCGAGGGCAACGCGGCGGCGGCGCTGCGGCACTACGAGTGGTTCCGGCGGCAGCTGCGGGCCGAGCTGCGGGTCTCGCCCTCGCCCCGGCTGCACCGGCTGATCGCGCCGGTGTTGCGCGGTTGAGCCGCCCCTGACCGACGACGGCGGTCAGGGGCGGCTCGGTCAGCGGGCGGTCAGACCACGCGCTTGAGGTTGAGGCTGATGGTGTTGTCCGGGCCCGGGATCATGAAGTTGATCAGCAGCTCGGCCAGGTGGCAGTTGCTGAACTCCGGGATGGTGTAGGCGCCGCTGAGCTTGCCGCCGGTGAGCGGGTTGAAGCCCGGCTCGCTGGTCAGGTCGATCTGCATCGGGGCCTTGCTCTGGCACTTGTCCCCGACCGGGTAAGGGATGCCGCCCGCCTTCACATCGCGCAGCCGCAGCACCACCTGGGAGCTGGAGGTCACCACCCCGCGCACGATCTTGCCGGTGGTCTGCCCCTGCGGCAGGAACTCGATCGTCGCGGTGACCGGGATCAGGCCGAAGACCTTGAACTCCGAGTGCGCCGGCGGCAGCGTCAGGTCACCCGTGAGGTTTCCGGTGGCCGCGTTGAGGTCGACCGACAGCGCGCCCGGCCCCAGCGGCAGGGTCGAGCCGGTCTTCTTGACCACGCTCTGCCCCTCCACCGAATAGTTGATTTTCACCGCCGGACCGGCGGGCTCGGCCGCCGCGCCACCGGCGAAGGTGACAACTCCGATCAGGGCCACCGCGAGCACCCGTAACGCCGACTTACCCGATCTCCTCATGGACATTCCCTCCACGGATCGAACTACGGAATTCGTTTTCGCGCTTACCTGGCGGCGGTAACCGGAATCTTGGCCAGCAGCGGGTCCTGCCCGGCGTCCTGCTTGCAGGTCAGGTCGAAGGTGCCCAGCTCGGTGGGCGAGCCGTCGGCCTTGCGCGGGGTGAGCTTGGAGACGTGGTCGCCCACGCTGACCCCGATGTGGCCGGGCGCCCGCACGCCGATCCCGGGCACCGGGCCGCGGGCCACGGTGACCAGGTCGCCGGTCTTGGGCACCGGGGTGCTCGGGATGCGCAGGCCGGGCAGGGTGACGTCGATCAGCGCGCCGTTGGCGTCCACCGCGAGCATCGCCTCGGCGTCACCCTCGATGGTCTCGGCCTCGAACAACAGCAGGGCCTGGGCGGTCGCCTCGGGCACGGTGATGGTCGCGGAGAAGTTGGTGGTGCGCATGAGCTCGCCGACCTTGACCGTCTCCGGCATGGTGACGTCGATCTTGGTGGTCAGCTGGGACGGGCCGATCAGCGGGAACTCGCAGGTGTAGGTGAGGGTCTTGGTGATCGGCCCGCTGGCGGCGGCCGGCGCGCTCGCCCCGGCGTCGGCGACCGCGCCGGTCAGCACCAGTGCGGCGGCGCCGAGGACGGCGGCGGCTCGTCGGGACAACCGTGCGGAGAATGCGGCTCTCATGTCGGACGTCTCCTTTGACATCGAATCTCAGAGAGGGAACGGCTGATCCGCGGATGCCGCACAACTTGCGACGAATCGGAGCCTACTCGCAAGTAGGTAACGTCACAAGAAATTCACTGCCCCTTCTGTGAACCGATCGCAGAAACGTACTCCGGTGATAATTCAAGCCGACGTGCGACGGTGTTGTTTTGTCATCTGAATGCAGTCCTCAGCGCGGTTGTAGTTCGGTGATCAACCATTTTTCGCCGGTGCGGCGGGCGGTGACGCCGAGCTGGGCGGCCGAGGCGGAGGTCTGGTTGTTGTCGCCGCGGGTGGCGGTCTGGTCCAGGAAGACCAGCAGCACCGCCCGGTCGGCCGACAACTCCCGGACCCCGGTGGTGACGGCCTTGGTGGAGAGCACCAGTTTCTGCTGCGGGGCCTGCTCGCGCACCTGGGCGAACAGCGCGTCGTACTGCGCCCGCGCGGCGTCCACCAGCACCTCGGCCGCGGCCGCCTCGGTGCTCGCGGTGTCGTCGTGCCGGTAGGAGAACACCCGGCGCAGCGCCTCGGCCACCTGCCCGGCGACCTCGGCCGTGGCCGGCCCGTTGACCAGGGCCTGGTTGCGCGCGGCCGGGCTGCCGCTGGTCCGCCAGCCCTGCACCAGGAAGAACCCGGCCAGCAGCGCGAGGGCGACGGTGAGCGCGACCAGCCAGCGCCCCGCCCGGGGTGGCCGGGACCGGACCCGTTCCGCGACAACAGGTTCGGCCCCGGCCTCGTCCGCCGCGGTGACTTCCTCGGCCACTGCGGCAGCACCGGTCCCCCGAGCAGCGTCGGCCACGGGTGCGGCACCGGCCGCCGGGGCGGTCTCCGCCGCTTCCGGCCCGCCGGCGTCCCCTTCCTGGCCGGGCCGCGCGGGGTGCGTGCTGCGGGTGCCGGCCACCGCGGGCCTGCGGCGGTGCGGGGCGGTGGCGCGTCGGGTGGGAGCCATCAGAGGTCCTTTCAGGAGGCCGCGACCGGGACCGGACCGAGCCCGCTGAGCTTCCAGCCGGTCTCGGTGCGGGTCAGCTCGGCCTGGAACCGGTTGCGCTTGGTGGTGGCCGCGGCCCCGTCCGGGGCGACCTCGATCTCCACCGCGGCGATCAGCTTCGCCTTGCCCGCGCGGTCGTCCAGCTCGGTGACGGCGGCGTCGGTGACCCGCCCGGTGGTGACCGTCTTGGTCTCCTCGATCTGCTTCTTGCTGCTGGCCCCGGTGTTGCGCAGCTCCTCGTGCAGCGCGCCGGTGGAGGTCTCCAGCCAGCGGCGCATGCCCTCATCCACCCGCCGGTAGTCCAGGCTGTTGAACTCCGCCACCGCCCGCTCCCCGGCGCTGCGCACCTGCTCGCGCAGCTCGGCGAACTTGACGCCGTCGTCCTCGGCGGCGGCGTACCACCACCAGCCCGACCCGGCGGCCAGCAGCGCGGCGGCCACCGCGAGGATCACGGGCAGCCGCAACGGGTTCCGGCGTGCGGTGGCCGGTTCGGTGGTCTCGCTCATCGGTTTCCTCCCGGCAGACCGAGCAAGCCGCCAAGGGTGGCGGTGTCCGGACTCAGGCTTTCCAGCTGTGCGGGTTGCCAGTTCGAGGTGGCGGCGGTGGCCTTGCCGCCCTTGGGCGCGTTCTGCGATCCCCTTACGCCCGTGGGGTGTCCGCGCGGCAGGGTGCAGGCGGCCTGGGTGTTCAGCGGCTTGCCCGGGGTGGTGGTCAGGCCGTTGCGGTACTCGGTGCCCTCATAGCCCTGGGTGCAGGGCAGCGGGTTGAAGTAGGTGACGGTCATGCCGAAGTGCGCGCCATCGGCCCGCGCCACCGTGCTGCCCGCGGCGACCGCGGCCGGCGCGGTGAACAGCAGCTGCTCCAGCCCGGCGTTGCGGGTGACCATGACGTTGGCCGTGGTCAGCAGGTTCGCGATGACCACGCCCAGGTTCGGCCCGGTCTCCCGCAGCACGGCGGAGACCTGGTCGGAGACCGGCGGCACCGCGGCCACCACCTTGCGGAAGTCGCCGTCGGAGGAGCGGAACTGCTGGGCCAGCAGCTTGGCGTTGCGGGTGAGGTCCTTGAGCGCCTGGGACTGCTCGGCCTGGGTGTCCAGCACGGTGCGGCCGTCGGTGAACAGCTGCTTGGTCTGCGGCAGGTGCTCGATCGCGGCCTCGGTGAAGGAGCCCGCGGAGTCCAGGATCTGCTGGAGGTTGCGGCCGGAGTCGGTGAACGCGGTGCCCAGCTCGTCCACCACGGTGCGCAGCGACTTGGTGGGCACCGAGGACACCAGGCCGTCCACGGCGGCCAGCACGTGCTCCACCGGCTTGGGGATCCTGGTGTCGCTCTGGCCGATCACCGAGCCCTGGGCCAGGTACGGCCCGCCGTCGCGGCGCGGGCGCAGGTCCACGAACTGCTCGCCGACCGCGGACCGGTTGCTCACCACGGCTTGCGCGTCGGCGGGCACCTGGGGGCCGTCGTCGTCCAGGATCAGGTCCACCTCCACGCCGCGGGCGGTCAGCCGCAGCGGGCCGACCCGACCGATCGGCACGCCGCGGTAGGTGACCTCGGCGTTGGTGAAGATGCCGCCGGAGTCGGCCAGCTGCACCCGCACGGTGTAGCCGGCGTAGCCGAACCAGCGGTCCAGTCCGGCGTAGCGGGCGCCCACGTAGGACACCCCGACCAGGGCGACCAGCACGAAGATGCCGATCTGCCAGCGAATCCGCGCGGAGAGCATCAGCGCACCCCCGTGGAGACCGCGGGCACGCCGTCCACCGGCGGCAGCGGCAGCACCGGCTTGGCCGCGTTGTCCGGTTTCGGCTGGGTCCGCTGTTGTGGTTGCTGTGCCTCAGGTCCTGGGTTCTTGACGTGCAGGGTGAGGTAGGTGTTGAGGTAGTCGCCCTTGATCGCGTTGAGCGCGGCGTCCGGGAACGGGTAGGTGAACAGGATCTCCAGTGACTGCGGCAGGTTCTGCCCCGCCTCCACCAGTCGTTGCAGGATCGGTTGCAGCGCCTTGAGATCGGCCACGAAGTCGTCCTTGCTGCGCCGCACGGTGTCCACCGCGACCTTGCCCATCTTGTCCAGCGCGGCCAGCATCGCCACCATCGACTCCCGCTGCTCGTGGAAGACCTGGAGGCCGGGGCCGAGGTCGGTGATGGCCTTGTCGATCTGCCCGGTCCGCCCGGCCAGCACGGTGTTGAGCCGGTTCATCCCGTCCAGGGCCTTGGTCAGGCTCTCCTTGTTCTGGTCCAGCTGGGTGACGAACTTGTCCATTGTGGACAGCAGCGCCTTGAGCTGGGTCTCGTTGCCGTCGAAGGCCGAGGCCAGCTCGCGGCTGATGTCCCGCAGCTGCTGCACCCCGCCGCCGTTGAGCAGCAACGACAACGCGCCGAAGACCTCTTCCACCTCGGGGTTGCGGTTGGTCCGACTGACCGGGATCACCGCCCCGTCGGCCAGCATCGCGGTGTCCGCGCCCTGCTCGGCGGGCCGGGCCAGCTCCACGTACTTCTCGCCCAGCAGGCTGGACTGCCGCAGCCTGGCCAGTGCCGCGGCGGGCAGCTTCACCTCTCCGTTGACCGCGACCGTGACGTCCACGGTGCGCCCGTCCTCGGCCAGCTCGATCCGCTCCACCTTGCCCACCGCGACGTCGTTGACCTTCACCGCGGCCTGCGGCACCAGGTCCAGCACGTCCCGGAACTGCGCGGTGACCCGGTAGGGCCGCTCGCCGAGGTCCGCGCCGCCGGGCAGCGGCAGGTTGTACAGCCCGTCGAACCCGCCGACGCCGCACCCGGTGGCCAGCAGCGCCACCGCGCCCAGGGCCAGGATCTGTTTGCGCATCACCGTTCTCCTGCCGGGAGGGTGTGCAGGTCGCCGACCACCGGCAGCGGCAGCACGGGCAACTTCTTGGCATCCGCGCCCGCACTGACCGGGACCAGCCTGGTCTTGGCCTTCGGCGAGAGCTCCAGCAGGTTGACCCGCCCGTCGATGACCCGCTGCTCCGGGTTGTAGGCGTTGAGCAGGTTGGTCATCGCCAGCGGGGCCACGTCCAGGGCCTCGGCCAGTGCGGAGCGCTGGTCGGCCAGCACCTTGGTGATCCCGGTGAGCTTGTCCACTGTGGACTTGACGCGACCGCGGTGCTCGCCGATGAACTCGCCGACCTGGCCGAGCGCGGCGGGCAGCTCGGCCAGCGCGGCGCGCAGCGCGTCCCGGTCGGCGGCCAGGAAGCGGGTGACCTCGGCCAGCTGTTGTTCGGCCGCGACCACCTGGTTGTCGTTGCGGGCCAGCATGCCGGTGAACTTGGCCAGGTTGTCCACGGTGCCGAACATGTCCTGCTGCGAGCCGTCCAGGGTCTTGGCGGCCTGGCCGAGGTCGCGGAACAGCTTGTTCAGCGCGGCCCCGTTGCCTTCCAGGTTGGCCGCGCCGGTCTCCAGCAGGCTGGAGAGCGCGCCCTCCTTGTTGGCCCCGTTGGGTCCCAGCGCGGTGGCCAGCTTCTCCATGCTCTCGTAGAGCTGGTCCAGCTCCACCGGGCTGGCGGTGCGCTCGACCGGGATCACCGCGCCGTCGGCCAGGACCGGCCCGCCGCGGTAGACCGGGGCCAGCTGGAGGTAGCGGTCGGAGACCAGGCTGGGCGCGATCGAGACCACCTTGGCCTCGGCCGGCGCTTTCACCCCACTGTCCAAAGTGAACTCGACGCGGACCCGTTGTCCTTGCGGCTCAACGGAGTCGATGGTGCCGACCCGCACGCCGAGCATCCGCACGTCGGATCCGGCGTACACGCCGACCGCGGCGGCGAACCAGGCGGTGGCCCGCACCCGCTCGGCGCCGCCGCGCCACCACCACACCCCGGCCACCCCGGCGACCAGGGCGAGCACCGCCACCCCGATCAGCACCCGGGTTCCCTTGCCACGACTGCGGAACCAGCTCATTTGCCGCCTCCCTTGGGTGGCACGCAGCCCTCTTCGCCGGAGACCGGCGCGAGCAGGCCGCACATGTAGCTGTCCACCCACCGGCCGTTGCCCGCCGCGTTGTTGATCAGCCGGTAGTACGGACCGGACAGCGAGAGCGCCTTGTTCAGGTTGTCCTGGTTGCGCTGCAACACCTCGGCCACCTTGTCCAGCCGGTCCAGCGCGGGCCCGAACTGGGCCTTGTTGTCCTGCACCAGCCCGGTCAGCTCCCTGGACAGGTCGCGGATGCCGGTGAGCAGCTTGCTGATCGCCTCCCGCCGGTTGCGCACCTCCGCCAGGAGCTTGTTGCCGTCGGCGAGCAGGGTGGCGATCTGTTCGTTGCGGTCGCTGAGCGTCTGGGTGATCTTGCGGCTGTTCTCCAGCACCTTGGCCAGCTCCAGGTCCCTGGAGGCGATGGTGGTGGACAGCGCGGACATCCCGTCCAGTGCCTTGCGCACGTGCTCCGGCGAGTCGCGGAAGGTCTCGGAGAGCACCGTGAAGCTCTGCGCGAGCTGCTGGGTGTCGATCTGGCCGATGGTGTCGGTCAGGCCCTGGAAGGCGTCGCTGATGTCGAACGGGGTGCTGGTGCGCTCCTTGGGGATCGGCGTGTCGCCGTCCAGGCTGCCGCCGCCCTGCGGGTCCAGCGCCAGGTACTTCTGGCCGAGCAGCGTCTTGATCCGGATGGACGCGCCGGTCTTGTCGCCGAGCTCCACGCCGGAGACCTTGAACCGCACCGCGACCCGGTCCCCGGCCAGCTCGACCGCGCTGACCGTGCCGACCTTGAGCCCGGAGACCCGGACCTCGTCGTCGGGCTTGATCCCGGCCGCCTCGGTGAACTCCGCGGTGTAGGTGGAGCCGCCGATCATCGGCAGGTCCTCGAAGAAGAAGGTGGCCAGCACCGCGATCCCGATCGTGGTCAGGCCCGCCAGGCCGACGGTGACCGGGTTGCGTTCCCGGAAGGGCTTCATCCCTTGCACCTTTCGTGGGTGAGCGGGATCCCGACCGGCGGCCCGCCGGGTGCCGGGGGCACCCCTGGTGCGGAGGCCGAGCAGAGGAAGAAGTTGAACCAGGAGCCGTAGGAGCCGATCCGGCCGATCGCCTCGAACTTGGTGGGCAGCCGGTCCAGGAACTCCGTGAGCAGCTTCGGTTGCTCCATCAGGTTCCCCGACAGCGCGCCGAGTCCGGCGATGTCGGCCTTGAGCGGGGCGCGCGCCTTGTTCAGCAGGTCCGCGGTGGCCCCGGTCAGCTCGGACATCGAGCCGATCGCCTCGCCGATCGGCTTGCGGTCCGCGGCCAGCCCGCTGACCAGCTTCTGCATGGTGCCGATCAGGTTGGCCAGCTGGTCGCCACGGGAGTTGACCGTGCTGAGCACGGTGTTCAGGTTGTTGATCAGGTCACCGATCACCTTGTCCTTGGCCGCGATGGTCGAGGTGAGCGAGGCGGTGCGGGCGAGCAGGCTGTCCACCGTGCCGCCTTCCCCTTGCAGCACCTGGACGATCTCGTAGGACAGCTTGTTCACATCATCGGGGTTCAGCGCCTGAAACAGCGGCTTGAACCCGTTGAACAGCAGGGTGAGATCCAGCGCGGGCGTGGTGCGCTCCAACGGGATCTGCCCCTCCGGCGGCAGGGTCGCGGTGGTGCCCGCACCCTGGTCCAGGGCCAGGTAGCGCTGGCCGACCAGGTTGCGGTAGCGGATGGCGGCGGTGGCCGAGGCGAAGATCCGCCGCCTGCCCTCGACGGAGAACTGCACCTCGACCACCCCCCGGCCGGCCAGTCGCAGTCCCTCGACCTTGCCGACCCGGACCCCGGACATGCGCACGTCGTCGCCCTCGTTGAGCGAGGTGACATCGGAGAAGCGCGCGGTGTAGAAGTTCGCGCCCACCGCGGTGGTGTTGGAGATCGTCACCGCGAGCAGGGCGGTGACCAGCACGGTGAGCACGGCGAAGACGCTGAACTTGAGCAGTGGCGCGGTGACTCCCCTCATTTCAGGGTCACCTCCGTTCCCCGGTAGATCGCGCCGAGCAGCACGCCGCTCCAGGACGGCACCGCCTCGGGGGTGCGGCCGAGCGCGGGCGCGAGCAGCTGGGCGAGCAGTTGGCTCTCCTGTGGCGAGTTGGCCAGGCCGAGGTCGGCGGTGTCCCCGCTGACCGGCAACGCGACCGCCTTGCCGCCGCTGGGCGGGCTGCCGAAGGGGTAACAGCGCGGACCGCCGCGGGCGTTGTACACCG
This sequence comes from Crossiella sp. SN42, assembly GCF_023897065.1. Taxonomy (GTDB): domain Bacteria; phylum Actinomycetota; class Actinomycetes; order Mycobacteriales; family Pseudonocardiaceae; genus Crossiella. The sequence continues at coordinate 65,955 of NZ_JAMHIV010000004.1, forward strand.
GATCGTCCTTGCCCGGCTTGTACTCCCCGCGCGAGGGCACCGGGTGCAGGTGCACCTTCAGGCCCGGCCGGTCGGTGCCCGCGCCGAAGGCGGAGTTCATCACCGACTTGAACTTGGTGAGCGTGTCGGCCATGCACGGCCACGAAGGCGAGTACCTGGCCATCGTCTCCAGGGTGGCCCTGCTGGCGTCGGAGAGCCGGATCACGTTGTCCTTGTTGGCGCGCAGGAAGCCGCCGAGGTCGTTGGCGGTGGCGCCCAGGCTGCGGTACAGCAGCTTCAGGTTCTCCCGCTGCTCGACGAAGGTCTTGGTGGTGACGGTGAGGTCGCTGAGCGCGTCCAGGGCGTCCGGGATCGCGGTGCTGTAGGTGTCGGCCACCTTGACCAGCTCGCGCATGCCCTCGGTGAGCGCGGGCACCTCGGGGTTGATCTCGGTGAGGTAGTGCTCCAGCCGGACCAGGTTCTGCCCGAGCGCCTTGCCCCGGTTGGCCAGGGCGGCCGACATCGCGCCGAGGGTGACCGAGAGCTTGTGCGGCTGCACCGCCTCCAGCATCGGCATCAGGTTGGCCAGCAGGCGTTCCAGCTCGATCGCGGTGGCCGAGCGGTCCTGTCCGATCACGTCGCCTGCGTCGAGGGTGTCGCCGGTTCCGTTGTCCGGCAACATCAGCGCGACGTAGCGCTCACCGAAGAGGGTCTTGGGCAGCAGCCGGGCGGAGACGCCCTTGGGGATGAGCGCCAGCTTGTCCGGCTGCATGGCCAGCTCCAGCTCGGCGCCCTCGCCGCGGCTGGAGATGCGTTTCACCGAGCCGACCACCAGTCCGCGCACCTTCACGTCGGACTCGGTCATCAGCTGGTTGCCCACGTGGTCGGTGCGCAGCAGCACGCTGACCGCGGAGCTGAAGTCGCCGCGGTAGACCGCGACGGTCAGGCCGAGCAGCAGCGAGATGATCACCAGGAACAGCAGGCCGAGCAGGCGGCCCCTGAGCACGTGCGGGTTCGGCGGCATCGGCGGGCCTCACTCATATCCGAGGAAGGTGAGGGTCAGGTTCAAGGTGTTGCCGGGCCCGGAGATCAGTCCGGTCAGCAGCGAGTCCAGCGGCTCGGTGACACCGCAGTTGCCGAAGGGCGGGATGGTGTAGGTCGCGCTCATCGGGGTGGGCCTGGTGGGCAGGAACGGCGGTGGCGGCGGGGCCGAGACCAGGTCGATCACCGCGGGTTCCACGGTCCTGCAGTTCGGTCCCACGTCCAGGGGCACGCCGCCGACCTTGATGTCGCGCAGCTTGATGAACATCTTCGAGGTCGCCTTCACCTGGCCGCGCTCGATGATGCCCGCCACCTGGCCGACCGACTCGAACTCGATCACCGAGTTGTTGGGCACGAACCGGAACAGCACGAAGTAGCCCTTCGACGGCGGCAGGGTGAGGTCGCCCTTGATCTCGCCGACCGGCAGTTTGATGATCACCTCGGTGAGCATCTCGCCGGGGCCGATCTTGACCTCGGACTCCATCTTCTTGATCCGGGACACCCCTTCGACCTTGTACCGGATCCGCCGGGCCAACGGCCCCAGCTGCTGGTCCTCGCCCGCGCCCGGTGCGGTCGTTCCGGTGCTGGGCAACGGTTTCCCGCCGGTGGTGGGCACCGGCAGGGTGCCGCTGGGGGCGGGCACGGTGGTCAGGTTCCGCCCGGTGACCGGGAGCTTGACCAGCTGGGCGTCCTGCCCGTCGTCCTTGGCGCACTTGAGGATCAGCGGCGGCCCGTCGGCGGTGGCCGAGCCGAGGGTCAGGGTCAGCTCGGTCGCGGTGACGGTCAGGTCGCCGGGTTTGACCGGGGTGAGCGCGGGGGCCTTGCCGGTGGCGACGACCTTCAGCTCCCCCTTCTCCGGCACCTCGGTGGCCGCGACGCTCAGCTCTTCCGCGGTGACCGCGGTGGAGAGTCCCGCGCCGCCGACGGCCAGGCCGAGAGCGGCGGTGCCGATCACCGACTTCGCGCCGCCGAGGGCGGGCAGCACCGTCTCCGGCAGGGTCGCGGTGACGGTGAGGGCGGACTGGACCGGCGCGCCGACCGAGCCCGAGGCCGGGAACACGCCCGCGACCTCGGTGACCACCTGGGCGGTCAGCTCCGGCGTGGTGCAGGTGTAGGCGATCCGGCGGGCTGTCGATTCGGCGGCCGCGCTGCCGTCGCCGACAAGGGAGACGCCGAGTGCCGGCACCAGCAGCGCCGCGGCCGCGAGGGCCCCGAGCCGGTGCGCCGATCCAGTCCGGGTCATCTGCTACTTCCTCGCCGCGGCGACCGGGATCTCGCCGAGCTTGAGGTCCTGCCCCGGGTTCTCCTTGCAGGGCAGGTCGAAGGTGCCCAGCTCGGTCGGCGAGCCGTCGGCCTTGCGCGGGGTCAGCTTGGCGTCGAACCCGCCGCTGACGATCGCCTGGGCCTGGCCGGGGTTGTCCACCGTGGTCGGCGGGACGTCGCCGGTGGCGGGCACGGTCAGGTCACCGGTGTCCGGGATCGGGGTGGACGGCACGGTCATGCCGTTGATGTCGACCGTCTTGCTCACCCCGGCCGCGTCCTTGACGTCGAAGTGCGCGACCGCGGAGCCGTCCAGGGTCTTGGCCTCGAACAGGTCGAAGGCCTCCACGATCCGCTCCGGCACCAGCACGCTGACCTTGAAGTCGGTGGCCTGCGCGGGCTGGCCGACCACGGCCGAGTCCGGCAGGTTCACCGAGATGGTCACCTGGAGCTCGTCGGGGCCGATCAGCGGGAACTCGCAGGTGTAGGTCAGGGTCTTGGTGACCGGCACCGCCTGCGCGACCCCGGCGCCGACAGCGGCGAGGGCCAGGCCGGCGAGCACGGCTGTGGTCCGAGTCAAGATGGTGGTCAAGTGGCGTCGAGCCATGTGAACTTCTCCCTCGGTCAGCGAGCGTCATTGTTCGCCGAATTCACTCGAACGACTCGTTGACAGAAAAAATCCGGGGCAGGGGAGTCGCCGAAAGAAACCCGGAAGGCAGGCGGCAATACGGCAGGTGACCTGCACGAACGGCCTCCTACTAGCCGGTAGGTTACTGTCGTGTGTCATAGCTAGGCAAGAACCAAACCGAGGAAACTCCCCCAAGAGGCCAACATTTCGGCCGTTTTGTCACCAGCCTGACAATCCACTCCGCCGAACGTGCTCACCGGGGCACCAAATTCCCGGGTCAAGTTGTCAGCGCATCAAAATAATGACCCGATGGAGTGATGAGGGCGCACCCATTCCCCGGCATAGGCGTTTGCGATACCGCCGAAATGTGCCGCCGGTTAGGCCGAACGACCGGCTTCCGCCTGCGACAACGGCCGCGCTGGCCCCGGCCGAGGCGAAGAAGAACACCGCGGACCAGGCCAGGGTCAGCCCGGTCGCGGACAGCGCGCCGTTGCCGACAGCGCGGCGGTGCCGATCAGCAGCAGCCCGGAGCCGAGGTAGCAGACCGAGATCATGAGGTAGAGCACCAGGGTGAGCAGGAACAGCTTCTTGCGACCGAACCGGTCGGTCAGGTAGCCGAAGACCAGCGAGCCGAGCACCGCGCCCAGCACGTAGCAGGAGGCGGCGAAGCCGACCTCGAAGTCGGTCAGGCCCAGTCCGTTGCCCGGTTCGGTGAGCCGTTCGGCCAGCGCGCCCACGGCAGCCGGTCCAGCCGCGCCGGAATGGCCGTCTCCACCTCGCCCGCCGCCCGCCGCGGCCGCTGCTCGTCACCGAGACGCATGAGCGCCGGGATACCCGGTGGATCACCAACTACTCCCCGCTGGTGACCAGGTCAGCCGGGTAAGGCACGATCGGGGGCACCATGACGCTCACCGAGTACCTGCCGGACGGCCAGGATCCCGACGCCCTGTTCGACGCCTTCAGCACCTGGGCCGCGGGCCAGGGGATCGAGCTGTACCCGGCGCAGCAGGAAGCGCTGATCGAGATCGTATCCGGCGCGAACGTGATCCTGTCCACGCCGACCGGCTCCGGCAAGAGCCTGGTCGCCGCGGGGGCGCACTTCGCCGCGCTGGCGAACAAGCAGCGGACCTTCTACACCGCGCCGATCAAGGCGCTGGTCTCGGAGAAGTTCTTCGCGCTGATCGAGATGTTCGGCGCGGAGAACGTCGGCATGATGACCGGCGACTCCAGCGTCAACGGCGACGCGCCGATCATCTGCTGCACCGCGGAGATCCTGGCCAACATCGCGCTGCGCGACGGCGCGGACGCCGAGGTCGGCCAGGTCGTCATGGACGAGTTCCACTTCTACAGCGAGCCCGACCGCGGCTGGGCCTGGCAGGTCCCGCTGATCGAGCTGCCCAAGGCGCAGTTCCTGCTGATGTCGGCCACCCTGGGCGATGTCAGCCGGTTCGAGGAGGACCTGACCCGGCGCACCGGCCGCCCCACCTCGGTGGTCAGCTCGGCCGAGCGCCCGGTGCCGCTGTTCCACTCCTACGTCACCACGCCGCTGCAGGAGACCATCGAGGAGCTGCTCTCCACCCAGCAGGCCCCGATCTACGTGGTGCACTTCAGCCAGGCCGCCGCACTGGAGCGGGCGCAGGCGCTGATGAGCATCAACGTCTCCAGCCGGGCGGACAAGGACGCGATCGCCGCGCAGATCGGCAAGTTCCGGTTCACCGCCGGGTTCGGCAAGACGCTGTCCCGGCTGGTCCGGCACGGCATCGGCGTGCACCACGCGGGCATGCTGCCCAAGTACCGCCGCCTGGTCGAGCAGCTGGCCCAGGCCGGTCTGCTCAAGCTGATCTGCGGCACGGACACCCTGGGCGTGGGCATCAACGTGCCGATCCGGACCGTGGTGTTCACCGCGCTGAGCAAGTACGACGGGGTGCGCACCCGCATCCTCAAGGCGCGCGAGTTCCACCAGATCGCCGGCCGGGCCGGGCGGGCCGGGTACGACACGGTGGGCAACGTGGTGGTCGAGGCGCCCGACCACGTGGTGGAGAACGAGCGCGCGCTGGCCAAGGCAGGCGATGACCCGAAGAAGCGGCGCAAGGTGGTGCGCAAGAAGCCGCCGGAGGGCTTCGTCTCCTGGGGCGAGCCGACCTTCAAGCGCCTGGTCGAGGCCGAGCCCGAGCCGCTGACCTCCAGCTTCCAGGTCAGCCACGCCATGCTGCTGAACGTGATCAACCGCCCCGGCGACGCCTTCGCCGGGATGCGGCACCTGCTGGAGGACAACCACGAGGACCGCCCGGCGCAGATCAAGCACATCCGCCGCGCGATCGCGATCTACCGCGCCCTGCTGGCCGCGGGCGTGGTGGAGAAGCTGGACACCCCCGACGAGGACGGCCGCACGGTCCGCCTGACCGTGGACCTCCAGTTCGACTTCGCCCTCAACCAGCCGCTGTCCCCCCTGGCGCTGGCCACCATCGAGCTGCTGGACCGGGACTCCCCGACCTACGCGCTGGACGTGGTCTCCGTCATCGAGTCCACAGTGGACAATCCGAGACCCGTTCTCTCCCAGCAGCAGTTCCGCGCCCGCGGCGAGGCCGTCAACAAGATGAAGGCCGAGGGCATGGAGTACGAGGCGCGGATGGAAGCCCTGGAGGAGGTGACCTGGCCCAAGCCGTTGCAGGACATCCTGGAGGCGGCCTACAACATGTACCGCCGGGGTCACCCCTGGGTCGCCGACCACGAGCTCTCACCGAAGTCGGTGGTGCGCGACATGTACGAGCGCGCCATGACCTTCGTCGACTACATCGCCTTCTACCAGCTGGCCCGCTCCGAGGGCCTGGTCCTGCGCTACCTGGCCGACGTCTACAAGGCCCTGCGCCAGACCGTCCCCGACGACGCGAAAACCGAAGAGCTCACCGACCTCATCGAATGGCTCGGCGAACTGGTCCGCCAGGTCGACAGCAGCCTGCTGGACGAGTGGGAGCAGCTCCGCAACCCCACCGACGAGGACGACCCCGAACAGTCCACAGTGGACACCGGCCCGCCGCCGGTCACCGCCAACCCCAGGGCCTTCCGGGTCCTGGTCCGCAACGAGTTGTTCCGCCGCGTGGAACTGGCCGCCCGCCGCGACTACTACACCCTGGGCGAGCTGGACGCGCACGCCGGCTGGGACGCCGAGCGCTGGCGCGAGGCCCTGGAGCCGTACTTCGAGGAGTACGACGAGATCGGCACCGGCCCCAACGCCCGCGGCCCAGCCCTGCTGATGATCAACCAAGACGAGCACCCCGGCCAGTGGGTGGTCCGCCAGGCCTTCGACGACCCGGCAGGCGACCACGACTGGGCGATCACAGCCGAGGTGGACCTGGCGGCATCGGACGAGGCGGGGAGCGCGGTGGTGCACGTGACCCAGGTCGCCCCGGCCTGACCGATGCCCGGGACCAACTGGCCCTACCCGCCACCGAACGGCTGGACCGCCGCCGATCTCGACCAGATCGGCGGCGACGGGCCGTGCGGGGAGCTGGACGCGCTCCAGCACATCGAGCTGGTCGACGGTGAGCTGATCGTCATGGCGCCGCGGACCGAGTTCCACCGCCGCGTCGTGGAACGTCTGCGGGACGAGCTCCAGCGGCAGGCGCCCCCGCACCTGGCCGCCACCCGTGAGATGGACGTGGTGCTCGGCCCCCGCCAGCGCCCCTGCCCCGACGTCTCCATCGTCACCGCCACCGCCGCCCGCGACCTGGACCGCACCTTCTACCAGCCCGAGGACGTGCTGCTGGTGGTCGAGGTGGTGTCCAAGTCCTCGGAGATCAGGGACCGGGAGACCAAGCCCCGCCGCTACGCCGAGGCGGGCATCGCGCACTTCTGGCGGGTGGAGAACAACTCCGGCGCTCCGGTCGTCTACGTCTACGAGCTCGACCCGGCGAGCCGCTCCTACGCGCTGACCGGCATCTTCCACGACCGCCTGGAATGCCGCGTGCCCTTCCCCGCTGACATCCGCTTGGACACCCTGGTTCGCTAGCTCACACTCCTTGGACACTCAGTCCAGCAGTTGTACATTTCGTCCATGACCGACGAGCACCCGTACTCCACCGCCTTCCGCACCGGCGACCTGGTCGCCGTCTCCGGCCGCCTCGGCGTCACCGAACCGGGCGTCCTGACCCCCGGTGGCTTCCCCGCCGAATGCGCCCAAGCCTTCGCCAACCTCGACGAAGCCCTGGCCGAGGCGGGCGCGCGGCGGAGCGACGTGGTGCAGGTGACCGCCTACCTCACCGACATCGCCGATCGGGACCGGCTCAACGCCGCCTTCGCCGGGTTCTTCGCCGAGCCGCGGCCCGCGCGCACCTGTGTCGGGGTGGCCAGCCTGCCCTACGGCGCCTGCGTGGAGATCGACGCGCTCGCCAAGGTGCTCTGATGGCGGAGCGGGAGGCGATCCTGGCGGCGCTGGGGCCGGTGGCCGACGGGATCGTGGCCACCTTCGGCGGGTGTTGCGAGGTGGTGGTGCACGACTTCCGGCGGCCGGCGAACTCGGTGGTGGCCATCGCGGGCGCGGTGACCGGGCGCGGGGTGGGCGGGTCGATGAGTGAGATCGGCATGGGGCTGCTGGCCAGGGGCGATGACGCGGCGGACCAGCTCAACTACATCACCCGCACACCGGACGGGAAAATGGTCAAGTCCTCCACGATGTTGTTGCGGGACAGCGACAACACCGTCTTCGGCGCGCTGTGCGTGAACCTCGACCTCACCGGGCTCACCCAGGCCCAGCAGCTGCTCGGCGGGCTCGCCGGGGTGGACAACCCGCTGCCCGCGCCGACCACCACCTTCGGCGACGACATCGACGCCGTGATCGACTCCATTGTGGACAGACGTCAGCTGGCCGATCCACGCCCCTGGGCCGAACTGGGCCGAGCGGAGCGCCTGGCGCTGTTCCAGGACCTCAACGAGCAGGGTGTGTTCGCGGTGCGCCGCGCGGTGCCCAGGGTCGCCTCCCGCCTGGGCATCTCCCGGGCCTCCGCCTACAGCTACCTCGCCCAGATCAAGGAGAACTCATGACCGCCCTCCCGGTGACCCTGGCCGACGTGCGGGAGGCCGCCGCCCGGCTGGCCGGGGTGGCGCACCGCACCCCGGTGCTGCGCTCCCGCCAGCTCGACGACCTCGTCGGCGCGCGGGTGCACCTCAAGTGCGAGAACTTCCAGCGGATCGGCGCGTTCAAGTTCCGCGGCGCCTACAACGCGGTCTCCCGGCTCTCCGAAGCCCAGCTGCGCAAAGGGATCGCGGCATATTCCTCCGGCAACCACGCCCAGGCCGTGGCGCTGGCCGCCCGCGAACTGGGCAGCAGCGCGGTGATCCTGGTGCCCGAGGACACGCCACAGTCCAAAAAGGACGCGACCGCGGGCTACGGCGCGGAGCTGGTCACCTACGACCGCTACACCGGCGACCGGGTCGCCATCGGCAACCAGCTGGCCGCCGACCGCGGTCTCGCGCTGATCCCGCCGTATGAGCACCCGCACGTGATCGCCGGCCAGGGCACCGCCGCGCTCGAGCTCCTGGCCGAGGTCGACGACCTGGACACGGTGCTCACCCCGGTCGGCGGCGGCGGGCTGATCGCCGGCTCGGCCACCGCGGCCAAGGGCCTCTCCCCCGGCATCCGGGTCATCGGCGTGGAACCCGAGGCCGGCGACGACACTCGCCGCTCGCTGCTGGCCGGTGAACGGGTCTCGGTCCCGGTGCCGCGCACCATCGCCGACGGCCAGGCCGCGGAGATCCCCGGCGAGCTGACCTTCTCGATCAACCGGCGCCTGGTGGACGAGGTGGTGCTGGTCAGCGACGAGGAGATCCGGGCGGCCATGCGCTTCGCCTTCGAGCGGCTCAAGATCGTGCTGGAGCCCAGCGGCGCGACCCCGCTGGCCGCGCTGCTGACCGGCAAGCTGCCCACCGGCGGCCGGATCGGCGCGATCCTCTCCGGCGGCAACATCTCCCCGGAACGGTTCGCCGAGCTGATCTAGGTGTGCCTGCGGTCGATGGTCACCCTTCGGCGCACGCAGGCCAGTGCCACCAGGGCGGCGATCGCGGGCACCACCACCAGCACGAACCCGATCACCGGCCAGGGCAGGACCAGCTCGTAGGGCAGCGCCACCGGCCCGTCCCGCCACATCCGGCGCGCGCCCTGGGCGGAGACCACCGCCGCGGGCAGGATGCCGACCAGCACGCCGAGCACGCTGCCCAGGCCGGAGATGATCAGTGACTGGGTCACCGCCAGCGAGCGCCGGGTGCGCAGCGAGGCGCCGACGGTGGCCAGCATGATCGAGTGCCGCCGGGTGTCGATCAGCGAGAGCACGGTGGCGGTCACCGCGGCCGTGGTGCTCAGCAGCGCGGTGCAGGCCAGCAACAGCAGCGCGAACAGCGCCGCCTCCCTGGTCGTGCCGCGCTCCACGTAGCCGCTGAGCCCGAAGGCGCGCACCACCTCGCCGATCCGGTCCTGCTCGAACCGGCTCAGCCGCCGGTCCAGCTCGATGTCCAGGCCGCGCAGGCTCGGCGCCACCCCGGTGCGCGCCGCGGTCTCCGGCGGCAGCACCATCAGCGCGGAGCCGACCTCGCTGGGCACGGCCAGCGCGGGCAGGGCGAGATCATGGCGGCCCTGCGGGGTGTTCACCACCAGCCTGGCCATCCCGTCCTGCACGTACCTCGCGTCCAGCACCACCGCCTCGCCGCGGGCCAGCGCCGCCGCCGCGGCCGGGTCGGTGACCCCGCTGACCCGGCGCAGCAGCTCGGCGTCGCCCACCAGCACGGTGCCCAGCAGCCGCCGGTGGTGCACACAGTCCGGCCCGCCCGGCGGCAGCCACTGCTCCCTGGTGGTCCACTCCGGCCCGCACCCGGCGGCCGGGGACATGGCCACCTCCACCGTGTGCGGGCAGCCCCCGCCGCCACAGCGGTCCCAGGTCCCCGGCAGCGCGGTGACCTCGGCGAAGGACCGCGCGGGCAGCGCGCCGGCCAGGGTGCGCCGCAGCGCCTCCCACTCGGGCGGGCGGGTGGCCGCGTCGGGCACCAGGACCGCGGCGTGCCGGTCCGGCAGGGTCGGCCAGTAGCGGCCGGAGGTGTAGGCGTTGCGGGTGACGTCCAGGGTGGCCAGCGCGATGGTGCCGATCACCACCGCCATCACCGCGGCGATGGCAGGCGCGCTGCGCGCCCGGTGCCTGCCCAGCTCGCGCAGCGCGATCCGCACGCTCACCGGCAGCGCGGGCGCGAGCGCGGCGATCCCGCCGACCAGCGCGGGGAAGCAGGCGAACAACCCGACGCTGACCAGCAGCGTGGCCACCGGCACCAGGCCGCGCCAGTCCAGCGCGAAGGCCGCCGCGGCGGCCACCGCCAGCCCGGTGAGCACCAGCGCCGCGCCCAGCACCGGGGTCACCCTGGACGGCCGCCGCTCGCTGCGCCGGTCGGCCAGCAGCTGCCCGGCCCTGGTCCGGCCAGCCCGCACCGCCGGCACCACCGCGGCGGCCAGCCCGGCGAAGACGCCCAGCGCGAACGGCAGCACCAGGTCGTCCAGGCCCACCTGGAACCGCCAGATCCGCGGCAGGTCGAACCGGTGGAACAGCTCGATCAGCACCCCGGCCCCCACCGTGCCGACCACACTGCCCAGCACCGCGCCGCCCAGGCCGAGCAGCAGGCCCCACAGCAGCAGCAACAGCACCAGGTGCCCGCCGCCTGCCCCGTTGGCGGCCAGCGCGCCCAGCTGCCGCCGCCCCAGCCGGATGCCGACGGCGAACATCGCCCCGCCCAGCAGCACCACCTGCACCACCGCGATCCAGACCAGTAGCATGCCCAGCCGCTCGCCGGTGGACTGGCTGCGGTCCTGCCCGCCGGTCAGGTCGTCGATGAGCAGGTCGTGGAAGCTGCGGTAGACCTCGGTGGGATCGGCGGGCAGCGGCACCCGCTCCGGCGGCGGCGGCTCGGTCACCGCGCCCCTGGAGTACACCGCCAGCCCGTGCTCGTTCGCCGCCAGCACGGCGGGCCAGTCGAAGTCCTTGTCCACCAACCACATCCGGCCACCGAGCCGGGGCCGCTCACTCGGCGGCAGGCTCGCGGCCAGCTGCTCGTAGAGCGCGCCGGGCTGGGCGTAGAGCACCAGCTCGCCGTGGTCCCTGGCCGGCCGGGCCACCCCCACCACCAGGAAGGCGCGGCCGGCCTCGGGCACGGCGACGGTGGCGCCGAGCTCGATCCCGGCCGCGCGCAGGAACTCCGGCGAGGCGGCGAGCTCATCCGGCCCCTTCGGCGCCCGGCCGCGCACGTGCTCGGTGATGCCCCGGGCCAGCGGATGGAGGTAGTCCAGCTCCTGGAACTGGGCGCTCAACCGGGTCTGCCCGGCCTGCGCGGTCAGCAGCGAGCGGGTCATGGTCAGCGTGGTCGCGCCCGGCGGCAGCTCCGGCCAGGTCGCGTGCCGGTGGGCCGGGGCGCCCTCTCCCGGTGGCGCGGGCCGCACCTGGGAGCCGTCCAGGTTCTGCAGGATCGGCACGTCGCCGTAGCCTGCGTCGGCCACCCTGGCCCCGGCCTGGCCGATGGTCTGCTCGATGGTGCGGCGCGGGCTGGTGCGCTGGGCGTCGGAGAGCACGTCGCTGAGCAGGGTGGCGGCCACCGGCACCGAGATCATCACCGCCAGCGCCAGGCTCGCGCCCCTGGTCACGCTGATCCAGCGCAGCACCAGCCGCAGCACCGCCCGCACGGCGGGCAGGCAGAACACGCCGCGCCGCATCGACCGTCCCTTCCGGACCGGGTTCCCGCTGTCGTCAGCGGCAGTCTTCCCGGCGGGGACGGCTCAGGTCATCCTCCGACTCGCCCGGGTTCGGCCTGTTCGGCCACGGGCGCGGCGGCCGGGGCCGGTGCGGTCTCCTCGGCCTGGGCGCGGCGGGCCAGCCGCTGTTCGCACTGCTCCAGCCAGCGCACCTCGGCCTCGGCCTGGAACACCAGCGAGTCCAGCACCAGCAGCCAGGCCAGGTCCTCATCGGCGGAGGCCTGCGCCTTGAGCCGGGTGTAGTTCTGCAGCACCCGCAGCGTGTGCAGCCGCTGCACCCGGACGATGCCGCGCGCGTCCACCCCGGGTAGCGCGGCGGCCAGGGCGATCTTGATGGCCAGCTCGTCGCGGGCGGGCGCGCCGCGGTCCACCGGGGACTGCAGCCAGCGCTGCACCTCGCCCCGGCCACCGTGGGTCAGCCGGTAGTAGATGTGGCCCTCGGCGTCCTGCCCGGCCGGTTCGACCAGGTCGTCGCGTTCGAGCCGCCCCAGCGTGGTGTAGACCTGCCCGATGTTGAGCGGCCAGGTCGACCCGGTGCGCGACTCGAACTCGGCGCGCAGCTGGAAGCCGTACTTGGGCCCCTGCTGTAACAGGGCCAACAGGGCCTGGCGGATTGACATGACCCCGTAGGTACCATCTCCGACCCCGCTTGTCGCCCCTCCTGTCGAATCTGGTTTGGACCAGTTACCGCTCCGCGCACCGGCACAAGCAGGCCGAATTGAAAACTCAAAAGAGCATACAGTGCCACTATATCGAGTATGCTACTCTGCGAAACCCCTGGCGCCGCCCCTGCGTTCCCGAGGTTTCCATGGCCGTCCAAGCAGATGTCCGGGTATTCGTCATTGATCCGCAGCCTATTGTCATAGCCACCCTGCGCACCGTGTTCGCCGGCACCGCCGACATCACCCAGGTAGGTGGCGCCACCTCATGGCTTACCGCGTATCCCCAGTTCAACCGGTGTCCTCCGGATGTCGTACTCCTGGAGCTGGCCAGCCCGCTGGACGACGGCCTCGAACTGATCCGGCACTTCCGCGAATACCACCCCGGCGTCGAGGTCCTGGTGTTCAGCGGCGAAGGACGCCGGGTGCTGTGCGCATTACGCGCGGGCGCCCGCGGTTTTCTGCTGAAATCCACCGGCCGGACTCAGCTCATCGAGGCGGTGCGCCGGGCGCGGGCCGGTATCGCCACCGTGTCACCAGAACTGCTGTGCCAACTGGTGGCCGAGGTTCAGCAGGACGGCAGCAGGCCAAAACTGTCAGCCCGCGAACTGGAAGTGCTCCGGCTGGTCGCCGCGGGCCACCGCAACGCCGACATCGCCCGCGACCTGTTCGTCACCGAGGCCACCGTGAAGAGCCACCTGCAACGGGTCTTCGGCAAGCTCAAGGTCAACGACCGGGCCGAGGCGGTGCGGGCCGCGACGGCCGCCGGACTGCTCTGTGCAGAAGGACTGAATCGCTAGTTCAGTAATCGTCGATGGACGCATGCGCACGTGCGCACCCAGACTCAGGCATCGCGTAACCGCTAGTTGTCTGGAGATGCCTGGTGAAAGCACTGATCAAGGCGAAGGACGAGCCCGGCCTGTGGCTGGAGGACGTCCCGATGCCCGCCGTCGGCGCCGACGACGTGCTGGTGCGGGTGCGCCGCACCGGCATCTGCGGCACCGACCTGCACATCCAGGACTGGGACGACTGGGCCCGGCGCAACGTGCCGGTGCCGCTGGTCACCGGGCACGAGTTCGTCGGCGAGGTGGTCGAGGTCGGCTCGGCGGTGCGCGAGGTGGCGGTGGGCGACCTGGTCAGCGGCGAGGGCCACCTGGTCTGCGGCAAGTGCCGCAACTGCCTGGCCGGGCGGCGGCACCTGTGCGCCCGCACCAAGGGCCTGGGCGTGCACCACAACGGGGCCTTCGCCGAGTACGTGGCGCTGCCGGCGACCAACGCCTGGGTGCACCGCAACCCGGTGGACCTGGACGTGGCCGCGATCTTCGACCCGTTCGGCAACGCGGTGCACTCCGCGCTCAGCTTCCCGATCATGAACGAGGACGTGCTGATCACCGGCGCGGGCCCGATCGGCGTGATGGCCGCCGCGGTGGCCAAGCACGCCGGCGCCCGGCACGTGGTGATCACCGACGTCAGCCCGTACCGGCTGGAGCTGGCCGAGCAGGTCGGCGTCTCGCTGGCGCTGGACGTCAGCAAGCACACCATCGCCGACGCGCAGCGCCAGCTCGGCCTGCGCGAGGGCTTCGACATCGGGCTGGAGATGTCCGGGCAGCCCTCCGCGCTGCGCGAGATGATCGCGAACATGACCCACGGCGGCCGGATCGCGATGCTCGGCCTGCCCAGCAAGGAGATCCCGGTGGACTTCTCCACCGTGGTGCTCAACATGCTCACCATCAAGGGCATCTACGGCCGGGAGATGTTCGAGACCTGGTACTCGATGTCGGTGCTGCTGGAAGGCGGCCTCGACCTCAGCCCGGTGATCACCCACCGGTTCGGCCACGAGGACTTCGAGGAGGCCTTCGCCACCGCCCGCGAGGGGCGCTGCGGCAAGGTCATCCTCGACTGGACCACGAACTCCAGCACCGACCCAGCACGGAAAGGGACCTGATGTTCGGCAGCATGCGCGAGGACCTGCGCAACAGCCTCCAGGAGATCCGCGAGGCCGGCCTGTACAAGGCCGAGCGGGTGATCACCACCCCGCAGAACGCCTCGGTCGGCGTCGGCGGCGGCCCGAAGGTGCTCAACTTCTGCGCCAACAACTACCTCGGCCTGGCCGACCACCCGGAGGTGGTGGCCGCGGCCAAGGCGGCGCTGGACGAGTGGGGCTTCGGCATGGCCTCGGTGCGGTTCATCTGCGGCACCCAGCAGATCCACAAGGACCTGGAGGCCCGGCTGTCGGCCTTCCTGGGCACCGAGGACACCATCCTGTACAGCTCCTGCTTCGACGCCAACGGCGGGCTGTTCGAGACGCTGCTCGGCGCCGAGGACGCGGTGATCTCCGACGAGCTCAACCACGCCAGCATCATCGACGGCATCCGGCTGTCCAAGGCCAAGCGCTTCCGCTACAAGAACCGCGACATGGCCGACCTGGAGCGCTGCCTCATCGAGGCCAAGGACGCCCGCTACCGGCTGATCGCCACCGACGGCGTGTTCTCCATGGACGGCTACCTGGCCCCGCTGGATGAGATCTGCGCGCTGGCCGAGAAGCACAACGCGCTGGTCATGGTGGACGACTCGCACGCGGTCGGCTTCACCGGCCCGACCGGCGCGGGCACCCCGGAGCTCTTCGGCGTGCAGGACAAGGTGGACGTGCTCACCGGCACCCTGGGCAAGGCCCTCGGCGGCGCCAGCGGCGGCTACGTCTCCGGCCGCGCCGAGATCGTGGAGCTGCTCCGCCAGCGCTCCCGCCCGTACCTGTTCTCCAACTCGCTGGCCCCCGCGGTCACCGCCGCCTCGCTCAAGGCCCTCGACCTGATCAGCACCTCCGGCGACCTGCTGGAGAAGCTGCGGCAGAACACCGAGCTGTTCCGCCGCGAGATGACCGCCCGCGGCTTCGACGTGCTCCCCGGCGAGCACCCGATCGCGCCGGTCATGATCGGCGACGCGGCCGAGGCCGGCCGGATGGCGGAGGCGCTGCTGGAGCAGGGCATCTACGTGATCGGCTTCTCCTACCCGGTGGTGCCGCACGGCAAGGCCCGCATCCGCACCCAGATGTCGGCCGCGCACAGCACCGACGAGGTCTGGCAGGCCATCCACGCCTTCGAGAAGGCCCGCGAGACCCTCAACGGCTAAGGCTCCACCAGGGCGGGATGCCGAGGATCGTCGACCCGGACAACCAGATCGGCCAGGTTGTCCGGGTCGACCTCCTCCGCGTACCGCTTGTACGCGGGCAGCGTCCAGTGCAGCTCCGCGGCCGTGCGCCGGGCCAGCGCCGCCTCGGACAGTCGCAAGTGGACGGTCAGCTCCAGCGGAAGTCCTTGTCCCATCAGCAGTGCGCCGTCCAGCAGCAGCACCCCGCCCGGCGGCAACGGCACCCGCCGCGCCCTGGTCGCCCGGTCCGTGACCGGGTTCCACAGGCTCGGCAGCACCAGGCCGGATCCCTGTGGCGCCAACGGGTCCAGCACCTCCCGGCGCAGCGCGCCCGCGTCCAGCCAGTTGAGGTAGAAGGAGTCCGGGTCCCGCCTGCCGTGTTCCAGCCGCAGCGAGGCCGGGCGCAGGAAGTCCCCCGCGGAGACCCGCAGCACCGGCCTGCCCCGCACCCGCAGCGGCTCGGCCAGCGCGTCGGCCAGCAGGCCCGGCTCGGCCGCGGCGGCCCCGTCCACGGCGACCCTGGCCCACAGTTGCCTGGGCAGGGCGGCGATCCGGTCGGCGACCTCGGTCACCAGGACGTCGAAGGACACCGGTCGCACCCGCATCCCCCCATCCTGCCAACCGGTCGCGTTTGGCCGGGAACGCCCCGGGTAGCCGGGGTCCACGAGGAGGTTTGCGATGAGCGAGCGAGTAAAGCCTGCCCGGTTCCCCTGGCCGCAGATGGTCGCGCTGAGCACCGGCGCCATCTTCTTCCTGCTGGGCCTCGGCGGCTTCGCCGTGACCGGCTTCACCGACTTCTTCCGGCACGACCCGGTCATCGACGCGCTCGGCTTCACGCTGAACCCGATGCACAACGTGATCCACTTCGTGCTCGGCCTCGTCGGCGGGATCTGCGCCAGCGGACTGCGCGCCACCATGGCCTACGGCTGGCTCCTGATCGTCGCCTACGGCGCGGTCCTGGTCTACGGCCTGTTCGTCACCGGCGACCCCGCGCACGACCTGCTCAACCTCAACTGGGCGGACAACGTGCTGCACCTGGCCGCGGTCGGGGTCGGCGTGCTGATCGTCATCGGCGCCAACCGGATCGGCCGCGAAGACGGCTGGGTGGTGCCCCGGCCGGGCGCCCCGACCCCCGGCCAGTCAGCCAATCGAGGGTGAGCTACTGCACGTGCGAGTTCCGGAACAAGAAGGAGTGGTAGACCGTTGAACAAGTTGACTGACGCGTGCCAGATCCGGCGACGAGCATCCCGAGAGTCGCTGTCGAACCCGGGTGGCATGCGGTGAACCCCCCAGACCACCGCCTCCCCCATCCGGTGGAGATCGCCGCGTCAGTCCACCGCCGTCGGTCGGTAACACCCCCCTCGCCGGCCGACGGCCCCCTTCGTTTTGGGGAACAAACGGCAAGTGCGATAAGTTGTACTTGGTGGTCGGCGTGTTACGTGTCCCCCGGGCTCACTTTCCGCCTTCATGGAATACCGTTCGGCTGGAGCCATGTCGTGCCTTTCGCCGAGAGGCGACCTAGCGCGTCGACCGCCCCAACTTCCCCGGCAACCGCCGGGATGCCCCGGGTAGCCACCCGGATGCGCGCAGCCTTCGCCCGCCCCACTGCGGCAGGGTGATGGGCATGAGCGAGTGGACCTTCGGGGTCGAAGAAGAGTTCATCCTCGTCGACGCGGACACCGGCAGGCTGGCGGCCCAGGCCGCGGCCGTGCGCCGCGGCGCCGACGCCGGCGGGTCCGATGAGCAACTCCAGGAGGAGCTGACCCGCTTCCAGGTGGAGACCGCCTCGCCGGTCTGCACCACCGCGGAGGAGCTGACCCACCACCTGGCCCGGCTGCGCGGCAGGCTGGCCGACAGCGCCCGCGAGCTGAACCTGTGGCTGCTGGCCACCGGCACCGCGGTCTTCCCGGAGCCCTGGCCGCCGCCGCTGGCCGGCAAGGACCGCTACCACCTCATCGCCGAGCGCTACGGCGGCCTGGTGGACACCCTGTGCGGCTGCCACGTGCACGTGGCCATCCCGGACGCCGAGTTCGGCATCCGGCTGTCCAACCACCTGCGCCCCTGGCTGCCGCTGCTGCTCGCGCTGAGCGCGAACTCCCCGTTCTCCCGGGGCCAGGACAGCGGCCACGCCAGCTGGCGGCACGTCAGCTGGGCTCGCTGGCCCTCCGCGGGCCCGCCGCCGTTCTTCGACTCCCCCGCCCACTACGACGCCAGCGTGAGCGCTCTCCTGCGTGCCGGGGCGGCCCTGGACCGCAAGATGGTCTATTGGGACATCCGCCTGTCGGAGGCCCAGCCGACCCTGGAGGTCCGGGTCTGCGACGTGGCGGCCACGGTCGAGGAGGCAGTGCTGCTGGGCGTGCTGGTGCGGGCCCTGGCCCAGGCCGCCAGCCACGACATCGAGGCCGGGGTGGCCGCGCCGCGGATCCCGCACGAGGTGTTGCGCGCCGCGCTGTGGCGGGCCGCGCGGGACGGCCTCGGCGGCCACTGCCCCGATCCGGAGTCCGGCTCGTTGCTGCCGGTCAGCGCGGTGCTGCGGCGTGCCCTGCGGCGGCTGCGGCCGTTCCTGAGCGCCAACGGCGAGCTGGAGCTGGTCGAGCGGCTGACCGAGCACCTGTTCACCGTGGGCGGCGGCGCGCAGCGGCAGCGGCAGGCGATGGCCCGCCGCGGCGAGCCGATGGATGTGGTCGAACTGCTCGCCAGGCAGACCACGGTTTCGTCATTACTGGACTCGCCCAGCTAGCGTAGGAGGGTGCAACCAGGTCGTCCGCCGCGTCAGCGCCAGCCCAACCACTCCAGTGTCCACCTGCTGTCCTCCTCGAAGGTGATCAGCGACCTGGTGGTGAACGCCCGGCTGGGCCCGGACGACCTGGTCATGGACCTGGGCGCGGGCACCGGTGCGATCACCGCCGAGCTGGTGCGCACCGGGGCCCGCGTGCTCGCGGTGGAGCGGGACGAGGAGTTCGTCGGCGACCTGGAGCGCCGCTACGGCGAGCACGAGAACCTGCGGGTGGTGCACGCCGACCTGCTGTCGGTGCCGCTGCCGCACCGGGAGTTCGCGGTGGTGGCCAACATCCCGTTCTCCATCACCACCGCGCTGCTGCGCCGCCTGCTCAACACCCCGAACGGCTCGCTCACCCAGGCTGACCTGCTGGTGGAGTGGGGCCTGGCCAAGCGCCTGACCGCGGCCTGGCCGAGGGACCTGGAGAACGCCTGGTGGGCGGCCCGGTTCGAGATCGCCATCAAGCACCGGGTCCCGGCCACCGCGTTCCGCCCGGCCCCCAAGGTCGACGCCGCGCACCTGGTGCTGCAACGCAAGTCCGGCCAGAGCCGCCACCTGCAGGGCGTGATCTGGGCGCTGCTGAGCACCGCCTACGGGTCGCCGAACACCCCGGCGCGGACCGCGCTGACCTCGTTCATCACCAGGGGCCGGGCGCACCGGATGCTGCACGAGATCGGCATCGAGTCGCAGGCCGCGGTGGGCACCATCAAGCTCAGCCAGTGGCTGGGCATGGCGGATGAGCTGGCCGCGGACCGCTCGCTGTCCTGGCCGCCGCTGCCGAAGAACCTGCGCACCGACGGCAGCCGCCGCGAGGAGTCCACCAACCGCGGCCTGCGCGCCCCCCAGGGCAAGGCAGCCGCCCAGGGCCGCTCCAGCCAGGGCAAGTCGGGCCAGGGGAAGCCGGCGCACGGGAAGTCGGACCAGGGCAAGTTCGGGCACGGCAAGTCCGACCAGGGCAAGTCCGCTTACGGGAAGTCGGGCCAGGGCCGCGCTACCGGCAAGCCCGACGGTAAACCGCGACGCGCACCGAAGCGCTGACCGCACAGGGCTCCGGCAGCACACCGATCCGCCCGGCCAGCTCGGCCGGATCGGTGTGCCAGGCGCTCGGCCCCATCCCGACCACGGTCGCGATGTCCCGATGCGCCAGAGACAACTCGAACGAGCGAACATCGTCATCAACCCGGGTGAAATAGGCGCCAAGCTTCTCCTCCACCCGCCGCGCCTTGCCCTCATCCACCCGCAACAGCCCCAGCGCCCCCACCAGCTCACCCAGGTGCCCAGCCTCCGGCGTCACCACCACCAGCCGCCCGCCAGGGGCCAGGATCCGGGCCAGCTCGGGCCCGTTGCGCGGCGCGAACACGTTGAGCACCACCGAGGCCACCCCGTCCCGCACCGGCAGCCGCCGCCACGCGTCACACACCACGGCCCCCAGCCGGGGATGTTCCCTGGCCGCCCGCCGCGCCGCGAACTTGGACAGATCCAGCGCCAGCCCGACGGCCCCCGGCGCGCCACGGAGCACCTGCCCGAGGTAGTACCCGGTCCCCGCCCCGAGATCGACCACGGCCCCACCGGTCGCCCCGCCCACCGCCGACGCCTCCCGGGCCGCCGACTCCGCTGCCCCGCCCGCCGCCAGCGCATCTCCGGCCACCATCCCGGCCGTCCCGCCCGCAGCCAGGGCCTCTCCGGCCGCCGTTCCCGCCGCGCTTGCCGCCCCCACTGCCCCCGCGTCAGCCGCCAGCGCCTCCCCCGCCGCCGCGCACACCGCCTCCGCGACCGGCCGGAAATGCCCGGCCCCCAAGAACTCCGCCCGAGCCGCCACCATCGCCGCGGTGTCCCCGGTCCCCGCCCCCGCGTCCCCCGCCAGCAAGCTCAGGTACCCCTGCCGCGCCACGTCGAAGGAGTGCCCCGCCGCACACCGCACCGCCCGCCCCTCGGCGGCCAGCTCCAGCCCGCAGTGCGGACAGGCCAGCAACGACAACACCTCTGAGATCACCCCGCCACTCCACCACAGGAGCCGCCGCCCAGCTCGCGCAGGTGCCCGGCCACCGGACCGCGCCCCAGGCCCGCTGCGCCTTCCGGCGGATTTCCCTTACCGGCCACCACATCGACACGTTCGCCCGCCCCGGAGCCTGGCAGGGTGAACGGGATCGTCCCCGAACCCCCCGCGGAGGAACCATGTCCCGGCGAGCCCACCGCGCGAAACCGTTGCTGGCAACCCTGTTCTGCGCGGCCCTGGCCGTCCTCGGCCTGACCCAGGCCACCCCCGCGCTGGCCGCAGAGACGCCGGTGATCGGCCCGGCCCGCGGTGACACCCTGCACGTGATGTCGTTCAACCTCCGCTACGCCGCGACCACCCAGCCGAACTCCTGGCCGGTCCGCCGCCCGGTGCTGGCCGAGCTGCTGCGCCGCGAACAGCCCACCGTGCTCGGCACCCAGGAAGGCCTCTACGGCCAGCTCAAGGACATCGAAGCCGACCTGCCCGCACACTACGACTGGATCGGCCTCGGTCGCGCGGGCGGCAGCCAGGACGAGTTCATGGCGGTCTACTACGACACCCGCAGGCTGACTCCGCTGGCCTTCGACCACTACTGGCTCTCCGACACCCCGAACGTGATCGGCTCGAAGTCCTGGGGCAACCGGGTCATCCGCATGGTCACCTGGGTCCGCTTCGCCGACCGCCGCACCGGCACCGAGTTCGTCACGGTCAACACCCACTTCGACCACGAGTCGGAGAACTCCCGCCAGCGCAGCGCCGAACTGGTCCGCGACCGGATCAACGCCCTGTCCCCCGGCCTCCCGGTCATCCTCACCGGCGACTTCAACACCGCCGCCGGCAACACCCCGACCTACGACATCCTCCGCACCGGCGCCACCCTCACCGACACCTGGCCCGCCGCCACCGAACGCCGCACCCCCCTGCACGCCACCTTCCACGGCTACCGCCCCCTGGTGCCGAACGGCGACCGCATCGACTGGATCCTCACCAGGGGCGCGACGAGCATCCGGGCCGCGGCCATCAACACCTACGCCCGCGACGGCCAGTTCCCCTCCGACCACCTGCCGGTCCAGGCCCTGCTCACCCTGCCCAAGGGCTAGGCCAATGACTCCAGATAGCCGACGATCGGAGCAGGGTCATCGATCGAGCCTGACGCAGCGATGTACGAATCAGGTCGCACCAGGAGCAACTGACCTGAATAGGGACACTCGTCAGCCCAGTAAAGCCCTGCGCCAGGAGTGTCGTGAACCTGAATTGTCCGCACGAATGGAGGCAGGTCGAAACCTGGCTCATCATCACCAAAGACAAGAAGCGTGAAGAAGCGGTAGTCGAGCAACGAGTAAACCCGCGTTTGTCCGTCATGACCGCAAACCATGAAGTCGAAAAGCCGAGAGCCCGCGAGCCCCTGCTCGCCATAGCGGATTCCCATGCCGGTAATGTTGCCCGCCCTCTTCTCGACCGTCTTGACGTAATCCACCGCGTGCGTCCCGCCCTCCGAATACTTGGTCGATCGCACCAGCACCCCAGAGGTTTCAACGACACTCAGCGCGACCGGCTTGCGCTCTTGCTCGTACGTTCGCAGGATCTCCGTCGAGGAGTCCGCGTTGACGGCCATACCGATCTTCCACATGAGGTTGAACGCATCCGACAGCCCGGTGTTCAACCCTTGTCCACCATTTACGGAATGAATGTGACAGGCGTCGCCGGCCAGATAGACCCGGTCGTCGACAGAAAATTTCTCCGCAACGGACTCCTTGACCGAGAAGCGGGAGAACCATTCCACCCGCTTCAAGGTCACCTTGTGCGGACGCATGGCCCGATTGATCTTGGCGACGACTTGTGCCAGGTCAAACTCGGCTACGTCCATTCTTACATAGAAGCGGTCGATCTCCCCTTCACGTGGGATCCATGCCACGTCCGACGTGTCGGCCTGAAAGACGATGATCTCCGGAACCTTGGGGAAGTCAGTCTCGAAAACTCCGTCCAAGACAGCCCAAGTCAGCTCCGGCCGAGTTATCTCGAACGGGATCCCAAAGAAACCTCGGACGGATGAGCGAGAGCCGTCCGCGCCGATGACGAACTTCGACTCAACCAGTTCTCCGGAGGACAGGTTCGACCGGCAGCCACTCTCAGTGATTTCAACGTGGTCGACCGAGGTGTTTCGTCGCACCGCGCAGTCCATTTCACTGACTTTTCGATCGAGCAACCTCTCGACGGATGCCTGACCAAGCATCAGAAAATGCTTGTGAAAGCATCCCTCCAGATTATCCCACCAGGTGGACTGACGAGAAAGGAACTTGCCTTCCGCCCACACCGAGCTGGTATTGCAGGTCTTGCCGAGCCGATAAAGATCATCAAAAAGGCCGACAACCTCCAGCAACTGCAGCGAACGCGCGTTCAACGCGTCAGCCCGTCCTGTGCGAAGTGGCTCAGAAGATTTGTCAACTATCAGGACGCGCAGATTGTGCAGCCGCCCGAGCAGAGCGCACAACAGGCCGACCGGACCAGCCCCGACGACCAGAACATCGACCTTCACTTCACCGGCATTGATTCGACCGTTCTCGGTCTGCGCGGGGGCCTCGTTCGACACTACTGACATCTCCGACCATCGACTTGCGGGGAGCGCTATCAACAACACGGGTCAATCCGTGCGCCCATCGTATTCGCATCGCACCGTTACCTGAGCTCACCCAGGTCCTCGTTGGCAACGGCGGGCTACCCGGTCATGAGCGGACCAACGCGGGGTTGTCCAGCGGCGGGTCACCGAGCACGTGCACCCGGCGCAGATGCCGGGGCGCCCGGCTGGTGAATGCCTCACGTCCGTGCAGCAGCGTGTAGTTGTCGGACACGACCACGTCGCCGTCCTGCCAGGTGTGCGCGTAGAAATGCCCTGGCGCGTAAAGAGCTTCCCGGAGACTGTGGTGGAACCGCTCCAGCTCCTCCGCGCCGACGCCGGTGAACTCAAGGTCGGGATGGTTGATGAAGTCCGGGTCCCCGGCGATCGCGGGCTCGCCGTAGCGCAGCACCGGGAACCCGCCGACGGGATGCGTGGTAACCACCGGGGAGACGGCTTCGCTGTCGTAGAACTCCATCTTGCGGCGGTAGGTGCCGGTGACCCGCTCCCACAGCTGCCGGGTTCGCGGGTCCGCATCGGCCAGCACCGCGGGGGTGTTCGAGAAGGTGGTCCGGCCGCCCTGGTGCTCGCCGGGGGCGCTGACACAGTGAAAGATCTGGAACTCCGGCACCTGCGGCCGGTACATGCCGTCCCAGTGCAGCGGAACGTAACTGTGGTCGAAGATGTGGTCGTCGGGCTGGTCGTGCTCGACCAGTTCGAGGACCGCGCCGAAGGGCCACATGGCGATCTCGCCCCAACCGCCACACCACCCGGTGAGTTCGGCAGGCCCGGCGAAGGTGGAGAAACCCCGCAGCAGCACAAGGTGGTGGGTCCTGGCCAGCTCGCGCAGCCGGTCGACAGGCAGCTCGGTCACTGCGGCGCCAGGCCGCGCCGGACGCACCACCACCCCGAACGGGCTCAGCTTCTCGACGGCGAAATCGGCGGTCATGTCCTTCTCCTTGTCCGGCAACACGTTCTAGGCGACTTCGGCGCGGGACCACGGCAGCGCGAAGTAGCTCAGCCGCCCGTCCCCACTGACCAGTTCGGCCCCCGCGGCTTCGGCCTCAGCGCGTTTCATGAGCATGACCCGATCGCCCAGATCCGGCACCGTACCGAGCACCTTGGCCTCGTTCGGTGACTTACCGGGAAAGGCGGGCAACACGAACACGACCGGCGAACCAGCTTCGACACTGCGTTCCACCTGACCGAGATGAGCGGACAGACACCGCTCGCAGCGCGGTGCACGACACCCCACGGGCCCGCCGAGCTTGCGCTGGTGGGCAAGCACCAGCTCCATGACGCTCTCGGCGACCCGCCGCGTTTCCTCCGACATGCCAAGCCTTCCACCCGGTCTTCGCGAACTTCAGCGTGACCGAGCGGCAAGGCCGTCCATACTGACTTCTCGGTATGACACGGCGTAATGAAAGCGGGTCTCCCCAACGATCGGTTATTCACGATCGAGGGCAGGATGGACGGCACGCATGACCCGGATCCACGGCCTGACCAGCACCGACCAGGATTCGGCCCGTGACGGGGCCAACGGGCAGCGGTGAGCGGTCAGCGCGGAGTCCTTGAGTTGCGGGCTGGATCAGACCGTCACGTCATCGGGATCCTTCGCCGCTGCCAGGCGTCTGGCCAGCCAAGCGGAAGACACCGCGGCACGCGGTATACCGCCGACTGGCACCGCCCTGGGCGAGATCCACTTCCACCGGTTGGAACGTGTGGGCCACAAGCGAAAATACATCGACGGCGACGCCCGCGATCCCCACAACGGCAAATGGCCTGCCGATGAAGATCATCGACAGGCCATCTGACCAGGTGGAACCCGTGGTGGGCGATACTGGGATCGAACCAGTGACCCCTTCGGTGTGAACGAAGTGCTCTCCCGCTGAGCTAATCGCCCGGGTCTTCCTGCCCTGCCTTCCGGCCGGGCAGGAAGAACATTACACGATCCACTCGCTACCGCGAAAACGGGGTCCCGGCCCACGGAAGGTCCAGGTCAAACCACCCGGCGATCATGCCGAAGACGTTGAGCAGCCACAGGGTCGTCAGCACGACGAGGCCGGTGAGAGCGAGCA
This sequence comes from Crossiella sp. SN42, assembly GCF_023897065.1. Lineage (GTDB taxonomy): Bacteria > Actinomycetota > Actinomycetes > Mycobacteriales > Pseudonocardiaceae > Crossiella. The sequence goes on from NZ_JAMHIV010000004.1 coordinate 90,912, forward strand.
CGCCCCAGCGGACCGCCCAGTGCTGGCGGCGCAGCCAGCGGGTCCAGGCGTCGTACTTGGACTTGGCGTAGGCGAGGGCCTTGCCTGCCCAGGAGAACTCGGTGGCCAGGATGGCCAGGCCGGCGAAGACGACCAGCCAGCCGGGGCCCGGGTACGGGATGAGCACGACGCCCAGGGCCAGCACCAGGCCGCCGACCACGCCGACCGCGATCCGGAAGGCGAGGCGGAGGGTGGGGCTGTTGCGGATCTTGGCGGCGAAGCCCCAGCGCTCGGCGAGGCGGTCCAGCACGTGGGGCTGGGCGCCGTCCTTGGTGAAGCCCGCGGGCTCGTGTTGTTCGGAGGTGCTGCTCAGCGCCTACTCCAGGTTTCCTTGGCCCACGACGGTCGTCGGGCTCGCGGGTGCGGCACGCCCGTCCTCCAGGGACACCGCGTACCCGGTGAACTGCGGCGCGTTATCGCCCCAGCTTACGGTCCTGGGCTCGATTTCCGGGCCCGCCACGTCGAAGGCGCCCAGCGCCCTCGGCGGCTGCCCCGGGCTGGACAGGCCCCACAGCACGTAGATCTGCCGGGACTGGTCGTTGGCCGGCAGGTCCATCGGCACGATCGCGCCGCGACCGCCAGCGGCGACCATCATCGCCACCGGGTGACCGTCGCTCGCCGCGCCGATGAGGGCACGGCGCATGTTCGGGTCGCCGACCAGCTGCACCGCCTTGGTCAGCGCGGCGGCGCGGGCGGCCTCGGCGTCGCGTTCGGCACCGAGCTGGAAGACCCGGATGCCCAGTCCGCCGATCGTGACCACGGCCAGCACCGCCGCGGCCACCGCCAGCCACCGCCGGTTGCCCGGACGAACAGACTTGCGGGCGGCCCGCCGGTTCGAAAGTTCATCATCAGGCTGCCGTTCGCCGACCGTTGGCGACACTTCGGCGATACCGCCGGAATGGCTCCCCGAACGGGCGGACACCTGGGGTTCTTGGTCAATTCGGGCGAACAGGTTCGCCCGAAGGTGCGGTGGTGGATCCTCTTGCGGCACCGCGGCACCGAGCTCGGCGCCGATCTCCTGGGTGGCCGTGACCACGTCCCGGCACCGTGTGCAGCCGGCCAGGTGCGCCTCGAACTCGGCCACCTCCGCCGGTTCCAGCACGTGCAGCGCCCAGCCGGTGGCCAGCTCCTCGTGGGGGCAGTCCTGGCCCCGAAACTCCGTGTTCACCGCTGCTCCCCGAGGTCACGGTCCTGGTCGTTGCCACTGGTCAGCAGCGTGCGCAGCCGACGGACCGCGGCGAACATCCGCGACTTCACCGTGCCGAGCGGGACACCGGTCATCGTGGCGACCTCGCACTGGGTGTAGCCGCCGTAGTAGGCCAGCACGAGGACTTCCCGCTGGTCCTCGCTGAGCTCGCCGAGCGCGCCGCGCACCTGCTCGCCCAGCACGCCGGTGATCGCCGCGGCGTCCGCGCCCGGCGCCTCGCGCTCGCTCGTCATGGCCTGTTCGGCCTGCGCGGCCGAACGTTTGCGCTGGGTGTTCTCCCTGCGCACGGCGTCCACCGCGCGGTGGTGCACCACGGTCAGCAGCCAGGTGCCGACGCTGCCCCGCTCGGCCTGGTAGCGGCCGGGGTCGCGCCACAGTGTGAGGAAAGCCTCTTGCACGACGTCCTCGGCGAGCTGGGTGTCGACACAGACACGTTTGGCCAACGAGTACGCCTGTCGGCAGTACCGGTCGTACAGGCTTGCGAACGCTACGCGGTCACCTTCCGCCAACCGGGTGACGAGCTCGCGGTCGGTCACTCCTCCGGCGGGCCGCCCGTCTTGTTCGGCGGTGCTAGCGTGGTCGAGCCGTGCAGCCGGGTATCTCGGCCGATCAGCAACCAAGGGGTTCCTCACATCCAGCGTTCGCACGACGGCGCGGACCGGTTCAGGCTAGACCTCGAAACCAAATCCAGACACGATGACTGACCACTCAGCGCAACGCTCTGGTCGCCCACCGAAGTAGTTCTGCCCCGGATGGGTGATCTATCGGCCATAGGCGAGCGCAACTGGCCACTCCCACGTCACAAATACAACGCATGGCCGTTCCTAGGGCGGCAGGCAACGGCAGCAGTGCAGAAAGGCGGGCGACGATGCGCAACGACCATGTGACCCTCCGTTCCACGGCGGTCTTCGACCTCCTGGCCCCGCGGACCCCCGCGGTCCCGGTCCAGGTCGAGCTTCGCTACGACACCCGCGACCCGTACGCGGTGGTGGCCGCCTTCCGGACCGGGCGCACCGGCTGGGTCGACTGGGTCTTCTCGCGCGACCTGCTCGCCGACGGCCTCATCGCCGACGCCGGTGACGGCGACGTGCGCATCCGCCCGGCCGTGGACGACCCCGAGGTGGTCGTGATCGAGCTCAGCTCCCCGTCCGGCCACGCCATGTTCGAGGCCTCCGCCCAGGAGCTCGCCGACTTCCTGGACCGCACCTACGACCTGGCCGCCCCTGGCAACGAGAACCTGTGGGTCAACATGGACGAGGCCCTCTCCCAGTTGCTCTCCAACGACCTGAGCTGAGGAAACGGCGTGCGGTGCGGCGCGCGCCCGCGGTGGGGGACCCCCGATTTGATCCGGCTCCCCCTCGTCCGATAAGGTTCTCCTCGTTGGACGGCAACAGCGAAAACCCCCGGTAACACAGGGGGAAGCAGCACGGAAACTTCGCCTAGCCGAACACATGCGGATGTAGCGCAGCTGGTAGCGCATCACCTTGCCAAGGTGAGGGTCGCGGGTTCGAGTCCCGTCATCCGCTCTGGGCGGCTCGTTCACGGGCCGGACCTCTGTAGGGTCGTGATCTTCGGATCGCGGCTTCCCACAGGGAACGGCGGAGTGGCCGAGTGGCTTAGGCAAGGGCCTGCAAAGCCCTGTACGCGGGTTCGATTCCCGCCTCCGCCTCGGACGATTAGCTCAGCGGGAGAGCACTACCTTGACACGGTAGGGGTCACTGGTTCAATCCCAGTATCGTCCACCAGTTATATTTGCAGCTCAACGAGGGTCTCAGCGGAAACGCTGGGGCCCTTTTTCATGATCAAGAGGGGCAAAAGAGGGGTTTCAGTCTTGACTGAAGATCAAGACAAGCCCTTTCCCAGATCATCTGGCGATCCGGTGAGCTTTGTCACAATTAGGCCAGATGGGGGAACGCTTCGCGGTAGGTGATCAGCTCGCTGCGGGTGAGACTGGCCAGGCCACGCTCCCACCGTGCTAGCAGAGCGGTCAGGATCATCTCTTCCATCGCGGCGGTGACGTGGGTGTAGATGGCGCCCATGCCGTGCATTTTCTGCCCCAAGCGGGCGCGCCGGGCGACTTCGGGGATGCCGTCTTCGGTCAGCCAGGTCTCGTGGGTGTGCCGGCACTCGTGGAAGGTGAACCACGGAATCACCGCGGGAATGTGATTCGGCGAATCGGGCTCGTCCGGGTCAACGCCATTCCACGCTGGGGTCCAGATGCGGCGATTGAAGTTGCTGCGCCGCAGCGGGCGGCCCCTGGCGCTGACGAACAGATACGGCTCCTCGTGCAGGGTGAGCAGCCGGTTCACCGACAGCCCGATCGGCTCCGGCAACGTCACCGGCCGCTCCCCCGCAGGAGTCTTGGCCCGCCCCTTCGCCTTTTTCCTGTCCTTGGGGTTGCGTTTGGCCTGCTTGCTCAGACGCTTCGCCGGAAGCGCAGGCGCTTGGTCGGCCGAGACTCCCTTCTTGAACAGGTGCCCGTTGACCTCCTGCAGCGGAGCGGTCAGATGAAGCGTCCACGCCGCGGCGTCGTACTCCTTCCGCAACTGGCCCACCAGCTCACCCCACCGGGCACCGGAGTAGAAGCCCGTCACGGCCAGCGTCGCCAATACCGGGCCCGCTCGGTCATAGACGCGCAGCACTCCCTGTATCGCTTGCTCCGGGGAGGCGATCGCGTGTTCGGCCTGGTAGTCCGCTCCCCGTTTGATGTGGCGGCACGGGTTGACCGCGATGATCTGTACGAACTCCGCGACACCGAGCAGAGATGAGAAGTAGGCCACCAACGAGTCGGCGGTGCTGTCGCTGTATTCGCTGTACAGTTCGGAGGCCCACTTCTGCACCGCCAGATAGTTGCGGTCCAGTTCCCCGAGGGTGTAGTCCTCCCAGTATTCGGTGAAGTGGACTTTGATGTAGAGCCGGTACTTGGCCTGGGTCGTGAGCGCTAGGCGCTTCTTGGATGACTCGAACATTTCCCAGGCCCAATCCAGGAAGGGCATCGCGCTCCCGCGTGGGTCGATCCATTTCTTGAGGCGGATGAGTGCTTCTTGCTCCTCCCCGAAGTCTTTGGCCGCCTTCTCAGAGGTGAACCCTCCCTTGCTGCCGATCGTGCCGTCGGGGCGCTTGTACCGTGCTCGCCACGGCGTCGTCTTGTAGCCCGTGGATTCAGCCCAGGCCATAGATCACCTCACTTCTTGCTGGGGCGCTGAGTGGTCGCGACATTGCTCACCCGTCTGCACAGGCCGGTCATCGCCGGCGAGACAGCGCGCGGTCCGGGCAGACGGCACCGCCTCGTGTGACGAGCGGGGTCGGGTCGAGGTCACCGACGGTCCTACGGCGCGGATTCCGGGGCGCTCCCGGGCTCGGGCGGAGTCTCGTGTGGTCCGGGCGACCGTCGGCTAGAGATGGGCAGTGTGCAGTGCTGGATAATGCGGTGGCAGGGGTTGTGCTGGATATGCCCGTCGATCTCAGCCTGGTTCAGCAGGCGCGAGAAGTAGAAGAACACCGCGTTCGCGGTGGCCCTGGTGTACTTCTCACTCAGGCCCTCCCACCATGTCCCCACCGCACGCTCGTTGCGATCCAGCTGGGCCAGAGTCCAGCCGGCCCAGGCAGAAGCGAAGATGGTGTCGATATAGCGGTGGTATTTCCCTCGTGTCGCAGGCGCCAGCTTCTTCTCCGCTTCGGTGAAGCACCTCCAGGCCCAGTCCAGAAACAGCATGGGGCTGCCTTGGGGGTCAACCCAGGTTCCCTGCGCGATGAGGTGCTCCTGGTGTTCGCCGTGAGCTCGGGCTTCCTCAGCTGAGGAGAACCCGGATTCGACGATGTACTGATTGTCAGGCCGTTTGTAGCGGACCTTCCAGGTGTTGTCGTCGGCACCTTGGATCCAGACCATGTGTCACCTCTTCTGCAGGGAATGGTGTCGGCGGCGGTGCCGACGAGGGCTGTCAACGGTGTGCCGCTGCCGCGTGTGAGGACGCCGCTGCGCCAGCAGGGTGCGTGGACGTCGCTGGGGTCAGCGCAGTCCTAGTCGTAGGTTCGGCGCGGCCTTTTCACACCGCCGCCGACGTGGCACTGCTGCACGATGGCCCGCACGTCGGTGCGGGAAAGGCGGTAGTGCTTGCCCAGGCGCACGTGCGGCCAGATCCCGGCGGCCAGCTTCTCCTGCAGCGTTCGGGTGGGGATCTGCAGCAGACCGGCCGCCTGTTCCGGGGTGAACAGCGCGTCCGGGTCGGAACTGGCTCCGTCGACGGCATCGGTGGCCAGGTAGGCCAAGAACCGGTCGAGCCGCTCCGCGGCCGAGTCCACCGCATCACCCGGCCTGGAGAGCGAGTGCCGCTGGGCGCTCTCGCTCATGGCCGCCACCGTGCTGCGCAGACGCCGACCGGGCACCGGCGCCCCCCGCGGCCGCTCGCACAGTCCCGCACAAGCCCCCGCCCGGTAGGTGGATAGGCCTCGGGCATGTGGTCGCACGCACGGGGCCAGCCACGGCGGGCATACCGGCCTCGAGTACGTCGGACCGGTGCGGATCGGTGTTCTCGCCTGGGCATCACGTCTCCCTGTGAGGCCACCCCGCGCCGCTCGTCACGCCTGAGACCGGCACACAGCTACTACTGGCAGTAGCTGTTCGCGGCGGTTGGTAGGCGACCTACCTCGAACTTTCCTCGTTTGCTTGTGCGAACACTACCTGATATCACTCTAGGTAGCCACTGTGGGCGCTCGGCAACGCGGTGACCTGGCACAGCGCCCTACCCCGGGGAGCGAGGGAAGCAAACCGTGTCTGTCGAGGCGATCGTGTGGGCCCTCAACGACGCACCCCTGCCGCCGGAGGAACCTGGCCAGCCCAGCCGCTCCGCCCTGGCTTTCACCCTGGTCGCACTGGCCAACCACGCCTCACCAGATGGCACCGCGGCCTTCCCGTCAGTGCGACGGCTGGTCAGCTACACCCACCTGTCCGAACGCACCATCCGCGCCTGCATCCGGCGCCTGGAGACCTGCGGGCTGATCACCCCGACCAACCCGGCGATCGTCGCCGCGCACATCGCCCGCGCTGACCGACGCCCGCAGGGATGGGACCTTGCCCTGCACCGCACCCGTGACCCCGAGCACCTGGATCCACCAGGAAAAACAGACGGGGGGCAGCCACTGCACCCCGCTCGCGGGCACGAGGGGCAGCCACTGCCCCCCGTGGAGGGCCACGGGGTGCAGCCACTGCCGCCACGGGGTGCAGCCACTGCCCCCGAACCGTCCTTGAACCGAACTAGATCTCCGGATGAGTCCCAGCCTCCGCTGCCGGACATGCCCGGCTCCCGCCACGGCGACCGTTGCCCGGCGCACCGGGACAACCGGGCCGGCTCAGCCCGCTGCCACGCCTGCGCCCAAGCACGAGCGACCGCAGAAGAGCACATCCGCTCGCAGGCCTACGCCGCCGCGCAGGCACGACGGGCCGCGATCAACCGGTGCGGTCTCTGCGATGACGACGGCTACCGCGGCACGCAGGTCTGCAACCACCGCGACCCCGGAGCCGGAGCCGAAGCGCGACGCCGCGCGAAGGAGTTCCTGGCCGACCGGCTGCGCGGCGACCCACGACCAGGACAACCCCCATCACCGGACTAGCCGATGACCGGCGCCGCCGGGGCGGGTGTGAGGTCCTGGCGGCTGACCGAAGATTCACCACCTCACCCCCGGGACCGCCCTGCGCTGGAACGGCGCCAACACGCGGCACGCGCGGTCCCGGGGGTGAGGTGGTTGACTTCGGTGCCGCCGGAACTCCACACCCGCCCCGGCGGCACCGGCTGAATTCACCAACAACGATGACCCACCCGTGCCAGGCGGGTTGCCCACCGCGAACATGCAAGACCCTTGTGGCGCAACGGGTTCTGCCACTTCTGGCGGGTCAGAACAGACGGCCACGGGGCAGGCGCGCACCTGGGAGCACCGGGTCCACGCCTGCGGGCTGCGCTACAGCTGTGCCCACAGCTCACGTTCACGTTCACGGAAGTCTGTGTCGGCGGGCGATGGAAGCGGCCAAGGTGCCGGCGAGCCAGGCTATCCGGCCGCCGGTCACCAGCTCACCGCGATCGTGGCGTTGCAATGGCGACGACGGTTCGAGCACTTGGGCGAGGGCCCATACCTGCTACGCCCCGGGTGGCGGTTGTCGCTGGTTCTTTCAAACACTCAGCAACCCGAAGCGGCAAATTTTTCCAGCAAAGATGGCAATAACCCTGTTCTCATAGCACACGCGGTTAGCTCTCCGACCAGCAAAGACCGAACCTTGTCAAAGTTATGAACAAGGATAATGCCTACGATCTATGGTGCTGAGTTTTGTACTCATGGACGACAAACGAGGATGCTCCGATGTCGCGCACGTGACATGTTGACCGAGGGTTGCCCCAGCCCGGTGGCATGCCAGTGAGGTCTGCGAGTGGCACTGACGTGCACTCAGAGCACGGATGTGCACTCAGAGCACGGACGTGCGCTCAGTGTGTTTCATGCGTTGGCTCGTCGCCACCTGAGGAGGAAATCACCTCCACTGGAGCGGGCGTTCACCCGGAAGTGGCTCCCCCAGTCCACTTTCACGAAGTGGACTGGGCGGAGCGCTCTCGCGATTTTGCTCTTTGACGCTCTGTCTCTATGCTCCCGAGTCAACAACCCGCTGTGGCGCGTAGTCGCCCAGGTGGTTCCAGGTGGATTCACGTGGACATTAGGGGTGCCGAATGCTCGTTGCTGGCCGTAAACGATCGGCGCTCCTTGCCCTTCCCCCTATGACACGACTTTTCGCCAACCCGGCGGCAGCAAGTGTCACCACCTGCGGCTACACGAGGGGCACGGATCGCCGACGAGGAGGACAGGCGGATGTGGGATTGGCTTTTCGGGGGGTTCTGCGTGGTGCTGATTGTGGTGTCCGCGGCCGCTGGCGGCTTCGCGCTGGTCCCGGGCTGCCGTGAGAGGAGGGCCGATGGCTACCGGGTGCTCAAGCTGGCGCTGGCCGCGCTCGGTGGAGCGGGCGGCATCCTCGCTCTCGGGTACAAGCTGGTGCAACTAGGTCTCGTGTAGGGGTGCGTCGTGAGGACTCCAAAGCCGCATACAGTGTCCGCGCCAGCAACTTAGTACGACAACGACAGGTTGTGATCTGTCGTCGGGATCTGGTAGTTGATCTCTGTGTCGGTGGAGTTGGTGGCGGGGTGGTCGGCGGCGTTCGACGCGTTCTTGGGTCGGTTCGCGGGGCGGTTTCCTCGTGTGGAGTCACGGCGGCGGATGCGTTGGTATGTCAAGGGTCTGCTCTCCGAGGTGGAGCGGAAGAACGGTTGGACGCTGGCGGAGGCCGCTGGCGACAGCGGCCCGGAGGGCATGCAGCGCCTGTTGAACTTCTACGCCTGGGACACCGATGGGCTGCGCGATGACGTGAGCGCTGCGGTGGTCGAGGCGATCGGTGACGCCGAGGAGGGTGTGCTGATCGTGGACGAGACCGGTTTCCTGAAGAAGGGCACCAAATCCGCCGGGGTGGGGCGTCAGTACTCCGGGACAGCAGGACGAATCGAAAACTCGCAGATCGGCGTGTTCCTGGCCTATGCCTCGCCTCGTGGACGGGCGTTGATCGACCGGGAGTTGTACCTGCCCAAGTCATGGACCGAGGACCGGGATCGTTGCCGGGCGGCGGGAATCGGTGACGAGGTCGGGTTTGCCACCAAGCAAATACTCGCCCGGCGCATGATCGAACGCGCGCTGGAAGCCGGGGTGCCGTTCGGGTGGCTGACCGCGGACGAACTCTACGGCAACGACACGATGTTCCGTCTGTGGCTGGAAGGTCTCGAGGTCCCGCATGTGGTGGCGGTGCCGAAGAACGCGATGGCGGTGTCGTTCGACCTGCTGAAGGTGCGTGTCCACCGCCTGATCGCCCAGCTGCCCGACACGGCATGGGAAAGGCTTTCCTCCGGCGCGGGGACGAAAGGAGCGAGGATGTCGGACTGGGCAGCAGTCGACATCCGGCCGCTGCGCAGACCGGGATGGGGCCACTGGCTGTTGGCGAGGCGGAGCATCGCCGATCCGTCCGATATCGCTTACTACATCTGCTTCAGCCCGGTCGGCACCACGCTGCAACGCCTGGTGGGCGTGGCGGGTGCCCGATGGGCGGTCGAGGAGTGCTTCCAGACCGCGAAGAACGAGACCGGCCTGGATCACTACCAGGTCCGCGGCTACCAGGCCTGGTACCGGCACATCACACTGTCGATGACCGCCCTGGCCTTTTTGGTGATCACTCGCGAGATCACCAAAAAAGGGGCTTCGCGGTCGGCGTCGGCCAACCACTGATTCCGTTGTCCATCAACGAGATCCGTCGGCTATGGAACCGGCTCGCCACCCGGCTTGACCACACTGTCGACCACATCCTGCACTGGTCGACGTGGCGGCGAACAAGCCAAGCCCGTGCCCAGATCAGCCACCACAGAAGACGCGCACATCACAACCTGTTGTTGTCGTACTAACGAGCGAGCCGAGCGGTGACGAAGCTGATCGCCTGGTCGAGGGCGGCATCGTGGCCGTCGGCATGCAGCAGCTCGTGGGGCAGTTCGAGGTCCCGCACGACTTCGCCGACGTGCTTGTCGGCGAGTATGCGGAACTCGGTGTTGCTGTCGCGGATCTTGTTATTGCCCAACGGGATCGTGGGGTCCAGTGTGGTGCGGAAGGTCAGGTCGTAGCGGTCGCTGTGGCCTCGGGCGATCTCGTGGAGCTTGGTGAGCTGGACCGGATCGGCCGTCTCACGACGGTATTCCAGGGCAGCCCTGTAGTAGCCGAGGGCATCCGGAACGGGGCGGTCGACAAGCACGACATCGGAGTGCAGCGAGGCTTCTATCTCGTCGCTGATGCCACGGGTCATGATCCACAGGGTGGAGGCCCAAGTATGGTTGAACAGGATCGGCAGCCCGATCCGCTGGGCCTGCTCGCCGAGGTCAGCGACAGTGCCCACGGAAATGTGCCGACGGCGCAGCTCGTGGGCGAGGCGGGCGAGGAAGGTGGACTTGCCGGTGGAATGAGTGCCGAGCACGGCCACGGTGACCGGCTGCTCGACCGGGTTCGCGGGGACGGTCACCACAGCCCGCTCTCCGGTTCCTCCGGGGTGACCAACCCGGGCAGAGCGGCGACCTTGACCAGCCCCATCCAGTCCATTTCGCCGTCCTCGACCAGGCGCAGCAACAGTTGCCAGGCGCACCAGGCGTCGTAGGTGGCCCGGTGATGGCCTGTCGCAGCGAACCCGGCGGGGTCGATCCCGGCGTGCGCGACGAGCTTGTCCAGGCCGTAGCCGGGCAAGTCCAGCCACACGTACTTGGCCAGGCGCAGGGTGTCGAGCACCATCGGCGGTTGCCAGTCGGGCAGGTGCGCACCGATCACCCGGTGTTCGACCGAGGCGTTGTGCGCCACCAGGATCCGGCCGTCCAGAAGCGCGGTGATCTCCTCGGCGACCTCGGGCCAGGCCGGGCTGCCTGCCACATCGGCGTTGCGGATGCCATGGACCTTGCGGGTGACCATCGCGGTGATCGGCTTCTGTGGCCGGATCAGCCAGGTCCGCATGTCGGCCTCGGCGCCGCGGTGGTCGGTGTCGACGGGCAGCCCGGCGAATTCGATGATCTCCGGCGGCTGGCGGCCGTTGCCTTCGACATCGGCCACGATCAGGCGCTGGCCGTGCAGGGCGGCGGGCAGTTCGCCGGTGGTTGGGGCCGGGGTCATCGGGACTCCTCCGGGTTCATGGTGGTGGCGGGCCAACCGGTGTCGGCGCGGCCGTGCTGGTGGCGGCGGTGTGGCTTGGCGACGTCGTGGACCTGGTAGCCGAGGCTGTGCTGGATCAGGTAGCGGGGCTGCTCATCCAGGCCGGCGACGACGACTGCGCGGTCGTTGATCTCGACCAGGGTGCCGCCCAGGCGCCTGGCTGTCTCGGCGACCCGCCGTTCATCTGGACGGGTCCACGCCTGCTGGCAGCGCAGCACCTGCCGGGTCGGGCAGATGTCGCACAGCTCGCGGATGCCGACGTGGCCGTTGTAGTCGGCTAGCCGGTGGGCGTAGGCGACCCCGCAGGAGGTCTTGCGGAACAGCGGCGACCCCGCCGTGCGCGTACCGGCCGCGGCGAGGATCCGCTCCTCCAGATCCTGAGGGAAGAACTTGCGGCGGGCACCGTCCTCATACGGTTCGGGCAGGCCGTGAGCCTGGTAGTAGTCGCGGATCTGGTCTTTGAAGAACAGCCCGGTGAACACGGTGGCGTGGGCGTGCTGGCTCAGCTCGATCGCGCGGGCGATGTGCTCGTCGGTGTCGTTGAGACCGGCAACGATCGGCCGCCAGTACAAGACCACTCGGTAGTTCTCGGCGAGGTCGTAGGCGGTGCGCAGCGAGGCCGCGGCGATCGCGGAGTCGACCGGCTCAATCCGGGCATCATCGATGCCGGAGTGCGTGATGAGGATCGTGAGTTTGATGTTGGCGAACGAGTTCAGGACCGCGCAGTCCTCGGGCTCGATCCGCCAACGGGTGATCACCAGGACGTGGTTGGTCAGGCCACGGTCGTCGAGCTCGCGCAGCATCGCGAAGGTGTGCGGCTTGACCTGGGGCAGCATGGGGTCGGTGGCCCGGTTCAGCAGTTGGATCGGGGTCACGTGCGGCACAAAGTACTGGTGCCCGGTCAGCAGTTCCGCCGCCTGGTCCTCGCGCAGCAGCGCCCGGGGAATCGTCATCTCGAAGTTGTCGAACAGGTGCCGCACGCAGTAGCCGCAGTCCAGAGGGCAGCCGATGATCCAGTTCACACTCAGCCCGGACTTGCGGTACTCGATCACCTCCAACAGCTCCGGCCGCACCTTGTCCCTCTGTGCCAGGGACAGCAGCGGCAGCGGCCGCCTGGCCGGACCGAGCGAAGACGGTGTCGCGGCCAGTCCGTCCGCCGTTGTTGCCACGGATCCTCCCGATCGTGAGCGGGTCGGTGTTTCCCGTGATCAGAGGACCAGGACCCGCTACGATCGCGGAACGAGGCAAGTCGGCTACACCCCGTATTTGCCTCCCTGCCCGTTCCGCAGGCCCAAGGTGAGCGGGAGCCACCGTGACCGAGCACAACCCCGCCAGCAGCGACATCTCCGACGGCGCCGCCGTCACGCTGGCCACCGAGATCCGGCGGCTGCGCAACCACGCCGGGCTCAGCCAGAAGCAGCTCGCCGCACAAGTCGGCTACACCCGCCAGTACGTCGCGCTGGCCGAACGCGTCGGCGGCAACCTCCCGTCGCTAGAGCTGACCCTGGCCCTGGACGCCCGGCTCGCCGCGGGCGGACGCCTGCTCGCCCTGCGCGAGCAGGCGCGAGCCGAACAACGCTCACTACGGCACGCCCTGCCGCCCGCCCCAACTGGGGCGCAACAGCTGGGATTTGCCTCCCCGCTCAGCCTTGCCTTCCCACCTGCGGACCAGATAGGTGGGAGCCAGTTCGGGATCTCGGCCCCGGCGGGCCGCTTTTTCGCTGGATCGACGATCACCGCGACCAGCTACCCCGCGGTCGAGGACGGCCGGGTCCTCGTGCACGTACCCACCGGCCTCGCCAACGACCCGGTACTGCGCCGCCCCGGCCGCAGCTTGGTCATCGGGGCCGCCGAGGGACCGACCGGGCCGCGACTGTTCGGACTGGACAGCCGCGCAGCCCGCACCCGGCTGACCAAGGCCGTAAACGGTGCTCCACTGTTGATTCCGGACGCCTACGAACTCGACGACCTCACCCTGGCCGTGTTGTGGTCGGTGGCCAACCTCGACGACGCCCTGCTCGACGACGACAACGCCCTAGCCGCCGCTGAGGAGCACCTGCGCGGGGTCGACAGCACCACCCGTTGCGCCGGCGGCGGCGACCTCGCCGCCGACCTCACCGCCGTGTCGCGGATGTGGCTGGGCTCAGACTTCTGCGCCCGCCACATCCTGCGCCACGCCGACACCCTGCACGAGGTACCCGCCTTCTGGACCCGTGAACAGCGCGGCGAGGAGTCCAGCACGTGGGTGCTGTTCGCCCACAAGTACGACTACCTCGCCCGCACCGCGGCCACCTTCGCCACCACCGGTGTGAACCCCACTCGCACCTTCTGCATCCCACCCCAGACCGTGACCGACTCCCGGCGCCCTGAGCGGATCCTGCTGCTGCTCGCGGTCGCGCTGATGGAGTCCTTCGACATCACTGTGCAGGTGTGCGCCGAACCCGAGTACAGCTCCGTCACCGGGTTCGCCCTCGACCAGCGCCGCCGCGCGATCGTGGCGAACTGGGTCGGCCACGACGGCATCTGGCAGGTCGATGTCACCGACGACCGCCCGGCGCTGCGTGAGTTCGCCGACGCCTGCGGCTACGCCGCGGCCCACTCCGTGATCGCCGGACCAACCCCGCCGGCCCGGCTGCGGGCGCTGGCCGACTACCTCGACCTGGACTGGGCCTGGCTCACCCGCCGCTGCGCCGACCTCGGCGACTACGGCACCGCAGGCCTGGCCCGACCACGCAGCAGGCTGCTCTCCACTGCCGGACTGGACAACGCCTGCCGATTCCTCGGCGGCCTCAGCGAGCGCAACGCTGAGCAGTAGGCTGCCGATCATTGTCCGCACATGGCCCGAGGGAGCCCGGGTGCCTGAGGCCCAGCAAGCCAGCCGCCGTGTCGTCGTGTTCGGCCTCGGTGGCACCATCGCCATGACCAGCAGCGACATCGGCGGAGTCGTTCCTGCCCTGTCGGCTGAACAACTCGTTGCCGCAGTTCCCGGCCTCGCTCAGGCCGGCATCGCCGTTGACGTCGTTGACTTCCGCCGCAAGCCGGGCGCGTCGCTGACCGTCGACGACCTGACTGAGCTGGCCGAGGCGATCACCACCCGGTTCGCCGACGGCAACCTGGACGGCGCGGTCATCACCCAGGGGACGGACACGATCGAGGAGACCGCCTACCTGCTCGACTTGCTCCACCAGGGCGAGCAGCCGCTGGTGGTGACCGGCGCGATGCGCAACCCGACGCTGGCCGGGGCCGACGGCCCGGCGAACATCCTCGCCGCCATCCAGACCGCCGCCAGCCCCGAGCTGCGTGGGCAGGGTTGCCTGGTCGTGTTCGCCGATGAGATCCACGCCGCTCGCCGCGTCCGCAAGACCCACGCCACCAGCGGCGCCACCTTCCAATCACCCAACGGCGGCCCGCTCGGCGCGGTCGTGGAAGGCAAACCCCGGCTGCACAACCGGCTCACCCACCGGACCACCCTCCCTACCGGACAACGGCTGCCCGGCCGCCGTGTCGCGCTGGCCACCATCTGCCTCGGAGACGACGGCACCCTCATCGACGCCGCCGCCGACCGGCTCGACGGGCTCGTCGTAGCCGCATTCGGTGTCGGTCACGTCCCTGCGGACCTCGTGCCGCTGCTGGCGAGGATCGCCGATCGGATCCCCGTGGTACTGGCCTCCCGCACCGGCTCCGGGTCCACACTCCGCTCGACCTACGCATTCCCCGGCAGCGAACACGACCTACTCGGCCACGGTCTCATCGGCGCCGGGTTCCTCGACCCGCTCAAGGCCCGCATACTCCTGCACGCTCTGCTCACCGCCGACGCCGACCGCGCCACCATCGAGGCGGCATTCGACGCCGCAGGCGGTCACGCCCACCCCAGCACGTGGCCCTGGAACACCCCCGAACCGCGCCAGGAGCCCTGACCCGTGCGCAGCCATGACCTCACACTGGGACGCACCTTCGGCGTCACCTTCGACCACGGCGAGGACTTCTTCACCGCACTGGCCGAATTCTGCCGCACCAACAACGTCCGCCACGGCTACATCCCCTCGTTCATCGCCGGGTTCGCCGAAGTCGACATCGCGGGCACCTGCGACAAACTCGACGACCCAGCCGCACCCGTCTGGACCAAGGTGCACTTGACCAACGTGGAAGCCTTCGGCGGCGGCACGCTCGCCCACGACCCCGACACCGACCAGGTCCTCCCACACATCCACGTCGCCGTCGGTCTGAAGGAACAAGCCGCCGCCGGCTACACCAGCCACCTCCTGCGGGCACAGGTCCTGTTCCTCACCGAGATGCTTGTCATCGAGGTCACCGACCCGGTCATGCGCCGCGAACGCCAGCCCGACCTCTACGACGTTCCCCTCCTGCGGTTCGGCCCTGGCGCCAGCGAGTGAGCTGAGGCAGGCGATGACGCCTTCGTGCCCGTTGCAGCAGGCCGGGCCCGTCCAGTTCGACCACTCATCCGCTTCGCTGGCCGCCCAGCGGGCATCTTGTTCGCCCTGTTCGTTGAGGATGTTGTAGCTGCCATGTCGCCTATGCAGCGACTGGACAGCATCCTCTGGGAGCAGATGCTTAACGGGGTCGCTCCGTTCATCGCCGCAGAAAACCAGCGCATGATCTGCTGTCGGAGAGCCCGCCGGACCACCTGCACTGGCTGAACAAGAACCGTGCCTGGCCGCTCTGGGGGCTGTTCTTCCCCCTGCAAGTCCACGTCGTTATCACCACTGTTCATCACCACTTTGGCGCGCCAGAGCCACATCGGCGACGGCCACGAGACCGCCCGAAGGACCTGTGCTGTCGTTGCACCGCAACACGCTTGGGGCGACGGTGAGCAGGTTGTGATCCTCACGGGCCCACAGGGCCGGTGCTGTCTTGGTCGGGGTCGTCACTCTCGACCGTCACGGTGTTGCGATCCTCACCGGTCCCGAGGGCCGGTGCTGTCACGAGCTGCTGCACCCCCGTGACGCTCCTAGGCACGTTGCGATCCTCACCGGCCTGGGAAGGCCGGTGCTGTCCTCATCGGCGGGGAGGTTCTTGCAGCCGTTGAGGCTGTTGCGATCCTCACCGGCCCGGGAAGGCCGGTGCTGTGCCCGCGCCACCGCCACCAGGGTGCTCAACGAACTGTTGCGATCCTCACTGGCAGGGAAGGCCGGTGCTGTGGTGGTGCTCGGCATCAGGCAACAGGTCCCAGTTGTTGCGATCCTCACCGGCCCGGGAAGGCCGGTGCTGTCTGCTGGCGGCATCTTCCAGGCCGACGTAGAACCGGTTGCGATCCTCACCGGCCAGGGAAGGCCGGTGCTGTACTGGCTGCCCAGCGTCTCGGACGCGGCGCGCATGTTGCGATCCTCACCGGCCTGGGAAGGCCAGTGCTGTCGGGCCGAGCTGGCGCAGGCCGTGGCCGCGTTCGAGTTGCGATCCTCACCGGTCTGGGAAGGCCGGTGCTGTTTGCAGCGCCAGGGCGTTACCGCCGACTTCATGATGTTGCGATCCTCACCGGCCTGGGAAGGCCGGTGCTGTCTGGTCGCCGTGCCCGATCTGCCCGCAGACCGGGAGTTGCGATCCTCACCGGTCTGGGAAGGCCGGTGCTGTTGCGGTGGCCAGCCGCGGTCAGGCCCGCGCCCGGAAGTTGCGATCCTCACCGGTCTGGGAAGGCCGGTGCTGTCCGCGGAGGCAGTGGCCAGCGCGGGCCCGGCGGTGTTGCGATCCTCACCGGTCTGGGAAGGCCGGTGCTGTTGGCCGGGCAGGTCGCGAACCCGAGTAGCTACAAGTTGCGATCCTCACCGGCCCGGGAAGGCCGGTGCTGTCTCGCGACCCTGGTCGCGGCCGAGCAGATGCTCAAGTTGCGATCCTCACCGGCCCGCGAAGGCCGGTGCTGTGCGATGATGCGGATGCTGCGTGCGCGAGATCGCCGCGCACGGTGTCCACAGTGGACTCGAAGTAGCCTTCTTGGTGGATCAGAACAGCCTGCCGGGGCAGTAGGCGTGGTGCTCGATCGCCGAGATCGGGATGCTGAGCTCGGCAGGCATGTCCCGCGTTTCCGGTTCAAACACCAAGGCGGGTGAGAGTGATGCCGTGGGGCATAGCGTTTTCGTTAACGTCAACCTGGTAGTCGGTGAACGCGCGCGGTGGGGTGCGTGGGTCGTTGCGCCGGACTTCGACGCGATCGAAGAGCTTGTGTGCTGGGGCGGAACCGAAGGCGTCGGCGTGGCTGAAGATGTAGATGCCGCGAGTGGTCATCTGGCCTCGGGTGGCGGAGCGGTCGTGGTCAAACATCATCTCCAGCGTGCGGAAGAGCAGTTCGAGGTCGCGGGAGCCGACCCCGGTTTGCTTGCCGCGGTTGGCGGAGTAGGCGATGGTGGTCTTGTACAGTCCATAGGGGACGGTCCATTTTCCGCCCATCTCGGTGCTTTCGCCCTTGTCGATGTCCTCTTGTTTGGTCTGGGTGACCCGGGTGATCGCGTGGTCCATCGGCAGGATCGGGTCGATGCTGCGCGCGATGCCGACTTGGAGGGGGCCGTGGATTTGACCGAGTGCGCTGGTCTTGCCGACCGAGAGCACTCCGCCGAACAAGCGGATGTCGACGTAGCGTTCGCACAGCCAGGCCCGTGCGGGTTCGGCGGCTTTCCTGGTGACGGACTTGTCCAGCTTGAGGCCGTGGGCGGCGTAGGAGGCTTCCAGGCGCGTGTTGAGTGCGTGGCCGGCCTCAACGAATATCCCGTACCCTTCCTCGCCTTCCGCGGCCAGCGCGAGGGTGTCGCGGATCTTGCGTTTGATCGCCACGTCGCTGACCAGGCCCTGGTTGGATTCATCGTCCATGCGGGGCCGGTTGCCGGCGTCGGGATCACCGTTGGGGTTGCCGTCGATGACGTCGAAGAGCAGGACGATGTCATGGCGGACGGTGGGGTCGAGGTGGGTGGCGATGCTGCTGGTCATCGGAGCGGTGTCTCCTTGTGCGGGAGGTCTGGTCGAGGTGTCGTCCGGGCGAATGCCCGGAGGTCGTGCCACTCAGGCCGGGTCGGCGTCGGTGAGCGGGTCTTTGGCCTCTGTGCGACGGGCCCGCTGGTGGTGGTAGCCGAGCATGAACAGGGCCTGCTGTTCCAGGTTGGCGGTGAGCAGGATGTTGTCGTTGACGTCGTAGAGCTCGAACAGTTCGTTGAGTTTCTTGTCGTAGAAGCTCGCCAGGGCTGGTTTGGTGCGACGAAGTTTGCGCAGCCATGCCACGGCATCGCGGCGTCCGGCTACCAAGGCGGCGCGCGGGTTGGCTGAAGCGCTGGCGAAGAACCGGTCGCCGTAGGTGGTGTTCACCTGGCCGCTGGTCTTCTTCTCCCCCGCGGCCGCACGATCGGTTTGCTGAGGTGTGCGGGGGCGGTGGGCCTCGTACTGGATTCGTTCGAGCAGGGCGAAGGTTCGGCCGGCCAGGTAGCCGGGTTGGGTGTTGGTCTCGTCGAGTCCAGGCATGGGGATGCCTTCCAAGTAGGGCAGGCGGTTCAGAGACAGGCGGATCAGCGCGGCGCGGGTCTCATCGAGGTGTCCGTCAGTGCGAATGCGGTGGAGTAGGTGCACCAAGAGCGAGCCGGGCACGGGCGTGCCGTGGATGGCCGCGCGCAGCAGGTCCCGTTGCACCGTATGGGGTCGGGCTGCGTTCTTGGCGTCGAACTCGGCATACCGCTTGGTCTTGGTGATCCAGCGCCCTGTGGCCAGAGCGAGGGTGCGGATACTCGGCCGCGGTAGGTCGGAGTCCCAGCGGCTGGTGATTTCCAGGTCGGTGAACCAGCGGCTGATCCGCTCGTCCAGGTCGGCCAGGGGCATGTCGATCCAGTCACGCACCATGACGCGGGCGATGTTGCCGCCGACGGTCAGGGAGTAGAACTTCTCGGTGTTGACACGGCGGTCAGGTTTTTGTCCTGCGTGGACGGATTGGATCAGCTTGGTGATCCGTGCGGGGTCGGGTTTGAGCAGGAGTCGCGCAGAGACCTCTGTGTCGGGGTTGGTGGCCCACCAGGCGATGCGGCTGTCCTGTCCGCCATAGCTGGCGCTGTCCGGGGAGGAGAGCACACCGAGCAGGCCGGAGTTGAGCGCATCGCCACAGCTCATGCAGATCGGGGTGTGGCCGAGTCCGGTGGTCAGGTCGTAGCCGAAGACTCGTTCGTTGACCGAGATCAGCGCGGCGTCATTGGTGGCGCCGGGGATCCAGCGGGCGGGGATCTTGCCGGGCACGGTGTCCAGCAGCGGCCCATGTTGGCCGCACACCAGGCACAGGCCGGTGTGGCCGCCGCCTTTGCGGCGCCCGACCTCCTCGGTCCAGAACGGCACGACCGAGGGTGCCTGGTAGGCCGGCTCGCCCGCGACGGTGATCAGGATTCCGTCCTTGGCCGCGACCGGTTCCTCCGGCAGGACCTGGTTGATCTGGCCGCGCTGGAAGAAGGCCGCGATCGCGGCGGGGACGGGATCGTGCTGTGCGTGCGGGCTGTGCGCCCAGCGCTGGGTCAGCTCGACGAAGGCGTGGTGGCACTTGGCCACTCGCTCCGGTTTGGTGGTCTCGTCACCGTGGCCCAGGACGTACTGGGCGTCGTCGGCGGCCAGGTTCGCGGCCACCCCGACGGTGCGCACCGCGGTGGGCACGGTGTGCAGCTGCCCGCGGTTGCCGCGAGTGTCATCGGCGGATTGCAACGGCAGCAACGGTGCGGCGGCCTGTCCGTCGAGAGTGAGTTCCAGGCGCCACCGGAACTCCCGGCCGCGGTGGAACGGGCGTGCGGCCGGTGAGCGGCGCTGGGCATACTCGACCAGTCGTTGGATGAGCATTAAACCGCTCCGACGGGTTGCGGTTGCACGGGAATGCCTTCGAGCGGGATGTCGATCACGCCGTTGCTCATGCGGGCGTGAAACCAGGTGAAGGACAACGGCTCGGTGGAGCGGTCCACGGTGTGCAGCATCAGGCCGAGGTCGGCGCTGAGGTCGATCGGCGGGTCCGGGGTGGGGTCGCCGAAATAGGCGGTGAACTCCTTGGTGCCCAGGTAGGGCTGGGAGAAGCACCTTCCGGCGGTGACGCGGCGGCGGAACTGATCACGGTAGGCCGCGACCGGTTTGGTGGCGCGGTCGCGGAGTTCGACCTGGGCGTGGATGCGGTAGGCCACGTCCTTGAGGCAGACCGCGTTGCGCTGGACGCGGTGGGCGGCGGTGTCGATTTTCCTGCGCCCGGTGACGGCGTCGGCCAGGCTGGGCAGGTCGATGGTTTCGTTGCGGCGGAAGGTGAACTGGCGGATCGGTTTGAGCATCTCGATGCAGCTGACGCGCCAGGCCATCTCGGGCTTCCAGAAGATCGATTCCAGGATGCCGGCGGCAGCTGACGGCGTGGGCACGTCGTAGCTCATCCGTTCGACCTTCAATTCCGGGCGGGTGAACAGCGCCCCCTCGCCCCATACCTGCACCACGACCGGTGGCAGGCCCCCTGGCCTGGCCGCACCAGTGAACTCTGATCTCATGAGTCCATGTTCATCTGATTGGTAGTTGTTTCGAAGCTGATCGGCGTGGTTTC
The DNA here is from genome assembly GCF_023897065.1 of Crossiella sp. SN42. GTDB lineage: Bacteria > Actinomycetota > Actinomycetes > Mycobacteriales > Pseudonocardiaceae > Crossiella. The sequence continues at coordinate 111,449 of NZ_JAMHIV010000004.1, forward strand.
ACTCGACCGAGAGGCTGGGCTACCTGAACGGCCTAGTGGGGCGTGAGCGGGCTTCGCGGCGAGCAGATCGCCCAGCCGGGAGCGGACGTCGAACCGCCCCCGGCTGACCTGCGGTGATCTCTACAACGACCACACAGATGTTGCGATCCTCGGCAGGCATGACTGCCAGCGCTGCGGACATCTTGACTGCCGCAGCTCGTGTCGGCCACGTCAGTGCCTGACACCTCACACCTACTGGCCTTTTGCCCATCGCTAGATCACAAAACCCTCGCCGAAGCTTTCCTCGTCCAGGCCAAGGTCTGGGTCGTAGGCGCCACGCCACTCGTAGAGGTCACCGATGACGGGGCTCAGCAGCGGGACGATGTCCGCGCGGCTGGCCAGGTCGGCGCGAAGGGACACAGTCCAGGGCTGAAGCTGGCGGAGGGTGTCCCGCTGGGGACGGCCGGGGTCGCGAAGGTCATCGAGGCGTTGTCTCACAGTCTCGCTGGACTTCCAGCTGGTGATGGCGACGCTGATGCTGTCGTCGTCGATCATGCGGAAGGCCAGGGATCGATCTCGGCGCGCACTCCGGCCGGCGTCCTTCTCCGGGCCATCGGCGACTGCGAGGAAGTCCAAGTGCCTTCGGTTGCGCTGGATGACCTGTCCGCGGGGTGCGGCAGACCAGTCAGCTCCGGCTTCGTTGTCCAACCCCAGGGTGAGGTAGAGGTCCTCGAAGTAGCGCTGGAGGGCCTCCAAGTTGTCCGGATCGGCCAGCGGCGCCCTTCCGAAATGGAGCCGGGTGCTGCCGGTTGCGGTCCGGTAGTCCCGGGGCTGCCCTCCCTCGACAGGGTCGAAGATCACTACCCGCCCGCGGCGGAGATGCCCTTCCCGGTTGGCGCGGCCGGCGGCCTGCAACAGGGACTCAGCCGGTGCCAACGCCCGGAACACCACCGGGAAATCGACGTCTACTCCTGCTTCCACGAGCGGTGTGGCCACCACGGTCACCGGCTTTCCCGTCTTCAGGCGCCGGGTCGTCTTCGCCAACACCTCCAGCCGGTGGCGTGGGCACATCCGGGTCGACAGGTGCAGCGGTGTCTGGCCGGTGGCTTTGTGGAGCATGTGGAAGACGGTGCGGGCGTCGCGGACGGTGTTGACCACGACCAGGGACTGCTGCTCGACCGCGACGGCGGCGACCACGTCGGCCCAGGACGGCTTGGGATCCAGCCACCACCGGAAGTCCACCCGCTGCGTCTGGGCGAACATCCGGGCCGGTTCCCGGACCACCTCGTGGATCTGTAGATCGTCCCAGACGGAGAGGCGTTCGAAGGTCGGCTGGGTTGCCGAGGTGAGCAGCACGGTGAGGCCGAAGTGCTCGACCAAGGTGCGCAGCGCGCTCAGGATCGGCAGCAGCAACGGCTTCGGCAGGGCTTGGACCTCGTCGAGCACCAGCACGGCGTTGCTCAGCCGGTGCAGCTTGCGCATCCGAGAGGGTTTGCGGGCGAACAGGGAGTCGAACAACTGCACGGTGGTGGTCACCACGAACGGGGCGTCCCAGTTCTCCGCAGCCAGCTTGGCCCACCGCTCGCCCGCATCGGCCTGTTCGGCCGTCAGTTCCTTGCCGCTCTTCTCGAAGGACACCGAGGAGTGGTGCTCCAGCACGACCGGGTCGTCCTCGTCGTCGAGCAGGGATCGGTAGACCGCCGCGTTCTGCTCGGTGACCGTCATGAAGGGCACCGCGACGATCACCCGGGACTTGCCGTGCCGGGCCGCATGGTGCAGGGCGAAGGCCCCGCTGGCGAGGGTCTTGCCCGAACCGGTGGGAGCAGCCATCCGGTAGACACCGGGTTTCCCTTGTGCTGCCGCGACTGCGGCGTCGTAGAGCTCGGCGCGCACCCCTGCCACCGGCGAGGCGGCCTGGCCCGCGATCATCTCCGCACGGTTGCGGTCGAAGCGCTCCAGCAGCACCTTCCAGTCCGCTGACGGAGCGATCTGCGGGCCGCCCAGACCGCGCCGGTACGCGCCGGTGTCGAGATGATCGGCATCGACCAGCGCGGAGAACACCATCCGGATGCCCATCTCCAGCAACAGCTCCGCACCAGGGGCCAACCACGGCTCGGGGATCAGGAACGGGCCGTTGAGGACCTTGGCTGCTTCGGGCACCTCGGCGAGGAACCGCCGCGTGGTCTCGGGTTCATCCGGCTGCTCGGCCCGCTCAACCTTGTCCTGGATAGTGGTGCAGTCGCGGAGACCACCGTGGTGACCCAGAACCGCCATCGCGCACACGTCCGCGGTTTGGGCCAGCAGCCGGGCACCGAGTTCCTTATGGTCGATGCCCACCGGCCTGGACGTGCCGGCCACCAAAGCCAGCTTGGCCTGCCACGCCCGCCCAGCCTTGCCCGCGTCATGGAACAGCCCCAGCGCGTAGGCCAGGTCGCCTGCGCAGAAGCCCTCAGCGAAGCACCTGGCCCACCGCGCGGTTGAACGGAGATGGTCGGCCAGGCCATGCCAGCCACTACCCGGACTATCCGGGCTATGCGCCCACATCCGCTGCTTCTCCTACAGCTCGACCACTCTCGACGCCGGGACCGTAGAGCCAGCCCCTGACAAATCTGGATAGCTCCAGGTCAGCTGCCATCTCACCAGTCCTGGACGGCCGGTGCTTGTCCGGGAGTCTGATGGTCCGGAGGGATCGGATCTGGAGTTGCGATCCGCACCGGTTCTGGAGAGCCGGTGCTGTGACTGGCACGCGGTCGCCTCGCGGCGCTGGCTGGACGTTGCGATCCTCACTAGTTCCGAAGGGCCGGTGCGGGCCTGCGGTCGGCTGGTGATCGCAAGCCCACTCGGTGGAGAAGGGCGTCGTGGTGGCCGATGCAGCGCTGGTGGCGCAGCGGGAATCTGTGCCCACGTGTCGCTGCGGAACCCGGGCCGGGATCGCGGTCTGGCAGCTGTCACGGTCAGCGCAGTCAGACCGTGACGGATCGTCGCGGCGGCGTCCGTGACGATCTTTAGCGCCGACGCCCGCAGGCTGTGCTCCCGAGCGGCGGGCCAACGGCCGGCAGTAGGGCGCACTGAGCCATCTGACCTGGGGGCCGGTTCCCGCCTTGATCCCGCGGCCGCTGGGGGCAGCCGTGGTGCATCAGGGCGCTGGGATGTTTCGCTCGGGTGAGCGAAGAGCAGCGCAGGCAGTTGGCGTCGGCCGCGCCCGTCTGCTGGAAGAACGCGAGGGCGCTTGTGCCGTGGCTATGTCCGTCGGCATCGAGCAGGACATCGAGGTGCTCACGGTGTTCGTCGACGACGGGGTGTACCGGTCCTGACGGTGTCCGCCGCGGCCCGCCGGGACTGCGGGCGTGGCTGGTGCGGCACCGGGCGGCCGAGGCCCGGCAGTCCCGGTCCCTGCCTCCCGGCCTGACCGAAGGTGTGTCCGCCGTTGGGGACGCTGATGTGCACCTGTTCGGTAGATGAGGTATAGGTGCGCCCGTTCTGAACGCAACACCTGCTCCGCTGTGGTACCTCTTCGGGCCTTCGAGGAAGGTAAGGCGGGCGTGAACGAAAAGAAGCTGCCAAGCCAGGAGATCATGCGACGCGCGCGAGTTCAGCGTGCGCCACTCGTCGTGCGAGGCATGCCCATCCAATGCTGGCGCTGCAAAAGCGACGACATGGCGGTCGTGGTCATCCACCATGACTGCTACATCGGCACCCCAGGCTACGGGTTGGTGATCACCGACGAGGAGCTCTCCCTCGCCTATGCCCGGGAGTTGTTGCAGATCGCAGCGCATCCACAGGCTGAGACGATCAAGGTCCGGTTCAGCCGAACAGCGAGCGATAGCTACCTGTCCAACGGCTGTACCGCCTGCGACTCCCTGTTCGGGGCGTCCTTCGTTTCCGCGGACCTGAACACGCTGCTCCATGAGGACGCGATCGGCACGCTTCCTGTACTGGCGACGGTGGAACGGGAGGCCCTCGAGTGGTACGTCCTTGAAGGGCTGGCTGGGACATCAGGCAGTCTCGCCCGGTGCTTTGAGGACGATGCCTTCACCAAGGTGGCTACCGACATCTCCGCAGACTGACCTGCGCCAGCCCGAACGCGGCAGCGGTCAGCACAACAAGGTCAGCGTCGTCGAGACATCCTGCCGAGTGTGAAGCCCGAGACCTGCGTGTTGTACCGACTGTGGTCGCTGCCAAGGTCTACGTCGCCTTCGTCAACGACGAACCGGTTGCCCACCTCAGGGTTCCACCAAGAGCATGGCCATCGGCCCGCACGGCAACCGCACCTACGCCATGGAGGCCCGCGGCTCCCGACTGGTCGTCATGCCCGAATGGCAAGGTGCTGGTCTGAGCGTGCGCTTCCTCGACCACATCGCCCAGCTGCACCGGCGGCGGCGTGCTGCCCGGGGCGACGGATCACCACCCTGTTCCACAGCTCCCATCCCCAGCTGTGCACAGCGCTGCGCCGCGACCGCCGCTGGCGGCAGATCTCCGCCTCCCTCTACGGCGGCGACAAGTCGCGCAGTAACCAGACCCTGGACGACCGCGGCACCGGCCTTCGCACCGGCTACGGCGGCCACTTCCGCGCCGTACAAAGATTTCGCTACTACGGAGAGGCGGCCTGCTGAACATCTACCTCTCCGGCCGCGGCGTGTTCGGCGTCAGGGCGAAAGCAGCGGCCGCCGCCGGCCACCGCATCCCCGGCACCGCCTCACCCAACCCGCAAGCCCGGCCAGGACCCGGATAACCCGTTGCATCGGGACCGGCTGCGGTCCTGGTCCTACCCCCGCCACACCCCGTGGACACCGGCAGCCGAGCTGCGGGCCCGCCACGTTCCCGAGGACACCGCGGTCATCGTGGCCGCGCACTCCCACGCCTTCATCGGCCGCGCCACCCGGGCCCGCGCCCAGGTGGCCGCGATCCGCTACCACCCCAGCCTGCCGCCACTGCACCGCGGCCGCGACGCCATCCGCTGGACCATCCGCGACGGCGAAAAAGTCACCGGCGGCACCGTCTACCACCTCACCGACCGGGTCGACGCCGGACCGGTTGCCGCCCAGGAACACGTCTTCGTCCCGCCGGGTGCGACTGCGGAGAACCTTTGGCGCGAACAGCTGGCCTCGCTCGGGGTGGAGCTGCTGCTGCGCGTGCTGCACGATCTGGCGGCCGGGCACCGGGTTGAGGTTCCGCAGTCGGAACAGCTGGCGACGTGGGAACCCGCACTGGACGCAGCTCCACTGCTCAAACCCGAGCTACCGGAGCTACCAGCAGGCCCGCCTACTGCAAGCTCGTGATCGTCCCGCAAGAAGCCGTCTACTGCCACAGGACCTCGAGCGTCAGGACGACCCCCGCGATCGTTCCCGCAATCAACATCGCCCACTTGCAGAAGAGCCGAATGGCCGTATCCAGCTCCTTGGCCCGCTTACTGGTTCTGGCTGTCCAGGACAGCGACTCAGCCGGAGCAGGCTCAGCGCGCTCGGCCGACACCAGCCTGGCGGATGGCTTTTTTCGGGCACGACGGGATGCCATCCCGCTTACTCCTTCGCCTCGCATGAACCGCAGCTGCCACCTTGGTGGGGCACTGTTGGAGGGGGAGGGTAGAGCACGCCACTAGATGTTGTCTAATCCAGTGCATCTCAGGTTTCCAGAAGTTCGCCCCCCTCTTCCGAGTGCCTGAACGCCTCCAATCCTGAGTAACTTCGTCGACGCAAGGGCCTGGCTCACGAATGAGTCAACCGCGATCTTCAGCTGCCGGGACATGTGTACAGAAATACGTAAAGATGTATTTCGAGGTCGGTCACGACAAAGCCAATTCCGGAAAGGTTAGTAATCAGTTTTGCCGCGTAGTACCTGGTCAACTTAGCGAACAAGGTTTTCGAGGGGCGAGGGGCGCATGCCGCCTGTTCGACACTTCGCCAACCAAGGGCGTCCCCGAACTGCCCGGATGCGTTGACGTTTAAGTGACAAGTTGGCTGGGTTAAGTTTGTCCACTGGACTCACGTTCGCCCATCGAGACTCATCGGGGATGACATCGGCGCAGGTGTTGAGTTGTCAAAAACGCCCGTTTTGACGCCAGAAACTCATGGCCCATAGTGAACACTGCGTCAGGGGCTATCCGGTTTCTGTCATGTCAGAAACAGAAAGAATCATGACAGACACCAGGAAGACACTCTCACCTGCATTCGCTGATAGAGGGGCAAGTCGCCGGTAATTCTGCCGCCGGGGCGTGGCGAGTGTCTGCACGGAACGCTCGGCGCCACCCGATTGGCGCAGGCGGCGTGCGGCCGTGCTGGCTCGTGACCTCGTCTGCCGGATCTGCGCCAGCGCCCGAGCAACCGAGGTCGACCACGTTCAACCCGGCGACAACCATCAAGGGGTGTGTGCAACCTGCCATGGAGTCAAGTCGGCGACAGAGGGTGCGGCGGCGAGGGCCGTCGGCGGCTAACGCCAGCTCACGCCGCCCGCTGCCCCACACCCCGGCCTGACTGGTTGAACGCCTGCCGGTGGGGGTGACTCCCCTTCCCGGTGCATCGCTACCGGATAGTTGCTGGCGCTCGGGCCGTGTACGGGTCTGGGTTCTCGGCTACAGAACGCCCAGTTCGGCTAGCCGGTATCCGACCGCGAACACACCGCCCGCCCCGGTGGCGGTGGCCAGCATCAGCTTGAGGACGCGGTAGGCGTCGGCCCGCTTCTCCTTATCGGGGCAGAGCACCGCTACACCAGCCGCGGCACCAACCGCCGCGATCACGACCACGGCGAAGCCGCCGAGCAGCCAAGCCAACATCAGCTATCCCCTTCAACCCGAGCATCAGGTGGAGGGGGAAGGAACCCAGGAACGACAGGCAACCTGCCCGGCAGCCGTAACGTTTACGCGTAAAGTTTACGGCTCCGCTGTGTCCCCTTTCCCGATGCTGCCAGCTCATACGCACCAGCACCAGCGACCTGAGCAGTCACAGGTGGGAGGTGGTTCGTGGCCGGGATGGGTCTGCCGCCAAGCACCCCAGCAAGCGTCGTCGGCGCAACGCCACTGTGTCGATGACCCGCCTACCCGCCAGCGGCCGAACCGGGCAGGCGCCTGCCTGGCCCCTGCCGGTCAACGACGACCCCGCCTTCGCTGAGCGTGAATCCGCGCTGTGGACCACGCTCTGGCGGACCCCGCAGGCCGTGGCCTGGGAACGGTTGGACTGGCTGGTCGAGCCCGCGCTGTACGTGCGCCTGGTCGCCGCCGCCGAAGCAAAGCACCTCAAGTCCGCCGCCGAGGCCCGCCAGTGGTCCGACCGGCTCGGCCTGAGCCCGCTCGCCCTGCTCCGTCTGCGCTGGGAGATCACCGAGGACGAACCCGGCGACACCGAGCCCAGCGGGAGGGAGGCGGCGGACAGCACCGTGACCGTGATGGAGGAGCACCGCCGGATGCTTGGCGAAAGCTGACCGCGTCGCCGCTTTCCTGACCCTGCCGCGCGACCTGCCTGAGCGCACCCTCGGCTGGGCCGACGGTGACCACACCGCCGCCGAGCACGCCGCCGAGGCCGCGCTACAGCTGTGGCGCGGGCGGCCCTTGCCCGGCCTGGACAGCCCGTACTTTCACTCCCAGCGTCAGCGCTGGCTCCACAACCGCCTGCTCGCGCTGGAACTGCGCGCCGAAGCCGCGATCAACCACGGCCGTGACGCCGAGATGGTGGCCGAGCTGACCGGCCTGGTCGCCGAACATCCGCTGCGGGAACGCCTGCGTGAACTGCTCATGCTCGCCCTCTACCGCAGCGGCCGGCAGGCCGAGGCGCTGCAGCACTACCAGCAGACCCGCTCCGAGCTCATCACCCAGCTCGGGGTGGAACCGGGCCCGGGGCTGCGCACCCTGCACGAGCGCATCCTCAGCTCCGATGCCGCACTCACCACCCCCGCCCGCCCGGCGGTGCCGCCCAGCCAACTGCCCCTGCCGGTGCGCGGGTTCACCGGTCGCGGGCAGGAACTGGCCCGGCTCAGCGAGCTGGCGGGCCGCGGCGCGGTCGTGGCGGTCTGCGGGCCGGGTGGGATCGGCAAGACCTCCCTGGTCTTGCAGTGGGCCCAAGCCCACCTGCAGCAGTTCCCGGACGGGCAGTTGTATGTGGATCTGCGCGGCTACAGCCCGCTGGTTCCGCCGTTGCCTCCTGCGGCCGCGGTCACCGGGTTTCTGGCCGCACTCGGCGTGCCGCCCTCGGCGTTGCCACCGCGCGAGCAGGACCAGGCGGCGTTGCTGCGCAGCCTGCTGGCGAGGCGGCGCATGCTGCTGGTGCTCGACAACGCCCGCGACAGCGATCAGGTCGCCCCGCTGCTGCCCGGCACTCCGCACTGCACCGTCCTGATCACCAGCCGGCACAGGCTGGACGGGCTGCTGGCCACCTCCGGCGCGCAGCCCCTCGTGCTGGAGGTCTTCACCCGGGCCGAGGCGCGGGAGTTTCTGGCACTGCACGCCGGAACCGACCGCGCCCGAGCCGAAACAGAAGCCCTCGAGGCGATCGTCACCCGGTGCGCCCGGTGGCCGCTGGCTTTGGCGATCGTGGCCGCCCGCGCCGCGACCCACCCCCAGTTCTCCCTCACCGCGCTGGCCGGGGAACTCCGCGAGGACGCCGACCGGCTCGACGTGCTCGACACCGGCGAGATCACCACCAGCCTGCGCACCGTCGTGGCCGCCACCTACCAGACGCTGAGCCCAGAGGCCGCCCGCCTGGCCGGACTGCTCGCCCTCGCCCCGGGCCCGGACATCGGCCTGCCCGCCGCCGCGGTGCTCGCCGGTGCGCCCCCGCGCGCCACCCGCCACGTTCTGGGCCAGCTCAGCCGGGTGCACCTGGTCCAGGAACACCAGCCTGGCCGCTACCGGGTGCACGACCTCGTCCGCCTCGACGCCGTCGAACGCGCCGGCACCGAGCACCCGGGCGCCGACCTCGCGGCCGTGCTCCGGCAGCTGTGTGAGCACTATCTGCGCGAGGTCACCGAGAAGACGGCCACCGGTGAGGCACTGGCTTGGATGGACGCCGAGCGCTCCACCCTTATCGCGGCAGCCGAGATGGCCATCAGCCGAGGCTGGTCACCACCAGCGGCAGGGCTGGCCATCGCCATCCAGCAATACCTCGACGACCGCGGGCACTACGAACAAGCACTGGCCCTGGGCCGCAAAGCCCTGACCCTCGCAGAGTCCACGGTGGACGCGCCGGTGCTCACCCTGCTCGCCCTGAGTCTGTGGCGGCAAGGAAACTTCGCCGGCTCCATCCCCATCTACCGACGTGCCCTCCACGCCGCAGGGGAGATCGGTGATAACCGCAGCCTCGGCCGCGCCCACAACGGGCTGGGCTTCGCCTACTGGCGGCTACGCGATTTCGAGCAGGCGCTGCGGTGCTTCGAGGCAGGGCTGGATGTCGGCACGCGGATCGGGGATCACTCGATCCAGGCCTACGCCCGCACCGGCATCGGCTACATCGCCCACTGGCGCCGCCAGCCCCACAGCGGACTGGCCCACCACGAGGAAGCCGTGCTGCTGGCGCGGCTGGCCAAGGATCAGGAGGTGGAATGCCACGCGCTCAACGGAATCGGCCTGGGCGCACTCGCGGTGGGGCGAGCGGAGCAGGCCCTGGAGTACTGGCAGCGGGCACTGCATCTGGCTCGCCACACCGGCAGCCCGTTCAGCGAAGCGCGAGCCCTGGTTGGCTTGGGCTGGGGCCACCAGCACCACGGCAAGCTGGACACCGCGCTGCGCTACCACCGCGCGGGGCTGGAGGTGGCCCAGACCATCGGCGACCGCTACCAGCAGGCCCGTGCCTGCATCAGCCTCGCCGACATCCACACCACCAGCGGTGACGCCGAGGCCGCCCAGCAGTGCCACAGGCAGGCCCAGCAACACGCCGAGGCGGTCGGGGTCTCCGAGGTCGAAGTCGGACTCCGCTGGATCACCACGCCAGATGTGCCGCACGACGAGCAGGGCTGACCGTGGACCGAGCGCGGCGTGCAGCCGCAGCCAGCCGGGGCCGCAGTGGTGCTGGCGCTACTGCCTCGCTGTGGCGGCCCACATGGCCTCGACGCCGTTGTCCGGTCGGCAGTCGGCGGGGAAACGCTGTGCGGCCTCGCATCGGCCCTGCTGCTGCGTGGCCTCGGTCGCGGCGTGCAGCCGCGTCAGCACCACCGCAGGCGGATCGAGGGTGAGGGGCTGGATCACCGCGGTGCTGCGGGCGAGCTCCCGCTCAGCCACCGCCTCAGCCATGCGCAGCAGGATCAGGCTTTCGGCGCAGGGCACCGGCGCGGTGACCGCAGGTGGGCTGGAGAGCAGCCGCTCGCGCAGCTGCTGTGCCAGGTGATATCCGGTCCACAGTCGATGGGAGTCCTAGCTGGCGGTCAGCGGCGAGTACTCCAGCACCAGCGGCACCGCCGCCATCCAGTCGGCGTGTGCTGCGTGCACCAGGACGCGGTTCACGTGCAGCCGTCGTAGACGAGCCACGTCCCAGTAGCGGCGCAGCTCGTTCATGTCCAGCCGGCGGCAGTGCCCGCACAGCCGTCGGCCCGTTTCGGCCGCAGATTCCGGCGGCGTCCACGACCGACAGCTACGCACCAGCGACTGAGCGCAGCCGTCACACACCAATCCCGACGGGATGGTGCCGACCGCCGCGGTCACGCCGAGCTTCGCTACGACGACGCCACCGGACGCGGCATCTCGCGCAGGTCGTTGAGCCTTTCGGCCAGGGCGTGGATTTCGCTGATGATGCGGCCGCGGTGTGGGCCACCAGGATGCAGGTAGGCCCGCCCGTCGACACGGTACTGCTGGAGCACCTCTGGGATCCCGCGCAGCAGAGCCACGAGCAGGCACCGCCCCATCAGCTGTTCCACCTCCGGTTCAGACAGTGGCTCAGCGGGGCTCGACACCAGTGGCACCCGCCGTCCCTGATCCATGTTCTTGGAGGCCGACGTCGTGGTCCGGAAAGGTGGTGCCGCGGGATCGGCGTCGAAAGCCAGGTGGTAAGTGGCGCGGCTCGCCGCTACGTCGAACGGGCTCAGGCGCACCACGGTGGCGGGGCTGCAGTCGGCATCGTGACCTTCAGCGCGGTGATCGCGTGCACGTGACCGGGGGCTGGAAAGCGTGCCCAGGGTTTGAGCGCACTGTTCGACCGCGTCGAGGACGTCCTGCCGCATACCGCCGTGCTCGTCGTGCGGGTCGAGATAGGGGCGGCCGTCCAGCTTGAGGAACTCCAGGACTTCGTGGACGAAGTCCTGGAGAACCATGGACAAGAAGTGTGCGAACCACTCCTCCACCGATGCGGTGGGCGGCAGGCCGGGCTGCCACCAATCCGAGATGGTCATGTGCTCGCCCGTAGGATCGTAGGCGCAGGGCATCTCAGGACCGGTGAGGCAGTCCGGCAGGAACTGCCGCTCGGTGTAGTGGGTCAGGCGGAGGCGGTACTCGGCACGATCGGCTACAGCGTCGGGGATCAGCTCCTCGATGTGCTGCGGCTGGATTGCCGTGTCAGCCAGCTCGTTCGCATCGTGGGCGGTGTGGCTGTGAGGTTGCTGGGCGGCGTCCCCGTCATGGTGACTCAGTGAGGAGGCGGGCTGTTCTCCGGTGGCGGTCATGGATTCTCGATGGCGGTCAGCGTCGGGCGAAGCCAGGTTGATCCGCAGCGTATCGGTGCGGCGATCCGCAAAGCCCGTGTGGGCCGACGACTGGTATCTGTTGGCCGCCTCGCGATAGCCATGGCCGGCCGCGCCTTCGGGTCACTGCTGCTCGCCCTGGCCGCGCTGGCAACCCGGGCCCGCATCAAGTGGCAGACACCGCTGCTCGGGGACATCACCGGTGACCTGCAGCTCTGCGCACCACCCGCACACCCTCCGTATCACCAGATTCGGGCAGCCCGGTGACCTCGAGCGTCTAGCGAGCTCACGGCATCGACCACCGCCAGCAGCGTCGTCGCGGCGTTGCTCGAGGTGACCGGCGGCCTGGTTGGTCAGGTCACTTTCGGAATGACCAGAGTCTCTGGGTAGGCGACCGCGGCGGTGCCAGGCAGGCTCGTCCGCTCCGCGGTTAGCAGCGCTTTGTCGGCGAGCAACATGTCGACGCTGGGCATCGTGGTGAGGACGAGCCGGGTGCCGCCAGTTCGGCTCTTTTCCACTTCGGGATACATCATCGCGTACCCCCGACTGTCGAACTGCCAGCCCAGCTTCCCGGAACGGTCCTTCTTGTAGTTGAACAACCACTCGTACGCGAACGCACCACTTTCATCGCGCATCCGAAGGACCATTCCAGTGACGCCGGACGTCGGCGGTGTAGCAAGGTCAACGCTGACCTGGAAAACGTCGCCACCCAACAAGGCACAAACCTTTGACACAGCGGCTTCAACCTGTCCACCGCAGGCCTCTCGGGAGCCAGCCTTTGAAGCCTTGGAAAGCTTCGAATAGCGGCTCCGAAGCTCGTCCAGCTCACCAGTTCGGACCGCCGGTATCTCGAACACCTCATCGATCTTGCGGGCATTCTCTGCGATGCACTCCATCTCCTCCACCGGAGCAGTCGACAGGTTGGTCAGCCCCTCGCCCGCCTCTGTTACAACCGCCGCGGTACCGACTGGAAGAACCTTGCCATCATCCCGCACGAGCTCGACATCGCCGACGATGAGCCACGGTGTCGAGTTCGACGCCGCCTGCAATGACGGGCCGATCGTGAGGGCGAAGCGATCAACAGTTCCGCCACGCACCTCGAACCTGATGTCCTTCCTCATCTCGAACGGAACGGACGGCACATCTTCACCCGACACCGGTTCCGGCAGTCTGATCGTGTACGCGGCGGAGATCCTCGCCTCGCCGCCCATCATGCGGCAGTCCTGCAGCGTGTCGGCGTGCTTCACCTTGACGATCACGGCGGTCAGCAAGGCGGGTGCGGTGCCGTTGTTCTTCAAGGTGACGTCGATCGCCGTGGCGTCGACTTCCTTCCCCGGCGTGACCTCGCCAGTGGCCACGTTCACGCTGTCGGCGGCGACCTTGCTCGGTTTCTGGACAGCGAAGGCGGACAGTTCGAGGTCCGGGCGCGCGATGGTGCGGTTGATCAGGACGATCACACCGACAAGAACGAGAACCGTGCAGACAGCGATGATCACGAACCACTTGCGCTTGCGCGGGTCCGCGAAGAAAACCTGGAGGTTGTCGTCGCCGACCTGCACGCCGGTGGAGTTGCTGACAACCGCCCTCTCGCGTTCCATCGGATCGCCCCTCGGCAGTTGCAGAATCGACATTTCTGTTCGCTGGTCGCCACCCTCGTCGCACGATCGGCGCCTTACGTTACAACTAACGGCCTGCGTTCACCCTTCTGGCCGATCCGTGTTGGCGCCAGCGGTTTTTCTGCGTTAAACATGATGCAAATCCGCAGAGCGAAGGGCGGCACTTAATGATCGAATCTGCCGATTTGGTGATGGCGGCTCTTGCCGCCGGAGCCGCAGCAGGGGTGTCGGAAACCGCGACCACGGCGGTCAAAGACTCCTACAGCGGGCTCAAGTCATTGGCAGGAAAGGTGCTGCGGCGACACCAGCCGGACAGTGACCAAGCCACGGTCGAGGGCCAGCTGGCAGATCCGGAGACCCACCGTCACGAGCTTCTGGCCGCATTGACCGAAGCCGGCGTGGCGACGCACCCGGAGTTGCTCAACGCGGCCCGACAGGTGCTGGGACTGGTCGATCCCACGGGCACGGCGATGGGCAAATACGACGTCACTGTCACGAACTGCACCGGAGTGCAGGTCGGCGGACACAACAACATGACCATCCACGTGCCGAAGTGATCCGGCCAGGCTCAGACGAGCACGGCCGCCCGGCTCAAACGACACCGTCACGGCGATGAGGCGTTCGCCGTCGGTGTAGGTCGCGGACGGCTGCCGTAGTACCGACCCGCTTCCCGTCCACAGTGGAGTGAACGACCCGAGCATGTCAAGGATCTGCGTACGGTTGAAGTCGCGTCCGAGTTCGCTCATTAACGCGAGCGCCTGTTCGAGATGTGCTCGGGCAGCGTCCAAGGTCACGAAGCGACTTCGTGCGGCTCCTAGGCGAAGAACACCCGCACACCGTGGTAGCGGCTGATGCGTTACCAGCGTGGCGAACCGAAGCCGAGTTTGATCCCGGAATGTGACTGCCAGCAACCCTGGCTGGTGATCTTCCCCAGTACCCGCAGAGCACAGGACAGAACAGGTGCTCGAGTCAAAGAAGCGATGGTCCGCTACCCCGAGGTGCGCCCACGATCACGGCGGACTAGGGACAAGCGCCCCCCCCCGCGGGGATCACGGCCAGGGCGGTGGCGTTGTCAGCGTCCTCGCCGCTCAGCCGCACAGCCTCGGCTACGAGCTGCTCGGCGCACGCCTGCGGGTCCCGGCCATACTCGGTGAACATCCCGGCGATCATCCTGTCCTCAAGTACCTTGCCGACACCGTCGGAGACCAGCAGCAACCCGAGGAAGCCCGCGTCGGTGATGGTGATGCTGAATCCGTCGCGGCGGGCAGTGGCCACGGTCGTGGTGACGATGTGGTCGTACTTGCCGGCTTCGGCGGCCTGAACGGGGCCTCCGCTGCTGCGCATGTGCTGGCCGACCGTGTGGTCGGTGGTGAGCAGCGTCAGCCCGGCAGCGTCGTAGCGGTAGCAGCGGATGTCGCCGGTCCAGGCGATCTCTACTGCGCTCTCGCCTTGCTGGATGGCCACGGCCAGAACGCAGTCGGCTTCCGGCTTGTCCGCGCTGTCGGCGGCTAGTGCGTCGGCGGCGGCCAGCATCGCGGTTTCCGCGCTCTTGGCCGACCCTGCGGTAACTGCCGCGTGCACGGCCCGGTGGGCGGCGTCAGCGGCGTCGGGCCTGTCGCCGATGCCGTCGGCCACTGCCCAGCACCATTCCCCGGTGGCGGTGTCCTCGATGTAGCCGAAGGCATCGGCGTTGTGGTGACGAGCGCCGATGTGACTGGCCGCACCGACACGCAGAAGAAGACGGTCTGTGGGTTCGGTCATGCAGGTCCCTTCTTCAGACGGGCGAGGATCATGTTCTCGTAGTTGTGGACGCGACGAAGCCCGGCGGGTTGGCCAAGGCCTGTTCACCAGTAGCGAGCAGACGGCACCGAGCACGATCGCCACGGGCGCCCCCACCAGCCGCGTGATGGCTCAGCCGCCAAGCATGCCGAAGGCGACACCCACGCCATCGCGAATCAGTCTCGACGCCGCCGGCACTTCTGCGCCAACCGAGGCGCTGACCTTCGGACTACCGAAAGGCACAGAACGCCTGTGATGCTGCTCCAAGCAGAGAGGTTCTGCATGCGTTGCGCTCTCCCTCGTCCGCGGGATTGGTGGTCCCAGGCCGACCTTGAAGCACTTGCGGAGTCCCACATCGTCCCCGCACACGCGGGCTGACAGATCAATGGCTGTTGGCATTCCCGAACCACAGATCACTGGGCAGCTCCCGCGAAGGTCCACGCCCAGCGCTGCGCCATTGGGTGTGACTTCGGGACTCAGGGGGCGTGGCACCCCCGGTCGTGATGGTGCTGGCCTAGAACTGCCCGATGCCCGATGACACCACCAACACGAGGCCTCGTTTCACACCCGACTGGCCTACCTGCACCGAGGACGCGGGACAGTGCACCGGTCGGCGGCTTGAGGGGTTCGAACAGTGCCTTGCGCACCTGACTGCAGACGACCTTGATACCGCACTCGCCCGGTTCACTCCCGGGGCCGATGTGGACCTTCGCGGCACGGCCCTGACCCCAGGGCTTCTCCACCGCCTGTTGGCGGGCATGTCCGAGGGCGGGGGCCCGGCCCCCTCCCCTCCTCGTCTTGGCCATGCAGACTTCGGACACTGCTTCTTCTCCGGTGATGGCCCACAGCACAACGACCATGCCACGCCCAGCGACCACACTGCTACCTTCAAGTTCAGCGGCGCGAGGTTCGGCGGGGACGCTTGGTTCGGCGGCGCAGAGTTCGGCGGGGCCGCCGGGTTTGACGGCGTGACATTCGGCGGGGAGGCCGGGTTCGGCGGCGCGGAGTTCGGCGGGGAAGCCCGGTTCGACGGCGCGGAGTTCGGCCGGGCCGCCGGGTTTGACGGCGCGGAGTTCGGCGGGGAAGCCTCGTTCGACGGCGTGACATTCGGAGCGGCCGCCTGGTTCGACGGCGCAGAGTTCGGCGGGGAAGCCCGGTTCGGCGACGCGAAATTCGGCGGGGCCGCCGGGTTCGGCGACGCGAAATTCGGCCGGGCCGCCGGGTTCGGCGGCGCGGACTTCGGCCAAGCCGCTTGGTTCGGCGGCGTGACATTCGGCGGGGAAGCCGGATTCATCGACGTGACGTTCGGAGCGGCCTCCTGGTTCGGCAGCGCGGACTTCGGCCAGGCCGCTTGGTTCGGCGGCGCGACGTTCGGCGGGGAAGCCGGGTTCGGCGACGCGAAATTCGGCGGGGACGCCTCGTTCGACGGCGCAGAGTTCGGCGGGGAAGCCCGGTTCGACGGCGCGACGTTCGCCAGGGACGCCAGGTTCGGCGGCGCGACGTTCGGCGGGGAAGCCTGGTTCACCGACGCGACGTTCGGCAGCGACGCCAGGTTCGGGCCGTTGGTGGCGAACACGCTTTCGGTGGATGGCGCGTCGTTCGCGAAGCGAGTCGTTGTTGAGGCGGAGACGAACAGGCTTTCGGCCGGGCACACGCGGTTTGAAGGTGGGGTGGAGCTCCGTGTGCGGTACGCGAGGATCGATGCGCGCGGCGCATTCTTCGGCGCGCCTTCCTCGCTGAGCGGCGCGCCAGCACCATTCGAGCACGCGAGCTTGGCCGTGGCAGCGGAGCAGGAACAGATCAGCGCATGGGTCGCTGAGCGGGACGGCACCGACCCGGTGAGTGTGTCCCAGCCTCGCGGAGCTGGTCTTGAGGAGTGGGTTCCGCAGCTGCTGTCGGTGCAGGAGACCGATGTCTCGCAGCTGACGTTGGCCGATGTGGACCTGCGGTGGTGCCGCTTCGCCGGCGCCCACCAGCTGGACAAGCTCCGCCTGGAAGGTCGTAGCCCGTTCAACGAGCCACCCGGTGGCTGGCAGATCGGCCTGGCCTGGCCGCCGGTGTGGCGGTGGACCTCGCGGCGAGTGCTGGCCGAGGAACACCCGTGGCGTGCCGGGCGGCGCAAGTCCGGCGGCTGGACCAAGAACCTCCCCGATTCCCATGGTGTCGTTTTCGATGTTGCTGAGCGTCCGCCGGTGGGCCCGGAGCGGCTGGTGGTGGTGTACCGGTCGTTGCGCAAGGCCTTGGAGGATGCCAAGAACGAGGCCGGGGCCGGGGACTTCTACTACGGCGAGATGGAGGCGCGCCGTCACGCCCCCTCCACCGGGTTCCTGGAACGCGTCCTGCTCACGGTGTACTGGCTGGTCTCCGGATACGGGCAACGCGCCAGCCGCGCACTCGCGGTCCTGGCCGCCACCATCGGCGTGCTCTTCATCCTGCTAACCACCTACGGCCTGCCACAGGACACCGCGCTGCAGCAGGTCACCGGCACGATCCCAGCCGCGGTGGCCGAGCGAGGGCAGCAGATCACCCTGGAGGTCAAGCCCGCACCCGCGACGCCCCCACCGCCGGACCAGCGCTGGACCCGGGACCGGATGGACAAGGCGATCCGCATCGCGCTGGGGTCGGTGGTCTTCCGTGACGCCGACCAGCGGCTTACCCCTGCCGGGGTGTGGACGGTCATGGCCGGGCGCGCCTTCGGCCCACTGCTGCTGGCCCTAGCCGCGCTGGCGATCCGCGCCCGCGTCAAACGGTAAACACGCCACTCCGCCAGCGCGCAGAGGAGCTTCGCGCGAACTCCACCAGCTAGCCTGCTCGCCATGGCCAGCCGGGTCCGCACGCTACTTGCCGCGATGGGCCTCCGGCCGAGGCCCCGCCAACCTGTCCGATGCCCAGGATGCGGAGCCACCAGGCTCATGCTGGGTGTCGACCCGAGCGGGCATCTGGTCCCGACCTACTGCTGCCCGCGGGCAGTCCGCCGGTAGGCCACGGTGCGGGCGTCCAGCTGGGTGGAGATCCTGTAGGCCGGACTGGCAGGTGTCGGCATGCACCGGTGGTCCATGCTCAGTGCCCGGTAGCGCCAGGATAGGCGGTCCGCGGCGTCTGCCGCCGCGAACAGGGTTTCCGGTGTCGGCCGCTGTTGGGCGGCCGACACCGCGCGCTGGTAGGCCGCCAGCTCCTCACACCAGGAGCTGATGGAGGTGGGCGACTCCAGGTGCAGGCCGTCCACGACCACCACGAGCTGCTCCGGCCGGCTGGGCGTCGCATCCTCAGCCATACACATTTTTGGGGGCGTAGAGCGAGAACGACGCCAGGTACTGCGCGCGTAGCCGGTCGATGGGCTTGCCCCGGAGCTTCGCGCACACCTCCAGCGCCTGGCGCAGCGCGGTGTCCAGCGCCCAGTACACGTCGGTCGACTTCCCACGGTTACCCGGCTCGGGGGAACCGATGAAGGCCAGCACCGCGCCCCTGATGTCGACCAGGACCGTGGCCAACGACACGGCCGGGTCCTCGTCGCCCTGTTCGCGGCCGGGGCCGATCCACTCGTACTTCTCGGCGACCGCGCGGCAGGTATCCAGGATTCGAGGCACCTCGGCCACGGCCGTCTCGGGCCACCCGTCAGCGTGCCGCAGCGCCGCCAAGTGGCCGGCGAGCCCCTTCTCCAAGTCTGCGGCCGCGTCCTTCAAGGCCAAGGTTTCCTTGGTGGCCGATTCCCTGCTGGTGCTCTCCATCTGGCCCCCTGGCTCGTCCGATCGGCTCATCGATCGCGCTTGACGCTAGCTGGTTACCTGGAGTAGCGGCGAGTCGAAGGCGGCCACCGCAGCACGGATGGACGACACGCGCACGGAGGCGCAGAATCGAACGTATGAGCGAACCGCACCAACCGAACCCAGCCCTGGCGCGACTGTTCTCGACACCACAGCCCGTGTGGGTCGACGTGGAGGAGCAGTACAGGCTGGCGTTCGTCGGGGACCCAAGATCAGAGCGAGCGCTCCCGGGCGCACTGCGGCTTGTCGGCCGCGAACGCGGGTGGCTGGATGCGTGGCTCCGGACTGAGGAGGGCTACTGGGTCGGCCTAGTGCGCTACCAGCTCACCCGCACCCCGGCGGGCATGGGGCCCTTGAGCCTGCGGACCGTGGAGACACGGCGGGTGCTGCGGCCCCGCTGACGCCCCCTGTCTAGGGGACGGCGTGCCACCCGCGCCACGGCCGAGGACCGCTGTGGCCGCGGAGGCAAGCGATGCGGTGGGCGGCTTGCCGCGCGTACTGACCGGGGTCTCGTTCAGCCACTTGAACGGCCATTGTGGTCATTCGCAGCTCGCGGATGTCTCGCAGCACGGCATAGCCCTCCCAGCGCGTCACATCGTGGCCGTAGGCGTCGCAGTAGCTTTTCCATTGCTCCGCGTCCAGCCACCCGGTGCTGGTGTAGGAGACGGCGGTGGAGGTGAGATCCCACTCCGGCGGGCCGAGGGCTACGCGCTCGAAGTCCAGCAGGACGGCGTGGCCGTTACCCAGCCGGGCGATGTTGCCGCGCCATGCATCACCGTGAACGACCCGGTGTGGCAGGCCCGGGGGCAGGTTGGCATACCGCTGACGAAGCTCATCCAGCCTGTCAAGCAGCCAAGCGCGATCGTCGTCGCCGGCGCTCGTCGCAGCCTGGATGCGTTCAGCCAGCCGCACGAAGGGCGCCAGCTTCGGCAGCGCGATCGTGGGCGGGGCAAGGCGGTGGAAGGCGCGTAGCGCAACGGCAACGTCGACAACAGTGCCGGGTTCGTGCGGGGGCAGTTCCTGCCAAAACGTCACCGGGCGTCCAGCGACGTTCACCGGCTGATGCAGACCGTCGAGCACGCGGACGGCGGCCACCCCGCCGTCGGCGAGCCATCGAGCTACGCCTACCTCCTTGGCCGCTGCCGCGTCCTGGTCGTGCTGGCCGATGCGGACAACGACGCCTGCCGGGAGCCGCCACAGCGCGTTCTCTCCCAGTCGAATCAGCTCTGCGCCTTGTGCGTCGAGCCCGAAGCGGCCGGCCGCTTCCTCCAGGATGGCGCGACCACTGGCCTCCGGCGGAGTCACGCCTTGACCACCGCGCCGAGCTTGCTGGTCAGCTCCGCAACTTCGCTCTTGCGCTGGTGCGGCTCGGCCAGCGTTTGCAGCGTGCGGAGATCGTCAGCCGCGCGTCGGGATCGGACCGGGCCTGTCCAGTCCAACGCCTGCCGCCCCAGTGTGGCTGCCTCGATCGGGTCGCCGGTCGCCATGATCAGGGACGCCAGCTTGATCTGGCTGATCATGCGGGATCGTGCGTGTCGGTCGTCGTGTCCGGCCACGGCGGCAGCGAGGCGGTTGCGTGCCTCGGTGGCGAATCTCCCAGCCATGGCCGTGTCCCACAGGGCGTGTCCGGTGTCGCCGTAGTGCTGGGCGGCGTCGTAGTAGGCCATCCACGGTGGGTCGTTGTGGGGACGGGCGCGGGCGAAAGCCTCATCCGCCGCGCCGACGGCTGCTGCGGCCTCTTCGACCCGGCGAAGTTTGGCCAGCGCCCGTGCCCGCGCTGTGTGGAGCATGGCCAGCTCGGTCCCGGTCAGCCGGTCTGAGCGCACTAGCGCAAGTTCGGCTTGGGTCAGCCCGGTGTCGGGATCGCCGCACCAGATGGAATGCCGGGCCATCGACGAGAGAACTTTCGCGCGCAGGTGCCAGTCTGCGCTGTCCTCGGCACAGCGCAGCGCGAAGGTGAACATGCGTCGGGCATCGTCGTGGGCGTAGCTGTCGAAGGCCATGAAAGCGGCCACGTGGGCGAGGTAACCCACAGCGGATTGCAGTTCGTGTTCGACGGCGGGCGCGCACCGGGCGTTGAGCAGTTCGACGCAGTAGCGCAACTGGGCGACAACGGCTTCCCGGATCAACCCACTGCCGTAGGTGGCGTCCCAGTTTGCGAAGACGCCCGCGAGTTCGCGAACCTCTGCGACTTCGGCCGGCCCGACTACCGAGGGTACGGGCGCGGGTTGCGGGTTCTGGAAAAGTTCAGTGGGTCTCGACTGACCTAGGGCCACTCCGGCGGTCATCCCGACTGCGGCCCGGAGGAACTGCTGACGGTCCACAGGAGCAGTAGAACGGGTACGGCGTGGTCGATGGAACCCCAGTTCTGCGTCGGTCTCGACCTGGAGGGCAGCTCGAAAGGCCGCCCTGCGGACAGCCTCGCGCGGGCGACCGATGACACCCTGTTCCAGCTTGGCGATGGTGTCGTAGGTGACCGGCGGGGCCTTCGGGTCCAGCTTGAACAGCCGTTTATTGACGAGATCGGCCAGCTCCTGGCGCGAAAGCGCCTGGTCCGGTGCGTTGGGCGACTTCATCGCCTCGCGCCGCGTGATGAGATCGAGGTTCGGTGCTGGCACGGAGTCCTCCCTGACGTGCGGTGTCCAGTTTGGCACTTTCCGTAGCCGTCCGAAACGGGCGAGCATCCGGGAAAACATCCAGAAAAGATCCAGGCTGTCTGCCACTTGACATCCAGGCTAAGTGGTGTTCCGTGATCAACGGCACTCGGTGAGGCTGGGGTATGAACAGCGCGGCAGGCCGTGCAGGCGAGTTTCCAACCAGAAGATCCGACGAGGGTTGGCGCGGTCATCGTCCCTGTTCAGCCGAGTGAGGCAAGCCAGGCTCCATGCCTGACGGAGCATCGTCCACTCGGTCCCGGCAGACGACTGACGACCTGCGAGGAGTTCGCTATGCCTGTCGATCAGGGTGCCCCGGTAACGCCGGTCCTCCCCCCGAGGGCAAAGACGTTGCCGTGCTACGACGCCTCCGACCGGAGACGGCGCATGCACTTCATTCCGGAAGGGACCGGGGGCACGCTCCTGGTGCCGCCGGGAGAGACCGCGAGGCTCGACGCCGCGGAGTTGTCGGAGCTTGCCGACCTCATGGGCGAGCACGCCCGCACGCTCCCCGAAGTGCCCACCCCTCGGGGTGGTGCGTGATGTGGCCGGTCAAACACGCGGTCTCCGTCAGCCTGAATACCCAACTGCGGGTCTACCAGTTCGGCGAGGACGCGGCGGCACTCGACCTGGCACGCAAGGACGGCGTTCGGTCCCTCCTGGGCCTCATCGTGCTCCTGGAGAAGCACCGGCCGGACGAAGACGGGTTGTGCGAGCGGTGCGCTACGGATGACCGGCCTGTCTGGCGCTGACTGCGTCGCCACCGCGACCCGGTTCCCTGTCGTGCTTACCCGCTTGTGTTCGCTGACCTCCACGACGGCCGGCATGGGCGGCACAGCCCGCCAACCCCGAGACCGCTGGCCACCGCCGCGTGAGGTCACCGCGGTAACCCGGTCGGTGCCGCCATCCCCCGCCCGCGTCCCTCTCCCACAGCTCGACGCGGGGGCGGCACCGACCGTCTAGCACCGAGTTTCCTTGAGTACGAACAGGATTGCCCATGCAGGTCTCAACCGGCCGCTACCAGGTGCCGCTGATGCTCGGGGCACCGACGGACTTCGTCCTGGGGTGCATTGTGGTTTTGGCGAGCGCCGTCGCGCTTGCCGTGACCATCACGCTCGTTGTCCGGGAGATCGGCAAGTGACCGCTGACGCGAATCTGTTGTGGTGCAACAGCTTGCGGGACCGCGAGACGCACGCGTTCACCGGGTTCGCTAGCTACACGGACCTGCCCGACCAGGCGACGTCCTATTGCGGCAAGACGTTTGACAAGACCGAGCTTGTCCCTCGCCAGGGTGGAGCACCGTGCATGGGGTGCCTCGGTGCCGGTGTTATTTCCCGCACGATCCCAGGAATCAGTTCTACGTAAGGCTTCCCGGTCGGCCGCTGTCTTCCGCCCATACCGCGGCTGGTCGGGAAAGGGGTCGTGGGCGGCTGCACGGCGCGGGTCGCCCACGGCCCCACCCAAAACGCATGAAGGATGACCATGAACAACGAGCTGGGCCGCGCCATCGCGGTCAGCGTCTGCCTGCTGGTGCCCCGCCTGGTCGAGCCTGCGGCCCTGCGCCCCTTCGAGATCGACCCGCTCATCCGGCCCGAGTACATCCTTGGCCTGCTGCTCCACCACCCGATCAACGCCGACGCAGGCGATGCGGTCTACGGATGGAACCGCATCTTCCGGGGCCGCCGGGTGGCCTCGGCCATCCGGACGTGGCACCTGATCCACGTCCACGACTACGACCAGTCCACGATCGCCCACCTGGACAGCGTTCCGGCGTTGGACGTGGGGCGCGCGCTCACCCTGGCCCGCGAGTTCCAACCCAGCTTGCCTGACCCAGTTAGTTTGATCAACAACAGCTAGATCTTAAGGGGGACAAGCAAATGAACTTCGATGTCCTAGATGCCCTACCGGCCGACTACTGCCAAGACATGATCGACAAGGCTGTCCACAGTCTGCCGATCGAGGACTTGGAGGTCGGCCTCGCCAAGCTGGACCAGATCATCGCCATGGTCGGAAGCACCTACCGCGCAATGCCGATGTACTCGTTGAGCAACAGGATCCTTCAACTCGGCCACCTCCACGAGCACCTCGTGACAGTCCTCCGTATGTGCCGCGAACAAGAATTCGACCTTCCAATCGACCTGGTGATGGCGAAGAAGGAGATGGCCGAACGTCGGGCCACGGCCGCCGAAGCCAGCAAGCCTGCCGACGAGGACGGCTCCGGCTCGGTCGACGCGCCCGCCCCAGCCGCCGCGGAAGCCGCCGAGGTCGGTAGCGAGCAGCCCAGCACGCCGGGAGCGGAAGGCGCGGAGTGAGCGACTTGCGGTTACGAGGGTGGCGACTGAGTGGCCACGTCAGCTACGAGCAGGAGTACGACGCGGGCGCGGCAACCAAGTCGATCGCCTACGACTGCCCGAAGGGCTGCACGTTCACCATCCCCTTCGCCGAGGACGCCGAGGTCCCGCCGACGTGGGAATGCCGGCATCACGGCGCCGAGAGCGCCTGCGCGGTTCGGGAGAACGAGCCGGAGCCCAAGAAGGTCAAGCCACCCCGCACGCACTGGGACATGTTGCTGGAGCGGCGAAGCATCGACGAGTTGGAGGAGTTGTTGAACGAAAAGCTGGCCGAACGGGCGGCTGAACGTCGGCCACCCAGGAGGAACCGATGAAGCCAGCACCGACACGTAAAGCACTCGCCAAGCTCCACAAGTCCGCGGCCACCTCCAGCACGAACGTGGAGCTGATCACGAAGTGCCTGCTCGGCGTCCTGGATGTCATGGACGCCACCGCAGGCACAGCCAATGACTTCGATCTGGAGCAGCTGGAAGACCTGGGCATCGAACTTGACGAAGTGCTGGGCTGGCTGACCAGCGCCTTCCCCAAGCTGGTCGAGATCGCCGTGTTGGTGCGCTCGGCTGCGGCAGAGCTGCAAATCCGCCATGACGCGGGCAACGCACCTGTGGCGAGGTCGGCGGACTGGATCGACGAGTTCCGGACCCTGAGTCGGCAGTTCACCAGCGCGGCAGCGAACCTCCAGCAGTTCAGCACCGGCACCCTCCCGGAGCCGAGGCCCGACCTCGCAGCACACCAGTTGGCCGAGCAGGGCGTCAGGTTCACGCGGCCCGAACTCGATCGGGCCTTCGCCGCGGCCGACCTCGCGCTGACCCAGGACCTGACCACGAAGGAGCTGGCCGCCGCTGAGGACGACTTCACCGAGGCCGCCGCCGAGCTGAAGCAACTGCGCGCCGGTCGTGCCCTGCGCAAGCCCACCGTGACCGTCGAGGAGTTCGGCAAGGGCCACGAGCGCTACACCTTGGCCTTGGACACCTTGGCCAGCAAGTTCAAGGAGCACGAGGCGGTTCTGGTCTCGACGGCACTGCGCGTGCTCCAGGAGATCGAACCCAGCCTGAAACTCGTGCGGCCCGGCAAGGGCCGGGGCCGCCGAGCTGCTGAGCAAGGAGCCGACGTTGAGTGATTGCCTGGACCTGTTGGACATCCCGCCCGCCCTGCTGGGCCGGGTCCTCCTGGCCATCTACACCAGCGACGAGGCGCACGCGGTAGGCAGGTCGGCAGTCGACGTGGTGCACGGTGCCCACAACCTCTGGACGGTCGGCGCTGCCGCCGGAACCCGCTCCTCCCCACCGGCCGACTCCGACGCCGAGGAAGCGGTCACCGCCCTGCGACAGCTGCTCGAACGGCGCGCGACCTTCGAGCAAGAGCTGGAGGACTACCGCGCGCTCGTCATCGAGACTGTGGAGGACTTCAGGGACCAGGTGCAGGCGCACGGCACAGCACCGGACTGGCTCTGCTGAGCACGGTCTGTCGGGCCTGGGTGTCACCATGAGGTGTCAGCCGGGGAAGGGGGGCCATGAGCGGCGACCTCGCCAAAATCATCAAAGCGCTGCACCAGGTGCTGGCCACCGTCGAGAAGGCCGAGAAGGCGATCGGCAAGGCCGATGACCTGCTAGACGACACGGTCAGGTTCTTCCGCGAGCCGCTGGCCGGTGCGGAAGTCGAGGCGGAGGTCTTCGGCCTCATCGAGCAGGGACAGATGGGGCTGCGCCAGGCCCTGCCCCTGTGCTCCCGAGCCGACGAAGCCGTAGGCCGCATCCTCGCCACCGCCAGCCCTGGCGCGGCGAGTGCCCCCGCGACGACCACCCCCAGGCCGGACCCGCCGTCGCGGAGCGTGCCCCACCCCTCCACCCTGCCCAAGCCCTTGATGGACCGCGCCCTAGACCCGGCCTGGGCGCGGGAACAGCAGGCGAAGCTGGCCGACCGCACCAGCGATACGGCCACCACCGGGTTGTTGACCGTGCCGGGCGGGGACGACCTCTACATCACCAGCGGGTTTCCCCGCCCCCAGCAAGGACAGCCACTCACTGAGGTCGACCGCGCCGAGCTTGACCGGCTCCACCGCGTTGAGCTGACGTTGCGGACCAGCGGGTTCGCCGCGACGCTGCCGGACCGTGGGCAGCTGGCCGTCACTGGCCACGTTGAGGTCAAGGCCGCCTCGATCATGCGCGAACTGGGCCTGACCTTCGGCAAGATGGCGATCAACCACACGGCGGTCTGCCGCGGCCCCTACGGCTGTGTGGAGGCTGTGCCGATGTTGCTTCCGCAGGGCTCCATGCTGGTGGTGTGGGAGCGCGGGGCGACCGAACCGATAGTCCTGAAGGGAAAGGCGACGCCGTGACCGAGACCGTGGTGAGTGCGCTGGTGAACAACCGGCTGCGGTACGCGCGCCAGCCCAGCGAGGTTGAGGCGCTGCTGGCCGAGGCGCTGTCCCCGGGCGCGGGGGTCGTGCAGTGGTTCGTCTCCGACCGGGAGGCATCCACGGGCACCGACGGCAGGCAGCGGTACTACCCGGATGTCAGGCTGTTGACCTCGGTCGGGGAGGACGGGGTGTCAGCAGCGGTGAGCTACCTCGCTCCCAAGTCCGAGGAGTTCCCGGACGGGGTGCTCGTGGACTCACTCGCCGAGCAGCTGTCGCCCGAACCGGTCGAGCTGACGTTTGACTGGCAGTCGGGCCTGACGTTTCCCGAGACGGCCGCGGTGCCGATCGCAGCGGTTGAGGAGGCGGTGCGGGAGTTCTGCCGGACCGGCGGGAGGCAGCCAACGGCGGTCCGGTGGCAGCCTGGCCAGCACATCTAGGCTCTGAGCAGCTCTCCGGCAAGCTCCAGCAGCCGAGGCCCCGACACGGCCGCCCACGCCGGGCTGGCTCAAGCGCCCCACGAACTCCTCGAGGTCAGCGGCCGTGGCGACGGTGAACTCGGCGGCGGCACCGGTGCCATTACCGGGAAGTACCCGCCGCTGGGCCCAGAGTGTGGCCACCGCCTGCACCTCCTCCTGCCGCTATACCCGCCGGCCAGGCCCACCGTGGCAGCCGGGCAGATGATCTTGCAGACTCACGAGCGCAGGCCTTGGACAGGGAGACGCTCAACAAGGTCGCAGCCGTGCACGGCAACGCGGTGCTCGCTGGTCAGATCGCCACCGCGTCGCCCTGCGGTGTGCTCAGCTCTTGGCCAGCCGGTTGACAAACTCCATGGCCTCCTTGGGCTCCGCCTGGGTCAGGACGCGGTACAGCTCGGCAGCCTCGACGCGGCGTCTGCGCAACACCAGTGTGCGCACGGCATCGTGCTCGGGCAGCGGGATGCCGTGCTTGAGGTAGAGCGCGTTGGTCTTCTCCTCCAAGTAGGTCAGCCTCTTGTCCAGCAACCGGTCCCGGCGCCGTTCTGCTCCGACGATCAGGCCGTAGCCAACGATCACGACTGCCACGATCGTCAGCGACAGCAACACAATGTCCACAGTGGACCTTTCTGCGGTTGGTCACCCGGCTTCGGGCGACGGCGAGAACTCCAGGAGTGCATGGCCACGCCCGCAAGGAGCCGGCGGGTCTGGTTACGTCGACGATCGCTTCGGCCGACGGCATGGTGACACGCCTGTGGCCCATCAGGCACGTGAGCGACTTCGCACGCGGTCAGCTCGGCAGGGGTGTCGCGGTGTCGGTGTAGCCGCCCTTGGTGTACTGCCTGAGCAACTGCGGCCCACCGGCCAGCAGCTGCGTGATCTTCTTCTCCGCCTGGGCCAGGTGCACCGCGAGCGCCAGTCGTTCGTCCTGCCGGGCGCAATCCCGCAGGCGAGCCTGCTCGGCCTCGTTCGCCTCGGCGAAGTCGTCCGGGACGGCGACCAGTTCGACCTGAGGCAACTCCAGCAGGTGCTCGACCTGTGCCGACGACGCCGTTCCGACTGTGGGGCGGTTGTCGTTCAGCGCCCGCAGATGCGAGGTCCACAGGTCCGTCAGGATCAGCACCGGCCCGCCAGCCCGAAGCACTGAAGTCAAACCTTCAGCGAGGTCCGCACCGTGGTTGCTGTCGAGGAAGCGGCTGCTCACGTCGTTGAGCCACAGCACGTGCCGTGCGGGCACCCCATCGGCGAGCACATCGCGCAATTGCGCCGGCCCGTCGGGCACGAGGACAGGCCACGACCGCACCTGGTCGCAGGCAAGCAGCGCCTCGTAGGCCGTGCGGGTCTTCCCGACCGCCGAGCCGCCAACCAACACCACCATCAGGCTCTCGTCGGCGCACCTGCCCAACAGCCCCCGCACCACTTCATCGTGACGGCGGACCACGTACCGGGGCAGGCCGGTGGGCTCCTCGTCGCCGACAACGATCGACGCGTGAACACCCAGGTCCCTCGCTGTCCACTCGGAGATCAGCCTGGCAACCGGCCGCGGCCGCGAGGCGCCTGCGACGTCGAGGTGGACACCACCGTGGATGACGCCTGCCTGCACGACAGGGCCGTGCGCAGAACCCACGTAGTTGGACGACACGCGTGCCGTCGTCCGCAGCATCATCACCTGGTGCTCCGCCGTCCACGACGCCCCTCCGGGAACTCGACTCCGAGCCGGACAAGGTCGATCGTGCCAGCATCGAGGCTCAACAAGGGCGGCTCGTCAGCCAAGGTGGAAACAGTCCGAGGTGTATTCGGGCTCAGATCGGCAATGCTCGAACTGCTGCTACCGAGCACTATTCGCTCAGGACGAATACCCCTGTATCAATCACACTGAGTAGCCGGAGGAAGCGGGCTGCTGCGAATCAGCAGGGCGGGGTCTGTTGGGACACCTGTGCCGCACCAGGAAACGCGATGAGATTGCAGGGCTGATGGGTCGCAGCGGCGAACTCGGGTTCTACTGCGCCGTAGCGGCGCCCACCCCGAAGTGGGCTGCGAGTGCAGCGAATTTTTTGTCACGGCGGCGAATGGTGCGGTTGACCAGCTTCCGCATGATCGACGGGCCCAGCGGCTGCTGGGCAGTCCAGTCCGGAGCGAGGCTACGAGCCTGGGCCAACAGGCCCAGCGCATGGGTGTCTCGGCGGAGCTGCACTGCGGCGGCGGCCAGATGCAGTCGATGCCCAGCTTCCCAGAACGCCGGCACAGCGCCATCTGCCTGGGGGACCTTGGCACCGAGCCGAAGCGCGGTTTCCGGGTCACCCTGTCGCAGGGCATGGTCGACATACTGCAGGGCAACGGTCCTCGGCCCGAAGATCGCTGCTTCGCTGGCGGTGTCTTTGCGGGTGCGCGAGGCAGTGACCTCGGCAACCCTGAGCATGTCCGCGCCGCGCGCTGCGTTGCCAGACAGCCGGGCGGCGACCGCGGCGTTGAAGATCAGATTCCCGAACACCCCGGCGTGGACTGGATCCAGGTGCAGCATCTGTGGCTGGATGCCTTCGGCGGCCTTGATCGCCACCCGCTCAGCCTCGGCAGTCCGGTTCTGCCGTATCAGCGCCCACACCGCGTAGCGCATCGAGATCGCCGTTTCGATCTCTGCCGAGTCACATCGTCGAGCGGCATCCAAAGCTCGTTCACTGGCGGTCCAGGCAAGGTCGGTCAGCCCGAATCTGCCAGCTAGGCCGGCGCCCAGGCGGTAGGCAACCGACAGGTGACGCTCTGCCACTGCCTGGGCATCGCCCCGGGTGTTGTGCACGAGGCGGCGGGCGTCGGCCAGCACACTGGGCAACAGGTGCAGCAGGTCGTGGTCGCGGCCTCCCACGTATGTTCTCCATGCGCTGTGGCCGGTCGCGGCGATCGCTTCAACGGAGAAGACTTCGACAGATTCGGCGAAATCATGCAAACCGGGGATTTCCGCGCTCGCGGTGATGGCACGTCGGAGATCATTCAGCGCCTCGGCAGTCTGCTGCTGGCTCGGTGACTCCAGGCCGAGCAACACCGTGACTGTCACATCGAGTCCCCTGGCTAGGCGCTCCACCGTCACCGAACGGCAGTTGCCGCGCTTGCCTGACTCGATCGCACTGATCGTGTCGACGCTGACACCTGACCGTTCGGCCAACTCCTCTTGGGAGTAGCTCCGGGCGCGGCGAAACAAGGCCAGGTTCTCCTCAAGCCGGGTGTGCACCATCACCTCCGCTGGGGGCAGGTTGTCCGAGGCCACGCCAGTCCGTAGTGCGTCCAGAATCGCACAGCGCCGGATGACCGTCGGCGCTGGCTCGGAGCGCGACGGCGATACGCCGCCACAGGCCTTCGCCGACGAGTGGCCGGGCCTCCTCTAGGGTAAACAGGCCCACGGAACGGATCTCAGGATCAGTCAGCGTGATCGCCTCCACCTCGGCCTCGGTGACCAGGCCGCCGTCGAAGATGAATGCGAGCCCTTCAGGCATCGGGTCGCCCTCCACGGCAGGGATGTGATCGACCGCCAGGAGGCGAAGCTCCCGCAACTGAATCCCGACTTCCTCAGCGAGTTCCCGAGAGGCGGTCTTCCAAGGGGACTCGTCGGGGTTGGTCGTGCCACCAGGGATGTCCCAGAGTTCCTTGTATGTGGTCTCCACCAGCATCACTCGTTCGGTGGAGTCCCGGAACAGGACACCGGCGGAGACCCGCTTGCGGTTGAGTGAGGCAGCGTACTCCCGATACGGCAGCAGATGGAGCTTCTTCACCGCAGCAAGGTTACAGGGCGGGCGTTCTGAATCGATAACTCTGTGTCTTACACAGAGATCGGATCTCTAGTTCTGGTCAAACTTCGCATCTCACGCGGTGGTTCTTCCTCGAATGGCCGCTAAGAATGATCATCGCAGACCCCGCATCCACCATGAACCGCAGCTCAATCGGTACTCATGTCGAGATGAGCCTGTTCTTGCCACGGGCCCCCGGCGTGCTTGACGGGGCGAAGTCGCGGCGGGTCTGTACAGGCGGCCGCCGGGCCGGGACCGAGTTGATCGGAGGGGTGTGATGACTTTGAGCTGCCTAAGGCAGAACGTTGCAGCGCAGCGGCCAAGGTCCCCCGCGGGGGCGCCTGCCCTCGCCGCTTTGCCGGCGGGTAGCCCGGGGGTACTGCTGACCGCGGCGGCGTCTTCACACCTGGCGCGCCGCAGACGTCGGGGCCGGAGCGCCTCGCGGCTGGCTGAGGAAGCGGAGCCGATCAGGATCGATGACGATGTTCTCGGGTTGATGGCACTGGAGATCGTTGCTCAGGCATGGAGCGTGGACGATGGCGTGCCAGGTGCCGCTGTCGTGGCGGTGGGTCGCGGCGGCCTGCCCCTAGCGACCCGAATCGCTGCGGTAGCCGAGTTGCCCGAGAGCCGTATCGCGATGTGGTGTCCGGCCACACCCACGATCCTGTTCGACAACCGTTCTGCTGAGTATGCGGCCCCGTCACTGACCGGCCGCCTGGTGATCGTGGCCGCCGGACTCGTCTGCAGCGGCCAGTCGATCGCCGCGGCACATGACACCGTGCGCCAGGCAGGTGCGCGCGTCACGATGCTGGTGGCCGGCGCCATCCACGAGCCGACCTGGTGGCAGCACAACAACGTCGAGCCAGCCGCGCTGCTGGCCTTCATCGGAGCCATCGGGCGATCGGTGTGGATTTCGCTGCCGGGGTCCCCATGTTGACCGCCACCGACCCACGACACCCGCTGGACACTCCCACCCCCGAGGAACAGCACCGCGCCTTGGCCGTCCTGCGCCGGGATCCGGAAACCGCACATCGGAAAGTGCTCGCGCTCTCCACCGACGTGTGCTGGCAAGAAGTGATCTCCTACTGCGGGCCGACCCTGCCGCCGCGGCGCCTGCGCGCACTCCTGCATGACCGACGCACCGACACGTTGCACAGCGCGACTGTCTTGCTCGACCAGGAGAAGATCGACGAGAACAGTCGGCAGGAGACCACCCTCGCTGCTGAGGCGAACTTCCACCCGCACAGCACGCTCTGGCCCGCCGCACAAGGTGACCTGTGGAGCGGCGAACCCCATACCCGGACTGAGGCCGGGGCCTGCTTGACGATCCAAGCGTTCATCACCGGCTTCTCCATGGCTCCTGTGGTGGTGCGGGCGTTTGCCCTGGAACGCGCGGAGCGCAAGGGCCCCATCACCCTCCGAGACTTGCCAGCCCCAGCCCGAGCTCCCTTCCAATGCCGGCTTCCCCCGGAAACGTCAGGGCCTGAAGACGTGCACCTCCACGGCAGTGTGATCACGTGGGACCGCTGGTGCCTGCACGTGGCCATGCACGACACGGGACTCGTGGTCACCGACATCAGCGCGCCCGGACAGTACGGCGCCCGGCAGTTCGTGCACGCCGCGATCGTGCGTCAAGGCACAGCCAAGGCGTACCCGGCGATGCTGGCGGCAGGCGCTGGTCTGCCGCAGAACACGTGCGGTACCCCTCCAGCGGCCGTGTTGGCTGCCTACGGGACCGCCGCCCAGATCTACGGCGGGGGGAGGCATGTCCCGGCAGTCGAGGTGAAACTTGTCCCCGCGCGCACCGTTCGGGGCCAGAGTGCTTTCGCCGGCCCGTGGCTGGTCGTGCAGACCGCCTACCGACTCACTCGGGTCGCTGGGCGACCTCTCGAGGTCACCATGGCTTGGAAGTTCGGTGCAGACGGCTCCGTGCGTGAGGAAACCGCCTTGCCTGACACCGTGCAGGACGGCGGAAAAGTTCCCTTCTCGGCGCCCGTCTATTAGTTCCGCCCGGCACCAGCGGGTCCCAATCGAGCACAGGTGTGAGAGCCACCCATGACATCGCCTCAGCGCCGCGACGCAACCGACAACAGCGACCCGAACGGTCAGCTGCACTGACTGCTGCAACCGTTGCAGCACAACCACTCCTGCCATCAAGATCCACTCACATCCAGGACTTGAACCACGTGCTTACCAATCGCAGAACGCACCGACGGAGTTCCACTGTGGACACCGGTGCCGCTGGCATCGCCACCGTGCAGCAACTCCACCCCTGCCCGAGCGCAACACCCGCGCTGACTACAGACATCGGCGTGTGGCCCGAACACCTCAAGGGGGCGAAACGCGACGAAGTACAGGCCTGGACTGCCCGTCAACTCCAGGACTGTCCTGCCGACAGGCAGCTGAGCGTGAGCCTCGAGGCCGCGACCGCGCTGGAGGCGCAGTACCGCTCGGCACTTGCCGATCCCACCGTAGACGAGCGAGTACTGGCTGAACTGGTGCGGGATCGCTCCTTGGTCTTCGGCGCCTTCGCCACAGCCAATCTCGCCATGCTCCGGAAGCAGCGCACAGTCTCCCGCCAACACCCCGCCGCAGCCACGGAACGCCCGACCGAGCAACACGGAGCTGAGCCCGTAGGCACAACGCCAGGCACCGGTGCCGTGGTACTGCCCTTTCCCACCACACAGCAAGTGCCGGCCGTGAGCAACCGGCTCCTGACACCGGCACGCGCCGCACTCGGTCTCACCGCTGCGGGCGAACGCGGCGTGTTGACGCTGGCCGGATCCATCAGTTCCGAGGACCGGCCGCTCGGCACGGCCTACCGCTGGATCACCCTGCGCCGACACGACCCGGTTCCCCAGCACAGAACACAGGCCCAAGTTCCACCGGTGGCTCACATCCAGTCCCCGCCAGGAACGCCTTCGGTCACAGCCTCGACCACGACCGACGCCTCCAGGCCCTCACACCAGTGCAGGACACCATGATCGAGAGCACGAAGCTCCACGCCACGCTCAAGGTGACACTGCACCGTGCCTTCACCCTCAATCCCCAGTTGCCCTACCAGTCCCCGGCCGCGCTGAACAACCGCCCCACGCACACGCACAGCAGCAGCGCCACACTGGCGGTGGACCGCCTCGACCACCTGCTCACCACGGTCCGCGGTCTACACCCCCACCGGTTGGATCTCACCCGCACAACGAAGATGACGCTGCGCCGAGGTGACCGCGCGTGGCAGTTGGCTGCTCCCGCAGTACGGCACCCCGAGCGCGCGCAGGCCCTGCGCACGCTCCTGAACGACAAGGCCCGATGCTTCGGCGCCATCCGCGAGGCGTACACCCAGGGTGAGGCCGAGCTGGCCTGGTCGCTGACTGAGGCCCTCACCGGCCTGGCGCGCATCACCAACCTCGGGCAGGAATGGCCCGCCGTGCTCCAGTTGGGTATCACCGCGGCCACCGCCTGCGACCACACGCGCGGTGCCGCTGCCCTGCACATCGCGTCGGCCTGGGACTACCTGCTCGACCACCCGCACGACACCGAGGGCATCAGCGCCATCCAGCATCACAGCGAGACGGCACTTGCCCTGGCCCGGGACTGCCACGACAGGGCAGGCCAGGCCGCAGCCTTCGACGTGCTAGCCCACCACGCCCACCTGCGCGGCGCCCACAGGACTTCCGCGAGACACCATGGGCGGGCGATAGCGCGGGATGCCCGCGGCGGTGACCTCCATGGCCTCGCGCAGCACGTGCTGCACCGTGCTCGCCTTCACCTGGCTCGCCGCCGTTTCGTTGAGGCCGCCGACGATGCTGCGCTGGCCGCCGGCGTGGGCGAGGTCCTCAACGAGGATTTCCTCACCGCCGCAGCGTGGCTGGCTTACACCGAGGCCCAGTGGTACCTGGGTGACCCGCACCAGGACGGCGCCCAGGCCGCCGGGCGGGCCTTGCGCATCCTCACTCCGCTCCCAGCGACTCGCCACCTCGCGCCAGCCCATGCCTGGAGCGCGCTCGGGCATGGCCACAACGAAAACCCCGCCGCCCGCGAGGAATGCGCCGCCGAAGCCAGGCTCGCCACGCTCGATGGCTCACCTCAACGGGCCCAGATCGAGCACATCCTGACCCTGACCTCGCCATCCGCGACGGAAACCAGCTACCGGCGCCCAGCACGATGCAGCTGGCGACGCCCGCCCGGGCAGCGCACCACCTTCGGTCATCCCCAAGGCGAGCTGGGCACGCTTCTCGAAGACGCCGACGCCGACATGGTCTACACGCTGCTGAACCGGCTGCCCGCCCTGCCACGACCACCGCGGCGTGAGCGCGGCCGCACTCCCACCTAGCAACCGGCACACCGATGTGCAGTCCAGCCGAGGACGTGCCGCCAAGTCCGCCCACTCCGCCGTGGCCGGCAGGAAGCACGGTGGTGCGCAACAAGAACGAACAGAGGAACACGTGAAGCCCCAGTCCCTTAAACCAGGTCCTGTGTGGAGGGTTGCGGCGGTCGCACTGTGCGCTGCGCTGACCGCCGGGTGCACACCGCCACTCGAGCACCCCGGCACGCCCACGAGCACCAACGCCCCAACCCGTGTGCTGCCCATCATCCCGGAGGAGCCCGCGCAGTGGGCCGAGCGTGCAGTGGACCCCTGCACGGTGCTGGCCCTGCCGACCGTGAAGGCGGTACTCGCCGCCACCACCGCGCCGCGGCCGGTGCGACCCCGAGAGTGCGAGGTGCCCACCAAGATCGCCCCGTATCCGCCGGCCTCCGTGCAGGTAGGCGCCGCACTTGATCACCCCTCCCGGGCGGCCCGCGCGCCGGTGACCATCGGGCACAACCCAGGGCAGCGTGGATACCTGTGGTGGAACAAACCCGACCGCGGCGGGACCGGGAAATGCGAGCTCGCCCTGCCCCTGTCGGCCACGCGGGCGCTGACCATCACCACTCCCCTGCCGCAGAACTCACCACCGCAGGACAGTCCCGCCTCGGCGTGCGCGTTGGCCGTGCAGGTCGCCACCGCCGCGCTGACCGGATTCCTCAGGCCGGAGTCCCTGACTCGCCCCGGGGCGGAGCGGCAGTTGCGCCGCACCTCCGCCTGTGAGCTCCTGCACGCCGCGATCCCCGGCACCGGTCTGCCGTTCACCCCCGATGCGGCGACATCGCAGGACCCGGACCACTGCAATGCGCACTCCCCCTCCCACGCCCGCATGCAGCTGGCATTCACCGCCGGGGACCCGGTCAAGCTGGCGCGCGAACGTCCCGGAGAGCATCGCGGCGCCAGCATCGTCCCCCTCCCCGAGGCCACGGGCGTGCCAGTGACCGAGGCGAAACGGGTCGCCTCGTCGGATCAGTGCGACCTGAGCTGGGCTAACCAGGACTCCGAGAGCACGGTCTGGTCGGTAAGTGTGCTCCACACCGCGCGGGGCGGCCAGAGCGGAGATCCCTGCGCGAACGCGACCACACTGGCCACCGCACTGCGCCAGAGGCTGGCCACCGCGCCGCAGCAGCCGCTCCCGCCCGCGCCTCCAACGCTCGGCATCCCCGCCGACCGGCCTGACGAGCAACACGACCCGTCTTGCCAGCTCGACCCGATCGCCGTTCCGACCGGCTGCGGCCCTCCCGACAGGAAGGTCAACCGGCCGAGCGACCTCAACGCCCTGCAGAACGCCCTCACCACCGATCAGGCGCCTGATCACCTGTGCCGCCTGTTGCGCGGAGCCCTCGGCGCACAGGCCGAGACTGAGGTCGCCCACGTCCCAGCACCAGGACAGCCCGATGCACGAAACTGCAGTGCTGGTCGCGCCGACCGGTCGATGGTGGCCACCCTCACCGCCGGCACCGGCCAACTGAGCGCCTACCTCTGCAGCAAAGCCAAGTCCATCACCGTGGGCAACCGCGCTGCCCTGGACTGCACACAAGAAGACAAGGTCACCCAGCAGCGGCTCCACATCACCCTCGACCCCAACAGCAAGCGGGGAGTCCTCAACTTGACGGTGGCGTTTCGGCTGCCGCGAGGTATAGCCGGTGAGCTACCGGAGAAGGGTTCTGAGGCTGCGGACTACGGCCGCCAGGCCGCTGCGATCGCCGAGGCCTTGGTGAAAGAGGTGGGCACCGCATGACCGCGGCCTCACCGACGGGGACAGCGGTAGTCCCGGGCGGCGGCTGCCCGACAACCTTCCTGTCGTATCACCACCTCGACCATCCTTGGAGCCCTGGTGACCGGCTGTGCCGCATCGGCCGGGTGGCACAGGCTCGTCCCTGCCCGTCGTTGCGCGTCTTGCTGACCGGCTTGTGGCCTCCGGCACTCCTGTCTGCAAGGGGTCGCCCGCGGTTGCGTTTCCTGCTGCCTCGAGCGTTGGCGGCGAGTGCCACAGTGCTCGCACGTGACAGCGTCGCCAATCAGCCGTGCCTGCTCGGCTCCCGCCATCGCACAACCCCGATCCAAGCCACGATCCGACCAGCAGGCGCAGACACCTGCGCTCGACCGCGGGTCCAGTGGGGGCTGTAGTGGGCACAGTCAAAACCGTTCTTGCGCAAGGGATATGGTCGGCGACGGGAGGGAAACACGCGCAGCAGCAACGACAACAGGCGCCGTGGTTCCGTTCCGCCTTGGACGATGACCATCTGGCAGAGGCAGCACGCGACCTCGCCCGCGGTCGGTGGCAGCCGGCTCAGAAGCTGCTCAACCAGAACCGGACCCAGGACGTCAAGATCCACCGGCTACAGGTGCTGGCGCAGGAAGGCTGCCGGTACAACACCGTCGAGCAGTGGGTGCAGCACACCGACGATCAGTCCGCCCACCTGCTCAAGATCTACACAGACGTCGCACGCGCGTTCCTGAAACCCGCGGACCATCAGCACATCACCGCGGCCTGGAGCCAATGCGAGAGTCATCTCCAGCACCACGGTCTCCTCGTGCAGATAGCGCAGCTCACGCTCGCGCGTGTCTTGCCGCAGGCGTGGCGGGAGCCGGCCACCGAACCGCTGCTCATCGACACCGTGTGGGCGCACTTCAAGAAACGCCTCGCTGAGCTGGCCGAGCCCGCGCGAGAGGAGTTCACCGAAGGCTACCGCCAGTATCTGGAGTACTACTCGCCACAGTGGCACGGCAGCGGCGATGAGATGTCACGGGTCGCCCGCGAACTGTGCGACCGCGCCGCGCAGGGCTCGCCCCGGCATGTGTTGCCGCTGGTCGCCTTCTGCGAACAGCTCACCGCCTCCCACCGCGAAGGCGGCCAGTCGGGGTTTCGGCGGGAAGCCGGAGCGCTGTGGAGGAAGTCCTCGGTGCGCCGCCGCGTCACTCGTGCGGTGGAGCAGTGGTGGCAGAAGCGAGCAGTCCACTATGCCACCGACGTTCGTGATGCCAACTATCTGGCCTATGGGCTGGTCCACACAGGACAGTACGAGCTGGCTTGGAAGGTGTTCGACTTCCTCGGCCCGTTCGCCATCGCGTGGCCGTGGGGAATGGACGACGACGATCCCGCCACCGCCTTCGAGGAACACCGCGAGCGCATGCGCGCCGAGGCAACCCGTCGCCAGCTCTAACCGCCACCGGATACCGCGGCCCCCAGCACCATTCCCGCCATCTACGGACCTGATGGAGTCGGCGTGTCTGTTCCCTCTAGCACAAGCTTCTCCTCCGACCTGCCACGCCGCAAGCTCGGCGGCCTGGCCGTTGTCGCTGTCGTCGTCTCGGCCTCAGCCCCGCTCACCGTCGCCGCCGGCGGCACGCCAGCCGCTTTCGCCTCCTCCGGCCTGCTGGGGCTGCCGTGGGTGTACCTGGCCGTCGGTGGACTCATCCTGCTCTTCAGCGTGGGCTACGGAGCGATGAGCCGCGATGTCGTCACCGGCGGCGGGATGTTCACCTACGTCGCCCTCGGCCTCGGCCCCGTCGCGGGGGTCGCAGCGGCGTTTACGGCCGTGCTGGGCTACAGCGCGATCCAGATCAGCGTCTACGGATTCCTCGGGGCGATGGCCTCCGAGCAACTGGCCAAGCTCGGCCTTCCAGAGTTCCCGTGGGTGATCCCGGCCTTGGTGGTGGCCTTCTTCGTCCTGATCTGCGGAGTCTCGCGTATCGAGATCAACGCCCGCCTGCTCTCGGTCCTGCTGATCGCGGAATGTCTGCTCGTGGCAGCGTTCGTGGTCAGCGCGATGGTGAATCCGGCAAAACCGGGGACACTGCTGGTGGCGCTGTCGCCCTCAGCGATGGTCAGCGGGTCGTTCACCGCGGCGCTGTGCCTGTCCGTGGCCGCCTACACCGGCGTGGAGTCAGCGGCACTGTATTCCGCGGAGTGCCGGAACCCGTCCCGGACAGTGGCACGGGCCACCTACGCGGCGATCGGCGCGATCACCATCGGCTACACGCTCATCGCCTGGGCGATGACGGCGGCAGCGGGAGCCGACAGCGTCGTCGACCAGACGCGGTCACTGGGCGCGGGCTTCCTGTTCAGTCTCGGCTCTGAGCGTCTGGGTTCCTGGTTCGGTGACGTCGGCCCGCTGATCTATCTCTCGTCCATGTTCGCCGCGCTCCTGGCGTTTTCGACCATGGTCGCCCGGTACCTCTACGCGCTGGGCCGGGAGCGGGTGCTGTGGTCGGCGCTGGGGCGCCAGAACAGCGAGACAGGAGCTCCTGTCGTGGGCGCGTTCGTGCAGTGCGTGACCTCCGCCAGCGTGGTCATCGTGTTCTGGGTTGCAGATCTGCACCCGGTGCAGCATCTGGCGGTGTGGACGGCTGGCCTGGGTGCGCTGGGCATCCTGCTGCTCATGGCGATGACCTCGGTCGCGGTGATCGTCTACTTCCGTCACCAGGTCACCTCGGTCAGCGTGTGGGCTCGCACGATCGCCCCGGCCTGTTCTGCTGTCGTGCTGGTCGTTCTGGCCTTGATCGTGCTGGTCAACTTCGACATCGTTCTGGGAGGGCACTCCGATCTGTGGTGGATCCCTCCGGTGCTGGTGTTCACCGTCTTCGTCGCAGGCATGGTCTGGGCAGGCTGGCTCAAACGCCACCGCCCAGAGGTCTATGACCAGATCGGCAGTGGCGGCACGTCGCGCCGCACCGGCCCCGCCGGATTCCTGACTCACTAAGCCACACCGCGATCGTCTCAGCCGTCCTGTTCGCCCTACGGGATCACCATCGTCAGAGGACTACCGATGCCTACCTCTCCGACTGCCGCCGTCTCTTCTCGGCACCCCGCCGATGCCCTGACCGAGCACGAGATCCGCACGGTGCGCACGCTTGTCACGGCCGCTCACCCCGACCTGGACTTGAGCTTCCCGGTGATCGCGGCGGTGCCACCGAGCATGGACGACACCGCCGCTTTCCGCGCCGGGCATGACCTCGGGTTGCGCTGGGCCACGGTGACCGCATGGCAGGCCGCCACGGGTCAGACCTACGTCGGGGAGGTGTGTCTGACCCCGCCGCGCATCACGAGCTGGGAGCTGCGGCCAGGCGTGCAGCCGGCCATCACCGGCGAAGAACTGCTGGCCCTCCAGGCAATCGTGACCTCCGACGAGCAAGCCGTGGCCGCACTGGAGCGCCACGGCATTACTGATCTGGAACTGCTGCAGTGCGATCCCTGGACCGCCGGCAATCTGCCGATCGAGGGCGTGGATCCCGCCCGGCGGATCGTGCGGGCCACGCTCTACCAGCGTCACTTCCCCGAGGACAACGGCTACGCCCACCCGCTGCACCTGATCGTCACCGTTGACCTCGCACAGAAGACGGTGCTGCACATCGAGGACCCCGGCCCTGTGCCCATTCCTGCCGAGTGCGGCAACTACATCCCCGAACACGCCCCGCCGCCCCGGACCGACATCAGGCCTCTGGAGATCATCCAGCCTGAAGGCCCGAGTTTCACCGTCGACGATGGCGTGCTGACCTGGCACCGGTGGCAGGCGCACGTCGGCTTCCACCCGGTGGACGGGTTGGTCCTCAGTGATGTGTCCATTCAGGACGGTGACCGGCGCCGTCCGGTGCTGCACCACCTCGCGCTGGCCGAGATGGTCGTCCCCTACGGTGACCCCCATCCGTTGCTGCGCTGGCGTAACGCTTTCGATGTGGGCGAGTACCACCTGGGCCGCCAGGCGAACTGCCTGCGCCTGGGCTGTGACTGTGTGGGCGAAATCCTCTACCTCAACGCGGTCATCGCCGACTACGACGGGCAGCCTGAGGTGCTCCCGAACGCGATCTGCATTCACGAGGAGGACACCGGGCCGGCCTGGCGGCACAACAACTTCCGGTGGGAGGACCAGCCTGAAGTTCGGCGCGGTCGCCGCCTGGTGATCTCGTCGTGGTTCACCGTGGGCAACTACGAGTACAACATCGAGTACTCGCTGCATTACGACGGCCGGATCGAGTGCACCGTCAAGTTGGGCGGGATTGTCCAGACCAGGGCGCTGGTTGCTGGCGAGCCGGCCGGATACGGCGGTCGGATCGCACCAGCGTTGCTGGCGCCGATTCACCAGCATTTCTTCGTCTTTCGTCTCGTCCCGGAGATCGACGGTCCGTGCGTCACCGTGGACGAGGTCGACGTGGTGGCGGACCTACCGGGGCCCGATAACCCCTTGGGTAACGCATTCCGGGTCCGGGCCACGCTGATTGACTCCGAGGAGGTCTCTGGCCGGCTCGCCGATCCGGCCGCGGGAAGAGTGTGGCGGGTCAGCAGTGCGCACGCACTCAACGCCTACGGCGATCCCACCGCCTACACCCTGAACATCGCGCCCGCCCCTCGACTGCTCGCCGACCCGGAAAGTTCCGTGGCCGCCAGGGCCGCCTTTGCCACCAAGGATCTGTGGGTCACCCACCACAGCCTCGAGGAGTGGTATCCCGCAGGCGAGTTTCCCAATCAGAGCAACGGCGGTGACGGTCTGCCCCGCTGGATCAGCCAGAAGCGCGATCTGGCGGGCACCGCGGTGACGATCTGGCCAGTGGTCGCAACGCTGCACTCCCCCACGCCCGAGGACTGGCCGGTGATGCCGATCGTGAAGACGGGATTCGAGTTCAAGCCGACCGGCTTCTTCAACCGGAATCTGATGCTTGATCTACCAGCTGGCAACAGCAGGGACGTCAACGCCCAGCGATCGTGTCACTAACGGCTATGCGGCGGGCCGTCACTGCATAGCACAGGCGGCGGGCCCACACCTCGCTGCGACCACAGCACGGTGCTCGGCCTCGTCGTTGACCACCGCGTTCTCATCGCCGGTTCACGAGCGATCTTGCCGCCACCGTTTCTGCGTGAGCCGTTCCCGTTGCAAGACAACAAGAATCACTCGACCGAAGGACTCTGCTCGATGCCGCCCCTCCCGCCTTCGACGCCTGGCCTTCTCCGCGGGCTCTGGCACATCACCACAGGTGCGTGTGTAGCGCTCGCCCTGGCCGGATGTGCGCTCACCCCGCCCCACCCTGGAAATCCCCACGGCGCACCACCCTGGAACCAGCCCGAACTGAACATCGAGCCGTTCAAATCAGGCCCAGACCTGTGCCGACTACTCACCGACCCGCAACTCGACGAACTCGGCATCACCGTCCCGGGCAAGTACGAGAACGACATCAGGTTCGGCCCGCTCTGCCGCTGGGACGCCTCCGAGACTCCAGCGAGAATCAACTTCACACTGGCCGTCACCATAGAAGCAGGCGGCATCGATAACGTGTACCGCCGCAAAAATCAGGTCTATTCCTGGATGCCGCTCGAGATCTCCGGCTATCCGGCGGCGACCTACAGCGATACGCAGGTATCCGGCTGGTGCAAAGTAAGTGTAGGTGTCAGGAAAGACGCCTGGATCACACTCGGTGCGTACGTGCCAGGAGGGATCACACCTGGCACCGACCACCTCACCCCCTGCCTGCGCGGCCCCTGGATCACCGAACGGGTCATGACCACCGTGAAAGGCCAGCGATAATGTTCACGCAGAATCCACCTGACTCGCGCACATCCTCCCGGACAGCCGCCGCCGTCCTGGCCATCACGCTCCTGCTGGCCGGCTGCGCCGCGCCGCCGGAGTGCCCCCCAGCGCCCGTGACTTCCAGCGCGGTCCCCGCCGGCGCGGATCGAGCAGGCGCACCGCCAATCACCCAGCCCGAACTGGACATTAGGCCGTTCATCAAGGGGCCCTGCCGCCTGCTCAGCCGCCCGCAGCTCACTCAACTTGCCATCCCTGTCCAGGGTGAAGACGATTTCACGCTACTCGGCCTGGGTTGCGAATGGAATGCCACCGACACCCCGGCTGCGGCGAGCTTCTCCATGATTATCAATACTCACATCGAGATCGTCGAGCTGTACCGTCGCAAATCGTGGTACACGACATGGAAACCTGTGGAGATCTCCGGCTACCCAGCTGTGCACATGGGTGACACCGAAAACCTGGTCGGCGATTGCACAACAAGCGTCGCAGTGTCCAACATCGCGCTCGTCACCATCGACGTAAACCTGAAAAGCGGTCGCTCGGCGCCGGTTGACTACAACAACCCCTGTCCACGTGCAGTCCCGGTACTTGAGGCGGTCATCGCCACGTTGTCGGCGCGCCGGTGACGTCAACTCCAAGCCTGAACAGCCCTCCCGAGCACCAGCGGTGACGCTGCGAGCCTCCCGCTCAATCGCCTGGTTAGTGCCCACCCACTGCCCAGCGCGCCCCAGCCCCGGCCCGTGACGCTGAGCCGCTACCGCGCAGCGCACGCCCCCGACGGGTCCGCCGACGACCGTCCACTCCATCCGCGCTGATGCCGCAAGGCCCTGACCCCGTTGCAGGAAGGCATGATCAGCACCACGTTTCTCCGCAACACCCTTGACCAGACACTGCAGCGAGCGCTTGTTTTCGATCCCCAGTTCCCGTACCTCTCGTCGTCGGCCGAGCAGCTGCGCAGCACTATCGGCACAGACGCTGAAGTGGCCTTGGCCCGCATTGAACAGTTGGCGGACTTGGCTCGCGGGGCATGCGCACACCGCGAGGATCT
This sequence comes from Crossiella sp. SN42, assembly GCF_023897065.1. GTDB lineage: Bacteria > Actinomycetota > Actinomycetes > Mycobacteriales > Pseudonocardiaceae > Crossiella. The sequence continues at coordinate 154,726 of NZ_JAMHIV010000004.1, forward strand.
AGCCTCCACGATGGATGCGGCGTTCGCTCGCGGGGACCGCGCCTGGACGCTGGCCGCCCCCGTCGCGACCCGCCTCGACCGCAACCACGCCCTGGCACGGCTGCTCCAGGACAAACGCCGGTGTTTCGGCGCCATCCGCGAAGCGGATCGCCTGAAGGAATTTCAACTAGCCTGGGCACTGGTGGAGGCCCTTACCGGGGTGGCGCTCGTCCACGACCTTGGACCGGAGTGGCGGGAGATGCTCGAGCTGGGCATAGTCGCCGCCTCCGCCGACCACCAGCCGCGCGCGGCCAGCGCCTTGCACGCGGCACTGGCATGGTCCCACCTGCACGACCACCCCCACCATCCCCAGCGAGACAAGGCGATCAGAGACCACAGCGCGCACGCACGCACGTACGCACGCGAGGGTCGGGATGAGGCGGCCGAGGCCACCGCGCAGGACCTGCTCGCCCACCACGCCCACCACCGCGGCAAACCCGAGGTAGCCGAAACACGCCACGCCAAGGCGATAGCGCTAGATGCCCGCCTCGGTGACCTCCGAGGCCTGACAGTGCACCTCCTGCACCGCGCGCAACTCCGCCTGCGCCAGGGCCGCTTCACCGCCGCCGCTGACGACGCTGTCCTGACCGCCGCGGTCGCCGAGATCCTGGACGCCGATCACCTCACCGCCCAGGCGCTACTGGTGCAGGCCCAAGCCCAGTGGCACCTGCACGACCCGGGCAACCTGGGCGCTTCCGCAGCGGACATGGCCTGGGACATCCTGACCCAGCTCGGCGAGTCCCGGCATCTCGCGGTGGCCTGCGCGTGGACATCGTCCTGGTGGCGCCGCAACGGTCTAGGCCCCCGAAGCCACGACATGGCCAAGGAAGCGCGGAGACTGACGCGGGAGGGCTCCCCGCAGCGGCGGCAGATCGAGCAGATCCTGGCCGGGCCGCTGCCCGCTGCGTCGCACGAGGACCACGAGACCGCTGCCTTACCGCGGTCGCAGGGACATCAGCCCAGGCCTGACAGCTTCAGCCTTCCCGAAGGCCCTTTGGCCGAGATCCTTACCGGTGCCGATCCCGCCAGGTTCGCTGCGGTCTTTCTACGGTTGGGGTCCTCGCCGGCCTCGCTCCATGATCGCCCGGACAACACGTGAGCCTCGACTGCCCACCACATGCCGCGTCCCGGCACGGTCAACACGCTGCCTGCATACCACCGGCTCAACCGATCTCCAGCACCATGCGACACGATAACAACTCCGACACTCCAAGAAGGGATCACCTTCCGTCGCAACACCATCGAGTTGGCCGCTGACGCAGCAGGTCCAATCAGAGCACGAAGACAGTAGGGCGCGGCCTGCCGGACGGATTGACTGTGCTATAACCGTTACTCCGTGATGGGATGGGATGAGATGGGAGACAGCGGCGGCATCCGAAACCACACCTGAGCAACATGAAGGCACTGGGAACAGTATGTCATATCAAAAACTGGAGGACGGTCGACTCCGCGTCAAGACGACCGAGTGGGGCTATATCGATGTATCCGAGACACTGTTTGGCGCCCGACTTTGCGAAACCCCTCTAACCAACGAATTGATATACACTCGCGGATGGCAGTATATCGCGGATACTCGACACATGGCTCTTCAGTGCGCCCTCGAGGCCGCTTACAAGTGGGATGGCCGTCCCGATAGCGAGCCGAATGGTTGGGTCAAACAGGACGGTACAGGCTGGCGTCGCACCGACGGAAGTCCAGCCACGGAGTACTACCAAGACTGACCGCCATGACAAGTGCAGCACACCTACAAGCAGACTGACGGTCAATTGAGAGCAGCCGCACGCTTCGACGCAAGCATTCGCAGCTTTGACCAAGGTAAAGGATGACGAGGACCGAAGCGGGCGAGCCGGGCAATCCACATGGACACAACCGCTATCTCACCGTGGTCGACAGCCGCTTGCCAAGCGCCAACGTCGCTCTCCCAGGAAAGCCAAAGCGCAAAACAGCCGCGTCATCTAGATGAGAATCATGGAGAATCAGCGCCTTACCATGACGCGCCCTGAATCCCTTGACATAGTCTTCAGAGAACGCAACGCCCGCATAGGCAAGCCCGTTATCATACGCCCATGTTGGGTCATGCACGATTCCAGATTCGTCCAGGCACCACGCGTGAGACAGCACTACGCCAGCACTCATCAGCGCGAAACCTTCTACATAGGCGATCCCATAACGACGGCTGTAGTCTGCGGCATTCGCAAAGCAGTACCGTTCGGGGCCCCTAGGACGCCCCTCAGGCAGAGGGGATCGGTGGCCCCAACTACCCAGCCTCAGTACCACATCTTCTGCGCAGCAAAATGTCCAGCCCGGCTCCGTGGCTTGCGCCTGCACTGACACTACTGCGCTGAGCCACTCCGCGAGCATGGCACGAGCTGGGTCGTCCTCGGTCAGACTGGTCGTCACCAACTCATTATGCCTCACGGGGCAGTTCGTGATGCGCGCATTGGAACCTGACCCCGTACCACAAATCGCGCAACAACGGATAGTCTGCGCGCAGCCCGCGGCTGACGCTATTGACCAACTCGGGTACAACAGGATTCGCCAGGGGCGAGAATCGACTTCGGTCCCGATGGGCTAAACTAGGATAACACGCCTTAAAATCCACTAGTCACACCTCATGGAGAATCGTTGAGCGGTTCGATGCAGTCGCAGCAGGGTCTCGGACTCAACGATCAGACCCTGGAGACGCTCACTTACGTACACTGGCTGGCCTCGCAGCAAGAGAAGGTGCTCCGAAACGTAGGACTGTTCCAGTTTGTGCAACCAGTCAGCGAAGGCCAGCCGCTCCAGCATGCCTCGATCCCGAACGTGCACGACATGTACGGACTGATCGTCGGGCTCGCCGTTCGGCGACTCTGGTCGATACGCAAGCGCACGGTCTACGCCCTTCATCCTCAACTGGTCTCAGAACTCGACGACAGCACTTCCGGGGAACTACCAGCAGAAATCTTCGATCGTCTGCCGCGACCGGATCCGTTGATCGTGTTCCCTCAGCCTCTTCACGTCGCGACGCCGGACGGGAAGGTTGGACATGTCATCGGGTTCTATGTCTACGGACGGCTTAAAGTCACTGGCGGTGCTCTCTGTTCAAGCGGGGAGAGAGAACGGAAGGGCTTGGGGCTTCTGTTTCTCACCAGAATCCTCGATGACCAAGGGCACCAGATTGACATTGACGTCACACGATTGACCATCCCCAGCGGGCAAGGTCACTTCACAGTGGACGACGCTGTGGACAACACCCTGAAAGCCTTCGCCTCCGAACCCGACATGCATTACATGCCCGGACGGATGCAGGCCTGGCTGACCGCGCTCACCCGAGCAGCTGTCCACGTGCTGCTGTACCTGTGCAGCGAAGATCCCGACATCGCCAAACGACCAGCCTCGGCCACCCGCGGTGTCGGCCTGGCCAAGCCCGCCGACGGCGGCAAAACGCCTAAGCCTGTCACTCTCTTCAACGTCGGCTGGCAAGCAGGGCCGGCACTCTATGAAGCCCGGCGCACTTCGACCGCCCCGCAGCAGCCCGGCTTCCACACTCTCTGGGATACCGCCCACTCTGGTCAGTCCACGGTCGTCTTCGGTCATGTCAGCCACCGACTTGATGAGCATCTCGACCACACGACGACCGAGTTGGAGACGCTGCGCTCCACCCTTCAGCAGGCCAAGGAAGAAGCTGAGACCCAGCGCGCGGCCAACATCGAGCTGACGCGGAACCTGGCGGCCAGCGAGGAAAGCGCCATGCGGCTCAGCGCCGCACGCCGGCGGCTGACACACCACGTGCTGCGTCTGCGCGCCGCCGCGGCAGCCGTGGGTAGCCCTGACCATCTCGAGGCCTTGCAGCGCCAGCGTCGGCGGAGCCTTGATGACCTCGAGGCCGCGCACCAGGTGATCGACGACCTCACCAGGGATCTGCAACACGCCCTCGATCAGCTCTCCCGGCCCCGCCGAGAACACGTCCCGGACGAGGCCCTGCTTCCCAGCGCGCCGACCACGCCCGCTGCGGACATCGCGGCCTATCCCGAAGACTCGTCATGGGAAGGCATTCTCCAGGCCGCGGAGTCGTTGCCCCATCTGTGGATGAGTCCCGCGCTCGGCAAGATCGCCGCCGGTTTGCCGACGCGGCCGGATTGGCTGAGGACGACCTGGAACACGCTGACCTCGCTGTCTGCCTACGCCCAGATGAGGACGCAGACACGCGCCGCGGGCGGCTCGCTGGCCTCCCTGCGGAACTTCCGCGCCTACCTCCTTGCCGAAACCAGCGGTCTGAAGATCTCCGCAGCTCAGGTGGCAGGCTTTGAAAGCGACACTGTCCTTGGCAACAGCCGCCTGCGGGCACAGCGGCAGTTCCCAGTTCCCTCCGAGGTCGACTCCAGCCCACGAGCGCTCTATGTCTCCCATGTGCGCATCGGCCAAACTGCGCCGTTTCCCCGGCTGTACTTCCTCGACGTCGCCGAACTCGACTTGATCTGCATCGGCTACCTCGGGCCGCACCTGTCCACCCGATGAGACCCACACCCCGCGGCACGGCCACTTGCCCCTCGGCGAAGGGTCCGATCGCCGGTGGCGCGATCGCAGTCGTGCAGAACTCGCGGTTGTCGTGAGCGCGCTGGTGGGTCAGCGGCCAGATGGTGCACGGCAGCGTGAGGTCAGTATCAGCTGGGATTGCTCCACCACGGCAGGATCGGCGGCAGGTCACTGAGTCCGCGGGCCGGCTGCTTCGGCAGGGGGGACTCGTCGTCATCACCGTCCCAGCGGCGGCCGTATTGGTCCGGGAGGCTTCCCCAGCCCCAGTAGGGAACCGGGTGCTCGGGCGTCCTGCCGAGCTCGTCCAGGGGGTCGATGCGCTGGTCCGCCACGGTGCAGAGGTGAGCCCAGCTGTCGCCCATGTCGGCCAGTTCCCTATTAGATGTGCGTGTTGATGCACGTCGTCGAAGGGCCGGTTGTGACGAGTTGGCGGGTGTTCTGGGTACCGCATGACGCGGTACGCGGCGGGGTACGGCGGAGGGTGCTGGAGGGCTGGGAGGATCTACCAGCACGCGAGGAAGATGTGGGGGCTCGGACGGGGGACGCGATCTTCCTGTCGCCGGACCACCGAGTCGACCCGGTCCTGAGCCTGTACGCGCAGTCGCTGGATTTCCGTAGCTATTCGGTCGAGACCAAGCGGAACTACACGACGGACATCGCCTTGCTACTGACCTTTCTGTGGAGCCGCAGGCGAACATGGACAGAGGCGCTGGCACGGGATCTGGAGGACTACGAGCATTGGCGGCGCATCGCGCCCGAGAATCCAGAGCGGATCGGCGGGTCGAAGTGGAACCGAGAACTGGCCGCGTTCTCCAGCCTGTTCGGATGGGCCGCCAAAACCCGTTGGATCACGCACAACCCGGTGGCGACGAAGCAGGTGATGGGCCGGCGTGGCGAGGTGCTGACGGTCCCGGCGGCGAAGGCGAAGGACAACAGGCCGTCGAACGTGCACTGGTTGACGCCGCGTACGTGGCGGTTGTGGACCGATGTTGGGTTGCGTGGCCACACCCGCGAGGGGGTGCCGGAGCCAGGCTGGACGGGTCGGCTGGAGGACAGGAATGTCGCGTTCGTACGACTGGTGACCTCCTCGGGTCTGCGGCGACTGGAGGCGGGGGCGCTGCTGACGTTCGAGGTTCCCAAGCTCCGTCTGTCCGGTGGCCGTTACTGCCACGGCAAGCTCGCCGCTGAGGTGACCCGATCGAAGAAGGCGCGGACGTTCTACGCCTCGGTCAGTGCGGTTGGCGATGTGGAAACCTACGTGGAGTCGTCGCGGGCGTGGGCGGTGCGGCAGGCCCAGAAGGCGGGCCGCTACGAGCGGCTGCCGGTGATGCGGATGGTTACCGAGGTCACCCGCGGGCTGAAGCCGATGGTGCGCTGGCGCGACCGGAACGACGTCCACGGCGAGACGGAGCTCAACCGGCTGACCTGGCAGGAGCGGATGCTGCTGTTCACCGACGGCCCTGACGGGCCCGAGCCGCTGTGGCTGTGGCTGAATGAGCAGGGTCGGCCGTTCCAACCACACTCGTGGGAGGGCGTGTTCCGCACAGCGAATCAGCGGTGCGAGCGCGTGCTGACGCCGGCCGAGCACCTGGGGTGGGACCCGCACAAGGTTTATGCCCCCTACGCGACTGTGCATGCCGCCAGGCACTCGTTCGCTCTGTTCATGTTGGTTGTGCTGAACGAGGTGATGGACCAGCGTTATGGGCTGACACAGGCCGAGCGACGCGATTTCAGCCTGCTCTACGGCGACCCATGGTTCATGGTTCAAGGGCTCTTGGGGCACGCATCGCGAGAGACCACCGTCGAGACCTACCTCGCTCCGGTGAGGCACCTGCAATTGCAGTCGATGCTCGCCGAGACGGAAGCACCCCCCGACGCGCCAATGCCCGACCTGGATCGGCTGTTCGCGCGCGTAGCCCGCGAGGCCGAAGGCATTCAGGACATCGACGCTCGCATGGCACCCAGCACGGGCAGCGCCGGGTGAGTCCTCGCGGACGCGCGGCGTCCCTGCCCCCGGCCAACCACAGCCGCCCCGAACTGCTCGGGCCAGACGGACTGCTCGTCCGTCACCACAACGCGGCTGGGCACGTGAAGGAGTACGACTTCTCGACTCTCCCAGTCGCCGAGCCTTTTCAGCGCTCGCTCGCCACGCTGTTCGCCGCCCGCTGCGACAGAGCCTGGAGCCGCCACATCACCTCGAAGATCAAATACTTCCATGTGGCCGCCTTCACGACCTTCCTTTCGCAGCAGGACCGGCCGCCACAGGACCTGGACGAACTCGCTGCCACGACGATGAAGCGCTGGTGGCAGAGTGTGCAGTCAACCAGTACAGGCCGGCAGCGGTTCGGCACGGTGACTACCTTGCTGCGAGGAGATGCCCGGCTACAGACAGGACCGGTGGCGGAGGAACTGGCCCGGCGCATCGGACGGCTGCCGAGCACTCGGCAGTCCTTCAGCGAAGCGGACTTCGAGCAGGTACGGGTCGCGGCGCGGCGGATGTTCCGAGCAGCACGACAGCGGATCGAGGACAATGCCCGGCACCTGGAACACTGGCGTGCTGGGGAGTTCATCGCAGACAGCCGCGACTGGGAACTCGGACAGGCCCTCGACATCCTGGCACGCACCGGCGACCTTCCCCATACCCAAGGCCCCAGTGGGCAGAAGACGCTGGCAGGGCGATACCGCCGGGTCCTGGGCGGAGCGTCCTCAGAGGTGACGTGGCAACGGCTGTTCCTGTCCCGGCCGGAGGCGACAGCGCTGGGGGTGCTGCTGATGGCCGAGTACGGCTGGAACCTGTCCGTGATCGACCGCGCTGCCACACCCCGTGCCGCCGCGGATCCGGGCCACGACGGCCACCCGACTTACCGCATCCCGCTGGAGAAGTACCGGCGCGGCGCCGGGCACCACTACGAGACCGAGAACGTCACCGACAGCGGCGCGGACTCCCCGGGGCGACTCATCACTCAGGCACTGCGGGCGACGCGATTCGCCCGAGCCCTCGCCGACAGCCTCGCCCCCGGCACCGATCATCTCATCGCCTGGCGCACTCACCGCCCCGAGAAGACCAGCATCGACAAGGAACGACCACAGCCCGTCGGCCCAATCCGGTTCGGCGTGAGCTTCTCCGACGCCAAGGAATGGGGCACGGTGGTGGGCATCGGCGTGTCGCCGTTCCAGCGGGGACGCCGGACGGTGCTGGCCGTCGAACGTGGTGAGCGAGCCCAGCACTCGCAGGAAACGCACGACCGGACCTACGTGCTGCCCGACCAGCGGGTCCAGGCCGCGGCCGTTCCAGTCATCGCGGCCGGCGCCGCGTCCGCTGTCCGCAAGGCCCGGGAGACGGTGAAGCTGGTCGCCGAGCTGAGCCTGGTCCGTGACCCCACGCACGCGGAGACCGCGACCGCGGACTGCTCCGACTCCGGCGGCAGCCCCGTCCCCACCTCGGACGGAGGCTGCGGCGCGTCGTTCCTGATGTGTCTGGCCTGCCCCAATGCCCGTGTCCACGCTGACCATCACCCCAGGCTTGCTCATCTGCACCGTGCCCTCACCCACATGCGGTCCGTGCTGCCCGCGCACGCGTGGGAACAGGACTGGGGCGGTGCCCACACGCGACTGGAGGACCTGAAGAACAAGATTGGCGATGGCGGCTGGCGGCACGCGCTGGCCCGGGTCACCAGCACTGACCGCGAGATCGTCGATCACCTACTCACCGGAGACCTCAACCCGTGACCACTGCTGCCGAACCGGACAGCGTTCGTCTTCCCCTGCCCAACCCCTGCACGCTGGTCGTTCCCGAGCACTTGATGAATGCCCAGCACGCCCACCTCAACTCCCGCTACCGCGACCCGGTCTGGCCGATGGCGCCGCTGATCGAAGACCCCAGCCAGCCACGGAAGTCGATCTATTGGGAGAAGTGCCCAGCCGCAGTCCGGGAGGAGCTGCGGCTGCTGGCCTGGACGCTGATCAACGGCGAACTGCGCCGCACGTTCCTCAAGGCCCGCGGAGCTCGCATGCGCGGACGTGTGTCCGCTGGGCAGATGCCTGCCACAGTGAACTACTGGTTTCAGTTGGCGACGTGGCTGGAGGATCGAGGCATCCGCGCTCTGGCCGACTGCGACAGGGCGGTGCTGCACGAGTACGGCGTGTTCGTTCGGGACACCGCCGCCAGTCGGCAGATGGCGGAGAAGACGCTGATCTCGGTGACGCGGTTGTGGGCCTACGACGAGTTGAGCCCGCAGGCGGCCGGGCTCGCGCGGCCGCCATGGGATGAGATCGGCTTGGACGATTACCTTCCCACCGCCACCTCCCTTGGCGGCGAGAACGACAGGGAGCCCCTGGCCGAGGAGACGATGGGCCCGCTGCTGGTCTGGGCGATGCGCGTGATTGAGGACTGGGCCGACGACGTCCTCGCCGCCTGGACCGAGGCCCGTCGCCGTCGCGAGGCCGCCAGCCGCGCACCGTCAACAACTGCGGGCTTGGCCGCTCTCATCGCCTATCTCGACGCGAAGGTCGCAGTCGGCGAAGCCCTGCCCGCCACCAAGCGCAATGGCAAGGACCGGCTGGCCTGCACCTACATCGCCGCCATCACCGGGGCCTCCGTCCACCAGGTGAGCGTTCAGAATTCGCGGCGCGGCTTGGCACGGGTTGTCGCCGAACGGCCGGGACCGTGTCCGCTGGAGGTGCCGGTGACCGGCCGCATCGCCGGGACGCTCTGGCGGGATGCCCTCGACTTCAACGAGGTCCCCGTCTTGATGCGCCATCTAGGCACCGCCGCGTTCATCGTCTGTGCGTACTTGACAGGAATGCGTCCGCAAGAAGTGCTCGGCATGCGCAGCGGGTGCTGTCCCGACCCGGTGCCGGAACCGGGAGGTTCCCCTGGACGCCACCTGATTCGCGTCCACAGCGACGATGCTGACAGGGAGGCAGGCGGCGAGTTGGCGAAACCCCATCTGATCCGCAGCCGGCACTACAAGAACGCCACTGACGAGGACGGCAACCACCTATCCGCCGGTGTTGAACGCGACGTCCCCTGGGTCGCGATCGCACCCGTAGTCCATGCGATCCGCGTCCTGGAACGCATCGTTCCCGAAGGTCATCTCCTGTTCGACCTCAACGAACACCAGTTTCGGGGCCCGCGCCCCGAAACTGGATCCCTGAAGGCGTCGGCTATGCGACGCCGGATCGAGGACTTCGTGGCCTGGGTCAACGCCGAGTCGCTCGCACACGGACTGTCCGACGAGGTCGTCCCGCCCGACCCACACGGGGCGATTGGCACCGCCCGGTTCCGGAGATCTCTGGCCTGGCACATTGCCCGCCGCCCCGGCGGCCTGGTCGCGCTCGCCCTCCAGTACGGCCACATGCGCGCTGCTCTGGCCACCGAAGCCTCCGAGGGATACGCCTCCCGCAGCAGGGGCGGCATCCACCGCATCATCGACGTCGAGACCGCCCTGGCCGTCGCGGAAACGGCCGCCGATCTGCGCGAGCACTTCGAGGCCGGCGGCGGCATCTCCGGCCCCGCCGCCCGCCGCGCGCTCGTCGAGGCCGCGAACACCCCACGGTTCGAGGGCCGCGAGGTCAAGGCCGACTTCGCCCGCAAGTTCCTCGCCCGCGATGGCGCAGTCCTCTACGAGAACCCTCACGCGCTTCTGCTCTGCCTCTACAAGCGCGACCGAGCGCTCTGTGCCAAGGGTGAGCCACGCAACGCACCCACACTGGACCGGTGCGTGCCCGGCTGCGGCAACATCGTCCGTACCGACCAACACGCTAACCGGCTCCGGGAGCGAGCAGACGCCCTGGACAAGCGCGCCGCTCACGTCCCCCAGCCAATCGGCGACCGACTTCGGGCGAATGCCGGCCAGCTCCGCAGCTACGCCGATACCCACGTCCACACTCGCACCACACGGTCAAAGGGCGCCCGGTGACCCCTGCACTCGACGAACGGCTCCGGATCCGCGTCGCGATGGCTCGCATCCTCGATGGCGTCCCTGAGCGATCCAACGGCGCGCTGACTGTTGTCGCTCTGGCGATCGAGGCTGGCGTCCCCAGGAACGCTCTCACGCAACGTCACACGGACTTGAAGGCCGAGTTCTACGCCCGCGTCGCCGAACGCACCGACGTCTCCGAAGTCGAGACCCAGCTCCGCGCAACTATTGCCCGGCTCAAACAGACGATCGCCAACAAGAACACCGAACTCGCTCAACTCCGTGCCGACGTCCCAGCACTCGTTCGGGTCGTCAATCAGCTCACGCTGGAGAATGAGCAGCTGCGCCTGGCTCTTGAACAGCCCGCACGGAACGTCATCTCGCTCCCGCTGCCTACCTCACCCCAACCCAGGCGATGACCGAACATGTCGCACCTCGGCGAGCAGCCCGAAGTCTGCTGCTACCGATCTCCACTTCCTGGTGTGGTGGCCGCAACGGTTGGCCTTGGCTCAACTGGACGGCCTAAATCGGCTCTACGCGGCAGGGTTGTCGAGCCGCTGCCGCAGCACCTCGACGAGGTGAGGATCTTCCGCCCTGAGGAGTTCCTCGGCGTAGCGATGCAGAAGATCATGCAGTCGATAGGTTGTGGATGACAAAGGGATCACCAGTGCGCTGTCGCTCAGAGTTCGCAGTCCTGCCGCGGCTTCTGAGGACGTACAGTCAGCCAGGATCGAGGCTTCGCCCGCGGTGAAACGACGCCGCGACGAAGGCAGCGCGCCGAGCCGCCGGAACAGACGCGCAGATGTCGGTGCCAGTTGGCGGTAGGAGAGATCGAAGGCGGCACCGACAGCGTCGTCGGCACGGTTGCAAGCGGCCAGGCGGCCAACCTCTTCGTGCAGTTGCCGGTTGAGATCGGCGATGAGCCATGCTGGGTGCTTCACCAGGAGCGAACTCACGACGTGGACAGCTAGCGGCAGGCACGCGCAAAGATCAACCAACTTCCTGGCCTCGTCGAGTTCGGCATCGACGCGGTCGGCCCCGACGACACGTTGCAGGAGGTCGATTGCTTCATCGGGGTGCAGAGTGGCGAGGTGCATGAGGGGTGCGGCAGACCTGACCGCCACGCCAGTCAACATTGCGCGGGAAGTGATCAGCACCGTCGATCGCGAGCTACCTGGCATCAACGGGAGCACCTGTTCTGAGCCTGCCGCGTCGTCCAGGACGATCAGGAGCCTCCGCCGGGCCACCACCCTCCGGTACAAGGCGACGCGATCGTTGAGCGACTCCGGAACCTGGTCAGCCGGTACGCCGAGTGCCCGCAGCAGGCGTCCCAGCGCTTCAACAGGAGCAAGTGAGCTCTCCGGAGAGGAACCTCGAAGGTGGAGGTAGAGGCTTCCATCGGGAAACCTCGGGGCTCGGCGGTGCCCCCATGCCACGGCCAGCCCCGTCTTTCCCACTCCCGGCATCCCGCTAATGACCACGGCGGCGGGCACAGAGCGGCGACCCAGGAACCACCGGCGGCGAGGAAGCAGTGCACGGTCGAGTGCAGCGAAGTCTGCTGAGCGGCCGACGAAACCCACGGCTTCCCCGGGAAGTTGCATGGGGCGACTGCGGAGTGGCATCACACGCTTCCCGATGGCCCGCCGCATTCGTGGCGTGGCTGCGACATACCCAAGGGCGGCCAACAGCGGTGACAGGTAACCAGGAACCTCGGCGAGGTTCGCGGCCCACTCCTCCTCATACCGCTTGCACGCCCGAGGCTCTCCGAGCCGTCGTGCCGCCCAGCGGACCAAGCAGAGCGCGCATCGTGGCAGCCACTCCTTGAACTCACCCACCAGCAACGGCACCAGCACGGCCGCGATCAACCACGGCATCGCCCCACTGCTCATGACCCGGCCTCCGGTCGAGGAACGATCCGCGGTGTCGACGAACGGCCAACCTGTCTGCGCCCCTGACGATGCTCAGCCAGCATCACACGCGCCATGCCCACCCCGTCTGGGCTCAGCCGGTAGAAGCGACGGCGGGGTCCCCGGGTCGTGGGGTCGTCGGTTTCCCATTCGCTGACTACCCAGCCGAATTCTTCCAGCCGAGCCAGGATCGGGAACACGCTGCCCGTTGCCCGGTTCGCTGCCTTAGCGATCTTTAGTCCATACAGCTGCTCGTCAGGCCCGAGCAGGATTTCCAGCACGTCCAGCGTTGCCTCGGTTGCTCGTAGTCTCCGACCCATGAACTCGAAGCTACATATGTAGAGATAGATTGTCCAATGCGGCAAGCTGGTCTCCACATCCATCCATCTGTCGAGCCCCTAGCCCGAACACCCCGGGGCCACGTCGCAGACTCAACACGCAGACTTGACAGGGAAGAAGACGTAGGCGAACTGCTCGCCGGGCTGCAAGCTGGCGAGTGTGGTGGCCCGGCCCTCCGCCGTGTCGTCCGGGGCATCGTCGGCCCATCTCTCCAGCGGGCCGATGTTGGTGCCGTTGGCCAGTGTGAACAGGTGCAGGTGGGCCAGGTCCCAGCGGCCGAAGGCGAGATCGAGTGCCTCAGCGAGTTGGGCGAAGGAGTGTGTTGGCGCGGCGGCGAGGATGCGGCCGGGGCGAGGCCACAGGTCTGTACCGCGCCCCGAGATCAGCTCCACGCGGAGGGATAACCAGGTGCGCGCCACTGTCAGCTCCCCTTGTCTGTGGGATCAGAAGACCAGACCTGAGGTTACTGAGTGTGACTGCCGGATGGGGATTGAGCTGGCCGTAGGTGGGGAGTTTCTGCTGGCCGCCGGCACCGGCGCCCGGTCCGGGCCTCGCGCGCCGGGAAGTGTCACGTTGCAGTTCACCGCTGTTGATGCACGAGATCAGGCGTGCGGGCGCGATGGGGAGGATGTAGACACAACGTCAGCGGAATCGACCAGGAGGAGCACAGACACCGTGCACGCGATGTCCAGCGTCGCCAACGCTGTTGAGGACCCCGAGCGCAGCCCCTGGGCACACCCATCCGCCCAGGCCTCCTGGCCTGCCTTCTCATGACCGCCTCAGACCACGGCGCGGAGGACAGCGCAAGGCGATCCGGTGATGATGTGCATGCCGCTGCGCCCTCGCCGGATGATGGGCTCGCCATCACCGATGCACGGGCCTTGGTGGCGCGGCTCAACGGCCTGTGGGCAGGAGAGGACCCGCCCGGGTCGCTGCTGAGCCGCCAGACCATGCCACTACGGGACTGCCCGCCTTGGGGACGGCCGAGCACCCGTACAGAGAACCCGTACTGGGACGTGGTGCGGGCGTTGCCCGTGGAACGCCCGCCGGGCCGCAGCCTTGGCGACAACGGCCGTCCTGAGGTGGCGAGCTTGGTGCTCACCCGCAGCGGCACACCGCGGATCGAGTGCACCCGGGACACCCTTGTGCGCACCTACTGCTGGCCGATCATCAGCCCCGGCGATCTGGACTGGATGGCCGGTCATCTCCACGGCCGCCCGGTGGTGGACATCGGCGCCGGGACTGGCTACCTGGCCTGGCAACTGGTTCAACTCGGCGTTGATGTGGCCGCCTACGACATAGCGCCCGGCGGCAACACGTGGACCAGCGCGATCCAATACCACCCGGTCCAGCACGGGGACGCTGAGATCACCGCCTGCCACCAGGATCGCGTTCTGCTGCTGAGCTGGCCCGTGCCAGGCCCCGCGGCGATGGCCTCCCGTGCTCTGGCCAGCTACGCCGGTGACACCGTGATCTACCTAGGAGAGTGGCGCTCCGGCGCCACGGCAGACCCATCCTTCTACGACACCATCGACAGCGAGTGGCGTTTCGTCGACGACAGCGCTGAACACCTGACCTACAGCGGCCTGGGATGCCAGCTGCTGCTGTTCCAGCGTAGGTAAGTGCAGTGCTGGTCTGGACGGCCGTGAGGCTAGCTCGGGTGCGCCTCTACACGCGGGCGGCGCGGTAGGCATCCAGCTCGGCCCAGCCCCGGTGCCACAGCGGGTTGGTCACCGGGTAGGGGGTTTCGCAGTAGAGCGCGATGTGCGGCACGCGGTAGTGCCGGACCAGCTGAGACAGGACGTCGGTGGCGCGGGCTAAATCCCACCAGTAGTAGCTCCGCTCCGGGGACAGCGCCACCTCCACCGAGCACACCCAGGACCGCCCGTCCAGGCGAAGTTCGACCCGCGGCTGCAGGTACAGCGTGCGGTAGCCCAGCGGGTAGTCCACAGCGTTGTGCAGCTGCTTCACCTGGCGTCCGAACTTCTCGGTGAACGCCTCGACGTACTGCCAGTACTGGTGCGCGGGATGCTTGGTGGGGCACGGGACGATCCGCATGGTGCCGGCCTGTAGGTAGTCGTAGGCGCGGTGCGCCTTGTCCACGATCGCGGCGTGGCAGTCAGTCACCCCGGACACCAGAGCCGGTTGGTCGGTGTAGTGGCCGTGGGCATCCAGCGTCCAGGTATGGAGCAGGCCGCGTTCGCCCTCGGGTTCCGCGCGAACCCAGTAGCGCCCTGTGGCCATCTCGATCCACCCAGGGCCGGGCGTCCAGCGGGGCACGTCCGGATCCGGCACGGTGAACACCGCCGTCGCGACCCGCATCGCGGTGCGGTGGCCCAGGTACGGATGGAGCGTGTGGTGCAGGCGGCGGTACAGGCTGCGTTTCATGACCGGCCCGTTTCCTGCTCGGACTGCTGCGGGCCGGTGGCGGTACCGGTGCTGCGGTGGGGCCAAGGCACTGAGTCACCACCAGGCGCGTGGTCTCGCCTGGCGTAGTTGTGCAGGTTGTCGTGGCGGCCCAGATCAGCCGTCGTCATGCCGGTGTCCGCGCCGATCCAGCTCGTGGGCGGCGCCGGAACTGCGGGTGGCTCGCCGGTGCCGGGATCGCTGTTGAGCCACTGCCAGACCCCACCGTCCAGCTCGTGCAGACGCCCATCGGCGGCGTGGACGTAGAAGTTCGAGTCCCCGTAGTAGCCGAAGCGGTCGTGGGAGTTCCACACGCACACCAGGCGCGGGCCCAGCGTGCTGAGGTGGTCGAGGACCTCGTTGACGAGGTCCTGGTCGTAACCCTCGGCCATGCACCCAGCCAAGCCGGTGTCCAGGCCGCACAGCGGATTCGGTGTTTCGACCAGGCCACGGATGGTCTGCTCGGCCTCGTCCTCTCCCACCTGCTGCACCAGAAAGAAGACCAGTGCCTCCAGGCCACGGGTGTTGATCTTACTGGCCGCCTGGCAGGCCAGATCATGCACCAACGCGTCCAGATCAAGCGGATCGAGATCCCGTTCTTCGGCACAGGCCACCAAGCGCGGAGCTGCCTCCGATCCTGGATCTCCGCCTTCAACACCCGCGCGGATGCGATCGGATTCCTCGTCGGTGAGGTACTGGCGCAGCCACCGGATGCTCGACTCGAGGGCTTGTTCGCCCATGGCGGGAGTGAGACCTGCGTGCAGGCGGATCATGATCTCGGCCAGGATCTCCGCCAGCGTGGCGGTGCGCCATCCCTGGCTGTCCCGGTAAGAGCCGCAGGGGGTGAAGCCAGCGAAGCTAAGCAATGCCTCCCGGATGCAGCTGTTGATGACGGTGTAGAGGTGTCCGCTGGTGCTGTCCTCGGGGTCGGTAGACATTTTCGTCGCACCGGGGCGCCCTGGTCTGCTGTTAGTGGTGGCCATGTCGGTGGTCTCCTCACCGTTGTCCTGTTCAAGGGGTGTTTCGGCGGCATCGGGCAGTGGCCAGCCCTTGTGCGGCCCGGTGGCGAGCGAAGTAGGTCGCGCCCAGCCGGCGAGTGAGCCGGTCACTGGTCATCGGTGGGAAACGGGCCGCCTGAGGCCAGCGTTGCCGCGTCCTCAACGGTGCGCAGTCGGTAGGCCGCGGCGGCGTACCAGGCGCCGGTGGGGTTGGAAGCGTTGCAGCGGGCCTTGATCTCCGCGTCGGTCATCGCCGCGCGGATCGCGCTGCGAACATGCGCGGCGGTGGAGGCATCGAGCGTCCAGGTCACCTGGTATGGCCCGTGCAGGACATCGGCCAGGAGGGCGGTTGAACCGGCGTCCATGGGATCAGCGGCGACCTGGATGGCAGTGGCGGTCGGGCGGGTGAGGCTCACGGCGCGGGGCTGCTGTGGCATGCCAGGTCGTCGCAGGGCGGTGTCCTCGCCACGCAGCCAGGCAGCCAGCTCATCGATCGACTGCACGCCGAGCACCTCAAGGTCGGCGCCGTACCTGGCCGCCTCGACATCGGCGGCCGTCTCGACACTAGCGGCGGGCACGATGACCCGGCGGATGCCGCGGACCGCGGCGTCCTGCACCATGGCCTGCACTCCGGGGACCTGGTGGAGGACGCCCCTGGCATCGAGCTCGCCCAGCACCGCGGTGTCTTCCAGTCTCTGGGCGCCATCACCGGTGGTGGCGCCCACAACGGCCACAGTCGCGCCCAGAGCCAGGGTGCCGGCCCTGGGCAGTGCGAAGTCCGGCAGGTCGAGGTGCACCTCGACGCGGTGGCTGGGTTCGGACTGGCCGCAGAGGGCCAGGGCCGCGCCCAGGCCCTGCAGTTCGCGCCCGTAGCGCCAGAACCCGTTGCTGAGGATGACCTCGAGCGGGCCGGGGACAAGCACGGCGGCGAGGGTGCTCAGGCGGCGGGTCGGGCCATCCAGGACCACCGTGCTGACGGTGGAGACGGTGCTGGCTACCGCGACGTCCAGGACGCCGGGGCCTGCGTACTTGGCGGACACGGTGCCGGAGCAGGCGCGGCAGTACATGCCGGTGTCTGCGTTGTTGCCCTGGGCGCGGGCGTGGCAACACGGGGTCAGGGGGATGAGATAGTCGGTGCCGTCGATGTGGCGAATCCGGCCGGTGAAGTCACCGAGCGGGGTGAGCACGTC
The DNA here is from genome assembly GCF_023897065.1 of Crossiella sp. SN42. Lineage (GTDB taxonomy): Bacteria > Actinomycetota > Actinomycetes > Mycobacteriales > Pseudonocardiaceae > Crossiella. The sequence continues at coordinate 172,044 of NZ_JAMHIV010000004.1, forward strand.
GCCGTCGGAGTCGATACCGCGCACCCGGCCAGCGATCCTCGGGTGAACGTGGACAAGTTTGCCGTTGGCCAGGGCGAGTTCTACGTTGGCGAACCGGGTCGGTTTCGGCATGGCCAGGGTCCTCTCCAGGGGAAGAAGTGGGACAGAACAGCGCGCCGCGGCCGCTGCCGGCCGGGTGCTGGCGCGGTCACAGAGGCGCACCGGAGGTCCCTGCGGCCTGGTCCAACAGGGCAGGCCGTCACGCGAGCGGCCGGTCTCCCGCGTGACAGCGGCCTGTTCAGGTGTGCAGGGCGGTGAGCGAGTCGATCCCGGAATCGGGCTGTCGGCGAGGGCACGCAGGGCGGCTGCTGAGGTGTTCGGCCGCCCGCCCAGGGTCTTCATCTCCCCTACGAGGGGTGACAACGCCCGCATGGTCCCGGCGCGCGCCGCCTCCTCGCCAGCAGGTTCTAAACTGGCGCGGTGTCCAGCCAGACCGACCAGCTCATGGTGAACGGTTCGGGGCTGCCCCGTCCATGTGTGGACGGCATGCCGCTTCCCTGGGTAACCCGAATGGATCCGGATGGCCCCGCCTGGTCCCACATTGACCGGTTCCGTATCTGGCGTTGCCAGACCGAGTGGCTGTGCCAGGTCTGCGGCGTGACGCTTCCGGATCGCGCTGAACGGGAGGAATTGCATCTAACGCAACACGGCATTTGAGGGTGAGTCGCCGTCGGCGTCACGACCGTCAATGGCGTCGAGTTGCTGTTGTATCCGCTCGGCAGCCGGGCTGCGTCCCTGCTCTCGCAACAGTTCCAGCGCCTTCTGCCACGCCGCCCGTGCTTCGGCGCGCTGCCCCAGCACGGCATGCGGATGACCGAGTCGTGCCAGGGTGTCGGCGGCCTCGAAGTTGTTGCCGACCTCTGTAAACAGCGAGTGCGCCCGTTGATAGTGGGCGATGGCTCGGTGGTGGTCGCCGGTGCAGTGCTCGATGTAGCCGAGAGTGTCACGGGTGGACGCTTCACAGGCGAGGTCCCGATCCCGGCGGGCCAGCTGGAGTGCGGCATCGCAGTGTGCGCGGGCGCTGTCGTACTCGCCGCACTGAGCCAGGCACCACCCGAGTTGACCGCGTGCGTGGGCTTCCCGTGTCGGCGGTGGGAGCGTGAGGTAGATGTCGAGGGTCCGCCTGGCATGGGTGAGTGCCAGCTGATGCTGACCCAACTTGCCGTAGACGAAGGACAGTGCGTGATGGACGCGAGCCTGGCTGGAGGGCCACTCGGCCAGGGCGAGGGAGTGGTGGAGGTGCTCGGCTGCCTCCTCGTGGCGTTCCAGGTGAGACAAGGCGTTACCCAGCAGCCGGTGTGACGTGGCGAGCTGCGACCGATCGAGGTGCGCGGCGGCGGCTAGTCCGACTTGCTGGGAGGCCAATTTCTCCCGGAGGTGCCCCCGGCGTCCCTGGTAGACGCACAAGATCATCGCGAGATAGTGCGCGTCGATATGCCAGCCGTGGTTCATGGCGGTGTGCTGGGCGGCAAGCAGGCACCGGTGTTCGGCGTCAAACCAGGCCAGCGCCGCTGACTGGTCCGTGAGCAGCAGGGCGTAGCTGCCGGGCTCGGGCGGATCAGGCTTGTCGTGGGGCTCGGCGCGCACGAGCTGATCGGCGTGCACGGCGGTGTCGATGTAGAACGTCGACACCTGCTGGAGTGCAGTGTCCCGAACGTGCTCGTTGAGCTCGCGTGCGGCGATGTCGATGGCGTAGCGGCGGATCAGGTCGTGCATGGAGTAGCGGAAACACGCTTGCCGGATCAGCAGGGACGCGTCTGCCAGAGCGCGCAGTGCCTGGTCTACCCGCGGCACCGGAAGACCGGTGAGGCTGGCAGCGGCGGGTATGCCGATGTCGGGGCCAGGGGCGATGCCCAGCAGTGCAAACACCATGTGCTGGTCGGTGGTCAGGCCGCGCAAGGACAGGGACAACACGGCGGGCAGGCTGGCGGTCGGGTCGACGTCGTCCAGTGCGTCCACCCCGGACTCGCGCAGCTCTGCGGTGAACTCCGCCAGGGGCACCTGCGGGTGGCCGCGGGCACGTCCGGCGATCAGGCCCAGCGCCAGGGGAAAGCCGCCACACAGACCGATCAGTTCGGTGACCGCCTCCTCCTCGGCCGCCACACGTGCGGCGCCCAGCCGCTTGGCCAGCAAAGCGCGGGACTCGACGTCGGAGAGTGGGTTCAGCCGCAGAGGGTGGGCACTGTGCCGGGTAACCAGCCCACTCAACCGGCTGCGGCTGGTCACCAATACCGTGCAGGATCCGCTGCCCGGCAACAGAGGCGTCACTTGCTCGGTGGTGGCGGCGTTGTCCAACACGATCAGCATCTGTTTGTGCGCGACCAGGCTTCGGTAGAGCGCTGCCTGCGCGTTGAGGTCGGCTGGGATGCGGCCGGGCTCGACCCCGAGAGCGTCGAGGAACCCGCGCACCGCCACTGCTGGTGCCGTCGGCTCTCCTGCCGGACTGAAACCGTGCAGGTCGACGAATAGTTGCCCGTCGGGGAATCGTTGTGCGTGGCGATGCGCCCAGGTCAAGGCCAACCAGGGGGCCAGCCGGAATACGCCAGAAACGGGCCACGGGCGGTTCCAGACACTGGTAGAGGGCGCTAGCGAGTCGGCCGGTCAAGGTCGCTAAGGTGCGCCACGTCCGGGTGATGATCGTTTCTGGGGTGTGTGGGTGGCATCGATCGATCGCACCGCCTACCCGCGGTTCGCGCGGGTGGTGTCGGCGCGGGAACTGGCCGAGGGATTCACGCCGACGGCCGCCGAGGCCCAGTGGGCTCGTGGCCGAACGCAGGATGTGCAGCATCTGCTGGTCCTGGTGGTGTGGCTGAAGTCCTACCAGCGTCTGGGCTACTTCCCGAAGCTGCCCGACGTGCCCGAGGTCGTCGCCGCGCACGTGCGTGGCGCACTGGAGTTGTCGGCCGACGTGGTCTTGGAACAGGACGCGGAGCGCACTGCCAAGCGGCATCGGCAGCTCGTCCGGGACCGGCTGGGTGTGGTCTACGAGCCTGTCCGGGTCCGGGAGATCGCGGAGACCGCGATCCGCAAGACGGTGCAGACCAAGGACAACCCGGCCGACCTGATCAACGTGGCGTTGGAGGAACTGGTCCGCGCTCGCTGCGAGTTACCCGGCTACACGACTCTGGACGCGATGGCCTCGACGATCCGGACCGAGGTCAACATGGCACTGTTCACGCTGGTCGCCACCCGCCTGGACGGGATTGAGCGGTCCCGGCTGGCCCGGCTGCTGCTGGTCGACCCGATCACCCGGCGCAGCGGGTTCGACCGGTTGAAGGACGCGGCCAAGGCCGCGTCGCTGGGCAAGTTCAAGGCCCGCCTGGCGCACCTGCGGGACCTGGACGCGCTCGGTCCGACCGAGGTGTGGTTGCGGGGTGTGTCGCCGGGGAAGATCGCGCACTTCGCCGGGGAGGCGAAGGTGACCGACGTGGCCGACCTGCGCAAGATCGGCGAGGACAAGCGGATCATCCTGGTCGTCAGCCTCCTGCACACCGCCCGCACGAGTGCGCGGGACGAGGTGGTGACCATGTTCTGCAAGCGCATGGGCGTGATCCACAAGAAGGGCCGCGACCACCTGGAGGCCCTGCACGAGGTGTCGTGGAGGGTGTCCACGGCCTCGATCACGAGGGCGTCGTGGGCGTCGTGGGCGTCGTGGGCATCCCAGCATGAGTCGGTGGCCGACCTGTGGGTGAGGGAGCGGATCTGGTCGAGCGTCAGCGCGACCCGAGCACCGCAGAAGGCCACGTGCGCGCCCCACTCGTACTCGCAGCCGCAGCGGGCCGTGGTGCGGTCGATCACGAGCTCGCGGTCGCGGAGCGCCAGCGACAGCTGTCGACTCAGGTAGTAGCTACCCATGCGTTCAGGCCGGCAGCCATCGGCAGGTTCTGTACGAACGTGCGAAACAGCCGGATCGGTGGCTCACCCGGCGGCATCATCGCCTCGAGACGTTTGGCGACCTCAGGTGCATAGGGCTCGGACAGCGGCGCGATCCGCGGTGCCACGGAGAACCGCTCAGCCGAAGTCACGGCGGCGCAACGCCAGCAGCCCGCTCCCGACGAGCAAGGCGGACAGCGCACACATCACCAACAAGGGTGCCGGGTCGAGCGGTGCTCCGGCGGGCGTGTTCGGGATGTAGTGGAACGGCTCGAAGGGAGTTCCGCCCCACTGCCCGTACAGCGGCCCGACGACCTGCCCCACGGCCAGGGTCGCCAGCCAGACCGTCCACGAGATGGCGACCGCGGCCCGGGGCAGCAGACCGTAGGCGAGCACGCAGACCGCGGCCACCAGCAAGGCGGCCGGGAGGGTCGCCATCGTGCCGGCGAGGACGCGGGGCACGTCGGTCACCGGGTCGCCGACGAGCGCCGCGAAGATCGTGCCGAAGACGAGCCCGGCGACGGCCAGCAGCGCCGCCGTGCCCAGGCCGGCGACCAGTAGATGACCGACCGCCCAGCGCAGCCGGGTCGTCGGCGTGGCCTGCACGACATCGGCCCGCCCGCTGCGCTCCTCGGCGCGCAGCCGCTGCACCATGAGCACCGGGTAGAGCGTGATGACCTGGGCGAAGATGAGGATGATCGGCCAGAGGTAGGCATCCTCGATCCCCCCGGACCGACCGCCGAAGGCATCCAGCAGGAGGGCCACCGTGTCGCCGGGCGCGGCGGTCAGCTGATACGCCAGCGTGCTCGCGCCTCCGGCGCCGGCCGCGAAGACGGCGATCCCGCCCGCCCACGCCGCCAGCAGGCGCCGGTGCAACCGCCAGGACAGGGCGACCGGGCCGCGCAGCCGCGGCGCCGTCGCCGGTCCGAGGCGCTCGGGGATGAGCCCCGCGCCGAGGTCGCGACGGGCGGCCAGCCGGTAGGCCAGGGCCGACAGGGCCACCGTCACCGCCAGCGGAACGGCGAGGATCCACCACCGCTCGTCCCGGTAGGGCTCCACCAGGTGGCTCCACCCGATTGGGGAGATGTACTTCATCCAGAGCTGCCCGGTGAAGTCGCCGGCGTAACGCAGGAAATAGGAGGCGCCGAGAACAGACAGGCCGATGCTCCGGGCGGTCCCGGCGTTGCGGGTGAGTTGCGCGGCGACCGCGCCGACCGCGCCGAACACCCAGCCGGCCGCGGTGATGGCCGCGCCGTAGGCGATCGACCCCGTCGGCTCCAGCCCGACCGTGACGAGCGCGAGGGTGGTCGCCGTCCCACCCGCCAGGCCGACCCCGCCGGCCACCAGCAGCGCGGCGGTCAGCGGACTGAACGGGCCGACCACCCCCGCGCGCAGCAACTCGATGCGGCCAGAATCCTCATCGGCCCGGGTGTAGCGCACGACCGCCATCAGCGCGGCGAGCCCGTTCAGCACGTACAGCAACCCGCCGCTGCGCCAAGACGACATGACACCGAGGTCCGGTACGACGGTCCCGCCGCCGAGCGCCTGGAAGAAGGCGTTACGGCCGATCATCTCGGCGTAGACGGACTTCAGCTCCGGTGTGGGCATGTGCCGCTCGATGTAGGCGACCAGAAGCAAGGCCCCGGTTACCAGCAGGAGGATCCACCAGGGTGCGATGCTCCGTTCCCGGCGCAGGGCGAGCCGGACGAGACCGGCGACGCCGTTCACCGGTCCGCCGGTGCGTAGTGCCGCAGGAACAGTTCCTCCAGCGTGGGCGGCCCGCTGACCAGGCTGCGTACCCCGACCGAGCCGAGGTGGCGCAGAACCGGATCGAGGGCGTCGGGGTCGACGTCGAAGCGCACCAGTCCATCCTCGGTGCGCAGGTCGTGCACCCCGGGCAGCGACGCGAGGCCGTCCGCCGGGCCGGCGAACTCGGCCCGGACCGAGGTGCGGGCCAGGTGCCGCAGGTCGGCAAGGCTGCCGGAGTCGACCGCCCGGCCGGCGCGGATGATCGTGACGCGGTCGCACAGGGCCTCGACCTCGCCGAGGATGTGGCTGGACAGCAGCACGGTGCGGTCACCGCGGTGTTGCTCCTCACGGACGATCTCGCGGAACACCGACTCCATCAGCGGGTCGAGGCCCGAGGTGGGCTCGTCGAGGATCAGCAGCTCGGCGCCCGAAGCGAAGGCGGCGACCAGCAGCACCTTCTGCCGGTTACCCCGGGAATAGGCGCGGATCTTCGTCCGCGGGTTCAGGTCGAAGCGCTCCACCAGCTCCCGGCGCCGGATCCGGTCACCACCCCCGTGCAGCTGCAGCAGCAGGTCGATGACCTCGCCGCCGGTCAGGCCAGGCCAGAGCATGACATCGGAGGGCACGTAGGCGAGCCTCCGGTGCAAAGCCGTGGCGTCGGCCCACGGGTCGCCGCCCAGCAGCCGGACGATGCCGGCGTCCACGCGCAGCATGCCCAGCAGGATCCGGACGGTGGTGGTCTTCCCGGCGCCGTTGGGCCCGAGGAAACCGTGTACCTCACCGGGGGCGACCGTCAGGTCCAACCCGTCGAGTGCCGTGGTGCGGCCGTAGGTCTTGACCAGGCCGAGCACCGAGATCGCGTCAGTCATCAGGGCCTTCCTTCGGCGCGGTCAGCCCGGGGAGCCGGGATCGCATGGTCTCGGCCTCCTCCGGGCTGAGGTACGGGTGCGAGTAGAGGTCGAGCAGGATCCGGGCCATCAGGTCCACACCTTCCGAGCTGAGCAGGTCGACGCCGAGCCGTCGGGACACGTGCTCCTGCAGCACACTGACGGCCAGCGACATCGCCGCCACCACGGTCGCCCTGGCCTCAACCGGCACCTCGGGGCTGTCGGGGCGGCGGCGGTCGAGCTCGGCCAGCCAGTGCCCGCTCTGATCGACCAGCATGTCGAACATCGGCGCCGCCCTGCCCTCCACCAGTGCGCGGGTCACGTAGCTGCGGTAGGGGCCGAAGGCCGCCTGGGCGACCGCCACGTAGTTGACGCTGCCCGGCGCACTGTCCGCCTGGGCCCGGTCGCTGATCGCCTGCACGGTGCGGGCCAGGTAGGAATCGCAGGCATCGCGCAACCCCTCCTTGGAACCGAAGTGGTGGCGCACCAGGCCGGACGAGACGCCTGCGGCCTCGGCGATGCTACGGATAGTGGCCTGGTCGAAGCCGCGTTCCCCGAACTGACGCATCGCCGCGTCACGGATGCGGGCGCGCGCGGTGAAGTCCTTAGGATCGGGCGCGACCATTCCTACCTCAACGTGTCGTCTGCTACACGGACGGACATCAAACTACACACCGGTGTAGTCGCCTGGCAACCTCTCGGCGGTCGGGTCGGTACGCACGTCTCCGAGGGTCGGGCGGATCGCACGCCGGCGTCATGGCGACGGTGCCCGCTGCGGCGGGCCACCGGCCAACGCCCCTCGGTCGCCTCGCTCTACCGCGCCCTCGCCGACACCGACGCCTGACCAGCAGTTAGCCGATCCTGTGGCCCGTTTCTGGCGTATTCCGGCCGACCCCCAACCACGTCTTGCCGATCCCGCCCGCCCCGGCGAGGGCGGTGATCAGCACCGTCCCGCGGATGCGGCGTCCGGCGGACTCGCGCCGGGTCGGACGCCCGGGAAGCGGGATATGGCGTCGGCGATCCGGTCCAGCTCGATCAACGCGGCGGCTCGTCCTGCGAACAGGTCCGGCGCTCCGGGCAGTTGACGCGGCACCACGTGTACTGGCGGGGCGTGCACGTGCAGGCCACCGTGCACTACACCGGCCTGAACCACACCACTCACCGAGGTTGCGGAAACCTCGTTGTGTACCACCGGGCCGCTGCCCGGCTCGCCCACCATCGCGAAACACCTCCCCGTGACCGCACGCGCCCAGAGGCACACCCGGCAGCATGCACCTGGCGCCACCCCACCCCCGCCAAGGACGCACAGGTTCACCCGTCCGCCTGCATCGCTTCCAGCACATCGGCGCGGTTGCGGCCATCAACGAGACAGGACACGACTGGTTGCCCCCGTAGCCCGGCGCCAACGAACTCACTCAGCGGCCGTTGCTTAGCCTCCTGCCGGCGGCCCAGAGCGTTCGGGCCGGATCAAGCGCCCGCAATGCTGCGGGGCGCCTGGAGGCGCACCTCCACGCCCAGGAGCCGTCCCACTTCCGCATCAATGATGCATCTGATACAACCTGGGAGGTGACGAGTGAAGCCCCGGGATCAGCGCACCTGGTGCTGGCGGGCAACGTCGTTCACCTGGCGCCGGAGAAGGCAGGCTTCGAGGCGATGCTGGAGGGGTGGGCTCGGCAACAGGCCGCGAGGTTCTTGAAGACCTCGACAATCGAGGCCCGGCTGCGGCTGGTGCGTCGAATGGAGGAGTTTACCAACGCCTACCCATGGCAGTGGACGCCGGCCGACGGTGAGGCGTTCATCGCCCATCTGCGTGGCGGAGACAACGGGATCAAACTGACCACAGCTCGGACCTACGAGGTCGAGATCGGCCTGTTCGTGAACTACCTGCTCGACGGCCGCTACGACTGGGCGCGGGTGTGCCAGCAGCGGTTCGGCGAGGTGCCCCAGATGGTCTTCCACGAGGGCAACTCGGTGGTCCACGTCGCGGAGTACGAGGGCGACCCGCGGCGGAGGCCGTTGGACTATGACGAGGTCCAGGCATTATTCGACGCGGCCGATGCCCGTCCGGGAAAGATCAGGGGCCGGGGGCGCAAGGGCGCTCTCTGCGCGTTGCGGGACTCGGCGGTACTCAAGACGGCCTACGCCTTCGGGCTACGCCGGACCGAGTCGTCGATGCTGGACCTGGTGGATCTGCGGCGCAACCACAAGGTGCCGATGTTCGGCCGGTTCGGCAGCGTGAGGGTCCGCTTCGGCAAGGCGTCCAAGGGCGGGCCGCCCAAGCGGCGGACGGTGCTGACGGTCGGGGAGATGAGCTGGGTGGTTGAGGCCTTGGAGCATTGGCTGACCGAGGTCCGCCCACAGTTCGGAGCCGGACGGCATCCGGCGTTGTGGGTCACCGAGCGGGTCGGGCGCCTGTCACCGAAATCGATCAACACCGCGTTCGTCGCGGCCCGTGACGACGCCGGGCTGGACCCAGAGCTGGATCTGCACTGCCTGCGGTACTCCTTCGTCACGCACCTGATCGAGTTCGGCTATCCGGAGAGGTTCGTGCAGGAGCAGGTGGGTCATCGCAGCGCCTCGACCACGGCCATCTACAGCGGGGTGAGCAACGAGTACCGCAACACGATGCTGGCCTCCAGGCTGAGGGCGCGACTGGGCAAGGATTGGGGCGGGCAGGCGTGATCAAGAAGATGGGCTTCCGGTGGCGGTTGCGGCTGCGCATGGCTGAGCAGGAGTTGCACCAGACCACCGATCTGGTCCCGCTGCTGGCCGAGCGAGGCGTGGTGTTGTCCCGGGAACAGGTCTATCGCCTCGTCACCCAGCCGCCGCAGCGGCTGAACATGGACGTGCTGGTGGCGCTCTGCGACATCCTGGACTGCACCCCCAACGACCTGATCGAGCCGACCGTGGTCAATCAACAACTGCGCAAATCCGCCAAGAGCGAAGACGGGGCGACCGACATCACGGCGCCACCAGTCGCGCGGCGCAGCATCATCCGGCGGCCGGGCCAGTGACCTCGGCGGCGGTGCCGCCCATGCCCGCCAGGCGGGGACCTCGACGCGTCTACTCCGGAACCCTCGACCAGGCGCGCGACGAACTGGTCGCCCATCTGCGCAACCGGGTGGGCCCGGACCTGACCGAGCAGGCCGCGCAGGAGATGCTGACCGTGGCCGGGCTGACCGGGCCGCAGACGCTGCGCCCGCTGGTCGAGCACTTCCGGCTGCAAGCGACGGCGTTGATCGCGCCCGCCCGTGACTGCCCGGCGTCACTGGTCCGACTGCTGCTGGCGCTCGACGCCGCCGGGCACGGCGCGGCGGTCACCCTGCCGGCCTGCGCCGAGTGCGGCCGCACCGGCGTCAGGCTGCCCAGGACTTCGGCCGCCGGGCGGGTCTGCACCGCCTGCACGGACCGAGGCGCGCTGCGGCCCTGCGGGCACTGCGGCCAACCGGGTCCGATCGTCACGCGTTCGGCCGACGGCGTCGGCACCTGCCGACGTTGCTACCGCGCCGATCCCGACCGGCTACGTCACTGCGCGGGCTGCGGCAAGCTGCGTGTCGCCGCACGGCGCACGGGACCGGACTCCTGGCTCTGCCAGAGCTGCAACCCGCGGCCCCTGCACGAGTGCTCACGCTGTGGCACCAGGGCTCCGGCTCACGCCGTCGATCCGGGCCACGGCCCGGTCTGTCGGGCCTGCTACACCCAACCGCCGCGCACCTGCGGCACCTGCGGCCGGCAGCGACCCATCGCCAGACGCGCCACCGACGACCAGGCCGACATCTGCGTCGACTGCTACCGCGGCCGCATCGACCAATGCAGCGTCTGCCTTCGGGTCCGCACCAATGTCAGCCGCCTACGCGGCGGCGACCTGATCTGCACCAACTGCCGCCCGCGCACGCCTCGCACGTGCGGCCTCTGCGGCAGCCGCCGCGCGGTCAAGGCCAACTGGCCGGTCGGCGCGGTCTGCTCCCACTGCTACGACACCGCCACCAGGGCGCCCGCGGTCTGCGCGCGCTGCGACACCACCCGAGTGCTCGTCGGCCGCACCGAGGACAGCGAGCGCCTCTGCGGTCCCTGCTGCGGGGTCGACATCGACTTCTCCTGCCGCACCTGCGCCCACCCCGGCGACATCTACGCCGAGGGCCGCTGCGCCCGCTGCGTGGTCGACGACCGCGTCACCGACCTGCTCAGCCATCCCGGCCAACCCGTCGCCCCCGAACTACTGCCCTTGGCCGATGCCTTCGTCCGCGCCCGCCATCCCAGGTCGGTGATCGGTTGGCTGCGCACCAGCCCGACCGCCCGGCTCCTGGCGGGCCTGGTCGAGCAGCACGCCACGATCGACCACGACACCCTCGACGCCCTGCCGCCCCATCGCAACGTCGACTTCCTGCGCGCCATGCTCGTCGCCACTGGCATCCTGCCCCCACGCAAGGAACAGCTGGCCAAGCTCCGGCCCTGGCTCGACTCGGTATTCACTGACCTGCCGGCACGCCACCTGGGCTACCTGCGGCCCTTCGCCGAGTGGGAAGTCCTGCGCATCGCACGAAGCCAGGCCGCCCGACGCCGCTACACCGCCGGCTCCGCCGCCAACGACCGCTGCGAGATCCGCGTCGCGATCGAGTTTCTGGCCTGGCTCGACGGGCATCACCGCGACCTGCCCTCAACCACGCAGGCCGACGTGGACCTCTGGCTCACCACCGGGCCGTCCAACCGCCGCAAACTGCGCGCCTTTCTCCGCTGGACCAGCGCACGCAAGATCACCACGACACTGACCATCGCCGACCGGAGCCGAGCACTGCCCACCCGTTTCCTGGACGAGGAAGACCACATCGAGCAGCTCCGACGATGTCTGACCGACTCGTCGCTGCCGACCGAACTTCGCGTCGCCGCAGCGCTAATCCGGCTCTACGCCATGCCCCTGACCCGGGTTGTCGAACTCACCACCGACCACTACCGCCGCGACGGCAACGACGCCTTCCTCATCCTGGGCAAGAACCCCGTCATCCTGCCGCCTAGTCTCGGCGTCTTGGTCGAACAGCAACTGGCCCGCCACCAACCCGGCCTCGTCCCAGGCCGGACCCACTACCTGCTGCCCGGCGCTGTTCCCGGCCGCCCAACGCGCCCAGAACATCTGGCCAGGCAACTCGCCCGGCGCGATCTGGGAACAGCCGCCGCCCACAACACGGCCATGTCCATGCTGGTAGCCGACCTACCAGCCGTCATCGTCAGCGACATGATCGGCATCAGCATCAAGACAGCCAACCAGTGGCTCGGCTACGCCTCGATCAGCTGGACTGACTACCTCGCAGCACGCATGGAGGAATAGCGCCGGACACGAAAACCGCACACTCACCAGTTTGGGTTGCTGTGGGAGACGAGCGGCGCGTACACACCGACACGGCTATGCACCACGCCTGTCTGCAGATCGCCATGACTCATTGCCCCTACCTGCGTAACTCTGAGCGTGCTGTGAGGATCGTGGAAGTCGGGCGCGATGAGATCGTCGTCGACGGCCGCGCTCTCACCGACATTGCCGACTACGGTGACGACGGCCGCTCCTGGACGGTTTCCGGCCGGTGAGGCTTTGTCTCAGGAACAGTGAGCCAGCATGGCTACCACACCCTCTAATCGAGGACGGCGCGTTTCAACTGCCTAGGTGTGTTACTAGCCGACTATGGCGTTCCCGATGGTGTCACGGCCGGTCATCCCACTCCCTCTTGGTAATTGATGTGCTCGACTGAGCTGGCCACGCTTGCGGCGCCGGTGCGCAGCAGCTCGTTGACGCCCTTCGACGTCATGGAGTGGATCGGTCCCGGTACGCCGTAGACCCGCCGGCCGAGCTCGCCAGCGACTCGTGCCAGGGCGAGGGCGCCACTGCGCTGCCCCGCCTCGACGATCAAGGTCGCCGCGGCGAGAGCAGCCAGCAGCCGGCACCGTGCGTGGAACCGGATACGGGTCGGTCGTGTGCCGATCGGGTACTCGCTGACCAGTAATCCACCTCGCTCAATCACCGTTTGGTAGAGCCGGGCGTGCTGGTGCGGATGGGTCAGGTCGACGCCGTTGGCCAGCACGACAATCGTGCGGCCCTGTGCGGCCAGTGCGCCGCGGTGCGCTGCTTCGTCCACGCCGAGGCTCCCTCCGTTGAGGACGGTCACTCCGGCACGGGCGAGTTCGTAGCTGAAGTCTCCCGCGACTGTGTTTCCGTACTCCGTCGACGCGCGGGCGCCCGTGACGGTGACGGCAAACTTGGTGAGGTCGGCCAATGAGCCGTTGCCGCGCACCCACAGCGCGAGCGGAACGCCGATGCTGGCCAGGCCGGTCAGCCGTCCGAGCGGCCAGTCACCGTCCTCGGGCGTGAGCAGGCGCGCTGCGCCTCGGTCGAGAGCTCGCAGGTCGTCGTCAATCCGAGCGTTGGGCCGGGTGACCTCGCGGAGCACGGCGGCGGGGGCGGCGCCGTGCCGGATCTCCTCGACGACGTCGACCACCCCGCGGTCGGTGACGTAGTGGTGAATGGCGGGTGCGGGCGGTTCGGCCGCGTGCAGGAGAAACAGTCTGGCGTGCAGTTCGTCGTCTGTAGGCATGGTTCAACACCTTGATGGGTGAGGCTTGCTCGGTTCGGTGGGCTTCGCAGGTGTGGCTGGCGCGGTAGGCCTAGGGTTCGGTGCGGTCGTGCAGCGGGATGGGCAGGCTATGTCCGATCAGCTCGCGCCAGCGGGAGTCGCTGGTGTGGAGGTGAGCGCCGGAGGCCATGAACCACGTGCCGGGCGGGGCGTCGGCGGGGCGTGCGACGTAGCGGTCGTACTCGGAAAGCAGGTAGACCCCCGGCGCGTCGGCCGAAGGTTCGGAAACCTGCGCGAAGGTAGACAGTGTCCGCTCTTTGCCGGTGCCGAGGATCGTCACGAGGCGGACGCGGGAGGACAAGCCCTTGTTCGGGCTGTGGAATGGACCGGTCAAGATCTGTGCGCGCAGCCCTTTCCGGACCACCGGCACATCGATGACGCCGTCACCGAGCTCGGGGATCTGGTCGAGTTCCGTGATGCCCCAAGGTGTCTCGGTGTAGACAGTCAGCAGCCGGTAGGCCGGGACCTGCTTGGCTCCAGAGCGCACGGCCGCTTTCGCCGCGGCGGGCAGCCGGGTCAGCACTGTCTCGCGCAGGCGAGCCGTCCAGATGTGCGCCTGGCTGGTGTGCCAGCCGATCGTGCCGCTGGTCTGGTACTCGTAGCAGTCCAGTAGGCATTGCACGGCGATGGGATGCAGCGCGTGGTCGGTCACCGTGGCTACGTAGTCCGGCGACTCGTCGGCCCTCCTGCTCGACGTCGCGATAGGGCTGGTGCTGATGGAGCAGCATCTGACCGACCGGCGTGAGCTCGTCGACGGCACCGATTAGGCCGAACTGCAGTCCGGCGTTGACGAGTCCGTCGATGTGCCCAGGGTGCAGATCGAACCGAGACATGGTGGTATCCCTTCAAACGAGCGGAACTTGCGGTGGGTGGTCAGTTCGCGTTGTTGCGGCTCTGGCGTTCAATGAGGGCTTGCTGAACGACGGCGACGGCTGTGTCGATGCGGTGTTCCAGCCGGTCGAGCGCCTCATCGGTGTGGTCGGCTCAGGCCTCGGCGAAGCTGTCGAGCTCCTTGTCCCGCGTCTGGGCGGGAGCGACCGTGTAGAACTCCTCCAAACTCGGATAGATCCCGTCGTCGCGCCTGCGTAGCCACAGTCGGCGGTGGGTGTCTCGATCGCCATGACGGGCCGGTGCTCCGGCGATCTCCTCGTTCTTCGTCACCGCGATGTCGGCGAGTCGGCCGACGTCGGTCAGCGCGGTGTGAACAGTGCCGTGTGCTCCGAGCAGGACGCTGTCCACGGACCGGATCGCGGTGGCTTGCGCGTGGTAGAGCCGGCGCACTCGGTAGACGGCCCACGGCATCGTCTTCATCCGAGCGACGGCGAGGGTGATGGGCTCGGTCACCTGGTCACGGTGCAGTCGCGTGATCAGTGACCTGCCGGGCCCGAACAGGCCCGATCGAGGGTTGAGCGCCAAACAGACGTACTCATCGATGATGTGCTGTGCCGCTTCGGTTGGGAGCGCGGCGAACCGTGCGCGTTGCTCAGGCCAGCCAGGCTTGTTGCCAGCGTACGGGCAATGCCGGCAGCAGCTTTTCGGCCACTCCACACCGAGCCTGCGGTACAGGTAGTCCAGGCAGTCCTGCCGGCTCCATCCCCATTCGTAGATCGGGTACGCCGGGACACGCTGTCCGCCCATGGAGTACGCGGAGTCGCGCGTGATCCTGGTGTACTCGTGGATGTTGAAACCGAGCGCGTGGATGTAGGGCCTGTCGCCGAACTCGTTGGCACGCCAGGCATCTTGCGGTGCACCCTTCGCCTTTTGGCTGCACTTCCTGACTCCGCCGAGCTGCGGCATGGTGCCGGTGACGCGGTTCTCGTGGGAGAGCTTGTACACCCCGTTGAGGTGCAGTCGGTACGGCTGCCGGGAGTCCTGAAGTACGGCGACACCGTCCTTTTTGGTCGGCCCTCGGCGGGCGACTTCGACCAGGCGAACGTTGTGCTTGCGGAGCACGGGAAGAACGTAGTGCTGGACCAGTCTTCCGGTGGTGCTCCACTCGTCGCCTGTCTGCGCGATGACGACGACCAGGTTCGAGAAGTCCGGTGCGATCGTGTCAGGTTGAGTGGCCGGGTCGGTGAGCATGCGGAGGATTCCGGCAGTTGATTCCGCGCCCATCCCGTACGACCAGACGTAGGGCATCATCTCGCGAGATCCGGCGTTGGTTGGGGTCCTCCTTTGCATGTCGTCCTCCGTAGTGATGTCGTTGCGGGGCAGTTGATCCGCGACGGGTCGGCTGCGTTGGCTAGAAGATGTTCGGCAGGCGCCAGGTGATGGGCCGGATACGCAGAGGTCGTGTGCCGGCGTAGGAGGCTGCGAGGTTGCCGTGGTCGGTGATGACTCGATAGCTGGGGAGCCACACGGCGAACCACGGTTCGGCGGCAGCGCCTTGGCGGGCCGCTGTGTCGGGTGCCGGGAGCATGTCCGTGTCCAGGCGCGGCAGGGACGAGCGATAGTGGTCCAGTCGCCCGGCGATCATCGGGCAGGAAACGCTGGTGTACGCGGCGCACCAGGGGTGTAGCGCTGGCTCGTTCGTGCACTGCCGTGGCAGGTCGGACAGTCGCATCATCAGCACGGCGCGGTGCTGGAGCGGCTGGCCGCACACTCCGCACCACCGGTTGAGCAAGGCGTGGTCCATCCGATCGCGATCGAGCGATCCGAACAGGTATCGCCCGTTGGCCGTGCGAGGCGTGACCCAGGGCACGACCAGTCCGCCCAAAGTCGGAAGGTGCTGTAGCGACAACGGAATCGGGGGCACGGTAACATCGCTCATGATCCTTCTCCTGTTCTCTCTGGGGTTGGCGCGTCGCGCACGCACGCGAAGGCCGGTGTGTGACGCTGAAGGTGGATGAATGACGGCTGGGCGAAATGCCCGTCGGATTCGCTGCGGGCTCTCAGGCTGCGCGTGGCCTGGTGTCGCGTGCGTGCCCGTTGGTGTGGCTGCTGATGCGGAGTTCGAGCCGAACGGTTTGGTTGTGGCAGCGGTACAAGGCGCGTGGGTCGAGCCAGTCGGTGTCCCGGTTGTCGTCCGGCGCGAGGCCGACGGCGGTGGGTATGCCGAGATCGGTATCGGTGTCGGTGAACAACGTGCCGGCGCCGAGCGTGATCTCCTCGCCGACCGTCGGCGTGACGGGTGCCAGGGACCGCGCGATGTCGCCACAGTGCTCGGAGCGACGGGTCTCGACCACGATGGCGACGAGTCGTCCCGGTTGGCCGACGGGTGCGTTCTCGAACGAGACGTAGTCCTCGGCATCCGGACCGGTGAGCAGGAATACGGTGCCGTAACGGTCGGACTGGCGTTCGAGCTTCGGCCACCACAGTTGGCCCTGGCCGAGTTCGATCGTGGCTGTCTCCTCGGTGTGCTCCGCGGTTGCGGCTTGCTCGGCGGCGGCGATGATCTCGGCCATGGACAGGTCGTTGCGGAACCGGTGCCCGATCTCGGCTTCCAGTTCGGCGTACTCGGCGGCCAACCTCGGGCGTAGTTGTGCGGCGCGAACGAGATCCGCGCGGCTGCCGAGAACACAGAGCGAACACGACAGTCGGGTCATGCCCTGGTCGTAGGCCGGGTGGTACGGCACGCCGGACGCCAGGATGCGTTGCCATACCTGGGTTTCGGTCCAGTCGTGGATCGGAAGCCAGGTATCGACGGTGCGTCGGCCGCTGCTGGCGGCCTCGTCACGGCTCAGGCGAGCCTTCTTCAGCCGTGCCCGCGATTCCTCGGCGCGTAGGC
This sequence comes from Crossiella sp. SN42, assembly GCF_023897065.1. Taxonomy (GTDB): domain Bacteria; phylum Actinomycetota; class Actinomycetes; order Mycobacteriales; family Pseudonocardiaceae; genus Crossiella. Next base: position 188,936 of record NZ_JAMHIV010000004.1, read on the forward strand.
CCATGCAGTTCAGCACGCGGGCCGGACGGCCCAGATCGCCGAGCTCGATGACCAGTTGCGTGATGAGTTTCCTTGCGGGGCCTCGCTTCTGGTCCGAAGTGCAGTAGCGAGCCGAGGCAGAAGGCCAGCGCCCCCGGCGGCGAACCTGATCGAGGAGCAGTCCTTGCTCGCGGTGGCGCTGTTCGTAGCGCACCCCGTAGTGGTCGGCCTGCTTGCGGGCGAGTTCACTTGTACCGGGCCACTCGACGTGGCCGAGCGCGCAGTGCAGGACTGTGATGCGATCGAGGACTCCCGCGGCCTCGGCGAGGGTACAGATTTCGTCGAGCATTGCTTGTGAGTCCTTGCCGCCGCTGCTGTTGGCGAGGATGACGTCATAGGCGGCGAGGTTCGGCATGTCGGTAGTTGACGCGTGCATGAGTCACCCCTTCATCAACGGGACGAGATTGGGTGTCCTGAGTGGACTAACGGTGGCGCCGTCCGGCGGCGCGCGAATGGGCGCGAGGGCGCGCCGGCGCTCGCGTGATGGGGTTGTCAGCCCTCGAAGGTGACGTCGTCCTGGACGCAGATGCGCAGTGGGACAGTGCTGTCCTTGTCGTTGCGCTGTAGCCACGGCTCGGTGTCGTCGAGATCGATCGATACTCGGACCTGCCGGCTGGCCGGGTCGACGTAAAGCGTGACGTGGACTCCGGCGACGGTGATCGTCGGCCGTTCGTCCTCGTTCGTCATCGGCTCGAAAGTGTCTGCACGGTTGGCCGTATCGGCGAGGGCGGGCAGATCGGTGTTGCCGGTGCTGTTCATGGTGATCTCCTCGGTCGGCGGGCGGCCGTTATCGCCGGCCCGCGCGGACGCGGGCCGGTGTGGCGTGGGTGCGGGTGGGGTGGTCCGGCCGCGTGGCCGGGGGGGACCGCGGCGCCTGGTGCTAGCGGTTGGCGTTTGGGTCGCGCTGCGCCGTGGTGATGTCGCGGTGGTCCGTGCTGCGGTAGCTGGTGTCGCGGTCGGTCGTGGGCGTCCAGCCCAGTGCGGCCAGCAGCGGCCGGACACCGGCCCACCAGCCACCAGGAAACCGCCGGAAGAGCCATTCCTCGGCGGTGTAACGGTCTAGGTCGGCAGTGGGCCGCGGGATCACGATCGAGGTGGGACGTAAGGTGAACATGTCGATCGTGATCACGAGAGCGCGGAAGGTGCCGCCGGGAGCGGTGCCGACCTTGGTGGCGCTGGGTGCCGCGTTGATCATCGTGGCGTGGTAACGGGTGGCGTCACCGGGGGTCCACCAAGCCCAGCGCTGGCGTTCCGTGGGGTTGTTGATCTCGGCGATGAGTTGCCGGGCGGCGTGAATGTTGTCGGTAGTCACGACGATTGCAGATCCTTCGGATGTCTCAGCGCAGGCAGCGCAATGCCCTTCCTTGGGTGGACTTCTCGTGCTGGGGAGGGCATCGCGCCGATGTGCGTAGCCGGTTGACGGAGTGGTCAGGATTGGCAGTGTCGCCGGATGGCGTGGGCGACGGCGTCAGTGATCGTGTCGCCCTTGGTCTGCGCGCTCGCGTGTTGGTAGAGCGACCAGGACCGGACGCAGTCGCGATCGTCGCAGTGGATGCCGACGTGTCCGTCGTCGTTTTTCTGGAGTATCAGGGGAAGGCGGTGCCGCTCGGGCTCCGGCCGTCGGGACGTGCTGTTCGATACGGTGAGGCGCGAGCCGTCCTGAAAACCTACGTCGACTCCGCGTTCGGCGAGGTGTTGCACGATGTTGCTGACCAGGTGTTGTGTGTTGATCTTGCCGACGGCCGAGCCGGGCCGGGCGGGATCTTTGATGTAGTTGTAAACCAGGCCTTCCAGCGTTTCGACCAGAATCATCGGTAGGGCACCATTGTCGGGAAGCGGATCGGTGGGTGGGGAGATCGGCGGGCGAGCGACTGGCGCGGCAAGTGGCGTTCCATTCCTCGTCGAGCGCCTCGGCAAGGCTCGCGGGCATGCACGTCGTTCAGGCGCGCCCGTGACAGGTTGAGGTGGGCGTAGGACTTCACGAACACCAGGACCCTTTTCCTTGTGGCGGGGTGTCACGCGCGAATCTGGCGAGCACGCGGGGTGGCAGGGCGGTGGTGGTCCAGCCGTGGAGGTCGAAGACCTGGCGGGCGTGAGTGCGGCAGTAGAGGTCGACGGCACGGCCCTGACCGGCGTGGGTGGCACGGCGGTGGCAGTAGCGCGGGGGCCGGCCGTTGCCGAACTCGGTTTGCCAGGTGCACACGCGCAGCCGGTGGACGCGGATGACGAGGCCAGGCCCGCCGTTGACGCCCGTCCAGCGGCCTCCGTGGGTGTCGGTGGCGTGCCAGACGTAGCGGGTCCACAGCCCACCGGATGGGGTGTAGGCGCGCCGCCCGACCTGGTGGCCCTCGGCGGGGTCGATCGTGGCCAGGTGCCCGCCGGGCCAGGTGGTCAGCGCGTCGCCAGCCGAGGACACGTAGGCGATGAAGATGTTCGCTCGGGTCATGGCCTCGCGTTCGCGTTCGTTCGAGCACGGGTAGCAGCTCGTGGTGCCGGTGGTCGGGGCGATCGCACGGCCGGCCCCGGTGCCGCCGGGGTCCAGGGTGATGGGGTGGCCGCAGTCGAGGACGTCCGACATAGAGGTGGATAAGGACGAGGAGGTCATGGCGGTGTCGGTCCTTTCCGACCGCAGGTGGTGCAGCAGCGGGACCAGAGGTCACCTGCCCGGCCGGTCGGGCGGGCAAGCCAGACCAGATCAAGGCGTGGTCGGCCGTCGTGTAGGCGGCACGGGACAGAATGGTGTGGTTAGGCCAGCAGCCGTCGACGGAACGCAGGCGACTCCTGGCACGGGTCGAGGTGGCGCGGATCGGCACCCTCACGGGCTCGCCAGGTGACCTCCCACCACCAGCGCAGCAGCGCGCGGACCGCGCGGACTCGGCTCGGGGCGTTCGGCAGGAAGTAGACGAGTCCCCCGCCGTCGAGGAGGTGGGCACGGTCGCGGTAGGCGGTGGGTGACCATCGGCCGCGAGTTCGGACCAGGCCACCGATGACATTGACCGGCTGGTGAATGCCGTAGGACTCGGCGGCGCGCTCGTCGATGGCGACGATGTGGACAGTGTGGCCACCGGTCGCGTCCACGATCTGAGTCAAGGTCGCCGTGCCGTAGCGGGAGTCTCGGCCGTTGACCCACAGCGTCACGCCGTCAGTGGTGCGGGTGTGCGTGGTGTCAGACATGGGAAATGCCTCTTTCGAGAAATGCTCAAGGTGCCGGTTGGTTCGGCGGGTGTCGGCTGGCGCTCAGCTCACACTCGTCCTGGGACCTCGTGCGTGAGCGGATTAACGATCGCCATTCAGCGGCACTGGCCGGTGATCCGGACCAGGTGAGCCATGTCGACCACCGGGCCAGCCCAGTAGCGGACGTGGGCCGGTTCGTTGCCGATTCCCCAGATATAGAGCCGGAAATCGGGGTCGCTCGGGCACGCCCACACGGAGGTGTTGCCCGCGCCATCGGGCTTGCGGTCTCCGAATTCGTCGCACCGGTCGGTGTCGATAGCGGTCCACGGTCCGGCCCGGAGGTGCTCGAACACCCGAACGTAGGGAGCGTCGAACGGCACGGCATGCGCTTTCTGCTGGACCGCGACCCAATCGGCCAGCGCCGATGTAGACAACGACCGTGGGGAGGTGATCACGACGCGCACGGCGTCGACGTCGGTGAGCCGACCGTGGTCGCTGCTGTCCGCGTAGGCCAGTGCGCACGGCCCGGTGAACCACAACGTGATCCACTGCGGGCCCCGATGCCATCCGCGCGTATCGCCGCGTCGGTCTCCCAGCTCCGTAATCGGGATCGGCGGTAACACGCCGTCCAGGCCCCGGTCAGGTCGGGGGGTCCATCCGTGTGCCCGGAGGTCGCCATCCACGGTCAGGTACATCATGTCCGTGGTCCGGGCGCCGGAGTAGCCGCGTGCCGCGCGGCTCAAAGTCCTCGCCAAACCGTTCATGCGGCCGGTGACGTTGCGTAGGCGCTGCACCGGCATCGGGTGCGCGCTCAGCGCGTCGTCGTGCAGGTCGGCCACCTGGCATCGGAGTTCCTCTGCAAGTCCGGCCAGGCTGGTGATGCTGCCGGCCTGCACACGGTTCACTGTCTCCAGGGATCTGGTCCGCGCGCGCTCTCGGTCGAACTCCGCGCGCAGCAGGTCGAGAGCGGTCGGGTGGTTGGTGGCCATCGGGGTGCTCACTTTCGTCGGGCGGAAGGTGTGAATGTGTTGCGGTGATAGGGATAGAGGCGCTGTTCGGTGAGCACGCGGTTGAGCTGATCAAGGCGGCACTCGACGTCTGCAGTCGCACGCATGGCGTCGCCGGACGGAGTCCAGGCGAGGGCATCGCCTGGGTCTGTGATCTCAACCCTGGCGAGCATCGCCGCACCCTCGCCGGTCACACCTAGTCGGTGGAGGGGCGAGACCTCGCGCGTGTAGTCAGTCGCTGGTGAGGATCAGTCGCGCCGCGGCACGGGCATCGCCATTGCACTGTCGTCGACATCCTTCCTTGAGCTGGCCGATGTCAATGCCCAGAGGATCGGTGTAGTCGGTGGACATACCCACCGGTGTCCACATGGGAGGGTGCTCGGAGTCGGGCTCTGGAATGGTGTCCTGGTGGTTGAGGCAGTGTGGATAGAGGTCCTCGAACAGCCCGCAGCTGATCGCATGGACGCTGGCCGCGCCTGAGAACCATTCCTCGCCGCTGGGTTCCTGTGTCGCGGCTGCACCTGGGCGACGGCCTTGGATCAGCGTGCCCTTGTCGTTGAGTGGATGGCCAAAGCGGTGGCTGATGACCCGGTGCAGATCGTCTGGGCTGGAGGCAGGTGCCGTTGAGCCATCCAGCAGGGCTCGGGCGTATCTCCGTGCGGCATCGTGGATTGATGGCTCCCAATCACCGAGGATGGTGCGGATCGTCTTGGTGAGCTGGGTGGTGGTGGCTGATGGCGGGTCGATGCGCCTCCAGCACAGCCCGAGGCCGGAGATGTCGAAGTAGCCGTGCTGGTCGGAAGAGAACCACTGCTGGCGGGCATCGGCTGCGGTCCAGTAGTAGGACTGGCCGTGGCGGATCAGTTGTGGCTTGGCAGACTCGGCTCGGAGGTGTTCCAGTAGATGCTGCATACCTTCTGTGGTGAGGCTAGGCGCGGGGTGTCCGTCACGCAGTTGGGGCGCTACCCGCGCAGACAGCACCAGGCCGCGGTCGTCGGCAAGTGTCACCAACGCTTCGGTGTGAGCGACAGGGTTTCGAGGATCGGCCACGGGGCTCCTTCAGTACGGACGGGTGTCCGTGGGTACGGGTCAGATGTCGACATTGCTGAGGTGCGTCTTAAACGCCAGGGAGCTGGTGCAGCGGCTGTGAACCTCGTGTACGAACGGGGGTGCCGGCGGTCGCTGTTGTCGTCGGCACCCTGGTTCGTCGGGAACCACGGCCACGCCTCAAGGGGGTGGTGGCGCGGGTGCTGGGCAGCCGCGATTGGTGTGTAGGGTGCGGGTGGCTCGCTGGGTACCAGTGGGGTTCCACGCGGCTCAGGCGCTGTAGGTGGTCTGGGCCGGAAAGGTGTCTAGCGCTGTCATGTCGAGCAGCAGCTCGCGCCTTCGGAGGCAGTCGCCGCCGGGAGTATGGCCACCAGCAAGTCGCATGTCCTGCCTCCGGTGACGGCAAGTAGGAACGACGCGCCGTTGAGGAAGTCACGAGAACTGCGGCACGCTGGGCCGACAGCTGCGTTTTCGGCTGGATTCGCGGCGTAGCAAGGCAGTTGCGTCCTGGGCCGATGTCCACCTGGCGCGCGGCGCGAGCTGTGCTAGACCATCAGGTAGCGGACTCACTCCGACCGCTCGACGCCGGGCTGACCGGCAGACAAGGACACCCGTATGGGCGGGATCAGCGACCCTGCGGTAAGCGCAGCTTTCACCTTGGCCCCTCGTTGTCATGCTCGGGTCGGCGGGGAGCGGTGCCGGTACTTAGAGGTGCCGTGCCGGTTGAAGCACTATGGGTAAGCACTGGCGGGTCGATGCGCTCCCATCCGACGAGTGTGCTGCGGTAGAACACCTCGTTGACCGAGACGACGTCACCGATCCGCAGCGCTCGATTGCCGTTGCTGAGGTAGAGCAACGTCTGCGGATCAAGGAGGCCACGGTCATTGCTGAAGTTGAACAGGTGGAAGGCCCGCCGGAGAAGGTTCTCGACACCGGAGCAGGTGCTGTCGTTGTAGCGGAACACCTCCACCGCGCACCCGTCGCTGACGGCGTGAAAGACCCGGACCTGTGTTCCACTGTCGCCGTCGCAGCCGAGGCCAAGTTCGGCACGCAGTGTTCGGGTCATAGCCAGCGCCAGATCGGCGAGATGCTTCTGCCAAGTGTCGACAGACAACAGCACCTGCGCGAGCCGCCACCAGTCACCCCCGCTCAGATCGATGTCGAAGTGTCTTCCCTCCATGCCTTTGCCCGCTGTCAGGACGGTGGCATGGTTGGTCTCCCGCACCGCAAGGCCCCGGGTGATGTCCCAGACCAGCATGTCCGCGGTGACGACGTCGGGTCCGACTAGCGGCACATCGCATGCCGCGGCACCTTCGAGGTGGGAGGGCAGCACGGCGGGCAGGGCCAGGATCGTGGCGACGACCTCATGTGCGTCGTAATAGGCAAGGTCGTCGCAGTCCAGCACAAGCGCATTTTCGACCGTGCCAGCAGCACCGGTGGCCAGGAAGAGGATGCTGCTGCGGTGATGCAAGACCACGGACCGCGAATGGTCCGGCTCGATGCAGATTCGTCTGCTGCGACCGGGACGGAACAAGGCGGTTACGGACTCGTTCATGAGATGAGATCAGTCTTTCCGGGTGAGCTGTCAACGAGTGAGGGCATGTGGTCATGTGCGGTAGCCGGGTGACGGCGCTGCGCACTAGATCAACGAAGGAGCGTCTTCAGCGTGATCACAGCGAGCTTCGCGATGCTCCCGCATAGTCCGAAGTGGACAGTGTCGATGAGAAATGCTGGCTCAGCAGAGGCTTCTCGTCTGGGCCGAGGTGCTTGAGCTGGATACTCAGCTACTGGGTGGTTGGCACCCGATGCGATCCGTGCCGCGCGCCTCATAGGTTTCGACTAACTCTGGTGGCATGCCGTCGGTGATGCGGTGACCGGAGAGCTTGTGCCAGGCGATGGTCCGAGTTTCAGTCACGCCGAACTGCCGCGGCTGGTGCCCTGCACGGTCGTGCCGGAGTGGCAGTCATGGTGAATGGTCAGCTCGCCAGCATCAGCCATCGGTAGCCCCTTGCCCGGCTGGCTGCGGGGCACCGGCGGCAACGTCCCAGGCGGCAGGGGCATCGGCGATCCGCTTCAGCGTGTCGAAGGTGAGCGTGTGTTCGGAGTGCCACTGACGACCAGTGCAGTCGTTGCGGAAGACGTGCAACTCCTCCGCGGTGAACAGGTACAGCCACTCGTACTTGGGGTCGGTTGTCTCATCGAGCATGCCGACTGCTGGGCTTCCCACCACGTCGGCGTAGCAGAAGCCGAGCCCTCCGTACGGCTGGATGTAGGCGGGCCGGTTCTCGGCGGTAATCCCGTTGGTCAGTTCGGCACTGGCCGCGGCCGGGTCGATCACAGACCAGTCGTTGGACAGGATCGCCGTAACCATCTGGTCGATCTCGCCGTTGTGGTAGCGGTGCAACGCCTCGGCCAGGGCAGGCACTAGGCAGACGGGATCACCGCCTTGGTGGCAGTACCGGGCTCGGTAGATCGTTGCGCACTCCCCGAGGGAGCCGATCAGGGATGGTGTGGCCATGGGTGTCCTTCCGTTTTCTTATGTCAGCCAGGGGAAAATGGCCAAGTGACATTGCCGTCACGATGTCGAGGGATGTACGGCGCGGGCCTGCTAGGAAAGAAGACCAGTGAGTCGTCGAGTTCACTGGACGGAGGGCTACGCCGGAGAGCGCACAGACATAGCTGGGTACGGGGAGACTGACGTCCTCGGGCGGTGAGTGGCTACCGCTTCACACCGGGGCCTTCGTAGGCCGCGGCACGGAAGTCCAGAACAGCCGCGCGGGATGCAGAGCCTGCTGTGACACACCAATCGAACCAGCCGGACAGCTGGAGGCCTGAGCGGGATTGCTTGGTGGCGCTGAGGTCGGCGAGCCAGACCGGCTTCTGCCGCTGGTGCCTGATGAGTAAGCGGGCGCGGGCGGCCAGGGCGTTGCAGGTAGGTGACTCCACCGCGCAGTGCCCTGGCCGCCCGCGTCTGCTTTCATGAGGTCACCAGCGGCAGAATCGGTCGCCGCGGCGCGAACCGCCACCAGTGTTACGACGCTGGAGCGAATGCATCCGCTATGGTGCAGCGCTTGGCTGCAGCGATAGCCTCAATGGCGAACATGGAAGGCCGTCCCAATCAGTATTGCGGCTCCCTGCCTCGTTCCTCTGGCCTCCTCGGCCGCAGCGCCCCTCTCGGCACCAGGTGCTTGAGGGCCAGGGGTGGCACCGTGCTCTCCGCCCGGCCCGCGATGCAGAAGGACACCAGCCCGGCCCAGTAGCCCTCCTCGGTGCGCAGCCAGGCGTGCAGGGTGCCCGGCACCCGGCCGCTGACCACCAGGCCCTGCTGGCGGATGAGCAGGGTGGCGGAGGAGGCGTCGCCGAGGAAGCCGTGCCGGTACAGCTCGTTGAGGTCCACCCAGACCGGTCTGCTGCGGTCGTAGACCCGGCCGAGGGAGGGAGCGAGTTGCACCGTTCGGTGGTCAGCGCTTCCTCGATCCGCTCGGCCTACGCACGAACCGAGAACTGCACAGATTCACACCGTCCCCTGTCTCCCACACCGCGCGCCACACCTCAGGCCCAGCGTGCCGAGCCGGCGGGGCGCGACCGGAGTGGACAACCGGGCGTCCGGAGCGACAGCGGAACGGGGTTGCCGGATGGGCTGTGCTTCGCACGAGACACGCCGCACCCCCTCGCCACTGACGTTGCCCCGATTGGGCAGTAGGGCACCTTGTCATACCCTGATTTCGACTTTGTGCCTTAGCGTCCTACCGCATGCGAAGACACCGACAAGTCGGGCGCACGCGCCAAGCTAGGGCACCACCGCGCCCAGCGGATCATCGCGACCCTTGCTCCACACAGATGCAGCGTGGTCGAAAAACGACCAAATCAGCGGCCCATCCGCCCCATAGGGCATCGTGGCCGCGTGCAGCCATCCGCAGACGCCCCAACTCGCCAGCGGCGACAGCCCCGACGTCATGCAGAAGATCACCGGATGCCAGATTTTCTGGCATCCGGGCAGTTTCGGTCTCCGTTGAGGCACACTGGTTCGACACCAGCCGCACGTCGGCTGGGTGAACTACGTCGTCCTCAATCCATGTGGACAATGGCGGGTTCGCCCTGCCCCTACCGTCCGGCTCAACAGGGCGACCAGAGAGGGAAACCCATGGCGGCCGAAGTCAACGGCGCTGCTCCCGCAGCGATGCCCCTTCGGAGTCCGCGCGAACACCGACGCGCAACCCAGCCAGGTCCAGAGAACTCCGGTCAACCCGCGGCCGTCAGAACCAGCTGACCACCACAGGTATCCGTTAGGTAGAGCCAGATCAGGCTGTAACTCCGCGTGTGGCCTACTCGGTGCATGACATCGGCGAACCTGCGGGCACGTGCTTGCCACGGTGGCAACGGGCACGGTGGCGTCATGCGCAAAGATCAACCGTCCGCTGTCAGCCCGAATATCCGACATCCAGAGCGGAGCGCTATGCTGCGGCGGCTAGACCACCCCTGGACAAGTACAACCCTGTTGCCACAACAGCGGGGTTCCTAACCATGTCCGGGGGACAGGAGTGGCAATGTCTTGGTCTGACCTGATGACCGGCGGCCCGTGGGTGCTGATCGTTCTCGGCGGGTTCCCTCTGCTGGCCCTGACCGTGATCGTGGCCCTGCTTCTTGGGCGAGGCCGGTCAGTTGATCGGCCTGTATCTGCCAGCTTTCGCATGCTCCGCGGCCTAGTCGACTTCAATGTGCAGTTCGGCGCTTCCCCGGAGCCGCGAGCGGGCGACGCTACACCGCCCAGCCTCGAAGGCGGGCCAGGTTCACGTCCGGCGCCAACGCCAAGAACGTCCCGTCAGCGGAAACGCACCCGAGGCCGACGGCGTGCTGCCAACGGCGGCCCGAGTTGACACGTCCCATGTGGACAGACAGCGCACGGTCGAGCGCGTCGGCAGCATGCCGCGCCGTCTGGCCGCCCAGCGCGAGGGGGCTACGGCAGGGTGGCGTGGGCGAGGTCGCGCACGCTCAGGTCGCCTTCTGGAGTGGTGACGGTCGGTGAGATCCAGGCGTGTGAGATCGCGCCGTTGCCGGACAGCAGGATGCGAGGCATGGGATAGACCCCAGCGAGGTGGCCGGTGTAGCCGGGCACGGAGGCGGCGAGATCTCGGGCGACCCCGAGAGTGCGGCGGTCGGCAGGGCTGTCCACGGCCAGCGTCACTGTCCTGCTGGTGGCCGGGCGGCCGAGTCCGGGCCGCAGCAGGCGTGAGACAGCTGAGTAGAGCGCGAGCTGGGCAGGGTCTGCGGGGCGGATGAGGGTGAGCATGCGGGCCCAGATGGGGTCGGTCTCCAGGAGTGCCAGTAGCCGTGGCAGATCGACGTGAGTCGGCGAGGTGTGCAGTTGCCGTCGAAGAGTGGGTTTCAGCGGACTGAGGCCGGCGGGCTCGTGGATCGGTACGTCGATTCGTCCTGCTCCTGCCAGCCCGCGTTGCACGTAGTACTTGAGCAGGCCCCGCAGTCGAGTGGAACGCGCTTCGTTCTCGGCCCACCAGTGGGCCAGTACCGCCTGGTTGGCTACTGGCGCCTGTGCGGCATGGTGAAGCAAGTGTAGATAGGGCTGGAGGTCGGGCACATCCAGCCAGATGACCACGAGCTGGCTCAGCGGCAGTGTGGAGACCAGGTCGGTGATCGCGGCCGCGAGCCGGACGATGAGCTCCCATTCATACAAGGTGAGGTGGTCGTCAACGGCGACGTGCGCGACCGGTGTGAAGCTGCCTGGGTCGGCGTGCAGGCCGGCGGCGCGGTGGCCATCGTGGGAACGCAGGCTCACGGCGGTCGGGCTGAGCAGGGAGGCGCCGGTGATCAGGTGCAGTTCGTCAACGTCGGCGATGGTCTCGGGGAGCGTCTCGGTGGCCTGGGCCGCCATGTGGTGCGTGCGTGTGCCGACTGTCAGAGGGTTGTAGGCGATGCCTTCGCTCGCGGTGCTGTGACAGAGGGCGGTGCCTTGCAGGGCTGTGTTTTCCAGCTCCAGCAGTTGGACTAGGCGTGTGAGTCGATGTTCGTTGAGGCGCAGCATCTGGCTGGCGCGGGCCTGGCGCTGTGTGTCGAGGGCGCTGTTGTGTTTGTGCGGCCCACACGCTCGGGTGGTGTAGACCAGCGGGAGGTCGGGGATCGGTTCGATGGTGTCCGACGGTTCGAGCGGATACCACCGGAGTGAGTTCGTGGCCTGGATGGTGGGTCGTGGTGTGATGATGCCGAGTCGTGGTGCGGCTGCCCCGTTGTCCCGTGGTGAGAGTGGATGGTGATCGCGCACGTCGACGGGTTTGTTGTTGTTTCCCTTGGGGACGGTCATGTTTCACCTCGCGGTTGCCTCGACTGGATGAGCCCGGGATTGTCGCGAGTGGCCGTTGGCCACGGAGTCGTCAGCAGGCTGGGTGATCGTGGCCGGGAGTGCAGGCGACTGGGGTGGAGTTGAGAGGGAGAGCAGACACCGGCCAGGGCCATGGTGTGGTCGTAGTCGGCGAGCAGGTTGGCCAGCACATGGTGGACTCCGTCGTAGCCGTCCAGGGCCACGCCGAGGGCGTAGGGCAGGCCGACGAGCACGGCCTTGGCGCCCAGGGCCAGGGCGATGAACATGTCCAGGCCGCTACGAATGCCGCCGTCGAGTAGCACTGGCACGTCGCGTGCTGCGTGCACCACGGCAGGGAGGGCTTCCAGTGTGGACAGTGTGCCGTCGAGCTGACGGCCGCCGTGATTGGACACGATGACGCAGTCGGCTCCGCAGTCCAACGCGTTGCGTGTGTCGCGTGCGGTGAGAATCCCCTTCACCGCAAGGCGTCCCGGCCACCGTCGCCGGAGCAGCGTCAGGTCGTGCCAGGTTCGGGAGCTGTCGGTGGACAATCGGGCGAAGGCTCTGCCTACCGAGGCTGGGTCATCGGGATCCTCCACGAGGGCCTGGAAGTGGGGGTCACTGCGGTAGGCAGCCGCACCGCATCCTCGATCGAAGGGCCAGGCCGCGGCGTCCAAGGTGCGGGGGCGCCAGCCGGGAAGCGCGGTGTCGACGTTGACGACCAGGACCTCGAATCCCGCCTTCTCGGCGCGAGTGAGCAAGCTGGTGTTGAGCTGATCGCTGGCGCTGAAGAGCAGTTCGAACCAACGCCGGTCCCGGCCTTGGGGAACCAGTTGCTGGATGTCCTCGGGGGTGACCGAGGCCGCGGGACTGAGGATCCAGGGCAGGCCGAGGTCGGCTGCAGCCTCTGCGATGTGGACATCAGCACTCGGGTGCGCCATGTCCAGCCCACCGATGGGGGCCAACATCAGCGGAGCGGCCATGGGCGTGCCCAGCACGGTGATCTGGTGGTCACGGATGTCGGCTCCAGCCAGGACATCGGGAATGATGGCGTGGTCGTGGAAAGCGCGACGATTGGCCGCGGCCGTCCGTCCAGCCCCTGCGGTGCCGCACAGGTAGGCCAGCACGTTCCTGCCACGTTCGTCCTGAGACAGGGTGGCTTCCACCAGGGCCTGGAACTCATCCAGGCCGGTTGGCCAGAACGGCACTTTGCCGCGCCGTCCGCCCTCCATGAGGTGGGTGTGCTGAGCGCGCAGGGGGTTGCGCTGATCATCGCCGGCCCAGCTGCCGCGACGATCGGTTGGGTCCCATGAGCGATGCGGGCCATTCTGTTCGCTTGCCATTCAACACTCCGTTCGCTTTTGCAAACATCGTAGCGGTTACGCAAGCCCCTTCGGCAACCGTGGACGAGCCAGGCGGATCTGCAGAGCCGGGCCTGCATGGAGTCGTCGGCGTCACCCCTGCCGCTGACCGCACCGCGTGGAGCACGCAGCGGCCACGGCGGCTGCACGATCCAAGGGGTGTTGCACCTGTTCCTGACACAGTGCTCGAAGCACAAGCAGGGGCGACCACGGGAACGGCGGATGCAGGACCGCAGGCGGCGCAGGGGGTAAGCCTCGGGGCGGGCGGGGTGTTGTCAGGCAGCCGTGGCTCACCCGTTTGGACGGCGTCGGTAATCGGTTTCCTTGATATAACCGCCGCTCTTCTCCCTTGCAGGTTCAACTCACTCTGATTGCGATGTCAAGGCGTATTGGGTGTCGTTGCGGGTACAACTGCTGCGGATGTGGCTTATGCTCAGGCCGCGCTGTCTGGGGAGCACAGCGGTCGAGCGGTCAGGGGAACCGATGCAGACGACACTGATGACGGCCCGGTTGGGTTGCGGAGTAGACCGCCTGCGGGTGTCTTAATGAGGGTTACGGCACTACACCCGGCTGAACCGAACAAGTTTGTCGGTCGACGAGAGTTGTTGGCCGCGATCGCTCAGGATTGGCTGGACGGCCGCCGAGTGGTTTCCCTCGTTGGCGTCTCAGGCGTAGGAAAGACCCGGCTTGCCGTAGCGGCGGCTCGGCACGCGGTCAAGGCTGATGATCATGCGCGCGAAACCGGCCGGACGCTGCTGTTCCCGGACGGCGTGTGGTTGGTGAGGTTGGTGGAAGCACGCGATCTCGAAACGCTGGTCGCTGCGGTAGCGCGAGCGCTCAGTCTCGCCGACCTAGGTCCGAGCCAGCACCAGAGACTCTTGGAGCTTCTCCAGGAGTCGCAGCTTCTGTTGGTGCTGGACAACTGCGAGCACGTGCGGGCCGAAGTAGCCGAACTGCTCAACGACCTGCTGCGGCAAGCGCCCGGCGTACGGGTACTGGCCACCAGCGTCAGGTGGCTGGGGATCGCCGGCGACACTCCCCGTGTGGTGAGACCGCTGTCTGTGCCTACGGTCGACGACACCTCGGGGGAACTGAGCGAGGCCATGCAGCTGCTGTGGGACCGGGCGTGCGCTGAGGGTTACGACCTGGCCAGCGCCTCTCCTGCTGAGCGTGCGGCTGCAGCCGAGGTCTGTCGCTTGCTGAGCGGCGTTCCCCTGGCCATCGAACTCAGTTCGCTGTATCTGGCTGATGCGACGGTCCAGGAGACCCTGAGCTTCCTGCGGAGAGAGCTGACCGCACGGAGATTCAGCGTCCTCACAGCCGATGACCGACAGGATCTGCCCGATCGCCAGAAGGACATGGAGCATGTTCTGGCCCTGCACTACGACAGCTGCTCGGCACCGGAGCAGAAGCTCTGGGAGCGTATGTCGGTGTGGAGCGACGGCTGCGAGCGTAATGACGCGGCCGCAGTGTGTTCCGACCTGGATGATGATGGGCAGCCGACCGGGCACATCGATGGCGAGCCGGTGCGCTGGCTGCTCAATAGATTGGTCAGGAAGTCGGTGCTGCTTGCTGATCGCAACAGCAAGCGGGGCCAGGTCCGCTACCGCCAGCTGGAGATCCTTCGCCTGTACGGGCATAGCATGTTGGAGCGGCGTGGCGAGGTTCTTGAGCTGCGTCGTCGTCACGCCCACCACTTTCACGCCCTCGCTAGGACCGCAGCGTTGGGATGGCCCAGCGGTGGCGAACTCGGGTACTTGACCGGCGCGCGGGCTAACGTCGACAACTACTACTCCGCGTTGTCCTTCTGCGCCACCACCCCGGGCGAAGAGATCACCGGCGTAGAGATCTGCCTGTTCCTGGCAGAGCTGCGATTCCCCTGGTACGGCGGGGAACTGCGGGCCATGTGGCGACGAGTGCAGATAGCTTCTGCTGCGCTGGAGCGAGCCGGCGTTGCCGGTGTCGACCGCGTACGCGTGCTGGAGCTGCTGCACTCCGCCGCGGCGGCGGAGGGCTGGATGGCGCTGTGCATGGGGGAGCAGGACCTCGCGCGGGCGTGCCTCGATCGCTGCATTCGACTGGCCGAGACGCAGCCAGCACTAGCGAAACTGCCGGACCGAGCGTTCCTGGAAGGGGCGTTCGCGTTCCTGGTCACCGGCGATCAACGGCGAGCGGTCTCGCAGCTGAAGCTGGCCCGCCGCGGACACGCCCAACACCCTGAACGGCGTGGCAGTTGGCACAACGCACTGTTGATCTTGGCGATCACCTGCGCCTTCGGTGACGATGTCCAGCTAGCGCGCACCGTGATCCACCATTGCCTGGAGGAAGCCAAGCATTTGCGGGCCCCGTGGGCGATCAGCTGGGCCGAGTGGGCTCTTGCCGTCTCGCTGTTGCGCCACGACGGGTCTGACAGTGCCTTACAGCAAGCAGACCAGATCGTCGATCGCATCTTGCCGGACCAGCACGAGATGGAGGACCAGTGGGGATACGGCTGGTCCTGGTCGGCGAAAGTGTGGATCAGCGCCAGGCGGAAGCAGTACCACCAGGCGGCCTTTTTCGCCGGCTGGGCTCGTCAGATGCAGCACAGGCTCGGAGTGGTGCTGCGCGGTATCGAGCCCTACAGCGCGGAGACGGTGCGCGCGGAGAACGATGCGAGGAAGCACCTGGGCGGTCGGCGCTTCGAGGCATTGAACGACCGCGGTGCGCGAAGTTCAGATGAGGAAAGCTTGCGGTTGCTGCGCTTCCCTAACGCTGCCGAGTTCTCCGAGGTCGCCGCGAGTACGGTGCTGACGCCCGCCGAAGAGCAGGTCGCTGCGATGGTTGCCCTGGGGTATGGGAACAAGCGGATCGCCGAGGAGCGCCACACGTCGCTGCGCACGGTTGAGACCCAGATCAGTAGCGCGATCAGCAAACTTGCGATCAAGGAAGACAATCCCCGCCGTCACCGAGATGCGTTGATCGCCTGGGCCAAGGAAAACCTTGAGGTGAGGATTGCCGAGATCAGCCACGCCGAGCAGGGCCGCAATCGAGCCGGATTCGCAGGCGATCCCACGGCGAACTCGTAGTAGTCGCCGAACCGGTAGGGGCGGGGCAGAATCGAGATGTGCGCACTGCCTCGCGGTGGGAGATCGCCTGCAGTCACGCCGACGCCTGGCTGGATCTGCTGGCCCCGGCTACACCCGAGGCCGCACTGGGGGCGCTGACCACCTCGCCGCTGTGCAACGCCGCCGTGCTGGCCGCCCGCACGGCCATGGACCTGACCGTCGGGGCACACCAGCAGGCTCAGCACCGCGACGAACTGCGCGACGTACTCGCTCTGTGTGCCTACCTCGCACCGCGCGGTCCTGACCGGCCGAGCTTGACGCAGCTGGCCTACCAGGTCGCCACCCCAGCCGAATACACCGGTCGCACAGCGGCCGGGCGCCTGCAAGGTCGGCTCACCGAGGCTGGCCACCGCCCGCGTGCCGGGCCGGACCCGGTGGACCGGCTGTGGTGGCTCCGCTCCTCGGGAGGCATTCTCCAAGCATGGAAGCAGAAGATCGCGGCCACCGGTGGCGGTGACGACTTGCCGATCCTGCGCGGGCTCGGTGAGGCGGCCTCTTTCACCGCCTACGTGCTGGACCGAACGTTGCTGGCCGAGTACGGCGGCCGGCGGCCGGGCAGCGCGGTCACCATCGCCACTCCGCCACCCGAGGCGGTCATCCCCGCAGGCACCCAAGCCGAGATCCATCAGGTGCACTGGGCCGTCGATGACGAGGCCGCCGACCTGGCCTCTGCCCCACCTGCCCACTACACGGTGCTGCTCGAGCTGGACGAGGTGGCCGCGATCTCCGCCCCTGCGCCCTACCGATTCGTGCTGCTCCCGTCCGAGGTGCTCGCTGACAGCGCGCACACGCAGGCACAGCGTGCCGCGGGGCACCTGCTGGAGGGCGACTGCTGAGCAGCGCTCCGGCAGGTGCCCCTGCCACCGGCGCGAGCTGCAGCTAGAGCTGTTCGAAACGACGAAGTTTGCCGGATCCTGCTGGAGGCGTTAGGACTACCACCTGTGTGACAGCAACGGAGGAGGCGAAGTGAGTACCGAAAGTGCGATCGTCAATTACGAAGCCAAGCGCAGGTTGCAGAATAGGTTCCAGGACCACTTAACCCAGCTGGCACGTCAGCGTCAGGCTCGGGCGGAGCTCGTTCAAACTCCGTATGGACTCGAGTGCGCATGGGCCGGATTCGAGCGCAGCAAGATGCTCGATCTAATCAACGACGAACGACGTCGGCTCGGCAAGAACATGATCAACCAGGACGACGTGGACCGCGAGGAGCGGCAGGCTTGCGGGCATGTCGACTACCTCTTCAAATTCAGCCTCTACTGTGCAGAGTTGGTTCTCCAGGGGTGAAAATCGACAAGGTCGAGCCGGACTCGTCTAGCTGATCATGGCCGCTGTGTGCCCCGACCGACCAGTACGACGCGCACGCGCTCGCCCAGCGTGCCGACGGCTTCGGCATCAGCCCGTCTGATGTTGCTGGAGCACGAAGGCGGGTGGCGCTCGTCGACCCTGCCCGAGCGAGCATGAGCGGGTGGAGATCAGCTTCCCGCGGCCGCGGCGGCGAGCATGGACTTGAGGTTGCCGAGCCCCACCGCGATAGGGGCACTCTGGTGCGGGCTCACCGCCGGGCTCTGCGAGCAGGCTGGTGACCGAACCCAGATGGGGTCGTGGCCGCCTCCCTCGGCCAGCCAGGTCACCGAGATTCGGTCCTTGGCCGGGCACCAGCCCGCCGCCCAGGTTGCGGTGGCGACACGTACACCACTCCGTCATCGCCGACCACTAATCAGCATTTAGCACTACCGGAATCTCCCTATACCCATGCATGATCGCACTATGTTGACGTTGCAGCAGCGACTGCGGACATCCTAGGCGAAGCTTCGGGAACCTGGCCGACAGCTCTTCCAACGCAATTGAAGTCTCCAACCGAGCCAGGCCCGCTCCGAGACAGTAGTGCGGACCGGAACCGAACGCTAGGTGCGATTGCCCAGATGGACTGTCGAGATTGAGCCGATCCGCCGCCGTATGCATCTGTTCATCACGATTGGCAGATAACAGATGGATCAGAACCAGCTCACCCGCCGGAATGGTAACATCACTGTATACGACCGACTCCGCAGTATACCTATGCGTAGCCATACGAACTGCTCCGTCATATCGAGCGACTTCCTCTACCACACGTTCGACAAACGAGGGATCGGACGCGAGCCTTTGCCAGGACCGCGGATCCCCCTGAAGTGCAACCACAGCATTGCCGATGAGGTTGGCGGTTGTCTCATGCCCGGCAACAAAAAGCAGAAATAGACTATCGACAAGTTCGCGGTCGGTGAGGTGATCCAGATCGCCGCGCCCTGTCGCAAGATCACTCAAAAGGTCGTTTCCAGGATTCGACCTTTTGCGCCGGATCAGTTCGACAAAGTATTCCTCCATTTCTTCCGAGGCCGCCACATTGATCTCTTGCCTATCTTCCATCAGCGCATTGGTCCACGAGCGGAAACTGGTGAAGTCACTCGAGTCGATGCCAAGAAGTTCACAGATTACGGTAACCGGCAGCCGGAAGGAGAACGACGAGACCAGGTCAACCGAGTCTACAGATGCCATCTGATCAAGCAGGTAGTGACAGTGGCGTCGTATTCGCGGAGCCAGAGCGCGCATCTGCCGCGCACTGAATACTCGCGACACAAAACTGCGCATGCGCCGATGCTGCGCATCCTCAGCGAACAGCATATGTTCGCCGAACATTCTGCTCAAATTGGTTGATTCGCCCGCCTCGGCTAACTGTGGCTGTAAGATAGCTGTCAGCCTTTGGTGATCCTTGCGGAGCCTGCGATCGTGCAGGGCAGTGTGCGCATCGTGGGCTCGGCTGATGATCCATGCCTTGGTACCGTTGATCAATGTCGCCGGATAGACCGGTGCAGAATGGCGGAGTTGCTCTGCGACCTGGTGGGCCTGTTGGTAGTAGTCGGGCGAGAAGAGCGGCGGGTGGATGGTTGCCGAGTGTGACGTTCGGTGATCATCTTCGTAGGGACAGCTTCCGCTGCCTCGCACGGGGGTCTCTGGCTCTGTTCGTGGATGCCTTCCGGGGTTGTCGGAACGACGGTCAGGGTGCTGCATTGCATGTCCTCCCCTAGGCTCAGCTCCGCGTGCGTGTTCGGGAGCCCGCGAAGCGACATGCTCAGCATCACCGTGCGCAACCAGAAATGCATCCGTGTAAGTAGTCGGGACTCGCGTCCGTAGTCCGTAAGCCGCCGTACGTGCAGCGTACGTACATCACGTTCTGCAGTGGCGGCATCAGCTGCGATGTCCGCGAGGTAAGTCACCACCGGGCCTCGGTGCGTGTGAAGTTGCGCCAACCAGTTGCAACACGCTTTATCTCGGCGGATGAGCTGACTGTGAACCAGCGGCGGCGTCTACGTGCAGACTTCGCGGCTGGCGCCGGTGCGTAGCCGAAGATTCGTCACCCCAGTGGCCGCTGTTCGGTAACCGGCAGTAGCCCTATGGGCCGAATGGGTCATAGTGAATGAGCGGTGACGCTTGGGGAGCTGGATCGCCTACTGTCCGATTGTGAACGCAGGGGAAGTGCGGACGCGGCGAAGAGTTCGTCGCCAGTGCGAGCAATAGCGCGAGCCCGACTGTTGACTCCCATGATCATGTGCGGCAGTGCTCTGCGGTGTCACCAGCATGTGGCACCGCAGAGCGGTCCCGACGATAAGCAGCTATGGGATGGGCTGCAGGCTCGGCCCATACGTCGCGTCGTAGGTGACTAAGGAGCTATTGACGCCGAGTCACCCGTCGCAGGTCATGGTGAGCTGCCGGGCAGGTGAGAACGCGTGGGGATGCCCTCCTCGTGCGCTACATAGGGGTGGATTATCACCGCCGTACGGTCGAGTTCCTGCGCTGACCGCCGCGGTGATAGCGACACAGAAACAGGGGTTGTATGTCTTTCACCATTCGCGACCGGTCATCAGCTACACCTTTCGATCAGGCCACTACCGAGGACGGGGCATCACCCAGGCCTGGTGATGGCAGAGGGGCGCAAGCACCGTCCAGTGTCGGGCATCGGGCTCGTCCTGGGTATGCGCTGGCGCACACAGCTGACCGGTCGAAGAGCGAGCTGGCTGCATTGGCCCGTCGGCGGCCGTGGGCAGTTGCCTACATCTTGAGTGTGGACCTCACCGCTGTCGCGCTGGTGGCGCTCATGTGGGCGACCGGATCAGGCTTGAGCGGTGACGCGCTGGTAGGTCTGGTGTTGGCGATGTGCGCGGTGGCGCACGCGCGGCTGGGCCGCATCGCGGAGGAGCGACGGCGCGCGACACATCTGGATCGACACGTCGACCTGGTCGAGATCTGGTGGGTGGCAGCAGCGATGCTCGTCCCGGAGTGGGCAGTGCTGGTCGTGCTCGTGGTTCGACTGCAGCGCTACCACATAGCTCGACGATCGCTGTACAAGTTCTTGTTCAGTACCGCGTCGATCTTGATTGCCGCGACAGGTGTTGGCTTTCTCGCGCGGTTCGGGGGAGTTCCCCACTATGCGAATGGCGACCGCCCTGTCGACTGGATGTTGACTTTGACGATGGTGGGCTGCGCCGCGCTGGCGATATTTGCACAGCAGCTGATCGTCGCCGGTGTCGTCGCTCTGACTCAGGATGCGCCCCGTCGGGCGGAGTTGTGGGGCAGCAGTCAGGAGAACGCTGCCGAAGCCACCGCGGTGCTGCTGAGTCTGTTCGTGGTGGGGCTGGGACCCCACTTGCCGGAGCTCTGGCTTGGGGTATTCGTGATCGGTACCAGGCTCGGCCAGCACCGAGCTCTGCAGGCTGAGGCTGACACGGATCTTCTGACGGGGCTGGCCAACCGGCGGGCCTGGCTCGAGCGGGCCGGCCGCGCCCACGGGCGAGCACACGGGCGATCTGCCCTGCTCATGCTCGACTTGGATCACTTCAAGCAGGTCAACGACACCTACGGCCACGTCGTCGGAGATGACGTTCTGCGCGCCGTTGCCAGCGAATTGGCCGCGTGCATGCGCGCGGGCGATGTGCTGGGCCGCTGGGGTGGTGAGGAGTTCATCGTGCTGCTGCCAGCCTCGGATGCCCGCGACGCGATGGCCGTCGCCGAGCGTATCCGCGCGGCTGTGGAGACCCTGACAGTGCCGACGACCCAGCGCCGCGGAGGCGCCATTCTTCTCATTGACGGCTTGTCGCTGTCGGCCGGGGTCGCCGTAGCGATCGACTGCGAACGTGTTCCGGTGCTACAGGAGCTGGCTGATCAAGCGCTGTATCGCGCGAAAGCGGCCGGAAGGAACCGCGTGGTCCTGGCCGACTCGGCCGAGACTGCTGCGACCAGGCGGGTGACCGACCATTGACCGGGCAGTCGAGCGTGTCCGTGGTGTGGACCGGGCGCCCGTCGCCCTCGGGGGGTAGAACGTGCGGACGCCCGGCCGAGTCTGCGTCGTCTCCTGGAGCGGCTGCGTTACTCAACGCTCGTCAGGGGTTGCTGATGTCCAGTCAGAAGAGCCTTGCGGAGCGGGGATAGCGGAGCCCTGGGGCGGCGTGGGCGCCCCCCTGCGGACGCCCACGCCGATTCCCCGTCCCATGACTACAAGGCCTGTCCCAAAGGCCACGGGTACCCCGTCTACCCGCCGACGACGCCATCCAACGCGTCGTCCTCACCGTTGTTGAAGGAGCACGATCGCCGTGCTCCGACAACGGATGTAGCCATGCCCCGAACGGGGCAACACCAGATCTACTTGACTACCTAACGTCATAGCAACACCGGACACCCAATCGGCCGTATGTACCAACCAGATAGACAGCGCGCAGATGCGGAACGTAGTTGCTACCGCTGGTACATACGTATGCTCCCGTACGTGGATTGCACTGATATTGATCTCCATCCGGGGTTCCTCCCAGATCAACCCGGATTTGCGAGCCTCCGCACGGCACCAACCATGGAGACGCCAGCTTCCGCTTGCGATCACAGTGCGTGTGCGTTTGCTTTCAGAAACGATAGGGACTATAGTCCATAAGGGTGAATCGACGTTCGATCCCGCTGGAGCAGTGGCGGTCACGTTGGGTGACATGCAAAGGTCGGTTCAACACGAGGTTTCCACAAGCAACGGGGGGCAACTTGCGATCATCAGTGTCACGCCGCAAGCACACGAAGCTGCTGCCGAAGGCGCCATCTCCGCAGTAGCCCCTAGAGCGGAAGATCGCCGTCCTCCCGTATCGCTGACGGTGCATCTTCTCCAGACGCCGGTTCCGTGACTGTGGCGGCACGGAGCCGGCCCCCGCGGCCGGCCTTCCTCCCCCATGGGTCGGCCGCGGGGTCTCCCCCAGTGCTGGTTTCACGTCGCCGTTGGCTCGAGCCAGCACCGTTGCGCCAGCCTCAGCACTTCCCAGGTCTGAGGCTGCCGCACCCCATTCACTGCAGTTCCCTGCACTGCACCACATTTGGGAGCTGTACCGATGACAGTGCTCGGTGAAGAGCGCGATCTCGATGTGATCGAACTGCGGCGCGTCTGCGAAGTGGTGGCCAGAGACAGCGGCGCGCTCGCGTCAGCGGCGCGAGCCCGTGCCAGCGGCTACTCCCCCGGCCCTTTGACCACGGTGGAAACGAAGTCGTCACCGTCGGATCTGGTGACCCAGATCGATCGCGATGTCGACGACTTCGTCCGTGAGCTCCTAGGGCGCGAGCGACCTGGCGAGAAGGTGCGCAGCGAAGAGCGCGGCGGAGCCTACTCGGAGTGGGGTATCACCTGGGTTGTCGACCCGATCGACGGCACGGTGAACTTCGTGCGAGGGCTGCCCTTCTGGGCAGTGTCGATCGCTGCGGTCTACCGCGGGATCACCGTCGCCGCATGCGTGCACGCCCCAGCATTGGGGTGGACTTTCATCGCTGCTGAAGGACACGGCGCGTACTGGAGGGACGGCACCAGCCTGCTCAGCCCACTGGTGCTGGACGACAAGGGCACCTTCGATCTCGCTGCCGGACTCGTCGCTACGGGCCTGTCGTACAACGCCGTGCAGAAGGCAAAGCAAGGCCGGCTGCTGCCGGTGTTGATCGAACACAGCGGTGACATCCGTCGTTGCGGCTCAGCCGCACTAGACCTGTGCATGGTCGCTGCCGGCGTTGTGGACGCGTATTTCGAGCACGGGCTCAGTGACCACGACTGGCGTGGAGGCGGCCTCATCGCCCAGGAGGCGGGCGCACTCGTCCGGCTACCGGCGGAGGAGTCCTGCGTGATCGACGACGGCTTGGGGACGGACTGCGTCTTTGCCTCAGCTCCTCATGTCGAGGCGGACCTGGAGCGGCTGCTGCGCGCCGGCGGCGCCGCTGAGCTCTCGCTTGCCGACCCCGCACCCGTTCATCCCTGACCCGGTGTGGCCTCGATGTGGCCACCGCCCACTGTCCTGAAGGGACGCTCATGTTTCTCACCAGTTCCGTGGCCCTCGGTGGAGGGGCTGCGGATGAACCAGACCGGGAGACGTGCGGGACACGTGCCGTGCGCATCCACGACAACCTCCCGTGGTGGGTACACCGCAGCATCTCCGGTCACCTGCAGGCTCCACGGCGCCCTGCCTCGGTGGCGCGGATGCGCTGTGCCCACATCCCGTGGCGCGCCATCTATGAGCGGGACCCGTCGCTGTTCTGGCTGGATCCGTTGTCCACACCTGACATGGCCTCGCTGTGGGCTGCGATCCATGTGGCGGAAGCCGCTGCTGTCTCGCTGGTCCTGGACGTCGAGCTTGCTCAACCTTCTCCGGGCACGTGCCCGCGGTTGCACGTTGTCGGCATCGGTACGACTGAGGTAGTGACCGAGCCGTTGTGGTACGCCTTGGCCCCGCTGCTGCAGCGCGCGACCGCGTTTGTCACCAGCGCGGCGGAACCTGTCGCGCTGCCCCCGGGGCTGCCAGCATGCGCAGGTTGGTTCTCATCGGCGGAACCCGGCACCTGGTGGTGCTACGTGCAGCTGGACAGACCTAAGTCCAGTCCTCCGCGTCGGACCTTGCGAGATTCGCGATGGTAACGCGCGGAGAAGCGAAGCAAGAAACGGCGGCCAACCGTGGCCGCAGGGCGGAAGCGATTGCTGCCGGCCTGGGCTGTTCGTTGTTGCTCTTCAGCATAGGGCTCTCGGTAAACCAGGCTGGGTCGTCGGTCTTCAAGGCACGCTCGTCAGGGGAGAACTCTGCTCAGACCGTGCGCACAACAGGTGTGGCCAGCGTTGTGCCGGATTCCGGAGGTTGCCTACGCCTGAGAGGCGATGGCGGCCGCTCCTGGCTCCTGTTGGGTACGGCCGCGCCGGCGATCAGCGATGCCGTTATCGGTTCGCGAGCCGGACAGGCTCGGATACGTGTCACAGGGCATGTCACCGCGGCAAGCAGGTCGTGGCCGGCCAGGTGCGGGTCTGGTCCGGCCCTTGCGTGTGACCGGGTGGAGATTATGCGCGAATAGACCGTTGCTGCGGCCCCAAACCGGGCTATCGCCTAACGCGGCGATAGCCCCATTCGCCGCGCCCATTATCATTCCGAGCGACCAGAAATGAATGGCGCTCAAGCTTGACGGGCACCATTCGCTGATGCACAGTGACCTTGTCGGTTATGAGCCGATGTCGTGTGTAGAGACAGAGTTCAGCCCGCTCGCCCGCTTCCCCGGCGGGCGCAGAAGGCGTAAGACGCGCTGGAGTTGAATTCGCAGCCGGGGGCCTTGTTCATCTCAGGGCCCCCGGTAACCCCAATCGTTCTATTCAAAGGTGCGCGCATGCGATTCGCGTTATCACGATGGACCGTAGTGGCCGCCGCAGCCGGTGTTCTCGCCGGATCCGCTGCCGGTGCTCCTGCGGCCGCCGCCGAACCCGATCGACTCGAGGTCACCGGCGTCCGCCCCGCTTGGGCAACCCCGCAGGCACGCAGTGGCGACCTCCGACCTGAGCAACAACTCTCCATCGCGCTGACCCTGCCGCTGCGAGACCCTGGTGCGGCACAGGCTTTGGCAAGGTCGGTATCCGAGCCAGGCCCCTCCTACCGACGGTTCCTCGACTCCGCGGAGTTCCGGAACCGATTCGGGCCCACAGCCGATCTCCTCGAGCAGGTCCAGACGTGGGCGCGCGCGGCCGGCCTGCAGGTCACCGCGACGACGACGGCCGGTCGGATGGTGACAGCTCGCGGCAGTGCGTCGGTGATCCAGCGAGCCTTCCAGACCACTCTGGGACGGTTTCGGCTCCCGGCGGGGACCGCGGGCAATGATGCAGAGGTCTTGGTGCATGCGCCGAGCAGCCCGGTGACGCTGCCTCGGAGCTTGCGGGCCATGGGTGTCAGCGTGCTCGGTTTGGACAGCGCGAGTTCGCTGCACCGGCCGATGTGGGCTCGCTCCACGGTCACCAAGCGCCCGGAAAGCAGCGTCGAACAAGCAGGGAGCTCGACCTACTGCGCCCCGTACTGGAGGGCGGAGAACAACACCTCGGTGCCCCAGCGCTACCCCGGGCGGCAGTCAAACCACAACTGTGGCTACGGCTACGCCCAATCCAGAGCGATCCACCAGCTGAACAACTCGCACACCGGTAAGGGCGCCAGCGTCGGGATCGTCGGCGCCTACAACCTGTCCACGATCCTCGCAGACGTCAACCGCAACGCCGCATCGGCAGGCGCGCCGCGGTTGAAGGCCGAGCAGTACATCGATCGGTCCCAGCGGGAGATCCACGACCCTTCGTGCACCAACCGCGACTCGTGGCTGGGCGAGCAGGCCCTGGACGTGACCGCGGTGCGTAACAGCGCGCCCGAATCGAAGATCTACTACTACGGTGCGGCGAACTGCACCGGCCTGTACGAGAGCCTGGCGCGCGCGGTGTCGGACAACGAAGCCGACGTTCTCTCACTGTCGTGGGGCACTACCTACGAGGCCGTTTCGGAAGCCACTCGCACTGAGCTGACGCAACTGGCGGTGCAGGCAGCCATCCAGGGGCAGTCGATCGTGGTCAGCAGCGGAGACAGCGGTGACAACAGCACGGCGAATCCGGCGCGCGTGGCCAGCCCGAGCTTTCCCGCGATCAATCCCTGGGTCAGCTCGGTCGGTGGCACGACGGTCGCGCTGCGCCGCGACAACGGCGTGGAGTTCGCCACCGGCTGGCAGAACACCGGCTACACCCAGGCCGGCGGCACCTGGCGCCCGCTTCAGGGCCGTGACGGTGCCTTCGCCGGAGGCGGGGGTGGTGGAATCTCGGCGCTCTACGAGCAGCCCGAGTGGCAGCGAGAGGTGGTTCCGCAGGAGATCGCTGGCGGCCGCCGGGTGATGCCGGATATCGCTTCGGCAGGCGATGCCAACACCGGCGTGCTGGTCGGATACACGACCGCCCAAGGCTATGCCGAAGGGCCGTACGGCGGCACGTCATGGTCAGCGCCGACGGTGGCGGCGCTGGTGGCTGATGCCAAGCAGCAGAGCGGAACGCGGACCGGCTTCCTGAATCCAGCCTTGTACGGCATGGCGGGCACCGATGCCTTCCTGGATGTGCGGCCGGTACAAGCCGGAGTCTGGCAGGACTACCTGCCGCGCTACCCCGGCAGCTCGACTCCGACCGAGCGCGGCAGCTACCTCAGCGTCAAGGACGAGAAGCCGCAGAGCTTGCAGAGCGCACCGGGCTGGGATGCGGTCACCGGACTGGGCATGCCCGCCGGCGCGAAGTTCCTCGACAGGCTCAGCGCACGTTGACTTCGGGCCCAGACCTGTAATCCCACATCCACCCGTTGGGCCCGGGGGCGGGAGGCGGGGCAGATCAGCCTCGCCTCCCGCAGCTGTGGACAGCACAGCACACCGATCGTGGGGCGCACCACTGAGGAGGATGCCCGTTGGCACCTGAGACCCAAGGCAGGAACCGTGATCGTGCCGCCGAGACAACCACGCTCGTTGAGGATCTCGTTGACGTGGCCGCAGGCCGTGAGGACCAAGCCGGAACTCCCGGGGCACAGGAACGAGCGCGTCGGGCGCGCCGCAGTGCCGGGCTGGGACTTCTGGCGGTTGCGTGCACGGTGTCCGTGGCGGTCTACGCCGTGGCGACCAGTGCGCACGTCGATCATCCTGCGGCTCTGCGAGGGCAGCTGCGCGTGGCGGAGCCGGAACGTACTCACCTCTCGACCACTCCTGCCTTCCCCGTCGATGCGGCGATCATGGAGGGGCTGCCCGAAGCGACGACCTGGGCGACCACGCCGCAGGCGCCCGTGGACACTGCCCCCACGACCGTCCCAGATGGACTCCTGGTGACGCCGAAACGGCTGGTTCCGATTTTCGATTCGGTGGGAGGCAACCCGATCGCCAAGATCGGCCCGCGGCAACTGGACGGCCCCACCGCGGTGCCAGTGCTGGAGACGGCACCTGGCTGGCTGAGGATCGCGCTGCCGTCGCGACCCCACGGTGCCACCGGCTGGATCACCGACTGGGAGGAGGACCTGGAGGTCAGCCAGACCGACCGGCGCATCATGGTGGATCTCCACCGGCGCGAGCTGAGCCTGTACCAGGCACAGCAGGTCGTTGGACGCTGGAAGGTGGGCATCGGCAAGGACAGTGCTCCAACACCTGTCGGACGCACCTTCGTTCTGGCCCAGGTTGCCCCAGCGAACATCAAGTACAGCCCGTTCATCGTGGTGCTGGGAACTCATTCTCTGACTCACGAGAAGTTCGGTGCCGGGCCAGGAACCGTTGGTGTGCACGGGTGGCCTCGCCAGGACGGGATCGGCACCGCCACAAGTGATGGCTGCATCCGCATCGGCCCAGAAGGCCTGCGCGCACTCGGTGACGTTCCTATCGGGACGCCCGTGTTGATCAGCTGAGCTTCTCAGTACGACGAAGGACAACGCCAACCCACACAACAGTCTCTGGTAGCAGAGACCGGGAAGCTTAAAGGGGAACCATGTCTACTCAACCGGGTGTGCGTGTCGCAGGCGTGAGTGTCGCTGTCCTGGCCGCGGTTATGGCGACAAGTCCAGTGGCCCAGGCCGATGCAGGCTCCAGCGCGTACGCACTGGCAGCCTCCGGGACGAGCACGATCCCGCCGACGGGAACCGCGGCATCGGTCCAATCCAAGGATGGAGCGATCCGCGCCAGCAACCTCCGGGCGAGCGCCAGCCCAGGTCGAGCATCAGCAAGCGTCGGTTCGGTCAGCCTCGGCAAGACCGTCATCGGTTCGGCGGTGTCGGCAACATGTACCCAGGGGCAAGGCACCGTCACGTCCGCGAGTGGCCACAAGGCGCCCAACACGATCCAGAAGATCGGCGCGGTCACCGTCACCTACAACGTCCAGACGCGTACCCCGGACGGTCGACTGTCCATTGTGGGCGCACGGGCCTCCATGCCAGGCCAGACCGTGACGATGGCAGTAGTCACCTGTGGGACCGCGGACACTCCCCCGCCGTCCTCGCCACCGCCGTCCTCAGTGCCTCAGCCGAGCACCAAGCCAGCCCCCGGGAAACCAGCACCCAGCACGAAGGCCGCGGAACGGAAGCCCGCCACCACGCTGCCGAAAAAGCCGGCCGCCAGGCCGCACACCATCCGTATCCCGAGGTTCGACGTGACCGGATAACTACACGGCGGCGACCAACACAGTCCACTGTGGTCGGTCGCCGCCGGAAAGGCTTTACGTTGTGATGCAACAGGAATCCGTCCTGGCGACCGATCGGGACGACCAGCAGGGCCGGGTCCAGGCCGGTGTGCTCGTGTCGCTGTGCCTAGGTGTAGTGCCGCAGGCGCTGGCCTCATCGGCGCTGGCGGTGGCTATGCCCTCGATTCAGGATGAGTTCCAAGCAGGACCGCACCTTGCCTGGGTGATCTCCTCGACGTACCTGGCAACCGGGGTCGGCGCGATCATCACCGGGCGGTTGAGCGATCTGTTTGGTGCCCGCCGAGTGCTGCTGTGTGGCCTTGGCGTGGCCTCGGTCGCCACTGTGGCGGCCATGCTCGCTCCCACCCTCGCCACCTTGATCGCTGCCAGAGCCGTCGCGGGCCTGGGAACCAGTGCGCCGTTGCCCGCCGCGCTGGCGCTGCTGCGGCGCGCCCGACCACAACAGGACCACGCGGCCAGCTCCGGGCTCGGTGTGATCGCCGCGTCGATGCAGGTCACCATCGCCCTCGGACCGCCCCTCGGAGGCCTGCTCGTCGAGCTCGGAGGGTGGCGATCGATTCTCGCGGTGACGCTTCCGCTGATGGCGGCCGCGGCGGGGTGCGTGTACACCTTCGTGCCCGCAGATGCCGTGGCCGCGCGGTCCGCCGGCTGGTGGAGGACGCTCGACGTGCCGGGCATGATCGTCATGGCGTGCACCACCACTGTGATCATGGTGTTCCTGCTGCAACTCAACAACGGTCTGGCGTGGGACGTCGCGGCCGGGTTGGCTCTTCAGCTCGTGATTTTGGTCTGGTGGTCGCGCAGAGCCGAACAACCCTTCGTCCGCCTCAACCTGGCTGCGGATCCCACACTCAGCCGGACATTTCTGTGCAATGCGGGGTTCTATCTTTCCTACTACGCGATCTTCTACGGCTTCCCGCTCTATCTCATCGGCAAAGGCCTTTCGCCCACGATGGCAGGTCTGATCATGCTTCCGATCGCCGCGTCCACCGCGGTGACCTCCGTTGTGGCCGCCCGCGGGGCGCGGCGTCGCGGCCCCGGGCATGTTCTGCTGGTCGGCTCGGTCGCACTGCTGCTCAGCGGCTTGGCGATCGTGGCCGTGATCTCGCGGCACCCCATCGATCTGCAGGCCTTTCTCGCGCTCGGCGCGCTCATCGGCGTACCGGCGGGATGCCTGGCGATCGGCTATCAGGCGCGCACGGTGGCTGCGGCTCCCGCTGCTGACGTGGGTGCCGCCGCTGGACTTCTCCGCTCCGCGCAGTACGTCGGAGCCGTTGCAGCCTCGGCAGTTCTCCCTCTGCTGAGCCTCGATGCTGGCGGTGACGCATCCGGGCTCGGCTGGACTGTGGCCGGCGTGGGCGCTGCCCTGGTGGCGATGCGCCCATGCCGGCCACAGGGCCAGGGGGGTGGGAGCTCATGAACAGCCGCCGATGGGCCGCACGACAGCGCGGGACGCCGCCGGGAGTCCCTGGTGCACGCGATGGCACTCCGGTGCAACGGGCTCAGGCTCATCAGGTTGCGGGGTCCCGTCCTCCGGGCCAGAGCGGGGCACCACGGCAGGGATGGTCGGACAGCGACGCCCAGACTCCGCCAGCAGGGAGCTCGGCGCCACCGGCATGGTCCATCGTGACTGGACGGCGTCGGCTCGGCCTCTGGCTGCACATCCGTCGTCTGCTGGTCGGCCTGGTGGCCGTGGTCGTCGCTGCGGCGGGTGTCTTCAGCATCGCGTCCTCGGTAGCGGTGTGGCTTCATGAACCGCCATTGCCTGCCAAGCCAGCACAGCTGGCGAACTCCGTCGAGGCATTCGCCGAGGCATTCGCGGTCGACTATCTCTCCTGGGACGCCGCAAGCCGCCCACACCGGGAGGCCGCACTGGCCCGCTACGCCGCGGCCGGCGCCAAGATCGACGGCTGGGACGGTGCGGGCCGACAGTGGGCGGACAGCCCCAACTCGGTGGCCACCACGCGAGATGGCCACCGCGCCATCGTGCTGACCCGAGTCCGGGTCATCCCCGCCGTCCCCTCGGAGCGAGAAGCGACGCACCCAGGCCAGACGACAGGGTCAGCACCACCTGGTGCCGCCGCAGCGCCGGGGCCGCCGGCGCACGGCTGGATCGCCGCCCCAGCGCGATGGATGTCCCTCGGTGTGGTGGTCGGCATCGACGGGGAGCGGATGTCGGTGTCGACCCCGCCTGTCCCGCTGGGCTCGCCGCCCACGACCGTGCCCCCGCCCACCATGGACAACGCCGGCGGGGGTGAGGACGCTGAGTTCGCTGCGGCGAGCCGTGAGACCGTCACCAGACACATCCAGGCCTACGCAGCTGGCGATCTGGACTACGTCCGTGCCACCGGCACTCGTTTCCGAGGGCTCGATCGCACGGTGACGCCTGAGCAAGTCGGACAGTGGCGCGCGAGCAAGCATGGAGAACCCGCCGGCCGAGTGGGCGTAGCCACCATCACGTGGCAAATCACCGGTGGCATAGGGAAGATCACCGGTCACTATCGCATCGAACTGCGCTTGCACGGTGACCGTTGGTATCTCGCTGATATTGGCGCAGAGAGCGGGGTGACTACCGCATGATCAGCATCATCTTCGCCGCTGACCTCGCCCTGCAACTCAAACCGACCTCTGGCGTGGAACTGCGGAACATTCTTCTAGGAGTCATGGCAAGTCTCATCGCGATCCTGATGGCGTACAGGGCTATGGCCGCATACGCAGCTGGCCACTATGGCCAGATGGTGACCAGCGTGCTGGCTGGCGCGCTCGCGGCGGGCTTCGTGGTCTTTCCCGACCAAGCAATGACTGTGGTGAAGGGTTTGTGGACCGCGGTGTTTGGTGGATGAGCGATGCCGCTGACACTTCCCACCGACACCGAGCACGCGAACTACGCGACTCGGCAGTACGAGCTTTTCAACAAGCCGATCGCTAAGGGGATCGATCGCACCAAGATGACCATCTTCGCCGTCAGCGCGGGGATCTGGTTCCCCCTCGTGGCGTTGCTGGGTGTTAGCCCGTTCTGGCGGCTGGGGCCCTCGATCTACCTGATCCCGGTGGCTGCCTTCGTCATCCTCGGTACACGCACGGACAACTCGGGACGGATGGCGATGGTCGAGTGGTACGACCGCATCCGCTACCGCTTGCCGGGACGGCGCAGGATCGTCACCGATCCGCTCGTGTCCGCGGATGCGCATAGCCGGGTCGCGATCGAGCTTGTCCTGGCAGCAGAGATCGCACACACCTTGCCAGGACAACAGGAGTGAATCGCCAACGTGAGGAGGGCATGTGAGACGGTGGTTTCGTCGACAGCGACAGACCTGGCGCCGGGTCGCTGACCGACCGGCCGCGCCGCGCCTCATCGTCGACGGTGCCGAGGTGACCGACCAGGCGATCTGGGCGTGGGTACAGATTCCGACGTTGTCGACGTACCTGCTCGAGGACGAACAGCTCGCCCAGACGACCATGGCGCACGCCTCAGCACTGGCAGCGCTGCTGCCCGAGCGGGCCGAATGGCATCTGAAGATCATCTGGGATCGGCATCGCGGGACGGAGTACCTGGCGAGCTGGGAGGGCGTGGACAGTGTGCGAGCGCCGAGGGCCGATGCCTACCTGGCGCTGGGTGCTCACCGCATCGACCGCAACGCCGAGGTCGGATACTTCCGCCGTCGTGTGGTCTTGCTGGGGGTGCGCTGGCCCGAAACCAGGCCCACAGGTCAGCACGGTCTCCCGCGCGATCTCAACCCGGAGCCGGACCCACGGCACGCATTGCAGCGCGCCCACAAGCGGCTGGCCGAGGTGGAGCAGGCGATCGGACGGTGGCACAGACAGATGGAAGCCAGTGTCCTGCACGCACACCCCGCCTCCGCCTCTCGCATTGCCTGGTCTTACGCGCGGGAGTTGCGGCGCGATATCGGCCTGACTCTCCCGGAGCAGCAGCTCCTGTCCGGAGGCGCGCTGGTGTCCATCGCCGAGGGCAGAATGGATCCCACACGCTCGGAGGACTACGTGGTCGTGACGGACCGGGCGACCGGTGAGTCCCGCTATGTGAGCGTGTTGTGCAGTGCTACCAACGGCTTTCCGGTGGCCGAGCTGAGTCTTCCCGGTGGCGAGTGGCTGGGGATGATCCTCAACGACGTGCCGGATGTGGATGTGTCCGTGCGCGGTGTCCACTATGGACCTTCGGGGTCGGTCGAGTTGCTCGGTCAGGCACGGGATGTAGTGCGCAGCCAACGTCGTGAAGCCGCCGCTGTTGGCGAGGATCCTCTTGAGGCGGCGGAGGCGGAGGCGGCCTTGGTCGCTCGACGGCAGGAGGCTCAACGGCGGCTGGACGTGCAGATCACCTGTCATCCCCGGTGGGTGGTCTCGGCGGAGTCACCAGCGGAGTTGGAAGAGCGCGTGTCCCAGCTGACCAAGACCTACGTAGGCACGGTCGAGCTGCATCGGCCCCGGGCGATTCAGGACCTGTTGTGGATGGAACTGCTGCCGGGCGATCAGTCGCGTGTTCCCGAGTTCGCTCAGGAACAACCCATGCGCACGCTGGTGGGCGGCTGGCCGCACGGAGGGTCCACCGTCGGTGACGCGACCGGTCCCTATCTCGGGGAGAATCTCGGGGCGTCTCCCGGTCCGGTGCAGGCACATCTGGTCTCCCGGCAAGGAGAGCACCGTACTCAACCCACGACGATCGCGGTGACCGGTCGTTCCGGCGAGGGCAAGAGCACGCTGGTCATGATGCTGCTTCTCGGTGCGCTGACTGAAGGGGCGTGGGCGCTGTTGGTCGATCCCAAGGGGGATCTGAGCGGGATCGTCGCGGTCGCACGTGACGTGCTCGGTGTTGACGTCCAGGTCATGCGGGTGATGGATCCGCGGTGCTCGGGAATGATGGATCCCATGCGCACGGCCCGCAGTGCCGATGAAGCGAGGCGCTTCACCCTGGATGCCCTGCTTGGCGCCCTCTCACCTGGTGACCGGGCACGGGGAGAGAACGTCCTGGAGAACGCCGTCGATGCGGTTCTCCAGCGGCCGCCGGAAACCTGGTCCTCGCCGGCGGTAATCGGCGAGTTGATAGCCGCCTCAGGCGGGGACCTTGCTGCCCGCACCGCGCACGAGCTCGGAGAGACTCTTCGGCTGCGTGCCCGGCAGCCATCGATGCGCGCTGTGCTCGGTCCGGCTGCGCCCGACTCCGTCGCGCTGATGACCGGCCGTGGTCTGGTCTATCTGGACCTGTCCGGTCTGGACTTGCCTCGTCACTCCCCCGACCCCGAGCGATGGTCGGTGCCGGAGCGGTGTGCGATGGCGACCTTCCATGTGGCGCTGGCCTACGCCAGCGTGCAAGGACAACGAATCCGGGAGCTGAAGAAGGTTGTGGCCATCGCCGAGCTGCACCTCATCACCTCCTACCCCGCAGGGGAAGCGCTGGTGAGCTGGGTGGCCCGCACAGGCCGGGCGAACCAGTTGTACCTGCTTCTCGACACCCACGTCGCAGCGGATCTGCTGCGAGTTCAGGGTTTGGCCGAGCAGATCGTGATGGCCTTCAGCTTCGCAGCCTCAGGGCAATCGGAGCAGGACGCTCAGGCTGAGCTGTTGCGGCGCGCGGAATCTGGGCCGCGAATCCGAGCCGCGTTGTCGTCTCTGGCAACCGGGGAGTGCATCATCCGTGACCGGAGGGGCAACCTCGCGCCGCTGTATGTGGATCGGCTCTCACTGCCGATCGCGCGGGCACTGTCCACCACAGCCGGAGACGACCGCCCGGATCTCATCGACGATCCGCCTGGGGCTATGGCGAACGAGGGCTAGCCGCCACAATCTGCCCTCGATTGTCCTCGGCAGTAAGGAGCAACGATGTCCAACCGAGTGTGGAAGCTCGTCCTCGCCGCGGTGGCGGCGGCGGTTGTCGTGGTGATCAGCCTCGTGATCAGCAGTGGTCCCGATCGAACAGACCCGCAGGCAGTGACGACGACGTTCATCAAGGGCGTGGCCGTAGAGGATCCGGAGATCTGTGAACTGGCGGTGCAGGAGGCCCTGCGTACGGCCGAGAAGCGTGGCATCTGCCCGCCCGGAGAGCGTCGAGGTGGCGACTTCACGGCCGGACCCGTGGTCACCGTCCTCCAGGCCGTGCCGTGCCCTGCTCACGCCGGCCTGGA
Source organism: Crossiella sp. SN42 (assembly GCF_023897065.1). Taxonomy (GTDB): domain Bacteria; phylum Actinomycetota; class Actinomycetes; order Mycobacteriales; family Pseudonocardiaceae; genus Crossiella. The sequence goes on from NZ_JAMHIV010000004.1 coordinate 223,650, forward strand.
CGTGGAGGTCACCCCGCCGCTGCAGTCCGGCAAGCCGTTCGTGCACGTGCGTTTAGTGCGGGTGGATGACCAGTGGCGGGTGCGGTCCCTGCTGCACATGAGCGACCGCAACGCCATCCAGCCGTACCAGTGCGCCTCGGCCTGGCCCCCGACCTCCGCGGGCCGGTGACATGGGACGAGCGTCAACGGCCTATCCCCGAAAAGTCCACAGGCCCAGCAAGCCTGTCTCGCTTCGCGATGCCCTTGCGCTGCGCGTCTGCATGCTGCGTGTGGCCCTGCCGCGGCCTGTCAGCTGGCTGCTGGATGACCCGCGCCGTGCCGTGACCTTGATGTGGCTACTCGGCCTCATGACTGTGGGACTGGCACAGAGTGCTGTGGCGCAGAACGGGATCATCGTCGGCCCGGACCTGCGCGCTGGGGGCCCACCGACGCTGTTCGAGGCCTACGGTCCGCTTGACTACAAGTTGCTGATCAAGCCGGATGACGACGCATCAGGTTGGTTCAACCTGGGAAAACTGGCCCACAACATCGTCGGGTGGCTCAACAACCTGCTGCTGTGGATCTCCTTGGGCCTGCTCTACGGCGCCCTGGCGCTGCTGCAGTGGATGCTCGCACTGACGATCTATCAGGACAACGCCGGTCAGATCGACCTGGCCGTGCGGGTGATCGCCGACCACGTCTTCTGGCCGTTGATCGGCGTGACCGTCGGCATCGGCGCCCTGATCTCCTACGCCAAATGGCGAGGAGACGGACGAGAGTTCGTCGGCGACATCGCTTGGGTTCTCTCCGCAGCGGTGCTCGGCGCAGGGTTCGCGGCCGGCCCGTCAACGCTGGTGGGGTTGGTTGACCAGGCCCGCCAGATGATGGCGAACGGGATTATCGACGGCACCACCGGCTACCTCAAGATCAGCGGCAACCCCGTCGGGTTCGCCGACCCCGATCTGTCGGGCAACACAGCCCAGGCCGGCTCGCGCAAGCTGACCAACGGCCTGTGGAGCACATTCGGCGGCACCCCATGGTGCTTGGCAATGTTCTCCGACGTGGAGATCTGCAAGGTGGCAGGCCGCCACGCGCTGGCCAACGACGACACCTGGCGCCGGTGGATGAAGTTGCTCGATGACGAGGACCCGGTTCCGGAGTTCAAAGATCGCACTGACTGGATCCGCGGCCAGGACCCCACCCGGACCGGCATGGTCGCGATCTTGTTGCTGGTCATCCTTCCCCTGGCCTTTCACCTCCTCAAGCTGGTCGTGGCCGGGCTGATGGCCATCGTCGGCTGGCTACTCGTACTGATCATCGGGCTCGTCTTCCTGACGTGGTGGCCCATTCCTGGTTGGTGCCGCGAGATGGGCGTCCGCTACTGGACCTACCTCCTCGGGCTCCAGCTGCAGGCACTGTTCATCACGGCTGTGGTGGCGGCCGTGATGGTCATCGCATCGATCATCACCGCATCGACCCACCGGTACGGGTTCTTCATGGTGTCGGTCCTCAACATCATGTTGCTGGTAGCCGCCGCGCGCACGAAAGCCTGGCTGGACATGCTCACCACGGTGGGCGGCGGATCGTCGATGGGCTATGCCTCGGCTCTGCTGCTGAACTCGGCGTTGCGGGGCACTGGGCGCGCTGCGATGGGCATGCTCGGCTACGGCATGTCGAAAGCCAGCGGCGCGGCCGCGGGCCTGCGGCGGGAACTGGCGAGCCCGCAGCGTGTGCCAGCTTCGCTGATGAGGCCTGGGCGAGTTGCGATGCGCCCAGCCCTGGACTCCGGCCCCACACCACAGCGCCCAGGTGACCAAGGCAAGCGCGATCGGGCAGCAGAGACCCCCCAGCGAACCCCGGCGGAGCTCAAGAGACTCAGGGAGGACATGCGGGCTCATCAGGAACAGTACGAGCACGCGCGGGACAAGACCCGCCCCCTGCAGGACCGAATGCGCGACCGGTTCCGCATGGCTGCGCGCGACTGGCGGGTGCCGGAACGGTTCCTCCCTCCCGAGGCCAAGGAAAGAACCGGCGCAGGCGCCAGGACCGCCAGTGCCGGAGGTGCGGACGATCTCAAGGACGCCGCAGCGAGCGGCGGTGGCGGGCCGGAGGACGCCGCAGCCGGAGAGTCGGCGAAACGACGACGTGGCGCGCCTCTGGACCCGGACGACAGTCCAGATCCCGAGGTCCACAAGATCACCACGATGGGTCCCGACGAGGAACCCGACAAGCCTCCGAAGGGCCGGGGAACACGCGCAACGGGAGATGAACGCACCACGCGGCAGCGGCCTCCAGAACAAGCCCCGCCACCGAAGCAGAGTCCGCCACCTGATGACACCACAGGGGATGGTCGATCGTGAGCACGGACGATCCGGAACAGCCCATGGGGAGGAAACAGCGAGGACGCACGTCAGCGAGCGCGAGGGCCGTGATGCGCAAGCTCGTTGACAAGGAGCTGCTCGGTCCCTGGCCTGGGCTGCCGTTCGGAGCCCGAGCGCGTGCACGGCGTGAACGCCACAGGCAGATAGCTCACTCGGTCGGGCGGCGCACGGGCGAACTGCGCGAGGAACTACTCATCCAGGTCCGGGAGCCCAGCGTGAGACCTGCACCCGGCGAGCACCAGCCCAGCACGCGCCATCGCGGCCGGGCGGTTGCGCTGTTGTGCGGAACCTGCGCAGTGGTGCTGGCAGCCGTGGCGCTCGCCCCTGGCGCCTCACCCCCGAAGTCGGAGAACCGCCCGCCCGCGGCGAGGATGTCCCCGCCACACGTGCAGTCCGCGCCTGGCAGTTCAGCACCGACCACCACCGGCACCGAGGGCTTCTTGCCGCCTGTTCCGCCGATTCCCCCCGGCGGAGTGCCCAGCCAGGCGCCTCCGCCGCCCCGGGAACGACCATCCGTGGACAGCATTGCCGTGGCGGAGCCCCCTGCCGAGCTGGCGGGACCGCCGGAGCACATGGGGCCAGAAGAGGTCGCCCGAGCATGGCTGGACCAGTGGTGCTCCTTCGACCACACCGCCCCATTCGGAACGTCAGAAGCTCGGGCCCGTCCCCTGATGACCGACGTGGGCTGGGATGAGTTCTCGCCCCATCGCGATGCGGCAATACGGCGCTCCTGGGACAAGACCGTTCAGGCTCGCGAGGTGGGCCGGTGCTCACCCGCGGAATCGATCGTGCCGCCAGGGCCTGCGCGCACCGCCGAATCGGTAGTCGTGACGGTGGACGCGCAGAGGGTTGTTCGCGCTGGCGATGGAAGCGCCTACGTCGAAGACGTCTCCGACACTCGGATCGTGGTGCGCTCACACGGCAGGTGGCGCGTGGACATCCGGTCGATGGGCGGGTGAACCGTCATGAGGTTGGTCTTCGCCGCCGCGGGCGGACTTCTTGGACTGGTCCTCGTGGTTGTTGTCAGCGTTGGCGGGTCGGGCGGAAGTGGCCCACCGGCGACCCCTCCACCCGGTGGTTGCGTCACGGAAGGCCCTGGCGGCGAGGAACCTCCGCACTCGCCGAGGGAGTTGCGGCTCAACGCGAGCCAGATGGCAGCGGCCAGGGTTGTGGTGTCGGTGGGCAAGGGCATGGGAATCGCCATGCGCGGCATCGCACTCGGCCTGGCTGTTGCGCTGCAGGAGTCCTCACTGAATCCATCCTCGGTGAAAGGCCGAAGCGCCGGGCTGTTTCAGCAGCAGGGCGAGTACTACCAACACATCGACCGGCTCGATCCGGCCGCAGCCTCATGGGCCTTCTACGACATGCTGCTCAAGAGAGTCCCGGGCTACGCGGACCCGGCGAATGTGAGCTTTGCCGCTGCGGCACAAGAGGTACAGCGGTCAGGCGCCGGCGCCCACTGGTACGCGAGGTATGAACGCTGGGCAACTGCCATGGCCCACCAGCTCTATGACGGCGCACCGACCGAGCCACGCCCTGGCCAGCCACGCTGCAAGGTCGGAGGAGGCTCAGGCCCTATCAAGGTCCTGACTCGCGGGCTGACCGTCGTGCTACCGCCGGAAGCTGGAGTGACCGGAGAAGTGACGGCACCCACAGCACAGGCCGCCACGGCGATTGCCGCGGCCCTGAGCTACCTCGGCACACCGTATGCCTGGGGCGGGGGTGGAACGAACGGGCCGGGGAAAGGAATCCGAGACAACGGGCAAGGCGATCGACACCGTGACTATGAGAAGACCGGGTTCGACTGCTCAGGGCTGACCCAGTATGCCTGGGCACAGGCCGGGATCCACATCGCCCGACACTCCGGGACTCAATTCGTCACCGGGAGATCCAAAGTGGACTGGAACGCAGCCCAGCCCGGAGCACTGTTGTTCTGGACCCGCGCGAAGGTGACGCACGTGGCGATCTTCCTCGGCCGCATCAACAAGCAGCTCATGATGGTGGAAGCACCTCACTCCGGCTCGGTGGTCAAGGTGAGTCCTGTCCGGGAGGAACTCATGAGGTCCCAAGCCGTGCACAGTTGGACCGATGTCGCTCGCTGAAAGGTGGGCCGCCATAAGGACTCTTGTCACCGCCACATGTCATTCCGTGCTCGTGTGGAGGAGACATGCCTTTTCGTGTTGGTCGTACCCGCTTGGTGACACGGCGGGAGCAGCTGCAGCGCGTCATGCTGGGACTGGCCGCGATCATGGGACTGGTCGCCGCAATCTGGCTGGCGACTGGGGTACTGTCCTGGGTGGACAGTGGGCGGTGGCACTCGCTGACTGTTGAGCTGCGGCCCTTGGTTAAGGACGGCGGTGGTCACGGCCTACTGGGTCTGCCCCGGCCAGGTGACGGTAAGCCTGGCGAGTCCGCGGTCCAGCTTCCCATTGTTGTTGACTTCGCCGGTGCAGGCGCCGGGACGCTCGGTGTGGCCGCTGTGCTCTGGGCTCTGTGGTTGCGCTACGCGCTGCTGCCGATGCACCGAGTGTTCCGGGAGCCTGCACGGTGGCAGAACCTAGCGGGCAGGCGGCAGATTCGTGCTGTGCTGGGCGTACGCGCCAGCCGCCGGACAGGCAAGTGGACACTTCCCTACACGACGCGGTGGCAGCGATTCTGGTTGCCGGCCAACGCGTTCGGGTGGTCGCTCGGGCGTCCGATGCGGCCTGGGTGGCAGCCTCGCATGTGGATTCCGTTTGAGTGGAGGGTGCGGATCATCGCTCGCTCGGGCTGGGGAAAGACCGAAGCCGTTCTGGTGCCGACGATCCGCAGCCTTCCCGGCCCGGCGATCGTCGGCTCGATCGAGCCGGCGATTTTCACCCGCACCGTGATAGCCCGGCGATTCCGTCGACGTGAGCTGCGCTGGCGGTGGCTGAGCCTAGTTCTGCGTTTGTGGTGCAGGCCGCGGGAGTTCCCTGTGGCGGTGCTCGATTGCACGGACCCGGAAGCACGGCAGGGCGCTGGGTGGCCTCAGGTCACGTGGAACGTGCTCGTGGGCTGTGAGTCGCTGGATGTTGCGACCCGATACGCCACCGCGCTGGTGCACGGGATTGAAGCAGGGCCTGGCGAGGAGAGAGGAGTGGGCAACGATGGTTTCTTCCGTCAGTCCGCTTTGGAGGTGCTGGCTGCGTGGTTTCACGCCGCGCGGCTCGGCGGCCTGGAGATCGAGCATGTGCTGAAGTGGGTAGGCCGCATTGATCACCCGCAGCCGCGGACGGTGTTGGAGCGTCATCCGGATGCGGATCCGGCGGCCTTGCAGGCGCTGCGGACCCACTTGGACTCTATGGCGGCGGCCGGCACTACCAGCGGCGTGCGCCGCTATGTGAGTCTGGCTGTGCGGTCCCTGGGAACCGAGGATGCAGCCCGGATCAGTGGGTCCCAGCATGACCGTCACTTCGACATTGAGGACTTCATCCGGCGTGGCGGCACGTTGTACATCTTGGCCTCGCCCGAACGTCTGCAGCGCGTCGGTCCGCTCGTGGGGCTGTTCGTGGCTGAGGTGTTCATTGGGGCGCAGCGGGTTGCCTTGGCTCAGCCCGAGCCTCATCGGTTGCCGGAGACGATGATCGGTGTCTTCGATGAACTCTACGAGGGCGTGCCGGTTCCCAATTTGCCGTACATCGTCACGACGTTGCGCAAGTACAACATCTCCACGATCCACGCGGTTCAGTCACAGGTGCACGAAGACTCCTTGTATGGCCGTGCGGCACAAGCGCTGAGGGGGTCAGTGCGCTGCACTGTGGTGGGTGGTTTGGACATGGCCGTTGCGCAAGAGCTGACTCAACGGGCGGGTCCGAGCACGGTGGTGACGCCAACACGTTCGCATCACATCACCGGTCACAGCTCGGAGACCGTCACGCGCGAGGAGACTCTGCCGATCTCCGACCAGCAGGCGCTCGGTGATGGTGAGGCGATCGTGGCCGTGGCGGGGCTGCCACTGTTGCTGGCCCGCTTGCGGTCGACGCATCAACGCTTCTGGCTGAGCAGGAAACTGCGCAAGGAGTCAGCAGCGGTCAGTCGAGCAGTTCGGCAAGCACGAGGCCTCACCACAACAGATCGGGCCGGACACAGCGAGGCCGCCAAGCGGGCAGGGTTCGACCGGAGGGACGTGTCGTAGATGTGGCTGGATGCGTTTGATCCAGCGGATGTAGGTCCCCTGCTGGAGCTGTACTATGCCGAGCCGGCGCCGGATGAGAAGATGCGTCGGCCGGTGCGTCGGCCGTGGAATCTGGCTGCGCTGGACGAACAGGAGTCGACTGCTCAAGCACGTCTGTCGCATGCCTTCGCGGCGTCGTGGAACCGGACGTGCGCGGTGCGCGTCTCCGAGCTGATCCCTCCATGCTGGCCACAGCATGAGCAGCTGGCGCAGGAACTCGCAGTGATGGTGTGGTCCTGGTACTACGCACATCTCGACGAGCGTGCGGCACCGTTCACCGCGGTTGAGTTTCGGACTCGTTACGTTGTGGCTTTCCGGACCCGACTGCCGAAGACCCTCGGAGACAACGGATTGCTGTGCCAAGAAAACCAACATGATCAGCGCTGGCGCGAGGCCGTGGACAAGCAGCTAGAAGACTTCGAGCAGAGGATGCGCGACGACCAGGCCGATCAAGATGCGACTTGGCGCGTGTCCAGCCTCGACTTCGGTTTCGCCGTCGAACGTGCGTGAATCCAGAAGCTGCGCCTTCCCGAACAGTACGGCGGTCGGCAGCGATCCGGTCGATCGGTAACAGGATGCCGTCGAGGATGACGTAGACCTTGCGCGTGGCTATCCGTGTCGCGCCGGCCAGGTCCGGGGCGAGGCCCGCCAGGAGTTGGACCGCCTCGTGGATGTAACGACAGACGGTAGCCAGGCCGACGCGGAACCCGGCGGCAAGGCGGGTGTAGGTGTCACCACAGCGCAGGTGGACCAGGACAAGCAAGGCTTGGCGGCCGGGGTCGAGATTCCGCCGCCTGCTGCCGATCCGCCATCGATGCGAGCTCAACTTCCGGGCGAGGAACCGGAGGTGCGAACTGGACAGGTCGATCGCGGGTGGGCAGACAAGCACGCGAAGCTCTTGGTGATTGCCTTGCTCTTGGTCGAGAAGTCATCTACCAGGAGCTTCGCCAGTCTCCACCACGGCCGCAGCCCACACCGCCAGGTTGGAAAGAACTCACTGACGGGCGACCACCAGCCACGTCCGACCCGAGCAGTGGCAGCTCGCGCAGACGCCCCCGACAGGTGCGGATCTGCCACATCCACCGCTCACTCAACCGGACGCCTTCACGCCTCGCGTTCGCTTCGCTACCGTGCGTAGATGAGCTTGTGCTCCACGCAAGCCCTGATCAATGCGAAGGGGGCGCTAATTCTTTGTCTCTGACTGCTGCGCGCACTCGCTTATCTGACCAGGGAGATAGGAGTGAACATGTCCACCGCGATTCAAAATCTGCCGCCACTTCAGCAGCAAATCCTCCGGGAGAACTTCGACTACTCAAGCCCTTTCTATCGTGGCCGCGACCTGCATGCGATGCTCGACTGTGCATGCGCTCCGGAACTGCCCCTGGCATCTCCTCCGTTGCGAGGTATGCCGGTCCCGCAAGACGTACCGCTCAGCGTTCCGTTCAACGCGAAGCTTCGTGAAGAGTTCTTCGGTGGCATCCTGTACGACTGCGACCAGCACCGACACTACATGGTCGACTTGGCCGCGTACCGAATGCTTCGGGCTGCGACGCAGGGCGGGCGCATCGGACGCGAACTTGTGGCGGACACCGCTCGTGGCGGGGCAAGCGAGGCCACTCTCACCGCATTGGTGAGCAACGGCCTGCTCGCCCCGAATGCCAGCGCCAAGACCATCGAGCACTTCCCGGCACGCGATCTTAGCTTCGACTACCTACAGAGCCCGATCATCGTCGAGGTCGAGGTCACCTACGGGTGCTTCCGTGCCTGCCGTCACTGCGCATATGAGTCATCGCCCGAGGCCCGCATGCCGAACGAACTGACGGCGGAGCAATGGGCGACGGTCTTCAGGAAGCTCGCCGACGCGGGTGTCCTCATCGTCCAGCTTACGGGCGGAGATCCGCTCTTCCGGGATGACTCGTTCGACATCGTCGATGCCGCCGACGACGCCGGGCTCAGCGTCTACGTCCGTAGCGACACGGTGGCGCTCAACGCCGCCAACTTGAGCCGTATCAAGGGGCTACGCCACCTGTGGCACATCGGGACCAGCCTCGACGGTGCCGATGCAGCAACGCACGACTGGATACGCGGACGCGGCGCGTTTGACGTGTTCAAGCAGCGAGTCAGCGCCCTGGCGTTCGAGGGCGTCGACGTGTCGGTCGGGGCCACGCTCCACAAGAACAACTACACGACCCTCCGCCAGATGGGGCAGCTCTCGGCCGAACTGGGTGCGCAGTGGTTCGACATCGGCTTCCTGTCACCAGTCGGACGAGGCGTCAACCTGGAGCACCTTGTTCTGGACAGTGACGAGATCGCCCGGAGCCTCAATTCCTACCTGGACGGCATCCGAGCAGGCGAGTACGCACCGTCACACGCTCACTACCTACACCGTGCACAGCAAGACAAGCCGTTCGAGGACCTGGCCGAACTGGTCGACATGCTCCCCTACGTCACCGAATGGCCGTTCAGCCGGCTGCGCCTGAACCCCACGGGATCGTCCTACACCGCGGGCAAGCTCAAGGGTTCCGACTACGCGGGCGGATACAACGCGCTGAGCAACTCGATCGAACACATCTGGGATAACAGCCCGAACCTGCGGCAGCTCCGCCAGATCGGTGCTGGGCGGCGTGTTCACAGCCTTGACTATCGCCTCCTTCGTTCGAGCCACGAGTTCATGTGACCCATCCGTTCGATGACCGCAGCGTCCGGACGCCTCTCGGGCGTCCGGACGCTCGTGCATGGAGGAATTAGTGACCGAGAGCTTCGAGTTCCCAGGTGAGTACTACGAGATCATCCGGCGAGACTTCCGCAACCTGGCGGCCGAGACCGACTTTTTCGCCTCCTACCTGCCCAACGGCGGCCGGGTTCTGGACCTCGGCTGCGGAACGGGTACCAACCTCCGTGCCCTACACCAGCTCGGACACACCTGCATCGGCGTGGACCAGAGTCGCAGCTTCATCGACTACGCCAAGAACGCGGGCGGTGAGATCGAATACGTTCACGGGCGAGCGGTCGACTTCGAGACCAGCGAGAAGTTCGACCTCATCTACACCGTCTTCGTGACACTCAACTACCTACGGCGGGATGAGGTCGGACCACTGCTTGCCAAGGTCCGTACCTGGCTACGACCTGGCGGCCGGTTTGTCGTGGACATCGGCCACATGCTCAACTTCGTGGACAGCTACCAGCCGTACATCATCGCGCACCATAAGCACGACGGGGTCCTCATCACCCGTCTCATTCGCCACATGGTCAACGCGCACGAGGCCAACTGGCGACACGAGGAGACCCTCATCGTCCGGCAGCGAGACGACCAAGTCTCGATGTACGACAACTTCTTCGACCAGATGGCCCTGACCGCCCCGGAGCTTCGCAACCTGTTGCAGTGCGCCGGGTTGGAGGTCGTAGAAGAGTTCGGGAGCTTCCGCAAGGATCCGCCAGCACGGCAGGGCAAGGGACACCTGATCTTTGTCGCCGTTCACGCCGATGGATAAGACCCGGGCCGCGCTGTTCCTGGAGACCTCGTTCCCCACCGGCAACGGCCTCGTCGTGATCCGCGACGACGAAGTCCTGCTGGATCGTGAGCTTCGCGATTCGACGGGTGACCGGTGGTACTGGCACGTTCGAGCGACGGCCGCCCAGGACACCGAACTGCGGGTGCGCCTGGCAAGACCGCTGCTACTCGGTCAGTTCGGACCGGCGGCGCGAACAGCCGACGAGTATCACTGGCTGTGGCCCATCGCTGGACCGGACACCGCCTTCGATCTCCAGATCGCTGCGGGTACCACCGTCTACGCCAGCGCCACGATTCCCTATGGCGCGCACGAGATGGCTGGCTTTCGACGGCGGCTCGGCAGCGCGCTGTGGTGGGGAGACTTGACGACCAGCGAAGGCGGTCGAGGGGTCCCCGTGGTGAAGGTCCGTGCGCCGGAGTCGCGCCGCGTGATCCTGCTGACCGGCCGTCACCACGCCTGCGAAGCCATGGCGTCCTTCGTTCTGGAAGGGGCGATCGAAGAGTTCGTCGCCCTGCGGCGCGACGGAGACGCGACAGCCCGTACCTCCGAGCTGATCGCGCTGCCCATGATGGACGTGGACGGTGTCCACGATGGGGACCAAGGCAAGGCCCGAACGCCGTGGGACCATAACCGCGACTACGGGCCGACGAGCCGGTATCAGGCCGTCTCAGCGCTCCGCTCGATGTTGGCGAACGAGCGACGCGCTGTGTACGCGCTCGATCTGCACACGCCTGGTCTTCGTGGGCCTATCGAGGAGCGGCCCTACGTCGTGGCCTCAGCCGATCCTGGCGACGCCGAGACAGCCGCGGAACTGCTGAACCTGTTGAACGCCGCCGATGGCCGCGCGCGAGGCGGCTCGCGTTTACTGTTGTTCGAGTATGAGTGGAACTCGTCTTCGTCCTCGGGGCAGCGGTGCTGCGCCGCATGGCTACGAAGCCTGCCCTTGACGCGGCTGGCAACGACGATCGAGTACCCGAACGCGGTCGACCGGGGCCAGCCGATCAACCCAGCAGACGCGCGGGACTTCGGTGCGATCCTCATGCGCTCGCTGCTGACCATGGTCGAGTAGCGAGCGTTCGCGTGGTGGCCTGCGGCCCCTTGGCAGGCCACCACGCCCACAACTCATCCCACGACGATGTTCACCAGCCGGCCCGGCACGACAACCACGCGCTTGACCGACCGGTCGCCGACCGCCTGCTCAACCTCTTCCAGTTGAAGCGCGGCCTCTCGGATAGCGTCCTCGGACGCGTCCTGGGGAACGCTGATACGGCCCCGCACCTTGCCGTTGACCTGACAGGCCAGCTGGACCGTCTCGGTGCGCAACAGCGCCTCGTCGGGCTCCGGCCATGGCTGCTTCCAGACGTGCTCGCCCGTAAGCATGTAGTAGCACTCGCTGGCCATATGCGGCGCGAACGGGAGCAACAGCGAGGCGGCGGTGCTTAGGGCGAACTTCACCGTGTCACGGTCGATGCCCTCCTGCAGGGCCTTGCTGCATTCGTTGGTCAGCTCCATCAACGCCGCGATGGCTGTGTTGAAAGCGAACCGGCCCGACATGTCATCGGTGACCTTCTTAACCGCCCACGCGACCTTCCGGCGCAGCGCGAGGTCAAGCTCAGGATCAGCCGCGCCGCCGATGGTGGCCAGCTCGGAGGTCGCCACCTGAGTCGTGAACCGCAACAACCGCCGCAGGAAGCGGTACACGCCCTCGACGCCCGTGTCCGACCAGTCAGCGCCGGCATCCGGCGGCCCCATGAACAGGACGTAGCACCTCGCCGTGTCGGCACCGTACTTCTCGATGATCGTCCGAGGGGACACCACATTCCCCTTGGACTTCGACATCTTGGCACCGTTCCTGGTGATCATTCCCTGCGTGAACAGGGCACCGAAGGGCTCCTGAACCGGCAGGTGTCCGAGGTCGGCCAGCGCCTTGCACAGGAATCGCGAATACAGTAGATGCAAGATCGCGTGCTCGATGCCGCCGATGTACTGGTTGATCGGCATCCAGCGCTGTGCCGCGTCTATGCCCAACGGCGCCTGCTCGTTTTTCGGATCGCAGTAGCGCAGGTAGTACCAGGACGAGTCCACGAAGGTATCCATCGTGTCGGTCTCGCGCCGGGCAGGTCCGTCGCAGTGCGGGCAGCGCGTAGCTACCCAATCCGCGGCAGCAGCCAGTGGAGACTTGCCCTTCGGGGTGTAGTCCTCGATGTCCGGAAGCCGCACGGGCAGCTGGTTCTCGGGCACCGGCACCAGGCCGCACGAGTCGCAGTAGACGACCGGGATCGGGCAGCCCCAGTACCGCTGCCGAGACAGCAACCAGTCGCGCAGCTTGTACTGCACAGTGGCTTTGCCGTGGTCTTGCTGCTCCAGCCACGCGATGATCGTCTTCTTCGCCTCGGCAACGCCCATCCCGTTCAGGAAGCCCGAGTTGATCGCTGGGCCCTCGGCGGTGTAAGCCTCGCCGTCGAAGCCCTCGCTCGTCTCGACTGTCCGGATGATCGGCAGGCCAAAGGCGGCGGCGAAGTCCCAGTCCCGCTGGTCCTGGCCGGGCACGGCCATGATCGCGCCGGTACCGTAGCCCATCAGCACATAGTCGGCGATGAACACGGGAATCTGCTCGCCGTTGACCGGGTTGGTGGCGTATCCGCCCGTGAACACCCCGGTCTTGTCCTTGCTCTCCTGGCGGTCCAGCTCGGACTTGAGACCGGTCGCCGTGCGGTACGCGGCCACCGCCTCGGCTGGTGTCGCCGCGCCCGCCGTCCACTGGCTGTCGACTCCGGACGGCCAGGCGTTTGGGACGATTTTGTCGACAAGAGGATGCTCAGGAGCCAGTACCAGGTACGTCGCGCCGAACACCGTGTCTGGCCGGGTCGTGAAGACCTCGATGTCGGTCCCACCAGCGGGGAACCGGATCGTAGAGCCCTCCGAGCGGCCGATCCAGTTCTGCTGCATCAGCTTGACGTGCGTGGGCCAGTCCAACCCGTCCAGGTCGTTCAGCAGCCTCTCCGCGTACTGAGTGATGCGGAAGAACCACTGCTCCAACTGCCGTTGCTCGACCAGGCTGCCGCAGCGTTCACAGCGCCCGTTCACGACCTGTTCGTTCGCCAGGACCGTCGCGTCCTTGGGGCACCAGTTGACGGCCGCCTGCTTGCGATACGCCAGTCCGGCCTTAAACAACTGGAGGAAGATCCACTGAGTCCAGCGGTAGTACTCGGGAGAGTGCGTACTGATTTCGCGGGTCCAGTCGATCGAGATGCCCCACTGCTTGAACTGCTCCCGGAACGACGCGATCGACTCGTCCGTCGAGGTGCGCGGGTGCTTCCCAGTCCGGATGGCGTGATTCTCGGCGGGCAGACCGAAGGCGTCATACCCCATCGGGTGAAGCACGTAGTAGCCCTGGCGACGCATGAAATGAGCCACGGCGTCGCCGACGGCGTAGTTCTTGAGGTGGCCAACGTGCGGCTCGCCGCTGGTGTACGGCAGCATCTCCAGCACGTATGCGGTCTTGTCCGCAGGGGCGGTGTTGGATACCTCCCAGGACCGCTCGTCACGCCACACGCGCTGCCAGCGCTCGTCGATGGCACGGGGGTCGAAGTCTTCGTCCGTACTGACGCCCGGGACCGCTCCGGTCATGCCTTCTGACCCTTCACCCACCATGGTTGTTGCCACCTCGGTTACGTCGCCGGTTCGCGACTGACATCAGCCGCGAACATGAAAAAACCCCTCGTATAAGAGGGGTAGCCGTGCTGTCGCTGTCGCTTCAGCACGGCCTCATAAGGAGCAGGAAGGCTCCGTTCATATCCAGAGTGTAGCGCTAGGTGACGACTCGGTCGCAGCACCCCTACCACATAGCACCGTGCCAGCCAAGCGGCGTGTCTGTGGCACGTCGCGCGGGGTGCACGGCGTTCTGCCACGATATGGCGGCATGACGGACGAGATCGTCGACCGCGAGGTCGAGCACGATGTTGCCTGGAGGATGACTGTCGAGCTGTTCAACCGTCCCACCTGGCCAACGGCCATGTGGAGCGGTTCGCCAGCCGACGCGGCACGTCAACTTTTCGAGTTCGGTGACGTCATCGTTGACCTTGTGAAGCCGGTCCGTGACCGGGCGCCGCTCGTTCTTGAGCACGCGATCCAACTTGTGAGGTCGGCCGTAGTCTGTGCGAGCCTGCTGGACGAGCACGATATTGAGCGGATCAGTTCCGCCGATCGGGCAGGAGCACTCTGTGACAGCCTTGCCCCCTTCGTCGCGGTCGCCACCCGCGTGCTCAACGACCTTGCGGATCAGTTCGGTTTCCGAACTGTGCTCATGCCCAGCCCAGCGCAGCGCCGGAACCTATCCCTGGGTCATGAAGGGTTCGATCACCACGCGCTGAAGGACGGTATCCAGGCCCTCGTGTACTGGTCGGACGACAAGCGCCAGTCGCATCAGACGACCGTATGACCTGAGGAGCTCGGCCCTCGTCGCGCACGTTCGCATCCGGCTCGACTGCGAGGAACGTCCCGTGGACCGACGCGCACCCGATCCCTGCGACGTAACGCCAACGATGCCCCGAGTTGACCCGTCCCATGTGGACAGACTGGCCGCGGTCCAGCGCGTCGGTAGCGAGCCGCGCGGCCTGGTTGCCGAGCTTCCACCCCCTGGTGTGGCCGAGGAACAACACGTCCACCACCGACCAAGGCACGTCCGCCGCCGTCATCCCGTCCCGGGCGACCAGCGCCGCTCGGAACCCGCGCTCACGGATCGGCTCCAACCACGGAGCCTACCGGGCCAGCATTACCAACATTCCGAACACGAATAGCCCGGTGACCCAGTCCGACTTGACCACGAGCTGTCGGGCGAAGGTGGCCGCGGTGAAACGGCAGGCCACCTTCGATCGGGCTGTATCGTCGCGTCAGCGCACACGACCCGGCCCTGGCCGCCGTCCAGTGGCTGGCGGCTGAGACAGCCTGGACAAAGCCTGAGCGGATAGCTACCCAGCACCTCGGCGTTAGGCCACCGGCGCTCCTTCCTGGCCGCCGCTGACAGCGTGAACGGAGCCCTCGGCCTTGACGGAGGCGACCGGTTCAGCCTGGAGCAAGTCGCCGACCTCACAGCCCAGAGCGGCACGGATCTTGATGAGGTCCTCCAGTCGGAGTTAGGGCTCGGGTGCTGGGATGGGCTGAGGTGGCGGCTCGGGGTCGATGTCGACGACCGGGTGTGGTGTGGGAGTCGCCTGGTGGTCGGCGATGGGTGGCGGTAGCTGGGGTTGGTGGACGGTGATGTGGTCGCGGGCGGCGCCGCGGCGGGTGAGCTCTTCGGCGTGACGCACGGGATCGGGTTGGTCGTCGCGTAGTTGTTTCTCTTCGCGCAACTCCACCAGGTTGATCGATTCGTGTACGACGCGCTGGAAGACGAGTTCGTGATGCTGTTTCGCGGTTTGGGCGGTGGCGTGGTCTTCGGCTACTGCCTTGGCGCGTGCGTGATCCTCGAAGTCCTTCTGCAGGGCGCGGTGTCGGATGATGATCCGTTGGTAGTTGTCCGGTGGGCCGATGAGGCGGGTGATCTCGGAGGCTTCTTCAGCGAGTTGTTCGGCGCTGTGGAGGGATTCTCGTCGGACTCGTTCGGCCTCGGCGATGGTGTGTTCGATGCGGGCGTTTGCATCGCGGGAGAGGTTGCCTGCGGCGCGGTCGTAGAGAGCTGTGGTGAACCGCTGTTGCGCGGCTTCGGCGGTTTGGCGGTGGCGCTGGTAGCCGGCGTAGAGCTCGAGGCCGCGTTCGGCGAGTGCGGCGCGTTCGCTCCAGGTGTCGAGTTCGTCGATGAGTGAGGTGAGCTTGGGGCCGGTCTCGTTGTCGGCCTGGTCGAGGAGATGAGCGGCCTGGTCCTCGGCGAGCCGGCGTTGTGTCTCCAGGTGTTGCAGGGCGCGCTCGGTGACGGCGATGCGGTTGTCCAGTTCCTCGTGGGTGAGGTGACCGTAGGGACGCTGTTGCCAAGCGGCGCCGGAGGGCGGTTGCCGGGTTGGCCGTTGTGCTGTGTGGTCCTGGCCGACAGTGGACTGAGATTCGGGCTCGGGTTGTTCGCCGGGCTCCTGCGCTGGTTGTGGCGCTGGCGCTGGTGGCGTTGGTGTTGGTGGTTCCGGACTTGCCGGTTCGGTGGGCGTGGGCTCGGCGAGGGGCTGGGTCGCCTCGGGTTCCTGCTGTGGTGCGTTGTCCGGGGCCGGGGCGTGGTGGTAGTGCTGGTCGAGTTGGGGCAGGTTCCGCGTGAAGGAAAAAACAAGGTAGGCCCCGGGCCGGCGGGCGGTGGCGACGTTGTCGGGGTTGATTTTGACGATGGCGTTGCGGACGTCGTCCGGGTCGATGTTGTAGTCGTTGAGCGCGAGATGGATGCGCTGAGCGAGCACGGAGAAGGTGGGGCTGGTGACGACAGCGTGGACCGCGGGGTGGGTTCCCCAGATGTCGTCGAGGGCGTCTCGGGCTAGGTCGAGTCGTCGTTGGTGTTCGGCTTGTTGTTCGGCGGCACGTGCTTCGGCGTCGTGGCGTGCTTGGTCTCGTTCGGCCAGTTTGCGTAGGGCGTAGGCGGTGAAGGTCGCGGGGTCTCGGATCTGGGGTTTGGCGATCTGGCTGAGGTTGAGACGGCTGAGGAGGTCGTGGACGTCGCGGCCGTGGCTGTGCTGGCGCTTCATCATGTGGACGAGGGCGTCGAAGCGGTCGCTGTTGATGACGCGATCGGCGAGTTCGGGGGCTGCTTCCCATGCCTCACGCAGGATGTCGGCGGCCTGGTCTTGCTCTTGTTGTTGTTCTGCTTCACGTTCCGCTTTGTCTTCGGTTTGGCGGATCTTGCGTACGGCGTCGCCGATGCAGAAGATCAGGAAGCCGTTTTTGTCGGCGAACTGGTCTGTGGCGAGGGTTTCGATGGGGACGTGTTCGAGGACGGCGCGTTGGTCGAAGCCGGCGTAGGTGGCTTCGTCGAGGTGCTCGATGACGCGGTTGAACTTGCTCTCGGTGCTCATGCGTTCGATGAGCGGGTAGTGGTCGGGCCAGAGGTCTTGGAGGAGTTCGACGACTTCGCGGTGGCGGCGGGCGAGGTGGTGCTGCTGTTCTGTGCGTTGTTGTTGTTCTTGGCGTTGTTGGACGCGCTCGGGTTCGTCTCGGGTTCGGTTGAGGTGGCTGCCGATGAGGTTGCCGTCCTCGTCGACGAATTCGGGGTCTTGTAGGTCGACGACGATGGGCCGGTCGTCGCCGTGGGTGGCGGTTTGGCGGGCGCGGTCGGCGATCTGGGCGATGACGCGGTCTTGGAGGTCTCGGCCGGCGGGGGTTCCGTAGAGGTGGGTGTGGTCGTCGGTTTCGTAGTCTTGGCGGGCGGCGAAGATGAAGACGGTGTTGCTGTGGCGTGAGGTGGCGACGTGGAAGCCTGCTGTGTCGGCACCGTGGGCGTAGAACAGGACGGTGCCGCCGCGGTCGAATCCGGCGGGCAGTGTCCAGGTGTTGTTGACGGTCAGGCCTTCTGCTTTGTGGATGGTCATGCAGTAGGCGAGGCTGAGGCCGCCGTTTTCGATGTAGTCGGGGTGGAGGTCGGCGGTCATGGTGCGGCGGCCTTCGGTGGTGTCTTGTTCCCATTCGACGCGGATGCTGCCGCGGTCTCCGAGGCCGGTGACGACGCCGCGGTAGCCGTTGAGGACGGGGTCGCCGGTGGTGTGGTACTCGGTTCTGTCGTTGGCGCGCATCATGACGTGATCGCCGAGGTGGATGGTGAGTTCTCGGCCGGCGCCGAGGTTGTAGGTGCGGCTGTCCCCGAGCTCGTCGTGGTGCAGGCGTAGTGCTTGGGCGGCGGCGTTGAGTCTGTCGACGGTCTCGTTGGTGGCGGCGAGGAGGATGAGGCCACGGAGCTCGGTGTGCGCGTCGGGTGTGTGCGTGCGTTGTTCGAGCCAGGTGGAGAGCATGGCGGCGTAGGCTTCGTCGCCGGATTCTTTGATGATGAGTCGTTCGTTGTCGCGCCAGAGGTTGAGGGCGTCGACGTAGTCTCCGTGGCGCCAGGCCTTGATGGCGGCTCGTTCGTCTTCGAGTTTCTGCCGGCGGTTGTTGCGGAGGGTCGCGCCGTTGACGATTTCGTGGACGTGGCCGAACAGGCTTCCGCAGCCGACGCCTCGGAGCTGGTTGCGGTCGCCGACCTCGATGATTTTGGTTCCTGTTCGGCGGGCTTCTTGGTAGAGGACGGAGCGGTCGCGGTCGTCGGAGAGGTTGGCCTCGTCGACGATGAGGACGTCGATGCCTGTCAAGCCGCGGAGATCGGCAGTGGATTCGTTGGCAGGGCCGAAGATTCGGTAGCGCCACTGAGCGACGGTGCGGGAGTGGACGCCGGATTCGACTTCGAGGTTGGCGGCTGCGACGGCGGCGGTTGCCGCGCCGGCGACGGTGAAGCCGGCGGCGGTGTAGATGGCGCGTAGGACATCCATGGTGGTGGTTTTGCCGGTACCTGGTCCGCCTTGGATGGTGTCGAGTGCGCGTCCGCGGCTGGCGATGTGGCGTAGCGCGGCGGCTTGTTCGTCTGCGAGAGGGTGACCGCGGGCGACTTCTGCGGTGTCGAGTGTGAGCTCGATGGTGTCGGGTGGGATGGCCAGGTGTGGGAGTGCGTCGTCGGGGTTGTGCTTGGCTGCGCGGAGGATGACCTTTTCAGCTTCCAGGACATCTTCGGTGGAGTAGGCCTCGGCGTTGGCCATGTGGGCGGCGGCGAGTCCGGCGGTGCCGCCTTGGTGGTCTTCGCCGTCGGTCGCGCTCCGTCGGGGTAGCTGGATGAAGCCAGCTTTGGCGAGGATTGTGTCGGTGAGTCGCTCGATTTCGAGTGGAGAGGCGAATCCTTCGCGGACTGCGTCGGCGACGCGGGCTAGGGCGTCGACTCGGGAGAATCGCCTGCTGTGTCCGGTCAGTCCGGTGTCGGGGTCGAGCAGCTGCTGGGTGATTTCGTCGATGCTGAGTGGGGGCGGGGCTTCGTCGCGGTGGTGCAGGGTTCGTGCGATGTGCAGGAGGGGGTTGTGTCCGGCGTCGCGTTCGATGCTCTGCCAGACGTGGCGGAGTAGCTCGTCGTCTGCTTGGGCAGTGGCGTCCTTGGAGCGCCGGGTCTGGGTTTCGGCTTTGCGTCGTTGAGCTTGGGTGGCTTGGGGCGGGTCGATGCCCATGGCGGTGAGGGCGGCGTGGATCTCGTCTTGGCGGCGGGAGAAGCGGTCGATGGTGTGCTGCGGGATGCCGGTGATTTCCCAGGCTCCGGTTCGTTGGGATCGTTCCCAGCGGATGCCGAAACGCTTGTTGGTTTCGTACCGGATGAGGGCCTGTGCGATGGCGCCGGCGGCGGCGGCATGTCGGATGAGGTCGCGGCCACCCGAGGCGATGGTGCTCCACTGTCCGTCCTCGCCGAGGGCGAGGTTGGCGATGACGACGTGGACGTGCCAGTGCGGGTCTCCGTAGAGGGCGCCTGCGACGGGGCGGGCTGCCCGGTGCGTCATCTTCCATCCCAGGAACCCTTCTGCGGGTATGGCTTTGGCGCTTTTGCCTGCTCCGTGTTTGCCGCGCAGGACGTAGCAGGTGGTGGATTCCAGCCAGGCCATGGCGCGGTCGATGGCGTGGGCGTAGATGTCTTCGAGCTGTTGTGCCATGGGCTGGCGGGCGAAGGCGAGCAGGAGGCTGGCACTTTTGCTGATGGTGAAGGTGATGTCGTAGCCGGCGTTGCCGACGGCGATCCGGCGCTTCACTCGGGTGGTGACAACGGTTCCGTCGTCGTCGAGGGTCTCGACGGTCTCGAAGAGGTTGGCCGCCGCGGCGGTGAAGACGCCGCTGCCCCAGACTTCTTCGACGTCGAGTTGTGCGGCGTCGGCCAGTCGACCGGCGCGGTCGGCTGCCAGGTAGGCGCGGTCGCCGCGGCGGTTGACTTCGCGGGTTGCCGTCTCGTACCAGGAGATCAGTAGCTTGTCGTGGTCGAGGACGTCCTCGACGTCGGCGGCGCCTTCTGCAGCTACGGCGTGGATGTGCTGCAGAAGGGGTCGGGCACGGACTTTCGCATCGTGGGGTACAGCGAGCTTGGGGCGCACCAGTTGTTCGCCGGTGAGCGGGTGCCGGCCGACGCGGAGGCGGCGTGCTGCGGTGCGGTGGGAGGTGGTGAGCTCGGATCCGGCGCGGATGCCGACAGTGGCTAATCCTTTGCCCAGCCATACAAGCGGTCGTTCGCGGGAGTCCACGCGGTAGGCGTGTTGGGCGTCGTCACTGTCTGGCTGGCAGGGGTGACCGAGGCCCAGGCGGTAGTCCCATTGCGCTGGGCTTTGACCGATGACTGTTACGTGGGCCAGCTTGTCCGATCCCGGGTCGGTCGACGCTTAGTCGCGTCGTTGAGGGCCCACATCCGTATCCCGTTGAGGGATACCATAGTACTGGCCTTGGTGTTTCGCCACCGGGATCGACCCTGGCTGAGATAGGCGTGGCGAAGGTGAGTAGCTGCCTGGCCGAAGGTCGCGGCCGGCGGTGATGTGCTGGCGGCGACCTGGTGACGGGCGGCCACTGCGCGGCTGGAACTCGAGGCCGGCGGCTGGCGCGCTGCGGTAAAGGCGAGTGCAGCGCAGGTCGTGCTTACACTGGGATGCGGGTGGGTGTGGCTGGGAAGCCTGGGAGGGCTGGGAATGCGCACCCGCAAGCGGTCGGCACGAGAGCTGGCGGCGGAGCTGGCTGAGGAACATCGAGCGTCCTTTCAACAGAGGGCGGAAGCGCTGGTACAGGTGAAGGATTCCGCAGCGCTGGTCGGCAGGGTCCAGGGCGAGACAGAGGAGCGGCTGAAGGCCGCTCGCGATCGGGCGCAGCAGCGGCGGAGTGACCTGGAGGCGGAGCTGAAGCGGCGGATCGCGGAGCTGCGAGAGCGTTACGGAGCCGGTAAGACCAAAGTGGACACATGGCTGGCCGAGGTGAGCGCCGGGATTCAGCAGCGGCGCAGAGAGGCCGAGCTGACAGCAGGGCGCGCGGTTCTGGATGCGCTGGAACTGGAGGGGTCGCTGGAGGCGATCGCGCGGCGCACCGGCGGTGATGCCCGGGAGTTGGGCAAGTGGATGAAGCTTGCGCAACGGGACCACGCTGAGCCGGGTTCATCCGGCGCGGCAGAGGTGCCAGCGCCCGCGTCGCAACATCCGGACGGGACGGCCGTGGCAGCGGATGACGTGGCGGAGCCGGACGGCGGTGCTGGCGGGCAGGATGCGGAGCTGGAGACGCGGCCGCAGTGGTGATCTGGTCAAGGCCGCGAGGGGCAGCACCGCGCCAGCGGTTCCGCTTTTGATGTCCTGGCCGCGAAGCGGCCAGGACCAATGAGACAGTGGCGCAGCCCCGAGCTTGCGAGGGGCTGCGCCTCCGCTTCCCGGCGAGCGTGCTCGCCCGGGGGCCGGAGCGCGAGGGCGGCCGCCCTCGCTGTGGTTTGGCGGGCTCGATGCCCGTCAAACCACGCTCCGCGACGCTGACCCGGCCCGGGGTGGGCTGGGTCAGCGGTGGGTTAGAACGGGGGCGGGGTGTAGGCGCGGAGTTGCCGCAGGGCTTCGGCGCGGCTTGGGCTTTGGGCTGCGCCGATCGGCATGTTCAGGCGGTTGTAGGCCACGGCAAACCAGATGGTGGCTCCGGCGTCCTCGGGCAGCCAGGGATCTTGTAGTTCTTCCCGTGGCACCTCGGCCACGGTGACGTGCCCACCGGAGCGGTTGACGTGGTCGGGGTTGAGCCTGGGCGCGTTGTGCCAGATGTGTTCGCACCGCACGTAGGGGTTCGGGTCTCCGTCGTGGGTGATGTAGGTCAGGGTGTCGCAGCGGTAGCAGGGGTCCGGGGTGTAACCCTCGTAGAGGGCGCGGACGGTGAGGTTCACGCGTTCATCGCGAGTGGCGCTGAACCACTCGCGTGTGGTGGGCAGTCTGAAGCGGTCAACGGTGAGGGTGCGAATGGTGTCGTTGATGTGGTTGTCTGCCTGGACAGGGGCGGTCGCGATGGGGCGTCCGGTGTCGTCTCGGACGGTGAGTTGTTCGTAGCCGCTGCTGTGGCGGTGAACCCTGAGCACTGAGTAGGAGCCTGAGTAGTTCGCGATGAGTTCGAGGTGCTTTGGGCAGGTAGGGAACTGGGGACCGTCCAGGTGCTGGGCGAGAGTGAGGATTGACAGGGCTTTCGTGTGCAGGGCGGCCCTGTCCAGTGGGGTCAGGGCGTCGTAGGAGCGGTTAAGGACGCGGCAGGTTTCTCGGATAGCTGCGAAGGTGATGCGCTTGCGGCACAGTGGCGATGCGGCGCAGAGGATCTCGTGTGCGTGGGCCAGGCTGACGCGATGACACGCGCGAATGGCGACGATGGCGGCAAGGGTCGGGTACACGCGCTACCTCCGGTTGGTTGGTCTGTGGTGGGGAGGGAGGCCCGCCCCTTGGGTGGGGGCGGGCCTCGGGCGTGTCAGGCGGCGTTGCTGGTGGCCTGCTGGCTGAGGTGGTTCTTGGCTTCCACTGCGGCGCGGATCGCGCGCTGGATGGCGGGGTTCTTGTCCTTGCGGCGGGCGGGGTTTCGCTTGTAGTCCTCGGAGACGATCTCGCCGAAGGCGGTGATGGCTGCAAGGCCGTAGGTGCCGTCGCTCTGGCGCTTGGCGTAAGCCTGGCGAAGGGCCATGGTGATAGTGGAGTCGCTGGCCGCGAGGTTGGGGATCTGTTCACGGACCGCGCGAAGGATGGCGGGGTGGGCGTTGGCGGGGGTTGCGGTGGTGCGAGGCTGCGGAAGGGGGGTGTCGCACCTGGCGTCGCGTGCGGCGGTGAGCGCCTGGTGAATCGCGGGGTCCATGTAGGCGCGGACTTCGGGGTTGTTCCGGTAGTCCTCGGACAGGATCCACCCGGCTGCGCACAGCCCAGAGTTGATGTTCTTGTCTTGGCTCCAGGCTGCGCGGGCGGCCTTGATCGCGGCGTCAATGTCGCGGTCGGTCAGGCTGCGGGAGCGGATGACCTTGCGGAAGGCGGCGAGTTCGGCCGCGCTGGTGGTGATGGTGGCGGTAGAGAGCGGGCTATGCGTGGGGGCGGCCTGGGTGGGGGCGGGTTCGGCGGTGCGGGTCTCCACCGGCGCGGCGGGCGGGATGACGGCCACGGGGGCGGGTACGACCACCTCAGCGGGGGCGTCGGGGTCGCTCGGGTCCTGGGCGACGGTGACGCCGGGGACGGCGATGATGGGCTGGGGGCGCTGGGGGAGGTCAGCGGCGGCCAGCTCGACGACGCGCTTTTCTCCCGTCACTGCGCGCTCGGTGTCCTCGACCGGGGTCGGGGTGAGCGGGTGGGGTTCGGCGGGTGAGGGGGTAGCGGCCCGGTCGGCGCAGTTCTCGCACTGGTCGCCCTTCTTGCGCTCGGCGGGGGTGAGTTCGAGGTTGCAGCTTGAGCAGCTAGGGGCGGGGTTGGCTGGGTCGAAGTCCTTAATGGCCGTTTCGATAGCCGGGTCGAGTTCATCAACGTAGGCGTCGAAGTCCACCGCTTCTTGCAACTGCTGCGACATGTCGTTTCCCCTTGCGATGTGTATGACAGGTTCCGGAGGTACCAGCCCCGGGCGGGTTATTTCCCGCACTTTCGATTGTACGCATTTCGGCCCCGACAGGTGAGCGAATCGGAGTGACTGGTTCGGGTTCACTGAAATAGTCCAGCGCGATTCGCTTCATGCGCAGGTCGAAGCCTGACGACTTTGGCGACTTTCGAGTTTTCTATACCTCCGCGTTTTCCTGCGGACTGAAGGTGCCGCGTCGGCACCTGCCGAGAGTTGGGCTGTGAGCTGCGAGTTTGGGTGAGCAGCCTCGGACAGTGCCACCTTTTCGGTGGCAACCTGTGGGCAAGTCCGTGCGTTCTACGCGCGGACTTGTCCATAGGGCGGCAGCAGGGCCTGGAACTCAGCCATGCTGTTAGTTGAGAGTGGCAATGGGACGCGATCGGGCGTGGTGGCTGACAGGTGTGGCTGGCTGCTGTTTCAAGGGCAGGGCGTGCCACGTTGAGGCTGGTTCATTTCTTCAGCGGATTGGTGCTGCCACCCTGGGATGGCGAGTCCGGCTTCCCTGCTGTGTTCTTCTCCGCAGCCGGCTGATTCACAGTGGCTGGAACTGCGGGGGAAGCGCTGGTAACCACCGGTTCGCCCTCTGGCTGGGAAGTACCCCTGCGCACCGTCCCCGGAGAAGCTCGTGAGCGGTGCCCGCACGGCACCGTGAAGGACCGATATCGCTGCTGGCGGACAGTCCGCGGTGGTGGGCGCTCAGTCGGTCCTGATGGTCGCCGCGGCTTCGGCGGCGGCGTCGCGCTGCTCCGGCGGCAGGCCGAGCAAAGTCCAGGACTCGGTGAGCAGGCCGCGGCAGCCGTCCTCACCGAGCGCGTTGCGGCGCAGCGTCACGGGGTGGCCAGGCGTGATGCCGATGCGCGTGTCGTCCCGGTTGGCGAGCAGCTCTGCCGATGCGCTCCAGCAAGCTGCGTGGAGAGTGCGAGTTCGGGCGAGGACTCCCGTGGGGTCGGCTAGTTCCTCGTGGCGGAGCACGTTGTAGATGAGCGCTGCCTCGTCGAGTTCGCGGATATAGGCCATGACCTCGCAGTGGGTGTCGTCGAGGCGGTTGGCCCAGACGGTGGCAGGAACCAGTTCGCGCCAGCCGGGGCTGGGTGCTCCGCTGAGCCACCTCAGGTAGGCGGTGGCGTCGGCGGTGTTGTCCACGGCGGCGATGGTGAGCTGATCGATCATCGGCACTCCTCGTACGGAGTTGATGCACCGGCGATGGCTCCCGATGTCGGTCGGGTCCGGGTGCGTGGATGGGGACTGTCCACCAGGGCGCGGGGCCGGCGGGGGGCCGTCAGGCTCTCCGCCTGCCCCGCGCCCTGGTTCGCTGTGCACAGCAACGCACTCGCACCACCGGTCAACTCACCTCATGGTTGGTGTAGCTGTTTTCTGGGGCGAGCGCGGTGGTGGTCCGGTGTGCGCAGCGAGTTCACTGGCAGAGGCAGTCGACGAAACCCAGCAGGGTCGACACGTGATCGGTGACGACTTCCTCGAAAGCCGCACCCTGCTTGTACAGCTGAGGGATGAGCCGATCTGCTGCTGCTCCGGCGCGAAGGATGTGGCGCAACGCTCCCTCATCGGTGACAGGCAGGTGCAGATGGCTGGGGCTCCCCCACCATGCGGTCAGCTGACGGCAGTAACGGTCAATCTGCGTCTCGGAGGCAAAGCGAGGAAGCGTGGGCCGCGCTTCCCGTTCCCGGGCGAGGTACTCCTGGGAGTCCATGCGGCTCTGTGCGTGCAGTCCGGCACGCTGGGCGGTGCGGCTTGCGAGGTCGTAGAGCACCGCGATCCGGGTGAGGGCAGTCGCCTCGTCTTCGTCACTGGTGGCTTCCGAGAAGTTCAGCCAGTAGCGCGTCGCGATGGCGGTTTGCCAGAACAGGTAGTGGGCGTATCCGGTCAGACTGTTGACGAACTTCTCGAGGGGGGCGTAGCCGGGAAGGCACGTGGCCAGCTGGCGGCAGTTTCCGTGGATAGCAGTGATCACCCACGGCGTGACTGCCTCCGACGCCGCGTACAGGTTGAACGTCAACGCCTCCTGGACCAGCCGCTCGTTGGCCTCGTTCACCTCGTTGACGGTGAGGCAGGCGTTGTGGTCGATGAGGAGGGCTCGACCGCTGCTGGTCTGGATGGTCCAGGTGGCGACGCTGTTGGGCTCGGCGTGCCTGTCGGGAGCACCGAGTGCTGTCGTCACCTGGTCGAGAGTGGCCGCCACCAGGAAGTGCCTGTCCTCCGGCACGGTCTCGATCTCCGGCTCGACGACGCCGTCACTGTTGATCACAAGCATGGGTGTCTCCTCAGAACTGGGTGTGAGGCTGCTGAACGGGGAATGGGTCGGCGAGATATCGCCGTGGCCTGCGGTGGCTCGCGGGGGCGCAGGGGACTAAGGTGGTGTCTGTATGACAGGGCTTGGTCCGTACCAACACGCTCGCGTGAGGGCCAAGCAGAAGGCCCGCCAGGTGTCGCGGACATCTGGCGGGCCTTCCTTATGCAGGAGCGCAGGTAGCGCTCACCATGTGGTGTGGCCGACTCTCGGGAACGTCGGTGGCCCACCCGAGGCACTGGTTAGTGCCCGCTCTTCTGCCAGTCGCTGCTGTTGCGGAGCGTCATCGTGCTGCTGGGCATGGATCACCTCCTTGGAGGAGTGGGCGGACTGGTGGACACCAGTGGTCGCAGGCACTGGTGTTCTCCCGGGGGGAACCGGGACGTGGGGCTGCCTTTGCCCGCCTGGTGTTCGGCGTGGCTAGGGCTGCGGCGTGGAGGCGGCGGTGCGGGGCGGATTCGTCGAGGCGCACCGGCCACTCGGGCTGTGTGGCAGGTCGCAGCCGGCACCGCACTGCAGGCACCACGCGGCCGGGCAGGCGGGGCTGGAGCAGTCGGAGGGAATCAGGTAGTCGCTGCAGCGGAACGCTTCGCCGCGGGGTGCTGGCGGATCAGCGGGTGAGGTGATGGTCGACTCCTGGTGGCGCGGCCGCGGCCGTGGACGGTGGATCACGGAGAGGAGGGAGGGCCCCGGCCGAGAAGGGAGGCGGCCGGGGCCCTCGGGCAGGCGGCGGGTGGCGTCCGGGAGAACCGCCTGCCATTCGGGTGGTCAGGTGCGGTCGAGACCGCAGCCGTTGCAGACCCACACGGCGCCTGCCGCCTGGGGCGTCACGTCGTCTGGTGATGCCGAACAGTCCTCGGGCTGGGCAGCCGGCCACGTGTGATCGGCGATGTCGATGAACGGCACATGCGCTGCGACAGGCTCAGCGCAGGGACCATGCTGGCGCTCGGCCGGGTAGCACCGCAGGCTCAGGCCGAACCAGGCCAGGCAACGGGCGTAATGCACCGCAGAGTCGCGCTCGCAGGCATCGCTGCATTTCGTGTCAAGCTCGTGCACTGCGCCGACAGCAGCTCGCAGTTGCTCGATGAACAGTTCCACGGCCTGTAACCCCAGCGGGGTGAGCAGTTCGATGCGGAAGCGACCGCCACCCCTGGGAATCCATCCGAGGGTAGCGACGTCCGTGATGAGGCCACCGACGTGGAGGGCGTTGACAGACTCGCGCAGCTTCTCCACTGCCGCTGGGTCAGCTTCCTCGCTGGCGGTGCCGAAGGGCACGATGTCACCGTCGCGGCCGACGATGGCTGCCACCTTGTAGCGCTGCGCGGGATCGCCGGAGTAGATGTGCTGGACTTCGATCTCGGCGGCCTGGTCGCTGATGGCGAGAGCGTGCTGGGTGACCTGGACCAGTCGCGCCGGGTAGGTGCGATAGAGCAAGTGGTACAGCTGGTCGCGTCTGAGGTCGCCGTTGCTGTGGACTGCATCGTGGATTTCGTGATAGTCCGGCAAGAGGTCGTCCATCTGCACTCCTGTCACTGATACCGGTGGGATGAGGTGCACATCGCTGGGCGATGTGGTGCGGGCACAGCCGCAGCTTCGGTGTGGTGCCGGGCCGCTACCGGGAGGCTGGCGGCCCGGCTGTTCCGAGGACTCAGCGGTAGAGCCGACGAGTGCGCTACCGCGCACGTGGCAGATAGGTTCCGCGGCTGTGCTCGGTCGGCTAGTCCGCTACTGCGCGGATGCCTTGAGCAGGCGGGTGGTCCGCGTTTTCGGGTCCACGAGGACAATCGGCCGCTTGTGCCGGGCAGCCGAGACGATCGTTGCGGTGTTCTTGGATGGTGTGGCGGAGTCGAGCACGGCGATCAGGACGGAGCTGTCTCGCAGGAGCCATCGGCAGTGGGCTTGCACAGCCTCGGGGCTGTAGACCGGGTTGAGCACACGTGTGTAGGCAGCGGACTGCACCGTGGCGTGATACAGCTGCCGGTCCTGGGCGTCCCAGGTTTGGGCCTTCTGCGGGTAGGCGGAGTAGAGCCACAGTGCGATGCCCTGGGACTGGGCTATCTCCGCCCACCACAGATCGCAGCCTGGGATGCCGCTGGTGATGGCCACGCGCAACCCGTGGTGGGTACGCAGCTTGTCAGTGATGCGCTGGAGTTCGGTGAGTACCCATGCGCGGTCCGGGGAGGTGATGCGGCCGGGCCGGGGGCCGATGCAGGTTGCGCGCTGCCACGACTGGTCCTCGCGGCCGCCAAGCTCGGCACGTAGCCCCATAAGCTGAGATCCGAAGAGGTTTCGTCCTGGTGTGCTGGCGTGTCCGGAGCATCGGCAGCATCCCCACAGCATCTGGTGGTGCTCGCCGCTGGCGATCAGGAGGGCGTTACCGGTGGTTCGCAGAAGTTCCCGCAACCGCTGATCTGTCAGCTTCGTGCGCAGGATCGCGCGCATGGCCAGGTGCTGCCCCGCCGTTGCCCAGTTGATGTCCAAGCCAGTATCGGCGATCCGTTCCTGGACAACCGATTCAGAGGTTGCGCTGAGGACCCAGTCGGCGAGGTGCTTGCCCTTGGCCCAGGCGATGGCCGGATCCGGCTCCTCTGCCAGCGCGGCCCGAAGGCGAGGGTTGCTGAATCGGGACGCGGCGACCGCGGCACCCACGGAGAGATACCGCTGGCCTTGCCAGTTGAACGGTGCCTCAGCGAAAAGATCCAGTGGAGCCAGCGGCCCGGTGAGTCCGTCAACCAGGTCGAGTCGATCACCGTGGTGAACCAGCATCGTGAAACTCCCTAGCTCGTCGCACAGAGCCGGACGCGGCGGCGTGTGCTGGGGTGTGGACGAGCGTGGGAGAAGCATGGCGGCGAGGGTGGGGTGGACTCGACGCGTAGTCGTCGGTCCACCCCACCCTCGCCGCCATGCTGTGCTGAGGGAGTTCACACCCCAGCACACGCCGCCGCGTTCAGAAGGGAGGCTCGACCGCCCCTGCCCCCACTGAGGCGAGTGCGGGCCGGGCAGGGCTGGCCATGGGCACCTCCCATGGGTCGGCCGCGACCGGGGGCATGTCCCACGGATTCTGTTCGGCCGGTGCCGCCGGGGTGTTGACCGGTGCGCCAGGGGGGTTGTCGGCGCTGTTGCGCGTCACCGTTGCCGAGGCGTAGCGCAGCGAGGGGCCGATCTCCTCGACCTCCAGCTCGATGACGGTGCGCTTTCCGCCTTCCTTCGCGTCGAAGGTGCGCTGGCGCAGCTTTCCCTGGGCGACCACGCGCATACCACTCTTCAAGGAGGAGGCGACGTTCTCCGCGGCGGCTCGCCAGATGCTGCACCGCATGAACAGTGCCTCGCCGTCCTTCCACTCGCCGGTCTGGCGGTCGAAGGTGCGGGGGTTGGAGGCGATGGTGAAGCTGGCCACAGGGATGCCGGACTGGGTGAAGCGCAGTTCCGGATCGGCCGTCAGATTGCCGATGATCGTGATGACAGTTTCGTTAGCCATGTGCGGTTCTCCTTCTCCGTAAGTGTCGCCGCGGGCATGGGGCGTCACGGCGTGTGGCGTGGCGTAGGTGTCGGAGTGGTGGTGCGGTGGAATCGCGCTGAGAGACCGGCCCAGAAAGCTGTCGGAGACCGCCACCGCGGGGCGGGACAGTCGCCTCTGTCCGCCAGGTTCTGGCTGGGACTGTCCACAGTGGTCATAGTGAGAGCTGGCATGGCCAGCCGACGTACGGAGGGGCCGCCGTCTGCGCTGGGCCGCTGCAGGCTCAACGCTGCTGCAGCCCACCTGGCCGCATTGGAAAACCTGAACCCTCCATGAAGGAGCGTCCAGGTTCCGGACTCCAGAATGGAGTTCACATGTCAAGGGCCAGTCGGGTGTTCGGCCTGGGGGCGCGAAGGCGTAGGTGGCTCCCGGCGGTTTCATCCACCGGCGGGTTGCGGCTGGCCGGTGCTGAACACGGATGGGCCTGGACGATCACGTCCAGGCCCATCTTGAGCTGACTGGCAGGATCAGAACGGCGGCTCGGCACCGAATCCGCTGTCTGCCGGAGCCTGCCCCCTCGGGTCGTCCCTCGGCGCGCTCCTCGTTGCCAGTCGCGCAAGCACGTCGCCATGGCAAGCGTGTGGGGCACACCAGCATCCGAGCGTCTTGCCGGCGAGTTCACCGAGCGCGGCGATCAGCTGCGGCTGGTCAAGCAGCCACTGCTCGTAGCGTTCGATCACGTGCTCGCGAGTGCCGTCACGACCGATCACGAATGGGTTGCCCCACTTCGACGGTCGGCCAATGTAGACGTCGTAACGTGAACGCTTGCAGTGAACTACCAACGGGTGCGCCATCTCGTGCTCCTCTATTCTATCTCCGCGGCCGACCGCAACGACCACCTGGAACTGGAGGCTCTGGTCGATGCCGTCGCGCCGGTCAAGGGACCTGCCGGGTGGCCCCGTCGCCCGCCTCGCACGCTGCACGCGGACAAGGGCTATGACCACCCGGCCTGCCGGAAACTGCTGCGCAAGCGGGATGTCCTCACCCGGATCGCCCGCAGGGGCATCGAGTCGGCCACCCGGCTGGGGCGCCATCGTTACGTCGTGGAATGCACCCTGGAGTGGGTTTCGCGGTTCCGTCGGCTGGCACGCCGCTACGAGCGCAAGGCCGCCCACTTCACGGCATTCCTCCGGCTCGCCTGCGCGGTGATCTGCTATCGCCGAGCCGTCAAGCTGGACCTGATGATCCACACCAACCTCAAATGAGATGTGGTCTAAGCCGATGTTCTGTGAACACAGCGGCGGTCTGCTCTCCCGAGCGGCACAGTTCTTTCGCCTCATGCAAGGCGGAGTTGGCTGTGAACATCAGGCACCTCAGGCCTTGCCGAGGGCGCTGCCCCTCGAGGAGATGGCTGGCCGAATCGGTGTGGGCCACTCCGAAAGCGGCGCTGGCGACACGGACACCGTCGATGCCGGGCACTCGGTTGGTGAACTCGACCTCGAACTGTGCGACCGCGCGCCGAACCCGCATGTGCTGCGCCGAGGGCACATTGATCAGAGCGATGAACTCATCGCCGCCCAGGCGCCCCCACGCCGGGGTGCCGAACTCGTGGGCAAAGGTGATGGTCGCCGCCTGGGCGAACGCACTGATGAGATCGTCTCCGGCCTGGTAGCCATAGCGATCGTTGATCCACTTCAGCCGGTTCAGGTCCGCAATCACCAGCACCGGATCGGCCATCGTCGGCAGCTGCGCCACAGCCTGCCTGAGCCAGAGTCTCCTGCCCGGTAGCCCGGTGAGTTCGTCATGCTCGGCGTGATGAAGCTGATGCCGAAGTGCCGATACTGCTCGCTGCTCTTCAGCCAGACGGCAAGACAAAGCGGCGCACAAAAGGATCAAGACTCCCAGGAGAACGACAACCGCGACTAGAACAGGCATGACCGCTCCTGTGGCTCGCACCGAGCGTGTCCCTAGCTCCTCCTGCAGGGCTGGTGCCGTGCTGGATGGGGAGCAGGGCCGCGTGGACGGGCCTGCGCAGCCCTCGGGCGCCCTCCCCTGTCAAGGCGCGCTAGGTCGGCGACCGCAGCATGGGCTGGTCCTGGCGCGCCTTGACAGGGAAGGGTGCTCGCGGGCCGCATCGGCTCGCCGCCGCGCGGGCCTGTGCATCCGGCACGGCAGCAGCACAAAGCCAGATCCCACTTCGACGCCACGAATGCAGCCCGGCAAACCTTGCACCCTCCCAACAGCTGCGAAGCACCTCGGCGCTTCACCACTACAGCCAGGGCGCACAGCGCGTAAGCTCGTGAACCTGCTGCGGCCCGGACCTTCGGAGCAAGATCAAGTTCAGGCACTCATTCATCAGCCAGGCGACACAGCCCTTGAGCACCACAGTGTTTGTCGGTTGATCGTGGCCCCAGCTGTCCAGGTTCGTCTGGCTCCAGCGGCTGCTCGCGGCGCGGGCCTCATCCCGCACCAGGCGGGTAGCATCCGGTGAGTGTGGGACCCACTCTGGTCTGGAGGATCCTCGTCACTTCGGCCGGACCGGACGTCAGGCAACGAGCCGCAGCGGAGAGGTTCGTCGCGCCGGGTGTTCACGAGCTCGCCACCGACAGGGCTGTGTCCGTGAGCAGCCGGCCTTCCCCTGTCTGGATCCGATGAGGATTCCCGCTGGAGTCCCGGCGGTAGAGTGATCGCCATGGCATCGCACTCAACAGAGTCTGGAAGGGTGTGGCTGTGGGGAGCGCACAAGATTCCGACCTGCCGCCAGTGCATGAACGCCATCCTCGTGGAGGGCGGCCAGTGGATATGCCTCTGGTGTTGCTATGAGGAACCGATTCCCGAGGCTTCGACGGTGCATCAGGCCTAATCCGGGAGACGACGTCAGCTCTGCTGGCCGAGATCACCTCCTGGCCTCTCCAGCTGATGATCAATCGAGCAGACGTTGCTGTGTGGCGCGCAGCCGGTCGGAGGTTGTGGCGTTGGTTTGGGCAAACCAATCGCGGCCAGCTTCCTTCGCGGTCTGAGGTGATCGCGCCGCTGAGGATAGGCCTTCGACTCGTCCGGAGATCGAGCGGCCGTAGTACTGTCGGCGCGGTTTTCGTGTGATGTCTACGTCTGCGCTGAGCAGAGGAATGGACGACGGAGTAGCCGCTGCGGCAAGTTTTGCCAATATATGGTAAGGCTGGTTGCCTGTGCGTTTAGTGGGTGAAGTCAGGGAGCCTCAAGAAAGTTCCGACCCCCTGACTTCACGACCAGCAAGGGCTGCGGATATTGAGCAACGTGGCCGCCGGCTC
Source organism: Crossiella sp. SN42 (assembly GCF_023897065.1). Classification (GTDB taxonomy): domain Bacteria; phylum Actinomycetota; class Actinomycetes; order Mycobacteriales; family Pseudonocardiaceae; genus Crossiella. The sequence goes on from NZ_JAMHIV010000004.1 coordinate 256,305, forward strand.
CAGTGAGAGCAATACTGGTTCGCCGGCTGACGCGTCATGATCTAGCTGTCAGGTTCGGGGTTGCCTTGATTGGTTGCGTCGCACAATGGGGGCCAGTGCCCGGCGCCCGTACTTGATACCGTCACGGATGGCGGCGAACGTCTCATCACCTGTCAGCGGTTCACGATCCCGTTGGTTGATCAAGGATACGGCTTCGTCAAGCGCATCCCAGATTGTCTGGTCAGAGATTTCCGACCTGCGAGCCATCGCTCGAGCGGACTTCAGCAGGGTTATTCGCCGTGCGCCTGGGCGAGCATTCAATAGCGCGGTGACCTCTCCGGAGATGACAGCTTGCAGGTAAGCAGACGGTCTACGAATGGGCTTCCGGTGCGCATTTTCCCGCCGGATAGGTGGAGACGGCTTGAGACGGTCGTATATCCATTCCGGCAGAAGCAGTAGTTCCTCTGTGCCAACAGGGCCTCGGTACTCGCCCGTGGGAAGTAGAGAGCCTGCCGCGACGACGTAGCCGCCACGGCCGCGCAGGTCGATCGAGGGCCCCAATTTGCTCGTGGAGTTCGAGAGCACGCGCCCGCAGTCGAGGCGCAAATAGAGGTGGACGCCGCCGGGGGTGTCAACCCAGAATGTGCGGGTGGGGTCCGCGCGATTGACAGCGAGTAGCCTGAGGGTGTCTAGGCCATGTCTGGCTCCTGAGTTTGGCCTGTAGCGGCCGTGGCGCGTTGGGTCATCCAGGTCCAGCACAACCAGGTCTCCGCTGGTGCCGAGCACGGGGCGCCCGGTGGCGATGCCGATGTTGTAGGGGCGATTATCCCACCATCGATGGATTTGAGTGGTGTCGGCGGTAGCATTCTCTTGCCATTTCGCAAACTGTGGCACCTTCGTGCCCGGCTTCAAGGGGAACACGCTGAAGCCGCGGCGAGCGGCCGCCATTGCGGCCTGCCGCAAGTTTTCGCGTTGCCCGGATAGGTATCTCCAAGAAAATGACCTGGACAATTCAGCGGTGACGACGGGAGCCCTCCCCTGCTTCTTGGGAAGCGAGTTCGCCACTTATCTGAACGGGCGACACGCTCTGGTGTTCACAATGGCAGTCAGATGTAGGTCCGGCGACAGGATCAATGATCCGGCAGGCAGCATCGAGGAGCTCTTGAGCTACTTTTCTGAGTTCAAATAGGGGTTTCTCCTGGTCTTCGACAGAGAAACTGTCTCCCCACCCCGACGCACGATCGTGCCACTGAATAGCGGGAACCTGGACAAGTTCAGTCCAGTGCCCGCACAGAGTGAGCAGCCTGGCCACGGCAAGCGAGCGGATAATGTGAGGTTCGCGTTTCACCGATATTTGAAGCGAGCGGTTGCGGAACTGGAAGTACTGAATCAGATGATACGTTCCCTCCGCAGTATTGTTCTGAAATTCACGCAGAAACAAGGATGACCTTCAGGAGTTGCAAGGAGGTGGCGGATCAGGGAAGCCTGGATGCCCTGGTAGGTCGGGGCTGGTCTGGGCCGGCAGGACTGTAGGCGGGGCTGCGATCACGCGGTGTTGGTGACCGTCAGGTGGAGATGTCACTTCCCATGATTCGGCTGGATCGAGGATCCAGCCGTGACGTATGAGGCATGCAGCTACATTGCTGCGTGTTATCCCGGAGCCGTAGGAGACCACCAGGTTGCCGTCCGGACAGTAGATCCAGGCGGTTTTTGTGGGTTGGTCAATAACCACGGTGTGCACGGCGTGGTTGCAGGTTTCCATGGCGGGTTTGAGGCAGCGTTGCACAGCGGCCTTCCCACGAGGAGGCGGAAGTTGGATCATTGCTGGGGGATGTCCTGCGGTTGAGCACCCTGAGGCCCTCTCCGCCACGGCAGGCGGACTGCGTTGCAGAACGGCCACTTGCGCGCTGAGGTGGCGGCGTGCCATGACGAGCTGGCGCCAGACAACCCGCTGTGTCCGAGCAGAGCCGCGGCGTTCGAGCCCGGAGGTGCAGGCCGCGTGGCCGTTCATTCTGCAGCGGCGGAGAGGGACTCGGCGGGGTCAGGGACTGGCCGAGTCAGGCAGCGGCGTCCGCAACAGCAGCGGCGTCGCCGTCGGCCGAGGGAGCTTCGGTGAGTCCAGTGGGATCGTCCTGGCTCTCGACCATCGCGATGAGTTCCTCGCCGGGGAGGTCACCGACGTCCGGTACCTCGTCGTGCTCGGCGGAATCGGAGTTGCCCAAGACCGCGGCGAGTGGGCTCCTGTCGAGGTCGTCCTTGGCACTGGGATCGTTGACCATGCGCTCGACGGGCTGCAGCGGCACATTGAGGTCTTCCAGGATGCGGAAGTAGATCTTCTGCAGCTGGGTGGGGTCGCGCCAGGACCGCTCGTTCAACCCGAGCTCGGCTGCGGCGGCGAAGCGGGCCACCTCGACGCGGGTGAGCTCCTCGTGTCCCGCCTTGTTGATGTGTTTCTTCATGGCACCAGGGGCTTTGGCGTCGGGGATAGCCAGAAACTTTGCGGCCAAGGCATCCACGCCGTAGCTGCTGCTGTACAGCTCCGGGTACTTGATCGGGTGGTCGGCCGCGAGTGTCATGAGCCGTCGGCGGAGCGTCAGCAGGGGCAGACGATTCCTTGCGAAGAGTTCGGGGAGGTACTTGTCCTGGCGGACCTTCTGTGCGGACTTCCACAGCGGGTTGGCCTTGCGTGCCAGCGCCGCCTTGGCCTTCTGTTCCTCCGACCTCGGGCCCTGAGCACCGCTCATCGGAGTGTCGATAACCTCGTGGTGGCCGTGGTCACGCCACTTGAGGCAGATCTCCTCCAGTCGGGTGCCGAAGGTGCCCATGACAAGTAGAACCGCGTGACCGGGGCAGTTCCGATGTGGGCCAGAGGTTTCCTCAAAGCTTGCGCGCGACTTCGGTTCTGGGCTGAGATGACGGATCGGCTTGTCGGTTGCCGGGTCAAGGTCGTAGACGACCTTGATGCCCTCATTCAGGGCCGCCGCCACCAGGGTGCCGGCCTTGTCGTACATGGCGGAGTTGTCCTCGACGTTGGCCAGGACGTGGTCGAGGCCGGAGGGATCCTCGGTGATGGTCTTCTCGAGCAGGGTGGAGACCACCGGATTGTCGTCGTAGTTCGCGAATGCCTGGCCCTGGAACATGTCGAGGTGGCCGTCCAGGACCAACTGGGCGGCCGCGGTGGAACGCCTGGCTGCCAGGGCTGCGGTGACGGTCTTCTCGGGCAGTGGCACCGCCTTTCGCAGCGACTCCTCGGGCATGCCGAGGTCCAGCAGTTGTTCGACAGCACGCAGCTTCGCACCGTCGGAGTAGTCGCTTCTCGCGCAGTTGACGTTCACCTGCCCGACGATGGTTCCCTGTGTGTCAGACGGGTCGCGTTCGCAGATCAGCACCTTGACGGTCGGCAGACCGTGGTGGATCGCGGCGGCCTGGCGCTGGTGACCCTCGAAGATGCCGAGTTTGCCATCGGGGAGGACGAACACCTCGATCGCTGTAAGCACGCCGAACTCTCCGACGCTGTCGACGAGCGTGGTGGGCACATCGCTGATGTCGAGAGGCTTGTCGTCGGTTCGAATGTTCTTGACCAGGACGAGGTCGGCCGGGTCGACGTCGTAGGTGCGACCGATCTCCCAGCGGGTGCCGGAGTCCGGCGGCGGGGCTGTCGTCTCGCGCTTCTTCGGGGGCATGAATGTTCCTTTCGTATAGGGATACCGGTGCGGACGAACGAAACGGACAACGCCACGGGTCCTGGAGGATCGCCGGATAGTGACGTTGTCCGGTCGGCGGGATGCTGGAGGTGGTGCCGTCTGCCGCTTGCCCAGTGGTTGGTTCCGCGCATGGGCTGCATGAGATGGCCGGCTACCGCGCGTCCGCTCGCGGAGGTCAGCCGATGGGATCAGTGTCCAAAGCGGACTGGAACTGGGGACAGTAGAACCTCACCGCTGCCACGACGATCACGCTGGCGTGATTCGTGGAATAGTCTCGGCGCGCCCGCGTCCAGGCATTGAGGATGCTCTGTCCCCTTTTTTGGGTCCAGCACACCTCGTGGCCGGTCTCGATGACGTGCGAAGTGGGCTCGGTGTCAGCAAATCCACGACTGACGTGGTCGAGGAACTTGATGTCTTCAACGCTGACGGAGTCACGAGCGCCTGCTGTGTCGGTGCAACTGGCCAACGCTACGAGGCTGATGATCATCGTGATCACGGCCGCGAGCGCGCTTGTGGCCATTCTGGACATGACGACTCCTTGCAAGGGTGCGGATCCTGCCTCTGGGCTGAGGGCTCTGGCCCTGGCAAACCGCGAGTTCACGTTCCTGCGGATACCGGGGTGTGCGACCTGACCGGCATGACAGGATGTGGCGAGTCGGATGTGGTGGTCGCGAGTGTCTACAAAGGACTAGTTTCGTTGCCTGGGTGAGGATGTTCGCGGACACCCTGGGATCGACGCTCCGGTTGTGCGGTGGACTACCTCTGGAACAAGCCCAGGATGTCGGTCAGATCCTGGCTGTGCAGCAGGGTTGCGTTCGAGTCAGACTCAGCCTGACGAAGCTTGTCCGTCACCGCTACGAAGATCTCGTTGAGCAGGAGTTCCGCATCACCGCACGAGGCCGCCTTCTCGACGTCGGTGGCCAGAGAGGCCCTGCGTGCGGCTGGATGTCCTAAGTGGACGCCGCCGTGGACCTCCCCAGTCTGGATTCCGCTGAATGGTCCGTTGGCATAGTTGTTGACGTTCATGGCGATCCTTTGGGTTGCAGTGTTCTTCTGGTGCGGGTTACGAGCTAGAGGCGAGAGGGCCGCGGCCAGCGCGTGACGTCGGCGCACGTTGCGGGGTCACGCGCTACAGGACAGGTAGGCCGGCTAGGGACCAGTACAGGTCGACGCATCCTCTGAAGTAGTCAGGCACTTGGCGTTGCACCGCCGGAACGACAGGTGGATCCGGTGCGAGGTCACGGAGGCCGGCGAAGCTCAAGACTGTGCGTGACGTTGATGATCGACGTGTGGGTTTAGCGTTGGGGAGTCTCGGTGGCCAGCAGAGCGACGGCCTCGCGGTAGTGGTCGGGTGTCGGCTGATCGGTTCCGTCGATGTCGGACAATGTCCAGCCCAGTTTGTAGGCGCGGAGGGCGGTCTCAGGACCGACGTCGTGGCACTTGCTGATGTCGGTGTGGTTGGCGTGCAAGTGCTGCGCCAAGTCCTGGTGATTGTCCAGATGCTCCGGGCGCACGTGCTCGTTGAGAACTGAGGCGACGGCGGTGAAGGAGCGGAGGGCTCTGTCCGGCCACTTAGCCATTCTGCGCTCCTGGGTTCCGGGCCAGCGACGGTCTGCGCGCTCGCGGGCCTGGCTGACGGTGGCGCGCCATCGCGCCCAGGTTTCAGGTGACGCGGTCCCCTCCACGGCGTGGGAGTGGTCGAGGTTGATGCGGATGCTCACGAGGCTGAGGATGTCGCGGGGCACGTGGCGGAGTTCCTGTGCTCCGCCGAGGCCGGAGAGCAGCAGTTGGACTTGTGGCGGAGGAAGTAAGTGGCCTTTGCCCGAAGGCCGTTCCTGGGCTTCCTGCACGATGGAATGGACCTTGCGCCAGAAGTATCGTGACCAGTAGCCGACATTGGGCATGTGGAGCAAGCCTGAGTGTGCGGTGTGGACTAGTCCCGCCTGGCCGTCGGCGCCGATGAGGTCGTCGACGTTGTGTGCCTGGTGAATCGACACATAGGGCCGCTGGCGGTCGAGCCGGGAGGTCGGTGGCTTCGGGGTGAGGGATCTGATGGCGGCGACTTGCAGCGCTTCGTTGGTAGTAAGGGCAGGTGCAAGGGCGGCGATCGCGGCGGCGCACTGCCCCGGGGTGGACGCGAGGAGGTCGGTGGTGGCGAGGACGTGGTGACCGCCAGCTGCGGCTGCGGCGAGAAGTCGCCATGTCTGCTCGTCGCAGTTGAATCGCGGCGGGGATGGCTGGTAGTGGCCTGGGTGGTCCAGGGCCGGTGCGCGCCGTGGCGGAGCGGACTGGACTGCGGTGGCATCCCCGTTGAGGTAGCGGACGAGGTGGTTGAGGGAGGCCGCGCCGATCACGTTGATGTGCTTGGCATGTCCTGTTTGGGCGAGCATGCTGGAGGGCACGATGGCGTGACGGATTCCCTGGGTTTGGGCGGCCAGCAGAGCCAGAAGCACGCCGGGAGCGGGGCAGATCCGGCCGTCGTCTGACACGGCTCCGAGCAGGACTGTGGAGTCGATCGGGGCGATGACGCGGCTCACGACCAGTATCGAGGCTGCGGCTGCCAGTTGGTTGATGGGTCCGTAGCGATCGTCGTGGATGTCAAAGGTCTTGATATAGACCGGCTTCCCAGGTGTTTCAAGTCCATCCGCCGCGATGGCCCGGGTGAGGCGACTCGCTTCGGCGGTCTGCTGCCACCAGTGGGCGGCGGGCAGCACGGTGCTCCAGGGATCGGGACTGGGGGCGGGAGGCTCCGGGATGTCGGCGACGATCTGGGTGGTGGATACCCTGCGGCCGGCGATGGAGACAGTCCACGTCGCAGCGGGCGTCACGGTGCGTCCTCTCCGATGTGTAGTTGCGGGGTGGGTTCGCCTGCAGCGCCTCAGCTAGCTCGATGGGTGAGCAGGTCGTAGGCCAGCTGCTTCTTGCGGCTGATGCTGGTGCTGGTGAGAGTGCGGTAGGCGCGGTCGATGGCCGATCGTGCTGGAGCAAGGTGGTCGAGGTACTCAGCGATCACGTTGAAGGCGGCCCAGCCGGTGTTGCGGATGTTCTGCTGGGTGCGGGCCGTGCTCCACAACAGGGTCAGACCGCTGTTGCGCTTCTCCAGGTTTTGCTTGGCGCGTGGGGAGATTCCGTCGTTGTTGTCCGGCCAGACCGCCGCAATGAGGTCGCGGAACTGGGTGTCGGTAAGCGTGGCGTCCAGCAACCGCTCGGCTTGACGGTGGAAGGACGTGGCGTGACCCCGCAGGATTCGGAGCTGGCTTTGGATCTCGATGGGGTCGACTGCGGCGTGTGTGTTGTGCCGGATGCTGACCTCGGCGGTCTGGCGTGCCAACGCGACCCCGAGCTGGTTGCAGCACACGACCCGAACCGGGGTGATCATCATGCGGAACTTGGCGGTGCCGTCGTGGGAGGAGGAGGCGACGAGATACTGGTCGATGAGGTCGACTCCACCGACGTTGACCTGCTCGGGCAGTCGCATGGTCACGAAGGTCCGCCGCCCCTGGTCGAAACTGCCGGCCGCGGTCAGGCTTGAGGCACCTGTCTCGCTGAGGAGAACGTCGAGCACTGCGGCCTGGTCCTCGTTCTGCAAGATCCCGTACTTGCGGCCGACGGTGGACAGGTACTGCGGCTCGCCGGCGTGGTTGTCGCGGACCAACATGACGTGTTCGGGATTGCGTAGGTTGAGAACCTGATCGTTGCTGCGCTGGAAGGAGAACATCGGCAGCGGCCGGATGTTCCAGTTGGCAAGTCCTGCCATCTCCAGGGCTTCCTGGGCGGAGCGGGCATGGCGAACGTCGGTTCCCAGACGAGTCCACGGGTCTGTTCGCCGGGGATCCAGCGGTGCACGAGGGGGTGCCATGATGGGCAACGGGACTCCTTCGCTTGGTTGAGGATGGGTTGTGCTCAGGTAAGGAGGCCCGCCGCGGCGGCGGGGCGGACAATGCGTCCACCACCGCAGCGGGCCGGTTCAGTCGGCAAGGAGCAACTGCGCTTGGCGTCTACTGGTCGTCACGATCGGCGACGATGTCCAGCAGTTCCTCGATCGCGTTCAGCGCTTCGTGGTTGGCTCCGGCCTGCTTCCTCATCGCAGGCAGTGCCTCCTTGGTCTTGTCAGCCGCTTGCTGCAGTTCGGCGGCGCGAGATCGGTCACTTCGACGAGAGTCGGAGGAGGACGGCATGGGTGTGTCTCCGTTCGGTCGGCCTGGACAGGCCAGGGCGACCGGGCACTCTCGGGCGGGCCGGTCCAGGCCGTGGCTGGTAGCCGCCGATCGCAGCGTCTGCGGCCTGGACCGGCCCGTCCGAGCGTGCTTTCGTGGCCCTGCTGTGCGGGCTGACCGAGCGGTACCGGCGTCTTGCCCCTGGGGAGTGCCGGTCACGACGCGGGAGAACGACTCCGAGGTTGGTCGCCGCACGACCCCAGGGCATGCTCGTTGGCCTTGGCGCCAGCACGAGTTGGGTCCGGTGATCGTTACGTGGACTGGGCTTGGACTGCGGCCGGGCCGGAGCTAGGGGTGTATGAGCGCTGAGGTTGTCCTGGCCGGTGCTGAGGTGGGACGGCGCTACTGTGCTCGGCTCCGGCATCGGCGTTGTCGCTGCGCCTTCCCGCGCTCTGTGGTGGGCGAGCGAAGGGGGCGATGGCAGCCGCGTGGTGGTTGGCAGCAGCGCTGGAGGCGTACTCGACGCCGCACGTGTCCTCGGGGCGGCACCCGTGCGGTCGTCCGGCGAGCACTACCGGCCACACCGTTCACCGGTTGATGATCAGATGCCCTCGATGCCCAGGGTGGTGGCAATGGCCGAGAACAAGTCCACCGCCTGGTCGCTGACGGTCTCGGTGTAGTCCTGCCAGCCCAGGTGGCTCGAGGCGGTGCTCAGTGCTGCGAACAGCCCCGCGAGGTCTGCACAGGTCGACCGGTGGGGGTAGGTCGCCACCTTCTCGGTGACTTGGACGAGCGCTCTCAGCGCGTGGGTGCGGGTCTCGTCCGAGATGTCTGCCCAGCCGATGAACCCGGCGGCGGTGGCCAGGGCGACGACGATGCCGCGCATCACTGCTGGTGGGAAGGCGAAGGTGAGGTCGCCTGGGAACTGCATGGTGTATGGCTCAGTCTGACTGACCAGCTTCCTCGTCATCGCGTGCACCATCTCTGCGCAGCCCATCGTGAAAGTCTCGTTGGGGCGGTCGGCCTCGTTGTTCTGGCACGGATTGGGCGCCAGGTCAGCAGGCCGCCGGGTCGCCTCGCCCATGTCGGTCCGCCGGGTTCGGATGCTGGGTGGAACATGTCCTGCCGGGGCGTGCATGGCAGTCTCGACCAGCTGCAGGTACTCCGATACCGGTTCCGCCGCAACGAATCGCGGCAGTGTCTGTAGGCAGTGGTAGGCGGTGATGATCAGGCAGGCGGTGTTCTCGTCAACAAGGCGCAGCAGCGGACCCGTGTAGCCCTCGGATGAACAACACTCGATGCTGCGGAGCAGATCGTCAGCGCGGCGCCACAGAAGGTCCCAGAGGATCTCAGCCATGGCGCTGGCCTTGATCTCCAACGCTTTGACCAATGCGTCGACCCGCCCGACTGCTTCGTCTGAAGCGGACAGTTCAGGCAGTAGAGGGGCCTCCCCCAGCACCGTCGAGCACAGTGCATGTGCCTCTTGCAGAGCAGAGGGAGCGACCCGCAGTTCGTTGTCGTACAAGGAGGCCAGAGCTTGGCTCAGCTCTTCCACATCCCTGTGCAGTGCATCAAATCGCTTCCGCAGGGAGGTCGCGAGCCTCGCCAGTGCAGCACCTGGCTCGGTGCCGTCAGCCAGCAGGGCCGTTAACGTTTTCTGCCGCAGTGCGGTGATGCACTCGACGAGCCGGTCCTGCGCCGCCGGGGGGATGGTGACATGGGAAATCAGGCACGGCTCGTAGATCGTGAGCACCATGTGTTGGCCCTGCGATGTCGTGTCAGCGCTCAGGGCCGCGGTCAGGCTGGTGTCGTGGTGCGTTGCGCTGATGAACTCGGCTTGCAGGTCCGGTTCGCAGTCGGGAGGCTCTTCCAAGGAGTCAGAACTCATCGTTTCGATGCTCCGGTCACGTGTCTCATGAAGGTGGGTTCGACTAGTGGGGCTGACGCGCTCGCGAGGTGGATCAGTTGATCCGCACCAGCCAGGCGAAGCGCGGCCAGGCTGAGTGAGCGGTCCGGGCGGGATGGGCCTTGGGCACTGTCTGCTCGACCAGGAGTTCGCGGATGCGGTGGCAGTCACCGACAGTGGGACCACACCGAGCGGCGTGTTCTAACCAGGGTTGAGCTCTGAGTGCGCGCCGCGGTCCGGCGTTGGCCGGTAGGCCCAGCAGGACGGAGAGGATGGCGCGATCCTCTACCTCTTTACGGCTGCCATTCGAGGTCGTCTGGCGTGACGGCGAAGTGCCCGGTGTTGCGCCAACGTCTCAACATTGGGATGGCTGACACGAATGCCGCTTTGAGACGGTCGATGAGGTCGTCGGAGATTGAGCACCAGGCGCCGGTTTCCGGGACAACTCCGAGGACGACTACGGGGCCGCACAGCATGAGGTCGGACAGTTCGGCGGTGAGCAGGTCGCGGGCTAGTGCGACGTCGTTGTCGCTTGCAGCGATCTGCCCTGTGACAGTGGACCGCCAGAGGCAGATTCGCAGGAGGGTGGCGCGAATGTTGCAAAACGTCGTTGGCTCGTCCAGGTAATGGCCATCGTCGTTACACACGAAGTCCACGGTGGCCAGGCAGGTCGCTGCGGTGACTGGTTCTCCCAAGTGGGGCCTGAGGCCGTCAAGCAGTGTGCCGGGACCGTCGTTTTGCAGCACCACGGGACGGATCGGATCACCGTCTGTGTAAGGGATCAGAAGTCCGTGAACGGCGTCCTGATCGCTAGGTGCGTCGTCTGTGGGCGCTGATCGCATCGCGTCGTTCAGGAAGCTGAGTTCCAGGCTGGGGACCTCGTGCGCGCATTCGTGGGCCGGATCCGGCTTGGGCGGTGTGGGAGGTGGAGGCTGAAGCATGAGGACTCCAGGGGAAGGGAGGAGCACAGGGAGATCGTTGGAGTGCTTTATGCCCCTGTGGAGGACGTCCGTGTTGTACGTGTGCTTTGTTCGCCGGCCGCTGCCGGTGGTGACGGCGGCGTGAGCTGACGTCAGAGAGGAGTGCGGTGTGTGGTGGGCGGCCGTGTGGGCCGCGGGCCAGGACAGGCGTGAGAGCAGCTGTCCGGCCGACATCGCTGGCTACTGGGGCGGCGCGGCGGTTGGTGCGCATACGGGCGGTGGCGTGCCCGCAGCTGCGCTCATTGACGGCTCGTCAGATCGGGTGCCGTCGTAGTTCAAGGTCGCCGTCCGGCGTGTGCTCGAGTTTGACTTCGAGCCCGTAGTCGGGCGTGCAGTATGCACTCTTCAGCACCTCGTCGGCCCTTTCGCGGAGTACTTTCCCGATTACCTTCAAAGCAGCGGGGTTATCGAGCGTCTTTTTGAGGATCCCCACCAGAAGTGATTTTGGTTTGCCTGCTTGCGCGTGCTTTACTGCTGCGTAGGCGGCATTGGTGTTGAAGTCGAGGCAGTGCGCGAGTGCCAGCACTGCGGCCGCCGGTGCGGCATCGGGCTTAAGCAAGCCTCGAATTAAGTGTCTCCACAGGCGACGTGAGGCAGTGCGCTGGCGGGTGCCCAGACACAGCAGTAATGCGACGTCGCGAGCTTGCCGACAGTTGAGGGCTAGGGCGAGGTTGATGAAGTCCTCATCCGTGACAGGAAGTCGATCCGATTCGGCGTCGTGCACAGCATCCAGGATCCGGTGAACTGCCTTGACGATCTGCTTGGATGTGACGATCGGGTCTGCGGCCGCAAGCTTGCGGCTACGCCGTTCGCAGTTGCCTCGGTCGATCGGCCGAAGTTCATCACCGAATGCCTCACGGGAGGACCGTACTCCGTCTCCAAGGACGGCTGTGTGAAGACTGAGCGGTTGGTTTTGCCAGTCTGCAAGCAGGCCGTGAATTGCGTCGTCCTCGTAGCTGCACCACTGGGCTCCCACAGTGATCGCCTGAGCCCACAGCGAGTCGACGGTCTCGATGCCGTGGTCCAACAGTGCTCGGGACATATCTTCTCTCTCTGCCTCATACGGGAGTCGGTCACGGCTACCGGAGCCACCCACGATGACGACGACTGCGGTACGGACACCGGAGTGCTGCATCTGGACAGCTACTGTTGAGGCCACCTCAGTGGAGTGCGTCCCTCGGATGACCGTCAGGTCGAGGTGCGCTATGAGATCAATCTCCGGGCGACCGCTTTCGACGGCAGGCTTGAGTCCGATAACTACAAGCGATTCAAGTGGAACGTAGCCTAATAGCGCAGGCACGGACATTAGCAGCTTTGCAGGCCCATCGACGATGAAGTTGTAATGTTTGCCGCTTGCAATTCGCTCCGGATCGTCGGCTTCCATAATGGCCCTCCAATACAGGCAGAATAGATTGAGCTCGACAATGCCGCTCGTTCAACGGCTGCAGCACGGCGGCCCGAGGACATGAGGTGACTACGGATCGGCTTCATCGACAAAACGAGGGTGGCTGCTGAACGCACAGCATCTCCCCGCTCTAGCCGGGAGTTGACGGGTGAGGTTTTGACGCCCAAGGCATGGTCGAGTGACTCGAGTCCACGCAGGGTCAGGTCGTACGCAGTCGCTAGACCGCGGCGATCCACGTGAGCGGCAATGACCCGACACACAAGCGGAGCGGAACGTGATTTATATCACTACACTCGCGGCTCTCCAGGCGACCCGTCCCGCACGGGGACGCGAAAACAAGGGGGCGACAACACGCAAAAACAAGGGGTGATACGGTGTGACACGCGCCAACCGCACGCGACCTTGCTGCAGAAAGAGTGTTTCCGCAGGTCAGAGTAGGTAAGACCACTACTTTGACACGGTAGGGGTCACTGGTTCAATCCCAGTATCGTCCACCAGAAACACGCAGGTCAAAGACCCGCCGACATCGCGTCGGCGGGTCTTTCCTTCTTTCTGACCGTCAGCTGACCGTCAGCGCGCCCGAGAGCGCCCCGGCCGATATGAGCTGGATATCAGCACCTTCTCCGGGTAGATCAAATCGTTACGCTGGCCGGGCCTCCGGAAGAGCCGGGGCGGGGAGGGTTCCTCCCCGCAGAGCACGGCGAGCCTCGGCTGGAACGGAGGAACCCTCCCCGTCTCGGCTACGCCTGGAAGGGCCGGCCAGCGTCACGATTTGACTCTCCAGGAGCACAGGAGCACGTCGCAGCAACCATTCCCGCCGTCTGCTTCGAGCCTTCCCGGGTTCGGGCCAAGGCATCAAGCGCATTGTCCTCACCATCCGGCAGTGAATGCAGGTACCGCTCAGTGGCCCGCAGACTCCGATGCCCGAGCCGCTCACGGACATCCTGCACAGTGGCACCACCAGCGAGGATCCAACTGCCATGCGCATGACGAAGGTGATGGAAAACCACGCGTCTGCCAAGGTTCGCCGCCTCCAACGCCGGATGCCACACCTTGCCCAGAAACCATCGATGAGGAACGTGGCCGCCGATACCGACGTGCCGCGCGGTCGGTGGCCTGTCCTTGCCCATGGCACGGCGCCCAGCCCGGTACCTGCTCATGGCCAGCCGGCAAGCCTCGCAACGACACCGGCCCAGGGTGTAGCCGGTCGTGGTCCCATGCCGGTAGCTGCACCCCGCAGGATTCGCATCCGTCATCCCGAGGTCGTCCGGAATCTCCTGTTGCGGTCTGCCGGCCGTTACCTCGCTGATCGGAGTGATCCCAAAGAGCAAGTCCTCGCTCGTGAAGTCCAGGCGCACGATGTGCTGGGCGAGGCTGACCGTGATTGCTTCCCGAAGCCTCACCTGGCGGTAGCGCCCATTCTTGGGGTACTCCTTGACCAGAAATCTCTGCCCGTTGACCCGAAACCGCGGGCTCACCTCGACAACGACGCGAGCAACGGTCAACTGCTGCACCATCACACTGAGGTCGCGCACCCTGAGTTCGCTGACTTCGCCCCACCGGAGCCCGGACTCGACGGCCAGTTCGACCATCAACCGCCATCGGGGATCCTTCACCGAGTGGTGGAGGCGGTCGAACTGCTCGGGAGTGATCACCTTCAAGGGCTTCACCGGTGCGAGAGGCGCCCGTACCCCGGTGCAAGGGTGAAGCGTGATGAGCTCATCTGAGTGAGCGGTGGTGAAGATCGCTCCTAAGACGGTCTTGCACTTGCGGATGGCGTGCACCGAAACGCCCTTCGCCTTCAGCGCGGTGAAGAACTCCCGCACATCAGAAGGGCGGACCTCGTTCACCGGCATCTTGCCGAACCGAGGCACGAGGTACTTCTCGACGATGCCCGTATACGCCTCGCGGGTATGAGCCTCGATCTGGTGGTTCGGCAACCAGGTCTGGAGCACGTAACGCGCGAAGCGTTGCCGCCCCAAAAGAAACCGGCTGCTGCGGGCTTCGCCGACCATGGCCTGGGCATCCTGCCAAGCGCGCTCTGCCTCAGCATGATCGTCGAAGGTGCCTGCGGAGCGCTCCCGCCTCAGAGCATCGTGGTAGTAGGCCGTGTAACGGACCCTCCCGTCCTCAAGCCACCTTCTCCGTGTGAATCCCAACTGGCTCCCCTTCGACCTAGCAGCAGCGGTCACGTCACCCGCTGCTCGTAAGCTGTTGATCAGTGCGGGGTGAGTTCTACAGGGCCGAGGCAAGGGTGCGTGCGTAGGTATCTGGGGAGAGCCAGGTTCGTCCTTCCCGTATCCTGTTCCTCACCCTCGTTGCCCGACGGGTACAGACAAGACCTGAGATCAGCTGCTGATGCTCAGCGGTGTGCCTGACGCAGCCGGGTGAGAAGTCCGGCGCCGAGGTCACCATCTTCACCGTCCACGCCGCCAAGGGCCTGGGAATGGCCTGCGGTACGAATCGCAGACGACATCGCCGCCCTGATGCCTCTGGTCAGCGCGACGGCCCGGGAAGCCGGCGCCGGGCTGGATCACCCCGGCCGAGACGCGACTGGTCTACGTCGCGGTCATTCAGGCTCAGCGCCACGTGGACCTCTGTGGCCTGGGCTCACTGCCCCGGTCAGGCGTGCCACTGGTGCTGCCAACTGTCGTGTGTTGGAGTTGCTCGGTGGTGCGCTCAGCCTTCGCCGTTTCGTCATCCCGTCGGATCAGTTGACACTGGTCGACAACGACGGGTTTCTGCTCACGCCATCGGATTACTGTTGCGCGGTATCCGGGGCGCGAATCGATCACCGTGTGGGGCGAGGGGCCAACTGAACGGCACCGTGCGCTGGCCATAGATATCGCCACCGACGGGGATGAGTCCTGGTACGCCCTCTTGACGTTGGCTCTGGTGACGGAAGATGACATCGACTGACTCCTGGACAGTCTGTCCACCGCCCCTGCTCAGGTGGTGGCAGCGCTGGCGGAACGCGCGCTGCCGCTCATGCACGAGCCATCGGCCAGGTTGGCCGACCGCATCCTTGATGCTGACGCACGACCATCCCGCTTACCACGCAACGAAACGCCTGCGCGGACACACCCCGCTCGATGCCGACTACGTCCGATTTGAACGCGAAGACGCGGCCCGTAAGCACACACTCGCACAACGACAAGCCGACCATGACGCCTCCATGCAGGCCGAGCTTGCCGAGGCTCTGGAGCAGGGCGAAGGCAATGCCGTTGAGCAGACCGACCTGGCGCCGGAGAATCAGTTCGGTCTCGGCCAGCTCCAGTGCGGTGTCGAAGTCACCTTCGGTGGCGGCGATCTGGCTGAGGTTGCAGACGATGATGGCTTCGCCTGCCACATCGCCGGTGGTGCGTGCCAAGGGCAGGGCGGCGGTGTAGTAGTCCCGCGCCTCGGGCAGCCGCTGCTGAGATCGTCGGACGAGGCCGAGGGCGCACAGGGCATCGCACACGGCAGCGGGGTCGCCGAGCTCCTCGGCGACAGCGAGAGAACGGGCGAAGTCGGCCTCGGCCGCTGAGAGCTCACCCAGCATGCGGTGGGTGCCGCCATGGCGCAGCAGAAGATCTGCCTCGGCGAAGCGGGTGCGGGCGGCGCGGGCCGCGGTCAGCCCGAGTTCCTCGGCGCGCAGTCGGGCCGGCCACAGTGCAGCCGGGCCGAGAGTGAGGAAGCGCGCCGCACCGGCGATGGCCATCACCGCGGCGTGGTGGTCGCCTGCGGCGGCGGCCTTCTGGACTGCCCTGAGGGTATTCTGCTCGGTGCGCAGCCACGTGATCGCCTCGGTTCGGGTGGTCAGCGGGATCGGTGTGCCGGTCTCTTCCAGGTCCACCTGCAGGCAGGAGGTAGGCGGGAACAGGAGCCGGTCGGCCTGGTGGGTGGTGTGGGCGTACCAGGTCACCATCGCCGCCAGCGCCTGGTGCCACCGCGGTGGTGGCTCGTCGCTTTCTGCTCGGGCGGCGGCGTAGGCGTGCAGCAGATCGTGACACTGGTAGCGGCGTCGGCCGGCGGGTTCGATCAGGTGATGCTCCGCCAGCCTGCCCAGCAGCTTCCGCGCCTGCTGCAGCTCGACCCCGGCAAGCGCGGCGGCGGTGTGCACACTGAACTCGGTACCGGGGTGCAGGCCGAGCAGCCGGAACAGACGTGCGTGCTCGGCCGGTAGCCGGGTGTAGGACCAGTCGAAGACCGTGCGCACCGCACTGCGCTCATCCCCGGAGCTGCTCAACGCCTCCAGCCGGTCCTCCTCCTCGGTGATCTCCTCCACGATCTCAGCCACCTCGGTATCGCGGCGAGCGGCGATGCGGGTGGCCGCGACCCGCAACGCCAGCGGCAGGCGCGCACAGACCCGAATCAGCTCCTCCACCGCCTCGGTCTCTGCGGCGGCCCGCTGCGAGCCGATGATCCCGGCGACCAGCTCCCGAGCTTCGGTAACGCTGAACAGGTCGAGCCCGAACTGGTGGGCGGATTCGGTGACAGCCAGCCCGGACAGGTTGTCCCGGCTGGCGACCAGCACCAGGGAGGCGGAGCAGCCGGGCAGCAGAGGGCGGACCTGCTCCGCACTGCTCGCGTTGTCCAGCAGCGCGAGCATGCGGCGGCGGGCCAGCAGCAAGCGATAGAGCGCGCTCTGCCCGTCAAGCTCAGCCGGGATCGATTTCTCCGGCACGCCCAAGGCGCTGAGAAAGCCGGTCAGGACGGTGCTGGGGACCAGCGGAGCGCTAGGACCGTAGCCGCGCAGGTTGGCAAACAGCGCGCCATCGGGGAAGCGGTCCTTGACCTGGTATGCCCAGTGCACCGCCAGGGTGGTCTTACCGACCCCGGCGGTCCCGTCCAACGCCGAGATCACCACCGTTCCGGCGCCGGAGCCGGGGCGGGCAGCAGAGCGTCCAGGGCGGCCAACTGCTCGATGCGGCCGGTGAAGCCCCGCACCGGCGGGGGAAGCTGCTGCGGGATCGGCGGGGTCTCCGGCGAGAGCGGTAGGACGACCTGGTGGATGGTGCCCGCTTGCACGACCGAGCCCGCCGCCCCGCTGACCACGTTGTGCACATCAACCCGGTTGCCCATGCGCCTGAGTCTTGCCGCTACGGCCACCGGGACGGGCCCACGATGACCCGGTCCACCCGCTCTGAGCATCCAGGCCACACGCTGCGGCATTGACACCGTCCGGGCCGACCGCCGTCACCCCGGCCGCAAGGGGGCACCGGCGTCGAGAACCGCGGCCAGCCGGGCAACAAGGCACGACGAAGTTGACTACCGCCGTCGCTACCGACGAGTCACCGCAGTCAAGGGCGAACAAAGTCGCGACGGCAGGCCGCTCACGTCCGCAAAAGGGGTATGACGCTGAGTGTCGGTGCACTCCCCTACCGTAACCGTCGTGACTTCACCGCAGGCCACCCCGGACGTGGTCAAGCAGCAGGTCCGGTTCGCGCTGACGGGCCTGAGTGCAAGGAACGGCCACCACGAGTTTGAACACCTCTGCCGCGCCTATGCCTGCCAGGCGATCAGCCCAAACATCCTCCCCGCCACCGGACCGGTTTCCTCGGGAGGAGACGGAGGCCGCGACTTTGAAACCTTCCTGACCTTCCGGACTGCCGGAGGTGACCGAAGGCTGGTGTTCGCATGCACCCTGACCCAGACGAAGGACCTTCCCCAGAAGATCAGGTCAGATGTCAAAAAGATCATGTCCGGCCCGGTCGATGTTGTCTTCGCCCTGTGTAGCGAGGACCTGGTCATCGACAAGCGGAATCAACTGATCGACTGGGCAAGCACAGAACACCAGGTGACGTTGCAGATCCTCGACGGCACCGCCCTGGCAGAGCAGCTGGCCACACCGGAGATGTATTGGATCGCACAGCAGTATCTCGCGCTGCCCCCGAGGAACGTTCTCACTAGCTTGGCTGTCTCGTACGTGCCGCCGCGGCCGCCGCGTGCCGCACGACCACTAGTCGGGCGAAACAACGAACTCGCCCAATGCGCGGAGTTGCTGTCAGTCCGGGAAAAGTCGCGTCAGGTGGTCGCGGTGACCGGTCCACCGGGTGTGGGCAAGACCGAGTTCGCCCTCGCACTCGCGGAATCGGTCTCGCCGCACTTTCCCGACGGCTGCTACCTGGTGGAGGCGCCCACGCCCGCTGCTCCCGGCGACGAGCCTGACCTCGTGGATCTTCTGGCCGGTGTACTCGATGGCGGCGTGGTCAGGCCGACAGAGACACGCAGGCAGCAGACCGCGCGTCTGCGATCGCAGTTGGCCGGGCAGCGGGTGCTCATCGTGGTCGACAACGTCACCTCTGAGCAGGCGCTGCAAGACCTGCTGAGCATCGACGACAGCTTCGTGGTCCTGTGCACAAGCCGGACCAAGCTGACCGGCCTTCTCCTCGACGATGTCGTGCCCGTCGAACTTGAGCCACTCTCCGACGAGGATGCCGCGTCCTTGGCAGCCGGCAGGGCGCCGAGGCTCACGTCTGAGGAGAGCAGTTCCCTGGCCGCGGTGTGCGGTGGCCTGCCCCTGGCAGTGCTGATCGCCGCAGCGCAGATCAAGAGCCGCCCGAACCTGAGCGTGCCGGCTTACCTTGACCGCCTTGCTGATCCCGATCACGGCATGGAGATGCTGGCCGCGGGTAAGTGCTCAATGGCCGTCATCATCGAGCACAGCTACCGCGGGCTGGGTGTGGAGCACACCCGGCTCGTGCAGGCACTCGGGCTACTGCCCAACACCACGGTGCCGCTGGCAGTCATCGCCACAGCGATCGTGGACGAGAACGTCGAGCTGACCGAGAACCATCTGCGCCGGGCGGCTCGTCTGCTCGACGACTTGTTCGAGCTGAACCTCATCGGCCAGCCAGAACCCGAGGGGTACCGGTTGCATGACGTGCTCTACCGATTCGCCCGCACCAAAGCCTCTGACGCTACGCCGGGCTGGAGAAACCAGGTCGTTCGCAACGGATGCCTGGCCTACGCCGCACGGGTGGCCGTGGCCGCGCGGTCCATCGGCTTCACTGACCAGGACGCCCGGATTCCCGCGCACAGCAATCGAAATGCGCTGCTCGTACTGGAGGCGACCCGCGTTGGTGCCCTGGCGATGGCGGAGCTGGGTTGCCGCGCAGAGCAGTGGGACCGTGCCGTCACCCTGTCTTATCTTCTGGTGTCTGTACTTCGACACCTCAGCCGTTGGGATGACCTCGCGCGTGCCTGCCGCTGCATCCAACAGGCAGGCGAGCAGACCGGAAATCAGGAGTGGATCGCCGAAGCCTTGCACAGCCTCGGGGCTGCCGAGTTCCATCGCGGCAACTCCGATGAGGCAATCGCGCTGTACCGCCGCAGCTCCGAGGTGGCACACGAAGCCGACGACCTGGCCACCAGTCAGGCCGCGTACAGCAGCTACGGTCAACTGCTTCTGAGCCTGGGGCACACCGGCAAGGGCATCGCCGTGTTGCGCACAACGTTGCGTGTGTGGCGGGTCCTGCAACAGGACGGCATGCTCGCGCAGACGCTGGGCAATCTCGGCATGGCGTACCTGGAGGATGGCCGCCTCGACAAGGCCGAGCAGTACCTGCGTAACGGCCTCAAAGTGGCCCGGCGCGCGAAGCTCGCGGTGCTCTTGCCAACACTGGACACACATCTTGCCATCGTGCTGCGTCTGAGCGGTCACGAAACCGAAGCGTGTGAACACGCCAACGACGCTCTGCAGCGCGCCCGTGCTATCGGCAGTCCGGGGATGGAAGCGGCCGCGCTCATGGAACTCGGCCTGTCCTACGCCGAGGTCGACGACAACGGCGAGAGCATCGACCCGCTTGCTACCGCGTTGCGCATCTACCGCGAGAGCGGCGACGTCCAGGGACAGGTCATCGCACTGCGGATCATCGGCATCCGCACCAGGGAGAACGGCGAGCTCGATCAGGCAGCCGAACTGCTGGGGGAATGCGTTCGCCTCGCGACTCAGATGGGAGATGCTGCTCAAGGAGCACGGGCCATGGCACACCTGGCCAGGATTCACGGCGAAACCGGCCAGGTTACGGACGCGGCCAGCATGTTCGACGAGGCGATGGAAATTGCTGAGTCCACCGCCAACGACCTCCTCATCGCCGAGGTGAGAAGCCAACAGGCCCTCCTCCTGCGGAACACCGGGTATCCCGATAAGGCCGTCACGCTGCTGCGCTCAGCGGTGCGCGCGTTGAGCCAGCGCGGCTCAGCCGACATCCTGGCGAGCACCCAGGTGCTCCTTGGAGAGGCGCTGATCCAAAACAACGAGTGGGACGAGGCTGGACGGGTACTTCGCCCCATCGCGGAAGCGCCAGCAGGCACGGTGCGGACGGTCGTACGGGCCACCGCGTTCCGGCACCTTGCCGCCCTCTACTCCCATCGCAACCTGTCAGACGAGGCCGAGCACGCGGCGCGGACTGCGCTGGACCTAGCGAAGGAATGCGGCGCCACTAAAGAGGCCATGCACTGCCATCTCACCCTCGGCAACGTTTTCGGCCGGGGGACCCGATGGGCGGAGGCACTTGAGCAGTACGACCAAGCCGCGCCCACCGCTGCCGCGCAACCGGACATGCGCACTGTACTCACTCTCCACAGCAACCGGATCGTTTGTTCGCGGAAACTCGGCGACCAGGACCAGGTGATCGCTAACAGCCGGCGGGTAGCCGAGATCGCCGCACGATTCGGCATGCTCGACATGGAGTCCGGACTGCGACTCAACCTCGGCTCCGCTCTCGCGGAGAGCGGAGCCTTCCAAGAGGCGATCGCCGAACTAGTTAAGGGGCGCGAGCTCGCCACTGCGCTCGGCAACATCAACCAGGTGGCCACGGCTGAGATGAACCTCGCTCGGGTTTACAAGTCAGTGGGCGACGGTGCCCGCGCCCTGCAGGCAGCACGTAGTGCGAGGGAGGCGTTCCAGTCCCTCGGCAACTTTAGCTCAGCGGCGAAGGCTCTCGGCATGGAGCTATTGCTCCAGTCCGGAGGCGACACAGCCGCTCTCGCCTCTACTCTGTCCACACTCCGCTCGGCCGATACTGGTATCCCGCCCGCCCTCATTGCCGCCTTCTCCTCCTTGACCAACCGCGCACGCCCGGCTCATCGCCGGGCCTCAGACACCGCTCTACGTCGCGGCAGACACATCCACGTGGCCGACTCCGTCCGCGAACTTCTCGACGGAATCGACGTCGACGGGCTGTGCGCACCGATGATGGATTCACGCCGTCACTGTTTCCTGTGCCGGCAACCAATCGCGGCAGTCGGCCAGGCTGAACTGCTCGCCGTGGTCTCACCACGTTCCCCGATCACCGTAACGCTCGCACACACCGGGTGCAGCCCATCGACAGTGATGAGGTGTTCCGCCCCGGTACCGGAACTCGACCACCGCCGCTTCGATATTGAGTGCGCCCTGTTTAGTGAGACCCAAGCGGGCATCATCGTCGACTGCATTGGCGGGCAAGCAGCTGACATGGACGGCAGGCCCATCGACACCATGCTGGACCTACTGGTGAACGTCGGCTTCACCACGATCTCCTCCGACGTCACGCCCGACTCCGACGCTGAAGCGTTCCGCATGCCCGCCCTGCCGCAGGGCGCGCTCAGCGCTCACCTTGTCGGCGACCAACTCACCGTCACGGCTGGCGACACCCTGATTGTGGGAAACGCGCCGCTCTCTTTCCTCCCTCGGTGGTACCGCGCCGCACGCAGCGGGGTCCTCGTCGTCCTGTTCGGCCGCAACCTCCAGGGCATGACCTGGGAGGATCTCAGTTACATCAGACACGCTGCGGAAACCGGCAATCTCGTTGGGGCGGCCCTCAAGCTCACCGTCACCCCGCCCGGCCGCAACAGTCAGTGCGTCTGTACTCCACGGACCTTCCGCAAGTACAAGCGCTGCTGCGGTCAGCCTTCGAGCAGTATCGGGCCCTGAGTACATCCTGACCTCCTCCGGGCGTATTTAGGTCGACAGCGCACGGCATTCGCATGAAAGCGGTAGATCCTGGCCACGCCCGCCCTTCTGCCGCGCAAGGCCGCTAGCCGATGCAAGTCCTCGACGACCACGGCAAGGTAGTCGCCTCCGTCTGGAGGCTGGTGCTCGCTCGATCGCTCAGAGCACGCTGATGCGTTCCGACTCAAAGCTGCAACGAGGGGTGACGTTGGAGATCCGGCTGCTAGGCGCTCGATGCCGTGCGGGCACCTCATGCGATGCGGTGGTCGTCGAGGGCATCGAGGTGTTGTTGGATGCGGTTGGCGTCGGCGGTGCGGCGTTGGGCTGGTACAGCGTGAGCGCTTGTTGCCATGCCGTGCGGGCATGCTCGACTGGGCGGAGCGCGTGGTGGGTCTTGGCCAGTGAGCGATCACCTGCTAGACACGCGCTGTTCGGTCACGGCGCACCAGGCACCGACTCTGCCGACTGTTCAACGAAGTCGCCATCCGCCTGTGGTTCTCGATTCGAGCCCGCCGAGGCTCTCCGCCGTAGGGCCGCGCAACTGCCTGGACGGATGCTCGTCAGACGTCTTCGGCCCCGGTGCCCGGCGCCCTGTGTGCGGGAACGGCGCATTCGTGGGTTGGTGTGACAATCCAGGCCGCGAGCTGAGGCGTGTGCCAGTCGTTCGTGTGGTCGGCCAGGATGATCGCGACGAAGTAGTCGAATGCGAGTTCCGGGTCGCCAAGGAGGGCCTGGTAGGTGGCGAGGTCCCTGGAGCTCGGCCGCGGTGATGTGTGGAGGTGGGTGTGCCATTCCCCGATCCAGATGCTGCGATCGAGAGTGTAGGCCCGGTCGGCGAAAGACTGTGCGTGGTGGAGGTCACGTTGGAAGAAGTCCGGCTGTCGGATGGCGTCCGGGCCGGGGCGTCCGGCATGGCGGACGATGACCGCGTCGGGCTCTGCCGTGCCGAGCAGGATGCCGCCGGTCTCTGAACCGTCGGTGGAGGCGCGAGCTTCGTCCGTGATGACGGATATTGCTGACGCGGTGAGGACGATTTTCTTGGGGATGGGCGTGGTCATGGCTGGCTGCAGGTAGGGCAGTCGGCTTGGGGCGGGGCCGCTGGTGCCCACCGCATGTTGCCGGTGTAGCCGAGGTCGAAGGGACCGGTCCAGCCTCGACGGGCGTGCAGGCCGATCGTGAAATGTTCGCCAGGGAGGCGATGGCTGAAGTGGCCTGCGGCTTCCAGGGCGGTCGAGATGGTGACTTTGGCGGCGAGGTCCCCGACGAGGAAGAGGTCGGAGCCGACGGCTGTCATGGGTCGGTGGAGTGTTCCGGTGCCGTAGCCGGCTTCGAGCGCCGGTTCGGGATCCAGAGTGCCTCCGTCGGCGAGTGCCTGTCGTCGGCAGAGGAGGCAACCGTGGTCGAGCCAGGGCCGTAGTCGGATGACTTCGCCGATGCCTCCGTCGGCGAGGACGCAGGCCAGGATCGCGGGCTTGTTGGTGCGGCGGGCCAGATGGCTGGTGCTGCGGCGTGGTGCCACGTCGTCAGCACAGCAGAGGATGATGCTGGTCTCGTCAAGGAGGCTGCGGATGCGATCGGCGTCATCGACGACGTCGTACCGGAACGCGGTGATCTCGGTGTCGCCGCGGTGGTCGGCGAGATGGTCGCGGAGGGCGTCGGCCTTGTACTGCCCGACGTAGCGGCGGGGTAGTACGTGGCGGATCAGGTTGTGCCACAGCAGCCGGTCGGGGTCGACGAGCAGGAGCCGTCCGAGACCGTAACCGGCGAGCGCGGTGGCTGCTGCTCCCCCGATGCTGCCAACGCCCACCACCATGACCGTGACGGTCGAGAGATCGGCTACTGGCCAGTGGGGATGCAGTTGTGTGATGCCGGTGGTCTCGGGCTCGACGGCCACCGAAACGCCGAACACTCCCGTTCGTGTCACCCGCCACGCTGCAAGTCGGGAGACAGGTGTCTCGTCGTAGGGCGGCATATCGGCGTCCGGCGCGTAGGTGAGTACGACGTATCCGATCGCACCGGGGTCGGCGGGCGTCCTGGGTAGCCGCTGGGCAAACTCGTCGAACGGCACCCCGACGTGGTCACCGCGTCGGATGATCTCGTACCACCAGCCGTGCAGCTCAACCGGTACCCGGAACCAGAATCCCTCCCCGCCGGGCAGCCCGGAGTTCAAGGGGTTGTCCCTAGGTTCCAGCGTCAACTGGTAACCGGCGGCTCCCGTGCGGATGGAGCTGATCAGGAGCAGGTCATCGGGCTCGGAGCGTTTGAATTTGATGGTCCCCAATGCGCCTGCGTTGGCCGCGGTGAGGTGACGAATGCCGTCACGGGGCAGCAGAAGCAACGTGCTGGTCATTCGGTGGTCCCGGTGGGTTCCGGCGCCGCGGAACTGTCGTCGTCCTCGGGTGTTTCGCTGGCCGTCGTGATGAGGTCGTCGAGGGCCGGGTCGCTCACGATCCCGTGCAACGTCATCTGTTCCAGGGCTCCGGCCTTCATCAGGGCGTACTCGACTCGCCAGGCCGCAGCCTTCAAGATGAGATCACAGATCGAGTCGCGGGGATCCCACGCGGTATCGGTCTGGAACTGACACAAGCTTCCGTCACCGTTGACATGCCACCGGTGCTGAGTGCACTCCACCGGTTTCGGCCGCGGGGCAACCGGATAGATCCGAGGCGGCACCATCGGGTACGCCTGCCGGTAAGCGATGACCACCTGCAGGCCAGCACCACCGAGCAGGCGCCACAGACCGGGGGGCTCAGGCCGTTCCAAGGGCCACATCGGAAGGCTCCCGCCCCAGCGGCCTGCACCACTCGACGTCCAGGTGAGTTCAGGGAACCGGCCAGTGACTTCGTCTCGGTCTCGAGCGAAGCGGCCGGGCTCAGCGTCCCACCAGTTGATCGGCGCGATGTCACGCAACGCTGTCATGGTCCGGTCATCCCTGCGGGGCGTCCTTGATCGGACGCGGCGCCACAGCCGGAACGATCAACGCGGGACCGGCCTTGGGCTTACCCTGCGGTGCCGGGAAGTCGGTGCCGAACACCTCGCGCCACAACTTCTTGGCGTCGTCAGCGTGGCCCTCGTCGGATGCGTCGCATGCCTGGTCGGCGAGGTCGGCGGCGTCCAGCAACGAGTTGCGCAGCCCCATCCGGTCTAGATCGGGCTGGATTTCGCCACACAATCCGGCAGGATCCACGACCGGCCCGTTCCCAACCGCCGTCGCCGCCGCTGTGAAGAACCGCTTGAGGGCCTCCGGACGCGAGAAGCCACCAGGCAGGTGGTGCAGGGCGAGGACCTCCATCACCAGGGACTTAACCTTGCCCTCCACCTCGGCGCGCTTTCGCCACGCCTTGAGCACCCGGACCATGCGCAAGAAGTAGTCCCAGTCCGCGTTGCGCTTCTTGACCTCTTCAACCAGGTACAGCGGGTCAGCCGAAATCCAGAGGGACGAGTTCTTCTCCGGGATGAGCAGGGCACCGTAGTGCTTGAGTGCTGGCATCGCGTCCACGGTGAACCCGTTGTCATCACCTGGCAGGTCGATGAAGCACTTGACCGCGTGGTTGCGGGGGCTGGCAATGCGCACCAGCTTCGCCACGGTCCCGTTGGTGGCACCGAGCAACTTGTTGACCTTGCCGCCTAGCACGTTGAGGGCATCGGCGGCCGAGTCGCCGGGCTCACCCCACCCCGGATGCTCATCCGGGTTGAACACGACTACCAGGTCCAGGTCGTGGATCTTCGGGCCGATATGCGTACTACGCCGCAAGGAGCCCGAACCCCAGACCTCGACGACATCGGACTCCCCACCCAAGGAGGTCTTGAACATCTCGCGCCGCTCGCGAGCCTCCGTGACCTGCGTCGGATTCGCGTCAACCTGCTTCTGGAAGGCGTCGAACGCCGCACCGAGGCTCATCGGGTTTCCTTTCGCCGCAGAGACCCGTTAGAACGCCTCGTCCCGGTCAACCAGCGTCATGAATGGGCCATGACCTGCATCACAACCATCCAGCGGCGTCGTGCAGACAAGCGTAACGCGACCACCGACAATCCCGGCCGTACCCGCCGCGCCGGAGCCCCTCTCACCGGTTCAATTTCAGCCGGAGGCATGAGCTGGGAAGGGCTCGTAGGTGTTGCTGGCCGCGTCGAACGTGAAGGCGGTCCACCGCCCGTGCTCGGGCGATGCCATCCGGGCACCCAGCGCCACCGCGATCGCAACGGGTCCGCTGAGGAAGATCGCGTGTCGGCCGGTTCGCGCGCCAGCCGCAAGCGGCGCCTCCCGCCAGGCGCGGCAGGTCTGCTCCACCACTCCGGTGAAGGTCACGCTGTCCTCGGCCAACCGGGATGACGCATTGCCGAGCCGGAGGAGGTAGCCGATGCCGTGCTGGCGGCACGTCGCCAGCACCTGGTCGAAGAACTGGTCTCCCCGGCCCTGCAGGTCCAGCGCGAGGGCGACCTTGGTCGGGTCGCCGTTGTCAATGGCCTCCAGCTGATCGGTGGTGAGCGGCTCGGTGCTGGAGTCGACCGCGCGCAGCGAGGTCGCCGGGAAGTACGCGGGTGCCCCATCAGCTTGCCGGATGGCGTGCACCGCGACCTCGCGAGCGTGGGTGTAGCCCAACCGGGCGCCGAACCAGAACGCGACATGCAGCGGCATGGTCGGGATCAGATTGATCCGGACGGCGTCCGGGGTCAGACGTTCCGCCATCGTCGTGGCCGAGAGTGTCTCATCGGCCAGGGCATCGACCAGTTGCCGGTCCAGGATGCCGTCACCAGACAACTCGATGCCGGTCTTCAGGGTCACCGTGCACGCACTTCGGCTGTACGCCTCCGCCTGCTGGTCCAGCTGCTGGGCTCGGGCCAGCCCGCGACGAAGGTCCGTCGCGGTGACCACGATGCCGACCCTCGCTTGACGGCGTGCTCGGCTCCTCAGCCAAAAGCCGAGGGCAACGAGCGCCAGCCCTACGACGGATAGCAGGACGAACCACCATCGCCCAGCAGGCTCGTCCGCCAAGAACGACTTCGCGGCCTCAACCCCGAACCCACCCGCCGCCATTCCCCCCACAGTGAGCGGCGCCGTCCCATCGGTGACGACCGCCCACCCTCCATGCGAGCCACCGGAGGCGCTGGCAGAACCGACCACCGTCAGCCCGGGCGACCCTGACCGTTCCGAACCTGTCACCATAACCATCCGTTCGCGGGCCGACACTCGCGGCGCGATCAAGCCAGCAGAGCCGTGCCACTCTATTCCGCCAGTACGATCACGGCGACGGCACCAGCGGACACTCGTCACCGCATCGCCCGCAGCGAACTCGATCCCCGCGACCCGGTGCTGGCGGTGGTACTGGAACGCCTGGCCCGCGCCCGGCTGATCACCCTCGACCACAACAGTGTGGAGATCGCGCACGAGGCGCTCATCCGCGGTTGCGGTCCTGGCTCACCGACGACCGCGGCGACCTGCGCGTCCACCGCCAGCTCACCGAGGCGACCGCCACCTGGCTGCGGGACGGTCGCGATCCCGGCCTGTTCTACCGCGGCTCCCCGTCTGGCGCTGGCTCGTGACAGGGCGGCCCGCAACAACAAGCTGGCCAACGCCAAGGAACGGGAGTTCCTGCGGGCCAGCGCAGCCACCGAAGCCCAAGAACTGGACATCGCGCGCCGCCGCACCCGGTGGCTCCGCCGCCTCGTCGGCCTGCTCACTGTCACCACGCTTCAGCGTGGTCGCCACCGTGCACGCTGATCAGCACCCAGCGACAGGCCGCCGCGCGCAACACCGCGAGCTGCTGTGGCCCTCGGCCTGCGGCGTGATAGGAGACGCTGTTGGGTTCGTTCGATGTGCCATTGGAGGCCCGGTCCGCTCTTGGTGTGGTCGCGGGGCGGGGCGTGGGTACCTGAAAGTCCGCAGACGCGGCACGGGCTTGCGATGCGCAGGGCGTCCCGAACGGGTGATCATGGATATGAGCAGCGGTCCGCTCCTCTTGTGCGACCTTCACTGACGGGTCACACACCAGGTCACCTTATGGAGTGATTGCATCCGGGCATGGCCGCGCTGCGCCGAAGATCGCCCCGCCTCACGCAGTCCTCACCAACCTTTGAGGCACGAGGGGCTCACGCCTCGTGGTGACGCGCCGTTTCGTGCTGTAGCAACGTGTCTCAGCCAGCTGAGTGTTGCCCCCTGCTAGCGTCCGCCTCGGCGATAGCTCTCCAGTTCTGCGTCACGCGCCGAGGGTGACCGGATTTCATCTTCGACGAAACCAGCACGAGCCTCTCGTGGCTGTTGAACGCGATCTTGGTTCTGGTGCGCTCCACCCAGCCGATCCGGGCACGCCTTGGCCGTCTGAGTGGTGATGCCGGGATCGGTCCCTCGCATTGATCGCGTGAGTTCAGCGCGTGCACGCAGCACGCCCCGTGGGCAACGAGGGATATCGGATGGGTCACAGTCCCGTGTTTCATGCTTCGCCGCGGCACCACGCTTCGACTGACCGTCAGCACGGTCCATCGGCTGAGTCTGAGCTCGTGGTGGACACGAGCAACGAGTTGCAGGCCCGTGCTTCGCAGCTTGGCCGCCTGACCTACCGCCAGTTCCAGACCATTCGCGACCTGGCAGCTGAGGCCGGTCTGGCTCCGCAGGTCGCCGCTGTGACAGCGTGGCTGGCCGCAGATCCTCAGGAAGCGATCTCTCAGCTCAAACGCCCCCGTGTCGAGGCCATCGCCGCAGGCATCACGGCCCGTGTGTTGGACATCGATGTGCTCACCGCACCGCTGGTGAGAGCACCGGAGAACCTCAGGATGGGCGGGAAGCGCTACGAGGGCCTCTACCTGATGCCGGCCTACACCTGCGCACCGGACAACTCGGCTTTGTTGCTGCGTCTGGAGTCCCACCGCGACGTCGAGGCGGCGATGCAGTTCTACTTCACCGAACTGGCCAAGGTTGATGCGGAGGTCGGTGAACAGAACCAGTACGGCGATGACATCCGCACCAACGGAATTCGGGTCGGTGGCACGCTCTTCCCGTTGGTCATCGAGTTCGCCGGGCACGCGCCTGGCGTCGCGGGCTGGGAGACCGCCGACAGTTACGGCCGGACCTATTTCACCCAGGACGCGGAGGGCATCGAGGCTGCCGACGTGCTGCAGTGGATGAGCATGGTCCCTGTCGACGGCTCGGAACTCGCCCGGCATCCCCTGTTCGCGCGGCGCAACGAACTGCTGGCGATTGCGGGCAAGGTGCTGAGCGGTACACGGGTCTCCCGAGGTGAGGCGAAGAAGCTGCGGCGAGCTGTGATGCCGCGAACTCGTGTGATCTTGTCAGTGGACAGTGAGGTTCCACTCGATGAGATCCGCCGCCGGGTGGTGGCCCTGCAGCATTTGGACCGGCCCACACCTTTCAGTGCCGCCACGGATTGGCAGACGCGGGCGGAAGCAGTTCTGACGATGCTGCAACACCGTGGGAAGTTTGTCGGTCGGACTGGCCAGCCCTCTGATCAGATCAGGCGCTGGCTGGATCACCCGGTCGAGACGGTGGCCGCGGGCTGCTGTGAGAGTGACGACCTAGCGATGATCGCGGTGGCCTCGCTGCTGGCCTCCCCTCGCACCTATCAGGACAAACTGATATCCAACGCTCTCAAGACTCGTGGTGTAGCCGGCTCCGTACGCACCAATGCGCGGACGGAAGTGGTCGCGCATGTCGTCGCTCGGGCGCTGCGCGGCCGAGCAGATGCCGACAGTCGGCGGGCGGCGTTGGAGCGTGCTTTGCAGTGGAAGCCGCTGCACGATCAGGCGTTTGACTCACGCCCGATCCCGACCCTACTGACCGAGGCGTTGGCCGAGGTGCAGGCTGCGGCGCTGGAGCGGTCGTTGGGGAACAAAGCCGGCGTGGGGCCTGCGCAGCGGCAGTTGGCGACCCGGGCGCTGTTCCACCTGATTTGTGCCCCGCCAGGCCAGGAGCTCTTGTTGCCGTTCAGCCCGCACGGTGCCAAGGGACAGAGCACGAAGCCCGATCATTTTCTGACCGCACTGGCGAGCACTCCAGCAGGCCTGCATCAACTGGCTCAGGCGATCTTTGATGGCCGACGCAGCCTGCCGGTGCGGCGAGTCCCTGTCGGTGCTCACGCGCGCGAGCTGGCGGCCGAGGCACCTCACGGCGAGCTTCTCACCGCTGATGATCTGCGTACGCTTGCGCTCACAGACCCAGCGGTGATCACCGATGCCTCGGCGGCAGCGAAGGTGGCGACCGATTCGTTGAAGTTGCGCAAGCTGCTTGAGCAAGCTCACGCGGTAGTGACCCGGTTGGGGACGCACACCGACTCGCTCACACCGTTCGTGGAGCTGCACGGGTGGAGCGATCCTGATGAGTGCATCCCTCTGTTGCAGGAGTTGGTCAGGTTCACCGGGTACTGGCAGCAGCTTCACCAGGTGGTCAACCGGCAGCGCCCGGCTGTGGGTCTGGGGAGTGACCGGAGCGGATCGCGATGACCGACGAACAGCTCTCCTCCTCCGGCACAGGCGGTGCCTCCCTGGCCGACCAGACCGTGGTCGGCGCAGGCCCGAAGCCCCGATCTCTGGCGCGGCAAGCGGGAGCGGCGCACCCTCATGGTCTTCTGGGCTATGTCGTGGCAGATGAAACTCGCACCCGCAATGTCATCAGGTTGATGTGCTGGGCTTTCTTCAGCGTGATCGCGGCGTTGGCCGTCATTGGGTCCTTGATCGTATTCGCCACACCCTCTACTGGTACAGCGGCAGCGGTGACCGGTGTCCTAACCGCCACTGCTGGTGTCGTCCGCGGTTCAAGGCGGCGCGCCGTACGGCGTAGGCGGTAGTGAGTGCCGTCGGTGAAACTGCGCAGCCACAATGTTTCCGTCGCGCGACTCACGGAGCTCCTCGGAATCCAGTTCTGGTACCTGCCTGCAGCCGCCGTGTCGTGGCCCTATTCTCTGGTCAGGTTCTATGCCCTCTGACGCTGTCGCCGTGATCCTCCGATTAGAACGTTTCGGCGCTGTCCAGATGGGCGCCGTCTAGCGTTAGAAGTGGTCGGAGCACGGGACGATTTGCGGTCACGAATACGGCCGAACGCGTCCAGGGCACTTTCATCGGTATCGACGAGAGTGTGGACGTAGCGTTCGGTCGATCGGAGGCTACTGTGTCCCAAGCGTTCTCGCACTTGCTGCAGTGTCGCACCTCCAGCAAGCATCACCCTCGTAGCCCGACGGGCACGGACAAGACTTGAAATCAGCTGCTGATGCTCAGCGGTGTGCCTGACACAGCCGGGTGAGAAGTCCGGCACCGAGGTCACCATCTTCACCGTCCACGCCACCAAGGACCTGGAAATGGCCTGCGGTGCGAATCGCGGAGGACTTCGCCGCCCTGAGGACGACGGCGTTCACCGATGAGGAGGAG
Source organism: Crossiella sp. SN42 (assembly GCF_023897065.1). GTDB lineage: Bacteria > Actinomycetota > Actinomycetes > Mycobacteriales > Pseudonocardiaceae > Crossiella. The sequence continues at coordinate 287,724 of NZ_JAMHIV010000004.1, forward strand.
AAGCTGTTCGGCACGGCCGAAGGAGTGCCGTGGTTGCTCGCCGGCCGGTTGCGCGAGCTGGGGCAAAGCATGCCGGTGGGCCTGCCTACCAGGCCCTCACCGTTCGTGACCGGAACCTGTTCACCGGCCAGAACCCGGTCTCGAGCGCCCCGATGGCCGAGGCCATGATCGATGCCCTTCGCTAGCCACACGCGGGCGCCGGCTGGATGGGCACGGCCCGCGACAGCGAGCGGCCGACGCGCACCTCCTGCGCGGCCCGCGCGCACCTCGTCGGTGATCAGGTTGAGCGTTCCGAGCTCGTCGTCTGGCCCCCATCCCACCGACCCCAGTTGCTAGGCAGGTCCACTGGTGTACCTATGAAGGCGAGCATAAGACCGTGTTCGCGTGTGATCCGGCGCGCGGGCGGGCGGAATCCGGTCGCTTATCGGGTGATTTGCCGCTGAAGCCGTTGACATGCCTCAAAGCGCGGCCAGTACCGTCGCGCGCTCCTTTGCCGACATCTGCAATCCCACCCGAGAGCCATCGGCGAAGGTCAGCCGTAGGTAAGGCACGTCGCCACCGACGTCTTCAACCTCGGGCCGGGTATCGGTCTCGCTGCTCCAGCACAACGCGAAAGCGTCATCCTGGGCTTGCACCACCACGACCGCAACGCCGTCGCTGACGACCCAACGAGGCAGTTGTTCGACCTCGTCGTCGAAACCGACGAATCGGCCAGCGTCAGTGTGGGTGAAACCGGAAGGAGGCAGATGCGAGCCGTCGTTGGCGACTCCACCGGATCCGCCCAGCGCGCTTTCCAAGAATCCCAGCGCGACCGTGAACGCCACGCCCAACCGGCGTCGCACGCCATGCCCGCTGCTGATCACTTCGGTTGAGGGCACCACGGTCAGCGGGGTGAGCACCACCGGCGGACCGAATGAAGGCGCCAACTCTGCCAGAGCGGCGCGCACCCGTTCGTGTGTCCTCTGCGTTTCCATGTCACCATCCTGCCGTTGACATCCGGCGGTCGCCGTAACGATCAACCGGTTGAGCGAAAGCGGTCATCCTGTCCTTCAGGCAGCCATGTGGTCCAAGATCTCCCGAAGATCTCTGACCGCCGACGTACCACCCTCTGTCGTGTGCACCCCGGCCGTGTTGAGCACCACCTCGTCCACCCCGGCTTCCTGATACGCCAGAAGCTTCTCCGCCACCTCGGCCGCCGTCCCGGTGACGAACACCCCGGCATCGACCAACGCCCTGGCGTTGAGGACCGGTTGTACCGGATGCACCCGCAGGCCCGCTTGCCGCAGCATGTCCGTGTAATGCGGCGCGGACAGGTGCTGCCGGGCAGCGTTGACCGCCAGCAGGTACGGATCCCTGCCCTCCCGGCGCACCGCGACGTGCACCACTGCGACCACGCGCGGCGCAGGCCGCTTCACCGCCGCCGCGGCAGAGTCCATTTCCGGGCGCAGAGTGTTGCGTACGTAGTCCGGGGGAGTCATCCAGGTGATCGCGCAGTCGGCCAGCTCGCCGGCCAGGCGAGCAGCGGCGGGGCGCAGAACACCCAGGCCCAACTCCACCGGCGGATGCGTCAACCTCGGCAGTCCGCCCGACATGCGGTACCGCCGCCCCTGGAACTCCATCGACTCACCGGAGAGGAGGCCTCGCAGGATGGTCAGGTAGTCGCTGAGCGCGCCCAGCGGACTCGGATACGGTGCGCCGTGCAAGGTCTCTACCAACTCAGGTGTCCCCGCTCCGATGCCGAGAACCACGTTGTGCGTACTGAGCACCGCCAGCGAACGCGCCTGCAGCGCGGCCTCATAGGGATGGCGCAACGGTGTCAGGATGACGCTGGTGCCCATCGGAACGGCACAACCCTGCCCCGCCAGATACGCGAAACCCTGGTGGGGCTCGATGCCAAGGGACTGGCCCTGCCACAGCCTGTGGGCTGAGGTGTCGCGGACCAGCTCCGCGAAGGGGAGGAGCTCGGCCGGTCGCTCCGGCATGGTGGGGATGATGACGGATGTCCTCATGTGCGCTCCGATTGGTATCCGGCGGCCTGGAGGTTGAACAGATAGGCGTAGTGCCCGCAAAGGTTCATCAGCTCGACATGCGTTCCCTGCTCGACCACTCGCCCACCGTCGATGACGACGATCCTGTCGGCCATGCGCACGGTCGAGAACCGGTGCGCGACCAGGAGACTGGTGGACGTGTCGGCGATGGCGCGGAAGCGTTGGAAAATCTCGGTTTCGGCCTCCGCGTCGATGGAAGCGGTGGGCTCGTCGAGCACCACGATGGGCGCGGCCCGCATGAACGCCCGCGCCAGGGCCACCTTCTGCCACTGTCCGCCGGAGAGCTGTTTGCCGTTCTCGAAGTGGCGCCCCAGCATCGCCTCGTACCCTTCGGGCAGACCGTCCACAATGGAGTCCGCGCCGCTGGCATTGGCGGCGCGGCGGATTCGCTCGGTGTCGCCGCGGTGCTCGATCTGGCCGAAGCCGATGTTGTCCCGCACGGGAAGCTCGTACTTGATGTAGTCCTGGAAGAGCACACCCAGATTGCGGCGCAGATCCTCCAGGTCGTACTCCTGGATCGGCACACCGTCGAGCAGGATCTGCCCGCCGGTGGGCTCGTACAACCGGGTCAACAGCTTCACCAAGGTTGTCTTACCCGCGCCGTTCTGCCCTACCAGCGCCACACAGCTGCGTGCGGGCATGGTGAAGCTGACCCGGTCCAGGACCTGTTCACCGGTGCCGGGATAGGTGAAGCTGACCCCACGGAACTCGATCCCCTGCCGCAACCGCTCCGGGAACCGCCGGGTGCCGCCCTGGATCCGCCGTTCGGGCAGATCGAGCAGCTCGAACAGATTGCTGACAAACAGCTTGTTCTCATACAGGTTGGCCACACCGAGCAACAGAGCGTGCCCGGAGGCTTGGACGATCCCGATGGCCTGCAAGTACCCGGCCAGCTCGCCGATTCGGCCGGTGTCCATTGTGGCCACCATCGCCAGCACCACCGCTCCAGCGGAGACGAGCACGCTCACCAACCCGAAGGAACCCAACGAGATCGACTGTTTTCGGGTCAGGCTCCGATCGACCTCGAGGAACCGCCGCACCTGCCGCCGATAGGACTCGATCAGATGGCCGCCGAGTTGAAAGAGCCGGACCTCCTTAAAGGAATGATCGGTGGTGGTCAGGTACTGCAGGTAGACCAGCCTGCGGCGGTCGGCGGCACGGCCGTACTCGATCTCGTACATCCTCCTGCCGTACCACATCTGCGCGATCGCCGAGGGGATCGGCGAGCACAAGATAAGCAGGGCGACCCAGACGTTCCAGGAGAACAGCACCGCCGAGACCGACACGATGGTGATCAGTTCGCGGGCAAAGCCCAGAGTGTCAGCGAACAGCTGGTGGATTCGGCCACCGCTGCTCTCCTGGAAGCCCCGCTGAAGCTTGTCGTAGGACTCGGCGTTCTCATAGTCCTGCAACTCCATCCGGATTCCCTTGCCCATAACCTCCTCCGCCACGGCGGTGGACAAGTGCAGTCGCAGCACCGAGTCCAGGTAGGAGTGCCACACCCCGAGCAGGTGTGCGATCACCGAGACCGCCAGGACGAGTAAGCCCACCGTCAGCACCGTTGCGCCGAACTCGCCTTCGCCTCGGGCCGCCACCGCGTCGGCGACAGTCTGCACGGCGGTCGCGGTGATCTGTAGCTGTACGGCGGGCACGACCGAGACCGCGATCGTGACCATGACCAAGGCCACGACCCGGATCGGGCTGAGGGTCCATACCATCACGGCAATCCGGCGCCAGTGCTTCCGCGGGTTCATCCCCGGCCTCCTGTGCCTGGCCGGCCGCCGATGGCCCGCAAGGTGTGCCGCCATAGGGCGTACAGGTGGGCCTCCCGGAGCAGATCGATCGACAACAGGCGATTGACCTGCATGTGCGCCAGGCTGCCGAGTACACTGGACTCGCTACCGGACAACAGGTTCCGCCCCCTCGCGGCCCGCACCTCCGCTGCCGCGGCGGCGACGGTCTCCTGCTGTGGAGCAAGGATTTCCTGGAGCAGGTCGTGGTGTGCGCGGCCCTGCTCGTGCGGTCGGAAGTCCCAGGGCGTGAGAAGTTCGGTGAGGTAGGCGCGGTTCTGCTGAAACTCCGCGCGCACGGCCTCCGGATCAGCGCTGTCCCCGGTGGGTAAGGACTCCAGGCGCTCCCGCCGGCCCAGTCCCCACTGCCGGTAGAGCGTGTCGAGCGCGGCGAGCGCGGTGAACTCTGGACGGATCTCCTTGCTGCTCCGGTGCAGCAGGGCAACCAGGTTGGCCGTGACCTCGCTGTTGGCCGCGAACACCTTCTCCACCGTGTCGTAGACCAGTGGCCCGCCGTAGCGGTTGGTTTCGGGGAAGTATCCAGCCAGCGCGGTCTCCACAGCCAAACCCTGTCCGGCCAACCGCCCGCCCCACTGGCTGAGTTGCCACAACAGCAACGGCTCTGCCTCAGAACACGCGGCACGGAACCGCAACCGCAGGTGTGGCCTGGGATCCAGGTACCGGATGTAGAACCATCGGTCGATCAGCCGCTGCTCGCCTAGCAGCTTGACCAGCTCACTCAGCTCGGTCGCGATGATCTCATCCTGCTGGTTGATCCCGGTGTAGACCTTGAGGAAACTCCACTGGCTGCCCGGTAGGTATGCCACTGGTGCCGCTGTCTCGTCCTGACTCACCGCCACCGTGATCGGGCTACGCGACGTGCCCGCGCTGCCGCGGGCGAGCAAGGGAACGACGATCTCTTCCAGGTAGGTCGCGCCGTCGGTATCACGCAGCCATTGCTCCCCGAACCCGGGCAGCATCTCGTGCAGCGTGACCGGGCCCCGGCCACGGTCGAGCTCGGCAGCGAGCTCATCCAGGCACACTGGATGTTCCAGGTCCAGCAACAGCCGGTTGTCGTTGTCCACCAGGTACACGTGTCGAGGTATCCGCCACCGCTTCCGCATCGCCTGGACCTCGGAGGCGAAGTCCTTGCCTGGCAGGGAGTTCACGCTCCACTGTGCGGGCCGCAGTACCACCTTGCCGCGGGTGACCCGCGGCAGGAAGGGCATGGAATCCAGCACGTTCCAGCGGAACCCGCACGGCATGACATAACCGTCGTTGGAGACCTCTAGCAAGAACCTGGCCACGTTCGGGGCCAGCAGCGGGCTGAGCATGTTTGTTTGCGACACCACAACCTGCTTGCCCAACCGCTTGGACCACAGGAACAAGCGATCATCGGTCGCGCCGACGTAGAGGTCGGTCAAGCTGATGACCTGGTCAGGGGCGAGCGTGGCGGCGGTGTTGACCGGGATCTCGTAGTGGCGCAGCAGCGGCCGGAACGCCACGTTCGCCGCACGCCCTTGGGTGGGCAGGAACGACAGTTCGGCGTGGACCACCTCCGGGCTGAGCGCTTCCTCCTGCCGGGCGTAGCCGCGTAGCCGCTCCACCGCTTCCTCGCCCAGCAGGTCGAAGAACCGTCCCGAGGCGCGGCCACCGAAGGCCAGACCGTCATAGCGCAGCACGGCACGCCAGTTGCCGGTGTCCACCGGTCCGGCCGTCTGCAGCTGTACGAAGGCGTCCATCGTCGGGTACAGCGCCTGTCGCTGATCCTGATGGCCAGGAGCAAGGCGATCCAGCCACTCATCGGTCAGCGCGACCTCCTGCGCACCCGACCACCACGCTTGTTGGGCGAACTCGATGAGCGCCTGGTCATACTCGGCGTAGGACGGATCCGGGAGGTGGTGCGCCAACGGATATTCGCGTGGCGGCTGTGTGTAGGTGGGTGGCGCGTCCAGACCGCGTTCCGGGCTCAGCAGCTCCAGCACCGGTACCAGCTGCAGCAGCCCGTACCGCTCGGTGAAGGCTTCCCGGTACTGGGCGAGGTGGTGGTTGTGGCCGGGCAGTGCCGCGGCCAGCCGCATCAGGCAGTCCACCGCCTCCGCGACGGCGGTTCCGACCTCGGCGGACAGCCGCGACTGAGCCAGGTTCAGGGTTGCGTCAAGCTGGAAGGTCGGACCGGAGTGCTTGGGCACCAGCGCCCGTTGAGCCGCGGTCAGCTCCGCCAGTGGTGCCACCCCCTCCTGCTCGGCTGCTCGCACCGCCCGTTCGGCGACCACCCGCAACCCCGCCTCGGTCTGGGCGGCCGCTGCCACACCGGAGAGTTGCTTGGCGACGAAGGTCTCCGGGTGCGCCACGGTCAGTGGTGGGCGCAGATGGCTGGTCAGGATGTGCAGCTCGCGTAGCTCATCGATCAGGCCGACGACCTTGGCCCGGTCGGCGTCGGGAAAGAGCTGTGTCAGGTCCTCGACGAGTTGCCCGTACGGGATCGGTGTGGTGGCCAGCCGGGTCGCCGCCAGCGCCGCCGTAGTGGCCCGCACGCGCACCGCGCGGTTGTCGCCGCGGCCGTAGACATCGGCGTAGGGCAGCACCAGCCGGTCACCACTGCGGTGCACGCTGGAGTTGAGCACCACCTGCAGCTCCCGCCGGATCTCCTCATCGTTCTCCACCTGTTCGATCAACTCGAACAGCCAGCCCATGTCCGCGCGGATCCGGTTGTTCCGCAACACCGGTCGGGCCAGGCAGGCGGTGGTGTCCTGGCCGAACTCGCCGAGCGCCACACCGGAGAAAGCCCCGAAGGGAGTGGGACGAGTGGCCATGCGGACGAGGTAGCGGAACAAGCGGGAACGCAATCGGCGGGCCTTCTTGGCCGTGGGCGGGCTCCCCGCAGGCCGGTCCAGAGCGTTCACCAGGTCACTGCTGGCCACGTACAGCGCGCGCCGCACCTCAGGCTGTCCGGCCAGCGTGTGCAACCGGGCATGGGCCTGCTCCCGTTGCTCCGCCGGGCTCGAGTGCTGCTCGGTGGAAAGGAGGTCCTGGAAGACCTGCACGGGCAAGGCGGGTGCGCGCAACAGGAAGAAGTCAGCGGCTTCATAGCGTGCCTCAGTCATGCTCACCTCACCAGGAACGCGCGCAGCCAGGCCGGACGGACCGGGCTTACCGAAGCCAGCAGGGTCAGCGCCACCCCAGTCGAGCCCGTGAGCAGTGCCGGGCTGTCCACGAAAGTCCCGGGTTCTTCCTGATCTCGGAACACCAGAGGCAGCTCTGGATCTGCCTCGGACAGCAGTTCGCTCAGCAAGCGGGGCGCATGTTCGCGGGCCGTCGCACTGCCCGCGGCGGCGAACTCCAGGCAGATCGCCAGCACCCCGGCCAAGCCGTGGCAAAAGGTCGAGGAGTGGCTGGCAGAGACAGTTGTGCGCCGCAGCACCGCCGCAAAGGACTCGCATGCCACGGCATGCAGCCCGGGGTCATCGAGTGCCTCGCTCGCCACCAGCAAGGACAGCGCCACCCCGGCGGTGCCGTAGCACCAGGCCACCTGGTCCTGAGGGTTGTCCGGGCGGACCTCTTCTCCGGTGGCGGCAACCGGGATGTCGGTGGCCCACACCGGGCCGTGCGCATCGTCGCGCCGTACCTGCAGCAACCAGTCGACAATTCGCCGCAGCGCCTGCTCGTGGCCAGGTCGTCGGTGCCCGGCCCGCCAGGCCGCCGCCAGCGCGGCAAGCACACCGGGAATCCCGTGTGCCATGCCGAGGTTGAGGTAGCCCCCGGGAAAGTCGTCAGGGTCACGCCCCGGCTGCACACAGAACTGAGGGTCGATGAGCCAACGACGGGTCAGAGTGAGATCTCGGGGCGGCTCGCTGAGCCAGACAAGGTAGTCCAGCACGTGGTCGATCGCGGCTCGCAGAGCATCACCCGGCGCGGTGATCGAGCACAGGTAAGCCAGGATCCCGGCGGCTCCGGTGATCATGTCGTAATCGGAGTCGCTGACCTGACGCTCAACCCTGGGCAGCGACATGCCGATGGCCTGAGCGGCCAGTTGGTCGTGCAGACGGTGCACGCTGGGCCAGAACCGCGGCTCAGCCTCCGCGCATGCCGCCACGCACAGTGCCAGCCCACTGGTGCCGGAGAACATGCCAGGCGCCTGCAACGGCTGAGCCCGCGTACCGGCCACGGCCTCGCGGATGAAGGTGAATCCTGTCTCCATCGAACGAGTTCGTTCCTCCTCATCAGGCGCGGCGGCGGCGGCGAGCACATGCAGCACGGCGATCCCGGCGTGCCCATAGCCGAAGCTCGGGAAGTACCATTCCATCGGATGCGTCGACTGTTCGGTGAATTGCATGACCCGGTCGATGACGGTCTTCGAGTCCGCCATTCTACGAGCGACTTCCCATGCCACCTGTCTGGCTTGCACCGCAAGCGCCCCAGACAACTCTCCATGCCAGGCCGTGACAGATTCCGCAGTAGCGAGCACCTGGCCAGGCGCGGTACTTCCCCCCGATTCTGCGCGCACAACAACCCCCGTTGTTCGATCTACGCGCGCTGTGCGCGCGTGCGTGATGCGGTAGCTTGGGCAGCGGGTGCTGCCGTGTCTTGGACACACGGCAGCACCCGCTTGTCGATCAGCTCTACATTGAGCTCGTCACTGCTGGCGGCAGCCCGCGGTGCACAGGCCGACCAGCGTGCAGGTGCAGGTGGACTTGGAGCAGATCGGCGTCTTGGTGCACAGGAAGCGGGTCACCAGACTGCTGATCGACAGCGGTTCGGCGTGGCCGCCGCCGGCCGCCGGGGTGGTCACCCTGGCGTCGAGATCAAAAGCGTCCATGAACGTATTTCCCTTTCTCTGATTTGACTGGCCATGTGGCCGGTGGATTTGCCGCACGACTCACTCGTGCCGATTACGACGCTATGTCGGGCCGCGTACACAGCGCTGTCACGGGATTGAAGCCGCAGGTCAGGCACGCTTTTTGGGGAAGTGATGCGGGCGGCGCCCGCGGCACGCTAGGGTGACTTCACGGCACTACTATCGGGGAGGGTTGGAGTGCCTGAAACAGGGGGAAAGCTGTGCTATGCGGTACTAGGGCCGCTGGCCGCATGGCGAGGAACGGTGGCCATTGAGCTGGGCTGGTCCCGCCAGCAGGCGGTGCTGGCCGTGCTGCTCACACATATCAACCAGCCGATATCGGTGGACGCGCTCATCGAGGCGGTGTGGGCGGACTCCGCGCCACAAGGAGCACGCAACACCGTGCAGACCAACATCAGCAGGTTGCGCCGAATTCTGCGGCCAACTGGTGCTGGAGAGGAGGTGGTGGTGCGAACAGAGGCCGGTTATCTGCTGCGCGGCACACCTGAACAACTCGATGTACTGGTCTTCCAGCGTGAGCTTCGAGTTGCTCAGGAACACCAGGGCGCCGGCCGCTCGGACCAAGCGGCCACCGCCGTCGACGCCGCACTGCGATGTTGGCGCGGAGAACCGTTCAGCGGGTTGGAAAGCCCCTTCCTGCAAGCTCAACGGCTGAGGTTGCAAGAACTTCGCCTCCAGGCGCAGGAACTGTGGGCCGCGCTGTCCTTGGAGCGCGGCGACCACCAGGCCGTGGTGGCCGAACTCACCGCCCTAGCGGCACACAACCCACTGCGCGAACGGCTGCGAGAGCTGCTGATGATGGCGTTGTTCCGCTCCGGACGGCAGGCTGAGGCACTCGAGGTCTTCCACGACACCCAAACCACGTTGAGCGAGGCACTGGGCATCGACCCCGGACAGGCCCTGCGTGCCATACACCGGCGCATCCTGGCCGAGGACCTCGTGCTGGCCTCGGCTCCGCGACAGTTCGACCCGCTGGTGACCACAACACCACCGGCGGCCCCGGAGCCGCTGCCGGCCGATGTGCCCGCCTTCACCGGCAGGGATGCCGAGCTACGCCGGCTTACCGAGCCTGGCGCCCAGCAGGCCGCAGAGGTTCACGTCATCGACGGCATGCCGGGAATTGGCAAGACCGCACTGGCCGTGCACGCGGCACATCGCCTGGCCCCGGACTACCCGGACGGTCGATTCTTCCTGCGGCTCAACGCTTTCGCCGACGGAGAGGCTCCGCTACACCCACGTGAGGCACTGGCCGGTTTGCTGTCCGCGGTCGGTGTGCCTGCCGAGTCCATTCCCGCGGGTCTCCCGGCAAGGTCGGCTCTGTGGCGGAACGTATCGCGTGGCAGGAGAATCCTTCTCCTGCTGGATGACGCGGCCGATCACGAACAGATTCGGCCTCTGCTGCCCGGTCCCGGCCGGAGCCGGGTGCTGATCACCAGCAGGCGACGGCTCACCGCATTGGAGAACCTGTGCACCACCGAACTGGGTCCACTCAGTCGCGGGGAGGCTGGACTGCTGCTTCAACGTCTTCTCGGGCAGCGAGCGCAAGCCGACCCGGCCTCGGTGTGCGATCTGATGTCCTTGTGCGGCCGACTACCCCTTGCGATCACGCTACTGGCCGGACGATTGCGACACCATCCACAATGGACTATCCGCTATCTGGCGGATCTACTCGCCAGCTCGCCAGCTCGACTCGGCGAGTTGCGTGCGGAGAACCGCACTCTCACCGCCGCGTTCGAGATGTCTTACCGCGAACTGCCTACCGAACACCAGCCGCTGTTTCGCTGTCTGGGCCTAATCCCAGGAAACGAGATCGACGCAGCCACGGCTGCGGCGCTGACTGGGCTGCCTCCGGACTCTGCTCGGCGGGCACTGGAGCAGCTCTACGACAACCACTTGCTCAGTGAGTGCGCACCGGGCCGCTACGTGCTGCATGACTTGGTCAAGGAGTATGCGATGACCC
>NZ_JAMHIV010000040.1 GCF_023897065.1 Crossiella sp. SN42
GCCCCACTCCCAGCCCCGCTCCCGGCCCCGGCCCCGGCCCCGGCCCCGGCAAGGTTCCAGCCCCACCGCCAGTCCCAACTTGAGCCTGCGCTCATCCCAGCTCCGCCAGCGACATCGCTAGCACCGCCCACTGCCACCCGGCCGGCCTCAGGCGCACACGCCAGCCCATGCGCCAGCACCGCCTACGCGCCGCCCGCCCACTCCCACCGCCGGGCCGCCCACGTCGCCGAGCCGCCACGCCGCCGGGCCGTGCGTCTGTCCCAGCCGCAGCCCGGCCTGCGGCGCACCGGCTGGCGGCTGGCGGCTGGCGGCTGGCGGCTGGCGGCTGGCGGCTGGCGGCTGGCGGGGGAGTGTCGCCGCCCCACGCCGCGCGCGCCAGGGGGCGACGCGTCAGTGCGCACGCGCCAGGGGCTGGGTGCAAAGCGAAACGCCCGGCCGGGGGAGTCCCGGCCGGGCGTCTGTGGTTCTTGCTGGGGTCAGCTGGTGGGGAAGACCACCACGCGGCGGTGGGGTTCTTCGCCTTCGCTTTCGCTGTGCACGCCCGCGACGGCGGCGACCGCGTCGTGCACGACCTTGCGCTCAAACGGGGTCATGGTGCGCAGGCGCTTGGGCTTCTCCGTCGCCAGGACTTCCTCGGCGGTGGACTTGCCCAGCTCGCTCAGTTCGGCCCGGCGGTCGGCGCGCCACTGGGCGACGTCGAGCATCAGGCGGCTGCGGCTACCGGTGGACTGCTGGACCGCGAGGCGGGTCAGCTCCTGGAGGGATTCCAGGACCTCACCGCGGCGACCGACGAGCTTCTCCAGGTCTTCGCCACCATCGATGCTCACGATCGCGCGGCCCGCCTCGACGTCCAGGTCGATGTCGCCGTCGTAGTCGAGCAGGTCGAGCAGCTTTTCCAGGTAGTCGCCCGCGATGTCCCCTTCGCGCACCAACAGGCTCTCGTCGTTACCGGCGTCCGGAGTAGCGGCGTCCGTTCCTTGTTCGGTCGCCTGCAAGGTCTCCGACACGGTGTCTCCTTCCATGTAGCAGCCGACTCAGCGGCGCTTGCGGGTCTGCTTCTTGCCCGTCGACCGGCTCTGGATGATCCCGGGGACCTCACCGGGCTTCGCGGCGGCGGAGTCCGTGGACTTGGCCGCGTCCGAACCGTTGCGCGGGGCATTGCTCTTCTCCGACCCGGTCGAGGCGGAGGTGTCCTTGTTCTTGTCGGCCGAGGAGGTGGTGGGGGAGGCGGCCTGCGGAGCGGCGTTGGCCGGGCGCTTGCGCACCGGCTTCTGGCCGGGCGCGGGCTTCTGACCCGGCTGCGGCTTCTGACCGGGCTTGGGGCCGAGGTTCTGCCGCTTCTCGATGGCCGCGGCCTTCTTCTCCTCTTCCTCCCGGTCGATGCGGTGGTACACCACGTACTGCTGACCAAGGGTCCAGGTGTTGTTGCTCAGCCAGTACAGCAGCATCGCCACCGGGAAGAACGGACCACCGACGAGCACCGCGAGCGGGAACAAGTACAGCATCAGCTTGTTCATCATCGCCGACTGCGGGTTGGCCGCCGCGGTCGCGGACTGGCGGGCCACCGAGTGCCGCGCGGTCAGGTGGGTCAGCACCGAGGCCAGCACCATCAGCGGGATGGCCAGCAGCAGCAGGGCGGTGCGGTCGGTGCCGATGACGGCCAGGTCCGCGCCGCTCATCCGGATCGCCGCGGACAGGTTCACGCCGAACAGCTTCGAGGCGAGGAAGGAGCTCACCTCGGGCTGGCCGAAGATGTAGTTGCTCGTGGCGCCCGGCTTGAAGCCCTGCAGCACGTTGAGCAGACCGAGGAACACCGGCATCTGGACCAGCATCGGCAGGCAGCCGCCCAGCGGGTTGAACCCGCCCTCGGCCTGGAGCTTCTGCATCTCCTGGGCCATGCGCTGCTTGTCGTTGCCGTACTTCTCCCGCAGCTTGGCCAGCTGCGGCTGGAACTCCGCCATCTTGCGCATCGAGCGCACCTGCTTGACGAACGGCTTGAACAGCAGCGCGCGCAGGGTGAACACGAGGAGCATCACCGACAGGGCCCAGTTCACCCCGCTGGTCTCCGGGATGACGTAGCTGAGCACCTTGTGCCAGAACCACATGATGGCTGACACGGGGTAGTTGATGAAGTCGAGCACGAACTACTCCTCAGCGGATTTGCATGAAGCCCGCTCCGAAGCACGGTCGCGGGGCGGCGGAACGGGGTCCAGGCCTCCAGGGTGCCAGGGTCCGCAGCGCAACAGCCTGCGCACGGTGAGCCACGACCCGCGGAAGGCGCCATGAGTGGTCAGCGCCTCGACCGCGTAGTGACTGCAGCTCGGGTAGAAGCGGCACGTCGGGGGAAGAGCGGGAGAGATGAACCGGCGGTAGAACCGGATCGGCCACAGCAGCACGGTGGCCAGCGGCCCGGCCCGCCCGGCGCTCACCCCGCACCACCTGGTGCGGGCAGGCCGAGCTTGCGGAGGGCCGAGTCGAGATCGCCGCCCAGCTGGGCGCTGGTGGCCTCCGCCGAGGCGGGCAGGGCGCGCACCACCAGGGCGCTGCCCGGCGGCAACCGGTCGATCCGGTCGCGCACGAGGTGCCGGAGCCGGCGGGAGACCCGGTGCCGGACCACGGAGTTGCCCACTGCCTTACTCACGACGAAACCCACCCTCGGCGAGAAGGACTCGCCAGGGGTGGGCGGGTTCGACAGGTGCGCGTGCACCACCAGCCGGGGTCGCCCAACGCGGCGGCCCCGGCGTACCACCAGGCCGAAGTCCTGGCTACGGGTGAGCCGGGCAGCCGCGGGGAGCACGGCGGCGGGTGTCTCAGGCGGACAGCTCGGCGCGGCCCTTGCGGCGGCGAGCAGCCAGGATCGCGCGGCCGGCACGGGTACGCATCCGCAGCCGGAAGCCGTGGGTCTTCGCGCGACGACGGTTGTTGGGCTGGAAGGTGCGCTTGCTCACGGTCGGTTCTCCCGGTACATGGGTGAAGCAGGTCTAGGGTTGTCTCCGTCGCGATCACCATGATCAGACGACCATGACAGGCACGGCAAACGCACCCGTCGGTACGCGGGAGACCATCCGAGGGTACTTATCACCCGCCGTCATCTCAAATCCGCCCCCCGTTCCGCCACATCGGGCGGGGTGAGTGACCGGGCAGACCTTGTGGGTGCCGTCGACGGTTGCTAGTTTGCCCCTTCCGCGTTTACGGGGGGGTCCGTGTGCGGGCCATCCCGCCTTCGTGCACAGTTGTGGACAACTCTGTGGACATCTCACGTTTGGTGTTCGCGCGGCGCTGACACGAGGGGAGGGAGCGGAGCAAGTGTCCGACACCCACGCCGAGCTGGGACTCGTTTGGGAACGCGTAGTGCAGGAGCTGTCCTCCGGCACCCTTTCCCCCCAACAACGAGCCTGGATGCGGGTGACCCGCCCGATCGGCCTGCTCGACGGCACGGCCCTGCTGGCCGCGCCGAGTGACTTCGCCAAGGACGCCATCGAACGCGCGCTGCGCGAACCGATCACCGCCGCGCTCTCCCGTCACCTCGGCCGGGACGTCTCGCTCGCGGTGAAGGTGGACAGCGCCCCGCTGAGCCCCGCCCCGCCCAAACCGGTCGCGCCGCCCCCGGTGAGCGCGCCCTCGCACGCGGGCCCGTCGCTGGAACAGCCGACGATGCCCGCGATCCCGCTGCCGCTGGCCCCGCTGCCGAACGGGATGGCCACCACGCCGGTCCCGGCCACCGGGTTGCCGCAGGTCGGCCCGCTGCCCACGGTCGCGGTGCAGGCCGAGGGCGGGGACACCGAGGACGAGGTGGACGAGGAGCGCGAGGCGCTCGCCGCGGTGCACGAGATATGGCCCAAGTACTCCGGCAACTCCGCTGGTCAGCCGGCCCGCTCGCCGAGCAACCCGCAGACCAGGCTGAACGAGAAGTACACCTTCGACACCTTCGTCATCGGCGCGTCCAACCGGTTCGCGCACGCCGCGGCGGTGGCCGTGGCCGAGGCGCCGGCCAGGGCGTACAACCCACTGTTCATCTGGGGCGAGTCCGGTCTCGGCAAGACCCACCTGCTGCACGCGGTCGGGCACTACGCACAGCGGCTCTTCCAGGGCATGCGGGTGCGGTACGTCTCGACCGAGGAGTTCACCAACGACTTCATCAACTCACTGCGTGACGACCGCAAGGTCGCCTTCCAGCGCCGCTACCGGGACGTCGACGTGCTCCTGGTCGACGACATCCAGTTCCTGGAGGGCAAGGAAGGCACGCAGGAGGAGTTCTTCCACACCTTCAACACCCTGCACAACGCGAACAAGCAGATCGTGGTGTCCTCGGACCGGCCGCCCAAGCGGCTGGAGACCCTGGAGGACCGGCTGCGCACGCGGTTCGAGTGGGGCCTGATCACCGACATCCAGCCGCCCGAGCTGGAGACCCGGATCGCGATCCTGCGCAAGAAGGCGGCGCAGGACCGGCTGGCCGCGCCCGCCGAGGTGCTGGAGTTCATCGCCGCCCGGATCGAGCGCAACATCCGCGAGCTGGAGGGCGCGCTGATCAGGGTCACCGCGTTCGCCTCGCTGAACCGGCAGCCGGTGGACGTGCCGCTGGCCGAGATCGTGCTGCGCGACCTGATCCCGGACTCGCAGGCGCCGGAGATCACCGCGCCCACGATCATGGCGGTCACCGCGGAGTTCTTCGCGGTGAGCATCGACGACCTGTGCGGGCCCGGCAAGACCAAGGCGCTGGCCCAGGCCAGGCAGATCGCCATGTACCTGTGCCGCGAGCTGACCGACCTGTCCCTGCCGAAGATCGGGCAGACCTTCGGCGGCCGCGACCACACCACCGTCATGTACGCGGACAAGAAGATCCGCAAGGAGATGGCCGAGCGCCGCCGCATCTACGACCAGGTCCAGGAGCTGACCTCCCGGATCAAGCAGCGGGCCCGCGCCTGACCCCCAGCACGCCGTAGACGCCCGTCGGAGAGTCCCTCCGGCGGGCGTCTTCTCTTGGGTGCCCCGCTCCGGCCGCCGATGACTACGGGGATGCCAGGGCATGGCCGCCGCACGCCGAACTTTCTGGTTCGGCGGTGCCCCGCCGCGCACCCCACAAGCTGAGAAAAGTCGGGCCGCCCGTGGCAGGTCCCCGCCGAACCTGGCCACGCCCGCTGGAACTTTTCTGACGGTGTGGAGCGCCCGATCGGACCAACTCTGGAGAAAGTTTCGGCGAGTTGTCCCCCATCCAGGGAGACCCGGACCACCCTCAGCCTGTGGAGGGCCTGGGCATGAACGCACCAACAGCTGGGGACAACCTTGTGGACAGCTCGCAGATCATGTGGATGCTCTTTGCCAACTGCGGAGTTGTCCACCGGTCCTCCCGGTTTCTCACCAGTTGCACACACCCACAGTCCACAGCCCTAGAAACCACCTGAGCTGCGCAGACTCACGCTGTCCACACAACTCACAACCCTTACTACTGCTGCTGTCTTGATCTTTCGAAGAAGTAAAAATCAAAAGATGAACAGGCGGCGTGAAGTTGGGGATGGACGGCTCGCGGTCGGGGACGGGTCGAGGTGACGAGCAGGCCCGGAAGCCTCTACGGTGGAGCCCGCCTCGCTCGGACCTCGATGCGTCGCTGCGCCAACCCTGGGCCGTCGTGGCCCACGACCCGACGGCGAACGACCTGCCCAGCCCGAGCCCGTGACGGTCGCGTCGATTCTCCGAAAGGACCTGCCATGAAGATCCGCGTCGAGCGGGACGGCCTTGCCGACGCCGTCGCCTGGGTCGCCCGCAGCCTGCCCTCCCGGCCTCCGGTGCCGGTGCTCGGTGGAGTGCTGCTGGACGCGGGCGGAGCCGACGGCGACAACGGGGAGACGTTGACCGTCTCCGGTTTCGACTACGAGGTCTCCGCCCAGATCGGCGTGCCGGCCACCATCTCCGCGGCCGGTCGCACCCTGGTCTCCGGCAAGCTGCTGGCCGACATCACCAGGTCGCTGCCCAACCACCCGGTGGAGATCGCGGTCGACGGCGCCAGGGTGACCATCACCTGCGGCAGCGCCAAGTTCAGCCTGCCCACCATGCCGGTGGAGGACTACCCGCAGCTGCCCGCCATGCCGCAGCTGGCCGGTCACCTGCCCTCGGAAAGCTTCGGCCCCGCCGTCGCCCAGGTCGCCATCGCGGCGGGCAAGGACGACACGCTGCCGATGCTGACCGGTGTGCGGATGGAGATCGAGGACGAGAAGGTCACCCTGGTGGCCACCGACCGCTTCCGGCTCGCCCTGCGCGAGTTCACCTGGGAGCCCAGCGGCGAGGTCGGCTCGACCGCGCTGCTGGTCCCGGCCAAGACCCTGGCCGACGCGGCGAAGACCCTCGGCGGCTCCGGCTCCAAGATCGAGCTCTCCCTCGGTGACTCCGACGGCCTGCTCGGCCTCTCCGGCTCCGGCCGCCGCACCACCACCCGGCTGCTGGACGCCGAGTTCCCCAAGTACCGCCAGCTGCTGCCCAGCGAGCACGCCGCGGCCGCGGTGATCGAGGTGGCCCCGCTGGTCGAGGCGATCAAGCGCGTCTCCCTGGTCGCCGAGCGCGGCACCCAGGTCCGGCTGGAGTTCACCGAGGCCTCGCTGCGCCTGTCCGCGGGCGGCGACGACGAGGGCAGCGCGGAGGAGGAGCTCCCGGTCGAGCTCACCGGCGATCCGCTGACCATCGCGTTCAACCCGGGCTACCTGCTCGACGGCCTCGGCGCGATGCACACCGGCAAGGCGCAGCTGACCTTCACCACGCCCAGCCGTCCCGCGCTGATCAAGCCGGTGGACGCCGAGGGCGAGGTCGAGCCCGGCTACATCTACCTGCTGATGCCGGTCCGCCTGCCCGGCTGACCGGTCCGGAACCCGAACACTTCGTAGTCAGGAAAGGTCGTAACTGTGGTGCAGCTCGGACTCGTCGGCCTGGGCAAGATGGGCTTCAACATGCGCGAGCGGTTGCGCCGCGCGGGCCACGAGGTGATCGGGTACGACCGCAACCAGGAGGTCAGCGACAGCGAGTCGCTGGCCGACCTGGTCTCGCGGCTGGCCGCTCCCCGGATCGTCTGGATCATGGTGCCGGCCGGTGCCCCGACCCAGGCGACCGTGGAGGAGCTCAACGACCTGCTGTCCGAGGGTGACCTGATCATCGAGGGCGGCAACTCCCGGTTCACCGACGACCAGAAGCACGCCGCGCTGCTGGAGAAGAACGGCATCGGCTACCTGGACTGCGGTGTCTCCGGCGGGGTCTGGGGCCTGGAGAACGGCTACGGCCTGATGGTCGGCGGCGAGCCGGAGTTCGTCGAGCGGGCGCTGCCGATCTTCGACGCGCTGCGGCCGGAGGGCCCGCGCGAGGAGAGCTTCGCGCACGCGGGCAAGGTCGGCGCCGGGCACTTCGCCAAGATGGTGCACAACGGCATCGAGTACGGCCTGATGCAGGCCTACGCCGAGGGCTTCGAGCTGCTGGACGCCTCCGAGGTGGTCGCGGACACCCCCGCGGTGATCAAGGCATGGCAGCGCGGCACCGTCGTCCGGTCCTGGCTGCTCGACCTGCTGGTCAGGGCGCTGGACTCGGACCCGGAGCTGGACGACCTGCGCGGCTACGTCGAGGACTCCGGCGAGGGCCGGTGGACGGTGGAGGAGGCGATCAACCACGCGGTGCCCGCGCCGGTGATCTCCGCCGCGCTGTTCGCCCGGTTCGCCTCGCGGCAGGAGGACTCGCCCGCGATGCGCGCGGTGGCCGCGCTGCGCAACCAGTTCGGCGGGCACGCGGTGCACCAGGCCGGTCCCAGCTCCGGCGCTGGATCGACCAAGTAAGGCGTTGTACGTCCGAGCGTTGCAGGTCGCCGACTTCCGGTCCTGGGAGTCCGCCGACCTGGTCTTCGAGCCTGGGCCGAGTGTGCTGGTCGGCCAGAACGGCCAGGGCAAGACCAACCTGGTCGAGGCCATCGGCTACGTGGCCACCCTGTCCTCGCACCGGGTGGCCACGGACGCGCCGCTGGTCCGGCAGGGCGCGCCGCGGTCGGTGGTGCGCACCGCGGTGGTGCACCACGGCCGGGAGCTGCTGGTCGAGCTGGAGATCACCCCGGGCAAGGCGAACCGGGCCAGGGTCAACCGGGCTCCGGTGCCCAAGCCGAGGGAGGTGCTCGGCATCCTGCGCACCGTGCTGTTCGCGCCGGAGGACCTGGCGCTGGTCAGGGGCGATCCCGGCGAGCGGCGGCGGTTCCTGGACGACCTGCTGGTGCTGCGCGCGCCGCGCTTCGCCGGTGTGCGCGCGGATTATGAACGAGTGCTCAAGCAGCGCGGCGCCCTGTTGAAAACCGCAGGTTCGGCGCGCCGGGCGGGCAGCAGCGGTGATATTCGCACCCTGGACGTGTGGGACGGGCACCTGGCCAGGCACGGCGCGGTGCTGCTGGCCGCGCGGCTGGACCTGGTGGCCGCGCTGCAGCCGCTGGTCTCCGCCGCCTACGCCGGGGTGGCGCCGGAGTCGCGACCCGCCGAGGTGAAGTACCGCAGTTGCCTGGGTGCGGCCCTGCCGGAGGGTTACGGTGTGGCAGGCGGTCCGCCCGCGGACATCGCGACCTTGGAAGCGGTGCTGCTGGCCGAGGTCGCCAAGGTGCGGACCCAGGAGATCGACCGAGGGGTCAGTCTCATCGGCCCGCACCGGGACGAGCTGGAGCTGATCCTCGGCAGCACGCCCGCCAAGGGATATGCCAGCCACGGCGAGTCCTGGTCCTTCGCGCTCGCGCTGCGACTGGCGGCCTTCGAGCTGCTGCGCGCGGAGGACGTCGAGCCGGTGCTGATCCTCGACGACGTGTTCGCCGAGCTGGACCGGCGGCGACGGCAGCGGCTGGCCGAGGTGGCCACCGCCGCGGAGCAGGTCCTGGTCACCGCCGCGGTGGCCGAGGACGTCCCGGCCGAACTTGCGGGCGCCCGCTACGAGGTGGGTGAAGGGAAGGTCCAGCGTGTCCGGTGACCAGCCGTCAACCGGGTGTGACGCGTCGCACTCCTGGGGACAACCCTGTGGATAATGTGGATAACTCCGTCACGCGTGGGGATGTGCCGCCACCTGACCCGGGCACTGATCGACCCTCTGTCACCTCTCCAGGTGGTTTCGCTGCGGAGGGTGAACACGGTCTGCGAGGGGTCGACTTGGCCAAGATGGCCCTGGCCGAGGCCCGCGCCGCCAACAAGCTGAAGCGGGACGCGGCCAAGGCCGCCCAGGCGCCGCGCGCGGGCGGGGCCAACGCGCAGCGCCGCCGCCGGTGGTCGGGACCGGGGGTGGATCACCGGGACCCGCAGCCGCTGGGCGCGCTGGCCGCGCGGATCGCCAGCGAGCGTGGCTGGACCGACAAGCTCTCCGGTGGCACCGTGTTCGGCAGCTGGGCCAAGCTGGTCGGGGCCGAGGTGGCCGAGCACGCCACCCCGCTCGCGCTCAAGGATGGTGAGCTGACCGTGCAGGCCAGCTCCACCGCATGGGCGACCCAGCTCAAGCTGCTCCAGCGCCAGCTGCTCAGTCAGATCCGCGCCGGCGTGGGCAAAGACGTGGTCAAACGCCTGCGGGTGCAGGGGCCGGCGGCGCCGAGCTGGCGGTACGGACCACGCCACGTGCCCGGCCGCGGCCCGCGAGACACCTATGGGTGACGTGGCGCGGCTGATTTTCTCCCAGGCCTCTTGACACTGATTCTCCGCGCTCCGGACTCGGACAACTTGTTCTTCGGTCTTCTATGACCGTCTCAGGGGTGTCCTAGGGTCATTCCTGTCCGGGTGGACCGGTAGGATTGACAAGGTTGTGCTCCGCACCCAAGCGCACGCCGTCAAGCTGAGGAGACAGTGGCCTGTGGCTGCCAATACGAACAACGAGTACAGCGCGTCCTCCATCACCGTGCTCGAAGGCCTTGAGGCCGTCCGCAAGCGACCCGGCATGTACATCGGCTCCACCGGTGAGCGTGGCCTGCACCACCTCATCTGGGAGGTCGTGGACAACGCGGTCGACGAGGCGATGGCCGGTCACGCCACCAAGGTGGAGGTCACGCTGCTCGCCGACGGCGGCGTGCGGGTCATCGACGACGGCCGTGGCATCCCGGTCGACGAGCACCCGGTGGAGAAGCGCCCCGCGGTCGAGGTCGTGCTGACCACCCTGCACGCCGGCGGCAAGTTCGGCGGTGACTCCTACGCGGTCTCCGGCGGTCTGCACGGTGTCGGCGTGTCCGTGGTGAACGCGCTGGCCACCCGGCTGGACGTGGAGATCCGCCGGGACGGCTTCGTCTGGAACCAGCGGTATGAGAAGTCCGCGCCCGCGCACCCGCTGGTGAAGGGTGAGCCGACCGACGAGACCGGCACGATCATCACCTACTGGGCCGACCCGGACATCTTCGAGACCACCACCTACAGCGCGGAGACGGTCTCCCGCCGGCTCCAGGAGATGGCCTTCCTGAACAAGGGCCTGATCATCACGCTGCGGGACGAGCGGGTCAGCGAGGCCGACGAGGTCGAGGACGCCGAGGGGGTCAAGGCCGCGATCAAGGAGCGGACCTTCTGCTACCCGGGCGGCCTCGAGGACTTCGTCACGCACATCAACGCCACCCGCGAGTCGGTGCACAAGAAGATCATCTCCTTCGGCGCCAAGGCGGAGGGCCTTGAGGTCGAGGTCGCGATGCAGTGGAACACCGGCTACTCCGAGTCGGTCTTCACCTTCGCCAACACGATCAACACGCACGAGGGCGGCAGCCACGAGGAGGGTTTCCGCGCCGCGCTCACCCGCGTGATCAACGAGTACGCGCGGGAGAAGAAGCTGCTCAAGGAGAAGGACGCGAACCTCTCCGGCGAGGACGTGCGCGAGGGTCTGGCCGCGATCGTCTCGATCAAGCTGAAGGAGCCCCAGTTCGAGGGGCAGACCAAGACCAAGCTGGGCAACACCGAGGCCAAGTCGTTCGTGCAGAAGACCTGCAACGAGCACCTGCCCGACTGGTTCGACGCCAACCCGGCCGACGCCAAGACCATCATCAGCAAGGCCATCTCCTCCTCGCAGGCGCGCGCGGCCGCGCGCAAGGCGCGCGAGCTGGTCCGGCGCAAGAGCGCGCTGGAGATCGGCGGCCTGCCCGGCAAGCTCAAGGACTGCCGCTCCAACAACCCGGAGGAGTGCGAGCTCTACATCGTCGAGGGCGACTCCGCCGGTGGCTCGGCCAAGGAAGGCAGGGAGTCGCGCTTCCAGGCGATCCTGCCGATCCGAGGCAAGATCATCAACGTGGAGAAGGCACGCATCGACAAGGTGCTGAAGAACAACGAGGTGCAGAGCCTGATCACTGCGCTCGGCACCGGCATCCACGACGAGTTCGAGCTGGCCAAGCTGCGCTACCACAAGGTCGTGCTGATGGCCGACGCCGACGTGGACGGCCAGCACATCACCACGCTGCTGCTCACCCTGCTGTTCCGCTTCATGCGCCCGCTGATCGAGCACGGGCACGTCTACCTGGCCCAGCCGCCGCTCTACAAGATCAAGTGGCCGCGCCAGGAACCGGAGTTCGCCTACTCCGACCGCGAGCGCGACGGCCTGATCCAGGCCGGCGTGGCCAACGGCCGCAAGCTGCCCAAGGACGACGCGATCCAGCGGTACAAGGGTCTCGGCGAGATGAACGCCGACGAGCTGTGGGAGACCACGATGGACCCGGCCCACCGGGTGCTGCGCCAGGTCACCCTGGACGACGCGGCCACCGCTGACGAGCTGTTCAGCGTGCTGATGGGCGAGGACGTGGAGTCCCGGCGCGCCTTCATCACCCGCAATGCCAAGGACGTTCGCTTCCTCGATGTCTGACCTCGGCGTGCACCACACCACCTGCTCGCCGTTTAGAAGGGACTTCTCGTCGTGACCGACATCCTCCCGCCGACGGGCGACCGCGTCGAACCGGTCGATCTCCAGCAGGAGATGCAGCGCTCCTACGTCGACTACGCGATGAGCGTCATCGTCGGCCGGGCGCTGCCCGACGTGCGCGATGGCCTCAAGCCGGTGCACCGCCGGGTGCTCTACTCGATGTTCGACACCGGCCTGCGCCCCGACCGCAGCTACGTCAAGTGCTCGCGCGTGGTCGGCGACGTCATGGGCAACTACCACCCGCACGGTGACTCCTCGATCTACGACGCGCTGGTCCGCCTGGCGCAGCCGTGGTCGATGCGCAACCCGCTGGTGGACGGTCAGGGCAACTTCGGCTCCTCCGGCAACGACCCGGCCGCGGCCATGCGGTACACCGAGGCCCGGCTGACCCACCTGGCCATGCACATGCTGGCCGACATCGAAGAAGACACCGTCGACTTCGCCGACAACTACGACGGCAAGACCAAGGAACCTCGGGTCCTGCCCGCGCGCATCCCCAACCTGCTGGTCAACGGCAGCCAGGGGATCGCGGTCGGCATGGCCACCAACATCCCCACGCACAACCTGCGTGAGGTGGCCGAGGGCGTGGTCTGGGCGCTGGAGAACTACGAGGCCAGCGACGAAGAGACGCTGGCCGCGATGATGATGCGGATCAAGGGTCCCGACTTCCCGACCAAGGGCCTGATCCTGGGCACCCAGGGCATCGAGGACGCCTACCGCACCGGCCGCGGCTCGGTCCGGATGCGCTCGGTGGTCGAGGTGGAGGAGGACGCCAAGGGGCGCACCATCCTCGTGGTCACCGAGCTGCCGTTCCAGGTCAACCCGGACAACCTGGTGGAGAACATCGCCACCCTGGTCAGGGACGGCAAGCTCACCGGGATCGCGGACATCGCGGATGAGTCCAACAGCCGCAGCGGCATGCGGATCGTGGTCGCGCTCAAGCGGGACGCCGTGGCCAAGGTGGTGCTGAACAACCTCTACAAGCACACCCAGCTGCAGACCTCCTTCGGCGTGAACATGCTGGCCCTGGTCGACGGCGTGCCGCGCACGCTGCGGCTGGACCAGATGATCCGCTACTACGTGAAGCACCAGATCGAGGTCATCGTCCGCCGGACCAAGTACCGGCTGCGCAAGGCCGAGGAACGCGCCCACATCCTGCGCGGCCTGGTCAAGGCGCTGGACCTGCTCGACCAGGTGATCGCGCTGATCCGCTCCTCGGCCACGGTGGACATCGCCCGCACCGGGCTGATCGAGCTGCTCGAAGTGGACGAGATCCAGGCCAACGCGATCCTGGAGATGCAGCTGCGCCGGCTGGCCGCCCTGGAGCGGCAGAAGATCGTCGATGAGCTGGCCGAGATCGAGGTCACCATCGCCGACCTCGAGGACATCCTGGCCAAGCCCGAGCGGCAGCGGCAGATCATCCGCGACGAGCTGATGGCCATCGTGGAGAAGTACGGCGACGACCGGCGCACCCGGATCATCCCGTTCGACGGCGACATGTCCCTGGAGGACCTGATCGCGGTCGAGGACGTGGTGGTCACGATCACCCGCACCGGCTACGCCAAGCGCACCAAGACCGACCTGTACCGGGCGCAGAAGCGCGGTGGCAAGGGCGTGCAGGGCGCGGCGCTCAAGCAGGACGACATCGTGGCGCACTTCTTCGTGTGCTCCACCCACGACTGGATCCTGTTCTTCACCAACCAGGGCCGGGTCTACCGGGCCAAGGCCTTCGAGCTGCCCGAGGCCAACCGCAACGCGCGCGGGCAGCACGTGGCCAACCTGCTGGCCTTCCAGCCGGACGAGCACATCGCCCAGGCCATCCAGATCAAGGACTACCAGGTCGCGCCGTACCTGGTGCTGGCGACCAAGAACGGCCTGGTCAAGAAGAGCCGCCTGGCCGACTTCGACTCCAACCGCAGCGGTGGCCTGATCGGCATCAACCTGCGCGAGGACGACGAGCTGGTCGGCGCGGTGCTGTGCTCGGCCGAGCAGGACCTGCTGCTGGTCTCCGCCGGTGGTCAGTCCATCCGGTTCCACGCCACCGACGAGGCGCTGCGGCCGATGGGCCGGGCCACCTCCGGCGTGCTGGGCATGCGGTTCAACTCCGGTGACGAGCTGCTGGCCATGGCCGTGGTCGAGGAAGACCGGTTCGTGCTGATCGCCACCGACGGCGGCTACGCCAAGCGGACCCCGATCGAGGACTACCCGGTGCAGGGCCGCGGCGGCAAGGGCGTGCTCACCATCCAGCACGACTCCCGGCGCGGGCGACTTGTCGGCGCGTTGGTGGTAGAGCTGGAAGACGAGATCTTCGCCATCACCTCAACGGGTGGTGTGATCCGGACCACTGCGGCTGAGATCCGTAAAGCGGGTAGGCAGACCAAGGGTGTTCGGCTGATGAACCTCGGTGAGGGGACAACGCTGCTGGCGGTGGCCCGGAGTGCCGAGCAGGAGGCTGAGCCGGAGAATGATCTCGAGCCGGTGGATGGCTCGGTGCTGGAGGACGGCGCCGAGGCGGAAAACGGCTCGCCCGAGGAGAACGACACCGAGCAGAGCAACGAATAGTCGCCTGAACGCGTCTCTTCGACGGACACCACCGTCGGTTAGGACTGCTGATGACTTCACCGAACCAACCGGACAACCCCGCACAGCAGGCTGACAAGCCTGCTGACGAGGCCACCGTGATCACCGAGAAACCGGACGGTGCCGTGGCGGCGGGGCAATCCGGCGAGCCCGCGCCCGCGGCGCCGCCGGCCGAGGAGTTCGCGCAGGCATCGGCCGCCCCGCCGCCGTGGCAACGGGTGACCGTCGCCAACCAGCAGAGCGCACCGCCTGTTCCCGAACCGCAGCGGGAGAGCTCGATCGACCAGCCGACGGCCGCGTTCCGGCCTGCGGCTCCGGTCGAGCACTCCCCGCCGCCGCAGCCCGATCTCGACGCCCCCACGGTGTTCGGGACCGCGGCGGCCGCGCCCCAGCCGGACAACGGGCTGGGCGCGCTGGGCCGGGAGACGGTCAACTTCTCCGCAGCGGCGACCACGCCGCGACCCGCGGTGGCCGCACCCAGCGCCCGCCGCACCGGCAGGGGCCCGCGCCGGGCCGCCCTCCAGGTCAAGCGGGTGGATCCGTGGTCGGTGCTCAAGCTCGCGCTGGTGCTGTCGGTCGCGCTGTTCTTCGTGTGGCTGGTCGCGGTCGGTGTGCTGTACGGCGTGCTCCAGGGCATGGGTGTCTGGGACTCGCTGAACAACACCTACAAGGACCTGGTGACCAACGCGGACGGTGGCGCTGAGCCGCTGATCAGCGCGGGCAGGGTGTTCGGCGTCGCCGCTGTGGTGGGCGTGGTCAACATCGTGCTGTTCACCGCGCTGGCCACGGTCAGCGCGTTCGTCTACAACGTCTCGGCCGACCTGGCAGGCGGCGTTGAGGTCACTCTCTCCGAGCGCGAGTAGAACTGCCGGACGGGGTGCCCCCCGATTTGGGCGGAGGGCACCCCGTCCGGTAATGTTCACCTCGGTTCACGGGCCTGTAGCTCAGGTGGTTAGAGCGCTTCACTGATAATGAAGAGGTCGGAGGTTCAAGTCCTCCCAGGCCCACTGCCCGCTGCTCCTTGGGGGGGCACCCGTATCGGGCACCAACCGCGTGCCGCTTTGGGAGGCGAACGTACGTGAAGAAGCTTCTGGCACTTGCCGCAGTTGCCGGCGTCGTGCTCTTCTTTGTCAAGCGCAACCGTTCGGCGAAGGCCGAGGCGGACCTGTGGCGTGAGGCCACCGCTCCGACCGAGGGCTGAGTCGAACCGAAGGGCAAGGCGTGGCCGTCCAGGTACCGGCGGCCTCGCCAGTTGTCCTACGGGGACGTAGCTCAATTGGCAGAGCACTGCCTTTGCAAGGCAGGGGTTAGGGGTTCGATTCCCCTCGTCTCCACTCGACGATGGGGGCTCCCTGCTCGCGGAGAGCGCTCGCCGGGTCGTCTCGTCATCACACTGGGGGTGCAACCCCCAGACCCCGCCCGGGGGCGCTGCCCCCGGACCCCCGCTCGCGTTGTTAGGCGGCACCGAACTCTTGGTGTCGCCTTCTTTGCGTCTTAGGGCTTTGGGTTCGCCTGTGGGGAGTCGCTTGGGTGGTCGCTTGGGTGGTCGCTCCGGTAGTGGCGCTTATTCCTTCGTTGTTTGTGTTCCACCGTTTGCTTGGCAACCTGGTGGGTTGGTTTTGCGTCTGGGAGTCGTCAGGGATCGACGATCTTCGCAGGGGTGTGTTTAGCGATGTCTGTTTTCCGCCGGTTGGCGGTCGTTGTCGTTTCGTTGTTCGCGGTGGTGGGGGTGATGGCTCCGGCGGCTTCGGCCGCGGTGGCGGGGCCGCCGCAGGTGAAGTTCCGGGCGGGTAGCCACGACGGGTATGACCGGGTGGTCTTTGAGTTCGTGGGGGCCAAGGCTCCGGGGTCTGTGCTGTTCCAACAGTTGGATGGGGAGCGGCCTTACTGGGGGCAGAGCGATCTTCGGGTTACCCAGCTGTGGGGGAAGCGGTTTCTCAAGCTGGCCTTGCCTTCGCCTGCTGGGGCTGAGCCCTATGTTGAGGTGATCGGGGAGAGAGTGGTCAACCACTCACTGCCGTTGGTGCGTGGGGCTGTGGTGAACGATCCTGGGCACGGGGGCAGCATGGAGGTTTCGGTGGGGCTGGTTCGGGACGCGGCCTACACGGTTCGGCACCAGGGACACCTGGTGATCATCGACTTCAAGCGCTGACGCGGTGGCGCGGGGGGCTCTAGGGTGGGCCGCGTTATGAGACGACCACTGCTGCTCGTGCTGCCCGCGCTCTTGGCGCTCTCCGCTTGTGGGGGCGCTCCGCAGGATTCGGCTCCGCCCCAGACCTCGGCGCCGCCTGCTCAGGAGACCACCTCGGCCGGGCCCGCCCAGCCACCCGCGGTGCCGGTGCCCGCCACCGACGGTCCCTGTCCCTACCTGGACAAGGAGGAGGTGCGGGCGGCCAACGGGCAAGGGGTCGGCAAGGTCCGGATCTCCGAGGGGAAACCGAACCCGGCCTGCTTCTTCTATCGGGCCGACAACAAGACGGTGCAGGCCATGGTGTGGATCTACAGCGGATCCGCCGAAGGGGCCAAGGCGGTGGTGGACGCCCAGGCGCCGGTCGCCGGGTCCTCGCCTGCCGACCTGCCCGGTGGCTGGAAGGGCGGGTCGAAGAAGACCGACAGCGGCGCGGTGTTCGCGGTGGCCAAGGGCGAGTACGCGCTCGTGGTGACCACGAACCAGGACCGCACCATCGCGGCCAAGCGGATCGCCACCGTGGCGGCGGGCAACCTGAAGCTGTGAACGGCGAGAGGGGCCGGGCGAACCCGGCCCCTCCTCGCGTCCGGCTCACTTCTGGCGCGCGGTCTCCGGGCGGTGCCCGTTGTCCGAGGGGCTGCCCACCGGGCGCTCCTCGCGGTCGCGCTCCTCTTCCTCGACCACCGGCTTGACCTCCTGCGGTCGCCGGGCGAGCACCACCGCGGCCACCGCACCGGCAGCGCCGAGCAACAGCACCGCGAACGGCCACTTGCGGCGCTTCGGCTTCGGGTCCAGCCGGGCGGCCAGGCGCTTCTTGGCCTTGCGGCCACGACGGCCGAGGTCCTTCTGCGCCTGCTTGGTCGCCTTGGCCAGCTCCTTGCGAGCCTTGCGGCCACGCTTGCCGAGCTCCTGGCTGAACTCCTCGGCCGTGCCGGCGACGCTGTGCGCCAGCTGCTGCGGCGTGAGCCCGCGCTTGGCCAGCTTCTTCTCCGCGCGCCGGCTCGCCCGCTTGGTGGCCTTGAGCCCTTCCGCGCCTGCCTGTTCGGCTCGCTTGCGCACCACGTGGATGCCGGTGCCCAACGCGCGCCCGACTTGCTCTCCGGCTCTGGCCAGGGTCCTTACCTCGTCCATGCCTGCCTCCCGAGCGTGACGACGGCCTCGTCAACGCGTTACCCCATCCTGCCCCTTCTCACACGATCCCGCCGTGGATGGCACCATGGGTCGGTGGCTGACAGCACTGAATCGCTCGTTGGGGCGACCGTGACCGCGACCCTGCACACCTCCGAAGGCGAGGTCAGGATCAAGCTGTTCCCGGACTACGCGCCCAAGACGGTGAAGAACTTCGTCGGGCTTGCCGAGGGCAGCAAGCCTTACACCACCGAGAACGCCGCCGGGGAGCGCTCCGGCCCGTTCTACGACGGTTCGGTGTTCCACCGGGTCATCGCCGGGTTCATGATCCAGGGCGGCGACCCGACCGGCACCGGCCGCGGCGGCCCCGGCTACACCTTCGCCGACGAGTTCAACTCCGAGTTGCGCTTCGACCGGCCGTACCTGCTGGCCATGGCCAACGCGGGTCCCGGCACCAACGGCTCCCAGTTCTTCATCACCATGGGCCCGACCCCGCACCTGAACATGAAGCACACCATCTTCGGCGAGGTCGCCGACCAGGCCTCCCGCGCCGTGGTGGACACCATCGGGCAGGCCGAGACCGACCGGATGGACCGGCCGATCAAGGAGGTCGTCATCGAGCGCGTGACGGTCTCGGTCGAGCGCTGAGCCGGCGGCGATGACCCCTCCGCACACGCTGCCCAGATGCACGCGGCACCAGGACGAGGAGACCGGGCTCAGCTGCACCCGCTGCGGCAAGCCCTACTGCTACCGGTGCCTCAGCGACGCGCCGGTCGGCAAGCAGTGCGTGGACTGCGTGGCCGAGGGCAAGCGGACCCAGCGCCGGGGCACCAACCTGGTCGGCAACGAGGACGAGCAGATTCGCCCGATCGTGACCCCGGTGCTGATCGTGCTGAACGTCGCGCTCTTCGTGCTCACCGCGGTGCAGGCCGGCGGGGTGAACGACCTGCGGGAGTCCTGGGTCTACGACAACGGCTCGATGTGGCAGGTCGCGGTCGCCGGGGACCAGTGGTGGCGGCTGCTGACCAGCGAGTTCCTGCACGTGGCGCCGTGGCACCTCGCGGTCAACATGTTCTCGCTGTGGATGCTCGGCCAGGAGTTGGAGCCGCTGTTCGGGCGGATCCGGTTCGCGGTGCTCTACCTGCTGTCCGGGATCGGCGCCTCGGTGGCGATCTTCCTGTTCTCCGACAGCGCGGTCGGCGCCTCCGGCGCGATCTTCGGCCTGCTCGGCGCGGTGGTGATCGTGTTCATCCGGCGGCGGCAGAGCCTGCAGCCGCTGGCCATGGTGTTCGGGCTGAACGTGGTGTTCGGCCTGTTCATCGGCAACGTGTCCTGGGTCGGCCACGGCGGCGGCCTGGTCACCGGCGCGCTGATCGCGGCCGGGCTGATCTACGTGCCGGTGGCCACCAGGAAGCTGTGGCAGACCATCAACGTGGTGGCGATCACGCTGGCCCTGGCCGGGCTGGCGATCTTCCAGTACTACGAGCTGCCCAGGTTCGAGTGCAGCCCGCCCGGCGAGCGCACCACCTGCGTGCTGGCCGAGCGAAACTAGTCAGGCGAGGCCGCGCAGTTCCGTGAGCTGCGCGGCCACCTCCTCGGGGTCCGTGCCCAGGTCGAGCCTGCCGAGCACGAACAGGCGCTCCGCCTCGCCCTGGGTGATCTCGATCTCCAGTACCGCGACCCTGCGGCCCAGCCGCTGGGTGTGCACGAGCCTGGTGCCGACCTCGGCCCACGGCCACTGCTGGGTCCGGAACAGGCCACGCAGGGTCAACCCCATCGGGCCGGCGACCAGCCTCGGCCGGGCGACGGTGCCGAACAGCGCGGCGAAGCCCAGGACCAGGGCGGTGACCGCGGCGATCACCCGGCCTGCCGGATCGGTGGTGACGGTCAGCCAGACCGCGGCGAGCGCGGCGAAGGTCCAGCCGACGGCCACCAGGGCGGGGTTCGCTGACCAGGCAATTTGCCGACTCTGGCCCGTTGACCAGGGCATCTGCTCGTTCACCCGTCCAGCTTGCCCGGTTGAGGGCGTTCCGTCTGCCCCGTTGCGCCCAGCGGTACAACCACATCATGTTGTGTGCCCCCGGCACTGGGGACCGGCTATGGGGTGCCTGTGGAAAAAGTTATCCACAGGAGTTGTCCCCACTGGGGATGACTTACATCCGTGTGGTTCAGTGACCCTCCGCCAAACGGGGGGTGAACACGGCACGGCCCGGACGTGTGGTTCGTCCGGGCCGCGATACGTACCGTGTTTGCGCTGGTCAGCGCCAGCGCATGGTCATCAGCAGACCAGTGATCATCAGCGCGAAGCCGACCGCGAAGTTCCACGAGCCGAGGTCGGCCATGAACTGGATGTCCTGGCCCGCGAGGTAGTACACGACCAGCCAGGCCAGCCCGAGCAGCATCACCAGCAGCATCACCGTGATGTAGATCGGGTGTGAGGGCCCCTTGGCCTTCAGCTTGACCGGCGTGCGCCGATCCGGCGGCGGCGTGTAGACGTCCTTCTTGCGGACCTTGGACTTCGGCATTCTGTCCTCGCCTGACGTTGGATCCGATGGCTGTGTCTGTTCGCGGAGCGCGTTCGGCACAGCGAAAACGAAACTCCGGCCCGACGAACACGTTAACGTAGCCGAAGAGAGCAGAGGAGAGGCAACTTGCCCCTGCTTACCCCACCTTTGGCGTAGGAGAGGATTTCAGGCGTGCGGAGGCTCAACGGCTGGCGGGTGGCCGCGCCGGTGATGTGCCTGGTCGCGGGCCTGATCTTCGCGGTCAGCCACAACGTGGCCGACGGCCACGACCTGCGCGGCGGCCGCAACACCGAGCTGCACGGCCTGGTCCGCGACGCCGAGGGCCGGGTGCACGAGGCTGAAGCGGCTCTCGGCCGCCTGCGCACCGACCTGGAGGCGCTGGAACGCGGCGCGGCAGGCTCCGACCAGCGGGTGGAGAAGGTCCGCGGCACCGCGGCCAGCCTGGCCGGCCCGGCGGGCCTGAACCCGCTGCGCGGCCCCGGCCTGGTGGTGACCATCAGCGACGCGCCGAGGGGCCCGGACGGCCGGTACCCGGCGGATGTCCCGGTGGACGCGCTCGTGGTGCACCAGAAGGACCTGCAGAGCCTGCTGAACGCGTTGTGGGCCGGTGGCGCGGAGGCGGTGGCGGTGGCGGACCAGCGACTGGTCAGCACCTCGGCGGTCCGCTGCATCGGCAACACCCTGTTGCTGCACGGCCGCACCTACTCCCCGCCGTATGTGATCAGCGCCATCGGCGACCCAGACAAGCTGAACTCCGCTTTGGACGCCGCCGACGGCGTGCGAATCTTCCGGCAGTACGCCCAGAGCTACGGACTCGGTTACCGGGTCCAGCGGCCCGACGTGGTGCGCGTGCCGGGCTACGGCGGCGCGTTACGACTGGACAAGGCACAGGAGGTGCCCCGATGACCGACCCCCGCACTCCGCAGCCGGAGGACGGCACCGAGGCCACCCAGGAGATCCACCAGCGGCAGGCCAGGGCGCAGCAGCCCCCGCCGCCGCAGGAGCAGTGGTGGTCCGAGCCCGGCGCCGAGCAGCACCCCGCGCCGCCGAGGCCGGCGCCCCGCCGCCTGGACCCGTCTCAGGTGTGGACCCCGCCGGACGAGGCCCCGCCCCGGCCCGAGCCACGCCCGGAGGCACAGCGCCCGGACTTCCCGCACGACGCGCGCCCGCAGGGGCAGCCGCACCACGACATCCGCCCACCGCACGTGCCGGGCGAGCCGCCGTTCGACCCCCGTCCGCCCCGGGCCCATGGCGAGGCTCCGTACGAGCCAGAGCCGCTCCGCGACCCTCGCGCCCAGGGCGAGCCGCCGTTCGCTCCGCCGCCCGGCGATCCGCGTGCGCTGGCCGAGCCGCCGTTCGAGCCGCAGCCGCCGTTCGAGGCCAGGCCGCCGCGCGATCCGCGCGCGCAGGGCGACCTGCCCCCGCGTCCGCCGGTGGATCCGCGCGGCCCGGTCGAGCCGCCGCGCCGTCCTGAGCCGCCGCGGGAGCAGTGGGCCGCCGGTGACGCCCCGGTGGAGCCGCCCCGGCCGCCGATGCCGCCGCGCGGCCAGCGTCCGGCCGTGCCGCCGGGCCCGCCGCCTGCCGACACCGAGCAGACGCAGCTGATCCCGCCGGTCCGGTCCGACGCGCCGCCCACTCCGCCGAGGGCCGTGCCGCCGCTCGCGCCGGAGGAGCTCACCGTGCCGATTCCGCGCATTCCCGCGCGGCCGCGGCTGGACGAGCAGGAGACCGAGCTCATTCCGCGGATCGACGAGTACGACCAGTACCAGGACCTCGACGAGCCGGAGCCCGAGCCTGAACCGGAGACGCCGGCCGGGGCGGTCGAGGTGCCGGAGCCGCGGCGGGAGACCGGGCGGGTGGTGGTGCGGACCTTCGGTGAGTTGCTGATCACCGCGGGGCTGGTGGTGCTGCTGTTCGTGGTCTACGAGGTCTACGTGACCGACTGGCTCTCCGCGGGCAAGCAGGCCAACGCGACCTCCGCGATGGACGACCGGTGGAAGAACCCCAGCGTGGTCAACAACAACGAGCCGCAGCGGACCAACCAGTTCGAGGTCGGCGACGGCGAAGGCTTCGCCAAGGTCTACATCCCGGCGTTCGGGCCGGACTACGTCTACACCGTGCTGGAAGGCACCACCGACCAGATCCTCGAGGTCGGGCCCGGGCACTACAAGGGCACCGCTTACCCCGGGCAGCCGGGCAACTTCGCGGTCGCCGGGCACCGGGTGGGCAAGGGCGCGCCGTTCAACGACATCGACCTGCTGGAGTCCTGCGACGCGATCCTGGTGGAGACCCAGACCGACTGGTTCGTCTACCGGATGCTGCCCAAGGCCGACGAGGTCAAGGACTGGGCCAAGGGCAAGGGCGCGGACGGCAAGTGCAAGGGGGTCGCGCCGCAGGGCAAGGGCGGCAAGGACGACCCGTACGCCAAGACCGTCGGCCAGGAGATCGTGCGGCCGGAGCAGGGCGAGGTCATCGCGCCGGTGCCGTGGCGGGCGAACAACGCCGTGCCCAAGGACAAGCAGGCCAAGCTGATCACGCTCACCACCTGCCACCCCCGGTTCTCCGCGCGGCAGCGGCTCATCGTGCACGGCGTCCTGGTCCGCACCCAGCCGAAGGACCCGAAGGATCCCAAGGCCGTGCCAGCCGAGTTCCAGACCGGCTGAAAGGTACGGTTGGCTCGTGTACAGCTGGATCTGGCGGCACCTGCCAGGGCCGTTGCCGCTGCGGATGCTGCTGGCGGCGGTCCTGATCCTCGGCGTGGTCGCACTGCTGCTGTTCGTGGTGTTCCCGTGGATCGAGCCGATGCTGCCGTTCAACCAGGTCACCACCGGTCAGTGATTCGTCCTCGACACGCGTCGTAAGCTGGCCGGGTGCGGGTACTCGTGGTCGACAACTACGACAGCTTCGTCTACAACCTGGTCCAGTACCTGGCCCAGCTGGGGGCCGAGTGCGTCGTGCGACGCAACGACTCGGTCGAGCTGGCCGAGGTGGACTCGGTGGACGGCGTGCTGCTCAGTCCAGGACCGGGCACCCCTGAGCGGGCCGGTCGCACCATCGAGGTCATCCGGCGCTGCGCCGAGCTGGCCAAGCCCGCGCTCGGCGTGTGCCTCGGCCACCAGGCCATGGGCGTGGCCTGGGGCGCGACCGTGGACCGGGCGCCGGAGCTGCTGCACGGCAAGACCAGCCAGGTGCACCACAACGGCACCGGCGTGCTCGCCGGGCTGCCCGACCCGTTCACCGCGACCCGCTACCACTCGCTGACCGTGCTGGCCGAGACCGTGCCCGCCGAGTTCGAGGTCACCGGGCGCACCGAGTCCGGCGTGGTGATGGCCATGCGGCACCGCGAGCTGCCCATCCACGGCGTGCAGTTCCACCCCGAGTCGGTGCTCACCGACGGCGGCCACCGGATGCTGGCCAACTGGCTGGCCATCGCCGGGCACCCGGTGCCGGAGCCCACCGTCGCCGCCCTGGAGAAGGGCATGCGCGAGCTGGCCGCCGCGGCCCGCTGAACCCCGGCTGACGCAAAGAAGGCCCGGCTCCCGCGAAGGGGAGCCGGGCCTTCTCGCTGGTACCGCTCAGCCGCCGGTCTTGGGTGTGGTGCTGGTCGGCGGGGTGCCACCGCCGCCGATCCGGGTGACCACCTGGATCTGGATCGTCTGGGTCTTGGTCACCGGGTCGCCTGCCACCGGCTTGGAGTCGGTGATCTTGCCGAACTCGCTCAGGCTGCCGCTCACCTCGGCCTTGCTGAAGGTGCCGGTCCAGCCGAACTCCTGCAGCTTCGAGCGGGCCTCGGTCTCGGTCATGCCCTCGATGTTGGGCATGGTGAACTGGTCGTTCTTGGAGATGGTCAGCGTCACCGTGGTGCCGGGCCGCACCGAGGCGCCGCCGCTGGGGGTCTGCGCGACCACCTCGTCCTTCGGCTTGGCCGAGCTGATCTCCTTGGTCTCCACCTTCAGGCCGAGGCTCTCCAGGTTGTTGCGCGCGGCGTTCACCGACTGGCCGATCACGTTGAGCACGCTGACCTTGTCCTGCGCCCTGCCGACCGTGATGGTGACCAGCGAGTCCTTGGCCACCTTGGTGTTGGCCGAGGGGTTCTGCGACTGGACCTTGCCGACCTGCTTGTTGTCGTCGACCGGTTCCTCGTTCTTGTTCGCGCTGAGCTTGAGCCCGGCCTGGGTGAGCAGCCGTTCGGCCTCGTCGGCGGTCTTGCCCTTGAGGTCGGGGACGGTGACCTCCTCCGGGCCCGAGCCGATGGTCAGCGTGATCTCCGCGTCCTTCGCTGCCTGCTGGCCCTCGCCGGGCGACACCGAGATCACCTTGTCCAGCTGGTCCGGTGTGGAGGTGACCCGCTTGGCACTGGGCACCTTGCTGAACCCGGCGTTGGCGATGTCCTGCCTGGCCACCTCGGCGGTCTTGCCGACCACCCTCGGGATGCTC
Organism: Crossiella sp. SN42; assembly: GCF_023897065.1. GTDB lineage: Bacteria > Actinomycetota > Actinomycetes > Mycobacteriales > Pseudonocardiaceae > Crossiella. Next base: position 24,718 of record NZ_JAMHIV010000040.1, read on the forward strand.
AGCGTGTCGCCGGTCCCGTTGGAGTTGGTGCCGAAGAGGTTGCCCAGCAGGAAGGCGAGCAGGATCAGCAGCGCCACGCCGAGCGCGACCGCGACCGCGATGAACGCGGTGCGCCGCCGCTTGGCCTTGCGCTCCTCCTCTTCCTCGTCATCGTCGTCGGTCAGCGCCTCGGGCCGGTGCTTGCCCTGCATCACCTGGGTGGCGCCGCCGGAACCGACGATCTGGGTGCGCTCGTCCTCCGACATCACCATCGGCGCCAGCGGCCGCTGCCCGGAGAGCACCCGCACCAGGTCGCCGCGCATCTCGCCGGCGGACTGGTAGCGGTTGGCCGGGTTCTTGCTCATCGCCTTGAGCACGATGGCGTCCAGCACCGCGGGCACCTGCGGGTTGACCTGCGACGGCGGCCTCGGGTCCTCGCGCACGTGCTGGTAGGCCACCGCGACCGGGGAGTCACCGGTGAACGGCGGCTCGCCGGTCATCAGCTCGAAGAGCACGCAGCCGGTGGCGTAGACGTCGCTGCGCGCGTCCACCGCCTCGCCGCGGGCCTGCTCCGGTGAGAGGTACTGGGCGGTTCCTATCACCGCGGCGGTCTGGGTGACCGCGGCCTGGCCGTCGTGCACGGCGCGGGCGATGCCGAAGTCCATCACCTTCACGGCGCCGGACTTGGTGATCATCACGTTGGCCGGCTTGACGTCCCGGTGCACGATGCCGTGCCGGTGGCTGAAGTCCAGCGCCGCGCAGACGTCGGCCATGACCTCCATGGCGCGCCGGGCGGGCAGCGGTCCCTCGGTCTTGACGATGTCGCGCAGGGTCTTGCCGTCGACGAACTCCATCACGATGTACGGCAGCGGGCCGTACTCGGTCTGCGTCTCGCCGGTGTCGTACACGGCGACGATCGCGGGATGGTTCAGGGAGGCGGCGTTCTGCGCTTCCCGGCGGAAGCGCAGCTGGAACTGCGGGTCGCGGGCGAGATCGGCGCGCAGCACCTTGACCGCCACGTCGCGACCCAGACGAACGTCCCGGCCCTTGTGGACCTCGGACATACCGCCATAGCCGAGCGTCTCGCCCAGCTCGTAGCGGTTGGAGAGCAGTCGCGGAGTGCTCATCGGTGCCTTGTCCCGCTCCTCGTCGACGGTGGTCTGTTCTTGTCTCTCAGGTGCCGTGTCCGCACGTCAACCGTCCTCGTGCGGCGCGCAGCGCAGGGTCACGCTCGACCCCGCGGACAGCTCCCCGGCCGGGGTCACCTCGGTGACCTCGCACCGCGCCAGGTCGGCTGGCCGGTGGCCGTCCTGCGTCTGCACATCGGTGTGCAGGCCGGATTTCGTGAGCCGGTCGGCCGCCTCCGAAGCCGCCCGCCCCACGTACTCCATCGGATCCACGCGCACCGTCGACGCCGGGGTGGTCTTCTGCGTGCCACCGGTCCGGTCACCGCCATCGGCGCGCATGAGCACGCTGAGTCCCCATGCTCCCAAAACAAGTGCCGTCACGACGAATATGACGACCACCACCCACAACGCGGTTCGACGCGGTCGCACATTCACCGGGTGGCGCCCCAGCATGGGCGGGGCGAACTGCCCGGTCCCGTGGCCCAGCGCGGGAATCCCCGGCGAGGACATCGGTGTGATGGGCCCGCCAGGACCCATTGGCGGCGGGCCCACCGGCGGCGGTGCCATGGCCAGGCCGGAGGGCATCGGCAGCGGTCGCCCTGACCGCACCGCGGCCACCGCGACCGCGAACTCGCCGCCGCTGCGGTACCGCTGCCTCGGGTCCTTGACCAGGGTCGCCTCGATCAGCGCGCGCGGGCCGGGTGGCACGTCCGGCGGCAGCGGCGGGGGCAGGTCCCTGATGTGCATCATGGCCACGGTGACCGAGTTGTCCGACAGGAACGGCCGGTGCCCGGCCAGGCACTCGTAGCCGACCACGGCCAGCGAGTAGACGTCGCTGGCCGGTTCCGCCTCCGCGCCCAGCGCCTGTTCCGGCGCGATGTAGTGCGCGGTGCCCATCACCATGCCGGAGCGGGTGACCGGTGCGGCGTGCGCGGCCTTGGCGATGCCGAAGTCGGTGAGCTTCACCTTGCCGTGCGGGGTGACCAGGATGTTGCCGGGCTTGACGTCCCGGTGCACCAGCCCGCGCTCGTGCGCGGCCTGCAACGCGTGTCCCGCCTGCTCCAGCACGTCCATGGTGCGCTCGGCGTTGATCCGGCCCTGCCCGGCGATGATCGCGGCCAGCGGCTCGCCCTCGACCAGCTCCATCACCAGGTAAGCGGTGTCCTGCGGGCCATCGGGCACCGCGGCCGTCTCGCCGTAGTCGTGCACCGCGGCGATGTTCGGGTGGTTCAGCGAGGCGGTCATCCTGGCCTCGGTGCGGAACCGGTGCAGGAACTCCGCGTCCCCGGTCAGCTCCGGCTTGAGCACCTTGATCGCCACCCGCCGGTCCAGCCTGGTGTCGGCGGCCTCCCACACCTCGCCCATGCCGCCCACCGCGATCCGCCTGGCCAGGCGGTAGCGGTCGGCGAGCAGCTGGCCGGAGGTGAGCATGCTCAGCCACCCCCCAGGAAGGCGCCGATGACGCCCCGCCCGATCGGCGCGGCCACGGTGCCGCCGGTGGCGTCCAGGCCCCGGTCGCCGCCGCTCTCCACGATCACCGCGACCGCGATCTTCGGGTCCTCGGCCGGCGCGAACGCGGTGTACCAGGCGTGCGGGTTGTTCTCCTTGGGGTTCTTGCCGTGCTCGGCGGTGCCGGTCTTGGAGGCGATGGTGACGCCGGAGATCTTCCCGCCACCGGCGGTGTTCTGCTCCGACTTGATCATCATTTCCTTGAGCGTGGCCGCGGTCGCCGCGGACATCGCGGTGCCCGCGCGCACCGGGTCGTTCTCCTGCAGCACGGTGACATCGCGCAGGATCTGGCTCACCAGCTGCGGTTCCATCCGCACCCCGCCGTTGGCCACGGTCGCGGTGACCACCGCGTCCTGCAACGGGGTCAGCCGGACGTCGCGCTGGCCGATGCCGCTCTGGCCGAGCGCCGCCTTGTCCGGGATGTCGCCGAGGGAGGAGGCGGCCACGTTGATCGGCACCTTCTGCCCCTGCTCGCCGATGCCGAACTTCTCCGCCTGCTGGCGCAGCTTGGTCTCGCCGAGCTGGATCGCCAGGTCCACGAACGCGGTGTTGCAGGAGCGGGCCAGCGCCTCGATCAGCGGCGCGGTCTCCCCGCCGCCGCAGCGGTTGCCGTTGAAGTTCTCCAGCTGGTTCGTGGTGCCGGGCAGGGTGATGGTGGGCGCCGCGGTCAGCGGGCTGTCCTTGGTGAACCCGTTCTCCAGCGCGGCCGCGGTGGTGACCAGCTTGAAGGTCGAGCCGGGCGGGTAGGTCTCGGCCACGGCCCGGTTCAGCGCGGGCTTCTTCGGGTCCTTGTTCAGCTCGCCCCAGGCCTTCTGCTGCGCCTCGGTGTCGTGCGCGGAGAGCTGGTTCGGGTCGAAGGACGGGGTGGAGACCATGGCCAGGATCCGGCCGGTCTTCGGGTCCAGCGCCACCACGGCGCCGGTGAACTTCTTGTCCGTCATCGCCTTGTAGGCGTACTGCTGGACCTTGGGCACGATCGAGGTCTGCACGCTGCCGCCGCGCGGGTCCCGGCCGGTGATCAGGTCGGAGAGCCTGCGGCCGAACAGCAGCGGGTCCTCGCCGTTGAGCACCGTGTCCTGCGCCTTCTCCAGCCCGGTCGCGCCGTAGCTGGAGGAGTAGTAGCCGGTGACCGGCGCGTACAGCGGGCCCTCGGTGTACTTGCGCAGGTACTTCAGCCGCCCGTTGGTGGTCTCCACGGTGGCCATCAGCTGACCGCCGGCCGCGCTGATCTGGCCGCGCTGCCGGGAGTACTCCTCCAGCAGCACCCTGCTGTTGCGCGGGTCCCTGCGGTAGGTGTCGGCCTTGATCACCTGGATGTAGGTGCCGTTGGCCAGCAGCAGCAGGACCATCACCATGACGGCGAGCGCCACCCGGCGCAGTGGTGCGTTCATGAGGGCCGCTCCACGAGCACGGTGTGCGCCTCCGCGATCGGCGCCTGCGGCACCACCGGTTTGCTCTGCACAGCGGGTCTGCGCGCGCCGTCGGAAATCCGCAGCAGCAGCGCGACCAGCGCGTAGTTGGCCACCAGTGACGATCCGCCAAGGGACAGGAAGGGTGCGGTCAGACCGGTCAGCGGGATCAGCTTGGTGACGCCGCCGACCACGATGAACACCTGCAGCCCGACCGCGAAGGACAGGCCGCCGGCCAGCAGCTTGCCGAAGGTGTCGCGCACCGCCAGCGCGCTGCGCATGCCGCGCATCACCAGCAGCGTGTAGAGCATCAGCAGGGCGGCCAGGCCGACGAAGCCGAGCTCCTCGCCGATCGCGGCGACGATGAAGTCGCTCTTGGCCAGCGGCACCAGCTCCGGCCGTCCGGCGCCAAGACCGGTGCCGCCGATACCGCCGGTGCCCAGCCCGAACAGCGCCTGGCCGAGCTGGCGGCCCTTGTTGAAGAAGTCGGCGAACGGGTCCAGCCAGGTGGTCACCCGGACCTGGACGTGGTCGAAGATCTGGTAGGCGATCAGGCAGCCGCCGATGAAGAAGGTCATGCCCAGCACCAGCCAGGCGACCCGCTCGGTGGCCACGTAGAGCATCACCAGCACGATGCCGAAGAACAGCAGCGAGGTGCCGAGGTCCTTCTCCAGCACCAGCACGCCGAGCGAGGCGAACCAGGCGAACAGCATCGGCATCAGGTCGCGGGCGCGGGGCAGCTCCATGCCGAGCACCTTGCGGCCGGCCGCCATGAACAGGTCCCGCTTGGAGACCAGGAACGCGGCGAAGAACACCATCAGCAGGATCTTGGCGAACTCACCGGGCTGGATGGAGAACACACCGGGGATGCGCAGCCAGATCTTCGCGCCGTTGATCTCCGGCGCGATGATGTTCGGCAGGATGCCCGGCAGCGCCAGCGCGACCAGGCCGACCAGGCCCGCGGTGTAGCCGTACTTGGACAGCGTGCGGTGGTCCTTGATCAGCACCAGCACCGCGACGAAGAGCGCCAGCGCGATCGTGGTCCACATGATCTGCTTGGGCACGTCCGCGGTGAACACCTTGCCCAGCAGCTCGGCCCGCTCGGCTTCGGCCAGGTCGATCCGGTGGATCATGACCAGGCCCAGGCCGTTGAGCAGCGCCACGCACGGCAGGATCAGCGGATCGGCGTAGGGCGCCCAGATCCGCACCGCCACGTGCGCCACTCCGAACAGGCCGAGGTAGGCCGCGCCGTAGTAGAACAGGGCGTTGGTCAGCTCCTGCTCCTGGTTGATCTCCACCAGCACCAGCGCGCCGGTGACCAGCAGCGCGGCGAAGGCGAGCAGCATCAACTCGGTGCCGCGCCTGGTCGGCGTCGGTGGCGGCTGAGCTGGCGGCCCCCCGGGCAGCGGTCCGGTGGTCGTCGCGGCCGACTCAGCCATCAACGCACCGTCCGGCAGTCCACCCCGGGCTTGGGCGTCGGCGAGTTCAGCGACGTCGCATCCGTGGTCGAGGGCACGTTCGGGTCGGTGGTCGCCGGTGCGCTGCTGGTGGTGGTCGGCTGACCGCCCGCGCCGGGCGTGCCCGGTGGCGGCGACGGGCAGGGCGGCAGCACCTGGGCGGTGCGCAGCCTGCGGATCGCGTTGCGCGCGCCCTCAAGCCCGTCCAGCCCGGTGATCCCGTTGGTGACCAGGTCCTTGCCCGACTGGCTCAGGTCCGAGACCAGGATCGGGTCCAGGTCGCAGCTGACGTTCGGGGGACAGGAGCCCTCGACCTTCCGCTGGAGCTTGATGCCGAGCACGCTGCCCTGCACCCCTTGGAAGATCACCACCTGGCGGTCGTCGTCCAGGCCCACGTAGTACTGCTGGAGCACCCAGTACCTGGTGAAGAAACCGGCCGCGCCGAGCACCACCAGCACCAGCAACACCAGCAACATGCTGCGCAGCCAGCGCCTGCCCCGTGGCGGGTCCGGCGGTGGCGTGGTCGGGTCGGGTCGCTGCGGCTGCTGTTGCTGCCAGCCGGGGTTCAGCGCGCCCGCGCGGGAAGCAGGGGAGTCCGGCGGTGGCGGATCGGCGCTGCCATCGCCCGCGGCGCCGCCAACGATCGGGGCGTTCTCCCCGAAGTCGACGTCCACCACATCGGCGACGATCACCGTCACGTTGTCCGGGCCGCCGCCCTTGAGCGCCAGCTCGATCAGCCGGTCGGCGCAGGTGCGTGGATCGGGGATGGCCAGGGCCTCGGCCAGCGTCTCCGCCGACACCACCCCGGAGAGCCCGTCCGAGCACAGCATGTACCGGTCGCCGTTGCGGGCTTCCCTGATCGCCAGGCTCGGCTCCACCTCGTGCCCGGTCAGCGCCTTGAGCAGCAGCGACCGTTGCGGGTGGGTGAGCGCCTCGTCCGGAGTGATCCGGCCCTCGTCGATCAGGGACTGCACGAACGTGTCGTCATGGGTGATCTGGGACAGGTTGCCGTCCCGCACCAGGTAGGCGCGCGAGTCGCCGATGTGCACCAGGCCCAGCCGGTGGCCGGCGAAGAGCACCGCGGTCAGCGTGGTGCCCATGCCTTCCAGGTCGGGGTCGCTGGCGACCAGTTCCGCGATCGCCGAGTTGCCCGAGAGCATGGACTCGCGCAGGTCGCTGAGCAGGTCCTCCCCGGGCTCGTCGTCGTCGAGGGGGGCTAGTGCGGCGATGACGACCTTGCTGGCGACCTCACCGGCGGCATGGCCGCCCATGCCGTCGGCGAGTGCGAGCAGGCGTGGGCCGGCGTACACGGAGTCCTGGTTGTTGGAACGCACCAGGCCCCGGTCGCTGCGGGCCGCATAACGAAGGACGAGGGTCATGAGCGCAGCTCGATCACCGTCTTACCGATACGGATCGGAACGCCGAGCGGGACCCGGGTGGGTGCCGTGACCTTCGCCCGGTCTAGATAACTGCCGTTGGTGGAGCCTAGGTCCTCCACGTACCAGTCCGTTCCTCGAAGCGAGAGTCTGGCGTGCCTCGTCGACGCGTAGTCGTCGTCGAGCACGAGGGTGGAGTCGTCGGCACGGCCGATGAGAATAGGGCGGCCGTCCAGCGCGATGCGGGTACCCGCAAGCGCGCCGTGGGTCACCACGAGTTGCCGGGCGGCCTTGTTGCCCCGCAACTGCCGCCCGCTGGTCCGTCGGGAACCTGGTAGGGCGACCCGCAGCCCGGAGGCCGCGTAGAGATCAGAGCGAACGACACGGAGCGCAGCCAGCACGAACAACCAGAGCAGGGCGAGAAACCCTGCTCTGGTCAGCTGCATCACAAGTTCTGGCACCTGCTGTGACCGCTCCCGCCTTGCGATGTCGTCCTGGTCAGCCCTGGGACCGGAACACCAACGTCGAGTGCCCGATCCTGATCGCGTCGCCGTCGGCGAGCTGCCAGGCCTGGGCCGGGTTGGAGTTGACCGTAGTGCCGTTGGTCGAGCCCAGGTCGGCCAGCATCGCGTTCTGGCCGTCCCAGGTGATCTCCAGGTGCCGGCGGGAAACCCCGGTGTCCGGCAGACGGAAATCGGCGTCCTGGCCACGGCCTATGACGTTGCTGCCCTGCTTGAGGCTATAGGTCCGGTTGGAGCCGTCGTCCAGCTGTAGCGTCGCGGTCAGCGTGCGCGGGCCGGTCTGCACAGCGGGCGGAGCGTATCCCTGCTGATTGGGGTCGGCGTAGCCGCCCTGCTGCGGGTAGCCCTGCTGGGCGTAACCCTGGTCGTAGCCCTGCTGGCCATAACCCGGCTGCTGCTGGGCGTAACCCTGGTCGTAACCGGGCTGCTGGGCATAGCCCTGGTCGTAACCCGGCTGCTGGGCATAGCCCGGTTGCTGCTGGCCGTAGCCCTGTTCGTAACCGGGCTGCTGGGCGTAACCCTGGTCATAGCCCTGCTGACCGTAGCCCTGCTGCTGGCCGTAACCCTGCTCGTAACCGGGCTGCGGCTGCTGGCCGTAGGCCTGGTCATAGCCCTGCTGCTGCCCGTACCCGCCCTGCTGCTGACCGTAGTTCGGGTCGTAGCCCTGCTGGCCGTAGCCGCCTTGCTGCTGCTGGTCGTAGCCGTACTGCCCCTGCTGCTGCTGGGCGTAGCGGTCTCCCTCGGGGTACTGGCCGGGTGGCTGGCTCATGGGTCGGTCTCCTGCGGTGCGAGGTGGTGCCGGCCGTCGGCGCGGCGATGCGTCTGGGTCGACTGACGAGCTCGTGTGGAACTGTCCGGTGTGCAGCGTCTCAGAGCGCTCCAAGGAGACTACGACGTCACCGTATGTGTCCCACCCGTGCTCGGTCAGATGCTCTCCGACACAGTCGGCGAGCAGATCGGTGATCCGCTGCTCGTCGCCGGCTAGCCGGTCGTGGTCGGCTGGGCCGAGTGTCACGGTGTAGTGGTTGGGTGCCAGAAGGCGGCCGCCGGCAAGCTCCTTGACCTTGCGTTCGGCCTCCCTTTGCAGGGCCTGAGCCACCTCCTGGGGTACTACGTTGCCGCCGAAAACACGCGCGAAAGTGTTGCCGACAAGGCCTTCGAGCTTGCGCTCGAAGCGCTGCACGAGGCTCATGTCCCACCTTCCCGCATCCGGTTCCAGTCCAGCGAGCGCCGGGCACCGAACGTGGTCGTGCGGTGCTGCGGTGTCGGCTCCGTGTCCGGTCGCTCACCCCGATCGTATCCGGGTCTGGGGGTGAGGGAGGGGGCGAGTTGTAATGCAGTCCCCTGACCGTGCTAGGCTCTCGCCGCACCCCAAAAGGGAGCCCCCGAAAGGGGCGAGTGGCGGAATGGCAGACGCGCACGGTTCAGGTCCGTGTGTCCGAAAGGACGTGAGGGTTCAACTCCCTCCTCGCCCACCCGACGAAGGCCCAGGCATGCTACGCCTGGGCCTTCGTCATTGTATTTTCACCGGGGGATCGAATCCCCCGGACCCCCTACGGTGCGGGCGGTTCTGAACCAGCGTGGTTGGGAAGGCTTTTCGTGCCTCTTCCTCTCGCTCTTCGCCTCTCCGCCCTCCCTCTTCGCCTTCGCCTCCCCCTGGCCTCCCCTCCTTCTCTCCTGTTCTCCCTGTCTGCCCTTGCTGGGCCTTCGCCGCGCGTCTGCCTGGTGTTCTCTTGGCGGGCTTCGGCTCCTTCCCTCCTTCCTTCTCTTCTCTCTCGTCCCTCTTTGGGGGCGGTTGGCGGGGTTTGGGGTGCGGTGAGCGGTGAGCGTGTGGGTCTCACACGAACGGCCGCACTGCCGGGCTGAAGTGCTTGACCGTGCATCGACCGGTTACCGACTGGGTTCGGCCGCCGGTCGCAATCGGTGGTTTGCCTTCCCTGCGGTAGGGCGCTGACCTGGTAAATCAGTTAAGGCGTCAGCGAACGAACCAGCTTCGGAACGCCTAGAACGCCGGTGTGGGTGACCGCACTGGTGAAGCCGCAGGGAGGCGAAGATCGTGAGCCGCACCACGGGCCAGCCGACAGTTCAGGGTGGACTGCCTGTCATTCCGGCCCGATCAGTCGCCCCGGTTGAGTTACCAGCGCCGCCGGAGCACCTGGCCGCCAAGGTCGCCGAACTGCTGGGCTGGGGTGGCGTGATGTTGCCGCCGATGACGTTGCTCGGGCGGCGGGTGGTGATGGTCGCCGAGCTGATCACCGACGCGCACGCCGAGCGGTTGGCGCTGGGGTGTCCGCCGGTCACCGACCGGACCACGGTGTCCACCTGGGTGTGGCCTGAGCTGGCCGGCATGGTGCCCGCTCCCGCGGTGCGGCTGATCGGCGCGATCGCGCTCTCCCGGCACTGGCGGACCGCGCTGACCTCGGTCGTCCCGTTCTCCCGGTTCACCAACACGGCCGTAGTGGTGCCGGCGGCGGTGGCCGAGGGCGATGACTTCCTGGCCAACTGCCTGATGCGGGCCGGGCACTACGGTGTGTCGGTCGCCACAGCGCAGGACGCGGGTCCGGTGGAGCTGACCCTGCGCGGGCGGCCGCCGCAGGACTTCCCGGTTGAGCAGGAAGTCACCGTGCGGTGGCTGCGTGAGGTGGTTTACGACCGGATTCTGGCCACCACGGTCAGCTAGTTCCCGAGTACCCGGTCCAGATAGCTGTTGCGGAAGCGGCCGTGCGGGTCAAGGGCAGCGCGCACGGCCTTGAAGTCGGCGAAATGCGGATAGCGGTCGCGGAGGGTCTCCGCTGACTGGTTGTGCATCTTTCCCCAGTGCGGGCGGCCACCCGCCGCATAGGCGATTTGCTCGAAAGTGGCGAACCAGTGCCGGTAGGGCATGCCGATGAACTGGTGGATGGCTAGGTAAGCGGTCGGCCGGCCGGTCGCGGTGGACAGCCAGATGTCGTCAGGGGCGGCCACCCGCACCTCGACCGGGATGTTCACCGGGTGCTCGAGGCGCTCGGAGGCGGCCCGCAGTTCGGCCAGGACCTCGCGCAGGTGCTCGCGCGGGATGGCGTACTCGGTCTCGGTGAAGCGGACCCGGCGCGGGGTGGTGAACACCCGGTGCGAGGCGTCGCTGTAGGTGCGCTCGCCGAGGACCTTCGCGCACAGCCGGTTCAGCGGGCGGACCAGGCCCGGGATGGCGCGGCCGGTGTGGCAGACCGCGGCCAGCGCGGCGTTCTCCAGCACCTCGTACTCGAAGAAGCGGCGCAGCGGGTGCTGCGGCTGCCGGGGCGCGTCCTGGGGCAGGCGGTTGTTCCGCTTCACCATGACCCGGTCGGTGTGCACGAACCAGTGGAACTCGGCGTGGTCGTTGGTCTCGGTGAGCTCGTCGAAGCACTCCATGGTCTCGTCGAGACCCGCTGGGTACTCGGCGGCCTGGAGGGCGTAGGCGGGCTCGCACTGGAGGGTGATGGTGCTGAGCACGCCCAGCGCGCCGAGGCCGACCCGCGCGGCGTTGAACTCGGCCGGGTTCTCCGTCGCGGAGCAGCGCAGGAGGGAGCCGTCGGCCAGCACCAGTTCCAGCGCCTTGACCTGGGTGGCCAGGCCGCCGAAGGCCGCGCCGGTGCCGTGGGTGCCGGTGGAGATCGCGCCTGCCAGGGTCTGGCGGTCGATGTCGCCGAGGTTGGTCATGGCCAGGCCGAGCTGGTCCAGCTCGTGGTTGAGCTGGTGCAGCGGGGTGCCGGAGCGGACCGTGACCAGGCCGGTCTGGTGGTCGGCCGCGATCACCCCGCGCCAGTCGGACAGGTCGAGGGCCAGGCCACCTTCGGGCGAACCGACCGCGCTGAACGAGTGGCCGCTGCCCAGTGCGCGCACCGTGAGCTCGTCCCTGGCCGCGGCCTTCACCGCGGTGGCGATCTCCTCGACGTCCCGGGGGCGGATGGTGCGGGCCGGCCGCGCGGTGGCGGTGCGGGCCCAGTTGGTCCAGGCGCCGGTGGCACTCTGTCGCGACAAGGCAACCCTCCGCAATCATCGGGGCGGATGTTGGTGAACGTACGTGAAGAGGTTTCACCTTTCAAGGTTTTCGGCTTACCGTTGCGGTGTGCTAGCCACGCAGACCAGGTCCCGCTTCGACGCCGCGACCGCGCATCTCGACCCGCCACTGGCCGCGGTCGACCTCGCGGCGTTCCACAGCAACGCCCTTGAGCTGGTCCGCCGTGCGCACGGCAGGCCGATCCGGCTGGCCAGCAAGTCGGTCCGGGTACGTGAGCTGCTCAAGCTCGCGCTGGACCATCCGGGTTTCGCCGGTCTCATGTGCTACTCCCTCAACGAGGCACTGTGGCTACACGGTGCGGGGGTCAGTGACGACCTGCTGATCGGCTACCCAACCGTGGACCGGGCCGCGCTGCAGAAGCTGGCCGCCGACGACGGCGCGCGGGCCGCGATCACGCTGATGATCGACGATGCCGCACACCTGGACCTGATCACCGAGGTGCTCGGGCCTGGCCACCCGGAGATCCGGATCTGCCTGGAGCTGGACGCCTCCTGGCGGCCGCTGTCCGGGCTGGTGCACGTCGGGGTCCGGCGCTCGCCGGTGCACACCCCGGCGCAGGCCCGCTCGCTGGCCGTGGAGGTGGTCCGCCGGCCGGGGTTCACGCTGGTCGGGGTGATGTCCTATGAGGCGCAGGTGGCCGGGCTCGGCGACAAGCCGGCCGGCAAGCCGGTGCGCGGGGCCGCGGTGCGCTGGATGCAGAAGCGTTCGCTGGTGGAACTGGCCGAGCGGCGGGCGGTGGCGGTGGCCGCGGTGCGTTCGGTGGCCGAGCTGGAGTTCGTCAACGGTGGCGGCACCGGCAGCCTGGAGCGGACCGCGGCCGAGGACGCGGTCACCGAGCTGACCGCGGGCTCCGGCCTGCTCGCGCCGACCCTGTTCGACAACTACCAGCACCTGCACCTGCGCCCGGCCGCGCTGTTCGCGCTGCCCGTGGTGCGTAGGCCGGCCAGGGGCACCGCCACCGTCTTCGCCGGCGGCTACCTCGCCTCCGGACCGGTGGGGCCGGACCGGGTGCCGGTGCCGTACCTGCCGAGGGGGCTCAAGCTGGTGCCGACCGAGGGCGCCGGCGAGGTGCAGACGCCGCTGACCGGCAAGGCCGCGGACGGCCTGGCCATCGGCGACCGGGTCTGGTTCCGGCACGCCAAGGCCGGTGAGCTGGCCGAGCGCTTCACCGAGTTCCACTTCATCGACGGCGACCAGGTCAGCCTGAGCGCGCCGACCTACCGCGGCGAGGGCCGGGTCTTCGGCTAGCGGATCCGGCTGCCCAGGTAGTCCCTGACCAGGGCCTTGGCCTCGGCGACCACCTTCGGGTCGCCGTCGGGGTCGTGCCGGAAGGCCAGGTGCAGCACCGCGTCGGCGGCCTCGATGGCCACCGCCATGGGCAGCTGGACCTCGGTCAGCGGCAGCCCGAACCGCTCGGCGATCAGCTGCGCCAGGCGGTCGGCGATCACCGTGTTGTTGTCCTTGCCGTCGTCGAGCAGCCGCACGTCCACCGCGTCGCCGAAGTGCACCTTGCGGAAGCCGGGCACCTCGCGGTGCATGGCGATGTAGACGTCGAAGGCCCGGTCCACCACGTCCCACCAGTGCGCCAGCTCCACCTCGGCCAGCCGCTCCAGCACCTGGCTGAGGAAGCGGTCCAGGTTGCGCATGGTCAGCGCCTGCACCACCGCGCGCTTGTCCGGGAAGAACTGGTAGAGCGAGCCGACCGCGACACCGGCCCGTTCCGCGATGAGCGTGGTGGTGACGCCGTCGTAGCCCAGCTCGGCGACCAGTTCGGCACACGCGTCCAGCATCCGTTCGACCCGCTGCGCGCTGCGCTGCTGGACCGGTCGGCGCCGGAGGGGGGTGAGATCAGCTGACACGGGCGGCTCCCTGGAGCTTGCGGCGGCGGACAGGCGTCCATTCTGGCGTGATCGACTAAGAAGCTCTTTCGTGTGAACCACGACACGCCTAAGATGCGAATCAGTTTCACATTACTGGGCGGAGGCAACGGTGACCGACTTCGTGTGGGGGGTGGCCACCTCCGCGTACCAGATCGAGGGTGCCGTAACCGCGGGCGGCCGGGGGAGGTCCACGTGGGACACCTTCAGCGCCACGCCGGGAAAGACCCGTTCAGGTGAGACCGGCGCGCAGGCCTGCGACCACTACCACCGCTATCCGGAGGACGTCGAGCTCATGCGCGAGCTCGGCGTGGACAGCTACCGGTTCTCCGTGGCCTGGCCGCGGATCCAGCCGGACGGCCGCACGCTCAACCGGGCGGGCCTCGGCTTCTACGACCGGCTGATCGACACCCTGTGCGCGGCCGGCATCGCGCCGATGGTCACGCTCTACCACTGGGACACCCCGCAGGCGGTGGAGGACGAGGGCGGCTGGCTCAACCGGGACACCGCGGCCTGCTTCGCCGACTACGCCGCCGTGCTGGCCGAGGCCTTCGCCGACCGGGTGGCGATGTGGGTGCCGCTCAACGAGCCCGCGATGATCACCCTGCTCGGCTACGGCCTCGGCCAGCACGCGCCGGGCCAGGCCCTGCTCTTCGACGCGCTGCCCACCGCGCACCACCAGCTGCTCGCGCACGGCCTCGCGGTCCGGGCGCTGCGGGCAGGCGGCGCTGGGCTCATCGGCACCGCCAACAACCACACCCCGGTCTGGGCCGCCGACGACCGGCCGGAGACGCTGGCCGCGGCCGCCGCCTACGACGCGCTGCACAACCGGCTCTTCGCCGACCCGATCCTGCTCGGCAAGTCGCCGGAACACCTGCCCGGCTTCGAGATCCCGGCCGAGGACCTGCGGATCATCAGCGAGCCGATCGACTTCTACGGGGTCAACTACTACAACCCGACCCGGATCGGCGCGCCCGCCGAGGGCAGCCCGCTGCCGTTCGAGCTCGGTGAGATCGCCGAGCACCCGGCCACGCTGATGAACTCGCCGATCGTGCCGGACGGGCTGCGCGAGCTGCTCGTGCAGCTGCGGGAGAACTACGGCGCGACCCTGCCACCGGTGTACATCACCGAGAACGGGGCCAGCTTCGCCGAGGACCTCATCGACGGCAGGGTCCATGACCAGCCGCGGATCGACTTCCTCTCCGCGCACCTGGACGCGCTGCGGTCGGCGATCGGGGCCGGGGTGGACGTGCGCGGTTATTACGTGTGGAGCCTGCTGGACAACTTCGAGTGGGCCGAGGGCTACGGCCAGCCGTTCGGGCTGGTGCACGTGGACTTCGCCACCCAGCGGCGCACGCCGAAGGACTCCTTCCACTGGCTGCGGGAGCACATCGCGAAGCAGCGCGGATGACCGCGGTGACGCCCCGGCAGCGGGTCGGCGGCGGCTGGATTGGCCTGCTCACGCTGGCCAACCTCGGGGTGTGGGCGGCCTTCTTCGGACCGCTCAACCTGCTGCTCGGCCAGCAGGCGGCGGCCTTCGCGCCCGGTCAGAAGGAAGCCGTGCTCGCGCTGGTCACCGGCCTCGGCGCGGCGGTGTCGGTGGTGGCCAACCCACTGGCCGGGGCCCTGTCCGACCGCACCAGGGGGCGGTTCGGGCGGCGGCACCCGTGGACCGTGGGCGGCGCGCTGCTCGGCGCCGCCGCGCTGCTCCTGCTCGCCGCCGCGCCGAACGTGCTGGTCATGGCGATCGGCTGGTGCCTGGTGCAGGCCGCGGTGAACGCGGCGCTGGCCGCGCTGACCGCCGAGGTGCCCGACCACGTGCCGGTGCGCCAGCGCGGGGTGGTCGGCGGCTGGGTCGGGCTGGCCCAGATGGTCGGCGTGCTCGGTGGCACCGCGCTGGCCACCGCGCTGGGCGGAATCCAGTGGGGTTACCTCGGATGTGCGACGTTGCTCGTCGCCGGTGTGCTGCCGTTCGTCGTACGCAGCCGGGACGAGGTGCTGCTCGCCAAGCCGCCAGTTCAGCCGGGCCGAACTCTGGCCAGGTTCTGGATCTCGCCCCGGCGGCACCCGGACTTCGGCTGGGCCTGGCTGACCCGGTTCCTGCTCAACCTCGGCAACGCCTTCGGCACCCTCTACCTGCTGTTCTTCCTCACCGACGGAGTTCGGCACGCCGATCCCGGCACCGGCGTGCTGGTCCTGACCTCGGTCTACGCGGTGAGCATGCTGGCCACCACGGTGCTGGCCGGCCGGTGGTCGGACCGGGTGGGGCGACGAAAGGTCTTCGTCACCTGGGCCTCGGTGGTGATGGCGGCCGCGCTGGCGGTGCTGGCGCTCTGGCCGGTGTGGCCCGCGGTGCTGGCGGCCACCGTGGTGCTCGGGCTCGGCTTCGGCGTCTACACCTCGGTGGACTTCGCGCTGCTCACCGAGGTGCTGCCGACCGAACAGGACCGGGCGAAGGATCTGGGCGTGATCAACATCGCCTCGGCGCTGCCCCAGGTGCTGGCCCCCGCGGTGGCCGCGCCGGTGCTGGCCTACCTCGGCGGCTACCCCGCCCTCTACGCGCTGGCCGCCGGGGTCACCCTGCTCGGCGGCGTGCTGGTCAGCCGGATCCGCGGAGTCGCGTGACAGCCAGGTAACCGTTCTGCCAATCGCACTACAGATTCCTTGTTCTGCCTGTTCACAGGCCCCTCGTCTTCCTAGTGTGCAGCGGTCGGCGCAGTTGCAACTGGGGGGCCACCCATGACAACGATCGCACCGGAGTCCTTGGTCGAACCCGAGCGCAAGGTCGGACCGGCCTGGATCGGCGCGCTCACCGCGGCCACGCTCGGGGTCTGGATCGTCTACTTCGGACCGACCGTGCTGTTGCTGCCGATGCAGGCCGCGCACGCCGCGCCGGAGGACAAGGAGAACAGCCTCGGGCTGATCACCGGCGTCGGCTCGCTGGTGCTGATGGCCGCGCACATCTGCTTCGGGCTGCTCTCCGACCGGACCACCTCCAGGTTCGGCCCGCGCAAGCCGTGGATCGTGACCGGGGTGGCCATCTCGGCGGCCAGCATGCTGCTGCTCAGCCAGCAGGACACGGTCACCGGCCTGCTGCTGGGCTGGTGCCTGGTGCAGCTGGGCTCGGCCGCGGCCTTCGCCGGACTGCTCGCCGCGCTGCCCGACCACGTGCCCACCACCCAGCGCGGCATGATGAGCGGGCTGATCGGCCTGGCCCAGGCGGGCGGCTCGCTGGTGGGCAACCTGGTGATCGTCTCCACCCCGGACCCGCTCAGCGGCTACGGCCTGTGCGCGCTGCTGCTGATCCTGCTGGTGCTGCCGTTCCTGCTGATCAACCGGGATCCGGTGCTGCCGCCGGGACGCCGCCCGGTGCTGCGCTCGCTGTGGATCTCCCCGCGCAGGCACAGCGACTTCCTGTGGGCGATCGCCAGCCAGTCCCTGATCACCATCAGCTACGTGCTGGGCAGCCTGTACACGCTGTTCTTCCTGGCCGACGTGCTCAAGCACGAGGACCCGGAGGGCGGCACCGCGCTGGCCTCGACCATCACCACGGTGGGCGTGGTGCTCGCCGCGGCGTTCTTCGGCCACCTCTCCGACCGGCTGGGCAGGCGCAAGCTGTTCGCGGTGCTGGCAGGCGTGCTGATGGCGGCGTCCTCGGCGATCCTGGTGGTCAACCCGACCTGGGAGCTGTTCGTGCTCAGCTCGGTGCTGCTGGGCGCCGGTCTCGGCGTGGCCAACTCGGTGGACCTGGCCATCACCAGCGAGGTGCTGCCCAGCCCGAACGACCGGGCCAAGGACCTGGGCGTGAACAACATCAGCAAGTCGTTGCCGCAGTTCATCGCGCCCGTGCTGGCCGCTCCGCTGCTCTCCGGCGCGGACGGCTCCGGCTACTCGATGATCTTCCTGCTGTCCGCGGTCACCGCGCTGGCCGGTGGTCTGCTCGCGCTCAAGATCCGCGGGGTCCGGTGACCTCGACGATCCCGGACGCGCTCGCCGAGCCGGTCCAGCGGGTCCGCGCGGGCTGGATCACCGCGCTCGCCGTGGGCATGGCCGGGGTGTGGGCGGTGCACTCCGGGCCGGTGCAGGTGCTGCTGCTGGTCCAGGCCGAGCAGTTCGCGCCCGCGCACAAGGAGGGCCTGTTCGGGCTGACCACCGCGGTCGGCGGCCTGTTCGGCATGGTCGCCACCATCCTGGTCGGCTTCGCCTCCGACCGGACCACCTCCCGGTTCGGCAGGCGGCGGCCGTGGGTGCTGGCCTCGGCGGTGCTCGGCGCGCTCAGCCTGCTGGCGCTGGCCGGTGCGGGCAGCGCGGCGGTGATGATCCTGGCCTGGTGCGGGGTGCAGACCGCCTTCGGCGGCATGCTGGCCGCGCTGCTGGCCGCGATCCCGGACCGGGTGCCGGTGGCCCAGCGCGGGCTGGTCGGCGGCTGGGTCGGGCTCGGCCAGACCGTCGGCGCGCTGGTCGGCGCGCTGGTGGCCACCACGGTCAAGCCCGCCTTCAGCGGCTACCTCGTGCTCGCCGTGCTGCTGCTGGCCTGCGCGCTGCCGTTCACCCTGCGCACCGCCGAGCCGGTGCTGCGGCCGGACCAGCGGCCGCCCGGCGGGCTGGCCGAGGTGCTGCGCGGGTTCGCCATCTCGCCGCGGCGGCACCCGGACTTCGCCTGGGCGCTGCTGAACCGGCTGCTGGTCACCCTCGGCTTCGTGCTGGGCACCCTCTACACGCTCTTCCTGCTACAGGACGTGCTGCACCGGGTGGACCCGCACGCCGACCTGCTGCTGCTCAACCTGCTCAACGCGGCGATCATGGTGCCGGCCTCGGTGCTCGCGGGCGGCCTGTCCGACCGGGCGGGCAAGCGGCGGGTCTTCATCTTCGTGGCCGCGCTGATGGTCACGCTGTCCTCGGCCATGCTGGTGGTGACCATCAGCTGGCCGGTGCTGGTGATCAGCGCGGCGGTGCTGGCCGCTTCCTACGGCGCGTTCGTCGCGGTGGACACCGCCCTGCTCACCGAAGTGCTGCCCGCTGCCGAGCACCGGGCGAAGGACCTGGGCATCGTCAACCTGGCGCACGGCCTGCCACAGGTGATCGCCCCGCTGCTGGCCACGCCGATCCTGGCCGGTTTCGGCGGTTACCCAGGTTTGTTCGCGGTGTCCGCGGCACTGTCACTCATCGGCGCATTCGTGATCTTCAAAATCCGCCGGGTGCCCTGAGGAATTTCACTCTGACGAGTGGCGGACCGGAAATTCGAAACCCCTCGAGTGGTCTGCGCGGGAGGGGCAGACCACCCGAGGGGTGGCTTGGGAATCCGCGGACCGGTGCCGGTCGGGGGGAGGGGAGTGCATCAGCACCGGCCCGCGGAAGTCGCTATTTTGTTTTGCTTTTCAACCAGAACTGGCACGGCGGTCCGGCCCGGAGCGGTCGGGGGTTCGCCCGGCCCGGACCACCGGCCACATGACGGCTGCCGCGGCTGACCCGGTTCGGGGAAGAGCCCGAGGGCCGCGAGAGACGTCAGTCCCTGGTCAGGACACCTTCGCTGAGCGGAGGTGCCGGGCAGGACGTGGGGCGAGGCCGCCGGCCACGAGGTGCTCGTACGCCGCGCGCCACACCGAACACGGTGCCTTCTGCTGGCGCCAGCGGGTCGAGCACTCGGGGCAGTTGCCGCGGTCATCGGGTTCGTGAGCAGCGAGCATCGCGCGCCAGCCCTCAGTGAGCCTGGGCAGCTCGGAACGCGCGACGGACAGCAGGGACGGGGCGTCAGCGCGGTTGGCCAGCTCGGTAAGCATGTCGAGCCGTTCCCAGACCGCGTTGCGCAGCACCTGACCCAGAATCTCGTCCACCTGACGTCACCGTCACCTTCCCGCCTGGTCGGCGGCCTCGCGCAGAGCTGTCTTGAGCTGGCCAACCTGTCCAGCCGACAGCACTGCGGTCTCGCCGGGAGGCCCGACGAGGAGAACCCTGTCTCGGTCAACGAGCACGGTCAGGAATCGACGCCGGTTGACCGAGTCGCGGCAACTCACCCGCCACCAGCGCCGCCGGCCGCCCGCGCTCTGCCACAGCGCCGGGAGCTGACCCAGGGGGCCCGCTCCGTCGCCTGAGGCAACGCTTGGTGACTCGGTCAACGCCACGGTTCCGACTTCCCTCCGTGCTCGATCCCTTACCGAAACTAAGATTGGGCCGAGTCGAACCAGAACGGGGAGTTTCAGCGCCGATCGGTGTGAGTGACACGGTGAGCGGTAGGCCAAGTTCAGTCGGGCCGATCAGCCTCACCGATCGGGACTTCACCACCGCCGCGAACTGCCCTTACTCTGCGCTTGACGCCCAGCGGACCGTAAGGGGGCGCAATGGACACCATCGGATCCCAGCCACCGCTCGTTACCCCAGACACCTGGGAGCAACGGGAGATGCGGGACGCCTTGGCCGCCCGGGACATCAGCACGGTGTACCGGCTACTTCGGCGTGTGGGGGTGTCACAGCGCCAGATCGCGGCCAGCACCGGGCAGTCACAGTCCGAGGTGTCGGAGATCCTCAAGGGTCGCCAGGTCATGGCGTATGACGTGCTGGCCCGGATCGCCGACGGGCTCCAGGTACCGCGCGGCTACATGGGTCTCGCCTACGACGGAGCCACCCAAGTCCGGGTGGTCGGCGTCGCCGATGACCCCCTGTCCGAGGAGGATGAGTCGGTGAAGCGGAGGAGGTTCCTTCAGCACGCCGCTTCCGTGACCATGGGTGTGGTGACCATGCCGGGCGACCCCGGCCAGTGGATCACTTCCGTGGCCCAGACCCCGGCCAGGGAGAAGATCGGCAAGACCGACGTCATGCAGGTCGAGGCCGCGACCAAGGCCCTGCGCGCGCTGGACTACCAGTACGGCGGCGGCACCTGCCGGGACGCGGTGATCGCCCAGCTGTCCTGGGCCGAGCAGCTGCTGCGGGCCGACGCGATCGACCCGGTGCGCAGGCGACTGCGGCTGGCCCTGGCCGACCTGCACAGCCTGGCCGGCTGGACCTCGTTCGACACCGGCATGCTGGACCCGGCGCGCAACCACTTCGGCAAGGCGCTGGAGTACGCCAAGCAGTGCGAGAAGAACGACCTGGTGGCCAACATCCTGTACCGGATGGGCCGGGTCTACCTGCACTACGACGAGCCCAACGACGCGCTGAAGCTGTTCCAGCTGGGCCAGCTGGCCGCGCAGGACTCCGGTTCCGCGCTGACCGTGGCCGTGCTGTGCGCGAACGAGGCCTGGGCCTACGCGATGATGGGCATGCGCGAGCAGGCGATGAAGATGGTCGGCCGGACCAAGGACGAGTTCGCCCGCGCCGACTTCGAGCACGCGCCGGAGTGGGTGCGCTTCTTCACCGTCAACGACCTGCACGGGATGATCGGCTCGGTGCACCACTCGCTGGCCGCCAACGACGACTTCCGCGCCAAGCACGCGCCGCTGGCCGTGGCCGAGCTGGTCAAGTGCACCCAGGGCTACGAGTCGGACATGAAGCGCACGCACGTGTTCGGGCTGAGCATGCTGGCGGCCAACCACATCCGCTCCGGCGACGTGAGCGAGGGGCTGCGGGTCGGCCGGGTCGCCTACTCCATGGGCGAGGGCGTCAACTCGGTCCGGGTGGCCGACCGCATGATCGACATCCAGGAGGAGTCGGAGCGGTACAAGCACATCGCCGAGGCCAAGGACCTCGCCGAGGAGGTCCGCCAGTTTCGGATTCGCACCGGATCCCCGCAGAAACGACCATGACGTGAACGTTCGGGTTCGCCCCGACGCGGACGGGCGGTACAGCCGTGCCAAGCTCCGGACCGCCCTCGGGGAGATCTGTGACGCCGCCGGGCTGGACCCGGGCGGCGCGCGGCTGATCCGTTTTGTCAACAACGCGGTGTTCCAGCTGCTGGCGCATCCGGTGGTGGTGCGCATCGTGCTCTCGCCCTCGCTGCGCTACCGGGCGGACAACGTGGTGCGGGCGGCGAACTGGCTGGCCGAGCACGAGGTGCCGGCGGTCCGGTTACTGCCGGGCCTGCCGCAGCCGCTGCACGTCAACGGGCACGTGGCCACGCTCTGGCAGGCGGTGCCCGAGGTGGGACAGGCCACCGGCTTGGAGCTTGCTCAGCTGCTCAAACGATTGCACGCGCTGCCCGCGCCGCCGGGGGAGCTGCCGCGCTGGGACCCGCTGGCCGACGTGCGGCGCAGGCTGGCCGACGCCGAGGAGCTGGACGCAGGCGACCGGGAGTTCCTGGAGACCCGGTGCGCGGAGCTCGAGGCCGAACTGGCCGCGATGGAGTACCACCTGCCGCAGGGCGTGATCCACGGCGACGCGCACGTGGGCAACGTGATCAGCACGCCGATCGGCCCGCTGCTGTGCGACCTGGACTCGGTCTGCCTCGGCCCGCGCGAGTGGGACCTGACCCCGCTGGCCGTCGGCAAACTGCGCTTCCGGCACACCGGTGACCGGTATCGGCAACTCTCCAGGGCCTACGGCTTCGATGTCACGAAGTGGCCAGGTTTCCCGGTGCTGCGCCAGGTGCGCGAGCTGAAGCTGACCACCGGCGTGCTGTCGATCTTGCGCAGTAACCCGGATGTACGAACCGAGTTGGCCAAACGGATGCAGTCCTTCCGTTCGGGTGACACCCGGGCCCGCTGGACTCCGCACCGTTAACCCGTACGGCGGCCGAACCTGGCCCCCGCTGGCGTATACAGCAGACCCGTATCCTCCTTCAGAATGAGTTGATCGGTAACGCAATCCTTCTCTAGGACGACAAAGAGACGTCAACGGAACGTCAAGACTCTCAGTGTGGTCACTCTGGGTGGCAGCGATGTTCGTGTAGCGAACTTCTTGCTGGGTGCGAGCGCGAAGGGCGGAGAAACGTGTTGAGCTTCTCCACAAAGGGCAAGGCACGGCTGCGCGGGCGTAAGGCGCTGCGAGCCGCGGAGATGTTGGACGAGGTCGTCGACAACCAGCTTCCGTTGGTGACCGAGCTTTCCGAGACCAGCCGTCGGCGCTCGGCCGACTACCTGTCCGAGCTGGTGATGCTCGCGCAGGACTACCGCCACTACGCGGCGGGCTGGATCGACCACGAGGAGCTCCAGCGCCGGGGCAACGCCGCGGTGGCCAGGCTGGAGCAGCTGAGCCAGGAGCGCAGGGCCGCCGCGCTCACCGAGCTGGAATGACTTCTTAGCTGAGCGAGGCCCTGGCCAAGGCCGCGGCCAGGCCGATCGCCAGCGCCATCACCAGCAGTTCCAACGAGATCCACAGGGTCACCGGAGTCGTTCGGTGCCGAACGATCGCGGGCATCAACCGGAACCGCAGCCAGCCGCCGAGGCCGGCCAGCACCAGCAGCGCGGCCGTCTTGGTCAGCACCACCCAGCCGTAACCGGTGCCGAACAAGGCGGCCGCCCAGCTCAGCCCGGGGCGGCCGGTCAGCTGCACCACGGCGTTGACCACGCCGCTGACCGCCACCGCGGCCAGGCACACCGTGCCCACCGCGGCGAACCGGGGCAGCGCCTCGGCCAGCAGGCCGCGGTGCGGGGTGATGAGGAACAGCATCGCGCCGAGGCCGCCGACCCAGCCCGCGGCGGCCATCACGTGCACGCTCATCGACAGCAGAGCCAGCTCGTGGTTGGCCGCGGCCGCGGAGTGCCCGGTGAGTGCGAGCGGGATCTGGCCGAGCATGGCCACCAGCACCGGCAACTCGGCCGGTGGGCGGGCGCCGGCGCGCAGGCCGAGGCCGTGCAGCACCGCGTAGCCCAGCGCGCAGGCCGCCGCGACCAGCAGCGCCCGGCCCGCGCCGACGGTGGCCGCGTAGTCAGCCAGCGTGCCCATGTCCAGGCCGAGTCCGGCCGGGGCCAGCTCGGCGGCCTGCCACCACAGCAGCAGCACCGCGGCCAGCGCCCAGCCCGCGCCGAGCACCAGGCCGATCCGGTGCGCGGTGACCAGCAGCGGCCTGGTCCTGGCCGGGCGGCTGGTGCGCAGCAGCAGCGGCAGCATGGCCAGGCCGACCGCGGCCACCGCGCCGATGTCCACGGCCAGCCGCAACGCGGGCACGCCCAGCCGGACCACCACTCCCGGTTCCGGCAGCCCCGGCGCGGGGGCGGCCGCGGTGAGCACGGAACCGAGAGTGGTTCCGGCCGCCGCGGTCGCCACCAGCCCGAGCAGCAGGGGGAAGGTGGTCCGGCTTGTGGTCATGCCTTCTTCGACGGTTTTGCCAGCACCAGGGCCACCGCGACCCCGGCGATGAGCAGCACGGCCGCGCCGATGATCCACAGCCATACCGGCGTGCCCGAGGAGCCCTCGGACTGCGCGCTGGTGGTGCCCTCGGCCGAGGGGCTGAGGGTGTTCGTGGTCGGGGTGCCGGTGCCTGCCTTGGTCAGGGTGAACGGGACCGCGCCGGTCACCGGGTGCCCGTCCGCGGACAGGATCCGGTAGCCGATCGTGTACTCCCCGGCCGGGCCCAGCGGCAGCAGCGGCGCGGTGACCACGGCTCCGTCGACCTTGGGCGTGCCGCCCTCCCAGCGGGTGCCGTTCGGCCCGGTCACGGTGACGGTGTTGAAGCCGTCCTGGACCTCCTGGTCGAACTTCAGCATCACCTCCGCCGGACCGGCCTCCACCTCGGACTTGGCCTTGGGGTTGCTGTCGGAGAGCACGTTGTGCGCGAACGCGGGCGCGGCGGAGCCGAGCAGGGCGGCCCCGGCGATGACCAGGGTGGCGAGCAGTCGCCTCATGCCGCCGACCGCCTGCCCCGCAGGATCGCGCCGACCCCGAAGCCGAGGCCGAGCGCGCCCACGGCCAGGCCCGCGCCGCCGAGCCAGCGGGCCGAGGTGTCGGTGCCGGCGGCGGCCGCGTCCTTGTGCCCGTCGGTCTTGGCCGCGGCGTTGGCCGTGGTGGCCGCGCCGTGCCCGTGGCCGTCACCGGCCGCCGCGGTCAGCTTCAGCACCGGGGCCGGGTGCTCCGGCTCCTCGCCGTTGGCCGCGGGCGGGGCGTCCCACTTGACGACCTTGCCGTCGTCGTAGGTCTGGGTCGCGGGCAGCACCAACTGGTCGGTGGTCGTGGGCAGCTTGCCGAGGGAGACCTCGAACTCGGCGAACTCGTCCGGGTTGATCCGCACGCCGGGGTCGGCCTGCCAGGTGATCGCGCTGACCACCTCCTTCTCGGCGCTCTTGACCTTGGTCACCGAGGCTTTCCAGCCGGGGACGGCCTTGGTCCGCACCGAGGTCAGCGGGTAGTCCTTGGGCAGGGTGACCTCGACCTTCACCGTGCCCGCGGTGGAGGACTCGTTGGGCACCCGGAAGGCGACCTTGGTGTAGCTGCCCTTGGCCGCCTCGCCGGGCTGGACGGTGACGTGCGCGGAAGCCAGGCCCGCGGTGAACAGGGCCGCGGCGGAGGTCATGGTCACGATGGCGCCTGCGCGCAGCAGAGCGCGGTGTCGAGAAGTCGACATATCTCCTGATTTCTTTCCTGCTGTGGGGAGGGTGGGCTGCCTTAACTGGAGAACGCGGGCGGTCCACGCCGGGTTCGGAGGCGGCTCAGCAGCAGGTCGAGCAGGAGGGGGGCCGGTCCGACCAGCACGGCGAGCCGGGGCGTGACCGGAACCGGCCGCGAGACCGGGCGGCGGCGCGGGCGCAGGCCGAGCGCGGCGAACAGGGCGAACAGTGCGGACTCGGCGTTGACCAGCAAGAACGCCGTGCCGATGGCGGCAAGGGTGTGCGCCAGGACCATCAGCGCCGGGTCGATCAAGCCGCCCGCGAGGTGTCCGTGGTCGGCCAGGTCGAAGAGCAGGTGCTGCACGCACTGGGCCAGGCCGAGCACGAGCAGGATGCCGGTCAGCCCACGGCGGCGACCGGCCAGCGCGGTGCCCGCGGCGGCGATGAGCAGGGTGAGCAGCACGGTCAGCACGCCGTCGTCCACCTGGCCACCGGCCAGGGCGTGCGCGGCTCCGCTGAGCGCCGAACTGCAGAGTGCGAGCACACTACCTCGGAGAACGCGGAGTGTTCCGCGTGCTGGGTCCAGGGTTGTGCGCACGGGGAGAGCGTACGGCGCAGCGCAATGTCACTAGTTCGCTACAGAACGCAGGCCAGGTTTACCGCGTTACTCCGAACGGGTAACGGTGAAAAGCAAGAATCGGTAGCCGAGCCCGTTCGTGAAGGAGGAGGCGCCCCAGGGCGCCGAACACCGTGACGACTGACGACCACCTCACCTCGGGTCCCGCTACTGGTGGTACCCCAGCTCACCCGGATCAACCCACCCAACTTCCCGGCGAACCACTCGCCGAGCGCCCGGCCCGGCTGGACCCGGTGGTCTTCGGCGTCGCCGCGGTCATCGCACTGGCCTTCATCGGCTGGGGTGTGGTGGACAGCGCCGGGCTCGGCGCGGCCGCCAAGTCGGCGCTGACCTGGCTGATCGCCAACGCGGGCTGGGCGTTCGTGCTGGCCGCCTCCGGTTTTGTGGTGTTCGCGCTGTGGCTGGCGGCCAGCCGCTACGGCAAGATCCCGCTCGGCCAGGACGGCGAGGAACCGGAGTTCCGGACCTCCTCCTGGGTGGCCATGATGTTCTCCGCGGGCATGGGCATCGGCCTGATGTTCTACGGGGTCAGCGAGCCGCTGGCGCACTTCGTCAAACCGCCGCCCGGCACGGTCGCCGCGGGCAGCGAGGAGGCGCTGGAGACGGCGATGGCCACCACGCTGTTCCACTGGACCGTGCACCCGTGGGCGATCTACGCGGTGGTCGGCCTGGCCATCGCCTACGGCAGCTTCCGCCGCGGCCGCCGCCAGCTGATCAGCGCGGTGTTCGCGCCGCTGTTCGGCCGCCGCCGGGCCGAGGGGCCGCTGGGCAAGACCATCGACATCCTGGCCATCTTCGCCACCCTGTTCGGCTCGGCCACCTCGCTCGGCCTCGGCGCGCTGCAGATCGGCCGAGGGCTGCACGAGGTGGGCTGGCTGGACAAGGCCACCACCACCCTGCTGGTGGTGATCATCGTGGTGCTGACCATCGCGTTCATCGGCTCGGCCGTCTCCGGCGTGGCCAAGGGCATCCAGTGGCTGTCCAACATCAACATGGTGCTGGCGGGCGTGCTCGCGCTGTTCCTGTTCGTGGTCGGCCCGACCGTGCTGATCCTGAACCTGGTGCCCACCTCGATCGGCCACTACTTCTCCGACCTCGCCGAGATGTCCGCGCGCACCGCCGCGACCGGCGGCGACGCGATGAACACCTGGCTGACCGGGTGGACCATCTTCTACTGGGCCTGGTGGATCTCCTGGACGCCGTTCGTCGGCATGTTCGTGGCCAGGATCAGCCGGGGCCGCACCATCCGGCAGTTCATCTCCGGGGTGATCCTGGTGCCCAGCCTGGTGAGCCTGCTCTGGTTCGCCGTGCTCGGCGGCACCGCGCTCAGCCTGCAACGCAGCGGGGTCGACCTGGCGGGCGCGGCCGGTCAGGAAGCCCAGCTGTTCGGCATGCTCAAACAGTTCCCGCTGGCCGAGGTGGCCAGTGTGATCGTGATGCTGCTGGTGGCGATCTTCTTCGTCTCCGGCGCGGACGCGGCCTCCATCGTGATGGGCACGCTGTCCCAGCGCGGCTCGATCGCGCCGAAGAAGGGCGTGGTCATCTTCTGGGGCGCGCTGACCGGCGCGGTGGCCGCGGTGATGCTCACCGTGGGCGGGGAGAACGCGCTCAGCGGGCTGCAACGGCTGACCATCATCGCGGCGGTGCCGTTCACCGCGGTGATGGTGCTGATGTGCGTCTCGCTGGCCAAGGACCTGCGGCAGGACCCGCTGATCCGGCGGGAGAACAAGGGCGCCGAGGTGGTCGAGGCCGCGGTGATCAGCGGCACCGAGCAGTACGGGCCCGACTTCCAGCTGGAGGTCAGCGCGGGCAACGGCAACGGCAACGGCAACGGCAACGGCCACGATGAAACCCAGGCGAGCGCCAAGCCGTGAACCTGTGGGAGTTCATCGGATCGCGCTGGCAGCAGCTGCTGCTGGACTCCTCGCTGCACGCGAGCGCGGTGGTGCAGTGCACGCTGATCGCCACCGCGCTCGGCGTGCTGCTCGGCGTGGCGGTGTACCGCAGCTCGCTGGGCTCGGCCATCGCCACCGCGCTGACCAGCGCGATCCTCACCATCCCGTCCTTCGCGCTGCTGGGCCTGCTGATCCCGGTGCTCGGTCTCGGGGTGGCGCCGACGGTGACCGCGCTGGTGCTGTACGCGCTGCTGCCGATCGTGCGCAACACCATCGTCGGCCTCTCCGGCGTGGACCCGGCGGTGGTGGACGCGGCCCGCGGCATCGGCATGGCCAGGTGGCGGGTGCTCACCTCGGTGGAGCTGCGGCTGGCCTGGCCGACCATCCTCACCGGCATGCGGGTCAGCGCCCAGCTGCTGATGGGCATCGCCGCGATCGCCGCCTACGCCAAGGGCCCTGGCCTGGGCAACCTCATCTTCAGCGGGCTGTCCAGGGTGGGCAGCGCGAACGCGGTCAACTCGGCGCTGGCCGGCACGCTCGGCGTCATCGTGCTGGCGCTGCTGCTGGACGCCGTGTTCCTGATCATCGGCAGGATGACCACTTCCAGGGGGATCCGTGTCTGAGCACAGCCAGGTCAGCGGTGTGCAGATCGAGCTGACCGAAGTGACCAAGCGCTACCCCGGGCAGAAGACAGCCGCGGTGGAGTCGGTCTCGATGACCATCCCGGCAGGGGAGACGGTGGTCTTCGTCGGGCCCTCCGGCTGCGGCAAGACCACCACCATGAAGATGATCAACCGGCTGATCGAGCCGACCAGCGGGCGGATCACCATCGGCGGTCAGGACGCGCTCGGGCTGGACCCGGACGAGCTGCGGCGGGGGATCGGCTACGCCATCCAGCAGGCCGGGCTGTTCCCGCACCTGACCGTGGCGCAGAACGTCGGCATGGTGCCCGGCCTGCTGAAGTGGGACAAGAAGCGGGTCGCGGACCGGGTCGAGGAGATGCTGGACCTGGTCGGGCTGGACCCCGGTGAGTTCGCCGGGCGCTACCCGCGCCAGCTCTCCGGCGGGCAGCAGCAGCGGGTCGGGGTGGCCAGGGCGCTGGCCGCGGACCCGCCGGTGCTGCTGATGGACGAGCCCTTCGGCGCGGTGGACCCGATCACCAGGGGCAACCTGCAGGACGAGCTGCTGCGGCTACAGGCGGAGCTGGGCAAGACGATCGTGTTCGTCACGCACGACTTCGACGAGGCGGTCAAGCTCGGCGACCGGATCGCGGTGCTCGGCGAGCAGTCCCGGATCCTGCAGTACGACACCCCGGAGGCGATCCTGGCCAACCCGGCCGACGACACGGTGGCCGGGTTCGTCGGCGCGGGAGCCTCGCTCAAGCAGCTGACCCTGCGCCGGGTGCGCGAGGTCGAGCTGTCCGAGGTGCCCACGGCCGGCGTCGGCGACTCCGTGGCCGAGCTGGCCGAACGGCTCGGGCGGCGGCGCGGGGCGGTCGGCCTGGTGCTGGACACCCGGCGGCGGCCGCTGCGCTGGGTGACCCCGCCGGACCTGACCACCGGGGTCAGCCTGGACCGGGCCGGGCGGGCGGTGGAGGACACGGTGGCGATGGCCTCCACCCTGCACGACGCGCTGGAGGCGGTGCTCACCGACGACGACGGCCTGGCCGTGGTCACCGGCGGGCGCGGCGAGTACGTCGGCGTGGTCAGCATGGACACGCTGATGGCCGCGGTGCGGGCCATGCGCGAAGAGCTGGAGACGGCGTGAGCGCCTCGCGGGCGGACCGCCTGCGGCTGTTCGCCGAGCCGGTCGTGGTGCTGCTCATCGTGGGCGCGGTGCTGGTCTGGGCGTTCACCGGCGAGCTCGACTCGATCGAGCAGCGCAACATCACCTTCGCCAACATCCTCAGCCTGACCTGGGAACACCTCCAGCTGACCGTGGCCATCTCGGCCATCGTGCTGGCCGCGGGGGTGCCGCTGGGCGTGCTGGTCAGCCGCCGCTGGGCCCGGCCGATCGCGCCGGTGGTGCTCGGCCTGGCCACCATCGGCCAGGCTGCCCCGGCGGTCGGCGTGCTGGTGCTGTTCTTCCTGCTCACCGGCCAGACCGGGTTCTGGATCGCGGTGCTGCCGATGGCGATCTACGCCCTGCTGCCGGTGCTGCGCAACACCCTGGTCGGCCTGCAACAGGTGGACCGGACCCTGGTGGAGGCCGGCCGGGGCATCGGCATGTCCTCCTTCACGGTGCTGCGCCGGATCGAGTTCCCGCTGGCCATCCCGCACGTGCTGGCCGGCATGCGGACCGCGCTGGTGCTCGCGGTGGGCGTGGCCACGCTGGCCACCTTCGTCAACGGCGGCGGCCTCGGCTCGATGATCGACACCGGCTACAAGCTGCGCCGCACCTCGATCCTGGTGGTCGGCGCGGTGCTCTCCGCCGCGCTGGCGCTGCTGGTGGACTGGCTCGGCGGCATCGCCGAACGCAAGCTCGGCCCGAAGGGACTCCGGTGAACAAGCGTCCACTGTGGACAGTCGCATTGTTACTGACTGGTAGCTTGCTGGCGGGGTGCGGGCTTTCCGCCGGGGGTTCGACGCCGCTTCACGTGAAACCAGGATCGATTCAGCCGGTGCCGGAGCTGGTCGATGTCGAGCTGACCGTCGGGTCCAAGGACTTCAGCGAGCAGCTGGTGCTGGCCTACCTGGCCGAGTTCGCGCTGAGCGCGGCCGGGGCCAAGGTGCGGGACCTGTCCAACATCGCCGGGTCCAACAGCGGCCGGGACGCGCTGCTCACCGGCCAGATCGACCTGATGTGGGAGTACACCGGCACCGGGTGGATCAGCTACCTCGGGCACGAGGACCCGATCCCGGACGACGCCGGGCAGTTCGAGGCGGTGCGCAAGGAGGACCTGGCGCGCAACCGGGTGGTGTGGAGCCTGATGGCGCCGCTGAACAACACCTACGCGTTCGCGATGAACCGGAAGAACGCCGAGCGGCTCGGCGTGCGCACCATGTCCGACATGGCGAAGGTGACCAGGGAGCGGCCGCAGGAGGGCACCTTCTGCATCGAGAACGAGTTCGCCAGCCGCAACGACGGCATGCCGGGGGTGCAGAAGACCTACGGGTTCGAGCCCGCGCCCGGCAACACCAAGCTGCTGGCCAACGGGCCGATCTACCAGGCCGTGGCCAACGGCGGCACCTGCAACTTCGGCGAGATCTTCACCACCGACGGCCGGGTGCTGGCGCTGGACCTGGTGCTGCTGACCGACGACCGGAACTTCTTCCCGCGCTACAACGCCTCGGTGACCATGCGCGAGGAGACCGCCTCCACGCACCCGCAGATCACCGAGGTGCTCCGGCCGGTGGCGGCGAAGCTGACCAACGAGGTCATGCTCAAGCTCAACGCCGAGGTCGACGTGGAAGGCAAGGACCCGGCCGAGGTGGCGCGGAACTGGCTGGTCCGCGAGGGTTTTGTGCGGATGCCCTGAGTAGTTCTACGGCAGCTGACTTCAGGGTCGACTCGGGGGTTTGCCCCATGGCCGCGGTCGGTGCGGCCAGCCAGGATGGGTCGTGACGATCTTTCCGGGAGGGGATGTCATGCGCGGCTTGGACTCGGTTCGGTATGTGTTGCTCGGTCACACCGTGGTGGCCTGGCTGACCGCCGGTGTGCTGTGGGCGCGTAGCGCCTTCGAGTTCCCGTTCGCCATGGCCACGATCATGACCGGCGCGATCGGGCTGGTGCTGGCCCTGCTGCTGCCCGCCTACTCCCAGCAGCTGCGCACCAGCGCGCTTTGGTTCACCGGGATCCTGATCCCGCTGAACCTGGCGCTGGCCGCGCTGTCCGCGTCCTCGATCGCCGGGGCGGTGCTGGCCGCGGTCGCCTTCGCGCTGCTGCTGCGCCCGCTGCCGCTGCCCTTTCGCGGCTACCCGCGATCAGACGCCCAAGTGATGCAGCAGGTGTGACTCGATCCGGTCCAGCTCGGTGGCGACCGAGCGGTGCGCCGTCTTGCGCCGCGGCGCGGGCATCCGCTCCGCGGCCCGCACCACCGCGGCCAGCTCGACCAGCCTGGCCTCACTGTCCTTGGCGAAGGCCGTGACCTCGTCATTGGCGTTGACCCGCAGCTCGGCCACCGCGTTGGCGAGCCCGGCGATCCGCGCGTGCAGCGCGCCGCCACGACCGCTGTAGGTGGCCAGGTGCTCGACCGGCACGCCCAGCTTGCGGGCGCGCATCCGGTCGTAGCCGTCCCTGGCCGCGGCGGCGGCCTTGATCGCGAACGGGGCGAGCAGGGGGAGCACCACCTTGCCGATGCCGAGCAGGTGCTTGGCACGGGCCGGGGTCAGCTTGGGCACTCCTCGCCGGATGCGGGCCATGCCCTCAGAGTAGGCCGCTCGGGGGTTTTCTGGCCCTTCCGGCGCGCTAGAAGCCGAGATCAACCGGGTTGCCGACACGGAGCCCGGTCCGGCCACCTACCCTGCATGAGTGACGTCTGCGGTGCTACTTGATGCCGGGGTGGTGACCCGGTGCCGGCGCCGCGTGCACCTCGAACACGATCCGACCATGGCGGACGCGCCCAAGGCGCCGCCGGACCCGGCTGCCGAGCAGCGGATGAGCGACGCGGCGGCGCACCGGCGCGTGGTGGCGGACCGGCTGGCCCGGCAGCTGGGCGCGGAGTGGACCGAGGTGCCCGCTGGCGAGGCGGCTGCCGACCGGGAACGGATCACCACCGCGGTGCTCGGCGCGGGTGCGCGGTTCGTCTGGGGCGGGTTGCTGCCCTCGGACCGCACCGGCGGCCGCCGCGGCGGCATCGACCTGTTGGTGCGCGACTCCAGCGGCGGGTACCTGCCGGTGCTGGTGGTCCGGCACAAGATCACCGACCCTGGCACCGGCGCGCGCACCACCCCGTTCGGCCAGCTCTACCCGGGTAGCGCCAGGGTGGACCCGATCCGCAAGGTGCGGCCGCAGCCACGGGACCAGCTGCGGCTGGCGCACGCCTACCGGCTGTTGCAGGCCGCCGGCCTGACCGTGCCCGGCCGGGCGATGGGTGGCGTGATCGGGCTGGACGCCGACGTGGTGCTCTGGCATGACCTGGAGGCGCCGACCTGGCCGAACGGCCGGACCGCGCTCAAGGAGTACGACGCCCGCTTCGCCGACCGGCTCGCGGTGGCCGCGGCCGCGCTCAACCAGCGCGACGCGCTGGCCAGGCCGTCCCGGATCCTGGAGTGCCGCAGCTGCCCGTGGTGGCCGACCTGCGAGGCCACCCTGATCGAGCGGCGGGACGTCAGCCTGGTGGTGCGCGGTGAGGACGCGGTGTCCCTGCGCGCCATCGGAGTGTCCACTGTGGACCAGCTGGCCGCCCAGCCGGTCACCGTGGACCCACCGGCGCCGATGGTGGGCATGCCCTTCGGCGACGCGGTGCTGCTGGCCAAGGCCTGGCTGCGCGGGGCCTCGCTGGTGCGCCGCGAGGAACGGGTGCACGTGCCGCGCGCGGACGTGGAGCTGGACGTGGACATGGAGAGCTTCGGCGACGCCGGGGCCTACATGTGGGGCGTGCACCTCTCCGGCGCGGACATCGGCGTGCCCCAGGGCTACCGGGCCTTCGTCACCTGGGACCCGCTGCCCTGCCAGGACGAGGCCCGCTCCTTCGGCGAGTTCTGGTCCTACCTCACGCACGTGCGGCTGCGGGCCAGCGCGCGCGGGCTGAGCTTCCGCGCCTACTGCTACAACGAGCTGGCGGAGAACCGGTGGATGCTGGGCTCGGCCGAGCGTTTCGCCGGGAAGCCGGACATCCCGACCATCCAGACCGTGCAGGACTTCATCGGCTCGCCGCAGTGGGTGGACCTGTTCGGCATCGTGCGCGACCAGTTCCTCTGCGCCAAGGGCAAGGGGCTGAAGATGATCGCCCCCGCGGCCGGTTTCACCTGGCGGGACCCGGAGGCCGGTGGCGAGAACTCGATGCGCTGGTACCGGGACGCGGTCGGCATGGACGGCGGCGAACCCCAGCCGGACCAGCGGGAACGGCTGCTGGAGTACAACGAGGACGACGTGCGGGCGACCTGGACGCTGCGCCGCTGGATGGACTCCGAGGCGGTCTACGAGCTGCCCTACGCCGGGGAGCTGTGACGGTGCGGCCGCGCGGCCGCACCGTCCGCCAGACCTAACGCGGCGCCATCCGCAGCGCGCCGTCCATCCGGATGACCTCGCCGTTGAGGTAGTCGTGCTCGACGATCATGACCGCGAGCTGCGCGTACTCGGCGGGCGTGCCCAGGCGCTTGGGGAAGGGCACCCCGGCGGAGAGGGCCGCGCGGAACTCCTCGGTGACCCCGGCCAGCATCGGGGTGTCGATGATGCCGGGCGCGATGGTCATCACCCGGATGCCGAAGGTGGCCAGGTCCCTGGCCGAGGACAGGGTCAGGCCGACCACGCCGCCCTTGGACGCGGCGTAGGCCACCTGGCCGATCTGCCCGTCGAAGGCGGCCACCGACGCGGTGTTGATCACCACGCCGCGCTGGCCGTCCACCGCCTCGGTCTTGGCCATCGCGGCCGCGGCCAGGCGCAGCACGTTGAAGCTGCCGATCAGGTTGATCTCCACGACCTTGCGGAACAGGTCGTAGTCGTGCGGCTCGCCCTGCTTGTTCACGATCCGGCCAGCCCAGCCGACCCCGGCGCAGTTGACCACGGTGCGCAGCGGCGCGCCCGCGGCTGCCTGCTCGACGGCGGCCTTGACCTGCTCGGCGTCGGTGACGTCGGCGGCCACGTAGGTGATGCCGTCGACCTGCTCGGCCTTCTCGATGGCCTGCGGCAGGTCCAGGGCGAAGACGCGGGCGCCCTTGGCGACCAGGGCACGGCTGGTGGCCCCACCCAGGCCGGACGCGCCACCGGTGACGATGGCAGCGGTGTCGGTGATCTGCATGCCGGAGAGGTTAGCCGTCGTTAACGTCGGCCCGGCGGACAGATGGCGTCGATCTCAGTGAGGTCCGCCGCAGTGGGCGCCCACTCCGCGGCCGAGGCGTTCTGGGTGACCTGCTCCGCGCTGGTCGCGCCCGCGATCACCGAGGCCACTGCGGGCTGCGCGGCCAGCCAGCCGATGGCCAGCTCCACCATGCTCAGGTCCCGCTCCTCGGCGAAGCGGCGCAGCCGGTCGATCCGGTCCCACGGCGCGTCCGCGAGCAACCGTTCCCTTCCGGCCAGGCGACTGCCCTCCGGCGGCTTGGTGTCCCGGTCGTACTTGCCCGTGAGCAGGCCGTTGGCCAGCGGGAAGTAGGGCAGCAGGCCCAGGCCGAAGCGCAGGCAGGCCGGGATGATCTCGCGCTCGGACTCGCGTTCCAGCAGCGAGTAGTGGTTCTCCGCGGACACCGGCGCGGTCAGGTTCGCGGCGCTCGCGCTCCAGCTCGCGTCCGCGATCTGCCAGCCGGCCAGGTTGCAGTGCCCGACGTAGCGGATCTTGCCCTCGTGCACCAGGTCGTCCAGCACGGACAGCGTCTCCTCCAGCGGAGTCAGCGGGTCCGGCCGGTGCAGCTGGTAGACGTCGATCCAGTCGGTGCCCAGCCGCCGCAGCGAGGACTCCACCGCGCGCCGGACGTAGCGGCGGGAACCGCGGGCGCCGAAGTCGGGGCCGTTGGTGCCCTGCATGTCCATGCCGAACTTGGTCGCGATCACCGCGTGCTCGCGCCGCCCGGAGAGGGCCTGGCCGAGCAGCTCCTCGCTGCGCCCGCGCGGGGCGCCGTAGACGTCGGCGACGTCGAAGAAGGTGATGCCGGCCTCCAGCGCGGCATCGACAACCGACCTGGCGCCCGCCAGCGTCTCGGTCGCGGTCCCCGGCCGCCCGAGGTTGTTGCAGCCGAGCCCGACCGCGCTGACCACCAGCCCAGAATCACCCAACCGTCGTTGGTCCACGAGCGTGCACCCTACGTGTCGAGTGACATTCCAGTCACTCCCCGTTCACAGTCGTGACCGGAGCCACCGAACGGTTGGCTGGCCATCCCCGTGCTGCGGTGTCAGGATGCGCCCGAACGGGTCAGGTCCTCCTCCCGTGGATCTTGCACGCGATCGTCGGAGTCCAGTCCGTCCCCGGCGGCACCGCCGGAACGACCAAGTACGCCCAGTACGAGGCCGCTCCGGCGGCACCGCCGGGAACGGACTGGACTCCGACGCTCACGTACAAGATCCACGGGAGGAGGACCTGTTCGCCCGAGGACCAGAACCAACCCAACGCGGGGGTGGAGTGTGTTCGCACGGCGAATCGTCGTCGTCGGATCCGGA
This sequence comes from Crossiella sp. SN42, assembly GCF_023897065.1. Classification (GTDB taxonomy): domain Bacteria; phylum Actinomycetota; class Actinomycetes; order Mycobacteriales; family Pseudonocardiaceae; genus Crossiella. The sequence goes on from NZ_JAMHIV010000040.1 coordinate 60,208, forward strand.
TACGTCGGCCTGACCACCGGCGCCTGTCTCGCCTCACTGGGGCACAAGGTCATCTGCGCCGATGTGGACGCGGCCAAGGTGGCCCGGCTCAAGGCCGGTGAGGTGACCATCCTGGAGCCGGGGCTGGCCGAGCTGGTGCAGTCCGGGCTGGCCGCGGGGCGGCTGGAGTTCGTCCTCGGCGCGCGGCACGCGGTGGAGGGCGCCGAGGTGGTGTTCCTGTGCGTGCCCACGCCGATGGGCGAGGGTGGCGCGGCGGACCTGGCCGCGGTGGAGTCGGTGATCGCCGAGGTGCGCGAGCTGCTGCCCAGCGGGTGTGTGGTGGTCAACAAGTCGACCGTGCCGGTGGGCACCGCGGCCAGGGTGCACGAGCTGCTGGACCGGCCCGACGTGGCCGTGGTCAGCAATCCGGAGTTCCTGCGCGAGGGCACCGCGGTGCACGACTTCCTCAACCCGGACCGGATCGTGGTCGGCTCCAGCGCCCAGGACGCGGCCGAGCGGGTGGCCGCGCTCTACGCCAAGCTCGGCGCGCCCACCGTGTTCACCGACGCGCCCAGCGCGGAGATGGTCAAGTACGCGGCCAACTGCTTCCTGGCCATGAAGCTGTCCTACGTCAACGCGATGGCCGAGCTGTGCGAGCGGCTGGGCGCGGACGTCGGCGACGTCACCGAGGGCATGGGCTACGACCGCCGGATCGGCCAGTCCTTCCTGCAGCCCGGCCCCGGCTGGGGCGGCTCCTGCCTGCCCAAGGACACGCACGCGCTGGTGCAGGTGGCCGAGGCGGTGGACTTCGACTTCATGCTGCTGCGCGCCTCCATCGACACCAACACCCGGCAGCGGGACCGGATGGTGGACAAGATCCGCGCCGCGGTCGGCGGTGAGCTGAGCGGCGTGCGGCTGGCCGTGCTGGGCCTGGCGTTCAAGGCGGGCACCAACGACCTGCGGGACTCGCCCGCGCTGGCGGTGGCGGAGAAGCTGCGCGCCGAGGGCGCCGAGCTGGTCGCCTTCGACCCGGGCATCCCGGCCGCGGTGCCCGGCGTGACCGACGCGGTGCGCGTGGTCAGCGATCCGTACCAGGCGGCGGACGGCGCGGTGGGCCTGGTGCTGCTCACCGAGTGGCCGGAGTTCCGCACCCTGGACTGGCCGAGGCTGGCCGGTCTGCTGGCCGGGAAAGCCGTGGTGGACACCAGGAACCTGCTCGACGCCGACGTGTTGCGGCGGGCCGGGCTGGCCTGGCACGGGGTGGGGCGTAGCCCGGTGGCGTGACACGAGTCACGCCCGTGTGCAGCCTTCCGGCGCGCAGGTTAGCCTTACCTATGCTCGCAGAGGAGAAGGAGCGACCCGCCCTGTTGGCGGAGGTCTCCCAGGTGCGTCGCCCCAGCCCAGGGCTGGCCCGGGTGACGCTCGCCGCGCCGGAACTGGACCGCTTCGGCTACGAGGGTCCCGATCACCTGGTGCGCACCTTCTTCCCCGCCTCCGGCCAGGACGCCCCGGTGCTGCCCAGCAGCCCGGACTGGTGGACCGAGGTGCAGAGCATGCCCGAGGAGATCCGGCCGGTGGTGCGCAACTACACCGTGCGCCGCTACGACCCGGAACGCCGCGAGCTGGACATCGACTTCGTGTTGCACGGCGAGACCGGACCGGCCGCACGCTGGGCGAACCGGGCCGAGCCCGGTCAGCGGATCGGCCTGCGCAGCGAGCGGGCCGGGTACCGGCCGACGCCCGGCGCGGACTGGCAGCTGATCATCGGCGACGAGACCGCGCTGCCCGCGATCGGCTCCATCGTGGAGTCCATGCCGGCCGGCACCAAGGCGAAGGTCTTCGTGGAGATCGCCAACGACGCCGAGGAGCAGCGCTTCGACAGCGCGGCCGACCTGGAACTGACCTGGCTGCACCGGGCCGGTCAGCACGCCGGGACCAGCGACATCGTGGCCCGCACGTTGCGCGCGGCCGAACTGCCCGGCGGCGAGGTCTACGCCTGGGTGGCCGGTGAGTCCGGCATGGTCACCGCGGTCCGGCGGCACCTGGTGCGCGATCGCGGCGTGCCCAAGGAGTCGATCTACTTCTGCGGCTACTGGAAGCACTCGGCTCCCACTTACTAGGTTCAACAGCGTGTTCACCACGCGGCCGGAGCTCCTCGGCACCCACGGCATGGTCGCTTCCACGCACTGGCTGGCCTCGGCCGCCGGGATGGCGGTGCTGGAGGACGGCGGCAACGCCTTCGACGCGGCGGTGGCCGCCGGGTTCACCCTCCAGGTGGTGGAACCGCACCTGAACGGGCCCGGTGGCGAGGTTCCGGCGATCTTCGCCGCGGCCGGGCAGGCGCCGCGGGTGCTGTGCGGACAAGGGGTCGCGCCTGCCGGAGCGACGCTGGCGCACTACCGCGATCTCGGGCTGGAACTGGTGCCCGGCACCGGGTTGCTGGCCGCGACCATCCCCGGCGCGTGGGACGGCTGGCTGCTGTTGCTGCGGGATCATGGCACCCGCACGTTGCGGCAGGTGCTGGACTACGCGATCGGCTACGCGCGCAACGGTTTCCCGGTGGTGGAGCGGATCACCGCGACCATCGAGGTGGTCGAGCAGCTCTTCCGCGAGCACTGGCCGACCTCGGCCGCGCAGTGGCTGCCCGCCGCCCAGCCCGGCACCCGGCTGCGCAATCCCGCGCTGGCGGACACCCTGGAGCGCCTGCTCGCCGAGGCGGAGGCGGCAGGGGCGGACCGCGAGGCGCAGATCGAGGCGGCGCGCCGGGCCTGGTACCAGGGCTTTGTCGCGGAGGAGATCGACCGGTTCGCGCGCCAGGAGTTCCGCGACGACTCGGGCCGCAGGCACGCCGGTGTGCTCACCGCGGCGGATATGGCGGGGTGGTCGGCGAGCTACGACACCCCGGTCAGCGTGGACCTGGCCGGCGGCTGGACGTTGCACAAGCTCGGGCGGTGGAGCCAGGGACCGGTGCTGGCGCAACAGCTCCGGCTGCTCGACGGGCTGGATCTGTCCTATGTGGACGGTGTGGCGAGCGCGGACACCGTGCACCTGGCCACCGAGGCGGCCAAGCTGGCCTTCGCCGACCGGGAGGCCTGGTACGGCGACAGCCCGGAGGTGCCGCTGGACCGGCTGGTCTCGGCGGAGTACGCGGCGCGGCGGCGGGAGCTGCTGGGCGCGACCGCCTCGCTGGAGCTGCGGCCAGGCCTGGACGGCAGGCTGCCCGCCTTCGTCGCGGAAGGACGCGGGGTCGGGAACACCGCGGGCGAGATGGACACCGCGATGGGGGTGGGCGAGCCCACGGTCTCCCGCACCGGGGCGACCAGGGGCGACACCGTGCACGTGGACGTGGTGGACCGGTGGGGCAACCTGGTCTCGGCCACCCCTTCCGGCGGCTGGCTCCAGTCCTCGCCGCACATCCCGGCGCTGGGCTTCAACCTGGGCACCAGGGCGCAGATGTTCTGGCTGGAGGAGGGGCACCCGAACGTACTGGCTCCCGGCAAGCGGCCGCGCATCACGCTCTCGCCCTCGCTGGCCAGCCGCGGTGGCGAGGCGGTGCTGGCCTTCGGCACGCCCGGCGGGGACCAGCAGGACCAGTGGCAGCTGTGCTTCTGGCTGGCGCACACCCGCGCCGGGCTGAACCTGCAAGCGGCCATCGACGCCCCGGCCTGGCACTCCACCGCGTTCCCGTCCTCGTTCTACCCGCGCAGCTGGCAGCCGGGCGAGCTGGTCGCGGAGTCCCGGCTGGGCGCGGAGACCTTCGCCGAGCTGGCCCGGCGCGGGCACTCGGTGCTCGACGCCGGGCCGTGGGCGCTCGGCCGGTTGTCCGCGGTGTCACGGGATCCAGACACCGGCCTGCTGCGCGGGGCCGCCAACGCCCGCGGTGCCCAGGGTTACGCGGTCGGTCGCTAGCGCCGCGCCCACCAGGACCAGGCGCAACGTGCGCTCGGTGGCGTCGGTGAGCAGTTCGGCTGCCCGGTCGATCGCCTCGGCCAGCGGCACCGGGGCGGCCAGGATGCCCGCGTAGGCGTCGATGCCCACGTCGTAGTTGTGCCGGGCGCCCTTGCCGATGGTGCCGGCCAGCGCGATCACCGGCTTGCCGAACCGCTTGGCCCGCCTGGCCACCTCGGACGGGATCTTGCCGCGCGGGGTCTGGAAGTCGATCGCGCCCTCGGCGGTGATCACCAGGTCGGCCGCGGCCAGCCGCCGGTCCAGGTCCAGGTGGTCCAGCAGCACCTCGAAGCGCGGCCGCAGTTCCGCGCCGAGCACCGCGGCCAGTCCGGCGCCGAGCCCGCCGGAGGCGCCGCTGCCGGGCGCGGTGGCCAGGTCGACGCCGAACTTCTCGTGCAGCACCACCGCCCAGCGGTCCATCGCGGCGGCCAGGCGCTCGACGTCCAGCGGCCGCGCGCCCTTCTGCGGGCCGAAAACCCTGGCCACGCCCTGTTCGCCGCAGAGCACGTTGTGCTGGTTGCAGGCCAGGGTGATGGTGACCTCGGCCAGCCGCGGGTCCAGGCCGCTGACGTCGATGTCCTTGAGCGCGAGCAGGGCGTCGCCGCCGCGGCCGAGCTCCGCGCCGTCGCCGTCGAGCAGCCGCGCACCGAGGGCCTGCAGCGCGCCCGCGCCACCGTCGCAGGTGCCGGAGTCACCGCAGCCGATCAGGATGCGCGTGCACCCGGCGTCCAGCGCGGCCTTGATCAGCTCACCGACGCCGTAGGTGGTGGTGGCGCCGGGCTGGCGCATCGCCGGCGGCACCAGGCGGAGCCCGGCCGCGGCGGCCATCTCCACCACCGCGGTCTCGCCGATCACCGCCAGGTGCGCGCGCACCGGCTTGCCGACCGGGCCGGTCACGGTGAGCGGGACCAGCTCGCCACCGCCTGCGGCGGCCAGCGTGCGGGCCGAGCCCTCGCCACCGTCGACCAGCGGCACCGGGTCGACGACCGCGCCCGGCACCACGCGACGGATCCCGGCGGTGATGGCCTCGGCGACCGCTTCGGCGTCCAGACTCTCCTTGAACCCACTCGGAGCGACGACAAAACGCATGACTACCTCCAGTTCAGGCCGAGCAACGGCCACACCGAGAGCGCGAAGAACAGGACCAGGCCGGCCGTGAGCGGGCCGAGCAGCAGCGAGAGCCGCAGCAGGTCCGCGCGGCCGTAGGTGGGCACGCCGTCCAGGTGCGCGAACATCGCCACCGGCTTGGCCGAGGAGGACAGCGTGTGGCAGAAGCCGGCCGCCGCGGTGGAGGCGAAGGCCACCGCGACCGGGTTGAGCCCGAGCGCGATCGCGGCCGGGATGACCAGCGGCACCAGCACCGAGGAGCGGGCCGAGCGGGACTGGATCACCAGGTGCGCGGCGGTGCTGACCAGCACGACCACCACCAGGAATATGACTGGGCTGTGCACCGGTCCGAGCAGCGCGGTGGCCAGCCAGGCGGCCGCGCCGGAGGAGATCAGCGCCGCGCCGAGGGCGGCGGTGGCGGCCATGAACACCAGCAGCGACCAGGGCACCCCGGCCAGGGCCTTGTTCAGCTGGACGGTGCCAAAGCGCGGCGAGCTGATCAGCAGCGCGCCGATCAGCGCGACCACCGCGGGCGAGATGCCGTGCAGCGGTTCGTTGGCCCAGGCCAGCGAGACCCCGGCCAGCAGAACCGCGGCCCTGCGTTCCGGGCCGGTCAGGCCCTTGGGCGGGCGGATCTCGTCCAGGTCGAGGCGGAGGCCGCCGCGGCGGTCGGCGCGGCGGGTGAACAGGAACAGCACCAGCTCGGCGGCCAGGTGCGAGCTGACCACGGCCAGCGGCAGCCCGAGCAGCAGCCACTGCCCGAAGCCGATGCCGCTGCCGGTCGCGGCGGTCAGCAGCTGGGTGGTGACCAGGTGCGCGCCCGCGCCCATCAGGGTGGCCACCGCGGACAGCAGGATCACCGTGGGGAACAGGATGGCCAGCGCCCGCACCAGCCTCGGCCGCTCGCGCAGCGTCCCGGCCAGCGCCAGGAACACCGGCACCGCCAGCGCGGCCCGGCCGGAGGTGGCCGGGATGGCGAAGGCGCTCAGCAGCAGCGCCGCGGTGACCAGGTGCGCCAGTCCGCGCACCGACCGGGCCCTGCCGATCAGCGCCACCGCCACCCTGGTCGGCAGTCCGCTCGCGCCGATCCCGGCGGCCAGCACGAACGCGGCGATGAGCAGCCAGATGGTCTCGCCGCCCAGGGTGGCGAAGAGCTGCTCGCCGCTGAGCACGCCGAGCAGCACCAGCACCAGCGCGGCGGCCAGCGCGACGTAGGTGTCGTCGATCCTGGTCAGCGTCCAGGCGGCGACCGCGGCGGTGAACACCAGCAGGGTGGCCTGACCCGGCAGCGACAGCCCGGTCCCGCCGAAGTGCAGCGCCGCGGCCAGGCCGGCCAGCGCGAGCGCCACCAGCAGCACCGGCCACCAGCGGCGACGCGGCCGCCGGGGCAGCGGCTCGGTGGGCGCTTCCGCCAGCGGCGGGGCGAGTTCGAGGGTCGCGGACATGAGGACCAGCCTGTGCCGCGGAACTGAGCCGTTCGTGAGTCGTTCATGAAACGACCTTCATCTGGCTGCCGTACCGTCTGTGCGTGCCTCGCCTGTGGGACCTGCTGATCGCCGCGCTGGTGCTGGTGGTCATCGCGGTGTACTCGCTGCTCGACGAGCCCGGCAACCGGGGGCTGGACCTGGGCGGCATCGCGCTGCTGCTGGCCGGGACGCTCGCGCTGGTGTTCCGCCGCCGCTTCCCGCTGACCGTGCTCGCGGCGACCCTGGCCACCGTCTTCCCGTACTACTGGTTCGGCTACCCGGACGGCCCGGCGATCCTGCTGCCCACGGTGGCGCTGTTCACCGTGGCCGCCGAGGCCGGGCTGCCGCGCGCGCTGCTCGGCGGGGCGGCCGCGCTGGCGGTGTTCGCGGTGGGGGAGGTGGACCGGCCGCTGGCCACCTGGGGCTGGGTCGGGCTGGCCGCCGGGTCCTGGCTGGTCGCGGTGATCTCGCTGGGCCTGCTGCTGCGGGCCAACCGGGAGCGCCGCGCCGAACGCGGCCTGCGTGAGGCCGAGGAGCAGCGGCTGGCCATCGCCCGCGAGGTGCACGACGTGGTCGCGCACAGCCTGGCGGTGATCAACGTGCAGGCCGGCGTGGGCGCGCACGTGGCGCAGCGGCGGCCGGAGGAGGCGCACAAGGCGCTGCTGGCGATCAAGGAGGCCAGCCGGTCCGCGCTGACCGACCTGCGGGCCACCCTCGCGGTGGTGCGCGGCGAGCCGGACCGGGCCCCGCCGCCGAGCCTGTCCCGGCTGCCCGAACTGCTCGACTCGGCCACCGCCGCCGGGCTGTCGGTGCAGGTCAGCGGGGAGATCGGCGAGCTGCCCTCCGCGGTGGACGCGGCCGCCTTCCGGATCACCCAGGAAGCCCTGACCAACATCGTCCGGCATGCGGAGGCCAGCTCGGTGACCATCCACTTCGAGCACTCGGACACCGCCTTCGAGCTGTCCGTGCGGGATGACGGCCCGCATCCGGCGCAGGCGCCGCCGGGCAACGGGCTGCGCGGGATGCGGGAGCGGGCCGCCGCGCTGGGCGGGGCGCTCACCGCCGGACCGGCCGAGGGCGGCTGGCTGGTGCGGGCGGTGCTGCCGAGGTGATCAGGGTGGTGCTGGCCGATGACCAGCGGCTGGTCCGGGCCGGGTTCCGGGTGCTGCTGGAGACCGAGGAGGACTTCACCGTCTGCGGGGAAGCGGCGGACGGCGCGGCCGCGGTCGAGCTGGCCCGGCGCGAGCTGCCGGACGTGGTGGTGATGGACATCCGGATGCCCGGCCTGGACGGACTGGAAGCGACCAGGGCGATCACCGCGGACCCGGCGTTGGCCGAGGTCAGGGTGCTGGTGCTGACCACCTTCGACGCCGACGAGTACGTCTTCGAGGCCCTGCGCGCCGGGGCCAGCGGCTTCCTGCTCAAGGACACCGAGCCCGCCGACCTGCTGCAGGCGCTGCGGGTGGTGGCGGCCGGGGACGCGCTGCTCGCACCGAGCGTCACCCGCCGCCTGATCGCCGAGTTCGCGCACCGCCCGGCCCAGCGCCGCCCGGACCCGAAGGTGATGGCGGCGCTGACCAGCCGGGAACGCGAGGTGCTCACCCTGGTCGCCGGCGGGCTGTCCAACGAGGAGCTGGCCACCGCGCTGGTGATCAGCCCGGCCACCGCGCGCACCCACGTCAGCCGGATCATGACCAAGCTGCGGGCCAGGGACCGCGCGCAGCTGGTCATGGTCGCCTACGAGTCAGGCCTGGTGACCCCGGGGCGCTGACCAGCGGCCCCAGGCCACCCCCGCCACCACCAGCAGCGTCGCTCCCGGGAACAGCGCGGCGGCGGGCCCACCGGCGGAGACCCCCAGGACCACCGCGCCGATGAGCAGCGCGACCAGGCCTGACGCGGCCCACCTGGTCAGCACCGGGATCAAGATGCCGATCGCCCCGGCCAGCTCGCACAGCCCGACGAAGACCACCATGCCCTCGCCGAGCCCCATCGCCGCGAAGCCCGCGACCACCATCGGCTCGCCGGTGAGCTTGGGGTAGGCGCCGAAGAGGAACAGGGCGGCGATCAGGCCCTGCGCGATCCACAGGGCGATGTTCAGCTTTCGGTTCATGCCACCTGGTCGGAGCCGGTCACGCCTTCTCGACGTGCCCGAGCCCGCCATCGGCGGCAAAAACCGTGCCGGTGGTGAAGGTCGCCTCGAAGGCCAGGAACAGCACCGCCGCCGCGATCTCCTCGGGCCGGGCATGCCTGCCCATCGGGGTCAGCGCGTTGCCCGCCTCCAGGTTGGCCGCCTGGTCGGCTTCGGTCATGGTGGCGAAACCCATGGTCGGGGTCAGCGTGAACCCGGGGCTGACCGTGTTCACCCTGATCCCGCGCGGCAGCAGTTCGGCGGCCAGCGCCTGGGCCAGCGCCCGCACCGCGGCCTTGGACATGGTGGCCACCGTGACGTCCGGCCAGCCCATGCCGTCCAGCACCGCGCTGGTGAACACCATCGAGCCGCCGTCGGCGACCAGTGGCACGAGCCGCTGCGCGGTGAAGAACGAGCCCTTGGCGTTGATGTCGAACATGCGGTCGTAGACCTGCTCGGTGACCGAGTCGATCGGGCCGGTCTCGGCGTAGCCGTGGTTGACGAACACCAGGTCGACCGTGCCGAAGGTGTCCGCGACCAGGTCGCTGAGAGCGGCGATGTCGGCCAGGCTGGCCGCGTCCGAGCGGACCACGTGCGCCGGGCGACCGGCCAGCTCGGTCCGGGCGGCCTCGATGGTGCGCTCGTTGCGGCCGGTCAGCACCACCTCCGCGCCGCCGTCCAGCAGCGCCTTGACCACGGCCAGGCCGATGCCGTGGGTGCCGCCGGTGACCACGGCCTTCTTGCCCTCGTACTTCACTTCAGCAGCTCCACGATCGAGTTCACGCTGGTCCTGGCGTCGGTGGTGGCCAGCTTGCGGGCGATCAGCGCCTGGTACGGGGCCAGCAGCTCGGCGGAGATGCCCTGCTGCCAGCTGGCGGTGAGGATGTTGTCCAGCCCGTCCTTGTTGACCTGGAGGCTGGACTCCTCGCCGAGGTAGTCACCCCGGTCGATCTCCTCGGCCATCATGGGCAGCGCGCCGGTCATCGCGGTCACCCACGGGATGAGCAGCTCGGTGATCTCCACGGCGGGCACGCCTTCGGTGCCGGTCAGCGTCATCGCGTGGTAGGCCCCGGCGAACATCCCGTACATGCCGCTGAGCAGCGCCAGGTCGTACAGCGAGGCCAGGCCGGGGTCGGCGGCGAGGAACTTGGCCGGGCCGAGCGCGGCCAGCAGCTCCTGGTGCGCCTGGAAGGTCTCCGGCGCGCCGCTGTAGAAGATCAGCGCACTGGGCTGGGCGATCATCTCCGGAATCGCCATGATCCCGCCGTCGAGGTAGCTCGCGCCGCGCTTGGTGAACGCCACGGCGGCCTCGCGGGCCTGGTTCGGGGTGCCGTTGGTGAGGTTGACGAGCACCTTGCCGTCCAGGTCCGCGCTCTCCAGGGTGGCCAGCACGGTGTCGTAGACGGACAGGCAGATCACGGTGACCTCGGCGGCGGCGACCGCCTCGGCCGCGGTGGCGGCCACGCTCGCGCCCTTGGCGGCCAGCGGCTGCGCCTTGGCCGGGGTGCGGTTCCACACCGTGGTGGGGTGGCCCGCGGCGAGGAAGGCCGCGGCCAGCGCGCTGCCCATGTTGCCGAGGCCGAGCACCGCGACGCTGGTGGGGTTGGTCATTGTGGTCCTCTCTGTTGCGTTGGCACCACCGTGCCCAGGCCCGCTCTCGGTCTTCTCTCGGTCGTCTCGCGGGTTACCGTGAGTCGTGCGTTTTGGGGTGCTAGGGCCGCTGGTGGTGTGGACGGCGGAGGGCACCCCGGTGCGGGTGCCGGAGGCCAAGGTGCGCGCGCTGCTGGCGGTGCTGCTGGTGCACGCGGGCCACCCGGTGTCGGCGGACCGGCTGGTCGAGGACCTGTGGGGCGAGCGGCCACCGGCCAACCCGGCGGCGGCCTTGCAGCACAAGGTCTGGCAGCTGCGGAAGGCGATCGGCGCGGAGCGGGTGGAGTCCCGGCCGCCCGGTTACCTGCTGCGGGTCCGGCCGGAGGAGGTGGACGCGACCCGCTTCCTCGGCTGTCTGGAGCGCGGGGACCTGGCCGGGGCGCTGGCGCTGTGGCGAGGGCCGGTGCTGGCCGACTTCCCGGACGCCGAGTTCGCCAGGAGCTACGCCGACCGCCTCACCGAGTCCCGGCTGCACGCGATCGAGCAGCTGGCGCAGGCCCGGCTGGCCGCCGGTGAGCCGGTGCTGGCCGAGCTGACCCCGCTGGTCCGCGAGTACCCGCTGCGCGAACGGTTGCGCGCCCTGTACCTGCGCGCGCTCTACCGGGACGGTCGCCAGGCCGAGGCGCTGACCAGCTATGCCGAGTTTCGCGAGCAGTTGGCCGAGGAGCTGGGCGCGGACCCCAGTCCCGAGCTGGCCGAGGTGCACCAGGCGATCCTGCGCCAGGACCCGGAGCTGAGCCGCCGCGCCACCCTGCCCGCCCCGCTCACCGAGCTGATCGGCCGGGAGGCCGAACGCGCCGAGCTGGGCGCGCTGCTGCGGCAGGCGCGGCTGGTCACCCTCACCGGGCCGGGCGGGGTCGGCAAGACCAGCCTGGCGCTGGCCACCGCCGGTCGAGAGTCCTTTGTGGACGGTGCATGGCTGGTCGAGCTGGCCGGGCACGGGCCCGAGGTGGAGCAGGCGGTCAGCGCGGCGCTGGGTGTGCGGGAGGACGTGCCCAGCGCGGACCGGCTGCTGGACGCGGTGCGCGGCAAGCGGATGCTGCTGGTGCTGGACAACTGCGAGCACGTGCTCGAACCGGTCGCCGCCCTGGCCCAGCGCCTGCTGCGCGCCGCCCCTGAGCTGCGCATCCTGGCCACCAGCCGGGAAGCGCTCGGGCTGGCCGGGGAGACCCAGTACGTGGTGCGGCCGCTGGCCCCCGAGCACGCGGTGGCGCTGTTCGCCGCCCGCGCGCCCGGTTTCCGGCTCACGCCGGAGAACACGCCGGCGGTGGCCGCGATCTGCGCCCGGCTGGACGGGCTGCCGCTGGCCGTGGAGCTGGCCGCGACCAGGGTCCGGGTGCTCGGGGTTGACGAGCTGGCCGCCCGGCTGGACGACCGGTTCGGGCTGCTCACCACCGGCCACCGCGGTGCGCCGCCCCGGCAGCAGACGCTGCGCGCGATGATCGACTGGAGCTGGGAGCTGCTCACCGCGGCCGAACGCCTGGTGCTGAGCCGCCTGGCCGTGCACGCCGAGGGCTGCACGCTGGCCGCGGCCGAGGCGGTCTGCGCCGGTGACGGGGTCCGGCCGGCTGAGGTGCTGGACCTGTTGTCCCGGCTGGTGGACCGCTCGCTGGTCACCGGCGGCCCGCGCTACCGGCTGCTGGAGTCCGTTGCCGCGTACTGCCTGGACAAGCTCGCCGAGTCCGGTGAGCTGGCCGGGCTCCGGCAGCGGCACCGCGACTACTACCTCGCGCTGGCCGAGCAAGCCGCGCCCGAGCTCTACGGCGAGGGACAGCGCTGCTGGCTGGACGGCCTGGACCGGGAGATGCCGAACCTGCACCGCGCGCTCACCGGCGCCGAGGCCGGGCAAGCGTTGCGGCTGGCCGACGCGCTGGCCTGGTACTGGTTCCTGCGCGGCCGCTTCACCGAGGCGGTCCGCGCCTTCGACCAGGCGCTGGCCACCACTGGCGGCGAGCCGGCGCTGCGCGCACGGGTCCAGGCCTGGCGCGCCGGATTCCGTTCGCTGACCGGGGAACCACTGGCCGATCTGTCCACTTCGGACAGCCGGACCACCTGGCTGCTCGGCTACGCGGTGCTCGGCAAGGGCGATCCGGCGATCAGCCAGCGGCTCAACGACCAGGCGCTGGCCGAGTCCACCGCGGCGGGCGACCGGTGGGGCGAGGCGGCCGCGCTCAGCACCAGGGCGGCGCAGGCCCTGCTCCAGGGCGAGCTGACCGGGATGCGCCGGGACGCCGAGCGCAGCGCCCAGATCTTCGCCGAGCTCGGCGACCGCTGGGGCCAGGTGCAGGCCACCAGCGAGCTGGCCGCGGTCGCCGAGGTCACCGGCGACTACCCGGCCGCCGCCCGGCTGCACCGCGAGGGCCTGCGCTCGGCCGAGGAGCTGGGCCTGTGGACCGCGGTCACCGCCAAGCTGGCCGGGCTCGGCCGGATCGCGCTGCTCACCGGCGAGCTGACCGAGTCAGCCGAGCTGCACCGGCGCGCGATGGCGGTCGCGGCGCAGCACGGCAACCTGTCGGGGGAGCAGTTCGCCGAGGTCGGCCTCGGCCTGCTGGCCCGCCGTCAGGGCCGGTTGGACGAGGCCGAGAAGCACCTGCGCCGCTGGGTCGACTGGTGCCGCGAGGTCGACGGCGGCCCCGGTCTGGCGCTGATCCTCACCGAGCTCGGCTTCATCGCCGAACAGCGCGGCGACACCGCGGCCGCGCTGGCCCTGCACACCGAGAGCCACCAGCTGGCCAAGGAGTTCGGCGACCCGAGGGCGATCGCGCTCAGCGAAGAGGGCCTGGCCGGGGCGCACGCCGCCACCGACCCGGAGCTGGCCGCGGCCCTGCTCGGCCGGGCGGCCGCGACCAGGGCCGCGCTCGGCGTGCCGCTGCCGCCCGCCGAACGCGGTGACGTGGACCGGATCGAGCGGATCATCAGGGCAGCTTCGCGTTGACGTGCAAGGCGATCCCGTCCTGCGCGCCCACATCGGCGCGGAACCAGCCGCCACTGTCCACTGTGTACACCGGACCGCTGCACGTGCCGCCGCTGAAGTTCCCGTGCACCACATCGCAGTACCGCCCGGCGGCCAGCCCGGTCTGGAACGAGCGCCCGGTCACCGGCCCCTCGTCGTTGAGCACCAGGTAACCCTTGTCGCCGCGGCCGAAGGCGATCACGTCGTTCCCGTTGTCCCACCAGTGGTTCACCCCGGTGCCGCGCACCGCGTTGCGGAAGCCGACCATGTTCGCGATCACCTGCCAGCGGTGCTCACAGCGCCACCGGTCGGCGAAGCACACGGTGTCCTTGGTGCGGCCGTTGGCTTCCGCGGCGGGGCCTTCGTCCTTGTTCGCGAACTCGTAGCCGCTCATCAGCTTCGGCGAACCGTACGGCCAGGCCAGCATGAACGCGTTCGCCAAGGCGTAGCGCGCGTTGTCCCGGTAGGTCAGCACCCCGGAACCGCGCTGGGTGTCGTGGTTGTCGGTGAACACCACCGCGGTCGCACTCGGCAGCGGCGCGCCAAAAGTGCGCAGGTAGGCCAGCTTCTCCTGGTTGAACACCTTGGCCAGATCCTCGCCGTAGTGGAACTCCAGCAGGTCCCCGTTGCCCGCGTACTGCTCCGGCGTGATCGGCTGGCCGGGCCCGGGAATCACCTCCTGGTAGATGTACGCGGGCCGGGACAGCCGGGCCTTGACCGCGGCGATGTCGCCGGGCGGCATGTGCTTGGCCGCGTCGATCCGGAACCCGTCCACGCCGAGGGCCAGCAGCTTGTTGAGGTAGCCGGCGATCCGGTCCCGCACGTAGTCCGAGCCGGTCTTCAGGTCGGCCAGGTTGACCAGCTCGCAGAACTGCACCTCGTAGGCGTCCCGGTAGTTCTGGATGTCGTCGTTGCCGTTGCGGCCGCAGTGGTTGAAGTCCTGGTGCTGGTAGATCCCCGGGTAGTCGTAGTGGCCGAACCGGGAGCCGCCGCTGCCGGTGCCGCCGTTGTCCTGCCCGGTCATGTGGTTGATCACCGCGTCCGCGTACACCTTGACCCCGGCCGCGTGGCAGGCGTCCACCATGGCCTTGAACTCGGACTCGGTGCCGCGCCGGGAGGTCAGCCCGTAGCTCACCGGCTGGTAGTCCTGCCACCACGGGAACCCTGGCACCACCACGTGTTCCTGCGGCGGCGAGACCTGCACCCCGCCAAAACCGCGCGGCCCCAGGAAGTCCCGGCACTCCCGCGCCACCGAGTTCCAGTTCCAGGAGAACAGCTGCACCAGCACATCCCGGTTGCCCGGCGGCGCGGCCTGGGCGACCGGGGTCAGCAACGCGCCCAGCAGGACGCACACGAGCAGCACACAGCGACGCATGGTGACCTCTCAACGCTGAAAGGGCAGGGGACTTGATCGTGGCAGCGACGCACACCGACCACTAGGGGGCCGAGCCGGGGAATCCCCGTAGGCGCGCGGACGTACGGCTCAGTGTCGCGCCCAGGCTGACGATTTTCGCAGGTCAGCTGCCCACTATTGAGCATCGTGTACGCCTTGGGATTCTTGCTCGAGTTCATGGGTTCGCTGCTGGTGCTGCTGCCCCTGCTGCTGTGGGCCCGCGCCGTGCGACGGCTGCCGGAAGCGCGGAACTGGCAGCGCACCGCGCGGGCCGCCCGCCGCCGCTACTACTACGTGCTCGCCGTGCTGGCGCTGAAGCTGCTGCCCGCGGCGCTGCTGCTGGGCCACGGCCTGGCCTTCGGCATCCGCCCGCTGCGCACCCTGGTGCTGCTGGGCGTGCCGCTGGTGCTGGCCACGCGGGACACCCTGCCGCTGCTCAACCGGGCGATCCGCGCGGCCGGACCCACGCCGGAGCTGCGGCTGGCCGCGGCCGCGCCCAGGGTCGTGCTGCCCGCCCGGCTGGCCGCGGTGGCCGGCGGGCTGCTGCTGGTGCTCAACCTGGTGGTGCAGGAGACGATCACCCTGTGGCTCAGCGGAGGAGTGTTCGCCCTGGTCGCGCTGGTGGTGGTGGTCGACGTGACCCAGCGGCACCGGCGGCTGGCCGGTCAGGAGCGCACGATCCGCTGGTCGCCGTGGGCCCGGCTGGCCGCGCCGCTGGTGCTGGTGGTCGCGGCCGCGGGCTGCGGCGCGGTGGGCAGCACCATGTCCGCCTTCCCCGACCGGCTCTCCATGAACGCGCACGGCCACCACGGCGCGACCAGCGGTCCGGCGGTCAGCGTCACGGACCTGGTCGGCGGGCCGTACTCCGGACCGGTGCGCCGGTTCACCCTGGTCGCCGACGAGGCCCGCCTGCCAGGACGCGCCGAGGATGCCTGGACCTTCGGCGGCACCGTGCCCGGCACGCCGCTGCGGGTGACGCAGGGCGAGACGGTCGAGCTGACGCTGGTCAACCGGTTGGCGCGGACCCCGACCACCATCCACTGGCACGGCGTGGACGTGCCCAACGCGATGGACGGCGTCGCCGGGGTCACCCAGGACGCGGTCCAGCCCGGCGGCGAGTTCACCTACCGCTTCCGCGCGGACAAGCCGGGCACCTACTGGTACCACTCGCACCAGGTGGCCAACGAGCAGGTGACCCGCGGCCTGTTCGGCTCGCTGGTGATCGACCCGGCCACCGGCCCGGTCGCCGAGGTGGACGAAACCCTGATGGTGCACCAGCTCAACGCCGGCGTGGACCTGCGCCGGACCGAGCCGGGCCGCCGGGTGCGGCTGCGCGTGGTGAACGCCAACTCCGGCACCGAACGCCTCACCTTCACCGGCGCCCCGTTCCGGTTGGCCGCCTTGGACGGCCAGGACCTGCACGAACCAGCCGAGGTCAGCGAGCGCTCGATCACCCTGGGCGGCGGTGGCCGGGCCGACCTGGAGTTCACCATGCCCGCGCACCCGGTGCGCCTGGGCGGCCCGGCCACCCGCACCGCGCTGGTGCTCAGCCCGGACGGAGTGTCCACAGTGGACCAACCGAAGTCCGCGCCGGAACTGGACCTGACCGCCTACGGCAAGCCAAAGCCCACCCCGTTCGGCCCGGACTCCGCCTACACCAAGCACTTCACCGTAGACCTCGACCAGGGCGTCGGCTTCCACGCCGGCCGGCTGGGTTTCCTGTGGACGGTGGACGGCCGGGTCTTCCCGGACGCGCCGATGCTGATGGTCCGCCAGGGCGACCTGGTGCGGATGACCTTCCGCAACAAGGGCATCAACGACCACCCGATGCACCTGCACGGCCACCACGTGCTCGCGCTCAGCCGCGACGGCACCCCGTTCACCGGCAGCCCGCTGTGGCTGGACACCGTGCTGGTCCGGCCGGGCCAGACCTGGGAGGTGGCGTTCAAGGCGGACAACCCCGGCATCTGGATGGACCACTGCCACGACCTGCTGCACGCCACCAACGGCATGACCCTGCACCTGGGCTACGAAGGCGTCCGCACCCCGTTCACCGTCGGCAGCGCCACCGGCAACAAGCCCGAGTAGCTACGCGCCCAGCCGATAACCCATGCCGCGCACGGTGTAGATGCACTCCGCGCCCAGCTTGCGCCGCAGCGCCCGCACGTACACATCCACCACGTTGGAGCCCGGATCGAAGTCGTAACCCCACACGTGCGAGAGGATCTGCTCCCTGGTCAGCACCTGTCCCGGATGCCGCAGGAACAGCTCCAGCAGGGAGAACTCGCGCGCGGTGAGGTCCACCGTCCGGCCCTGGATCTGCGCCCGCCTGGTGCGCAGGTCCAGGGACAGCTCCTCGTGCCGCAGCACGGTCACCTCCGGGGCCCGCTCCGGCGTGCGCAGCCGCAGCCGCACCCTGGCCAGCAGCTCCTCGAACCGGAACGGCTTGGTCATGTAGTCGTCCGCGCCGCCCTCCAGCCCGGCCACCGTGTCGTGCACCGAGTCCCGCGCGGTCAGGATGATCACCGGCGTGGTCACCCTGGCCTGCCGCAGCGCGTGCAGCACCGCGAACCCGTCCCGGCCCGGCAGCCCGAGGTCCAGCACCACCAGGTCGAAGTCCCCGGTCAGCGCGTAGTCCAGCGCGGCGTTGCCATCGCCCACCGTGCTGGTGCTGAACCCGTTGGCCCGCAAGCCCTTCTCCACGAACGACGCGATCCGCTGTTCGTCCTCGGCGATCAGGATCCGGCCCACGAAGCCTCCTCAACCACGGCCACCAGCGGCAGCTCGATGCCAAAAGTCGCTCCGGCGCCCGGTTCGGACACCACCTGCACCACCCCGTGATGCGCCTGCGCGATCGCCTTCACGATCGCCAGTCCCAGCCCGGCGCCACTGCGGTCCGCGCGCCCGGAGGAACCACGCGCGAACCGGTCGAAGATCGCCTGCCGCTCCTCCTCGGCGATCCCCGGCCCCCGGTCGGTGACCCAGAACGACACGTTCTCCCCGTGCACCGCCGAACCCAGCCGGATCTCCTCGCCCGCGCCGGTGTGCTGCACCGCGTTCTGCGCCAGCTGCACCATCGCCTGGGTGACCCGCTGCGCGTCCAGCACCACCTCGCCCTCGGCCATCGACTCCAGCACCCAGCGCCGGGGGGCCAGCGCGCGCACCTTGGCGTCGATGTCGCTGGTCAGCTCCGGCAGCGACACCGGGGCCGGGCGCAGGAAGTCCGGCCGCTCGGCCTTGGCCAGCAGCAACAGGTCCTGCACGATCCGGTTCATCCGGTCCAGCTCGTCGGTGCACAGCCGCACCACCTCGGCCCGCTCGGCCGGGTCGTCGCCCATCAGCTCCAGGTGCCCGGAGACGATGGTGATCGGCGTGCGCAGCTCGTGGCTGGCATCGTCCAGGAACTGCCGCTGGGTCCGGAACGCCTGCTCCAGCCGGTCCAGCATCAGGTTGAACTGCTCGGCCAGCGCCGCGATGTCGTCCTTGCCGTGCACCGGGATCCGCCGGGTCAGGTCCCGCTCGGTGATCTCCGCCGCGGCCTGCCGCACGGTCCGGATCGGCGCCAGGATCCGCCCGGCCACCACCCAGGACACCCCGGCCGCCAGCAGGAACCCGATCAGCGACACCAGCAGCAGCAACCGGATCGCCTGGTCGGCCGAGGCCCGCATGCCGGTGACGAAGAACGCGGTCACGAAGGACGGCTGCCCCTGCCCGGTGGCCTTCAGCGGCACCTTGGCCCAGCGCAGGTCCCCGGCCGCGGTCGGCGTGGTCCCGTAGCTCTCCGGTGCGGACACGATCCGCCGGATCAGCTCCTTGTCCCCGCTCACGTCCACCGGCTGCACGCCCTGTCTGGTCACGTGCACGGTCCCGTTCGCCTCCACCAGCACCGCCAGGTGGATCTCGTTCGGCTCCGGGTACTGGTTGTTGTGCAGGTGCGCCTTGATCAGTCCGTACGCGTCGGCCACCGGCTGCCCGGTCTTGGGGTCCCGGCCGACCTGCGCGAAGTCGACGAACTCCTTGGCCTCCTGCTCCAACCCCCGGTTGATCCGGTCGTCCACGTCGGAGACCAGCAGCCGCCAGCCGCCGACCGCCACCACGGTCAGCGCGAGCAGCATCAGCCCGAGCAGCCAGCCCATGATCCGCACCCGGGCGGGCACCCCGGGCCTAGCCGTCGTCATCGTCGTCGTCATCGTCGTCATCCGGCGGTGGCGGCGGCACCTCGGTGGTCTGCGTCGGCTTCGGCTTGCTGGTGGGCGGTCCGCTGGTGGGCTGCCCGGTCGGCGTCGGCGTCGGCGCGTACGCGGGCACGCTCACCGACACCTCGGCCGGGATCTCCGGCGGGCGCGGGCCACCGACCAGCGTGAACACCGCCAGCGCGGCAGCGGCCACCGCGGCAGCCACCGCGACGGCCACCCCGATCCCCGACCACCTCATGCCGCCACCCTCTCCCGTGCGGGTCAGGCGTAGATGAGCCGCAGATGAAGAAGTCTTCATCCACCGGACGGCCGCCGCCACCGGAGCCTCAGCCGACGCGCAGGTAGTCCAGCTCGCTGCGACCGGCCGCCACACTCGGGTCCAGCCGCAGCTGGGTGATCCGGCCCCGCCACTTCGGGTGCTCGCCCACCTCGAAGCGCACCAGCTGGAACAGGCTGTCCCTGGCCGGGACCGGCACGGTCAGCTGCTTGTCGTCGGACCACACCGGATCGTCCTCGGTGATGAAGTAGAGCTGGGCCGCGCCGCCGGGGGTGCTGTTGCGCAGCCGCGCCTCCACGAAGTTCCGGCCGTTCGCCGCCAGGCCGAGTCCGGCGGGGGAGAGCAGGAACGGGTCGTCGCCGCTGGCCTCCATGGTCAGCACGCCCGCGCGCACCGAACCGGTCAGCTGGTGCCAGGGCTGCCAGCCCTCGGTGTCCCGGTCGAAGCGCCACCACCGCGAGGGCTCGGCCAGGTAGCCGATCGCGGGCGCCCAGCTGATCCGGTCCGCACCGGCGGCCGCACCCCGGTTGACCTCGAACCGCAGCACGTCACCGGCCCGCACCGCCAGCCGCGGCACGTCCAGCGGCTGGCCCTGGAGATCGTTCGGCTCGATCCGCCGGCGGCTGAGCTCCTGCCCGTTGTGCGTGATCCGGACCTGCACGCCGTCGCCGCCCACCTCTGCCTTCAGCGCCCGGCCGCGCACCGCGACGGTGCCCTCCCTCGGCGCGGTCCAGGTGCGCGCGGTCCAGCCGGCCTCGTCGGCCGGAGTCTGGGTGAACCTGGCGACGCTCGCCCCCGCCGGCCCGCGATAGGTCCCACTCGCCGGGTCGAAGGTCAGGTTCTGCCAGCCGAAGCCGGTCGCGCTGTGCTGATAGGACCAGCCCGCCTGCGGCCGGTCGGCGAAGGAGCTCGGCGCGTGCGCGGTGTCCGCGACCGAGTGCACCTCGGCGTTGTCCCTGACGGTGAAGCCGTCGAAATCGCCACCGTCGGCGACCCCGGTGAGCCCGGTCGGCTCGAAGTACAGGTTGTCGTGCACGGACCCGGTCGGCCTGCTGAGGTGGCCGATCCTGGTGACCCCGCCCAGGTGGTTGGGTTGCTGCGCCTTGGCGTTGTTCAGCAGCAGGTTCCCGGACAGCTCGTGGTTGCGGCTGTGGTCGCCCTGCGGGTAGATCGCCAGGTACTCCACGCCCGGCCCGGCGTTGTCCGCGATCAGGTTGTTCCTGATCTTCACCGAGTCGGTGACCACCTCGTGGTCGAACCCGGCCTGGTCCGGCGAGCCGGTGTGCGGCACCGCGGTGACGATCGAGTTGACGAAGCTGACATCCAGCACCCGGCCGAGGAACACCGCGGCGGTGCCGCTCGGCGAGTGGCAGCCGGCTTCCTTGTGCAGCACCGAGTTCATCAGCACCACGTGCCGCATGTTCACCAGCCGCAGCCCGTCGTGGCACTCGCCGCCCGCGCCCGCGTCCTCGTGCAGGTTCAGCCCGTCCAGCACCACGCCCTGCACCAGGCTGTTGCCGTCGTGGCCGTCCGCGCCGGTGAGCCCGTTGCACCAGTCGAAGGACACGCTGTCGTGGTTGCGAGTGCCCTCGATGTCCCGCAGCAGCACATCGCGCAGCGCGTACTGCTGGGCGGTGAAGCGCAGCCGGTCGCCGGTGATCTGGATACCGGCCGAGCTGAAGATGCCGCCGGTGCGGGCGCAGTCGCCCCTGGTGATGCCGGTGATGTCGTGGGTGAAGATGTCGGTGAAGGTCAGGCCCTCGTGGCCGAGCGTGCTGAAGTAGGCGACGATCCCGGCGCCCGCCCGGCTGACCTCCAGGTTGCTGACCCGCCAGTGCGTCGGATCGGTGAGCAGCACGCCCCGGTCCTCGGCCACGCCGTTGCGCCGGATGTGCGGCCGCGCTCCGCTGCCGTAGGCCGCCAGCGTCACCGGCGCGGCCGCCGTGCCGGTGCCGCGCAGGTTGAGCTGCTGGTTCCACACCGCGCCCCTGGCCAGCAGGATGTGGTCGCCCTCGGTGAAGGTCCGCGCGTTCACCGGGGTGAAGTCGCACCACGGCAGGCTGGTCGTGGCAGAGCCGTTGTTGTCGCAGGTTCCCCGGTTGTCCACGTGGTAGGTGTGGCCGGGCGCGGCCGCCGCGACCCCGGTCAGCAGTGTGGCGGCCAGCGCCACCGTGCTGACGACAGCCGTCAGCCTCGTTTTCCCGTGCATCGATCCTCCCCTGATCGCGGAGAACGGTATTGCCCGGTTCGCCGAGCCGCCATGGCCGACTCGGTTAAAGTGCGGGACGTGCAGGAGCCCACGTCGCCAACCGTCGGTGCGCTTGCGGTGTGGAGCAGCTCCGACCTCCCGGGGCTCGGCGACCAGCTGCTGCCCCGGCTCACCGAGCACCACCTGTCCACCCGGCTGCCCGACTGGCGGATCTCCTTCCACGCCCCGTTCGGCTGGACCCGTCCGCTGCGCACCGACGGCGGACTGGTGGCCGAACCGCTCGGCGAGTACCGGCCGCGCCGGGTCACCGCGCTGGCCGCCGCCGACCTCACCGTGATCACCCCGGCCTTCGAGCTCGGGGCCGACCTGGCCGCGCTCTACGGCGCCCCAGTCCCCGGCGCGGAGTTCTTCACCAACGCGCTCGGTGAGCACCCGGTGCTGGTCAGCGCGGTGCGGGTGGCCGAGAAGCCCAGTCCGCAGCTGGTCTCCGCGTTCGCCGGTCAGCCCTACCCCTCGGTCCGCGACATCCGGTCCAGGGACCGGCTGGCCGACGCGGGCCTGCAGTGGGACGTGGCCGTGGTGCCGCACCCGGCGCTGCTGGCCGACAGCCTGGTCAGCCCCGGCGCGCTGGCCACCCGCCAGGGCGACCTGCGCAAGTTGCGCATCCTGCCTGCCGAGGGCAGCTACCTGGTCGTGCAGCTCACCCCGGACCTGGCGGGCGAGCTGGCCGCGCTGCCGCCGGTGCTGGCCAAGATCCAGGACTTCCTGGCCATCGAGCACATCGTGCTGCTGCCCACCGGCCCGCACGCGCCCGCCTGCGAAGGCCACCTGCTGCCCGCCGACCTGGTGCTGGAGGACCGGATCGCGGTGCTGGCGGGCGCCGGCCTGGTGATCGCCGCCGACGAGCACGCCGCCGCGGCCGCCGCCGGACTGGACCGCCGCTGGGTCCTGCTGGACCCGACCGGCGAACAGCGCTGGCCGGTGCTGGAGTTCGGCGCCACCAAGCAGATCGCGGACCGGGCGGGCAAGCTGCTGGACGCGGTGCACGCCGCGCTCAAGCCCCCGGCCTCCCGGCGGCAGGCGGTCGTCGAGCACTTCGACGCGATCGCCGAGGCCGCCCAGCGCGCCGCCTCCGGCCGCCCACCCGCCCGCGACCTGGCCGCGGAGAACCGAGCCCTGCGCGCGGCCAACGCGGCCCTGCGCGAGCGGATGTTCATCGAGCGCCAGCGCCTGGTCGAACAGCTCCTCAGCCACACCCCCGAGGAGGAGCGGACCGACGAGGCCGAGGCGTTGCGCGCCGAGCTCGCCGAGGAACGCAGGCTGCACGGCGAGCTGGCCGAACGGCACCGCGCGCTGGCCGCCGAGATCGACCGGCTGGCCGCCGACAGCAAGGAGCTGGCCGCGCTGCGCAACACCAAGCTGATGCGCTGGGCCCAGCCGGCCAGGGACGCCTACGGAAAGCTCCGCAAGCCGTGACCGCGATCCCCAGGGTCACCTTCGTGCTGGTCAGCTACAACGGCAGGGAGATGCTGACCCGCTGCCTGGACACCCTCGCCGAGCACACGCCAGGCCCGTACGAGGTCGTGGTGGTGGACAGCGCCTCACCCGACGGCACCGGCGAGTGGCTCGAAGCCAACCTCACCGGCGCGACCGTGCTGCGGATGCCGGAGAACCTGGGCTTCGGCGCGGGCTGCAACCTGGGCGTCCAGCACGCGCGCACCGAGCTGGTCTGCTTCCTCAACGCCGACGTCGAGGTCACCCCCGGCTGGCTGGAACCACTGCTGGCCCGCCTGGACTCCACCCCGGAGGCCGCCGCGGCCGGCTCGGTGCTGGTGTTCCCGGACGGCCGCCTGCAGGAGGCGGGCAGCATCATCGGCGGCGACGGCTGGAGCCGCGGCCTCGGCGACGGCGACGCCGACCTGTCCCCGCTGTACCCGCGCTCGGCCGACTACTCCTCGGCCGCCTGCCTGCTGATGCGCCGCCGCGCGTTCTGGCAGACCGGCGGGTTCTCGCCCGAGTTCCACATCGCCTACTTCGAGGACACCGACCTCCAGTTCCACCTGCGCTCGCTGGGCTGGCAGATCTGGGTCGAGCCCGCCTCGCAGGTCCGGCACATCCGGCACGGCAGCAGCACCACCCCGCGCGCGATCGAGCTGTCCGCGATCAACCACGAGGTCTTCGTCCGCCGCTGGCCGGAAGCGCTGGCCAAGCGCCCGCCAGTGGCCGACGTGCACGAGCACTGGCACCGGCTGTGGTGGCTGCGCGACCAGCTCGCCCCCTACCGCGTGCTGCTCACCACAGACGAGGTCCCCGACCCCACCCAAGGCCAAGGCGCGCAACGGGCCTGGGCGGTCATCCAGTACTGGCGCCAGGCCGCTCCCGAGGCCGCCGTCACCGTGCTGGCCACCAGGGGCGACCCGGCCGCCCTGCGCGCCACCGGCGTCGAAGTGTCCATTGTGGACGATCCAAAGGCGTGGGGCCGCGACCGCGCGGGCCTCTACGACGTCATCGTCGCCCTCTCCGCCCGCGGCTTCCCGCTCGCGGAACAGCTCTCCCGCACCCAGCCCCAAGCGGTCCGCCTGTTCGACACCCAGACCTTCCTGCACCGCGAAGCCGAACGCCGCTTCTCGGCGCTACCGGACGCCGAAGCCCGCCGCCACTGCGCCATCGAAGCCGCCACCTGGCGCGAGGCCGAGCGCACGGCCCTGTCCTGGGCCGAGCTGAGCACCGTCGGCAGCCAGGCCGAGCTCGACTGGTCCGCCCGCTACGCCCCGCAGGCCACCCTGCGCGTGGCCCCGTACCCGGTCCCGGTCACCCCGGCCGCCACCGGCCTGGACCGCCGCGACGGCCTGCTCTTCTACGGCGCCTTCGCCGCCACCACCACCGGCAACGAGATCGCCGCCCAGCGCCTCATCGAGCAGGTCCTCCCGCTGCTGGAGGCCCCCCGCCTGCGCGTCATCGGCGCGCACGCCCCGGACTCCCTGCGCGCCCCCGGCGTCGACGTCATCGGCTGGGTCCCCGACCCCGCCCCCTACCTGCGCACCGCCCGCGTCCTGGTCAACCCGTCCCCGGCCGCCGCGGGCGCGCAGACCAAGCTGCTGGACGCGATGGCCCACGGCCTCCCGTTCATCACCACCCCCCAGGCCGCCGAAGGCCTGCCCCTGGGCGAGCTCCGCGAGCACCTGGTCGCCGAGTCCCCGGCCGAGCTCGCCGAGCTGACCCAGCGCCTGCTCGACGACGACGCCAAGTGGACCCGCGTCCAGTCCGCCCTGCTCGACCTGGCCGCCACCCACTTCACCGAGCGCCACTTCCGCGCCGCGATGGCCGAGGTCCTCATCCACTGCGGCATCGCGCCGCCCGCGACGACTTTCGCGACCGCCACGCCCTGACCGCCGCCGCCGCGAACACCGGCTTCCGGCACCTCACCTGCGACAACCTGCCCGCGACTGCCCCTGTTCGCCCTCGGCAGAAAATCTATCGTGGCCGAGGTAGACATTCGTGCCCACCGGCGTGTAGTGTTCTACTCATACCGAGAGAGACAGTGTCGAGCGAGCGTGGGAGATGACGAACTACCCACGAGGTGAGACAGCAAGAAAGAAGTAGTACGGAAAGAAGTAGTAAGAAGCAGTACGAAGTGGCAACACGCAAGTAGCAAGACGCAGTAGTAAGTAGTAAGACGGCAGGCGTGCCGGGGCCGATCAGGGAACGGGGTCCCGGCAGCTGCCGAGGTCGAAGTAAAGCGGTGAACCAGAGAAGAAGGGACGGGCCACATCATCGGATCGCCTGCCTGGCTGAGTACCTCGCCGGCGGGTACCGCAGTTCCATCGAAAGAAGGTGGTCTTCGGTTACGAATCAGCGATCCCCGCTTGATCCGCCGTCATCGCGGAAGCGGACATAATGGTGAAACCCAAACCCTGGGGCCCCGGTGCTACTGCGCCGGGGCCCCTCGTGATGCGGAGGTTTAGTGATCCCAGACCAGCGCGACGTCGCTGCGCCAAACGCGGCGGACAAGTTTGATGATGAGCACTACCCGGCCTACACCATGGGCCGCGCGGCCGAGATGCTCGGCACCACGCAGGGTTTCCTGCGCTCCCTCGGCGAAGCCGGACTGATCGAGCCACAGCGCTCCTCGGGCGGGCACCGCCGGTTCTCCCGTTATCAACTCCGCCTGGCCGCCCGCGCCAGGGAACTGGTCGACCAGGGCACCCCGGTCGACGCGGCCTGCCGCATCATCAGCCTCGAGGACCAGCTGCACGAGGCCCGTGCCCACAACCAGCGCCAAACGCAGGACGACATCCAGCGTTAGCAAAATCGGGTCAGCCCCGCCGGTCGGCATTGGCCCCGGCGGGACCCCACAGCCGAGCTGAGCGGACGGGTTCAGTCCAGCGGTGGCACGGTCCGCTCCGGCATCCGCCGCCGCGCCCGCCGCAACGCGTGCCAGCGCAGCGCCGCGGTGAGGAAGTACCGCTCAGTCCCGCCGGTCTCCGGCCGTTTCCCGTTCCGGGCGGCCAGTTCCACCAGCACCGACAGCTGCCGCTCGACCCCGGCCAGCTTCACCAGCTCGGCGCGGTCCGCGGGCGCCAGCCGGTCCTCGTTGCGGGCCAGCAGCACCGAGGCGAACTGCGCGATCCGCCGCAGCTCGTGCTCCACGACGTGTTCCAGCTCTTCCCGCCGCTGCGGCGTCAGCCGCCGCTCGTTCCCCAGGCTGAGCTCGGCCAGCCCCACCGGACCGGGCAGGCCCGAGGTCCACCACGGCAGCATCCACCCGGTCACGTTCTCCCCGTGCTGCCGGTAGGACTGCAACGGACGGTCCACAAAGGACAGTTCGCCGACGGACAGCGCGGTCGCCGCGATCCACTGGTCGTGGTAGGCCGTCGGGGTGCCGGGCGGAAACGGCAACACCCGCTCCCGCACCAGGTCCGCGCGCACCAGCGAGGCCGCGCCGGTGACCGTGTTGAGCATCAGCAGCGCGTCCAGCTCGGTCCACTGGTTGCGCCGCTTGTCCCAGGAGGTCTTCGCGATCAACTTGCCGTAGTCGTCGATCAGCCGCATGTCACAGTAGACGAGCTGCACCTTCGGATCGGCCAGCCGCGCCAGCTGCACCGCGAGCTTGTCCGCGTCCCACACGTCGTCCTGGTCCGACAGCGCGATCGCGTCCGCGTCCAGTGGCGCCAGCCGCAGCGCCCGCTCGAAGTTGCGGTAGAAGCCCACGTTGCGCTCGTGCTCGACCACCACGAACCGCGGATCGCCCTCGGTCAGCTCGCCCAGCACGCTGCGCGCGGCCGGATCGGTGCCGTCGTCGGAGATCACGCACACCCAGTTGTCATGCGTCTGCGCGCGGATCGAGTCCAGCTGCTCGGCCAGGAACCGCCGATCCGGGTGGTAGCTGGCCAGGCAGATCGCCACCCGGGGACCGGTGCCGGGCCAGTCCACCCGCACCGGCCGGATGCCCACCTCGGCCCTGGTCCGCAACGCCGGCAGCGCCCGGTGCAGCCGGGTCCCGTCGGCCAGGTCGACGATCAGCTCCAGCGGCAGGTCGTGCCTGGTCGGCCCGGCGGGCAGCGGAACCCGCGCCCGGAACCCACTGCCGTCGGGCACGTGCCACCCGGCCGCGCCCAGCTCCCGCCGCACCACTGGCCGGTGGTAACCCAGGTTCGCCGGGCACATCCGGCCATCCGCCTTGATCCACACCGCCCGCACCGGCAGGTCCGCGTGCACCGCCCAACCGGCCAGGTCCACCACCTGCCCGCGCCCGATGTGCACCGGCTCCGTCGGCACGTCCACCACGAACCGCAACCCGGCCTCGCGCGCGCCACCCTCGCGCACCCGCAACCGCCGGGCCAGCAACGGCGCCAGCGCGGGCGCGTACCGGCTGGCCCGCCGCAGCACGCTGTCCGGCTCCGCCCCGCCGCGGCCCAGCAGCAGGTCGCGCACCCCCCGCGCGGCCCGCGCGGCCGGCCACACGTACCGGTGCCCCGCCCTGACCAGCGAGGACCCTTCCAGCGCGTCCAGCCGCGCCCTGGTCCTGGCCAGCCGGTCGCGCAGCTGCGCACCGGCCGAGGCGTGCCCGGCCGCCTCTGCCCGCGCCGTGTCCGCCTCGGCCCTGATCCGCTCGAAGTCCTCGGTCGCCTCGGCCAGCCCGGCGAACGCGCTGCCCACCCGGTTGTCCAGCTCCACCAGCTCGTCCTGGGTGCGCGCCAGCTCCTGCCGCAGCGCCTCCCGCTCGGCGTCCGCGGTGCGCAGCGCGGCCTCGGCCGCCTGGTGCTCCCGGCTCAGCTCGTCCCGCAGCTCCTCGGCCTGCGCCCGCGCCTGGGTCAGCTCGGCCTGCCGGTGCGCGATCTGCTGGCGCAGCGCCTCCACGTCGGTCCACAGCGAGCGCGCGGTCTTCTCCGCCTGCTCCTTGGCCGCCAGCGCCCGGCCCACCTCGCCCAGCCCCGGCGGCAGCTCCCACACCCTCGGCCTGCCCGGCAGCACCGCGTCCGCTTCCAGCGTGGCCAGCACCTGCTCGCGCGGCGCGCCGGAGACCAGCTGCTGCAAGGCGACCTCGGCCGAGGTCAGCTCGGTCCACCGCTGCCGGGCCGGGCCACCCAGCCCGCACAGGTCAGCCAGCCGGAACAGCAGCTTCTGCAGGTTCGTCTCGGCAGGCCACGGGTGCGGCGCGCCCGAGTCCCGCAGCTCCCTGGCGAACTCGCGCAGCCCGCGCAGCAGCGCCAGCTCGGCGTCCACCCCCGACCCGGCCTCCCACTCCAGGTCGATCCGCCGCGCCTCCCGGTCCGGTCCCAGCACCACGTTGCCCGGGTGCACGTCCAGGCAGTCCGGCGGCAGCACCGGCACCCCGGCCCGCCCCGGCAGGAACGGATGCCGCTGGTCCTCCGCGGTCAGCGCCCGCGCGGGCGTCAGGCACACCCGGCACCACAGCCCGAGCACCACCCCGGCCCGGTTCACATCACCCTCGGCCAGCGCGTCCAGCAGCTCCGCGTCCAGGCACCGGCCCGGCAGCCACGGCTCGGTCGCCGCCACCCGCTGCCGCAGCCAACCCTCGGCGTCCTCGGTGCCCTCGATCGTTTCCAGCACCAGGTCCTCGGTCAGCCGCCGGGTCCGCTGCCAGCGCGCGTGCCTGCTGCTGTTGACCAGCCAGGCCAGCCCAGGCTGGACCAGCTCCGCCACCGCCTCCGGCCGCCGCCCGGCCACCACCAGGAACGCGGGCGCCACCGCCCCGGCGAAACCCTCGGCCAGCGCCAGCTGGTGCAGCCGCCTGCCCGGTGCCGCGGCCAGCTGCTCGTCAGCCGCGCCCAGCAGCGGGTCCCGCACCAGCTTGTCCACCAGCTCGGCTTGGTCGTCCCGCTCGAACACCGAGCTGTCCACCAGCACCCTGGGCCGCGCCTGGTCCGGGTAGCAGGCCAGCCAGCGCTGCGCGGTCAGGCCGGCCCCGTCGAGCAGCTCGGCCAGCACCGACCGGGTCCAGGTCCGCGGCCCGCGCACGCCCGGGTAGTCCGCCGCGCCCAGCCACAACCGCTGCCGCACCGGATCGGCCTTGCCCAGCAGCTGCCCCAGCCCCAGCTGGTTGTGCACCGCGAGCACCAGCACGCCGTCCTCGGCCAGCTGCCCGGTCACCTGCGCGAGCAGCTCGGCCGGATCAGCGGTGTGCTCCACCGTGCCGTCCAGCAACGCGAGGTCGAACGGCCCGCCACCGGCCAGTCCCTCCGGACCGACCCGCACCATCCGGGCCCCGGCGGCCGGCCGCAGCGGGGCCAGCAGCCCGCGCCACAGCTCGTCGTTGTCCCCGCTCACCAACTCAGCCCTTCGCGGTCACGGCACCAACGTGGAACAGCGAACCCCGCGCGCCCACCACGATCCTGGGGCTGGTCGCCCCCGGCGCGGCCACCGCGGTGAACCCGCTGTTCTGCTCGTCCACGTGCAGCGCCAGCCCGATGTCGGCCCTGCGCACACCGACCTCGCCGCCACCGACGATCCGGTTCACCGAGTCCAGCACCAGCACGCAGTCCACCGCGCGCTGGTTCACCAGCGCCCAGCCCACGATCGGCGCGTCCCCGCGCACCGGCCCGCTGTCCACGTTGCCGACGTTGGGCAGGCCCGGTTCCGGCGCGGCCAGCTCCTGGATCTGCTTCGGGTCCACCTGGTCGCCCAGCTCCAGCCCCGGCCGGCCACAGCCCAGGGTGAAGTCGGCGCTGAACGGGTAGACGCCGAGCGCCTTGGCCGCGGGCAGCACCTCTTTCGGCACCCGCAGCCGGGACATCTCGGCAGGCGCGTTCACCCGCATCGCCACCGCGGTGATCGCCTGCTCCTGGTAGATCTGCCGCTGAATGTTGGCCTGCCCGTTGCCCGCGACGTAGCCGACCGCGGCCACCGTGAGCACCACGGCGGTCACCCTGGCCACCGAGACCGAGGGGAACCACAGCACAGCCAGGGCCAGCAGCGCGGCCGCGGCCAGCGCCGCGATCTCCGCGTACCGCCCGGCCAGCGACACCCCGATGCCCAGCGCCGCGCGGGAGAGGCCGATCATCGCCGCCGCGGCCAGGATGTAGAGCCCCACGCCCGCCCAGCCGGCCAATGACGCGTCGATCCCGCCGCCGGTCCGCTTGCGCAGCAACAACACCACCGCGGCCACGATCCCGGCCGCGGTGAGCCCGCCGAGCACCACCGCGATGTCCGGCGCCTTGGCCGACCACAGCTGCCCGATGGTGCCCGCGGTCATCGCCAGGTAGTCATCGGCGCGCAGGTCGCCACCGGTCTTGGGCGCCTGGTTCACCGTGAGCAGCCAGCCCACCACCACGACCAGCCCGATCACCAGCGGCCACAGCACCCGGCGGGCCCGGTCACCGCGCAGGAAGAACACCAGCGCCAGCGCCGGGAACACCGCGAACGCGGTGCCGTGGCTGACGCAGGCGGCCAGCGCGCCCGCCATCGACCACACCGGCCGACCGCGCTGGGCCAGCAGCAGCGCCAGCACCGCGAAGAAGAACTGCGGCATCCAGCTGATCCCGCTCATGCCCTGGCCGAACATCTCGGTGGCGTTGGTGGAGAACACCAGGAAGGCGAAGGCCGCGGTCAGCGCGGTCCGCTTCACCACCGCCAGCGACCGGGGCAGCATCAGGTTGAGCACCAGCACGATCCCGGCGGCGAACACCGCGGTGAGCGCGCCCAGCGCGTGGTTGCTGCCGCCGAGGAACTTGGCGTCCAGCCAGAACAGCAGCGCGGGCACGAACATCGGGTGCTCGTTGTGGTACTGCACGATCGCCCGGGGGATCAGCGTCCCGTCGTCGTTGGTGATCCGGGCGAGCAGGTGCCAGTAGTCCAGGAAGTGCAGCCTGGGCGCGCCCGCGATCTCCAGCACCGTGCCGAGCACCGGCAGCAACCCGAAGATCGCGATCAGCACCGAGGGCCAGGAGATGCGGCGCAACCATTCCGGCGCCGCCATCTCCACCTGCGAGATCGGGGTGAACCCACCGCGCTCCCGCGTCACCTGGTCACTCACTGGCCGGGGAACTTGGCGGCCACACCCACCGTCAGCCGGTGGAACTCCCGGACCAGCTCAGAGTCCCGGTTCGGACCCTGCGGCGGCACCGGGTTCTGGCTCACGTTGGTGCGCACGACCTTGTTGCCCGAGACCCACACGATGCGGAACAGCGCCCGCGCGTCGTCGATGAACTGCAGGATGGTCCCGTTCTTGGGCAGCTCGCCGACCACGCCGTCGACCATGCCGTCGGTGCGGGCGAACTCGACCATCTTCTTCTGCAGGTCCTTGGCCGCGGCCTCGTCCTTGGTCTCGATCACGATCGCCGAGTACTGGAACTTGCCCTCGGTGCTGCCCTTGTAGGAGATCTCACCGGGGTTGGCGCTGCCGATGACCGCGACCTCGCCGTTCTGCAGCAGCTCGTCGGAGCGCAGCTGGCCGAGGTCCTTGACCCCGTTCTTGGGGTCGGGGGTGCCAGGACCGGGCGGCAGCAGCTCCAGCGGCTTCTGCGAGGTGGTCGTGGTCGGCGCGGCCGACGCGGTGTTCGAGGTGGTGTCGGCAGGGCCCGCGCCGGTGTCGCGGAAGCCGAAGAACCACACCCCGGCGCCGATCAGCGCGACCACCACGACGATGCCGATGATCGGCAGCACCTTGGAGGACTTGCCGGAGGAGGCGCCGAAGACCTCGGGGCCCTGCCGGATCCACGCCTCGTTGCCTGCGGGCGGCAGCGGCGGCAGGTCACCGGCGTTGCCCCACGGCGGAGCCGCGTTGGACTCGTCGCCCCACGGGGTCTGCGGCTGCTGCTGGGGCGGCTGCTGGTGGTGCTGCGGCGGGAACGGGGGCGGCGGGAACCCGCTCGGCGGCGAGGCCGGGAACGGCTGCTGGTGCTGCTGGTGCTGCGGCTGGGGCGGCGGCGGGAAGCCCGGCTGCCCGCCCGTGTTCGGCACCACCTGGGTGCGGTCGGCGTCACCGGCCGGCGGCTGCGGCTGCCAGCCGCGCACCACCTGGGTCGCCTCCGCGCCACCGTTGGGCACCACCTGAGTGGCCTCGGCGCCGGCCGGATTGGGGGTGTTGTCCCGGATCGGCTGCATCACCTGGGTGCTGTCGATGCTCTGCTGCTGACCACCCGGGGGTGTGAAGGAGGGTGAGCCACCCGCCCCCGCCGCCGCCGACAGCAGCTCATCGCGGCGAGCGCGGTACTCCTCGGCGGAGATCAGGCCGGCGGCCAGACCCTCGTCGAGCTTGCGTAGCTCGTCATGCCAGGTCACCCTGGCACCCCCTTCCACTGGGTAAAGAAGACGCGGCATATTGTGCCGATGCCATCGTCAGTGGTGTCTGCCGCTGCCGAGTCGTTACCCTTGCGCCTGCCGGCGCGTTCAGGCGCCTCGTCGCTGGGCAGCCCGGTACGCCTGCTCGAGCTGCTCGCGCACCCAGTTCGCAGCGGCCGACACGGTGCGGGTACGCAGAATGTACTCGCGACCCGCCCGGCCCACCGCAGCGGCGTGCTCAGGATCATCCGCGACCCGCCGCATGGCCCGCGCCGCGGCGGCCAGATCGGGGTCGGCCCAGCGGGCATCCGGCGGATACGGGTCCCAGCCCTCACCCACCTGGGTGAACTTGAACGGCACCGGGAAGCCGGTCACCACGTCCAGGAACTCGGCGGTGCCGGAGTAGTCGGTGGAGATCACCGGCAGCTCGCGGACCATCGCCTCGGCCACGGTGAAGCCGAAGCCCTCCGAGCGGTGCAGGGAGACGTAGCAGTCGCTCTCGTCGTAGAGCGCGGCCAGCTCGGCCACTGACAGGTACCGCTCCAGCAGCTCGATCCGCGGATCCGCGCCGATCACCGCGCGCAGCCGCTCCGCCGCGCCGGGGTGCAGGTCGGCGTTGATCGCCTTGACCACCAGCCGCACGTCCGGATCGTCCGGGAACGCCAGCCGGAACGCCTCCACCAGCCCCCACGGGTTCTTCCGCTCGCCGACGCTGTTGAAGTCGAAGGCGAACAGGAACCGCGGCGCCGCGCCGGGCAGCCTGCGGGCGCGGTTCGGCGGACCGGGGTCGCTGATCGGGATCGGGAACACCTTCACCGGCTTGTCGGTGTGCGCCGCGATCGCCGCCCGGCAGAACTCGCTGATCGTCCAGATCTCGTCGACCAGCTCGTACGCCTTGTGCATGCTCGCCGGGAACTCGTCCAGCTCCCAGGACCACACGCCGATCCGGTACCGCTGGTGGAACAGGTGCGGGTACAGGTCCACCGCGAGCGTGGTGGTGTCGGCGTTGATGCACAGCACGCTCAGCGGGTACTTCGGCGCGCCGAGCGAGGCCGGCCGCTCGATCGCGGTCCGGTTGTTGACCAGGAAGTCCTCGACCACGGTCGCGGTCGGCACGCCTGCCGCGTGCACCGCCTTGTGCAGCGCCCGCCCCAGCTCGCCGACGCCGAGCTCGGCGGTCAGGTGCCCGAGCAGGTTCACCCCGAACTCGGCCACCGGCGCGGGCCGGGCCAGCGCGGGCTCGGGCACCGCCCACTCCGCCAGGTCGTGCTCGGTCGTGGCCACGTTCCGGCACCACTGCCGGTAGGCCTCGTTGTCGCCTTCGGTCGGCCGGGGGAACACCACCCGCAGGTCCACCCGGCTGTCCCAGATCGCGGTCACCCAGCGGTTCAGCCCGGAGTGCGCCTGCATCGGGTTGCCCGGCCCGGCCAGCCAGTCCCGGAACGCGCCACCCTTGTCCGGGCCAAACGCGTGCGGCGGAATCTCCGCGGCCTTGCCCGCCCGCTGCTTGGTCACCGCCTTGCCCCACTCGGCCCGGAACAGCTCCCGGACCAGCGGCGTCAGCGGCGTGCCGTCCGGCAGCTCGTCGAACTTGCACACCTCAGGGGTGTCCAGCCGGTAGCCGGCGGCCAGCAGCTCATCCCGATAGCTGTCGCACATCGCGCGCAACGCTGGCTGCGCGGAGAACAGCACCCTCGGCCGCCCCGGCAGTTCGGCGGGCAGCCACGGCGTCTCCGGCCGGTACCCGCTGAAGACGAACGTGCGCAGCAGCTCGCCACCGGCCCGCAGCGTGCCACTGGCGTCCGCGGTCACCGGCCGCTGACCCGCGTTCCAGTGCCCGACCCCGACCCCGGGATCGCGCAGCACCACGTGCGGGAACAGCGCGGTGACCTCATCGGTCCACCTCGGCCACCGGTCGTCCCCGCTCAGCGCGTTGCGTTCCACCCGCTCGCACAGGAAGTCCAGCATCGCCCCGGCCCGCCCGGTCACGCTCAGGAACGCCGGGTCGAACACCCCGCCGGCCAGCACCTCGGCCTCGCTCGGCGCCAGCCCGTCCTCCGGCAGCGGCGCCAGCAGCCTGGGCAGCAGCACCGCCCCGTGCGCCCTGGTCAGGTCCGCGAGCTGGACAAAGGGCGCGAACACCTTGGTGTCCCTGCTCAGGCTGGTGACCAGGTCTGTCCTAGTAAGCAGCGCGCGCAGCAGGAAAGGAACCAGCGCGGTGCGCAGCTCAGCGGCCGGGAACGCGGTCGCCAGCCGCAGGTAGTTCTCCTCGGTCAGCCCGAACCCGTCCCAGCCGACCACCCGCACCCCGTTGACCTGGCGCGCGCCCTGGTCACCGTCCAGTACCGCGATGACGAACTCGTGCCCCGGGTTCCACTCCAGATAGGAAGCGGCGAGCACCCGCGCTGCGGGCATCCCGGCGACGGTGGTGATGGTGCACGCGATCGGCCGCGCCGCCTTCTCGCTCATCGAAGCTTTCCCCTCGCCGAACCTGCCCCGGATGCTAACGGCCGGGGCGCGAGCCGACCGCGACAACGCGGTACCCCGCCGCCAGCCGCGGTTCGCCGCGCACAAAGAACCAGTCCGCGCGGGCTGCGCTGAGTTTGCTCGAAGAACCCCCTGGTCAGCCGCCCCGCCAAATCGGCCAAACCGCCCTTGACCAGCCGATTTGACTTCTCATTCGCCCCTGAGTAACTTTCTCTCTGCCAGCGCGGAACGGCCCCGGAAATAACCGGGAACGGGCCGCCGGAAGGGCCGCGAACCAAGCTCCCACCAGAAGGTGGTAGAGTGGGCGCCCGAAAGCTTCCAGAGCAAACAAGCCCCGGAGCAAGCTGTCAGCGAAGAGCTGATAGATTGC
>NZ_JAMHIV010000041.1 GCF_023897065.1 Crossiella sp. SN42
ATGAGGCTTCCGGCCCCGTGGGTTCGCCCCGGGGCCGGAAGCTTTTTCACATTTGTCCATTTATGCATTGAATTTATTGACCGAAATTCGCAGAGTGCATGTTGCACATTGCCGGTCAAGGGTGTTGTTCACCCGATCAGGTCGACAGTTCTTGCGGGTATTACTACAGTGGTCCGGTCCCTGCATATCCGCGCTTTAGTCGACGGCTGGAGCAATGGCCGCACGAACGTTCCGTGTGCTGACCACGACGGCCCTGGCCGGGCTGGCGCTACTGGTGATCGTCACCAGCTCGGGGATGCTCTCCTGGTGGGCGTCGATGATCACGGACAAGGCCTTCCAGCTGGTGGCGGCGCTGTTCGCGGTGTTCGGGTACGCCTGGACCGCACGCGGCCGCACCGGTGTCGGACGCAGGTGGCGGTGGTGGATGGCCGCGGCCAGTGTCGGCCTGGCCTTCGGACTGGGGGCGCTGACCGTCGGCTCGGTGTTCGGGATGAGCCGGACCATCGCCATTCTCGCCTCGGTCGCCTTTGTCGTGGCGCCATTGCTGTCCATGGCCGGCGTGGTCGAGTTCGCCAGGGGTGAGCATTCCGAGGTGGCCGCGCCGGTGATGAAGCGGCGTTACGGCGGCGCGATGCTGCTGGTGGACGCGCTGATCATCCTCGGCTCGCTGTCCTTCCTGGTCTGGGTGGCCTCGGCCATCCCGAGCGGAGCGCCGCGGTCCTGGTTCAACGGCGGGGCCGGGATGATCACGCTGCTGATCCACCCGGCCGCCTACGTGGTGCTGCTCGGCGTGGTGGCCACCCTGTCCCGAGTGCGCCTGCCGGCCCGGCAGCTGCCGGTGGTGTTCCTGAGCATCTCCTTCGCCTGCCAGTCCGCCTCCGGATGGCTGTTCGCCTACCTGATCTCCAAGGGCACCGGGCACGTGCCGCCGATCGCCGACATCGGCTTCATGGCAGGCACCCTGGTCTTCGCGCTGGCGCCGTGGGCGCCGGTGGAGCAGAAGCCGGGTGAGCGGGAGTCGGTCCGGTTGCAGGCCGGGGACTACCTGCACCTGGTGGTGCCGTACGTGCCGCTGGTGATCACCGGTGTGTTCATCGCGATCGGCACCGCGCTGGGCATCCAGCTCGGCATCTGGCAGGTCTACCTCGGGCTGTTCTGCGTCGGGCTGATCATGATCCGCCAGCTGCTGACCTCCGCGGACAACATGCGGCTGCTCAAGCGCCTGCAGGACAGCCAGCGACAGCTGGAGTACCAGGCCTACCACGACTCGCTCACCGGGCTGGCCAACCGGGTCGTCTTCCGGGACCGGCTGGCCAAGGCGATCCACAGCCGGATCGAGGAGCACCGGCCGCTGATGCTGCTGTTCATCGACGTGGACGACTTCAAGGCCGTGAATGACAGGTTCGGACATGCCGCGGGTGACGCGGTGCTGCGCGCGGTCGGCGAACGGCTCCGCGGCTGCGTGGTCGCCAGCGACACGGTGGCCCGGCTCGGCGGCGACGAGTTCGGTGTGCTGCTCGACGGCACCGAGTACCCGCCGGAGGAGGTCGGCGAGCGGGTGCTGGCCGCGTTGCAGGTGCCGTACGCGATCGCCGGGCAGCAGCACGTGGCCAGGGCGAGCATCGGCGTGGTGTGCCTGACCGTGTTCGAGCACGACCTGACCGCGGACAAGCTGCTCGGCCTGGCCGACGCGGCGATGTACACGGCCAAGCGGCGCGGCAAGGCCAGGCTCGTCGTGCACGGCACCGGGGTTGAGGTCACCGCCGAGGGGCAGGACCAGGCGCGCCGGCTGGGGATCAGCGGCTGAGTCGCCCGCGCTGGTCGCGGTTCAGCAGCCGCCGAGGTTCACCCGGAACGGGTCCAGCGAACCCACCGGCGCGGACTCGCCGAACTGGAGCAGCTCCACCATCCGGTGCGACCGGAACGGCTCGCTGACCGGCGGGAACGTCCGGGCGCGGCCGAGCAGCTGCAACGGCGTGGCCGTGCGCAGGCGCAGTGGCCTGCCCGAGCCGGGGGAGCGTTCGATGTCCACCGCGCAGTGCAGGAACAGCGCGCTCACGCCGGGGAGCTCGGCACTGCCGTTGTCGACCAGGCTGGTGGGCGCGGAGTCCGGTTCGGTGCGGGTGATGGTCACCTTGCCCAGCTGCGGGTGGTCGGCCAGCAGGTGGAAACCCAGCACGCGCAGCCGGGTGCGGCCGTCGACGGCGGGTTCGGCGCGCAGGCGCAGGCCGCCGGAGAGGAACAGGTGCAGGCAGCGGTGGCCTAGTTGCAGGCCGACCCGGGGTGCGAAGGCCAGCAGCGGCACCTCGGTGCCTGGCTTCGGCGATACGGACCGCCGGGCGAGCTGTACTGGTGCGTTGCCCTCCACGATCAACCTCCCTACCCCAGTACTGACAACGCCTTCTCTGCGCAAGCTAACCCGGGATGACACACACCACCGGATCCACTGCGGATTTGCACCCGTTGGGGGCGGCCAACGGTCGGTGAAAGCCGTAGTGTGCCGACATGCGACGATCATCGAGCCGACTGCGCGGTGTCGCGTCGCTTCTCGTCCTCAGCCTCGTTTTCGCCGGTTGCACGGCAGGCAACCTGGCCACCGCGCCGGCCGATCCGAACACCGTCAGCATCGGATTCACCGCTGAGCCGCAGAACTTCGACTTCACCCGCACTGACGGCTCCGCGATCTCGCAGGTGCTGCTCGGCAACGTCTACGAGGGGCTGGTGAAGCGGGACGACGGCGGCCGGATCGTGCCCGGACTGGCCGAGAAGTGGGAGATCAGTCCGGAGGGGACGGTCTACGACTTCTGGCTGCGGCCCAACGTGCGCTTCGCCAACGGGGCGCCGTTCACCGCCGAGGACGTGAAGTTCAGCCTGGAGCGGGTGCGCACCGACTGGGCGGTCTCGCTGAAGTCCACAATGGACGTTCTCAAGCAGGTCGACGTGGTCTCGCCGCTGCACGCCAGGGTGGTGCTGCAGCGGCCGAGCAACGGCTGGCTGTTCGCGATGACCGGGCGGGTCGGCGCCATGTTCAGCCCGACCGGGGTCAACGAGCTGGGCACCCGGCCGGTGGGCACCGGGCCGTACGAGGTGCTCTCCCGGACCAGGGGCGACTCCATCGTGCTGCGGGCCAGGGACGGCTACTGGGGAAAGCGGCCCGCTTACACCACCGTGCAGCTGAAGTACTACCGCGATCCGACCGCGCTGAACAACGCGCTGCTGAGCAACGGCATCGACGTGATCTCCACCGTCGCCGCGCCGGACTCGATCCCGCAGTTCACCCAGGACCGCCGGTTCCGGGTGATCGAGGGCACCACCAACGGCGAGGTCGTGCTCTCCTTCAACAACCGCAGGGCTCCGCTCAACGACGTCCGGGTGCGGCGCGCGCTGACCCACGCCATCGACCGGGCCGCGTTGCTGCGCCTGGCCTGGGGCGGCAAGGGCACGCTGATCGGCAGCATGGTGCCGCCGACCGACCCCTGGTACGAGGACCTCACCGGCGTCACCCCCTACGACCCGGACCGGGCGCGGGCGCTGCTGAGCGAGGCCGGGGTGAGCGGGCTGGACCTGCGGCTGCGCATCCCGAACCTGCCGTACGCGGTCTCCGCCGCCCAGGTGGTGAAGTCCTACCTGGACAAGGTCGGGGTGACGGTGCGGATCGAGCCGGTGGACTTTCCCTCGGTGTGGCTGAAGCAGGTGTTCACCGAGCACGACTTCGACCTGTCCATCGTGCAGCACGTCGAGGCCAGGGACATCGCCAGCTTCGGTAACCCGAAGTACTACTGGGGCTACGACAACCCGGCGGTGGGCCAGCTGCTGACCGTGGCCGACAAAGGCGACGCCGCGGCCCAGGACCGGGCGATGCGGCAGGTCGCGCGGACCATCGCCGAGGACGCCGCGGCCTGCTGGCTGTTCCTGTTCCCGATGCTGATCGTGGCCAGGACCAAGGTCACCGGCCTGCCGCTCAACGAGGTCGGTGAGTCCTTCGACCTGGCCCGGCTGGGCAGGCAGTGACCGCGGGCATGCTGCCGCGGCTGTTCCGGCGCACCACGATCCTGCTGATCAGCATGGTTGTCGCCTCGGTGGTGGTGTTCGGCTTCCTCGCGGTGCTGCCCGGTGATCCGGCGCAGGTCGCGCTCGGGCTCAACGCCTCGCCGGAGCTGGTGGCGCAGACCAGGCGGGAGTTCGGCACCGATCGGCCGCTGGTCACCCAGTACCTGGACTGGCTCGGCGGGTTCGTCACCGGTGAGTTCGGCCGTTCCTACGTGACCAGGGAGCCGATCGGGCCACAGCTGGTAGACCGGCTGGGGGTGACGTTGTGGCTGGTCGGGGCCGGGATGCTGGTGGCGCTGCTGATCGCGGTGCCTGCCGGGGTGTACGCGGCGGTGGCGCGGCGGCGGGCCGGTGGGGTGGCGGTGTCCTGGCTGAGCCAGCTCGGGCTGGCGGTGCCCGGGTTCGTCGCGGGCATCCTGCTGGTGCAGCTGTTCGCGGTGCGCTGGCAGCTGCTGCCCGCCGGGGGCTGGACGCCGCCGGTGCGCGATCCGGCCGAGTTCCTGCGCGGACTGGTGCTGCCGGCGCTGTCGTTGGGCCTGATCCAGGGCGCGGTGCTCACCAGGTACGTGCGCTCCGCGGTGCTGGACGTGTCCACTGAGGACTACCTGCGCACCGCGCGGGCCAAGGGGCACACCAGGTTCAGCGCGCTGCTGCGGCACGGGCTGCGCAACGCGGCGGCGCCGGTGCTGACCGTGCTCGGCCTCCAGCTGACCACGCTGCTGATCGGCGCGGTGGTGGTGGAGCGGGTGTTCGTGCTGCCGGGACTGGGCAGTCTGCTGTTGGACGGGGTGGCGGCACGGGACCTGCTGGTGGTGCAGAACGTGGTGATGGTGCTGGTGTGCGCGGTGCTGCTGGTCAACTTCGCGGTGGACGTGCTGTACACGGTGCTCAACCCCCGGCTGCGGCAGGCCACGTGAGCGCCCGCGCCGAACGGTCGGCCAGCCTGTGGGCCGGCACCGTCCTCATTGGACTGGTGCTGGCCGCCGCGCTGCTGTCGCTGGTGTGGACCCCGCACGATCCGCTGCTGGTGGACGCGACGCTGCGGCTGCTCGGGCCGGGCGCGGAGCACTGGCTGGGCACCGACCGGTTCGGCCGGGACGTGGTCAGCCAGTTGATGGTGGGCGCGCAGACCACGCTGCTGATCGGCCTGGTCTCGGTCGGCGCGGCGGCACTGGCAGGCACTCCGCTGGGGGTGCTGGCCGCGCTCGGGCCGCGCTGGCTGGACGAGCTGGTGATGCGGGCCAACGACCTGCTGCTGGCCTTCCCGACCCTGTTGCTGGCCATCATGTTCGGCGCGGTCTTCGGCGCGGACACCGGCACCGCGATGATCGCCATCGGCATCGCCTCGGTGCCCGGCTTCGCCCGGATCGCCAGGGCAGGCACCGCGCAGGTGCGCGGCACCGAGTTCGTGCTGGCCGCGCGGGCGGCCGGGCGGGGGCGGGCCGGGATCGCGGTGCGGCACGTGCTGCCCAACATCGGCGGGCTGGTCATCGTGCAGGGCTCGGTGTCCTTCGCGATCGCGGTGCTGGCCGAGGCCGCGCTGTCCTTCCTGGGTTTTGGCACCCGGCCGCCGACGCCGAGCTGGGGCCGGATGTTGCAGGAGTCGCAGGAGCTGCTCTCGGTGGAGCCGCGGCTGGCGCTGGCGCCGGGGATCGCGATCGCGGTGGCGGTGCTCGGGTTCAACCTGCTCGGCGACGGGCTGCGGGACCGGTTCGACCCCAGGCTGGTGAGCCGCCGATGAGCGTGCTGAGCGTCCAGGGACTGACGGTGTCCACTGTGGACCGGACGCTGGTGCGCGAGGTGTCCTTCACCCTGGCGCGGGGCGAGCGGCTCGGGCTGATCGGGGAGTCCGGTTCCGGCAAGAGCCTGACCGCCGCCGCGGTGCTCGGGCTGCTGCCGGAAGGGGTGTCGGCGAGCGGGTCGGTTCGGCTGTCCGGTGTGGACGGTGACCTGCTGCGGCTGCGGGAGCGGGAGCTGGCCAGGGTGCGCGGGCGGCGGCTGGCCATGGTGTTCCAGGAGCCGATGACCGCGCTCAACCCGGCCATGCGGGTCGGCAGGCAGGTCGCGGAGGCGATGACCCTGCACCGCACCAGGACCAGGCGGGCCGCGCGGGCGGCCGCGGTGGAGCTGCTGGACCAGGTGCGGCTGCCCGATCCGGCGGTCACCGCGCGGGCCTATCCGCACGAGCTCTCCGGCGGGCAGCGGCAGCGGGTGCTGCTGGCGATGGCCCTGGCCAACGATCCGGACGTGCTGATCTGCGACGAGCCGACCACCGCGCTGGACGTCACCGTGCAGGCCAAGCTGCTCGCGCTGATCCGCACGGCCACCGAGGAACGCGGCACCGCGCTGCTGTTCATCACGCACGACCTGGCCGTGGTCGCGGACATGTGCGAGCGGGTGCTGGTCATGCACGGCGGCCGGGTGGTCGACTCCGGCACGCTGCCCGGCCTGTTCACCGCTCCCGCGCACCCCTACACGGCGGGACTGCTGGCCGCCTCCGACCTGGAGTCGCTGGACGAGCACGGCCGGCTGCGCACGATTCAGTGGACGGCCGATGAGTGAACCGCTGATCCAGGTCCGCGACCTGCGCCGCACCTACCGGCGCGGGCGGACCTCGCTGCTGCGGCCGGGCGCGGAGATCCCCGCCCTGCACGGCATGTCCTTCGACATCGCGGCGGGCCAGCGCTTCGGCGTGGTCGGCGAGTCCGGCTCCGGCAAGTCGACCCTGGTGCGGCTGCTGGCCGCGCTGGACCGGCCCACCGGGGGCTCGATCCGGTTCCAGGGCAAGGAGATCACCGGCCTGCCCGAGCGGCGGCTGGGTTTCCTGCGGCGCGAGCTGCAACTGGTGTTCCAGGACCCGATGGGCTCGCTCAACCCGCGCCTGCGGGTCGGCGAGATCATCAGCGAACCCCTTGTGGTGCAGGGGATTCCCGGCCGCGCGGCGCGAGTGGCCGAGCTGCTGGCCGCGGTCGGGCTGCCCGCGGATGCCGCGCGCGGGTATCCGCACCAGTTCTCCGGCGGGCAGCGGCAGCGGATCTCCATCGCGCGGGCGCTCGCGCCCAGGCCCAGTGTGCTCATCGCGGATGAGCCGGTCAGCGCGCTGGACGTGTCGGTGCGGGCGCAGATCCTCAACCTGCTGGACGATCTGGTGCGCCGGTTCGCGCTGACCCTGGTGTTCGTCTCGCACGACCTCGGCGTGGTCCGGCACGTGTGCGACACGGTGGCCGTGCTGCGCCGGGGCGAGCTGGTGGAGCTGGGACCGGTCGAGCAGGTCTACGGCGCACCGCGACAGGAGTACACCCGAGGGCTGATCGCGGCCGCGCCGAACCTGGCGCGCTCGCTGGCCCGCTTCGAGTGAGGAGTGTCCACAGTGGACTATTCGAGCCTGTTCCGGCTGGACGGCAAGACCGCGGTGGTGCTCGGTGCGGGCAGCGGCATCGGCCGCGAGTCCGCGCGGGCGCTGGCCGGGCACGGCGCCGAGGTGGTGTGCGCCGACTTCAACCTGGTCACCGCGCGGGAGACCGCCGAGCTGATCGGCCCCTCGGCCACCGCCCGGCAGCTCGACGTGCTGGACTCGGCCGCGCTGGCCAGTGCGGCGGAGAGCATCGGCGAGATCGACATCGTGGTGCTCACCGCGGCCACCAACGTGCGCAAGCGGTTGCTGGACTACAGCCGCGCGGAGTTCGACCGGGTGATCGCGCTCAACCTCACCGCGACCTTCGAGGTGGTGCGGGCCTTCGGCGCGGCCATGGTGAGCCGCGGCCGGGGCAGCATCATCGCCTTCTCCTCCATTCGCGCGGTGACCGTCGAGCCCGGCCAGGGCGCCTATGCCGCGACGAAGGCGGGCATGGTGCAGCTGCTGCGCACCGCGGCCGCGGAGTTCGGGCCGTCCGGGGTGCGGGTCAACGCGATCGCGCCGGGTGTGGTGGAGACGCCGCTGACCCAGCAGATCAAGAACAGCCCGGAGTGGTACCAGGCCTACGCGGACAAGAACGCCCTCGGCCGGTGGGCGACGCCGCAGGAGCTCGCGGGCGCGGTGGTGTACCTGGCCTCGGAGGCGGCCAGCTACGTCACCGGCTCGGTGCTCAGCGTCGACGGCGGCTGGACCGCCGTGGACGGCCGCTTCGACCCGCCAGCCAGCTGAGAGGAACACCGGGGATGACAACCGAACTGCCCGACCTGACCGCGGTGGAACTGCTGGCCGGCTACGCCTCCGGCGCGGTGTCGCCGGTGGAGGTGACCGAGGCGGTGCTGGCCAGGATCGGCGCCTGGGAGCCGAGCCTCCAGGCCCTCTACGCCCCCGACCCGGCCGGTGCGCTGGCCCAGGCGCGCGAGGCCGAACAGCGCTGGCGGCGCGGTGAGCCGCAGGGCGCGCTGGACGGGGTTCCGGTCACCATCAAGGAGAACATCGCCACCAAGGGCGTGCCGGTGCCGCTGGGCACCGCGGCCACCGAGCTGGTGCCCGCGGCCGAGGACGCGCCAGCCGCGGCCCGGCTGCGCGAGGCCGGGGCGGTGTTGCTGGCCAAGACCACCATGCCGGACTTCGGCATGCTCACCTCCGGCCTGTCCAGCTTCCACCCGCTGACCCGCAACCCGTGGCGGCTGGACCGCAACCCCGGCGGCTCCAGCTCCGGCGCGGCGGCGGCCGCGGCCGCGGGCTACGGGCCGTTGCACGTGGGCACCGACATCGGCGGCTCGATCCGGTTGCCCGCCGGGCTGTGCGGACTCATGGGGCACAAGCCGAGTTTTGGCCGGGTGCCGGTGGATCCGCCGTTCCCCGGCCGCACCGCCGGTCCGCTGACCCGTACGGTGGCCGATGCGGCGTTGCTGATGTCGGTGCTGGCCCAGCCCGACGACCGCGACTTCACCAGCCTGCCGCCGGCCCAGATTCCTTGGCAGGAGTTGGACATCGAGGTCAAGGGCCTGCGGATC
This sequence comes from Crossiella sp. SN42, assembly GCF_023897065.1. GTDB lineage: Bacteria > Actinomycetota > Actinomycetes > Mycobacteriales > Pseudonocardiaceae > Crossiella. The sequence continues at coordinate 8,983 of NZ_JAMHIV010000041.1, forward strand.
GGGTTGCTGGAGGAGGCTGGGGCCGGGCTGCCGGTGGAGCCGGCGGTGCTGGCCGCGGTGCGCGCGGCGGCGGCCGCGTTCGAGGCGGCGGGCGCGATCGTCACGCCGGTGCGGCCGTTCCTCACCGAGGAGATGCTGGCCGGGCTGAACCGCTTCTGGCGCACCAGGTTCGCCGCCGACCTGGCCGGGGTGCCGAAGGAGCGGATCGAGCGGATCCTGCCCTACATCAGGGACTGGATCTTCGGTGAGTCCGAAGTGGACGGTGTGTCGGTGTACCGCGGCTTCGCCCAGATGGACGTGATGAGCGCGGCGGCCACCAGGGCCTTCCGCGAGCTGGACTTCGTGCTCAGCCCGGTGTGCCCGGTGGTCTCCTTCGGCGCGGACCAGGCGTCACCGGTGCACGATCCGGCGAAACCCTTCGAGCACATCGGGTTCACCGTGCCGTTCAACATGTCCGGCCAGCCCTCGGCCTCGGTCAACGCCGGCTACAGCGCGGACGGGCTGCCGATCGGCGTGCAGATCACCGGCAGGCGCTTCGACGACCTCGGCGTGCTGCGGGTGGCCCGCGCCTTCGAGCAGCTCCGGCCGGAGCAGCGGCCCTGGCCGACGCTTTAGTTGCCGCGCACCAGGTGCGGGGCGACGCTGCGCAGCTTCTCGCAGGTCTCCTCCAGCTCGCGGTCCGGGTCCGACTGCTCGATGATGCCGGCCCCGGCCCGCAGCCAGGTCTGGCCCGCGCGCTGGAAGACCGTGCGCAGCACCAGCGCCGCGTCCAGGGTGCCGTCGCTGTCGGCGTAGAACACCGCGCCGCTGTAGAGCCCGCGCGGTTGCGCCTCGTGCCGGGCGATGGTCTCGTAGGCCGCGCGCTTGGGCACGCCGGAGGAGGTGACCGCGGGGAACAGCGCGGCGAAGGCTCCCCAGGGGCCCTCGCCCGCGGGCAGCTCGCCGGTCACCGTGGAGGCCAGGTGCTGGGCGCTGCCCCGCTTCTTCACGGACATGAACCCGTGCACCTCGACGCTGCCGGGGCGGCACAGCTCGGCCAGCTCGTCGTGCGCGACCTTCACCGAGATGGCGTGCTCGTAGATCTCCTTGCTGTCCTGTAACAGGTCCGCCTCCAGCCGCCGGTCCTCCTCGGCCGACCCGGTCAGCGCCCTGGTGCCGGCCAGCGGCTGGGTGGTGACCCTGCCGTTGGCGTCCACCTCCAGGACCGTCTCCGGGCTGAACCCGGCCGCGCGGATGTCGCCGAGGTCGAGCAGGAAGGAGCGGGCCGGGGTGTTGCCGCGGCGGCCGACCAGGTAGGTGCCCGCCAGGTCGACCGGCTGTGCCACCGGCACCACTCTGGAGAGGATCACCTTCTGCAGGCGGCCCTGGCGGATCTCCTCGATCGCGCCGGCCACCGCGGCCCGGTACTGGGTGGCGCCGGCTTCGCCGAGCTCCACCGGGACCGGCTGGTAGGCGGGTTCGGTCATCGGCTGGGCGAGCAGGTCGGCGACCTTGCGCAGCAGGGCGGGATCGGTGCCGCGGACGGTCGCCGCGCCCGCGCTGAGCCGCGCCTCGACGGCCGGGATGACCAGGTGGAGCAACGGTTCCTCGCCCACCTGGTCCAGCAGGCCCGCGTGCGCGTAGGCGAACTCGAACCCGGCCCAGCCGTAGGCCCGCCAGCCGGCCAGCGGCACCTCGGCGAGCAGTTCGCCGATGTCCTCCAGCGGGGTGCGCCGCCACGGCTGGCTGCGCCGCAGGCCGCCGGCGACCAGGCTGATCTGGCTGCGGGTGACGGTGATCCGGGCGACCGCGCCGAGGGCGACCGCGAACTCGCCGTCCCGCTCGTAGAGCACGTGCGTCTCGGTCAGTCCCGCCTCGGTCAGCCGGGTGGCGGCCAGCAGCGGATCGGCCACGAGATCGACCGTGAGCTGCTCGTTGTCCTGTCTGGCTGGCGCTTCGAGCGGCACCGGCTGCCTCCACCACTCAAGATCGGACGGTTCTGGTAGGCAACGCTAACTTAGGTTAGGCTAAACACCTAGTTCGACAAGGGCGACTGTGGTCTGCGCGGCATCTGGGCGGTGCGAGCTTGACAGGGGCGCGACTGATTGTTTCGGTAAGCCTAACCTAAGTTTCCAGTGCCGTGGCTCGGCAGTGAAGGGGCAAGTGTGTCGACTGCGACCGAGGAACGAGACATTCCGGTCCTGGACTTCGTGGGCATTGGTTTCGGCCCGTCCAACCTCGCGCTGGCCGTGGCGATGGAGGAGCGCAACCAGCAACAGCCCGGCCAGCGGCAGCTGCGCGGCGCGTTCTTCGAGAAGCAGGCCCGCTTCGGCTGGCACCGCGGGATGCTGATCGAGGGCACCACGATGCAGGTCTCCTTCCTCAAGGACCTGGTCACCATGCGCAACCCCACCAGCCCGCACAGCTTCCTGTGCTACCTGCAGGACAAGGGCAGGCTGGCCGACTTCATCAACCACAAGATGCTCTTCCCCACCAGGGTCGAGTTCCACGACTACCTGGAGTGGGTGGCCGGCCGGTTCGAGCACCTGGTCTCCTACGACAGCGAGGTGGTCTCGCTGCGCCCGGTGCACGCCGCCGACGGCGCGATCGAGCACTTCGACGTGGTGGTGCGGCAGGGCGGCAGACTGGTCGAGCACCGGGCCCGCAACATCGTGCTGGCCGCCGGTCTCCAGCCCAACCTGCCGCCGGAGGTCGTTGTCTCCGAACGGGTCTGGCACAACCAGCAGTTGCTGCACCGGCTTGAGGAGCTGCCCGAGGCCGCGGCCAAGCGGTTCATCGTGGTGGGCGCCGGGCAGAGCGCCGCGGAGACCACCGAGTACCTGCACCGGCGCTACGCCGACGCCCAGGTGCACGCGGTGTTCGCCCGCTACGGCTACGCCCCCGCCGACGACAGCGCCTTCGTCAACGGCATCTTCGACCCCGAGGCGGTGGACTACTTCTTCTCCGCCAGCGACGAGGTCAAGCGGATGCTGCTGAACTACCACCGCGGCACCAACTACTCCGCGGTGGACATCGACCTCATCGACCAGCTCTACGCCAGGGTCTACCAGGAGAAGGTCCGGGGTGTGCACCGCATGCACATCCACAAGATCTCCCGGATGGCCGAGGTGCACGCCACGCCGAACGGGGTGCGCGCGGTGCTGCGCTTCCTGCCCACCGGCGAGCTCAGCGTGATCGAGGCCGACGTGCTGGTCTACGCCACCGGCTACCGCCCGGTCGACCCGCTGTCGCTGCTCGGTGAGCTGGGCGAGCACTGCCTCCGGGACGAGCGCGGCGAGCTGCGCGTGGACCGGGACTACCGGGTGTCCACACAGGACGGTGTGCGGGCCGGGATCTACCTGCAGGGCGCCACCGAGAGCAGCCACGGCATAACCTCCACGCTGCTGTCCAACACGGCGGTCCGGGTGGGCGAGATCCTGGACTCGATCCTGCTGGCCACCGAACGCCCCACCGCGTCCCTGGTGACGGACCAGGCCGTACCCGCCTGAGCAGAGGTCTGAAGCAACGGGCAACGCCCGTGCGCCTGAGTTGTCCCAGGCGCACGGGCGTTGCCGCGTCTACTTCCTAGCGCGGTTCCCACTTGTAGAACTTCGCGGTGATGATCCCCAGCACCACCGCGGACAGCGCGATCCCGGCGGGCAGGATCAGGGGCAGCTCGGTCAGCTGGATGCCGGCGGTGCCGCCGCCCCAGCCCTTGGCCAGCATGTCGGTGGGGCCGTTGAGCGGCATCAACATGCCCAGGGTGCGGGTCAGGTCGGAGTCGGAGAAGGTGGCGATCATGCCACCCAGCGCGGCCACCAGCACCGGCATCGCGGTGATCTGGGTGACCTCCACGCTGCTGCTCAGGCTCGCGGTGGCCGCACCCGCCAGCACCGCGACCGCGGTGCCCAGCAGGATGCCGCCCAGGGCCAGCAGCGGGTTCTCCGGCAACGGGGCGCCGATGGCCAGGCAGAAGCCCAGGTACACCGCCATCTGCGCCAGGGTGATCACGATCAGCGGGGTGATCATCCCGGCGACCAGTGCGGAGTCGGTGATCTCGGCGGTGCGCATCCGCTTGAGCACCAGGGACTGGCGGCGGGCGGTGAACACCGTGGTGCTCACCAGGAAGGTGGACACCAGCAGCACGATCATGAAGGCGTGCGCGAAGATCGAACCCCAGCCCGCCGCGTTCTCCGGACGGTCGTTGGAGTAGGCCACCGCGCACATCGCCACCGGCACCCCCAGCACCGATGCCGCGTTGATCTTCTTGCGCAGCACCAACTTCAGCTCGGTCAGGCCGAGCAGCACAGCGGCACGCATGCCGGTCATCCCTTCTCGGAGGCGGCCAGGAACACCTCGTGCAGCGAGGCGGGGCTGGCGTTGAGGTTTTCCAGTGTCAGCCGGTGCTGTTTGGCCCAGACCAGCAGCGTGGTGAGGTCTTCTTGCAGGGCAAGGGTTTCCACCCGCAGCCGGGAGAGGTCCACGACGGCCGTTCCGTGCAGCTGGGGCAGGGCGGGGGCGGCGGGCGGCAGGTCGGCGACGATGCTGGCCGGGCGGCCGGAGAGCACCTCGTGCAGCGTGCCGGAGATCTGCGCGATCCCGCCGTGCATGATGGTCACCTGGTCGGCCAGCGCCTCGGCCTCCTCCAGGTAGTGCGTGGTCAGCAGGATGGTGCTGCCGCGCTCCTTCAGCTCGCCGACCCGGCTCCACAGCCGCTGCCGCGACTCCGGGTCCAGGCCGGTGGTCGGCTCGTCCAGCACCACCAGCTCGGGCGCGCCCCAGGTGGAGATGGCGAAGTCCAGCCGTCGCCGCTCACCGCCGGAGAGCTTGACCACCTGGACCTCCGCCCGATGGCTCAGGTCCACTCTGGACAGTGCGGTGGTCACCTCGTCGGTGCGGCTGGACAGCTTCTGCCACAGCCGCAGCGTCTCGGCCACGGTCAGCTCCTCGACCAGGCCCGCGTTCTGCAGCATGATGCCGACCCTGGGCTGCACCTGGTAGCGGTCGGCGTGCGGGTCGAGGCCGAGCACCCGGACCCGGCCCCGCGCCGGCCGGCGGAAGCCCTCGATGACCTCCAGCGTGGTGGTCTTGCCCGCTCCGTTCGTCCCGAGCAGGGCGAAGGTCTCCCCTCTGCGCACGGTGAAGCTGATCCCGCGCACCGCGGCGAACTCGCCGTAGCGGTAGTGGAGGTCCTCGACCTCGATCACGTTGCCGTTCATGGGGACAAAGTTAGGAAGCCGGGGGCCGCGCGGGCAGTGTGCGCTGTCAGGGGGTGGGGTGACGGGTGTCGCGCCCGGGCATGACAGGTGTCATCAGCGCTGCTCGGCGGGCCGGGGGCGCTGCTAGTTTCTGGGTGTGAAGGGCAGTCGGGCACAGGAGCCGGAGTCCGCCGCGCTGGGTCACCTGCGGCGGCACAGCCGGGACTCGCTGTACAGCGTCGCGTTCCTGGCGGTGATCTTCCCGCCGGTGGCCGCGCTCAACGGCGGGCCTGGGGGCGCGGTCGAGCTGGTGGTGCTCGGGGTGGGCTGGGCGGTGTTCAACGCGGTGTTCCTGCCCGGCGCGCTGAGCGTGCTGCGCGATCCGTGGCGGGTCCGGTCGCTGCGCACCGGAGTGCCGCTGCTGGTGCTCGGGGTGGTGCTCACCGTGCTGGCCGCGCTCTGGCTGAGTTCCGGCGTGCTGTGGGCGGTGCTGCCCGGGCTGGCCGCGGCCGAGTTGCTGGCCAACCGGCCGACCCGGCTGATCTGGCCGGTGGTCGTGGCGGTGGTGCTGGTCACCGCGGGGCTGGTGCTGCTGGTCAGCCAGGCCAACGCGGTGCCGGAGATGGTCCGGGAGGCCGTGCTCGCGGGGGTGGTGATCGGCACCACCAGTTATATGCAGGAGACCTCGGTGCGGCTGTGGCGGTCCAGCCTGGAACTGGACAACGCCCGTCAGGAGGCCGCCGAGCTGGCCACCACCAGGGAGCGGTTGCGGCTGTCCCAGGACCTGCACGACATCCTCGGCCACGCGCTGGAGGTCGTCTCGCTGAAGAGCGAGCTGGCCGCTCGACTGTCCACTGTGGACCCTGGGCGGGCGCACGCGGAGATGGTGGAGGTGCAGGAGCTGGCGCGGGGCGCGTTGCAGGACGTGCGGGCGCTGGCGCACGCGCAGCGGACCACGGACCTGGTGGCGGAGCTGGCCGGGGCGCGGAAGCTGTTGGCCTCGGCGGAGATCCGGTGTGAGGTGGACGCCCGGCCGGAGGAACTGCCCGCGGCGCAACGGGAGCTGTTCGGCTGGGTGCTGCGGGAGGCGGTGACCAACCTGCTGCGGCACGCCGATGCTCGCCGGTGCTGGATCACCCTTGGCGCGCAAGGGGACTTGGTGGTGCTGACGGTGGGCAACGACGGGGTGCTGGCAGCGGGGGAGTGGGGGTCGGGGCTGTCCGGGCTGGCTGAGCGGATCGCCGGCGGTGGCGGTTCGTTCGCGGCGGCGGCGCGGGACGGGGAGTTCGTGGTGACCGCGAGCCTGCCGAAGGTGGAGGTGGCCGGGTGATCAGGGTGCTGCTGGTCGACGACGAACGGCTGACCCGGCAGGCGGTGGCCGCGCTGCTCGAGCTGGAGCCGGACCTGACCGTGGTCGCGGACGTCTCCGACGGGTTGCAGGGTATGGCGGCGGTGGCCGAGCACCGGCCCGATGTGGTGGTGCTGGACGTGGAGATGCCGGGGCTGGACGGGCCCGCGGTGGCGGCGCGGCTGGCGCGGGAGTTCCCGAAGGTGCGGGTGGTGATGCTGACCCGGCACGCCCGGCCGGGTGTGCTGCGGCAGGCGTTGTCGTTGGGGGCCAAGGGGTTCCTGGCCAAGAACGCGCCGGCCTCGCTGCTGGCCGAGGTGATCCGGCGGGTGCACGCCGGGTTGCGGTACGTGGATCCGGAGTTCGCGGCCGATGCGCTGGCGGAGGCGGACTGCCCATTGACCGAGCGGGAGCTGGATGTGTTGCGGCAGGTACATGACACGGCGACGGCGGCGGAGATCGCGGCCGCGGTGCACCTGTCACCGGGCACGGTGCGCAACTACGTGTCCTCGGCGATGGCCAAGCTCGGGGCGCGGACGAGGGCGGAGGCGGCGCGGATCGCGCGGGACCACGGGTGGCTGTGATTCTGGCTTGAACTTGACGTTACGTCATGGTGCAGCGTTGCGGGCATGAGTGAGATTGGGACTGGTCGCCGGGAGTTCCTTGGGTGGCTGAGCGGGATCGGGGCGGCGGCGGTTGCCGGGGGCTGGTTGGGTGCTGGGGTCGCGGCCGCTGATTCTGTTGCGGTGACTGTGTTGCGGGGTGTGAACCTGGTGGACACCTCGGGGGCTCCGGTGCGGCGGAATGCCACGATGGTGCTGGGGGACGATCGGATTCTTGCGGTGGGTGGGTGGGATCTGCCGGTTCCGGCGGGGGCCCGGGTGTTCGATCTGGCGGGGAAGTACGTGATCCCTGGGTTGTGGGACATGCACATGCATGGGGCCTACTTCGAGAAGATCACGTTGCCGTTGTGCCTGGTGCACGGGGTGGTGGGGCTGCGGGAGATGTGGGGGTTCCCGCAGCATCACGATCTTCGGCGGCGGATTGAGGCTGGGGAGGTTTTTGGGCCTCGGTTGGTCATTGGGAGTGTGATCATCGATGGGCCGGACTCGGTGTTGCCTGGGGCGTTGATCGTGCGGAGTCCGGAGGAGGCTCGGGCTGCTGTGCGGGCTGCCGTGGAGGGGGGCGCGGACTTCGTGAAGGTGTATCCGTTTTTGGGGCGGGAGTTGTTGCGGGCTGTCGCGGATGAGTGCCGGGGCTTGGGGATTTCGTTTGCTGGGCACGCTTCTGACCATGTGTCGATGGCGGAGTCGAGTGCCTTGGGGCAGCGGACGTTTGAGCACATGTTCGGGTTGAGTCTGGCGACGAGTACGCGGGAGGCGGAGTTTCGGCGGCGGATCGCTGCCCTGCCGTTGGATCCGGCGGACTCGTTCGCCTGGTTCAAGGCGGTGCGGGAGATCGAGCGGGAGGCGGTGGCGTCACACTCTCCGGTGAAGGCTCGGGTGCTGGCGGAGTTGTTGCGGCGCAATGGTTCTTGGCAGTCGCCTACGTTGCGGGCGATGCTGGTTTACTCCTCGCCTGCGGAGGAGTTCGCTTCGGATCCGCGGATGAAGTATCTGCCGCCGATGTACAAGGATTACTGGGCGAGCTCGTTGAAGCGGTGGGTGCCGGTGGGCGCGGAGGAGGTTCGGCGGCAGCGGGAGTACTTCGCGGCTCGGCTGCGGATGGTGGCGGCTCAGCACCGGTATGGGGTGGGGACGTTGCTGGGGACTGATTCGGGGAATCCCTATGTGTTTCCTGGGTTTTCGGTGCATGAGGAGTTGGAGTTGCTGGTGCGGGCGGGGTTGAGTCCGTTGGAGGCGTTGCAGGCTGGGAGTCGGGATGTGGCTCGGTTCTTGGGGATGCCGGTGGGGGCTGGGACGTTGGGGGTGGGGCAGCGGGCGGATGTTGTTGTGGTGGAGGGGGATCCGTTGGTGGATATTCGTAATACCCAGCGGATCTGTTTGGTGGTTGCTCGGGGGCGGGTTCTGACGGCAGCTGATCGGGAGCGGATGTTGGGTGAGGTGGAGAAGGCTGCGTTGGAGCCTGTTGGCGGGCGAGCTTTTGGTGGCTGCTGCTAGGTTTTCGCGGCGTGCGGTGGATTGTGTGATTTGGTTTGGGGCCCCTAGGCCATCCCGGATTGGGCTGACGGGGCAGGCGGTGAGGCCTGCCCAATCGCTGGGGTAGCTTATGGGATGGCCTTCCCCCAAACAAAATCACACAATCCACCGAGCGGGTGAGGTCTGATTCCGCTTCGCGCCAAGGCGATCGCGCAATCGTGGCAAGCTCGCTCGCGCGGGTCCATTGTGGACAGTCGGGCGCGTGGGTTGGCTAGACGACGGGCTGCGGGGGTTCTGCCGCTCGTTCGTCGAAGGCTTGGCGGGCGGTGACGACCTGGGGGAGGTTGGCGGTGGACCAGGCTCGGACTGCTGCCAGGGGGGCTGCGGCGGAGCGGCCCAGCTCGGTGAGCTCGTAGTCGACTCTTAGGGGGACGGTGGGGTAGACGGTGCGGGTCACCAGGCCGTCGCGTTCCAGGGTGCGGAGGGTTTGGGTGAGCATCTTCTGGCTGACGCCCTCCAGTTTTTGTCTCAGCTGGCCGAAGCGGCGAGGGCCGTCCTCCAGTGCGCCGATGGTCAGGGCGGTCCACTTGTCGGCCAGCATGTCCAGTAGGTCGCGGCAGGGGCATTCGCGGGAGTAGACGTCCCGCACCCCCTCCTCTGGGACCCAGTCGGGGTTTTCCTGCATACTTCCCATAAGAGACTTGGTACCACATGGAGTGATGGGGAGAAAACGATGCGTGCGGTGCTGGTACGGGAGCCGGGTGGGCCTGAGGTGCTCGAGCTGACCGAGGTCGAGCGGCCGGAGCCTGCGGCTACCGAGGTGCTGGTGCGGGTGCGGGCGGCTGGGGTCAACCCGGTGGACTGGAAGGTGCGGGCCAGCGGGGACCTGCGTGGGGCGCGGGCGACTGCGGTTGGTTGGGATGTCGCTGGGGTGGTCGAGGCGGTGGCGCCTGGGGTGACCTGGCTCCGGGTGGGGGATGAGGTGCTGGGGATGCCGTACTTCCCGCACACGGCCACCGCCTACGCCGACTACGTCACCGCGCCGGCTCGGCACCTGGTGCGCAAGCCCGCTGGGCTGGACTTCTTCCAGGCCGCGGGGTTGCCGTTGGCGGGGTTGACCGCGTGGCAGGCGTTGGTGGACACGGCGGACGTGCAGCCTGGGCAGCGGGTGCTGGTGCACGCGGCGGCCGGTGGGGTTGGGCATCTGGCGGTGCAGATCGCCAAGGCGCGGGGGGCTTATGTGCTGGGCACCGCGAGTGCCGGTAAGCACGAGTTCCTGCGGTCGCTTGGGGTGGACGAGCCGGTGGACTACACGGCCGGGCCGTTCGAGGAGGCGGTGTCCAAGGTGGATGTGGTGGTGGACGCGCTGGGGCCGGAGACCAGTCTTCGGTCGCTGGAGCTGCTCGGCGCCGGTGGGTACCTGGTGTCGGTGTTGTGGGGGGTGGATGAGCAGGTGGCGGCCGAGGCTGAGCGGCGCGGGGTCCGGGCGGACAACGTGATGGTCGAGCCGGACCACCTCGGGCTCGGGGAGCTGGCGGCGCTGGTGGACGCGGGGCGGTTGACCGTGCACGTGGACAAGGTGTTCCCGCTGGCCGAGGCCGGTGCGGCGCACGCCTACGGCGAGGCGGGCCGCACCAGCGGGAAGATCGTGCTGGCCGTCTAGTCCTCGCGGTGCTCGGTGATCGGGGAGGGCACCATCGCCTCGGTCACCGCGTGGCCCATCCGGCGTAAGGCGGCCTCGATGGCCAGCCGGATGGAGCCGTTCATCGGCAGCAGCGGCAGCCAGGGCTGCGCGTTCCACTCCGGGCCGCGCAGTCCTGGGCTGACCGTCACGCTGGCCAGCTCGTCGTTGGGCAGCAACAACTCCAGCCGCGCCTGCCGGACCACCACCTCGGCGCTGTGCTCCGCGCGGGGCGGTGGCACCGGCTCGTACTGGGCGGCCACCAGCCACTCCAGGTCATCGCTGATCCGCTGCACGGCCTCGGCGATGCCGATCAACAGCTCCGCCCTGCGGTGCGGACAGGTCTCCTCGGTCGCCTGGGACAGTCGCCCGGCCACCTCGGTGAGGGCCACTGCGGCCTCGGACTCGGTTCGGCACTCCACCATGTCGTGATCAACGGCACGGGCCGCGGAAAGTCGCGGCTTCCAATCGTTGTCACCCGATTGTGTAAGCCGACTTGTCACCTGGGTCACAAATTTCTCAGCGGGCGGGACTGAGCCGCGTTTGGACTCGGCTTAATATCATCGGAGTTCACCTCCTGGGTATTGACAGTCTTCCTCGTTGATAAATAGCGTCCAGCTCCGGGGAAGTCGGAGGAGAAAACATTGTGATCGGGTCTTTTCGTGCTGCCTCACTAATTCCGCAACAGCTCTTCCATAAGCTGGACCAGGGCGGATTGTCCCTGCCGGACAACCTCAACCGCTGGGCGGCCGGGTTCGGGGACCAGCCGGCGCTGAGTTTCCTCGACCACCACGGGCCGCGGCCCGTCGGCGAGGCCAGCGTGCTCACCTGGGCCGAGCTGGACCGCAGGGTCAGCGCGGTCGCCGCCTGGATCCAGCGCCGCGCCTGCCGTGGCCAGCGGGCCGCGATCCTGGCCCCGCACGGGCCGGACTACGTGATCGCGTTCCTGGCCGCGCTGCGCGCCGGGATCATCGCCGTGCCGCTGTTCCCGCCCGGGCATCCCGGCTCGGTGACCAGGCTGGCCGCGATGTTCGCCGACTGCGGCCCGCGCCTGGTGCTGACCACCCGCGCCCAGCTGGCCGTGGTGGAGGCCTTCCTGGAGGGCCACGGCCTGCGCAAACCCGAGGTGGTCGCGGTGGACGCGCTGCCCGATGCCATCGGCGCGGAGGTCGAACCGGCCTGGCACACCGGCGACGACGTGGCCTACCTGCAATATCCGCCCACCTGGACCGGCTCGCCCTGCGCGGTGCAGGTGACCTTCCGCAACGCGGTGGACAACGCGCTCACCCTGGTCGAGTCCATCGGCGCGCTGCCCGGCCAGTCGCCCTCGGTCAGCTGGCTGCCGCTGCACCACGCCGAGGGCCTGCTGCTCGGGGTGATCGCCCCGGTCGCGGTGCGCGCCCGCGCGGTGCTGATGGACCCGGCCGCGTTCCTGCTCAAGCCCGAGCGCTGGCTGCGCGCGCTCACCGCCAACCCCGGTGCGGTCAGCGCCGCGCCGGACTTCGCCTACGCCTACTGCGCCACCCGGATCGGCGCCCAGGAGAAGGCGCTGCTGCGGCTGGACCACGTGCGCGCGCTGTTCGTGGACGGGGCAGGCGCGCAGGCGGAGACGCTGACCAAGTTCCTGGCCGCCTTCGCCGAATGCGGGCTGCGGCCCGAGGCGGTGCGCTGCGGGTACGGGCCGGTCGGCGCGGCCGCCCTGGTGTCGGTGACCAGCGCCGCGCCCCGGCGCACCGCGTTCGACCGGGCCCTGCTGCGCCGGGGTCGCGCCACGCCCTGCGCGCAGGAGTCACCCGATGCGCTGACCTTGCTCTCCAGCGGAACTCCCACCCGGCACCGGGTGCGGATAGTGGCCGCGGACAACGGTCGGACGCTGCCCGACGGCTCGGTCGGCGAGGTGTGGGTCTCCGGCTCGCTCGGGCCTGGGTTCTGGGGCCGCCGGAAGCCGGGGGAGCGGCCCTTCGGCAACCGGCTGGAGGACGCCGCCGCGCCCGCGCACGGCTGGCTGCGCACCGGGGACCTCGGCGTGGTCGACGACGGCGAGCTCTACGTGCTCGGCCGGGTCGCCGACCTGCTGACCGTGCGCGACCGCCAGCACTACCCGCAGGACGTGGAGGCCACCGCGGCCGGCGCGCACTCGGCGCTGCGCGCGCACCAGCTGGCCGTGTTCACCGTGCGCGAGTTCGACCGGGTGCTCACCGTGCTGGTCGCCGAGCGGATCAGGGAGTGCTCGACCCAGCAGGTCCTCGGCCAGGTGCGCCGCGCGGTGACCGCCCGGCACAGCCTGGTGCTGGACCGGATGTTGCTGGTGGACTCCGGCCGCCTGCCACGCACGCCCGATGGCGCGATCTGCCGCGCCACCACCCGCGAGCGCTACCTGACCGGCGGGTTCGACTGACGGAGCCGGGCGGCCCGCAGCACGAGCTCCAGCTCGAAGCGGGCCGCCGGGTCGGTCAGCGTCTCGCCGAAGAGGTTCTCCAGCTGGTGCATCCGGTAGCGCACGGTCTGCGGGTGGATGCCCAGCCTGGCGGCCACCTCCGGCGCGCCGCTGCGGGTCTCCAGCCAGGCCAGCAGGGTCTCGGTGAGCCGCTCGCGCTGGCGCGGGGTCAGCTCGGCCAGCGGGGCCAGCACCCGGCGGGTCAGCTCGTCCAGCAGGAACTGCTCGTGCAGCAGCCACAGCGTGGCCAGGTGGTCCGCGCAGTGCTGCACCTCGGCCGAGGGCAGCGTGCCCGCGCGCATCAGCTGCAACGCGTGCCGGGCCCAGCGCAGTGACTGGGCCGCGTCGGGCAGCTCCACGGTGGGGCCGACCGCGACCAGCCAGTCCTGCAACGGCCGGTCCAACAGCTGTTCGTGGTCCGCGCCCGCCGGGATGAGCAGGCAGGGGGCGCTGCCCTCGAAGTCGACCAGGATGGCCCGGTCCAGCCGGGGCTCGGCCCGGTGCGGGCGGTCCGGGCGCGGTTCCAGGGCCACCGCGCAGACCCGGTCCGGCAGCTCCCACTCCGCGGCCGCGGCCAGCTCGATCACCAGGTGCCGCGGGTTCGGCGGCTCGGCCAGCAGCACCTCCAGCAGGCGACGGCGGCGGCGCTCGCGGGCCCCGGTGGCCCGCTGCTGCGCGGCCACGTAGCCCTCGACTGACAGCGCGGCCAGCTCGTCGATGTGCGCGAACACCGCCTCGCCGAGCAGCCGCATGGTGTCCACCGACAGGTGCACCCGCTCACCGAAGTCGGTCAGCCTGCGCCAGGCGATCCGCGCGCCCAGCCGGTAGGCCTGCTGAAGGGTGTCCAGGCTGCGGCCCTCGTGGAACTCGCCGCGGCCCAGCCGCCGGTACATCTCCGCCCGCTTCGGGTGCGCCGCGGCCGGGTCGGCCACCCGGTCCACGAACTGCATCAGCGCGTGTTCGATCCCGTCGCTGATGATCTGCCCGAACGCCTCGTCCAGCGGCCGGGAGTACTCGGGTATACCGCGTTGGATCTCGCCGAGTATCTGGTTGGCCACATCCGGCACCTCGGCCCGCATCAGCGGCGCGAGATCGCGGGAGAGGCCTTTCCACGGGTCGATGCCCGCGCGTAGCTGGTTCACGCCCGACTCCAATGGCGGGTAGGAGGTCGAAGCATTTCAAGGAGGGGGTCAACAATGGTGCTGATCAGGCGGGTTGTCATCCTCCGAAAGAACTACATCCCATGATCGGCCCTGATTCCTGTGGAAAGCGCTCTCATTTGTTCCTCCCCGCTGAAAAACGCCTGGTCGGCCTCATCCGTCACTCCGACTAACGAGCGGGGTGGGCCAGGGGGAACGCAACCGCTCGCAGCGGTTCCTGGCTTAGGCAAGCCTAAGGTAAGTTCCGGGGGTGCGACTCGGACAGCTCGTCATCGACACCGCCCCGCTGCGCAGCAGCCCACCGTTCCGGCTGGTGTTCGCCGTGCAGGTGATCGCCATGGTGGGCACCAACCTCACCGTGGTCGCGGCCAACCTCCAGGTCTTCGCGCTGACCCGCTCCTCGCTGCAGGTCGGCCTGGTCAGCCTGGCGCTCGGGGTGGCCCTGCTGTTCGGGCTGCTGGCCGGCGGCGTGCTGGCCGACCGGGCGGGCAAACGGATGATCATCGTGACCACCCGGCTCGGCATGGTCGCGGTGCTCGGCGTGCTGGCCTGGAACTCCGCGCTGCCCGAACCGAGCCTGACCGTCATCTACGTGACCGCGGTGCTGGCCGGGCTGGTCAACGGCCTCGGCGCGCCCGCGCTGATCGCGGCCACCCCCGCACTGGTCGGCGCGGACAACCTGGCCGCGGCCGGCGCGCTGACCGCGATCACCACCCAGATCGGCGCCATGGTCGGCCCGCTGCTGGCCGGGTTCATCGCCGAGGCCTGGGGCCTGGCGGTGTGCTTCGCCATCGACGCGGCCACCTTCCTGCTCGGCGCGCTGCTGCTGGCCTTCCTGCCCAAGCTCGGCCCGGACGGCACGGCCGAGCACGCCCACCCGGTCCGCTCCATCGCCGAGGGCTTCGCCTTCCTGCGGCAGAGCCGGGTGGTCACCGGCCTGCTGCTGATCGACGTCTTCGCGATGGTCTTCGCCATGCCGTACGTGCTGTTCCCGGAGATGGGCCTGGCGGTCTTCGGCGGTGAGTTCGCCACCGGCCTGCTCTACGCCGCCCCCGCGGTGGGCGCCTTCCTGGCCGCGCTGACCAGTGGCTGGACCGCCACCGTGCGGGCCTCCGGCAAGGTGCTGATCGGCTCGGTCCTGTTGTGGGGCCTCGCGGTCATCGGCTTCGGGCTCAGCCCCGCGCTGTGGCTGGCACTGGTGTTCCTCGCGCTGGCCGGCGCGGCGGACACCATCTCGGAGATCCTGCGCCGCACCCTGTTGCAGCACTACACGCCGGAGCGGCTGCTCGGCAGGGTGGGCAGCATGTGGCTGGCCCAGGCCACCACCGGCACGGCGGCGGGCAACGCGGTGATGGGCGGGCTGTCCCGCGTGCTCGGCTCCGGCATGGCGCTGGTGACCGGCGGCGTGGCCTGCGTGGTGGGCGTGGTCGGCATCGCGATCGCCTTGCCTGAGCTGCGCAAAGCCACGCTGAGCGGGCCCAGTGCGGAGGAGTCCGAACGCGTCACAGAAGGTTGCAAGGTTAGCTTTACCTAACCTAGGCTTCAGTCGTTCGGACAGTCGCGCAAGGAGTTGTGGATGAACCCGCTGGATGACGAGAACGGCACGTTCTACGCCCTCGTCAACGAGGAGGGCCAGTACTCGCTGTGGCCGGTCTTCGTGGATGTGCCCGCCGGCTGGACGATCGCCTTCGGCAAGGACACCAGGGCCAACTGCCTGGAGTTCATCGAGCGGACCTGGACCGACATGCGCCCGAGGAGCCTGGCCGAGGCCATGCGCGCCGCCGACTGACCCAGCCACTGACGTTCGCGAAGAGGAGAGCGCCAAAGTGCGGCGTACGTTGATGAACGGCAAGATCCACCGGGCCACCGTGACGCAGGCCGACCTGCACTACGTCGGCTCGGTGACCATTGACGCCAACCTCATGGAAGCGGCCGACATCGTCGAGGGCGAGGTCGTGCACATCGTCGACATCACCAACGGCGCCCGCCTGACCACCTACGCCATCACCGGCGAGCGGGGCAGCGGCGTGATCGGCATCAACGGCGCGGCCGCGCACCTGGTGCACCCGCAGGACATGGTGATCATCATGTCCTTCGCGGAGTTCACCGAGGAGGAGCGCGCCGCGCACGTGCCGCACGTGGTGCACGTGGACGCGGACAACCGGATCATCGCGCTGGGCAGCGACCCGGCCGAGCCGGTGCCGGGCAGCGACCAGCTCTCCGGCCGCGTGGTCGCCGCCGCGCACTGAGGACTCGCGGACGACACCGGTTCGGGGCCGGTGCCGATCGCCACCGAGGGCGGTCACCCGGGGTGCGGGTGACCGCCCTTCACTTATGCGGCAACGAGATCAGCTGCCGACAGCCTTGCGCAGCTTGGGTAGCACCTCGGTGATCAGCCAGGGGATGTTGCCCGGGGTCGGTGTGCGCAGGGCGTGGAAGGCCAGGCCGTCCAAGGAGATCCGGCCGCCTGCCTTGACCACGCGCAGGTTGCGGAACAGCGGGTTGGACTCCACCTCTCGTTCGTTGTCCGCCGAGCCGTCGTAGTTGATCAGCAGCAGGTCCACGTCCAGCTTGTCGTACTGCTCTGCGCTCAGCTCGGCCGCGAAGTTGCCGGGAAGTGCTTGCAGGGACTCCGGAATGCGCAGCCCGAACGCGCCCAGCTGGACCCCGGCCGGGTCCTTCGGCTCGCGCAGCGCGTACAGCTTGCCCGCGCCGGCGGCCTGGGCCATGGTGGCCCGTTTCCCTTGCAGCGCCGGGTTGTCCGCGCGGGTCTTGGCCAGCGCGGACTCGGTGCCGTCGACCAGCTTGTCCGCCTCCGCGCCCTTGCCGACCGCCTTGCCGACCTGGCGGGTCACCGCCTGCCAGCCGTCCTGGTAGGCGCCGAGCTCGAACGCGGTGGTCGGCACGAAGGCGCTCAGCCGCGCGTAGTACTTCTCCAGGTAGTAGTCGGTGTTGGCCAGGACGAGGTCCGGTTGCAGCTTGAGCACCTGTTCCGGGTCGAACCCGCTGTCGCCGGCGGTCAGCAGTTCGGGCGCGGCGCCGTTGAGCTTCGCCTTCGCCCACGGGGTGATGCCGCTGGGGTGCTCCTTGGACCTCGGCATGCCCACCGGCGTGATGCCCAGTGCCAGCAACGCGTCCTGGTCCACCTCGCCCAGCACCACGATCCGCTTCGGCGTCGCCGGGATCGTGGTGGTGCCGAGCTTGTGCGTCAGCGTCACCGGGTATCCGGCCGCCGCGGCGGGTGGGGGCGCCTCCGGCGCGCTGCTACACCCTGCCGCAACGACAAGGGCCGCGCTGACGAGCAGCGCGGCCCCGTTCCTGATCGCTGTGCTGGAAAGGCTCACCAGCTCAGTCTGGCATCAGGTAGCCGTCTTCTTCACCGCCTCGGACAGCTTCGGCACCATCACGTCGATCGCGTACGGGATGCCCAGCGGGGACGGCGTGCGGATGGAGTAGAACTGGGTCAGGTCCACCACGATGTTGGCGCCCTTGCTGACCACCTTGAGCTTCTTGAACAAGGCGTTCTGCTCGACGTCGTTCTGGTGCTGCTTGTTCTCGTTGTAGTACGTGATCAGCACGTCCTGGTCCAGCACTTCGTACTTCTCCGCACTCACCTCGACCGCGAAGCTCTCGCCAGGCAGCTGCTGGATGACCGGCGGCAGCACCATGCCGAACTCGCCGAGCAGCTTGGTGGCGGTGTCCGTGGTGGACTTCAGCACCATGATCGTCCCGGTCTGGCCGGTGACGCCGAAGGCGAACTTCTTGCCGGTCAGCTCCGGGTTGCTCTTCTTGACCCCGGTGATCTTGCCCTCGACGTCGCTCACCAGCTTGTCCGCCTCGGCGCTCTTGCCGACGGCCTTGCCGACCTGGCGGGTCAGCTGCTGCCAGGAGTCCTCGGCCGGGCCCGCCTCGTAGGCGGTGGTCGGCACGATGTCGTTGAGCTTCTTCCAGTACTTGTCGATGTAGTAGTCGTAGTTGGCCAGGATCAGGTCCGGTTCGAGCTTGAGGATCTGCTCGACGTCGAAGCCGTTGTCCCCCGCGGTGAGCAGCGTGGGCATGGCGCCGGTGAGCTTGGACTTGGCCCACGGCGTGACGCCGTCACCGATGTTGGCCTTGACCATGGCGATCGGCTGGATGCCCAGCGCCAGCAGCACGTCCTGGTCGGTCTCACCGAGTGCCACGATCCGCTTCGGCGCGGACTTGATGGTGGTGGTGCCGAGCTTGTGCGTGATGGTGATGGGGTATCCCGGCGCGGCACCGGCCGACGTGTCCTTCGGGGCGCCGGTGTCACCGCCGCCACCGCACGCGGACAGGCCCAGCGCCAGGGCCGCGCCCACCGCGAGCATACGAACGAGCCGACTCGACGACCTGTGCGTTCGCGTCGTCATACGGAGGTCCTTCTTTCCTAGTGAGCCGATTAGGTTAGCCAACCCTAATCCACTGGTGCGGTCGATCGATCACGGGACTGTCCGCTAGCGGTAACGGAACTACTCCACTTCCCGCAGCGCGGCGGTGAGCACCGGGCCGAAGACCGCGACGGCCTCCGGGGACAGCAGCTCGTCGTGCGGATACGGCAGCACCCGGTCCTCGATCTTCCCCGCCACCTGCCCGGCCCAGCTCGCCGCGCCGGTCCCGGTGGACCCCTCGGCGCTGAACAACAGCAGCGTGCCCCGGCAGGCGGGGTAGTCCTGGCCGGGCAGCAGCCGGTCGTGCACGGTCCAGGCCCTGACCAGCGCCTCGGTGGTCGGCTCGGCCGCGCTCAGCCGCAGCCGGTCCCTGATCTGCCCGGCCTCCAGCGGCTCGTCCGGCGGCAGCGCGGGATCGGCGGGCTGGGCGTCGAGCACCGCGAGCAGCGCGACCTGTTCGCCCTCGGCCTGGAGCAGTCCGGCGACGGCGTGCGCGAGCTGGCCGCCGAAGGACCAGCCGAGCAGGTGGTACGGGCCGCTCGGCTGCACGGTGCGGATCCGCCGCAGGTGCTCGCGGGCCAGCGCGTCGAAGCTGTGCACGGTCTCCCCGGCCACCACGGGCGACTGGAGGCCGTAGAGCGGCCGGTCCTCGTCCAGGTGCGGCACCAGCGCTGCGTAGGGCCAGGCCAGGCCGAAGCCGGGGTGGATGGCGAACAGCGGGGCCTTGCCGCCCTCGGCGCGCAGCGCGAGCAGCCCGGCCAGCGCCGGGTCGGCGCCGTCGGCCGCGCCGAGGCGTTCGGCCAGCGCGGCCACCGTGGGGGCGGCCATCACCGCGCCGACGGAGACCCCGTCGACCCCGGCCGCGCGGAGCTGGCTGACCAGCCGCATGGCCAGCAGCGAGTGCCCGCCCAGCTCGAAGAAGCTGTCGTCCACGCCGACCTTGGGCACGCCGAGCACCTCGGCGAACACCTGGCACAGCACGGCTTCCCGCTCGGTGCGCGGTCCCCGGCCGGAGCTGCGCGCGCCGAAGTCGGGCGCGGGCAGCGCGGCCCGGTCGAGCTTGCCGTTGACGGTCAGCGGCAGCGCGTCCACGGTGATGAAGGCCGAGGGCACCATGTAGGCGGGCAGCCGCTGCCCGGCCCACTCGCGCAGCTCGGTCTCACCCGCCGTGCCGACCAGGTAGGCGACCAGCCGCTTCACCCCGGCCAGCTCGCTGTCCACGGCGAGCACCGCAACCTGCCGGACACCGGGGTGCTCGGCCAGGGTGGCGTCGATCTCGCCGATCTCCACCCGGTAGCCGCGGATCTTGACCTGGTCGTCGGTGCGGCCCAGGAAGTCGATGGTGCCGTCGGCGCACCAGCGGACCAGGTCGCCGGTGCGGTACATCCGCTCACCCGGCGCGCCGAAGGGGTTGGCCACGAAGCGTTCCGCGGTGAGCGCGGCCCGGTCCAGGTAACCGCGGGCCAGGCCGACCCCGGCGATGTAGAGCTCACCGGCCACGCCCGGCGGGACCGGCCGCAGGTACTCGTCGAGCACGTGCGCCCTGGTGTTCCAGATCGGGCGGCCGACCGTGGGCAGGTCCCGGTCGGTGGTGCCGCCGCCGAGGGTGTTGATGGTGTATTCCGTTGGGCCGTAGAGGTTGTAGCCCAGCACGCCGGGGGTGTCCCGCAGGGTTTCCCACACCTGGTTGGACACCGCCTCGCCGCCGAGCAGCACCAGCAGCGGCCGGTGGCCGGGATCCTGGTCGAGCAGACCGGCTTCGATGAGCTGCTGGCAGTAGGTCGGGGTCACGTTGACCACGTCGATGAGGTGCTCGTCGCAGTAGGCGGTGAGCGCCTCGGCGTCCCGGCGCAGCTCCTCGTCGCACACGTGCACCTCGTGGCCCTCGACCAGCCAGAGGAGTTCTTCCCAGGACATGTCGAAGGAGAAGGACACGGTGTGCGCGATCCGCAGCCGCCGTCCGGCTTCGGCCACCACCGGATCGAAGATCGCGGCCCGGTGGTTGAACTGCATGTTGGTCAGCCCGCGGTAGGGGGTGACCACGCCCTTGGGCTTGCCGGTGGAGCCGGAGGTGTAGATGACGTAGGCCGGGTGGTCCAGGCTGAAGACCGGCCGTTCCGCCGCACTGAGATCGTTGCCGGACAAGGCGTTCAGCTCGTCCTCGACGGTGTCCAGCAGCACCGTCGGCGCGGCCGTGGCAGGCAGCGTGGCAGCGACCTCGGTGGTGCTGACCAGGCACCCGGCCCGCGCGTCGGCGAGCATGAAGGCCAGTCGCTCGGCCGGGTAGTCCAGGTCCAGCGGCAGGTAGGCGGCGCCGGTCTTGAGCACCGCGAACAGGGTGGCCACCATGTCGGCCGAGCGCGGCAGGCCAAGGGCCACCACGGTTTCCGGCCCGGCGCCGCGGTCGCGCAGCAGGCGGGCGATCCGGTTGGCGCGCTCGTTGAGCTGCGCGTAGCTCCAGCGGACCTCCCCTGGCAGTCCAGGGTTAGCGACCAGGGCGGAGGCGGAAGGGGTGCGTGCGGCCTGCTGTTCGAGCAGGTCGGCGATGGTGAGCTCGGGGAAGGCGCGGCCGGTGTCGTTCCAGGCGGCCAGGCGGGCGCCTGCCGCGCCGAGCACGTCCAGCTCGCTCATCCGCAGGTCCGGGTCGGCGGTGACCCGGTCGAGCAGGTCGAGCAGCCGGTCCAGCAGGGTGGCCGCGGTGGCCTGGTCGAACAGGTCGGCCGCGTACTCCACGTCCAGGCCCATGCCGTCGGTGTCCGAGCCGTAGTCGCGCAGCACGAAGTCCAGGTCGAACTTGGCGGTCGGCGGGTCGAAGCGGCCGTCGGCCACGGTCAGGCCGGGGAAGCTCGCGCCGCCGGTGCCCTGGTTCTGGTAGCCGACCATCACCTGGAACAGCGGGTTGCGGGAGAGCGTGCGGGTCGGGTTGAGCGCCTCGACCAGCCGGTCGAAGGGCAGCTCGGCGTGGCTGAGCCCGGCGATGTCGGTGTAGCGGACCCGGTCCAGCAGCTCGCCGAAGCTCGGGTTGCCGCTGACGTCGGCCCTGATCACCAGGGTGTTGACGAAGAACCCGATGAGGTCGTTGAGCTGTTCGTTGTCCCGGCCGGCCGCCGGGCAGCCCAGCGGGATGTCCACGCCGCCGCCGTAGCGGTGCAGCAGCGCGGCCACCGCGGTCTGGAACACCATGAACACGCTGGCGTCCCGGCTCCTGGCCAGCCGCCGCAGCCGCACCGCCAGCTCGGGGCCGATGTGCCGCTCGATGGTCTCGCCCTGGAAGCTGGCCACCGCGGGGCGCGGCCGGTCCAGCGGCAGGGACAGCTCCTCCGGGATGCCGGCCAGCGCCTGCCGCCAGTACGCGAGCTGCTTGCTGTGCAGGCTGTTCGGGTCCTCCGGCGAGCCGAGCAGGGCGCGCTGCCAGAGCGCGTAGTCGGCGTACTGCACCGGCAGCGGGGCCAGTTCCGGCGCCTGGCCGGCGTGCCGGGCGGCGTAGGCGGTGGTGAGGTCCTCGACGAAGGGCCGCATCGACCACTCGTCGAAGGCGATGTGGTGGAACACGGCCAGCAGCACCGAGTCCTGCGCGCCGAGGGAGAGCACGGCCAGCCGGACCGGGTGGCCGGTGGCCAGGTCGAAGGGCTCGGCGATGGTCGCGGCCACCGCGGCGTCCAGCTCGGCCTCGCTGACCGCGGTCACCGTGACCCTGGGGTCGATCTCGGTGACCGGCAGGACGCGCTGGTACGGCGTGCCCTCGTGCAGCTCGATCACCGTGCGCAGGCTCTCGTGCCTGGCCAGCACATCGCCGAAGGCGGCGCGCAGCGCGTCCAGGTCGAGCACGCCGGTGAGCCGGATGCCGGTGGGCACGGTGTAGGCGGCGCTCGCGGTGTCCAGCTGGTCGAGCAGCCACAGCCGCTGCTGGGCGAAGGACAGCGGGATCCGCTCCGGCCGCTGGCCCGCGGTGAGCACCGGGACCGCGGAGCGGGGCGCGCTGCCCAGCGCCTTGGCGGCCAGTTCGGCCACGGTGGGCGCGGTGAACAGGTCCCGGATGGCCAGCTCCACGTCCAGCGCGGTGCGGGCCTTGCCGATCAGCCGGGCGGCCAGCAGCGAGTGGCCGCCGAGGTCGAAGAAGTTGTCGTGCACGCCGACCTTGGGCACGCCGAGCACCTGGGCGAACAGCTCGCCCAGGGCTTCCTCAGTCGGGCTGTCGGGCGCGCGGCCGCCGCCTGCGCCCGCGGCCAGGTCGGGGCTGGGCAGGGCGCGGCGGTCCAGCTTTCCGTTGGTGGTCAACGGCAGCCGTTCCATGGTGACCAGCGCGGCGGGCACCATGTAGTCGGGCAGCACCGCCTTGAGGTGCTCGCGCACCCTGGCCACCAGGCCGGTGTTGTCGCGGGCCGCGGAGGGGTTGTTGGCGTAGCCGCTCAGCGCGGCCCTGCGGGTGCGGGTGGGCGCGTAGGCGTCCAGCAGGATCTCGTCGGTGGCCAGGGTGAACACCGCGTCGAAGCTGCCGTCGGTGGTGTCGGACCAGGTGAGCAGCAGCCGGTAGCCGGTGCGCTCGGCCAGTTCGCACAGGGCCTCGGGTTCCACCCCGGCGGCGGTGTCCGGGCGCAGCAGGCGCTGGGCGACCGCGATGGGCGAACCGGCCTCCAGCGCGCGCTGGGCGGCGACCTCGGCGGTGAGGCGGGCGTTGGGGATGCGGGTGACCCGCAGCGACTCCGGCCGCTCGGCCAGCCGGGAGGCCAGGTCCACGGCGCTGTCCCACACCAGCTTCGGACCGTCCACAACGGACAGCGCGTCCGCGCCCGCCTTGCGCAGCACCACGTCATAGCGGTGCCGGGACAGCTCGTTGTGCATGTGCCCGCGCTTGATCCGCAGGTCCGCGCCGGCCAGCGTGGGCAGGTGGTCGGACAGGGCGGTGAAGTAGTCCGGGTCGACCAGCAGCTCCTTCTCCAGCAGCACCGCGCGCTCGATCGCCTTGCGCAGTGCGGCTTCCCCGGTCCCCTCGCCGGTGCGGCCGAGCTGGATCGCGGTGTGGAAGGTGCGGGCCAGCCGCAGGTTGCGCACGTCGCCGATGAACAGCGCGCCGCCGGGAGCGAGCAGGTCCATCGCCTTGCCGATGACCTCGGTGAGGTAGTCGACGTTCGGGAAGTACTGGATCACCGAGTTGATCACGATGGTGTCGAAGTGCCCGACCGGCAGGCCCTCGGTGTCGTGCGCGGCCCGCACGCTCAGCTCGACCTTGGCGGCCAGGTCCGGGTCGGCCAGCAGGTCCCGGCGCAGCTTCTCGATCACCGGGGCGGCGAAGTCGCAGGCCCAGTAGGACTCGGTGTGCTGGGCCAGGCCGGAGAGCAGCAGGCCGGTGCCGACGCCGATCTCCAGCAGCCGCTTTGGCTTGAGCTCGCGGATACGTTCCAGGGTGGCCGCGCGCCAGTCGCTCATGTCGGCGAACGGGATGGGCGCGCCGTCGTAGCTGCTGTCCCAGCCCGCGTAGTCCTCCTCGAAGACCGCGGTCGGGATCTCGGTGTACTCGTCGCTGTAGATCTGCCGCCACTCGGCGATCTGCTCGGCCTCCACCTCGGCGCGGAAATCCTCGTCGGTGGCCTCGGCAGGCACCAGGTAGCCGAGAAGTCGTTTCACGCCGGGCAGATCGGTGTCCGCGGCGATGACCGCGGCCTGGGCGACCTCGGGGTGCGCGGCCAGCGCGCTCTCCACCTCGCCGATCTCCACCCGGTAGCCGCGGATCTTGACCTGGTCGTCGGTGCGGCCGAGGAAGTCCAGGTTGCCGTCTGGCCGCTCCCGCACCAAGTCTCCGGTGCGGTACATGCGTTCGCCCTGCGCGCCATAGGGATCGGCGATGAAGCGGTCCGCGGTCAGGCTGGGGCGCTTGAGGTAGCCGCGGGCCAGGCCGACGCCAGAGATGTAGAGCTCACCCGGCACTCCGACCGGGACCGGGCGCAGGTAGGCGTCCAGGATGTAGGCACGGGTGTTCCAGATCGCCTTGCCCACGGTGGAGGTCGCGCTGTCCTCGGTGCCGCCGCCGAGGGTGTTGATGGTGTATTCCGTTGGGCCGTAGAGGTTGTAGCCGAGCACGCCGGGGGTGTCGCGGAGGGCGGACCACACCTGTTCGGAGACGGCCTCGCCGCCGAGCAGCACCAGCACCGGGCGGTGGCCGGGGTTCTGCTCCAGCAGCCCGTTGTCGATCAGCTGCTGGCAGTAGGTGGGCGTGACGTTGATGACGTCGATGAGGTGCCGGTCGCAGTAGGCGGTCAGCGCCAGCGCGTCCCGGCGCATGTCCTCGGTGAGCACGTGCACCTCGTGGCCCTCGACCAGCCAGAGCAGCTCTTCCCAGGACATGTCGAAGGAGAAGGACACCGTGTGCGCGATCCGCAGGCGTCGCCCGGCCTGCGCGACCACCGGGTCGAAGATGGCCACCCGGTGGTTGAACTGCATGTTGGTCAGGCCGCGGTAGGGGGTGACCACGCCCTTGGGGCGGCCGGTGGAGCCGGAGGTGTAGATGACGTAGGCCGGGTGCGCCAGCCGGTGCGGGTCGGTGCGGTTGAACCCGCGCCGCTCGGCGTCGGCCAGGTCCGTGCCGGGCAGCGCGGCCAGCTCGGCGGCGATCTCCGCGGAGTCCAGCAGGACGTGCGGGATCTCGGTGTGCGGCAGCGTCGGGTCGACGTCCACAGTGGACAGAACGTAGAGCGGCACGGTGTCGGTGAGCATGAACTCCAGCCGGTCGGCCGGGTAGTCCAGGTCCAGCGGCAGGTAGGCGGCGCCGGTCTTGAGCACCGCGAACAGCGCGGCCACCATGTCCGAGGACCGGGGCAGGCCAAGGGCCACCACGGTTTCCGGCCCCGCGCCGTGCTGGACCAGCCAGCGGGCGATCCGGTTGGCCCGCTCGTTCAGCTCGGCGTAGGTGTGGGTGGTCTCGCCGAAGACCAGCGCGGTCGCCTCGGGCGTGCGCGCGGCCTGCTGCTCCAGCATGTCCGCGATGGTGATGTCCGGCACCGGGTTGGCGGTGCTGTCCCAGCCCGCGCGCAGCAGCGCCAGCTCGTCACCGACCAGCACGTCCACCGCGGCGCAGGATGCCTGCGGGGTGTCGGCCAGCGCGGTCAGGATGTTCAGGTAGCGCTCGGCCAGGCGCTCGATCTCGGTGCGGCTGAACACATCGCGGTGGAACATCACCCGCAGCTCGGTGGTGACGCCGGGGTTGACCACCATGGTGACCGGGTAGTGCGTGGCGTCGAGCACCTCGTGGTCGCGCACCCGCAGCGAGCCGTCCGGCCCGAAACCGCGTTCCTTGGACGGGCGCGGGAAGTTCTGGAACACGAACAGGGTGTCGAACAGGGTGCCGATGCCGACCAGGCCCTGCACGTCGGTGAGCCCGAGGTACGGGTAGTCGAAGAGCTCGGCCTGCTCCTCCTGCACCCGGCGCAGCACGGTCTCCAGCGGGTCGGTCGCGCCCAGCTGGACCCGCACCGGCACGGTGTTGAACAGCAGGCCGACCGTGGTCTCCACACCGGCCACGTCGGGGTGGCGGCCGGAGACCGAGGCGCCGAAGACCACGTCGTCGCGGCCGGTGAGCCTGCCCAGCAGCATCGCCCACGCGGTCTCGTACAGCGTGCTCGCGGTGACCCCGGACTCGCGCATCCGCTTGGCCAGCCGGGCGGCCAGGTCGGCTGGCAGCTCCAGGTGGATCTCGTCCGCGGCGGTGAGGTCCACCGCGCGGCTGTCCGCGCCGGGGGCCAGCAGGGTGGGCTCGGTGAGGCCGTCCAGGTTGCGCCGCCAGGCCGCGCGGGCCTGGTCGTGGTCCTGCGCGGTGAGCCAGCGCAGGTAGTCCCGGAACGGGGTGGTCGGCCGGGCGGACTCGGCGGCCGGGTCGGTGTAGAACTCCAGCAGGGTGCTCAGCAGCAGACCGCCGGACCAGCCGTCCAGCAGGATCAGCTCGGAGGTCATCACCAGCCGGTGCTCGCCCGCGCCGACGGTGGCCAGGCCGAAGCGGATCAGCGGCGGCCGGTCGGCGTGGAAGGGCCTGGAGCGCTGGTCGGCGACGAAGGCCTGGAACGCGGCATCGTCCTGAGTGGACAGATCGGCGTACTCGAACGGGGTGTCGAACTCGGCGGGGATGAACTGCACGGCGGGGGCGTCGTCGGCGGTGGCGAACCCGGCGACCAGGTTGGGGTACTTGGCCAGGGACAGCCGCACCGCCTCGCGGAAGCGGTCCGGGTCCAGCGTGCCGGTCAGGTGCAGCACGGCCTGCTGCACGTAGACGTCCCGCTCGGCGCCATCGAGCATCAGGTGGAAGAGCAGGCCCTCCTGCAACGGCGAGAGCGGCAGTGCCTCGACCGCGCCGGGCGGCAGCGCGACCGAGGGCGCGGGCGCGGCGGCGGGCTCGTGCGCCAGCAGGGCCTTGCCCCAGGCGGAGAGCAGCGCCTCGGCGTCGAGCTCGGGCAGCGCGGCCGGGTCCCAGGAGACCGTGGCGCGCACGCGCTCGCTGTTGCGGTCGAACCAGGCGCCGATCCGCAGTAGGTAGCGGGCGGCGTTGTCCGGCACGGGTTCGCCCGCGCCGGGGTCTGGGTCGTCGCCGAGGTCGGTGATTCCGTACTCGATGAGGACGGCGGCCTCGGCCAGGTCGGCGAAGGTGGCCGAGGTGCTGCCGCTGAGGTACTTGGCCACGCCGAACTCGGTGGCCGCGGCGGCCTCGACCGCCACCGCCCGTGCGCCCGCACCGTCCACATCGGACAGCTCGGCCGGGCCGAACAGCACGGGGAACACCCGGCGCAGGTTGCCCAGCACACCGGGGCGGTCGCGGTCGGACTCGCTGACGTCGACCAGCAGGCCGTCGGTGGCGCCCAGGTGCGGGACCAGGCCGAGCAGCACCCGCGCGCGCAGGCCCTCGGCGACCGCCACCTCGTTCAGCGGCAGCACCCGCTCAAGCGTGCGCTGCGGCCCGCTGGGCTCACCGTCGCTGACCCAGGGCGCGGCCAGGTCCAGCTCGTCCACCCGGTCGGCCAGCTCCAGCCAGGGCTCCACCCGGTCGGCCAGACCCGGGTCGCGGGCCAGGGTGTCCAGCGCGGACAGGTACTCCCCGGTGCCCGAGGTGCTCGGTGTGCCACCGGCGAGCGCGGCGCGCAGGTCGGCGACCAGCACCGCCCAGCCTTCACCGTCCACATCGGACTCATGTGCGGCCACCACGAGCAGCCCGTCCCGCTCCGCGCCCCGGTCCACCCAGGCAGCGGCCAGCGCGGCGTCACCGTCGAGCGAGGCCGCGGTGTGCTGCTTCGCCTCGGCGAGCTTGGTGGCGGTGCCGGCCCAGCGCAGCTCGCCGCGGTGCCGCAGCACCTCGTGCGCCTCGATCACGGCCCGCACGGCGGCCTGCGCGTTTTTCTCACTGGTGCCCGAAGGTCCGGCGACCACGCGCAGCACGGGCGCGGAGGTCCCGGTGAACGCCTCGTCCAGCCAGGCGGCCGCCGGGGTGTCGGCGAGGTGGATCTGACCGGATGATGCGCTCAACTCTTCGGCTCCGATTCTGCTGGTGCGGTCACTGCGGCCGACCACAACCCGAGCAGCGCGCTGGCGGCCGCCGGGTCGAGGTCGGGGGAGAACTGGAGGTCGAGCAGCACGCCGTCCGCCCGGACCTGGTGGGTGGCCACGAGCACGCGCCCGGCCGGGAACAGCGGATCCGGCGCGCCTGCGCGCAGCAGCACCGCGGCGTCCCGGTGCCCGCGCAGCGCTTTGGAGCCTGCCCTGCTGGCGTGCCGGAGCAGGCCGAACTCGTGGCCGCGGTCGGCCCAGTAGCGCAGCTCCAGCTCGGTCTCCGCGCGCGGGGCGGCCGCGGCGGTGAAGGCGAACGGGTGGATGTGGCTCAGCGGCCCAACCGTGCCGGAGAGGTCACCGGCCGCGGACTTCGCGCCGGTGCGCGGATCCACCTCGCGGTCGATCCGCAGCCGGGTCCCGTTCGCGCCGGACCAGGTGCGCAGCGCCTCGATGAAGGCCGCCGCCACCGGGTCCGGATCGGCCGCCACGAGCTCGTTGATCCGGCCGCCGTCGCTTGATGCCAGCGCTGAGGCGGGAATCGGGTCGGCGGTCTCGTGCAGGGCGGCGGTCCACTCCGGCAGCGCGGCGGCCACCTCGTTGGCCTGCGCGGCCAGGTGCTCGGTCCAGGCCCGGAAGGTGGTCGGCGGCGGGGTCAGGGTCTCCCCGGCCAGCACGGCGGTGAGCTCGTCCGCGATCAGCTCCAGCGAGGGCTGGTCCACCGCCAGCCCGTGCCCGGTCAGCGTGACGCCGTCCGGGGTCAGGTCGAGCCGGAGGGTGGCGCCCCTGGTGATGTCGATCTCGGTCAGGTCCGGCTCGCCGGGCTGGATCTCGGCCCGCCACAGGCGTTTGTTGCCCGGGTCCACCACCAGGTGCAGGGCCTCGTGCCGGGCCAGCACGGTGGCCGCGGCGGCCCGCAACCGCTCCTCGGTGGCCTCGATTGACCTGGTGACCGAGACCAGCAGGCCGTTGACGCCCAGTTCGCTCTGCCGCAGCCAGTGCAGCAGCGGCGGCGGGGTCACCGGGCCGGGCGTGATCGCCGGGGGCGCGCACAGCTCGGCCAGCGCGGCCACCGTGCGGTGCTTGAACACCTCGCGCACCGACAGCGCCAGCCCGGCCTCCTTGGCCTTGGCCACCAGCAGCGCCGCGCTGATGCTGTCACCGCCGAGGCTGAAGAAGCTCTCGCGCACGTCCACCGTGGTCAGGCCGAGCTGTTCGGCGAACAGCCGGGCCAGGGTGGCCTCGGTCGGCGTGGCCGGTTCGGTGGCCGCCGCGACCTGCGGGGCGGGGTCGGGCAGCCGGGCGCGGTCGAGCTTTCCGTTGGGGTTCTTGGGGAACTCGGCCAGCGGCACCAGCAGCGCGGGCACCAGGTAGTCCGGCAGCCTGCCCGCGAGCCGCTCGCGCAGCGCGGCCGGGTCGGGCTCGGTGCCCGGCGCCGCGATGAAGTAGCCGATCAGCCGGAGCGCGCCGCCAGGTCCCGGCCGGGCGACCACCACGGCCTTGTCCACCTCGGGCTCGGCCAGCAGCGCGGCCTCGATCTCGCCGGGCTCGATCCGGAAGCCGCGGATCTTGACCTGGCTGTCCGCCCGGCCGAGGAACTCGATCACCTCGCCGCGGCGGCGGGCCCGGTCGCCGGTGCGGTACAGCCGGGAGCCGGGCGGGCCGAAGGGGTTGGCCAGGAAGCGTTCCGCGGTCCGGCCGGGCTGGCCGAGGTAGCCGCGGGCCAGTCCGTGCCCGGCCAGGTACAGCTCACCGGCCACCCCCGGCGGTACCGGCCGGAGCGCGTGGTCGAGCAGGTAGGCCTGGGTGTTGGCCACCGGCACGCCGATCGGCACCGGCCCCGAGCCGGGGCTGCCGACCTGCGCGAGGCTGTCGCCCGCGGCCTCCGAGCAGCCGTAGAGGTTGACCAGCCTGGCCAGCGGCCAGCGCGCGGCCACCTGCCCGGCCAGCTCGGCGGAAAGCGCCTCACCGCTGGAGATCCAGGTGCGCACCGAGCCCAGCGTGCCCTCGGGCGCGGTGCGCAGCAGCGCGGAGAGCAGGCTGGGCACCACGGTGACCAGGTCCACCGCGTGCCGGTCGATCAGCTCGACCAGTGCGGCCGGATCGCTGACCGCGGCGTCATCGGCCAGCACCACGGTGTCCCCGGCGACCAGGCCGCCGAGCAGCTCGGTGGAGCCGTCGATGAAGCTCAGCGAGCTCTTCGCGATCCGCACCCCGCCGGCCAGTTCCCGGCCCCAGTCCAGCCGGTTGGCCAGCGCGGTCTGGGTGCCCGCGACTGCTTTGGGGCGGCCGGTGGAGCCGGAGGTGAACACCAGGTAGGCCGGGTGCTCGCCGCGGATCTCCACCGGTGGCCGGGCAGGCCCGGTGGCCGCCGGTGGGCAGGTGTCCGTGAGCCCGAACTCGGCGGCGAACTCCGGCAGGCACACCACCAGCGCGGGCCGCGCGTCGGCCAGCATCAGCTCGATGCGGTCCCGCGGGTAGCCCAGGTCGACCGGCAGGTAGGCGGCGCCGGTCTTGACGATCGCCAGCAGCGCCACCACCAGCTCCGCGGTGCGCGGCAGCGCCAGCGCGACGATCCGCTCCGGTCCCGCGCCCCTGGCCGCCAGCGCGTCCGCGAGCCGTTCGGCCCTGCGGTCCAGTTCGGCGTAGCTCAGCGACTCCGCGCCCGCCAGCACCGCGGTGGCCTCCGGCGTGCGCGCGACCTGCGCGGCGAACAGGGCGGCCGGGTCGGGCGCGGTCAGCTCGGTCGCGTTGCCGGGCATGGTCACCGCGGCCAGCTCAGCCTCGGTCATGATGTCCACAGTGGACAGTGCGCGGTCCGGTTCGGCCAATGCGGTGCGCAGCAGCAGCTCCAGCCGGTCGATCAGGCGCTGCACGGTGCCGTGGTCGAACAGGTCCTTGGCGTAGACGGCGAACCCGTCCAGCCCGGCGGACTCGGTCTCGGTGAAGTACAGGTCCAGGTCGAACTTGACCCCGCCGGTGTCCGGCAGGAACGGCTGGGTGGTCAGGCCGGGCAGCTGGAGCTCCAGGTCGTCGGCGCGCTGGTGGATCAGCATCACCTGGAACAGCGGGTGCCGGGACAGCGAGCGCTCCGGCGCGACCCGCTCCACCACCCAGTCGAAGGGCACGTCGGCGTGCGCGAAGGCGTCCAGGTCGGCGGCGCGCACCCGGCCCAGCAGCTCGGTGAAGCTCGGGTCGCCTGCGAGGTCGGTGCGCAGCACCAGCGTGTTGGCGAACAACCCGACCAGGGGTTCCAGGTCCGCGTCGCCGCGGCCGGTGATCGGCGAGCCGAGCGGGATGTCCGTGCCCGCGCCGAGTTTGCTCAACAGCGCGGCCAGTGCCGCGTGCAGCACCATGAAGACGCTGGCGCCCTGCCGGGCCGCGAGCGCGCGCATCGAGTCCAGCAGTTCCTGGGGCAGCTGGAACTGGACCAGCCCGCCGCGGTGGCTGGCCTCCGCCGGTCGCGGCCGGTCGGTGGGCAGGGACAGTTCCGCCGGCGCGCCGGCCAGGGTCCGCGCCCAGTAGTCGAGCTGGCGACCGGCCACCGAGTCCGCCTCGGTGCGGGCACCGAGGATCTCCCGCTGCCACACCGCGAAGTCCGCGTACTGCACCGGAAGCTCGGGCCAGCTCGGCTCCTGCCCGGCGGCCCTGGCGGTGTAGGCCTCGCCGAGGGTGGCCAGCAGCGGGCCGAAGGACCACTCGTCGGCCGCGGAGTGGTGCAGCAGCAGCACGAGCTCCCACTCCTGCTCGCCGGTGCGGGCCAGGCTCACCCGCACCGGCAGCTCGGCGTCCAGCCGGAAGGTGTGCTCGGCCGCCGTGCTCAGATTGTCCACAATGGACACGCTGAGCTGCTCGCGAGCCTCGGCGGGGGAGAGGATCCGTTGCACCGGGAGGCCGTCCGGCCCCTCGGTCAGCAGGGTGCGCAGCGCCTCGTGCCGGGCGACCACATCGCCGAAGGCCGCCCGCAGCGCGTCCAGGTCCACCGGCCCGCGCACCCGCACGCCCAGCGGCAGGCCGTAGGAGGTGGACGGGCCGCGCAGCTTCTCCTCGAACCACAGCCCGGTCTGCGGGAACGAGGCGGGCACCACCTCGGGCCGCCGCACCTCGCGCACCGCGGGCCGGGTGTCCGTGGCCGAGGGCAGCCGGGCGGCCAGCTCGGCCACGGTCGGCGCGTCGAACAGCGCCCGCAGGTCCAGCTCCACCGACAGCAGGGCGCGCACCCGGCCGATCACCTTGGTGGCCAGCAGGGAATGCCCGCCCAGTGCGAAGAAGTCGTCGTCGATGCCGATCTCCGGCAGCCCGAGCACCTCGGCGAACACCCCGCACAGCACGCGTTCCCGCTCATCCCGGGGGCCGCGGCCGGAGACCTGCGCGCCCAGGTCGGGCTCGGGCAGCGCGCGCCGGTCCAGCTTGCCGTTGACCGTGACCGGCAGCTCGGTCATGGCCACGAAGGCCGCGGGCACCATGTAGTCCGGCACCCGCTCGGCCACCCCGGCCCGCAGCGCGGCCAGGTCCACCTCGGCGGCAGGCACGAAGTAGGCGACCGGAAGTCCTTGGCGCAGCACGACCGCGCACTGCGCGACCTCGGCCTGCGCGGCCAGCGCGGCCTCGATATCGCCCAGCTCCACCCGGAAACCGCGGATCTTGACCTGGTCGTCGACCCGGCCGAGGCAGTCCAGGCTGCCGTCGGCCAGCCAGCGCGCCAGGTCGCCGGTCCGGTACATCCGGCTGCCCGCGTGGCCGTAGGGGTTGGCGGTGAAGCGTTCCGCGGTCAGGCCCGGCCGGCCCGCGTACCCGCGCGCCAGCTGGGTCCCGGCCAGGTACAGCTCGCCGGTGACACCCGGCGGCACCGGCCGCAGCCGCTCGTCCAGCACGTAGGCCTGGGTGTTGTGGAACGGCCGCCCGATCACCGGTGTGCCGGTCACCTCGGCCGAGGTCGCCCAGATGGTGGCCTCGGTCGGCCCGTACACGTTCGTCACCCGCGCGGCGACCGCGCGCAGCTCCGCCGCGGTGGCCGGGGGCAGTGCCTCGCCGCCGACCAGCACCCGCAGGCCGCGCAGCAGACCCGGTTCCTGGGCCAGGATCGCGCCGAAGAGCGAGGGCGTGGCCTGGATGACGGTGGCCCCGGAGCCGGCGGCCAGCCTGGCCAGCCGGGCCGGGTCGCGCACGGTGTCCTTGGTGGCCAGCACCACCTGCGCGCCGGAGACCAGCGGCAGGTAGATCTCCAGGGCCGCGATGTCGAAGGCGATCGTGGTCACCGCGAGCAGCCGGTCGGCGCAGGCCAGCGGCGTCAGGTCGTCCATTGTGGACAGGAAGTTGGCCAGCGCGGAGTGCGGGATGCCCACGCCCTTGGGGCGGCCGGTGGAGCCGGAGGTGTAGATGGTGTAGGCGAGTTGGCCCGGCCGCAGTCGCCCGTGCGGCTCCGCGTCCAGCACGTCCCAGCCCGGCCGGTCCAGCACCAGCTGCTCCGGCCCTGGCGCCAGTTCGGCCAGTGCGGCGGTGGTGAGCACGCAGGCCGCGCCCGCGTCGGTGATCATGTAGTGCAGCCGGTCCGCCGGGTGGTCGGCGTCCAGCGGCAGGTAGGCCGCGCCGGACTTGAGCACGCCGAGCAGCGCCACCACCAGTTCGGGGGTGCGCGGCAGCAGCAGCGCCACCACCGACTCCGCGCCGATTCCCTTGGCGCACAGGGCTGCCGCCAGTCGCTCGGCGCGGTGGTCCAGCTCGGCGTAGGTCAGCGTGGACCCGTCCTCGCCGCGTACGGCCACCGCCTCCGGGGTGCGCCGGACCTGCGCCTCGAACCGGTCCACCACCGTGGTCTCCGGCACCGCGCGCCCGGTGTCGTTCCACTCGGCGAGCTGGGTGAGCAGTTCTTCCTCCGGCAGCAGGGGAAGTGCGCTGATCGGAGTGTCCGGAGTGGACAGTGCGGCGGCGAGCAGGTGCTCCAGGTGGTCCAGCAGCCGGGTGATCCGGTCCGCCTCGAACAGGTCCAGCCGGTAGGTGGCCTCCACCAGCAGCCCGTCCGGCCGCAGGAACGCCTCCAGCCACAGGTCGAACTGGGCGCCGTCGTTGCGGATGTGCTCCCAGTCCGACTCGATGCCCGGCAGGTCGAGGCCGCCGATGCGCTGGGCCAAGAACAACAGCATCACGTCGAAGAGCGGACCGCGCCCTCGGCGGCGTTCCGGGCGCAGGTCGTCGATCAGCTTGTCGAAGGGCAGGCCCTGGTGGGCGAACCCGTCGGTGGCGGTGCGCCGCACCTGGCCGAGCAGCTCGCGGAAGGTCGGGTCGCCGGAGACGTCGGTGCGCAGCACCAGGGTGTTGCCGAAGTTGCCAACCAGCTGCTGTGCCTGCGCGTGCCCCCGGTCCATCACCGCGGAGCCCAGCGGGATGTCGGTGGCCCCGGTGTAGCGCCGCAGCAGCACCGAACAGGCCGCCACCATGATCATGAACGGCGTGACGTTCTCGCTCGCCGCGACCGCGCGCAGGCCCTGCGCCACCGCCGGGTCGAACCACTTCGCGACCAGCCCGCCGCGCTCGGAGCCGCTGGTCGGGCGCGGGTGATCCGTCGGCAGGTCAAGGGGTTCCGGGGCGGGGGTGAGCTGCTCGCGCCAGTACGCCAGGTCGGCCTTGCTGCTCTCGGTCGGCCAGCGGGACTGCTCCCAGGCCGCGTAGTCGGCGAACTGCACCTCCATCGGCGGCAGCCCGCTGGGCTCGCCGGTGACCTCGGCCCGGTACAGCGCGGAGAGCTCGTGCGAGAGCACGCCCCAGGTGCCGCCGTCCCAGGCGATGTGGTGCACCACCAGGATCAGCGCCAGCTCGCGCTCGGCGAAGCGGAGCAGCGCCAGCCGGATCGACTCCTCGGCGGAGAGGTCGTAGGGCACCGCGGCCAGCCGCTCGGCCGCCGCCCGCCCGGCTGCGGCCCATTCGGACTCCGGCAGCGACGTGTGATCCGTCACGGGCAGCTCGACCCGGTAGTCCGCGGTGACCACCTGGTGTGCGGTCCCGTCGGCCTCGGCGAGGTAACGGGTGCGCAAGATCTCATGCCGGTCCACCAGGACTTGCAGCGCGCGGTGCAGCGCAGGCACGTCCACCGGGCCGGACAGCCGGACCAGCAGCGGCACGTTGTAGGTGGTGGAGTGCGGAAACGTCCGCTGGTGCACCCACATGCTCTGCTGGGCGAAGGACAGCGGGGTGCGCGCGGAGCGGTCCCTCGGGGTGACGCGGTCCGGTGACGAGTCCTCGGCGATGCCGGCCTTGGCCATCAGCTGGCGCATGAGCGCGCGTCGCTTGGCCGCGGCGTCGGTCCGCGCGCCCGGTTCGTTCGTCATCAGTCGTTGTCCTCGGAGAGCGCGGGGAGCAGGGTCTATGAGGCTAACCTTGCTTAGGTTAGCCTTCCTTTTGCAAGAGGCCAGTGTGCCATGCAGCCTGGATCACAAGGGAGTACAAGCCCGTGCCGAGCAGCCCGACCGCCGATGACCTGCGCCGCGAAGTGGCACAACTGGTGGACCGCACCCCGGAGGAGCTCCAGGACGCGGACAACCTCATCGAGCTGGGGCTGGACTCGATCCGGCTGATGCGGCTGGCCGGGCAGTGGCGCAAGCGCGGCATCGAGGTGACCTTCGCCGAGCTGGCCGAGCGGCCGAGCCTGGGGGAGTGGTTCGACCTGCTCAGCGAGCGCCTCGCCCCGGCGGCGGCTCCGGCCGCGCCCGCGGCCCCGGCGGCCCGGTTCGACAGCGCCGCGCCGTTCCCGCTGGCGCTGATGCAGCACGCCTACTGGGTGGGCCGTGGCGACGGGCAGGCCCTCGGCGCGGTGGCCGCGCACCTGTACGTGGAGTTCGACGGCGGCGACGTGGACCCGGACCGGCTGATCCCGGCGGTGCGCGCGCTGGTCCAGCGGCACGGCATGCTGCGCGCCCGGCTCACCGACGACGGCCACCAGCGCATCCAGGACCAACCCAGCGCCGACTCGCTCACCGTCGAGGACCTGCGGGAACTCGACGCCGCGGCGGTCGAGGCGCGGCTGGCGGAGCTGCGCGAGGCCTGGTCGCACCAGATCCTGGACATCGAGGGCGGGCAGGTCTTCGCCCTCCAGCTCACCCGGCTGCCCGGCGGGCGGACCCGGCTGCACGTGGACGTGGACATGGTGGCCGCGGACGCGCTCAGCTTCCGGGTGCTGCTGGCCGACCTCGCCGCGCTCTACCAGGGCGCCGAGCTGGCGCCGATCGACTACAGCTACCCGCAGTACCTGGCCGAGCGCGCGCCGCTGCGCCAGGACGCCTGGGAGAAGGCCCGCAGCTGGTGGCAGAGCCGCCTGCCCGAGCTGCCCGCCGCGCCCGACCTGCCGCTGGTGCCCGAGCAGGACCGCGGCGACGCGCTGCGCACCGTGCGCAAGCACCTGTGGCTGGCGCCTGCGGACAAGCAGCGGCTGATCGAGCGCGCGCACCAGCACCGGATCACCCCGGCGATGGCGCTGGCCACGGTGTTCGCCGAGGTGCTCGCCGCGTGGAGCGGGCAGCCCCGGTTCCTGCTCAACCTGCCGCTGTTCGACCGGGAGAACACCCACGCCGACGTGGCCAAGCTGGTCGGCGACTTCACCGGCTCGGTGCTGCTGGACGTGGACCTGTCCGAGCCGCGCTCCTTCCTGGAGGACGCCCGGCGGCTGCAGGGCCGGATGCACACCGACGCCGCCTACGCCGACTACTCCGGCGTCGAGGTGCTGCGCGACCTCTCCCGCGCCAACGGCGAACAGGTGCTCGCCCCCGTGGTCTACACCAGCGCGCTCAACCTGGGCGAGCTGTTCGACGAGGCGGTCAAGAGCAGCTTCGGCGAGCCGGTGTGGATCATCTCGCAGGGCCCGCAGGTGCTGCTGGACGCGCAGGTCACCGAGGTCAACGGCGGTCTGCTGGTCAACTGGGACATCAGGGACGCGGCCTTCCCCGCCGGGCTGATGGACGCGATGTTCGAGGCCTACCGCACGCTGGTGCACTGGCTGGGCTCGGCCGACTCGGACTGGAACCAGCCGGTGCCCGCGCTGCTGCCGGAGTCCCAGCTGGCCGTGCGGGAGGCCGCCAACCAGACCGCCGCGCCGCGCTCCGGCCGCCGGCTGCACGAGGGATTCTTCAACCAGGCCAAGAAGACGCCGGACGCGCCCGCGGTGCTGTGGGGCGCGGACGGCTCGCTGAGCTACCGCGAACTGGCCGAGCAGGCCCGCCGGGTGGCCGGGGCGCTGCTGACCCGCGGCGTCGAGCCGGGCGAGGCGGTCGCGGTCACCCTGCCCAAGGGGCCGGAGCAGATCGTGGCCGTGCTGGGCGTGCTCGCCGCGGGGGCGACCTACGTGCCGGTGAGCGTGGAGCAGCCGGCCGCGCGGCGGGAGCGGATCCACGCCCGTGCCGGGGTCCGGCTGGTGCTCGATGCCGACCGGCTGGCCGAGGCGCTGCGGGCGGAACCGGTGGAACCGTTGCTGGGCAACGAGGAAGTCCCCGCCTACGTGCTGTTCACCTCCGGCTCCACCGGCGAGCCCAAGGGCGTCGAGGTGCCGCACCGGGCCGCGATGAACACCATCGACGACCTCAACGCGCGCTTCGAGATCGGCCCGGCGGACCGCACGCTCGGGGTGTCCGCGCTGGACTTCGACCTGTCCGTGTTCGACATCTTCGGCCCGCTCTCCGTCGGCGGCGCGATCGTGCTGGTCGGCGAGAGCGAGCGCAGGGAGGCCGCGGACTGGGCCACCCTGGTGCGCGAGCGCGGGGTCACCATCGTCAACTGCGTGCCGCCGCTGCTGGACATGCTGCTCAACGCCGGAAACCTGGGCGAGAGCCTGCGCCTGGTGCTGCTCGGCGGCGACTGGGTCACCGTCGACCTGCCCGGCCGCCTGCGCGCCCAGGCCCCGGCGGCCAGGTTCGTCGGCCTCGGCGGCACCACCGAGACCGCCATCCACTCCACCGTGTGTGAGGTCACCGGCGAGGTGCCCGGCCACTGGATCTCGGTGCCCTACGGCACTCCGCTGGCCAACGTGCGCTGCCGGGTGGTGGACGCGCGCGGCCGGGACTGCCCGGACTGGGTGGCCGGTGAGCTGTGGATCGGCGGCGACGGCGTGGCACTGGGCTACCGCGGCGACCCGGAGCGCACCGCCGACCGGTTCGTTGTCCACAATGGACAGAACTGGTACCGGACCGGGGACCTGGGCCGCTACTGGCCGGACGGCACCCTGGAGTTCCTCGGCCGCCGCGACCACCAGGTGAAGCTGCGCGGTTTCCGGATCGAGCTGGGCGAGGTCGAGTCCGCGCTGGGCGCGCTGGACGGGGTCGGCCGGGCCATCGCCGGGGTGACCCGCGCGCCAGGCGCCGCCCTGGTCGCCGCGGTCGCCGCCAGTGGGGTCACCGGCGAGGAGCTGCGCGAGCGGGTCAGGGAGTCGCTGCCGCCGCACATGGTGCCCGAGCGGGTGCTGGTGCTGGCGGAGCTGCCGCTGACCGCCAACGGCAAGATCGACCGGCGCGCGGTGCAGAAGCTGTGGGCCGAGGAGGACACCGGCAGGCCGTTCGTGCCGCCGCGCACCGCGCTGGAGAAGGTGATCGCGGGCGTCTGGCACGAGGTGCTCGGCGGCGCGGAGTTCGGCCTCGATGACGACTTCTTCCAGCGCGGCGGCGACTCGGTGCTGGCCACCACGATCGTCAGCAGGCTGCGCGAGGCACTGGACACCACGGACGTCTCGGTGAAGCTGCTGTTCGCCACGCTGTCGGTGGGTACCATGGCCGCCCAGCTGGCCGAGCGGGAGAGCACCCCCGGCAGGCTGGCGCAGGTGGCCGAGATCTACCTGGCCGTGCAGGAGATGTCGGCCGATGAGGTCGAGGCCGAACTGTCCCGCACCGCAGGCGAATGAGGACAAGATGATCGAGAGTCAGTCCACATTGGACGGATTTGTGCCGTGGCCTGCCGAGTACGCCCAGCGCTACCGCGAAGCGGGCTACTGGCAGGACGTCCCGCTCGGTGAGCTGCTCCGCGACTGGAGCGCCCGCTACGCCGACCGGACCGCCCTGGTCGACGGCGAACGGCGGATCAGCTACGCCCAGCTCGACGCCGCCGCCGACCGGATGGCCGCGGGCCTGCGTGAGATCGGTGTGCGGCAAGGCGATCGGGTGGTCGTCCAGCTGCCCAACGTCGCCGAGTTCGTCGTGCTGCTCTTCGCCCTGCTCCGCCTCGGCGCGGTCCCGGCCCTGACCCTGCCCGCGCACCGCTCGCACGAGATCGGCCACCTGGCCGAGCTCTCCGAAGCGGTCGCCTACGTCATCCCCGAGACCTTCGGCGGCTTCGACTACCGCGGCCTGGCCCGCGAGGTGGTCGCCAGGGTCCCGTCGGTCAAGCACGTCCTGGTCCTCGGCGACCCCGGCGACATCGGCACCGCACTGTCCACAGTGGACGCGGAACCGGCTGACCTGCCCGCGGTCAACCCCGCCGACGTGGCCGTGCTGCTGGTCTCCGGCGGCACCACCGGCCTGCCCAAGCTGATCCCCAGGACGCACAACGACTACGCCTACAACGCCCGCGCCAGCGCCGAGGTCTGCCAGCTCACCCAGGACGACGTCTACCTGGTCGCCCTCCCGGTGGCGCACAACTTCCCGCTGGCCTGCCCCGGCGTGCTCGGCATCCTGGGCGTCGGCGGCACCGCGGTCTTCCTCTCCGATCCCAGCCCCGACAACGCCTTCCCGCTGATCGAGCGGTCCGGCGCCACGGTCACCGCGCTGGTGCCGCCGCTGGCCATGCTGTGGGGCCAGGCCACGGAATGGGAGGACGGCGACCTGTCCAGCCTCCGCCTGCTCCAGGTAGGCGGCGCGAAGCTTGCCCCCGAACCCGCCAGGGAACTTCCCGGCCAGCTGAACTGCGCCCTGCAACAGGTCTTCGGCATGGCCGAGGGCCTGCTCAACTACACCCGCGCCGACGACAGCGAAGACCTGATCAGCACCACCCAGGGCCGCCCGCTGTGCGCCGACGACGAGCTCCGCGTCGTCGACCCCAACGGCAACGACGTCACCCCCGGCGAGACCGGCGAGCTCCTGGTCCGGGGCCCGTACACCATCCGCGGCTACTACCGCGCGGCCA
Organism: Crossiella sp. SN42; assembly: GCF_023897065.1. Lineage (GTDB taxonomy): Bacteria > Actinomycetota > Actinomycetes > Mycobacteriales > Pseudonocardiaceae > Crossiella. Next base: position 48,906 of record NZ_JAMHIV010000041.1, read on the forward strand.
AGCACAACGAGACCGCCATCACCCCGGACGGCTACTACCGCAGCGGTGACCTGGTCCGCCAGCTCCCCACCGGCCACCTGATCGTCACCGGCCGGGTCAAGGAGGTCATCAACCGCGGCGGCGAGAACGTCTCAGCCGAGGAGCTGGAAGAACACCTGCTGGCCCACGCCAACATCCGCCAGGTAGCGGTCATCCCGGTCCCGGACGACATGCTCGGCGAACGAGTCTGCGCCGTCATCGTCCCCGAAGGCGAAGCCCCAGCCCTGCGTGACCTGAAGGCCTTCCTCACCGCACGCGGCCTGGCCCAGTACAAGCTGCCTGACCTGCTGGAACTGGTCGAGGACCTGCCGCGAACCGCCGTCGGCAAGATTGACAAGCGTGAGGTGGCAGCCAGGCTGACCAAGGCCTGACCCAGACGAGGCTTCGCCCGGGGCACGGAATCCCCCCGGGCGAAGCCCGACCCAGGGCGCCGGGTTCGCGACCAAGGACCAGCGACGGGCTGGCTTCTCAAAACTTGTCCGAAGTCTTGAGGTTCCCCATGCCCGTCAACCTGGAGAAAACGAACCACATCCCAGCCCACGGACGTTCACAGCAACCGCCGCCAAGGCCACGCAACGCGAGGGCGGCCGTGGGCTGGGATGTGGTTTGATTTCGGAGGGTTGACGGGCATGGGGAACCTCAAGACCTGCCTGCGTCTTGGCCTTTGACTTTGACTTTCCCCCCCATGCTTTGATCTCTGCCCGTCCGGCGAGGACGCTCTTGACTTTGATCTTCGCCTGAAAAAGCCGACCAGCCGCCGTCACGTTGCGAGGCTTCGGCGGTGGTTGCTGTGAGCGTCTGCTCGGCGGGATGCGGTCAGCAGTCTCCAGGCCGTACGGAGAAGACGAGAGCCCCGCTTCGTGGGTTGTCACCCCGCTCCGTGCCGCGATCCCCGGTCACTCCGTGTGTCCTGATCGACACCCGACCGCAACCGCTCACCCCCGTTGTTGAGCCCCCAGCTTCCTATAGTTAGCCTCGCCTTAGTTGAGGAGCGCGGACGACGGAGGGGGCAAGCGGTGGTCTCGGCTGGTCGGGTCACCCGCAGTGCGGGGCTGGTCGTGGCTGTGGGCTTGCTGGTGCTGGTGTGCCTGCTCAGCATCGCCGTCGGCGCCAGGAGCATTCCGCTGCCCGAGGTCTGGCAGGCGCTCTGGACCCGGGACGGCTCCACCGAGTCCCTGGTCATCCACGACCTGCGCATCCCGCGCACCCTGATCGGCCTCGGTGTCGGCGCCGCCCTGGGGCTGGCCGGCGCGCTCATGCAGGCGCTGACCCGCAACCCGCTCGCCGACCCCGGCCTGCTGGGCATCAACCTCGGGGCCTCGGCCGCCGTGGTGATCGGGATCGGCTGGTTCGGGGTGGGCAGTGCCTCCGGGTATGTCTGGTTCGCCTTCGTTGGTGCGGCGGTGGCCTCGGTGCTGCTGTTCCTGCTCGGGTCGGCGGGGCGGCGGGCGGCGACGCCGGAGCGGCTGGTGCTCTCCGGGGTGGCCATCAGCGCGGTGCTCAGCGCGTTCATCTCCACGCTGATCCTGTTGGACAGCAAGACTTTTGACCAGTTCCGCTACTGGGTGGTGGGCGCGCTCGCCGGGCGCAAGATGGAGACCGTCTATGAGCTGGCCCCGTTCCTGCTGGTCGGGATCGTGCTCGCGCTGCTGCTCTCCCGCGCGCTGAACGCGGTCGCGCTGGGCGAGGAGGCGGGGCGGGCGCTGGGGGCCAACATCGGGCGAACCCGGTTCTTCGGCGCCATCGCGGTGACCCTGCTGTGCGGGGCGGCCACCGCGGCCGCCGGGCCGATCGGGTTCGTCGGGCTGGCCGTGCCGCACATGGTGCGCGGGTTCACCGGACCCGACCAACGCTGGCTGCTGCCCTACTCCACCATCCTCGCGCCCGTGCTGCTGCTCTCCGCCGACATCCTCGGCCGGGTGCTGCTCGCGCCGAGCGAGCTGGAGGTCGGCGTGGTCACCGCCTTCCTCGGCGCGCCCGTGTTCATCCTGCTGGTGCGGCGCCGGAAGCTGGTGGCGGCATGACCCAGCTGGCCACCCGCCCCCGCCCGCGCCGGGTGCTGCGCAGCCGCGGCGGCTCCGTCTCACTCCGGCTACACGCGCGCAGCACCGCGGCCACCCTCGGCCTGGTGCTGGCCATCCTGGTGATCGGCGTGCTCACGCTGACCATCGGCGAGTACGAGCTGACCGTCAGCCAGGTGCTCTCCGCGCTCGCCGGGGAGGGCGGCCGGGCCGCGCAGTACGTGATCACCGAGTTCCGGCTGCCGCGCTGGCTGACCGGCCTGCTGGTCGGCGCGGCGCTCGCGGTCAGCGGCGCGATCATGCAGAACCTGGCCCGCAACCCCTTGGGCAGCCCCGACTTCATCGGCTTCACCACGGGCGCGGCCACCGGCGGCATCCTGATGGTGCTGGCCGGGGCGAGCGCGGCGCAGCTGGCCTTCGGCGCGATCGCGGGCGGGGTGCTCACCGCGCTGGCCATGTACCTGCTGGCCTTCACCAATGGCGTGCACGGCTCCCGGCTGGTGCTGGTCGGCGTCGGGGTCAACGCCGTCCTGATCGCGGTCAACTCCTACCTGATCAGCCGCGCCAGCCTGCGCGACGCCACCGCCGCGCAGGCCTGGCTCACCGGCAGCCTCAACTCCCGGGGCTGGGAGCACGTGCTGCCGGTGACCGTCGCGCTGGCCCTGCTGCTGCCGATCGCCTTCGCCTACGGCCGCAGGCTTTCCCTGCTGGAGATGGGCGACGAGGCGGCCAGCGCGCTGGGCGTGCCGGTGCAGCGCAGCCGGGCCATCCTCATGATCACCAGCGTCGCGCTGGCCGGGGTCGCGGTCGCCTCGGCCGGGCCGATCGGGTTCGTGGCGCTGATGGCGCCGCAGCTGACCCGGCGGCTCACCAAGGCCGCCTCCGCGGTGTTGCTGCCGACCGCGCTGATGGGCGCGTTCGTGGTCTCCCTCAGCGACTTCGCGGCGCAACGGTTCTTCTCCCCGGTGGCGGTGCCGGTCGGGGTCATGACGGCGGCGGTCGGCGGGGTCTACCTCGCCTGGCTGCTGGCCACCGAATGGCGAGGAAGGTAGATCGGACCATGGCTGTGGAACGCACCGAACCCCGGCTGCACGCCGAGGACCTCACCCTGGCCTACGAGGCCCGGATCGTGGCCGAGGGACTCGGCGTGCGCATCCCGGACGGGTCCTTCACCGTGATCGTCGGCCCCAACGCCTGCGGCAAGTCCACCTTGCTCAAGGCGCTGTCCCGGATCCTCAAGCCCAAGGCCGGATCCGTGCTGCTCGACGGCGCCGCGATCTCCTCCTACCCGGCCAAGGAGGTGGCGCGGCGGCTCGGCCTGCTGCCGCAGACCTCCATCGCGCCCAACGGGATCACCGTGGCCGACCTGGTCGCCCGCGGCCGCTACCCGCACCAGCGGCTGCTGCGCCAGTGGTCGCCGGAGGACGAGCTCGCGGTGTCCGAGGCGCTGCGGCTGACCGGGGTGGACGAGCTGGCCGAGCGGTTCGTGGACGAGCTCTCCGGCGGGCAGCGGCAACGGGTCTGGCTGGCCATGGTGCTGGCCCAGCAGACGCCGATCCTGCTGCTGGACGAGCCCACCACGTTCCTGGACATCGCGCACCAGGTCGAGGTGCTGGACCTGTGCGCGGACCTGCACGAGGACCGCGGACACACCCTGGTCGCGGTGCTGCACGACCTCAACCACGCCTGCCGTTACGCCACCCACCTGATCGCCATGCGCGGCGGCCGGATCGTGGCCCAGGGCGACCCCAGGGAGATCGTCACCGCCGAGCTGGTGCGGGAGGTCTTCGGCCTGGCCTGCCGGGTCATCCCGTGCCCGGAGACCGGCACCCCGCTGGTGGTGCCCGCCCGCCGGGTCCGCGAGCAGACCCCGGTCACCGCCGTCGGCTGATCCAGTGTGGACGGTGGGTCCTTTGGGGCCTAAGGACCCGGTCCCAAAGACCACCGCGCCAAACCTTGCCGCGCGGGCCGCGGTTTTGCCAGCATCGGCACCATGACCCGCCGCCCGGCCACCGCGCTCCTGCTCGCAGGCGCGCTGCTGGCCGGGTGCGGGGCGGCCGAGCCCGGACTGGTGCAGCTGCGCCACAGCGCGGAAACCCCGGCCGCGGCGGCCGAGATCGCCGGGTTCACCTGGGCCGTGCCGCGTGAGCCGCGGTCGCTGGACTGGCCGCAGGGCGGCGAGGCGCCCGAGGACACCGTCACCGCGAACCTGTGCGAGCCGCTGGCCGCCCTCGCCGCCGAGATCGGCAACCCGGAACCGCTGACCCATGTCTACCGGCTGCGCCCCGGCGTCCGGCTGCACGACGGCACTACGCTGACCGCCGCGGACGCGGTGGCCAGCCTGCGCCGTTCAGCCGACCGGGGATCCGGCGGCAGGCTGTCCCGCGGCTTCGACAAGGTGGAGAGCATCACCGAGACCGGCCCGCTGGAGGTCACCCTCCGGCTGCGCGTCCCCGACCCGCTGCTGAGCCGCACCCTGGCCGGGCGCGCGGGCACGGTGGCCAGCCGCGAGTACCTCGCCGCCGGAGCACCGTCCACTTCGGATGGTTGCAGTGGACCGTTCCGGCTCGCCGAGTGGGCGCCCGGCTCGCACATCCTGCTGACCCGCTTCGAGGACTACTGGAACCCGGCGGCCCGCGCGCTGGCCGGCGCCGTCCGGTTCACCTTCGCCAGCGGTCCGGCGCTGGTCAACGGCCTGCTGGACGCCTCGATCGAGGGCAGCTACCTGGACAGCCCCACCGCCGTGCTCCGGCTCGGCCACAGCACCGGCGGCCGGGTCTACTTCGGTCACGGCAACGCCGTCGCCGCACTGGACCCGGTGCCCGGCGGCGCGCTGGACAACCCGCGCCGCCGCCGCGCGCTGGCCTTGGCCCTGGACCGCAAGGCCATTGCCCGCGAGGGGTTCGCCGGACTGGCCCAGCCCGCCGACCCACCGGTGCCCGAGGGCGGCGGCACCATCCTGGCCGCGGGACCCAGTCCGCGGCTGCCGCTGACCGTGCTGGACGAGGCCCGCCAGCTCGTCGCCGAGACCGAGCCGCTCGGTCAGGACCTGGTGATCCAGGGCGGCGGGGGAGTGGAGGCGGTCGCGACCGCCGCCGAGGTGCTCGCCGCCTGCACCCGCATCGGCCTGCCCGCCCGCATCGGTTCGGAGCAACCCGACCTGGCGCTGGTCAGCGGCGCGCCCACGCCCGCGGATCCGGCCTGGACCAGGTGGATTCCGCTGGTCCAGTTGCCGAACACGCTGTACCTGAACCACCGCATCACCGGCGCGCCCACCGGCGCGGGGTACCTCGATGAGGCCTGGGCGGCCCGGATCGGCCGCAGCAGGCGCTGAGTGCGGGTCAGTGCAACGCGGCCCGCACGTCGTCGAACAGCTCGAAGGTGCGGAGCAGGCCGGTCGCGGCCAGCGGCCGGGTGACCGAGCGGGCGGTGGACACCAGACGTAGCTTGACCGAGTTGGCCGTGGCGGCGCGCTCGAACTCCACCAGCGCGGCGAGTCCGCACGAGGCGAGGAAGGACACTCCGCTAAGGTCGAGGACCAGCAGCTTCGGTGCGGTGGCTAGTTGTTCGTCCAGCGCGGCGCGAAGACTGTCCACAGTCAGCAGGTCGACTTCGCCCACCGCGGTGAGCACCACCGCATCGCCCGTGGTGCGCGAGGACAGCCGCAGCATCTGCTGGCTGTCCTGCGGCTCGCCGGGTTCGTGCGTAGCTGGAATCACCCGCTCACCGTAACCCCAATGTTTGCTGAGCGACAACTAATGCGCGCCCGTTGAGCGACGTGTCCTCGATCGCCCGGACATAACAGTCAGCCACCTCGGCGGCAGGCACCCCCCGATCCGGCACCCCCAGCGTCTCCCGGACCCACCCCGGCGCGACCAGGTTCACCCGCAACCCACGCGGCAGCTCCGCCGCGGCCGCCGCCACGAACCCGGCCAGCCCCGCGTTGATCAACGCGCCAAAACTGGCCCCAGGCAACGGTTCGGTGAACGTGCCGCCGGTCAACGTGACCGACCCGCCGTCCCGCAACCGGGGAATCGCGGCGCGCAGCAACCGCACCTGCCCGAGCAGTTTCCCCGCCAGCCCCGTGGTGAACTCCGCCTCGTCCCCTTCGTGCACCAAAGTCAGCCCGCCGCTGGCCGCGCAACACACCACCGCGTCCAGCTCCGCCACTCCATCGAGCAACGCCACCACCGACTCCGCCCGTGTCAGATCCACCACAGGTTCACTCAACCGAGAAGCCCCCAGCACCGCATGCCCCCGCGCCCGCAACGCCCGCGTCACGGCCGTCCCGATGGTTCCGGACGCCCCCACCACCAACACCTTCACCAGACCTCCAGCGCCAACTCGCCGAACAACACGCCCTCGATCGTGGCCGCCGCCGGGTGGGCGTGCCTGTCCCTGTCAGGTGCAGGATGCTGAAGGCATGGACACGGTGCTGGGCGAGTTCCTGCGGTCGCGCCGGGCGCGGCTGACGCCGGCCGCCGCCGGGCTCACCGACTACGGTGACCGGCGCCGCGTGCCGGGGCTGCGCCGCGAGGAGCTGGCCCAGCTGGCCGGGGTGAGCGTCGGCTACTACACCCGCCTGGAACAGGGCCTGAACCACAACGCCTCCGAGTCGGTGCTGGACGCGCTGGCCGCCGCGCTGCGCCTGGACGCCGACGAACGCGCCCACCTGCACACCCTGGCCCGTCCCAGGCCCAAGGCCGGCCGTAGGCACGGCCCGGAACACCTCCAGCCCCACCTGCGCAGCCTGGTAAGCACGGTCAACCTGCCCGCGCTGGTCCTGGGCAGGCACACCCACGTGCTCGCCTGGAACCCGCTGGCGCACACCCTGCTGGCCGCCCACCTGGACTTCCACGCCCCCGGGGACCCGGCCACCCGCCCCAACTGGGCCAGGCTGTTCTTCCTGGACCCGCGCGTGCGCGAGCTGTTCGGCGACTGGGCGGACAAGGCCAGGGACACCGTGGCCGACCTACGGCAGATCGCCGGGCGGGACCGCGGCGACCCAGGACTGGCCAGGCTGATCGAGGAGCTGACCCGGTGCAGCCCCGAGTTCGCCGAGCTGTGGTCCGGCCACCCGGTGCGCGGCTGCGCCAGCCACACCAGGGAGTACCGGCATCCCCAGGCCGGCTCACTCATCCTGGCCGACGAGTTGCTGACCCTGCCGGATACCGACGGTCAGCGGCTGGTGCTCTTCCACGCCGAGCCCGGGTCCGCCTCGGCGGCCGCGTTGGCGCTGCTCAGCGATACTGCCCGGCACGCCGGGGAGGTGCTTGCGATATGACAAATGCTTAAGGTTAGAATCCTTGCCTCATGGCAAAGACCTGGCTGGGTTGGCTCGCGGAGGGTGGGAATGCGATGGCTGCTAGGCCGTGTCCTCCTGCTGAGCTTCCAGCCCGCCGGATGCCGCGTGGAAGCTGGCGAGCCCGCTCAGCAGCGCGGTCTGTTCAGCCGGGCTCATGGCCCCCAGCACTCGTCCCAGCTCGGCCTGCCGCGCGCCCCGCAGCTGCGCCAGCAGCCGGGAACCGTCCTTGGTGAGTTCCAGCGACACCTCTCGCCGGTCCGCCAGGTTCGATCGCCGCGCCAGCAGTCCCGCGGCCTGCAGCCGGTCGCACAACCGGCTCGCCGAGGACGGGATCGCACCGAGCTCCTCGGCCAGCTTGCCCAGCGTGATCGACTGGTGCCGTTCGACGACGACCAGCGCGCCCAGCTGCGAGGCCGATACCTTCGGGTGGACGCTCTCCGCGGCGCGCCCCCACACGATGACCAGTGTTTCCGCCGCAGCCTCCACCGCGGCCGCAAGCTCGGCCGGACGGTGACTGTGGTTCCGAACCAGGGCAGTACTCCACTCAGGCAGGTGTCGTGACATGCGAACCAACCGTCTCGCCTTTGCTGAGCGTGCCATGCTCTGCGCCCCGGCGCACGATCTGGGTGATGTCCTGGCCGACATTCTCCACACTGAGTATGGGGCCAGTAGCACTGAGGTGTTCCTCGCCGACTACCGGATGCTCGCCCTGCAGCCGCTGCGCGCGGAGAATCCGGGCCCGATGGCCATCGCGGGCACCCCGGCCGGCCTGGCTTTTGGCGGCCAGGAGCCGGTGCGCCGCACCGAGGGCGCCGAGGAGGCGTGGTACCTGCCGATGACGGTGCGTGGCGACCGCTTCGGCGTGCTGCGGGTCACCTTCCCCGACCCGTCCGATGACAACACCGCCGAGGAGCTCATCGACCTGGCGCACGCCGCGACCCAGGCCTTCCAGGTAGCCGAGGCCGCCACCGACCGCTTCCGCCTGGCCCGCCGGGCCGAACGCCTGACCCTGGCCGCCGAGATCCAGTGGCAGCTCCTGCCCGGCCGGGGCCTGGACCGCGAGGAGTTCAGCCTGGCAGGCCAGCTCGAACCGGCCTACGCCGTCCGCGGCGACAACTTCGACTGGACCGCCGACGCCGACGCCCTGACCATCGCCGTCACCAACGGCATGGGCGAAAGCGTAGACGCCGCCCTGCTGACCAGCCTGGCCATCAACGCCCTGCGCAACGCCAGGAGAGCGGGCGTCAGCCTCCCCGACCAGGCGGCCCTGGCCGACCAGGCCATCTGGTCCCAGTACGGCGGCCGCCAGCACGTCTCCACCCTGCTGCTCCGCCTGGACATCGCCGACGGCCGGGTCACCGCCATCGACGCGGGCTCCCCGAGGATCTGGCGCCTCCGCGATGGCGAGGTCGAACCCGTGCACCTGGAGCCTCAACTCCCGCTGGGCATGTTCGACAGCACCGTCTACGTCGAACAGGAGTTCAACGTCCTCCCCGGCGACCGCCTGTTCCTGCTCAGCGACGGCATCTTCGAGTCCGTCTACGAAGGCCGCCGCTACTCCGACAATTTGGAACGCATGCTCCGCGCCACCGCCAGCCTGCCCCCCGGCGAGGCGATCCGGGCGTTGTTGCACGACCTGCGCGCCTTTTGTCAGGACCAGTACCTGGACGACGACGCGGTGGGCGTGTGCCTGGACTGGACGGGGAAGGGTTAGCGACCCAGGGCGAAGCCCGCGAACAAGCGGCCGGGGCTCGCGACAAGGAACCAGCGACGGGCTGGCTTTTCAAGACCTGCCTGCGTCTCTGACTTTGATCTTCGCCTGAAACCCCGAAGATCAAAAGAAGTGTCCTCGCCGGACGGGCAGACCCCCGGAGGGGTTTGACAAGTCAAAAGCCGGTTGAGCAGGTTGCGGGGCTGAGCAGGCTGCCGGGGCCGGTTCCAGCGTGCTCGCGGTCCTCTCGTCTTCTCCGCACGGCCTTCCGACAGCGAACCACATCCCGCCGAGCAGCCGCCGTCACGTTGCGAGGGTTCGGCGGCGGTTGCTGTGAGCGTCTGCTCGGCGGGATGCGGTTAGCAGTCTCCAGGCCGTACGGAGAAGACGAGAGGCCCTCTTTGTGGGTTTTCACCCCGGCCCGGCTACACCAATCCGTTCAAATGCGCGTACACCACCGCGTGCACCCGATCCCGCAATCCCAGCTTCGCCAATATCCGCGACACATGCGTCTTCACCGTCTCATCCCCCACGTGCAATGCCGCCGCGATCTCCGCGTTGCTGTGTGCCCGGGCCACCAACAGCAACACCTCTCGCTCCCGAGCCGTCAACGAGTCCAACCCGGGTGCCGACGCGGGCGGCGCGATGCTTCCCGCGAACCGGGAGATCAACCGCTGCGTCACCGACGGGTCGATCAACGCGTCCCCGCGCGCCGCCACCCGGATCGCGGTCAGCAGCTCCTCCGGCGGCAGGCTCTTTAACAGGAACCCGCTCGCTCCGGCGCGCAGTGCCCGGTACACGTACTCGTCGTTGTCGTAGGTCGTCAGCACCACGACCTTGGTCCGGTTGTCCGGCGCGGCCAGGATCGCCTCGGTGGCGCTCAGGCCGTCCACCTTCGGCATCCGGATGTCCAGCATCGCCACGTCCGGGCGCAACCGGGCCACCTCGGCCACGGCCGCGCGGCCGTCGGCTGCCTCGCCGACGCATTCCAGGTCCGGTTGTGTGGTCAACAGTGCCCGCAGGCCGGATCGCAGCATCGCGTGGTCGTCGGCCAGCAGTACCCGCACCGTCACGCCCGGACCTCCAGTGGCTCCAACGGAAAAGTCACCGACGTTTGCCAGGTTCGGCCGTCCTCGGTGACGCCGTAGGTGGTGACTCCGTCGAACATGCCTGCCCTGCTGCGGATTCCGGCCAGGCCGCGTCTGCCGCTGGGCTCCGGGTCGCGGGTTGCCTTGGCCGCCACCGTGTTCCGGGTGGTCAGTTCCAGCTCGCCTTCGCGGAACTCCAGTGCCACGTCGATGCCCCGGGAATCGCCGTGCCGCAACGCGTTGGTGAGCATCTCCTGGATGATCCGGTACAGGGTGATGCCCAGGGAGTCCGGTAGCGCGCGGGGTTCGCCGCTGGTGCGCAGCCGGGCCGGGATGCCTGCCGCGCGTACGCCGTCGAAGAGCTCGTCCAGGTTGTCCAGGCCTGGTTGGCGGGCGCCGTCCAGGTTGTCGCCGTGCAGCAGGTCCAGCAGGTGGCGCAGGTCGATCATGGCGGACTGGCTGGCGGTTTCCACCGCGCTCAGGGAGCTGGCCACGGCCTCGGCGCCGGGGGCCAGGTTCAGGCGGGCGGCGCCGGCGTGCAGGTTGATCGCGCTGACGTGGTGGGCGATCACGTCGTGCAGGTCCCTGGCGATGGCGCTGCGCTCCTTGGCGATCGCCTGCGCCATGGCCTCCTCGGCGTCGCGGCGTTCCCGTTCGGCGCGCTGCTCCAGCTCGGCCAGGTGGGCGCGGCGGGCGGTGGTGTAGCGGCCGACCAGCCAGGGCAGCACCGCGCCGGAGAGCACCGCCACCGGCCACAGGTGCCAGACCTCGGGGCGGCGCATCAGCTGGACGGCCATCCTGCTGATCACCAGCACGCCGAGTGCGGTCCACGCGTGCCAGCCGGAAAGCCAGGCCCCGGCCCGATATCCGGCGATCATCAGGCCCGCGTCGTTGCCGTGCACCGGCAGCATCGCCGCGGTCATGTGCACGATTCCGTGCACGGCGGCCATGATCCCGGATTTCCGGGCCGGACCGGCCAGGCCCGCGTCGGCCAGGATGATCGCGCCCAGCACCGCCCAGGTGTCCCAGGTGGTGGCGCAGCCGGTGAGCAGGAACAGCATCGAGTCGGTCAGCAGGGCCACCGCCGCGACCAGCACCGACTGCCGGGACAGCGACCGGCTCGGCTCGTCGGTGGTCAAGCGCATCGCACCGCTCCTTCCCCTGGGCCACCGCAGCGGACCCTGAGATGATCCGGCACCATCCCCCGGCACCGAGTCCCCCGTGCGGGGGAGGCCGGATCACCCGCCGTCGTGACGCCCCCGACCCCCGGCCGACCCTAACCTCCAGCGGCGATGGACATCTCCGCGAACCGGCGGCGCGGCGCGCTGGTCACCCTGCTCTGCGCGCTCGGGCTGCTGCTCGGCGCCGGTGCCGCGCACGCCGACGGCGCGGACCGCGGCGCGGACATCCAGGTCGCGCAGACCCTCGGCGAGCGCGAGCTGACCGTGGTGATCCGCGCGGTCGAACCGGTGCCGGGACCGGTGCACGTCGACGTGGTCACGCACGCCGGCAGCCCGCCCGGCGAGCTCGCGCTGCGGCTGTCCAGCTCGGGCGTGCAGCACAGCGCCACCCGCGTCCGCCTGGGCGCTGTCCCGGGTTTCCACCGCGCCACCCTGAGCGTGGACCGCGCCGGGCCGTGGGAGCTCGCGGTCGAGGACGGCAGCCGCACCGCCACCATCCCGTTCGTGGTGCCCGCGAAGGTCAAGTCACCGGCGGAGAACACCGTCTACGGCGGGTTCGTCGCCGCCGGGATCCTGTTGCTGGCGGCCCTGTTCCTCGCCCTGCGCGGCCACGCCCTGATCGCGCTGGCCCCGGCCGCGGGCCTGGTCGCCGCGCTCGCGGTGGCGGTCACCGCGGCGCTGCTGTCGGCCACCGTGCCGCTGCCGCCCGCGCCCGGCTCGGTGTGGGACCCGACCTACGACAGCGTCGCCGACCCCTACGCCCGCACCCAGCGACCCGCCGTCGACCCGGCCCGGCCACCGGTCACCCTGCTCGCCGACCAGGTCGGCGAGGACCTGCGGCTCGCCCTGGCCGACAGCGCCACCGGCCAGCCCGTCGACGACCTGCTGGTGCACGACAACGCCTTGGTGCACCTCGCGGTGGTCTCGCCCTCGGGCCGCCTGTGGCACCTGCACCCGATCCGGGTCGGCCCCGGCGACTACCGCGCCCGGCTGATCGCCCCGGAGACCGGCCGCTACGCCGTGGCCGCCGAGCTCGCCCGGCGCGGCGGCGGCCGTCAGCTGGCCCGGACCTCGGTGCGCCTCAACGAGATCGCGCCCAGCACCGCCCAGCTGGAACCGGTCGAGCTGCACCGCCGGATCGAACCGGCGGGCACGCCGAGCACGCTCACCGCCCGCTTCGGCGCCGCGGATCTCCAGCCCTGGCTGGGCATGCTGGGCCACCTCATCGTCATCGGGCCGGTGCGCGGAGAGGTCGCGGACGCCCCGGTGTGGGCGCACGTGCACTCGATGATCCCGCCCACTCCCGGGCAGCCGGGCAAGCCGGATGAGAGCGTGGCCGCCTACGGCCCGGACGTGCCGTTCACCTACACCTTCCCGCTGCCCGGCCGCTACCTGGTGTGGGCCCAGGCCGAACGCGGCTACGCGGTGCGCACGGTCGCGGCCGAGATCACGGTGCCGGAGGCAGCCCGGTGAAGAAGGCGGTTCTCCTTGCCACGGCGGGACTTCTACTGCTCGCCGGAGCGCTGTTCGTGTTCTGGCCACGCGCCGAAGCCGGGGCCACCACCGCCCAGCAGAGCACGCCCAAGCACACCGTCGCGCTGTCCATCGCCGACCCGAAACCCGGCGACAACACCGTCACCCTGGCCGTCACCGACCGCGAGGGCAAACCCGCCGCGGTGGACCGGGTCAGCCTGGAACCGGTGATGCCGCAGATGGGCCACGCGCTCGCCCCAGTAGGCGCGCAGGCCGAGGCGCCCGGCCGGTTCCGGGTGCACGGGTTCCTGTTCCACATGTCCGGTCCCTGGCAGCTGACCGTGGTGCTGCACGGCGCTTCCGGCGTCGACCGGGTTGTTTTTCCCTTGCTGGTCAAGTGAAAGGGACGCCAATGGAGACCACCGCGCCGAAAGGGTTGGTAGCGGCCGGTTTTGTGCTCGGCGGCAGCCTGCTGTCGCTGACCGGGCTGACCTGGGACATCCAGTGGCACAGCGATGTCGGCCCGGACACCTTCTTCACCCTGCCGCACCTGTTCCTGTACTCCGGCAGCGCGATCGCCGGTATCGCCAGCCTGGTCGTGGTGCTGCTGACCACCGCGGCCCAGCGCGGCGGCCGGCCGGTGGACCCGCTGGTCGGCGGCCGCGCGGTGGGCGTGTTCGGCCGCACCTTCGCCGCCCCGGTGGGCTACCTGGTCTGCGGGCTGGGCGCGGCCTCGTTCCTGCTGTACGGCCTGTGGGACCAGTGGTGGCACTCGCTGTACGGCTTCGACGCGGTGATCGCCTCGCCACCGCACATCGGCCTGCTGCTGTCCATCTCCATCACCATGATCGGCGCGGTGATGGTCTTCGCGGTCGCCCGGTCCTACCGCTGGGGCGCGATCGGCACCCTGGTCGGCCTCGCCGTGCTGCTCGCCTTCAGCACGGTGATCACCATCGGCCTCGGCGAGTTGCCCGCCGCCCCGGTCAACCCGATCGCCGCGGGCACCGCGTTCCTGTGCGTGCTGGTGGTGATCATCGGCGCGAGGGTGCTGGACCGGCCAGGTGGCGCGATCGGCGTGGCCGCGGTGCTGGCGGCGTTGCAGGCGGTGTTCTGGTGGTTCTCGCCGTGGGCGGCCAGGACGTATGCGGACGCGATCGGCCTGCCGGTGCGCGACTTCGTCAGCGAGGTGCCGGGCATGCCCTCGCTGTGGCCGCTCTGCCTGCTGCTGGTCGGCGGCGGCCTGGAGTTGTGGCTGGCCGCGGCACGGCGGGGCGGGGCTCGGCTGACCAGGGTGGGCGCGCTGGCCGGGGGAGTGGCCGGGCTGCTGGTCGGCGGTCTCGCGCCGGTGCAGGCCTCGCTGCTGCGCGGGCTCGCGCTGCCGGCTGCGGAAGTGTTGGTCAGTACCGCGATCGCCAGCCTGGTGCTCGGCGTGCTCGCGGGATTCCTGGGTGTGCGGTTCGGCGGGATGCTGCGGCAGCTCGCCCCGGTGCGGGAAGGGTGAACGGGATGCGCAGGACACTGGCCGCGCTGCTGGGCGCGATCGGACTGCTGGTCGGCTCGGCCGCACCGGCACTGGCCTACGAGCCGGTGAACGTGGTGCACGCCGAGACGGTCCAGGCCGGGCCGTACAAGCTGACCGTCGGGTTCAGCACCTGGCCGGTGAAAGCCTTGCAGTCACTGGACTTCAGCTTCATCCCCGAAGGCGGCATCCAGGGCCGCACCGGCACGCTGAGCATCATGGGTCCAGGCGTGAGCCGGGAACGTCCCCGGCCGCTGGTGCGGCACCCGCGCAAGCGGGAGGTGTGGGGACTGGACGTGCAGAGCCTGCCCAGCGAGGGCGACTGGACGTTCAAGTTCACCGTCAACGGCGCCGAGGGCTCCGGCACCGGGCAGCTGACCCTGCCCGTGCTGGAGCAACCCGGCCCGCCGATGGCGCTGAGCTGGTCGATCAGCACCCTGCCGCTGTTCGGTCTGGTGGCACTGTTGGTGATCGCCTGGCGCCGCAGCACACCTGAGGCGGCGCCCGCGCCCGGCTAGCGCCGGATCTTCCGCAGCAGCAACAACACCACGATCACCGCGAGGCCGCCGAGGGCGAACGGGACGAGCTCGGCGGCCTTGTGCATCTTCTCCTCGGCCCGCCGGTTCAGCTCGTCCACGGTCTGCCCGAGCTGCGCCCGGGTGTGCTCGACCTGGTGCTGCAACTCTTCAACCTGGTCGGTGCCGCTCATCGCAGGGTCCCTTCCTGGATCAGCTCCATGTCCTTGCGCACGTTGGCCCGTGCCTGTTCCGGGATCGGCGGCACGGCCCGCTTGAGCTGCGCGCGCCCGGCCAGCGCCAGAATCCCGGCGATCACCAGGATCCCCGCCCCGACCACCAGTGCGGACGCCCACGGCACCAGCACCGTGGCCAGCAACAGCACCAGCCCCGCGATCACCGCCGCAAGTCCGTACAAGGCCAGCAAACCGGCCGCGCCGGCCAGCCCCGCGCCGACCCCGGCCTTCTTGCCCTTCTCCTGCAGCTCGGCCCTGGCCAGCGCCATCTCTTCCCGGACAAGCGTGCTGACCTGCTCCGTCAAGCTCTTGACCAGCTCTCCAGTGGACCGCTGGTCAGCGTGCTCCACAACGGGTCTCATCCTCCGCGCTCCTTCCAGCGACTGCAATCGGAGTAACCCCGCACCGCGATGTGAAACCCCCCGTTTCCGCAGGCAGCATCCGGGGCACAGCCAGCACATGGAGACCATCGAACCCACCCCGTTACGCCGCGGCTCGGCCACCGCCACCGACGAGGGCCGGGCCGCGCCCGAACAACTGCACGCCGAGGCCCTGGCCGCCTGCCTGTGGCACGCCATCGCGGAGGCGGCCGGACGCCTGGAGCTCAAGCCCGGCAAGGTCGAGGTGCGGGTCGAGTCGCAGATCGCCAGCAGTCTCAACGGCGAGTACAGCGTGGAAGTGGTGGCCAAGGTCGACGTGCCAGACCTCGACGAGCGGGACCGCCACCGGCTCATCAGGGAGGCGGACCGCCTGTGGCCCTACACCAGCGGGAACTGGGGACGAATCGCGATCCGGGTCGGCATGGTGGAACAACCCGCCCAATAGTGCGCCAAGGCGGTACCACTTCCGGCCGGGCCGCGACGGCGGTCCGCCGAACGACTGGCGCAGCGTCTTCGGCGGCCCGGCCTGGACCAGGATGGGCCGGAACGAGTGATACCTCCACCTCTTCGCCCCGGAACAACCCGACCTCAACTGGGACAACCCGGAAGTCCGCGCCGAGTACCTCGACATCCTCCGGTTCTGGCTGGACCGCGGCGTGGACGGGTTCCGCATCGACGTGGCGCACGCCCTGATCAAGGACCCGGACATGCGCTGCCCCCGGACGCCGCGGCCTGGCTGGTCAGGCCGGGAGTCGCAGCCAGCGGTATCCGTAACCGTTGAGCGACAAGGAGTTCAGGTCCACGTCCTGGTCGTAGTCGCCGTCCGCGGCCAGGTTGGGCGGCGGACGCTCGCCCTCCCGCAGCTCGCACAGGAACTGGTAGTCGTAGTGGCCGCCGGCGCCGTTGCCCGACCGGCGCTCCAGCAGGAACGGCGCCCCGTCGATGCGGAAGCCGGCCACGCCCAGGCGCTAGAAGCGGTGCCGGCACCAGAGTCCGGCCTGCTCGCTGAAGGTCCAGGTCTCGTGCTCGACGCCGGGGAACACACCGCCGCTCCAGCGGTCCACCGGCTCGTCCCCGGGCCACCACCAGGTCCAGGATGATCCGCATGCCCAGCTCGTCGGCCTGGTCCAGCAGTTCGGCGAAGTCGCCGAGGCTACCCAACCGGGGATCGACGTCGTAGTAGCCGGTGACGTCGTAACCCCCGTCCTGGCGCGGCGAGGGGTAGATCGGGTTGAGCCAGATGGTGCTCACCCCGAGCCGGGACAGGTAGTCGAGCCGGCTGCCCAGCCCGGCCAGGTCGCCGATGCCGTCGCCGTCGGAGTCCTGGAACAGCGACACGTCCACCGAGTAGATGACCGTGTTCCGATACCGCCGTTGGGTCACCAGGTAGTGGTTCCCCGGGGTTGACCAGGTATGTCCGCCCGATCAGGGCCCTTCGCAGGCGCACCGCGGCCAGCGCGGTGCCGAGCAGGGTGACCAGCCCCGCCAGCAGCAGCGCCCGGCCAGGGGCGAGGTGCTCGCACAGCCAGCCCAGCAGCGGCGCGCCGGTGGCGCCCGCGGCCGCGGCGACCGCACCCTGCACCGCGAGCACCCGGCCGCGCAGGTCCTCGGCGGTGTCCAGTTGCACCCTGGTGCCCAGCACGGTGTCGATCAGCACCGCGCCCGCGGCGATGGGCAGGATCACCGCGGCGAATCCGATCAGCCCTGGCATGAAGCCGCTGACCGCCTGCAACGCGCTGGTGACCGCGGCCGCGCCGAGCAGCACGGGCAGGGTCAGCTCGGTGATGCGGGCGGCGATCAGGCCACCGATCACGGTGCCGACGGCGAACACCGCGGACAGCACGCCGTAGCCCGCCGCGCCCGCGCCGAGCGGGCCTTCGCTCATCGCGGCCATGGTGACCTGGTAGTTGCGGCCGAGACCGGAGAGCAGGAAGCCGAGGGCGAACAGGGTGAGCAGCCGGTGGTCGCGGCGGACGTGCCGGAGTCCGGCTCGGACGCCCGCGCGTTCCGGCGGGCTGACCGCCAGCGGGTGCAGTTCGGCGGGGCGGACGGCGCGGATGGCGATGATGACGGCGAGGAAGCTGGCCGCGTTGATCAGGAACAGGGCGGGTTCACCGATGGTGACGGCCAGGATGCCCGCGCCGCTCATGCCCAGCACGCGGCCGGTGGAGTTGAGCACCGAGCCGAGGGCCAGCGCGTTGCCGAGGTCCTTGGGCGGCACCACCTGCGCGCCGAAGCGGCCGAGCGCGGGGGACTCGAAGACGGTGACCAGGCCGGAGAGCGCGGTCAGCGCGTAGAGCGTGCCCAGCGGCGCGGCGGTCCAGACCAGGAAGGCCAGCGCCAGCGCCAGGACGGCGTGCGCGGTCTGGCCCGCGAGGATGATGCGCCGGGGGTCGAAGCGGTCGGCCAGCGCGCCCGCGTACGGGGAGAGCACCAGCGCGGGCAGGGTGCTGACCATGACGGAGAGGCCGACCGCGGCGGGGGAGCCGGTTCTGGCCAGTACGACCCAGTTGAGGGCCAGGACCTGCATCCACGATCCGGTCACCGAGATGAGGTCGGCACCGGCCCAAAGCCGATAGTTGTGGTTCGCGAGCGCGCGAAACATCGGCGGCATGGTTCGCCGCAACGGGGATTCCCTTCGAGATGGTGAGCGATCGGTACGCTAGCCACTTCTCGGGGGGCGCTCCAAACTTCGGGGCTGTGTCTTGAGTAACAGGGAGTGGTGTAACGCTTTGCGGCGTTTCTCTTGTTCGGTGGATTTTGTGAATTGGTTCGGTCCTAATGGCGGTCCGTGGATCTGTTCCTTTCCGGGATGTGGTTCGCGTCAGGTGCGTCCGGTGCGGCGGGCGTAGGCGCGGGCGGCGCGGGCGCGGTCGCCGCACCGGGTGGAGCACCAGTGGCGGCGGCCGTGGCGGAGCAGGTAGCGGTTGCAGGGGGTGGAGGCGCAGGCGGTGAGGCGCTCGGCTTCGGGGCCGGTGAGGAGATCGGCGGCGTCGGCGGCGAGGGCCGCCAACGCGTGGTCGACGAGCTCCGAGGTGGGGTGGGGCATGGCGCGGTAGGGGCCGCTCTTGTCGTCCCAGGCCAGCAGCGGGGCGGTGGGAACGCGGGTCAGGGCGTCGTTGATCGCGGTGACGGCGGCCGGCAGGGCGGGCAGCCCCGCGACCCGGGAGGCGAAAAGTGCCCGGACCTGCTCGCGGAGGGAGCGCAGCTGCGCGGCGCACATGTCGAGCATGCCCGCGTCAACCGGGGTGAGGCCCTGCTGGGTCAGCCACTGGTCGGCCCCGGCGGGCGTGCCGAGCTGGTCGACGTAGTGTCCGCCCGGTAGCGCGATGACGCTGTTGACCAGGGCGAGCGAGGGATGCTGCTCGGCCCCCGGTGCCGGTGGCAGCCCGGACTCGGTGGTGGCGCTCTCTTCCATGCCTGTCATGGTACGACCTGCTCCCAAACGTGACTCACGGTTGAGCTTGCCCTCATCCGTGATGCCTGTTTATAGTCGAGTCACGGTTCAAGCAAATCTATCCGTGAGGTTTTGGTGTCTGCTTCTCCTGCGACCACGCAGTTCCCCGTCCGCGTCTTCGGTGGCCCCACGGCCCTGTTCGAGTACGGTGGCCTGCGCTTTCTGACCGACCCGACCTTCGACGCTCCCCGCTCCTACCCGGCACCCCCCGGCGTCCCGGTCCTGACCAAGACCGCCCCCGCCACCGGCACCCCGGCCGAGCTCGGTCCCGTCGACGTCGTCCTGCTCTCCCACGACGAACACGAGGACAACCTCGACCACGCCGGCCGCGCGCTGCTCGCCGACATCCCGCTCACCCTCACCACCACCGGCGGCGGCGAACGCCTCGGCCGGCGGGCCAAGGGGCTGGCCGACTGGGAGTCCATCGAGCTGGACCGCCCCGGCGGCGGCACGCTCACCGTGACCGCCGTTCCCGCCGTCCACGGGCCCGGCGCCCGCGACGAAGTCGAACCGATCACCGGACAGGTCATCGGGTTCGTCCTGACCGGCGAGGACCTGCCCACCGTCTACGTCAGCGGCGACAACGCCTCCCTCGACGCCGTCAGGGAGATCGCCGAACGCTTCGCCCCCATCGACACCGCGATCCTCTTCGCCGGCGCGCCCCGCTTCGCCGGGATCTTCGACGGCGGAGTGCTCGTCCTGGACAGCGCCCAGGCCGCCGAGGCCGCCCAGATCCTCGGCGCCCGCCGCGTGGTGCCCGTCCACTTCGACAGCTGGGCCCACTTCACCGAGGGCCGCGAGGAACTGGAGGCCGCCTTCACCGCCGCCGGTCTGGCCGACCGCGTGCAGCTGAGCTGAGGCGCGTCAGCCGAGGTTTCGCGCCAGTCTGAATCCGACGTCGTCGATGGCGTAGGTGGGGTGGCTTTTCCTTCTCACTCCGGCCCGGACGCTCCAGCGCTCGTCCAGCCAGCCGCCGCCCTTCAGCACCCGGTAGGTGCCGTAGGCCTCCGGGTCGTACAGGTCCCAGCACCACTCCCAGACATTGCCGAGCATGTCGTGCAGGCCCCAGGCATTGGGTTCTTTTTCGCCCACGTTGTGGATTTGTTCTCCGGAGTTTTCGCGGTACCAGGCGATGTCGTCCAGGTCGCCATAGCGGGGAGTTGTGGTGCCTGCTCGGCAGGCGTGTTCCCATTCGGCTTCGGTGGGGAGGCGATAGCCGTCGGCGGTCCGGTCCCACTGGGTGGTTTCGCCGGTGGGGTGGTAGGCCGGGGTCAGGTTCTCCTGGCGGGACAGGGTGTTGCAGAAGGTGATCGCGTCGTGCCAGGACACGGATTCCACCGGGTGGTCGCCTTGGCCGGCGCCGGAGCGCCGGCCGATGGTGGCCGCGTACTGGGCCTGGGTGACCGGGAACGCGGCGAGCCGGTAGGGGAGCAGGCCCACCGGCCGGCTGCGCTGGGTTCGCCGGTCGGTCAGGACCACCCGGCCCGGGGGAACGGCGATCATCCTCATGATCGGCAGGTTAGCCGCGCTGAGCGCGAGGTGAGGTCAGCGGAACACGGCGAAGGACTCCGGCGGGAGGGTGAGGGATTCGGCGGGGCGGACCGGGGCGGAGGAGAGCAGGACGGTGCTGGCCGGGTAGGGGAGCTGGGCTTCGGTGGCGGCCAGGTTCACCGCCACGCGGAGCTCGCCCCGGTGCATGACCAGCCAGCGGGCCTGTTCGTCGTAGTCGACCCGCAGGCGGTCCAGGCGCGGGTCGGACAGCTCGGGCTGCTCGCGACGCAGGCGGATCAGGTCGCGGTACAGGGTGAGCAGCTGTGCGTGTGCCGGGCGGGCCGGCTCCGACCAGTCCACTGTGGACTGTTCCAGGGTTTCTGGGGCCATGGGGTCCGGGACGTCCTCGGCGGACCAGCCGTGGTCGGCGAACTCGCGGCGGCGGCCGGTGCGGACCGCTTCGGCCAGGGCTGGGTCGGGGAAGGTGGCGAAGAACTGCCAGGGGGTGCGGGCGCCCCATTCCTCACCCATGAACAGCATGGGGGTGTACGGGCCGCAGAGGACCAGGGCCGCGCCGCAGGCCAGCAGGCCGGGGGACAGGGTCGCCGAGAGGCGGTCGCCGGTGGCTCGGTTGCCGATCTGGTCGTGGTTTTGCAGGTAGGCCAGGAAGCGGTGGCCGGACTGGCGGTGCGGGTCGATCGGGCGGCCGTGGGTGCGGCCGCGGAAGGAGGACCAGGTGCCGTTGTGGAAGAAGGCTTCGCGCAGGGTGCGGGCCAGGGACTCCAGGGAACCGAAGTCGGCGTAGTAGCCCTGGCGTTCGCCGGTGAGGGTGGTGTGCAGGCAGTGGTGGATGTCGTCGGCCCACTGCGCGTGCAGGCCAAGGCCGCCTGCCTCGCGTGGGGTGACCAGGCGGGCGTCGTTGAGGTCGGACTCGGCGATCAGGGTCAGCGGGCGGCGCAGGTGCGCGGACAGCGACTCCACCTCGACCGCGAGCTCCTCCAGCAGGTGGGTGGCGCGGCGGTCGGACAGGGCGTGCACCGCGTCCAGGCGCAGGCCGTCCACGTGGAAGTCGCGCAGCCAGGACACCGCGTTGTCGATGACGTAGCGGCGGACCTCGCCGGAGTCCGGGCCGTCCAGGTTGAGCGTCGGACCCCAGATCGTCTCGCCGGCGAAGTACGGGCCGAACCGGTCCAGGTAGGCCCCGGACGGGCCCAGGTGGTTGTAGACCACGTCCAGGATGACGCCAAGGCCCTTGCCGTGGCAGGCGTCCACGAACCGCTTGAAACCGTCCGGGCCGCCGTAGGACTCCTGCGCGGCGTACCAGAGCACCCCGTCGTAGCCCCAGCCGTGCGGGCCGTCGAAGGAGTTGACCGGCATCACCTCCACGAAGTCCACGCCCAGCTCCACCAGGTGGTCCAGGCGCTCGATCGCGGCGTCGAAGGTGCGGCCGGGGGTGAAGGTGCCGATGTGCAGCTCGTAGATCACCGAACCCGGCAGCGCCCGGCCGGTCCAGCTCTGGTCGGTCCAGGCGAAGTCGTGCCGGTAGACCCTGGACAGCCCGTGCACGCCATCCGGCTGGCGCAGTGAGCGCGGATCGGGCAGCACGGCCGGGTCGTCGTCGAGCAGGAAGCCGTAGTCGTTGCCGGACAACGGTTCCGCCGGTCGCCACCAGCCGTCCTGGTGGCGGCGCAGGTCGTGCTCGGCGCCGTCGAGGCGCAGGCGGACCCGCTCGGACTTCGGCGCCCAGACGCTGAACCCGCTCATGACCGCACCAGCAGCGCCACCGGGTACGGGGACAGCAGCTCGGCCAGCCGGGGGCAGCCGGAGACCTCGCGGCCGGTCAGCGCGTCCGTCCACGAGCCCTCGCCGATCGGCAGTGGTAGCACCGTGGACCGCCAGCCGCCTGCCGCGCCCAGCCCCACCGGCAACCGGGTCGCCACCGCCACCAGGTTCAGCTGCGCCCCGCGCGCGAACACCAGCGCGTGCTCAGCCGACGGGCCTTCGGCATCCAGCGGGCGGTAGCCGGTGAACAGCTCCGGCCGGTCCCGCCGCAGCCGCAGCACCCGCGAGGTCAGCAGCAGCTTGGCCGCGCCCAGCTCGTCCACCTCCGGCAGCCAGCCGGAGTCGATGCGCGCCAACAGGTTCCGCCGCGCGGCGAAGTCCACCGGCCGCCGGTTGTCCGGGTCCACCAGGGAGAAGTCCCACAGCTCGGTGCCCTGGTACACATCCGGCACGCCCGGCCCGGCCAGCTGGACCAGCTTCTGCCCCAACGAGTTCGACCAGCCGTGCGCCCGGATCGCCTGGGCGAAGGCGGCCACGTCCGCGGCCAGCTCGGTGTCGGCCAGCACCCGCTCCGGCCAGGCCGCCACCACCGCGTCGAACTCGGCGTCCGGGTCGGTCCAGGAGGTGGCGACCTTGGCTTCCTTGGCCGCCTTCGCCAGGTACTCGCGCATCCGCTCCGGGCTGATCGGCCAGGCCCCCACCAGGGTCTGCCAGGCCAGTAGGTTCAGTGAGGGCTCGGGCAGCCCGGCCCGGTCGGTCCACCGGCGCACCGCACCGGCGAACTCGTCCCGCACCTCGGCCAGCACCGCCAGCCGGGCCCGCACGTCCTCCGAACGCTTGGTGTCGTGGGTGGACAGCGTGGTCATGGTGGCAGGCCAGCCCGCCTCGCGCGCGGCGTTGCGGAAGTGCAGCTCGGCCACGGACACCCCGAACCGGTCCAGCGCCCCGCCCACCTCGTTCAGCGCGGCGAACCGGGTGCACCGGTAGAACGCGGTGTCCTCAACGCCCTTGGCCATCACCATGCCCGAGGTCTGCTGCACCCGCTGGGTCAGCTCGCACTCCGGATCGGTGAGCATCCGCTGACCCACCAGGCTGATCACGTCGGAGAGGTCCGGCCGGGCCATGCTCGCCGCGGCCAGCGCCGCGCACAGCGGCCCGCGCCCCTCCGGCAGATAGCTGCGGTACACCCGGAACGAGGACAGCAGCTCGGCGATCCCGGCCTCCGCGCG
Source organism: Crossiella sp. SN42 (assembly GCF_023897065.1). Taxonomy (GTDB): domain Bacteria; phylum Actinomycetota; class Actinomycetes; order Mycobacteriales; family Pseudonocardiaceae; genus Crossiella. The sequence continues at coordinate 72,333 of NZ_JAMHIV010000041.1, forward strand.
GGCGGCCTCGAACTCCGGCAGCAGCCGGGCGATCCGCCGCACCTCCGCGGCCAGGATGGTGCCCGCGGCCCGGCGACGGCAGCCGCGCTCCACCTCGTGCACCTGCACCGGCACACCCAGCTCCGCCGCCAGCCTGGTGAACACCGGCTCGCCCTTGGGATCCACGAACACCCCGCAGATCTCCCGCAGCGCGTCATAGCCCGTCGTGCCCGCCACCGGCCAGGAGGTCGGCAGCGCCTCGTCCACGCCGAGGATCTTCTCCACCACCAGCCACACCTCCGGCGCGGCCGCGCGCAGCCGCCGCAGGTAGCGGCCGGGATCGGTGAGACCGTCCGGGTGGTCGATCCGCAACCCGGTCACCTGCCCCGCGGACACCCAGCGCAGCAGCTCGCCGTGGGTGGCCTGGAAGACCTCCTCGTCCTCCACCCGCACCGCGGCCAGCTCGTTGATGTCGAAGAACCGCCGGTAGTTCAGCTCAGTGGAGGCCCGCCGCCAGTCCACCAGCCGGTAGTGCTGCCGCTCGTGCACCACCCGCGGCGAGCCCTCCTCGGTGCCCGGCGCCAGCGGGAACCGCAGGTCGCCGTAGACCAGGCAGTCCTCCTTGATCTGCAGCTCGTCCAGCGCCGCCTCGTCATCGGCCAGCACCGGGATCAACAGCGGCCCGTGCGACCACTCCACGTCGAAGTAGTGCGCGCACGGCGAGGACTGCCCAAGCTTGAGCACGTCCCACCACCACGGGTTGGCCGCGGCGTCGGCCACCCCCATGTGGTTGGGCACGATGTCGAGCACCAGCCCCAGCCCGCGCTGGCCGAGCCTGGTGCTCAACGCGGCCCGCCCGTCCGGCCCGCCCAGCGCCGCCGAGGGCTGGGTCGGGTCGACCACGTCGTAGCCGTGCGTGGAACCGGGGGCGGCCTGCAGCACGGGGGAGGCGTACAGCGCCCCCGCGCCCAGCTCGGCCAGGTAGTCGGCCAGGTCGGCCGCCGCGGCGAAGGTGGTCTCCGCGTTGAGCTGCAACCGGTAGGTCGAGCTGGGCGTGGTCATCGGCAGTAGCCCCCGTGTGGTGTGTGAGCTGGTCAGTCGGTGCGCTGGAGGACGAGCAGCGACCGGTCGACGACCTTGATCGTCTCCCCGCCGCGGACCGTGCGGGCCTGGGTGGGTGTGACGCCTGCGATCACCCCGGTCACCACACCGCCGCCGGAGCCGGCCAGTGCCTCACCGGTGGCGGTGTCGAGCACGACCGCCCACTCCTGGCCGTAGTCCGAGTTGGGCACGGTCAGCTCCATCTCCCCGTCGTGGGCGTTGAAGCAGAGCAGGAACGAGTCGTCGGTGACCCGTTCGCCCCTGGCGTCCAGGTCGGTGATGCCGTCACCGTTGAGGAAGACCATGATGCAGCGCCCGAACCCGGATTCCCAGTCCTGTTCGGTCATCTCCTCACCGGCCGGGGTGAACCAGGCGATGTCGCGCAGCTCCTCGCCCTTGCGCACCGGCCTGCCGCGGAAGAACCGCCGCCGCCGGAACACCGGGTGCTCCCTGCGCAGCCGCGCGGTGGCCCTGGTGAAGTTCAGCAGGTCCACATTGGACTCCAGCAGCGACCAGTCCACCCAGGACAGCTCGTTGTCCTGGCAGTAGGCGTTGTTGTTGCCGTGCTGGGTGCGGCCCAGCTCGTCGCCGTGGGAGAGCATCGGCACGCCCTGGGCCAGGAACAGGGTGGCGATGAAGTTGCGCCGCTGCCGGGCCCGCAGCTCGTTGATCTCCGGGTTGTCGGTCGGCCCCTCGGCCCCGCAGTTCCAGGACCGGTTGTCGTCGTGCCCGTCCCGGCCGTCCTCGCCGTTGGCCTCGTTGTGCTTGTCGTTGTAGGAGACCAGGTCGTTGAGGGTGAACCCGTCGTGCGCGGTGACGAAGTTGATCGAGGCGTACGGGCGGCGGCCGTCGTCCTGGTACAGGTCGGAGGATCCGGTGATCCGCGAGGCGAACTCGCCGAGGGTGGCCGGTTCGCCGCGCCAGAAGTCGCGCACGGTGTCCCGGTACTTGCCGTTCCACTCCGTCCACAGTGGCGGGAAGTTGCCGACCTGGTAGCCGCCGGGCCCGACGTCCCACGGCTCGGCGATCAGCTTGACCTGGCTGATGATCGGGTCCTGCTGCACGATGTCGAAGAACGCGCTCAGCTTGTCCACGTCGTAGAACTCGCGGGCCAGCGTGGAGGCCAGGTCGAACCGGAAGCCGTCCACCCGCATCTCGGTCACCCAGTACCGCAGCGAGTCCATGATCAGCTGCAGGGTGTGCGGGTTGCGCGCGTTGAGCGAGTTCCCGGTGCCGGTGTAGTCCATGTAGTGCTGCGGCTCGTCCTCCACCAGCCGGTAGTAGGCGGCGTTGTCGATACCGCGCAGCGACAGCGTCGGCCCGAGGTGGTTGCCCTCGGCGGTGTGGTTGTAGACCACGTCCAGGATCACCTCGATCCCGGCCTCGTGCAGCGCCCGCACCATCGCCTTGAACTCCTGCACCTGGTTGCCCTGCGAGGTGATCGCGGCGTAGCCGTCGTGCGGGGCGAAGAAGGCGACGGTGTTGTAGCCCCAGTAGTTGCTCAGCCCGCGCTCGGCCAGGTGGTGGTCGGTGATGAACTGGTGCACCGGCATCAGCTCCACCGCGGTGACGCCCAGCTCCCGGAAGTACTCGATCATCACCGGGTGCGCCAGCCCCGCGTAGGTGCCGCGCAGCTCGTGCGGGACCTCCGGGTGCTGGATGGTCAGCCCGCGCACGTGCGCCTCGTAGATCACCGTCTGGCTGTACGGGGTGCGCGGCGGCCGGTCGCTGTTCCAGTCGAAGAACGGGTTGATCACCACCGACTTGGGCACGTGCGGCGCCGAGTCGAGGTCGTTGCGCTCCTCGTGGTCGTCGAAGCGGTACCCGAACAGGGACTCGTCCCAGTCGATCTGCCCGTCCACGGCCTTGGCGTAGGGGTCCAGCAACAGCTTGTTCGGGTTGCACCGCAGACCGTTCGCCGGATCGTGTGGTCCATGTACCCGATAGCCGTACCGCTGGCCGGGTCCGACGCCGGGCAGGTAGCCGTGCCAGACGAAGCCGTCGACCTCGGGCATGCGCACCCGGGTCTCCGTGCCGTCCTCGTCGAACAGGCAGAGCTCGACCCGCTCGGCGACCTCGGAGAAGAGGGTGAAGTTGGTCCCCGCGCCGTCATAGGACGCGCCGAGGGGATAGGCGTGGCCGGGCCACGGCCGCATGGCTGCTCCAGGGTGAGTTGTCGCGGGACGACGCTGTCCTGTGGGTTATGCCCATAATCTGGCGCGACAACGCTAGCGAAGCGAACGTTCACCATCGCGGCGGGTAGGTGAACAGCTACCTCGGGCGCTCGAACTCCGCGACCCAGCAGCTGCCCCGGCTCGGCCTGCCGGTGTCCTCGGCCCGCTCCACCCGGCGTTCCCGCAGGTCATCGGCGGTGAAGAGAGCCAGGTCGGCGCGCACCAGCGGCCACGGCGGCCCCTCGGCCTCGGCGGGCGGCCGCTCGGCGAACCGGGCGATCACCAGCAGCGTGCCGCCGGGGGCGACCAGCTCGCGCACCCCGGCCACCGCGCCCGCGCGCAGCTCACGGGGCAGGGCCTGCACGGTGAAGATCTCCACCACCAGGTCGAAGGCCCGGCGCCACTCCGGTGGCAGCGCGAACAGGTCCGCGGTGGTGTAGTGCACCGGCGAGTCCGGGCGGCGCTCCCGGTTGGTCCGGATCGCGGTCTCGGAGATGTCGAAGCCGGTGGTGGCGAAGCCCAGCCCGGCCAGGAACTCCGCGTCCGCGCCCAGCCCGCAGCCGACCACGACCGCCCGCTTCCCGGCCTCAGCCTGCCCGGCCTTCGGCGAGCCGGCCCCGGACAGCCCGTTCCCGGCGGCCCAGGCGGCCAGCAGCGGCTGCGGGGCCTGGCGGTCCCAGGGCATGTCCACCCCGCCGTCCGCGCCGGCCCGGTAGAGCCGGTCGAACCAGGCCGTCGGGGCGCCCTCGGCCAGCGCCTCGTGCGCGAGCCTGCCCGCCAGCGGCTCCCAGTCGGTCATGCCTGCGGCAGCAGCTCTGGCGCGTGCTCGCGGACCGCGGCGGTGACCTGGCCGATGCTCGGGTTGACCATCGCGGCCGGTCCGACGAACACCGTGGGCACCACCTCGTTGCCGTTGGCCACCGAGCGCACCCGCGCCGCCGCCTCCGGGTCCTCCCAGATGTTGACCTTGCGATACGGCAGCCCGGCCTGGTTCAGCGCCCGCTCCAGGCTCATGCAGAAGCCGCAGCCCGGCCGCCAGTAGAACTCCACCGCGTTCTCGCTCATACCTCACGTTTACCCGCAGCGACCGTGCCTAGCCAAATCCGACCGATGGGCCAGCGCACAGTGGCCGTTTCCCACACCCACCGTCACCGGCAAGCACCCTGTGTTGCTCTTTTCCGGTAGGACCTGCCTGGAGACAAGCGTGCGCTTTCGTGCGCTTCTAGGGTGTTCGATGTGTCGCGGCAGGGCGGGTTCATCGCGGCGTTCGGAATCGCCGAGTTCCGTGCGCTGTGGCTCGCGGAGCTCCAGTCGGTGGTGGGAGACCAGCTGGCCAAGGTCGCGCTCTCACTGCTGGTCTTCGAGCGCACCGGCTCGGCCCTGCTCACCGCGGGCGCCTACGCGCTGACCATGCTGCCCCAGCTGGTCGCCGGTCCACTGCTGTCCTGGCTGGCCGACCGCTACCCCCGGCGCCCGGTGATGGTGCACACCTCGCTAGCCCAAGCGCTGCTGGTCGGTCTGATGGCCGTGCCCGGCATGCCGCTGTGGCTGGTCGCCAGCCTGCTGGTGCTGGTCCAGCTCGCCCAGGCCCCGTTCGCCGCGGCCCAGGCGGCCACCGTGCCGGTGGTGCTCACCGGCGAGGTCTACCAGGCCGGACAGGCGCTGCGGCAGATCACCGCGAACGCGGCCATGCTGCTCGGCCTGGCCGGCGGCGGCCTCGCGGTCGGCCTGCTCGGACCACATCTCGCGCTGGCCATCGACGCGGTCACCTTCGCCATGGTCGCGCTGCTCGTCCAGCTCGGCGTCAAGCACCGGCCCGCGGCCCGCGAGACGGTCGCCGCCGAGGTCAAGAGCACCTCAGGGGTGCGGGTGGTGTGGCGGAGCAGGCGGCTGCGCGCGCTGCTCGGGCTGTCCTGGCTGGCCGGGATCGCGGTGGTGCCGGAGGGACTGGCCGCGCCACTGGCCCTGGAGTACGGCGCGGGACCGGCCGCGGTGGGCTGGCTGCTCGCGGTGGATCCGGCCGCGTACGCGCTGAGCACCTTCCTGCTCACCCGCTGGACCAGCACCGAGACCCGGCTCCGGCTGCTCGGGGTGTTCGCGGTCGGCTCGGTCGCGGCCCTGCTCGGCTTCGCCGGGGTGGGCCTGGCGGGCGCGCTCGTGCTGCTCGCGATCTCGGGCGCGCTGGCCGCGTACCAGGTCACGGCGGCGGCCGAGTTCATGGCCGCGGTGCCGGACGCGGACCGGGGCGCGGCCTATGGCGTGGCTCGCACCGGGCTCCGCGTGGTGCAGGGTCTGGGCGTGGTGGCGGGCGGTGTGACCACAGAGCTGGTCGGAAGCCCGAGCACGACGGTTACCCTGGCAGGGGCCGTTGGCCTGGTCCTGGCGGTTCCGGCCGCGTGGGCATGGCGACGGTCGCGTCAGGAGGGTCCGGTGAGTCCGTCATGGGTGTGAGACTCAGCGGATGCCGGTCACACGGAGTGCAAAACGGGGTACACCGGTGTAACGACGCCGGGCTGCGGCGCCGACAAACCAAGCGAGAGTCACCAGTCGCGGTCAGTCACGGGAATCACCTCCGGTCGGCTGCGGTGGGTGCGGGCGAAAGGGGACGGCCATGACCTTCACCAGTCGCGGTCGGACACGGAGACCACCTCCCCGGGAGGTCAGCGCCACGCTCAGGCCGCAGCTACACGACACCCGTGTGCCGGGCACACGGGATAGAGGTATGAACAGTGTGGGGGGTCAGTCGCACACCGGCCAAACGAAGAAGCGGGAATCGTTCGCACGAATTCGCCCGAGTAAATGGGCGCTGTGGTCGCTGCCTCGGCGAGTAATCGTTTATCTGCTGGTAGTCGAGGCGGTGCTGCTGACTGCTCTAGTCACATCCGCGCTGGCCATGGACGCGCCCGCGGGCCGGGAATGGCTGACTTGTCTAGTCCTCATCGCCTGTGGCGGAGCGCACGTGCACCTGTCCCGGCGCACCGAGGAACAACGCCGGGGCAGCACCCCAGGGCCACATATTGATCTTACGAGTATCTGGACGCTGCCCGCGGTTCTGCTGTTGCCGGTGCCGCTAATGGCATTGGTCGTCATCGCCATTCGCACGCAGCGTTACCTCATCGCGCGCCGCCCGCTGTTCCGGTTCGCCTTCAGCACCAGCAGCATCCTGCTCGCCGCGCTGTCCGCGCACGAGGTGCTCGACCTGCTCGGCACTCCCGCCTGGACCAGCGCCCACCCGCTGACCATGCTCGCCGAGGCCGGCACCACCGCGGCCGCCGGGTTCAGCTACGGCCTGACCCAGCTGCTCGTGGTCGCCGGCGTGATCGCGCTGAGCACCCCCAAGCCGGACCTGACCGAGCTGTTCGGCACCGCCCCGGACAACGCCCTGGAGGCCATGACCGTGGCCCTGGGCGCGGTCGCCGCCGTGGTGCTGATCCACAACCCGTTCCTGGCCTTCGCCCTGGTCCCGGTCGCCGCCGTGCTGAACCGGATCGCGCTGCTGCGCCAGTTGGAGCGGGACGCCTCCACCGACGCCCTCACCGGCCTGCTCAACCGCAGGGGCTGGCTGGACCGCGCCAACCGCACCCTGGTCCGCGCCGACCACCAGGCCGCGCTGCTCATGCTGGACCTGGACCACTTCAAGTCGATCAACGACACCTACGGCCACGTGGCAGGCGACGACGTGCTGCGCGCGGTGGCCGAGGTCCTGCGCGAGAGCACCCGCGCGGGCGACCTGGTCGGCCGATGGGGCGGCGAGGAGTTCATCGTGCTGCTGCCCGAGGTCAGCCGCCTGGAAGCGCACACCGTGGCCGAGCGCATCCGCGCCAGGGTCCGCGACATGCAGGTCCCCACCACGCACCGCCGAGGCGGCCACGTGGTCATCATCGACGACCGCACCACCTCCGTCGGCCTGGGCATCTCCCCGGATCACGGCCCGGACCTGGACAGCCTGGTCGCCGCCACCGACGCCGCGCTGTACCGGGCGAAGGAAAGCGGCCGCGACCGGGTGGAGGCCGCGGAGGCCGCCGTCCGCCTGCCGGAACAACGCGAGGCCTGACCCGTCACCAGCTGAGCTCGTTGAGCCTGCGCATCAGGTAGAGGTCGCCCACGATCGCCTCCACCGCCAGGAAGTGGAAGCCGTAGTTGATCACGCCGGTGTTCACCACGACGGCGTAGGCCGCCACCGCCAGCGCGGGCAACGCGGCCCAGACGAGCACGTTCGCCGCCCGGTAGAGCCCCAGCGCCAGCCGAGGCCGCACCTGGGTCAACCGGGGCCACCGCGGCCCGCGCAACAACCGCACCCGGTACCGGAACCGCAGCACCAGCCCGAACATCAACCCCACGAGCAGCATCGCCAGCCCGAGCGGTGAGAGCGACCCCGCCAGGCCCGCCTGCAACAGCACGCCGGCACCCTGGCCGCTCAGGTAGGCGAACAGCAGCCAGAGCAGGGCGGTGGTCAGCGCGGAGCCGAAGACGCGGAGGAAGTAGGAGGTGGGCATGGGGCGGCCACGCAGGTACTCGACGGAGGGCGGCCCCGGCGGCACGTACGGCACCGGCTGAACTGGCTGGACCGGCTTGGTCCCGGCCACCGGTTCCCGCTTCGCGGCCACCACCGCCAGCCCCGGCCAGGTCAGCTCCGGCGCGACCCGCCCCGAGGGCTCGGTCGCTTCCGCATCCGGCCGCACCGGCTCCGCCGCGACCCGCATCCCGGGCTCCACCACTTTCACGCCCGGCCCCCTGGATTCCCGCCGCAGCAACAGATCCCCGCTGGTGTCCCCCAAGCTCCCCTTCGGCCGCGGCAGCTCCCGCCGAGCCAGCGCCGCCGACACCGACCGGAACAACTGCTGCACCGTCAACGGCGCGTCCCGCAACGGCGACCCGTCCTGCAGCAGCCGGATCACCTCCCCGGTGAACGCGGTGTGCGCCTCACCCACCGGCGAGTGCGACCGCTCGTTGCGCGGCGAGGACGCGATCACCGCCGTCCCCCGCACGTCCACCTCCTGGATGTCCACCCCGGCCGTGGACATCGTGCTCACCGCGAGCCCCGAGTAACAGCAGTCCAGCAACAGCAACCGGGTCCGCGCCGGCGAGCCCTCGATGATCTCCCTGACCGAGTCGAACGGCACCCCGGTACCCCACAGGCTGCGCTGACTCGTCTGCCGCACCCCCAGGAACAACCGCTCCTTGACCGGATGCCGGATCCCGTGCCCCGCGTAGTAGACCAGCAACAGGTCCTCGGCCTGCCCCGCCACCGCGGCCAGCCGGTCCAGCAGACTGGCGGGGGAGTCCGGGGTGTCGATCACCGTGCACTGGCCGCGGTCCAGGATGCCGGTGTCCGGATCGGTCAGCGCCCGGCGCAGGTCGGCGAGGTTGTTGCCGACGGCGGGCAGCGGCGGCAGCTCCTCGGCGTGCAGGTAGTCGCTGGTGCCGATCAGCACCGCCCGGGACAACCGGCGCTCCGGCGGCCGGTGCACCTAGACCTCGCCGTCCAGCACCTTGCGCACCTCCGCCAGCACGGCCCGCGCCTCATCCGCCGACCCCGCCTGCAAGGTCACCTCACGCCCCTCGGCCCGCACCTTCAGCGTCACCCGCCGCGTCTCGGTCCGCCGACCCAGCCACCCGAACAACGACCGCACCAGCACCGTCGCCGTCCCACTGGTCACCAGCACCACCACGGCATCCAGCTCCGCGCCCAGCTCGCCGGGCCGCACCGGGGCGTCGAGCAGCTCGACCCGGCCGCGCAGCTCGTCCTCGCCGCGCAACCAGACGGCCAGGTCCCGCAACTGCTCGGCCCCGATGCCGCTGATCGCGATGCTCGCGCCGGTCATCACGCCCCCTGCATGCTCGACTACCCAGAGCGATGACGCTATCCCAGGGAGTGCGGGCGGAGTGTGCGGACAAGTCACGTTGCCGCAAAGCTTCGGCCAACACCGCTGTGAGTTCGGGACTACACACACGGTGCTACTCGAGCAACGACCGGATGCTCAGGCTGGTCGAGCCTGGAGCACGCCGCGGACCTGTGGCTACTCGTCGCCCTCGTATCCATCCTCGCCGGTGCCGTTCTCGGCTTCCTCTACGTGGTCGGCAGGTTCCTGCCCGAGCACCGCGTCCGCATCGTCGCCCGAATGGGCCGCGCCATCGGCTGCACCGTCGAGCTGCGCCGGGACGCGCGCGAGATCGAGACCCCGCGCGCGCCCGACACCTGAGCTCACGCCCCGGTCTTGCGGAGCTGCTCGTTCATGATCAGGAACGCGCCCAGCCCGTGGAAGTCGTTCGTGTTCCGCGGTCGCTTCAAGTAGTACGACAGGTCCCCGACGTTCGTCCCCTCGCTGATGTCCCGCACATTGGTCAGCCCGTCCGACCCAACACTCGCCTTCGCCAGCACGCCCTGGTACCCCTTGCGGCTCACCGCGCTGAAGCTCGCGTCCAGGTACCCGCGCTCCACCCCGCGCGAGATCATGAAGGTGTACATCGCCGAGGCGGAGGTCTCCGTCCAGTTGCCGCTCGCGGTCGGCTTGTCCACCACCTGGAACCAGCGTCCGGTGGCCGTGTCCTGGTAGCGCTGGTAGCCGCGGGCCAGGTGTTGCACCATGGCGATCACCTCGGCGCGGCGGGGATGGTTGGCGGGCAACACTTCCAGGATGTCGATGGCGGTCATGCCGAACCAGCCGATGGCCCGGGCCCAGTGCTCGGCGGAGTGCCTGCCGGGGTTGTTCGCCCACGGCTCGGAGCCGTCCTCGTCATAGGCGTGCCAGAGCAAGCCGTTGTCGCGTTTGAGGTTCTTGAAGTAGGCGGCCAGGTTGCGGACGGCCTCGTCGTAACCGTAGGTCTCGTCGTACTGCTTGGCGTAACTGGCGATGAACGGCTGGGCCATGTACACCCCGTCCGCCCACAGCTGGCCCACCTTGCCGACCGCGTGGAACATGCCGCCGTCCCTGGTCCTCGGGTAGGCCGGGAACCGGTTGCGCAGCTTGTCCGCCGCCTTCTTGTACTTCGCCTGCCCGGTCTCGGCGTGCAGGATGACCAGCAGGGTGGCCGAGCGCATCGCGTCCAGGTTGGTGAAGTTGTTGCTGATCTCGCCGTTGGCGTTGACGAAGCGGTCCACCCACGCCTTGAGGTAGTCGAAGTACTTCTTCTCCCCGGTGCGCTTGTAGACCAGGTACTGGCCGTACAGGTACAGCCCCCGGGTGTAGCTCCAGCCGCCCAGCGTGGCGGGGGTGTAGCGCTGCATGGTCGAGTCCACCACCGCCTTCGACCAGTCCTCCGGCGCGGGCGCGGCGACGGCCGCCGGGGTGCCCAGCGCGGTGGTCATGGCCAGCAGCAGGCCGAGCACCAGCCCGCGGGCGCGGGTTGTCGTGATCACGTCGTCCACCTCTCGATGTAAAGGTAATCATCCGATCTCATGGCGAACGGTGGCGGCGAGGCGGTGGCGGTTCGTCCAGCACACCGGGGGTGGGGGAGCCTGTCAAGGGTCAGAAGTTGCTGTCCTTCCCTCAGGGTGGCCGGAGTGACAGGTTGACGGTGGTTTTGGCCAGTCCTACGCTCGGATCGGCCACACATCCGATCTTTGAGCAACGTGTGTATGAGTTGCCACGTACGGACGAGGTGCTGATGGACGAGTGGACCGCGGGCATCTCCCGCAGGGGCTTCCTGGGCGCGGCGGTGGCCGGCTCACTCGCCGGATCGCTGGCCGGGCCGCTGAGCGGGCAGGCCATGGCCACCGAGTTGGTCGAGGCCGCCGGGGGCGGGCTGCGCGACCGGATGCGCACCGAGGCGGCCTGGGCGGAGTTCCTCGGCGCGCAGGACCTGCGCTGGGCCCGGCTGCCGCGTACCTGGTACGAGGGTCCGTTCCTGGGCAACGGTTTCCTGGCCACCAGCGTCTACCGCGAACCCGGCGCCAACGCGCTGCGCTTCACCGTCGACCACAGCCAGGTCCAGGACCACAGGCCCAGCTTCGGCAACGAGTGGGGCGTGGCCAGGTTGCCGGTCGGCAGGCTGCTGCTCACCCCGGTCGGCGCCATCACCGGCGTGGACCTACGGCTGGACCTATGGCAGGCCGAGTTGCGTGGCACCATCACCACCGACCGCGGCAGCCTGGAGATCCGCGCGATCGTGCACAGCGTCCGCGCGCTGCTGCGGATCTCGGTGCGTCCCAGCGCGGGCGAACGGGACTTCACCCTCGCCTTCCACCCGGCCGAGGCGATCAGCCCGCGCACCATCCGCGAGGACCCACCCAAGGACTTCACCCGCAACCCGGCCCCTGAGCTCCGCACCTCGGGTGAGGTGAACCTGGTCGTGCAGCCCATGGTGGCCGGTGGCCAGACCGCCACCGCCTACCGCAAGGCCAAGGGGCGCAACGAGACCACCCTGCTGCTCTCGGTCGCGCACACCTACCCGGACACCACCGCCGAGCAGTTCGCCCGCACCACCGTGCGCCGCGCCGCGCTCACCGGTGAGGACGAGCTGCTGCGCGAGCACCGAAACTGGTGGCAGGACTGCTATCGCCGCAGCTTTGTGTCCATTCCGGACGGTCTGCTGCAGAGCTTCTACTGGATCCAGCTGTACAAGCTCGCCAGCGCCTCCCGCGCCAGCGGCCCGGTGATGGCCACCACCGGGCCCTGGCTGGAGCCGACGCCCTGGCCCTCGGTGTGGTGGAACCTCAACGCCCAGTTGCAGTACTGGCCCGTGCACGGCTCAGGCCACCCCGAGCTGGACCCGATCCCGCGCACCCTGGCCACCCACCGGCAGACCCTCGTCGACGGCCTGCGCCCGGAGTACCGGCACGACTCGGCCGGACTGCGCCGCAGCACCGACGCCCAGTTCGACGACGCCGGATTTGTCGGCGTGCCAGGCAAGACCTCACCGGACCCCGAGGTCGGCGACCTGCCCTGGCTGCTGCACAACGTGTGGCTGACCTACCGGCACAGCATGGACGAACGGGTGCTGCGCGAGGTGCTGTACCCGTTGCTGCGCAAGGCGATGAACTACTACCTGCACTTCCTCGCCCCCGGCCCGGACGGCAAGCTGCACCTGCCGCCCACCTTCTCCCCGGAGTACGGCAGCGCGCCGGACTGCAACTACGACCTGGCGCTGATCCGCTGGAGCTGCGCCACCCTGCTGGAATCCGTGCGGCTACTGCGCATCCACGATCCGCTGGCCCCGCGCTGGCGGGAGGTGCTGGACACCCTGGTCGACTACCCGGTGGACGGCAACGGCTTCATGATCGGCGCGGGGGTGCCGTTCGCCAAGTCGCACCGGCACTACTCGCACCTGCTCATGGTCTACCCGCTCTACCTGGTCACCGCCGAACAACCCGAGCACCGCGAGCTGATCGACCGCTCGTTGAAGCACTGGATCAGCTTCGAGGGCGCGCTGCGCGGCTACAGCTTCACCGGCGCCGCCTCGATCGCCAGCCAGTTCGGTCGTGGTGACGACGCGCTGAAGTACCTGCGCGAGCTGGTCGCCCGCTTCCTGCAACCCAACACGATGTACTACGAGGCCGGGCCGGTCATCGAGACCCCGCTCTCGGGCATGCAGTCCCTGCACGACATGCTCTGCCAGAGCTGGGGCGGCATCATCCGGATCTTCCCCGCGGTGCCGGGCGAATGGGACGAGGTCACCCTGCACGACTTCCGCACCGAGGGCGCGTTCCTGGTCAGCGCGGTGCGCCGCAACGGAAAGACCGAGTTCGTGCGCATCCGCAGCCTGGCCGGTGAACCCTGCCGGGTGCGCACCGGCATCCCCGGCCGCCTCACCGTGCGCGATGTGCACGGCCGGCCGCACCGGTACAAGCAGGGCGCCGCCGACACCATCGAGATCGAGCTGCGCCGCGGGCAGGAGGTCATCGTGCACGCCGCCGGCGCCCGGCCCGACCTCACCATCGCCCCGGTCACGGTCACCACCCCCGCCGCGCCTTGGGGCCTGCCGCCACTGCCACCCGGCGGCGACATGGTCACCGTGGACCTGGAACCCTTCTACACCAACGACGGCATCACCAACGAGTTCTACCTCGGCGACGGCGACTTCGACGGCACCGGCCGCACCTACCCCTCCGGCGCGTTGCCGCAGAACGGATCCCTCAGCAACGACGGCGTGCCGTTCCGCTTCACCAACGGCCACGAAGGCACCAGGAACAACGTCACCGCCGCCGGACAGACCCTCGAACTGCCCGAGGGCAACTACCGGAAGCTGCACCTGCTGGGCGCCAGCGACAACGGCAACACCGACGCCACGGCCACCCTGCACTACACCGACGGCGGCACCGCCCCGGTCCGCCTCGCCCTCACCGACTGGCTCTCCCCGGCCGCCTTCGGGGAAAGCGAACCGTTGCGCACCAACCAGATCCACACCCGAACCGGACCCGTGGACCGCAGAGCCACCGTGTTCCACCAGGTTCTCGCCGCCGACCCGACGCGGCGACTGCGCGCGATCACCTTGCCCGCCAGCGCGAAGCCCCGTTCGCACGTGTTCGCCGTGACATTGGAGAAAGCCACCAACCCCGACTGAGGAAGGGGAGCTCCATGTCCGAGCAACCGCATCGGATAGACCGCAGGAACGCACTGAGACTCGGCGCCCTTGGCGCACTGGCCGCCGGAGGACTGGCCGCCCCGCAAGCCGCCGCCGCCCCGGCCCGCACCAGTGCGGTGGAACCCAGGCCGGCCGACTGGGTGCTGCGCTGGAACCCGAACCCCGCCACCGACAAGCTGCGCGCCTTCGAGGGCCTGGAGGACGACCGCGCCGGCTCGCACCAGGGCGTCAAGCACATCCACGCGCTGGCCGACCACTGGCGCTTCGACATGCACACCAGGGACCGCGACGGCTCCGACCGGCAGCGCAACGAGTCCAAGGGCATGCGCACCGGCGACACCCTGCACAAGATCCAGGAAGGCCAGACCTGGCGAATCACCTACCAGGCCTACCTCCCCAGCTCGCTCACCGCCACCACCCGGTTCAGCCACATCTTCCAGATGAAGGTGCAGGACGTGGGCGGACCGCTGATCACCATGACCCTGCGCGAGCGCAACGGCCCCAAGATCGAGATGCTCACGCTGCGGGACGACGACGCCGGCACCGTGCACGCCCCGGTGCCGCTGACCCCGTTGCAGAACAAGTGGATCGACATCGAGTTCGAGGTCAAGGCGGTCAACAGCGGCGGCTACGTGCGCTGGGTGATCAAGGACGGCGGCCGGGTGGTGCAGGACTACCGGACCACCGCGGTGGACATGTGGCGCGACAAGAACTACCTGCGCCCCAAGTGGGGCATCTACCGCAGCATCGAAAGCGCGGGACTGAAGGACTGCTACCAGCTCATCCGTGGCTACCAGGGATATATCCTCCAGTGACAGGAAGGGAGTAGCGGTGAACAGGTTGGCGCGCAAGCTGATCGCCTCGATCGGCGCGGCGGGCGCCGTGCTCGGGCTCCTGGTGGCGCTGCCGCAGCAGGCGGCTGCGCTGCCGGACGGGCTGGCGCTCACCCCGCCGATGGGCTTCAACAACTGGAACGCCACCGGATGCGCGGTGGACGAGAAGCTGATCAGGGACACCGCCGACCTGTTCATCAGCAAGGGACTCAAGGACTCCGGCTACGAGTACGTCAACATCGACGACTGCTGGGCCGCACCCGACCGCGACCCGGTGACCAAACGGCTCACCCACCATCCCGAGCGTTTTCCCAGCGGCATCAAGGCATTGGCCGACTACGTGCACGCCAAGGGCCTGAAACTGGGCATCTACACCAGCGCGGGCACCCTCACCTGCGCCAAGACCATGCCCGGCGCGCTGGACCACGAGGAGATCGACGCGCAGACCTTCGCCGACTGGGGCGTGGACTACCTCAAGTACGACAACTGCAACAACCAGGGCCGTCCCGCGCTGGAGCGCTACACCAAGATGGGGGACGCGCTCAAGAAGACCGGCCGCAAGATCGTCTACTCGCTGTGCGAGTGGGGTGAGAACAAGCCGTGGGAGTGGGGAGCCGAGGTCGGCCACCTGTGGCGCACCACCGGCGACATCACCGACACCTGGGCCAAGACCATGGACATCATGAAGCGCAACGCCGTGCTGGCCGAGCACGCCGGGCCCGGCCGGTGGAACGACCCGGACATGCTGGAGGTCGGCAACGGCGGCATGACCGACACCGAGTACCGCTCGCACTTCAGCCTCTGGTCCATCATGGCCGCCCCGCTGCTGATCGGCTCGGACCTGCGCAAGGTCACCCCGGCCACCTTCGACATCCTGAACAACCGCGAGATCATCGCGGTCGACCAGGACAAGCTGGGCAAGCAGGGCAGGGTGCTGTCCAACCAGGACGGTCGCTGGATCTTCGCCAAGCCGCTGGCCAACGGGGACACCGCGGTCGCACTGTTCAACGAGACCGAGGTGGCCGCCCGGATCAGCACCAGCGCCACCGAGCTCGGCCTGCCCAAGCGGGCCGGGTACAAGGCGCGGGACCTGTGGCAGCACAAGGACTTACAGACCGCGGGCGAGGTCTCCGCGGTGGTTCCGCCGCACGCCACCGTGATGTACCGCATCTCCACCGGCGCGGACTGGAGCTGGCAGCAGCCCGCGGTCACCACCGGCCTCGACCTGGCCACCACCATCCCCGGCATCCCGGCCAACCTCACCCCGGCCGGGCGCACCTTCGAGGTCGGCGTCTCCGCCACCAACCTGGCCCGCACACCCGTCTTCGACCCCGAGCTCACCTTGACCGTGCCGCCGAAGTGGCACGCCCGGCTGGTGCGCACGGACCGCCGCTGGCTGCTGCGCACCGGGGAAACCGTCCGCGCGGTCTACGAGGTCACCGTGCCCGCCACCACACCCGACGGGCCAGCGAAGCTCCACAATGGACTGGAGTTCGCCTGGGCCGGTGCGCGCAAGGTGACCCTGGGCGGAGAGCAGCAGCTCATCGTGCCGCCCATGGTGCCCGGCACGGTCAGCAGCCTCGGCGACGTCCGCTCGGCCGTGGAGCACGGCGGCTACGGCCCGGTCGAACGCGACATGTCCAACGGCAGCTACCGGCCCGGCGACGGCAAACCCCTGACCATCAACGGGAAGCGCTTCGCCAAGGGACTCGGCGGGCACGCGCCCAGCACCCTCACCTACTACCTGAACAACCGCTGCACCAACCTGACCACCACCGTCGGCATCGACGACGAGCGCGACGAGCGGCAGCTCGGCTCGGCCACCTTCGAGATCTGGGCCGACGGCCGCAAGGTCGCCGACAGCGGCCTGCGCACCTGGCGCGACGACGCCGTGACCCTGTCCGCCGACCTCACCGGCGCCCGCTACCTGAAGCTGGTGATCACCGACGGCGGCGACGGCGTGCAGTTCGACCGAGGCGACTTCGCCGAACCCCTGCTCACCTGCCACCTGTGAGGAAACCCTTGACCCACAAGCGCTACGCGCTCATCGGCACCGGAAACCGGGCCACCGTGTTCCTGCGCGCCCTGACCGTCGAACACACCGGCACGGCCGAGCTGGTCGCGCTGGCCGATGTCAACCGGACC
Organism: Crossiella sp. SN42; assembly: GCF_023897065.1. Lineage (GTDB taxonomy): Bacteria > Actinomycetota > Actinomycetes > Mycobacteriales > Pseudonocardiaceae > Crossiella. Next base: position 89,089 of record NZ_JAMHIV010000041.1, read on the forward strand.
CGGATGGCCGCGCACAACCGGAGGCTCGCCGGGCTCGGCGCGGCCCCCGTCCCGGAGTACCCGGCCGAGGACTTCCTGGCCATGCTGGACCGGGAGGCCGTGGACACCGTGCTGGTCACCACGGTGGACCGCACCCACGACGAGTACATCACCGCCGCCCTGCGCGCGGGCCGCGATGTCATCACCGAGAAGCCGATGACCACCGATCCCGAACGCTGCCAACGCATCCTGGACGCGGTGGCGGACACCGGGCGCACGGTCACGGTCGCCTTCAACTACCGCTACCAGCCGGTCTTCGAGCGGTTGAAGCAGATCATCGCGGCCGGGGAGATCGGCGAGGTCGGCTCGGTGCACTTCGAGTGGCTGCTGGACACCCGGCACGGCGCGGACTACTTCCGCCGCTGGCACCGGGACAAGGCCAACTCCGGCGGCCTGCTGGTGCACAAGGCCACCCACCACTTCGACCTGGTCAACTGGTGGCTGGACACCGAACCGGCCGAGGTCTACGCGCAGGGCCGGCTGTTCTTCTACGGTCCCGACAACCTGCGCCGGCACGGCCAGGACCCGGCGGCCTTCCGGCTCGACCTCACCGAGGACCCGTGGCTGCGCGAGCTCTACCACGAGGCCGCGCACGAGGACGGCTACCGGCGGGACCAGGACGTCTTCGCCCCCGGAGTGTCCATTGAGGACGATCTGGCGGTGCTCGCCCGCTACCGCTCCGGCGCCACCCTGACCTACCACCTGACCGCCTACGCCCCGTGGGAGGGCGTGCGGGTGATGGTCAACGGCAGCAAGGGCCGGGCCGAACTGGAGGTGGTGGAGGCCGATCCCGGCGGCCAGCCGCACGCCAGCCTGTGGGTGCGCAGGTTCTGGCAGCCGCCGCAGCAGGTCCCGGTGTCCGCGGAGGAAGGACACGCCAGTGCCGACCGCAGGCTGTGCGCGGCGCTCTTCGGCGCGGAAACCGAGGACAGCACCGGCAAACGCGCCGACCACCTGGCCGGGGCACGCTCGCTGCTCACCGGGTTCGCGGCCAACCGCAGCCTGGTCACCGGCGGGCCGGTGCGCACCAACGAGCTGGGCGTCCGGTTGTGAGGAGGGGGCGCTGCTGACCGAGGGCCAGTGGCCGGCGCCACCGACTTCGCGGGCACCGAGGACCGCGCTGGAGCCCCACCTCGGCGACCCGCCGCCAACCACCTGAAGTGAGCCCAGTGTGACGCGCCTCCCGCACAGGATGGCGCGCACCGGCCATAGTGGGTGCCATGGCCGTCCTCGGTGCGCTGCTGTGGATCTGCTCGGCGCTGCTGTGCGTCGGCGGCCAGCTGATCACCGCGGCGGCCTGGGAACCGCCCTACTCCTGGTACCAGGACCTGGTGGGCCATCTCGGCAACACCGGCTGCGGCCTGTTCATCGAACCGCACGGTGGACCGGAGTTCGTCTGCTCGCCGCTGCACCCGCTGATGAACACCACGCTGGTGCTGGCCGGGCTGTGCCTCATCGGCGGCACGCTGCTGCTGCGCGGGCTGTGGCCGCAGGGCTGGGCCGGGTCCGCCTCCTTCGCGCTGATGCTGGCCACCGGCGCGCTGGAGGCGCTGACCGGCCTGGTGCCGGAGAACATCAACCGCACCGGGCACGCGCTGGCCGCGCTCAACCTGCCAGTCGGCGGGATCGCGATCTTCCTGGTCAGCCTGGCCGTGGTGGACTGGGCGCGGTGGATCGGCGTGTTCGGCTGCCTGGCAGGCGGGCTCGCGGTAACCGCCTCGATGCTGTTCACCGCGGGGCAGTACTCGGCCCAGGTGCTGCACTTCGGGCTCGGCCCCGGCGGCATGGAACGGCTGGCCGGCTACCCGTTCCAGCTGTGGCTGCTGGTGATCGGGCTCATCCTGTGTACCGGGCCAGGCCGTGCAGGATGTCGTGCCTGCTCACGATCAGACGCTGCTGACCGGCGCGCTGCATGAGCAGCTGCACCGCCAGCGCGCAGGCAGGCAGCACGTCGGCCAGGTGCGGATAGGGCGTGACCAGCGCGCGCCGGGTGTCCGCCGGCATGGTGAGCAGCTCGGCGGTGGCCACGGTGACCTCCTCCTCGGTGATCACCGCGTGGTGCAGCGGCTGCTCCGGACCGGGCCGGTCGCCGAGCACGAAGGCGGCGATGCCGGCCACCGACTCCGACACCCCGACCAACCGGGCGGTCCGCCAGCCCGGCACCGCGGCCAGCGCGTGGTCGACCACGAAGGTCATGTCCTGCCTGGCCTGCTCGATCTCGTCCCCGGTCGGCGGATCGTGCTGGAAGTAGCGGTCCGCCAGCGCCGCGCAGCCCAGGTCGACCGAGGCGATCCGGTCCACAGTGGACACTCCGAGGGCCAGCTGGGTGCTGTGGTTGCCGATGTCGGCGACCAGGTGCGTCACCTGGCCCGCGCCCGGCAGGTCGCCGACCGCGCCGGCGAAGGCCAGCGCGGCGCACTCGGCCGCGGTCAGGGTGTCCGGTTTGACGCCGAGGGTGTCCAGCGCGATCGCGGTCAGCGACTCGTCCGCGCCGGTGCCGCACAGCCGCACCTTGTGCACCTGGAGCTCGGCGATCACCTCGGCGTAGTCGGCCAGCACCGCGCGCGCCCTGGGCAGCGCCTCGTCGCCGGGCTTGAGCGGCTCGAACCGCCTGGTGACCTCGGTCAGGCCGGTGCCGTCGGTGGCAGCCAGGTCGGCGACCAGCAGCTGGATCGAGTCAGCGCCGCACTCAATGGCCGCGACCCTGCCGTGTGGCACCACAACTCTCCCCAGCACTCGACTGCTGCCGAGCCTAGGGATCTTGGCGAAGGGCCGGACAGGGCAGAACGGGTGACGACACTCACGCGAAACCGCCCCACTCAGCTGAGCAGGGACTCCGGGTCCAGCGTGTATCCCGTTTCGTCCACCAGTCGCCCGTCCTGAAGGAAGATCACCTGATCGGCCCACGCCGCATGGCGGGCCTCGTGGGTGACCAGCACCCCGGCCGCACCCGCGTCGCAGCGCGCCCGCAGCAGCCGCAGCACCGCCTCACCACTGTCGGAGTCCAGCGCTCCGGTCGGCTCGTCGGCCAGGATCAGCCTGCGCGGGCCGACCACCGCCCTGGCGATCGCGATGCGCTGCTGCTGCCCGCCGGAGAGCTGGTCGGGGAACAGGTCACCGATGTCGGCGATGCCCAGCTGGGTCAGCGTCTCCCGCGCCTCGGCCCGCGCGGTCCGGGCAGGCACCCCGTCCAGCTCCCTGGGCAGTGCCACGTTCTCCGCCGCGGTGAGCGCGGGCACCAGGTTGTACTCCTGGAAGACGTAGCCGATCGTGTTGCGCCGCAACGCCGCCAGCTCAGCGGCGCGCAGCGTGGCCAGGTCGCGCCCGTCCACCGTCACGGTGCCCGAGGTCGGCACGTCCAGTCCGCCGGCCAGGTTCAGCAGGGTGGACTTGCCCGACCCGCTCGGCCCCATCACCGCGACCAGCCGGCCAGGCTCGACCGTCAGGGTGACACCGCGCAGCGCGTGCACACTCCGAGGCCCGCTGCCGTGCCTGCGGTGCAGATCGGAAAGTGCCAGCGTGGGCGGCCTACGGTCTGCCATGGCCAGCAGTCTGTCAGCTCAGGGTGGCTGGTCCATAGGCACAGCCCGGCTGTGCCTATGGACTGAATTTGGTCTAGACCTATTGACGACGCCCGGTGTTGCGGGCAAGTTAGGGGCCGGTCACCGAGGACCCCCGCCGCCAAAAACCCTCGCGGAGACGCGAGGGAGTGGCAGCTCCCCGGGACCGGTCCCGCCGCGGCCCTGGGGAGCCGCCGCTCTCGGAGTTCTCAACCCGCCAGTTCCGCGTCGGTGATCCACGATCCGTGGAAGCCGGCCGGCACCCGGTGGGGCAGGTGCACGGTCGCCACCGGCCCGGCCGCCAGGTCGGTGGCGTCCAGCACCAGCAGGTCGGAGGCCGCGCCCGTCTCGCTGCTGGTCACCGACAACAGCCACCCGGCATCCTCGGATTCGCCGTGCCCACTTGGCACAAACACCGCCTCACCCGGCTGCCAGGTCTCCGCGAGCTCGTGCTGATCGGTCGACCCGTCCCGCAGGTCGTACTTGACGATGCCCCGCCCACCACCGGTCAGCTGCGCGCCCACGGTGTAGACGAACCGGTGCGCGAGCCCGGTCAGCCCCTCGTTGATGGTCGGAAACTCCACTGACTCGTCCCCGAGCGCCTGCTCCCGCGCCGTGCTCCGCACCGGATCCAGCACCCACCGGTGCAACGAGGTCGGCGCGGAGGTCTGGGCCTCGGTCAGGTCGGCATGCCCGCCGATCCGGCGCCAGGTCCGCTGGATGGTGGCGGGGGTGTAGCGCACCGCGTCGAAGGTGATGGTGCCGTCCGGGTTCTCCGCCGCGTTGGCCACGTGGAAGACGTAACAGGGATCGATCTCGATCCACCGCACATCCGCACTGTTCCCATTGCGCGGCATGACCCCAATCCGCGCCGGGTAGTCGTCATGCCACCGGAACGGCAAACCCCCGGCCACGTTGAGGTCCAGCGTCATCGGCAGATCCAGCCACAACACGTGGTTCGCGGTGATCGCGAAGTCATGCATCATGCTCGGCCCCAGCACGTCGATCGGCACACTGCGCACCAGCTCGCCGGCCGCCGACAACACGTGATAGGTCAAGAACGGCGGCCGCATGCCCACCCCGAAGAAGTGCAGCTCCCCGGTAACCGGGTCCTCCTTGGGATGCGCGGTCATGGCCGTGGTCAACCGCCCCCCGAAGTCGCAGGGCCCCACCGTCTCCAACTCCGGCGTCAGCTCATACGGAAACCCCGACTCCACCAACGCCAGAATCCGCCCCGCATGCGGGATGACATGCGTATTGGCATTCACCGCCGCGAGATCAACACTCCCATCCGCCCGAACATAAGGCCGATCCTCCCCAGCAAACCGCGGCGTCCGAACCCACCGATTCCGATACCACTGCGCCCGCCCATTCCCCAGCCGAACCCCGTGGATCATGCCTTGCCCGGTGAACCAGTGACCGGGATCGGCGCCGGGAAGCGGATTGGGCCCGTTGCGGAAGTAGCGACCGTCGAGCTCCGGCGGGAGGTTGCCGGTGACGCGGAGGTCCAGGGCGGTGTGCTCGGTGGCGACGGGGGCCAGGGCGCCGGAGAGGTAGGTGCGGGGCGTGGTGGTGTTGGTCATGGTTCATTTATGACGTGTCATTTTTGACATGTCAAGATGGGAGTGTGGAGGGCGTGGGGCGTGGGGCGTGGGGTGTGGGGTGTGGGGTGTGGGCGAGTGTTGTGGGTGGCGGGTGCGCGTGTGGGACGGGGGCGCGGTGAGCGGCGGATGCGGGGCTTGGAGGGGGTCTTCGAGTTGCGGTTCGTGGGTGGCGGGTTGGGGCGCGGGGCCGTTCGGGGTGCATGCGGGGGCTTGGTTCGGTGAGTTGGGTTTGCGGTCGGAGGAGGGGGCGGTTGGGGATGGGATGGGCGTTGAGCTGGGGATATGTGGGATGCTGGTGGAGGCTGCCGAGTTGCTCGGAGGCCCGGGGCAACCAAATGGCCGCGAAAAGCGTTCCGCAGAAGAAGCGGAGGGCGCGGGCGGGCAGCCGGTAGGCACGGAGCCGAGAGCCAGGCTCAGCACTCGGCAGATCAGGCAACGTGGCCAGTGCCGCCGGAAGCCGCAGCCGGGGGCCAGGCGCGGTGGCT
>NZ_JAMHIV010000042.1 GCF_023897065.1 Crossiella sp. SN42
GGCCGGGGTCGGCGCCGGTCCAGGCGGCGGTCAGGGCCGCTTCGATGGCGGTCACAGGAAGGGGGGTGGGTCCAGGACCAGGCCCTCCGGACCGGTCAGGGGGTTGGCTGCGGGGGCCCAGGCGCGGGATTGCTGGGCTTCGCGCCAGCGGGGCAGGCCCAGGTAGCGGAAGGCGGCTGGGGCGTTGGGGACCAGGCCGGTTGCCGCTACGCGCAGGACTCGCCAGGGGGTTTCCGCCACGTCGGGGGTGGTGAGGTCGACGGTGGCCACTCGGCAGCCTTGGGCGCGCAGGCTTTGCTGGAGATCGGGGAGGGTGCCGGTGGGGAGGTCCGCGGCGGCGATCTCGGTGGTGGGGTTGGTGAAGCGCGGGAGCAGGGACTCCTGGGTTCTGGGGTCCAGCCAGATCTGGGGTTGGGCGCCCAGGTCGCGGACTCGGGCGAAGTGGGGGCCCGCTGCGTCGCGGTAGCTGCGGTCGGGGCGGTGGTCCAGGTAGAGGCCCTTGGCCAGGATGCCCGCTTTGATCGTGTCGAAGACCCAGCCGTCGGGCTCCAGCAGGCCCAGGGTGAAGACCCAGGTGTGGATGGCTTCCATGGCGGCCTTGGCGCAGGCCTCGGCTGGGTCTAGCCGCGCCGCGCCGCCGCCGGCCACGATGCCGGTCTCCTCGTCGATGGCGACCGCGGCGACGCAGGCGACCGGATGTTCGGTGGGCAGTTCGACCAGGTGGATCTTCAGGCGGGTGCCGGTGAGGTCGGCGCGCAGGCCGGGGACCGAGTCCAGCGCGATGCCGCGGCTGGGGGCGCCCAGGTGCCACCAGAGTTCCAGGGCGTCGCGTTCCAGCAGTTCCAGCAGGCCCCGGCGGAAGGCGTCGGGGGCGTCCGCGCCGGTGGCGATGCCCGCGTAGTTGAGGTGGTGCAGGCGGGGTTCGCGCTTGCGCTCGCCGGTGAAGTAGTTCAGGTAGACCCAGGAGGCGGGCAGCCAGCAGGGTTCGCCGTCCTCCTCGCCCCTGGTCCACAACAGCTCCGTGTCGGCGGTGAACTCCTGGTACGGGAAGCCGGGTTCGCGGTGCTGCCACGGGGCGAAGAAGGGCAGGTCGGCCGGGCCGAAGTGGCGGTGGCCCTCGGCGGCCAGGACAGCCGCGGTGGTGCGGCGGAGGCGGGGGTCGTCCAGCGGGGGCAGGCGGTTGCCGCAGTAGCGTTCGACCGCCTCGCCGAGGGCCGCGACCCTGGCGCCCTCGACGTCGCCGAAGGTGGTGCCCAGGCTGACCCGGTCGGCGGGCCAGGCGCCGAGCCTGCGGGCGTCGGACACCTCGGCGGTGACGCCGCGGTACCGGTGCGGCAGGCCGGGCACCGGGGTCACGTCGACGAACCGGCGGACGATGCCGGTCAGCGGGTCGACCATGGTCTCCGGCGACAGGCTCACCGGACCACCTCCTCGATCAGGTTCGCCGCGGGCACCGCGTCGGCGGCCGCGGCCCAGGGCAGGGTGAGTTCGGCGTGCAGCACCTCGCGGCGGCTGGGGTGCAGCTCGACCGCGTCGACCGGGTCTGCCCCGGTGTGCGGGTTGCGGGCGTGCCGGGGCCAGTGGTGCCCGGCGATCTCCAGGCGCAGCCGGGTTCCTGGCGGCAGTTCGACGCCGAGTGGGCCCAGTTCGGCGGTGCGCTCGACCGGATGGCCGGGTGGGGCGGTGTCGCGGAAGATCGTGTGCGCGAGCTGACGTTGATCGTCCACTGTGGACAGTCGGAGCAGCCAGTCGTTGTCGGGGGTGTCCGCGCGCAGCCGCAGGCGGACGCCGATCCGACCGCGCAGCACGCCGCCGGGCAGGGGGGCGGAGTGCAGCAGGGCGCGGTCGGGGCGGTTGGCGTCGGGGGCGAGGTCGGCGGCGGGCTCGCGGGAGGGGAACGGGTGGGCCGGGTCGGCGGTGAAGACGCCGCGGACCACGGAGAGGGGGCAGGCGGGGCCGGTGTCGGCGGGCCAGCGGGACCAGTGGTCGCCGGTGGCGATCCAGGCCGCGGCACCGGTGAGAGCGGGGCGAGTGGCACCGGTGAGAGCGGGGGCGGCGAGCGCGGCGAGGGCGGCTTGGGCGAAGGCCAGGTACAGAGCGCCGATGCGTTTGCCTGCCAGGGCCGCTCCGGGGGCGTGGGCGTCCAGCAGGTGGCCCCAGGGGCCCAGGACCAGGCGGGAGGGGCCGCCCCAGGTGGCAGCCAGCTCGGCGGTGTCGGCGGCGAAGGGGTCGTGCACGCCGCCTACCGCGAGCAGGGGGACCTGACATTCACGGAGGGCGGGCCAGAGCGCGCCGCGGCGGGGGGCGGCCCAGAGGTCGGACCAGCCTGGTTGGTCGACCAGGTCGCGGATGGGGAGGTGGGTGAGGTCGAGCTGGGCTGGGGGGCGGGGTTGCGGGGTGCCGCCGTGTTCGGACCACCAACCGGCGCGGCAGGCCAGGCGGGCCGCGCCGCCGGGGTCGCGGGCGGTTTCGCCGGGCCCCATGGCGGGGACGGCGGCGATCACCGCGGCCACCGGGGCGGTGCCGGCCGCGGCGGTGGCCAGTGCGCAGTACGCGCCGTAGGACGCGCCGGTGAGGATGACCCGGCCGTCGCAGAAGTCCTGGGCGTGCACCCAGTCGAGGACCGCGGCGCCGTCGGACGCCTCGTGCACGTACGGGCGGAACTGGCCGCCGGAGGCGAATCTGCCCCGGGTATCCACGGTTACGCAGGCGAAACCTCGTTTCGCCCAACTTTTCGCCTCGGCGTGGTTTAGCCGCTGGTCGTAGGGGGAACGAAGAAGTACCACCGGCGACCGTTCACGCTCGGGAGAGCGGAAGACGGTGGCAGCGAGGGGTACCTCGTCCGCGGCGGGGACGAGGTACCCCTCTACTTCTGCGCTCACGACGCGCAGTCCGGGACGCGAAGCACCGGGTGGTCGGTGATCGCGGCGGTGTCCAGGTCGAGCACGCGCAGCCGTCGGTTGGCGGGCAGTTCGGTGGTCACCAGGGAGCCGGCCGGGCGGGTTGGCTGCGCGCAGGCCCAGCCGCGGAGGTCGAGGGCGGCGGCGGAGAGCACCAGGGTCAGGTCGGCCACGTCGAAGTGTTCCGCGCCGGTGATCGCCTCGTGTTGCGCCCAGTAGGCGGCCAGGTGCTGGTGGCCGGAGCCGGCGGCGGCCAGGCGGCGCAGCCGGACGTCGCGGTGGCGGACGTCGGCCGGGCCGGCGGCCACCGGTTCCAGGATCGCGTGCCTGCCCTCGCGGCTGATCCGCTGCCAGGCGATGCCACGGGCCGGCAGCTCGTCCAGCTCGGTCCACCACTGCGGGGCCGGGCCGTCGTGCAGGGCGCAGACCGCGGCCAGGCCGTCCAGCGCGTCCGCGGTGACCAGGCGCGGGTCGGCGCCGTGCGCGCGGAGCAGGTCGAGGTAGGGCTTGGCCAGCTCTTCGGTGGCCAGCACGCCGACCGCGGCGCGTTCTGCGGGCCAGGCGCGGCGGCGGCCGAGGAACCCGGCCTCGGCGAAGGCGGAGAGCTCTGGCGGGGCCTGCGCACCGGTGGTCAGGGTGGCGCGGACGGCGGTGAGGGTCTCCGGCGGCAGCGCGATGTCGAGCACCTCGCCCTCTGGCGAGCGCAGCGCGGTCCGGTCCTCGGGCAGGCCGAACAGCACGGCACCCGGTGTCAGCTGACTCATGCGCACCTCCGGGACAGACGGTGGCCCGCCGCACCCCGGGGCACGGCGGGCCACCTTGTCAGGTCAGACCGAAATCAGTCCTGGTCGGCGAACGGGTTCTCGACCAGGGCGTTGCTGTGGCTAGCCGAGTTGTGCGGCAGCTCGCGCTCGGTCTCGACGCGCACGAACACCTTGTCCATCTCGTACCTCCTCAGATGACGGTTGACCTTCAACCTCCTCATGCCTATCACAAATGAAAGTCATTACCAATAGTGTTAGTGTGCTCGGGTGACGAACGTCGTAGCCCTTCGGCGGGACCCGGACTTCCGCCGGTACCTCGCCGCCCGGGTGATTTCCGTGGCCGGTTCGCGGGTGACCCTGGTCGCGCTGCCGATCTTGGTGTACCAGCTGACCGGTTCGGCGGCCTGGAGCGCGGCCATGGCGGCCGCGGAGACGCTGCCCTACCTGCTGTTCGGCCTGTTCGCGGGCGTGCTGGCGGACCGGCTGGACCGGCGCGGGCTGATGGTGGCCGCGGACCTGCTCAACGCGGCCCTGCTGGTCAGCATCCCGGTCACCTGGGCACTCGGCGGCCTCACCGTGGAGCACGTGGTGGTGGCCGGGTTCCTGTCCCAGACGCTGTTCGTGGTCTTCGACGCGGCCAACTTCGGCGCGCTGCCCACCCTGGTCGGCAAGGACCGGACCACCTCGGCCTACGCCACCGTGTCCGGGATGACCACGGTGGTGGAGATGGTGGTGCCGCCGCTGGCCACGCTGGCCGTCACGCTGCTCTCCCCCGCGCCCATGCTGACCGTGGACGTGCTCAGCTACGCCATCTCGGCCCTGTTGCTGCGCGCCATCGTGCGCCCGCTGTCCGCGCCGGACCGGGCCGGGCGGCCGCGCTCGCTGGCCGACATCCGGACCGACGTGCGCGGCGGGCTGACCTTCCTGTGGCGTCACCCGACCGTGCGCACGCTGACCCTGGTCGGCGCCACCCATTCGGCCGCGGGCGGGGCCTGGGTGGCGATGCTGCTGCCGTGGGCGGACCGCTCGCTCGGCGTGCCGCCCAGCGGGGATCCCCGGCTGGCCGTGCTGACCAGCTGCTGGGGCGTGGGCGCGCTGCTGGCGGCCAAGCTGGTGCCGACACTCAGCCGCAGGCTCGGCCCGGCACGGCTGGCCCTGCGCGCGCTGCCCGCCTCGCTGCTGTGCGGGCTGCTGGTGGTGTTCAGCTCGCACTGGCTGCTCGGCGCGGTGGCCGCGGTCGCCTGGGGCACCGCCTACACCACGGTGGTGATCAACGCGATCACCTTCCGGCAGCAGGTCACCCCGGATGAGCTGCAGGGCCGGGTGAACACCACGGCGCGGATGCTCTCCTACGGCCTCGGCCAGCCGCTGGGCGCGACGCTGGCCGGGGTGGTCGCGGTGGCGGCGAGCCCGAGTGCCGGACTCGCCGCCGCGGTCGGCGTGCTCGCCGTGGGCGTGGTGCTGGCCTGGTGCTCGCCGCTGCGCGCCGAGGCCAGGCCGGAGCGGATCTACAGCACCGTGTCGTAGGCGCAGGCCGGGCGGCCGGTCCGCTCGTCCCGCCAGACCCGCCCGCGCACGCCGAAGACCTCGGCCAGCAGTCCGGCGTCGACCACCTCGGCGGCCGGGCCGTCGGCGTGCACCGCCCCGTCCCGCAGTGCGACCACCCGGTCGGCGAAGCGGGCCGCCTGGGCCAGGTCGTGCAGCACGGTGACCACGGTCAGCCCGCGTTCGGCGCGCAGCCTGGCCACCAGCTCCAGCACCTCCAGCTGGTGCCGGACGTCCAGGTAGGTGGTCGGCTCGTCCAGCAGCAGCACCGGCGCGTCCTGGGCCAGTGCCAGGGCCAGCCGGACCCGCTGGCGCTCGCCGCCGGAGAGCCGGTCCACCGCGGCGTCGGCGTACTCGGTCACCCCGGTCTCGGCCAGCGCCCTGCGCACCTGCTCGTCATCGCCGGTGCGCAGCATGCCCAGCGGGCCGCGCACGGCGTAGCGGCCCTGCCGGACCAGCTGGCGCACGGTCAGTCCCGGCACCGAGGGCATGGCCTGCGGCAGCACCGCGATCCGGCGGGCGATCTCCCTGCGGGACAAGGAGTCCAGCCCGTCCGCGCCCAGGCGCACCGTGCCCGCGTCCGGGGTGTGCAGCCCGGCCAGCACGCGCAGCAGGGTGCTCTTGCCGCAGCCATTGCGGCCCACCAGCGCGAGCCACTCCCCTTCCGCCACCTGTATGTCCACAGTGGACAGAACAGTGCGCGGCCCGAACCGGACGGTGATGCCGGTGCCAGTGATCATTTCAGTCCCTCCCCGCCAGCGCGCTGGAGAACCGGCGCGCGACCACGATCAACACCACCGCGCCGGCCAGCGCGGTCACCGCACCCACCGGCACCCCGATCCGCTGGCTGCCCGAGGCCGGGACCAGCAGGGTCACCGCCTGGGCCAGGAAGTCCGCCCCGCACACGCAGGCCGCGCCGGCGATCCCGGCCGAGGGCAGCAGCAGCCGGTGCTCGGCCCCGGTGAGCAGCCGCGCGGCGTGCGGGGCGAGCAGTCCGACGAAGGCCACCGCGCCCACCGCGGCCACCGAGGCCGCGGTGGCCAGCACCGCGCCGAGCAGCGCGAGCATCCGCCACGGCGGCACCGCGAGGCCGACCGCCTTGGCGTGGTCGTCGTCCACCGCGAGCAGGTCCAGCGCGGGCGCCACCAGCGCGAGCACCAGCGTGACCAGCAGCAGCCACGGCCACAGCGCGTGCCAGTGCTCCCAGGTCCGCCCGTTGAGCGAGCCGACCAGCCAGCGCGCGGCCGCGCCGGCCAGCTGCGGCCGGGCGGTGAGCAGCACCAGGGACAGCCCGGCCAGCACCGCGGAGACCAGCACGCCGAGCACCACCAGCCGCAGCGGGTCGGCCCCGGCCCGCGAGGCGATCAGCCACAGCGCGGCGCCGCCGAGCACGCCGCCCATGATGGCCGCCGCGGTGAGCCCGGCCGCGGTGCCTGCCAGGCCGAACACGGTGGCGGCCACCGCGCCGAGCACCGCGCCGGAACCGACCCCGGTGACCTCGGGCGAGGCCATCGGGTTGCGCAGCACGGCCTGCAGCACCACGCCGCCCAGGCCCAGGCAGGCGCCGGTGCCCAGGGCGACCAGCATCCGGGGCAGGCGGAGCTCGCCGACGATGGTCAGGTTCAGCTCGCTGCCCGCGCCGAAGAGGGCGAACAGCGCGTCCAGCGGGCCGACCGAGGTGCCCACGGAGAGCTGGGCCACCGCGGCGACCGCGAGCGCGAGCAGCAGCAGTGGGACGGCCAGTCGCCGGGTCATCCGAGCACCTCCGCGCGACGACGGAACAGCAGCAGCGTGCCCAGCACCACCGCGACCACCGCGGTCAGGCCGCCCACCGGCAGCTCGACCGGGTAGAGCACGGTGCGCGCCAGCAGGTCGGCCAGCACCACCAGCAACGCACCGAAGACCGCCGACCAGGCCAGCCACACCCTGGCGCCCGCGGTCGGCCGCAGTCGCCTGGCCAGCTGCGGGCCGAGGAAGCCGACCCAGGCGATCGGGCCAGCCGGGCCGACCGCCACCGCGACCAGCGCGCAGGCCAGCACCAGCACCGCCAGCCGGGCCCGGCCCGCGCGCAGGCCGAGCGCGGAGGCGGTGTCATCGCCCAGCCGGAGCAGGCCGAGCGCGGGCACCGCGAGCAGCGCCAGCGGCAGCGCGGCGAGCAGGCCGGGCGCGGCGAAGGCCACCGTGTCCCAGGTGGTGCCGGTCAGCGAGCCCAGCAGGTAGCGGAACAACACGCCCTGCTCGCGGGAGTCCGACAGGGACAGCCCGGTGAACAGGACCGCTTGCAGCGCCGCGCTCACCGCGGCCCCGATCAGCAGCACCGCGGCCGGGCCGACCGCCCTGCGTGCGGCGAGCAGGGTGAGCAGGCCGCCGGTCACCGCGCCGAGCAGCGCGGGGACCAGCGGCGCGCCCGGCACCGGCACCGCCCAGACCACGGTGATGGCCACCGCGGCCGAGGCCCCGCTGGAGACACCGAGCAGCTCCGGCACGGCCAGCGGGTTACGCAGCGACTCCTGCAACAGCAGCCCGGCCGCGCCCAGCGCCGCGCCCGCGCACAGCGCGAGCAGCAGCCTGGGCGCGCGCAGCAGCACGACCACCGCGTGTTCCAGTCCGGTCTCGGCGGCGAAGGCCGCGGGCAGCCGGTTGACCCCGACCAGCGGGGTGCCCAGGCACAGCGTGGCCGTGGCCGCCACCAGCAAGGCCAGCACCGCGAGCAGGGGCGCGAGCTGCCTGCTCACGCCGCGGGCGCCGCGGACACCTTGGCCATCGCCTCGTCGATGATCGCGCCGAGGCTGCGGGTGCCCCGGCCGGAGCCCCAGAGCTTGGGCACGACCTCGTGCACCTGACCGGACTGCACGGCCTTCACCTGCTTCCACACCGGGTTCGCGGCGAGCTGTTCGGACAGCTTCTTGTCAGTGGAGGCGAAGATCAAGGAGTAGACGAAGACCACGGTCGGCTGCTTCGCCAGGATCTCCTCCACGCTGTAGATGTTCGCGGTCTCCACGTTGCCGCCCTTGGCCGGGAACGGGTAGCCGAAGAGCTGGCCGAGCAGCTTGCCGTTGATCGAGTCGGCGGTGTCCACGCCGATGGAGTCGGCGCTGCCGAACATCAGCAGCACGGTCTGCTTGTTCAGGCCCTTCTGCTCGCTGGTCTCGATCGCCTGCGCGAGCTTGGTGCGGAACTTCTTCTCCGCGGCCACGGCCTGCTCGGTGCGGCCGGTGAGCGCGCCCAGGTTGCGCAGGTAGCCGACGGACTGCTCCCAGCTGCTCGGGTTGACCGTCCACAGTGGAGCGTTGAACTTCTGCACCGCGGGCCGGAGTCCGTCGTGCACACCGGAAAGTCCGATCACCAGGTCCGGCTTGAGCGCGCCGATCGCCTCGGCGTCCTCCTGGCCGAAGCTGCCGGGCACGACCGGCACCTGCTTGCCCGCCTCACCGGCCAGCTGGGGCAGGGTCAGCAGCACCGCGTTGGAGGTGCCCGCCGGTTTCAGTCCGAGTTCGGTGAGCGCGTCGTCACACAATCCGGTGAGGCAGACGATCCGCTCCGGGACCTTGGGCAGGGTCACGTTCTGTCCGGCCGGATCGGTCACGCTGAGCGAGGGCGCCAGCGGTGCGGCGTTGACCTCGACGGCCGCCCCGGTGGCCGCGGCGGGGGTCGTGGGAGCGGTTGCGGGTGGCGCCGCGGTGCACGCGGAAACTACGGCTGCCGAGGCCGTGACCAGGCTGAGCAGGCCGATCTTGGTGCGCGACGGACGCACAGGACACCTCCGGGTGGGGATGGGACCGAAGAAGACGATAACGGTTTTCATCTTGCCTGGAGCAGGTCACCTGGAAGCCGTGGGGACCGTCACGATCGCCTAACGCCACGCATGGTGAAATCGCGCACCGCGACCGCGCTATGACCGACCGGAGGCCAAGCACGGAATGTCGCGCCGGTACCCTCACTTTCGTGTCCAGCAGCACTGTCGAAAATCCAGCGGTGTCCACTGCCCGCGCGTACCGCAGCTGGGGCCGGGCCTTCGCAGACCTGCGCGCCGGATGGAACCAGCGTTCGCTCTGGGGCCATCTCGGCTGGCAGGACATCAAGCAGGGCTACCGGCGCTCGGTGCTCGGTCCACTGTGGATCACCATCAGCACCGGCGTGATGGCGCTGGCGATGGGCATCCTGTTCTCGGCCATCCAGAACGCGCCGATCCAGTTCTTCCTGCCGTACGTCACCGTCGGCCTGGTCTGCTGGACGTTCATCGCGAACTGCGTGAACGAGGGCGCGAACGTCTTCATCGCCAACGAGGGCCTGATCAAGCAGCTGCCCTCGCCGCTGACCACCCACGTGTTCCGGCTGGTGTGGCGCCAGGTGCTGCTGTTCGCGCACAACTTCCTGATCTACTTCATCATGCTGGCGATCTTCCCGCAGGACCTGAAGTGGACCGTGCTGTACGCGATCCCGGCCTTCGCGCTGATCGTGCTCAACGGCGGCTGGGTCGCACTGCTCACCGGCATCATCAGCACCCGGTTCCGGGACATCCCGCCGATCATCGGCAGTGTCGTGCTGCTGCTGTTCTACATGACCCCGATCGTGTGGGACTTCAACATCCTGGCCAACCACCAGAACCAGCTGGTCAGGGAGCGCGCCTACCTGGCCGAGTTCAACCCGTTCCTGCACTTCATCGAGATCATCCGGCGGCCGCTGCTGGGCCAGGACCAGCTCTTCCACCACTGGCTGGTCGTCGGCATCATCACCGTGGTCGGCTGGGGCGCGGCGCTCGTCATGCTGCGCAACTACCGTGCCCGCGTGTCCTACTGGGTGTAAGGGGGCTGAATTCCCATGGTCAGCATCGAGGTACAGAACGCCTGGGTCGAGTTCCCCATCTTCGACGCCAAGACGCGCTCGCTGAAGAAGGCCGTGCTCGGCAAGGCAGGCGGCAAGATCGGCACCGAGAGCAAGGTGCCGGTGATCGAGGCGCTGCGGGATGTCTCCATCTCGCTCCAGCACGGTGACCGGGTCGCGCTGGTCGGACACAACGGCGCGGGCAAGTCCACCCTGCTGCGGCTGCTCTCCGGCATCTACGAGCCGACCAGGGGCACCTCCAGGATCATCGGCAAGGTCGCGCCCGTGTTCGACCTCGGCGTCGGCATGGACCCGGAGATCTCCGGCTACGACAACATCATCATCCGCGGGCTGTTCCTGGGCATGACCCGCAAGCAGATGGAAGCCCGCATCGACGACATCGCCGAGTTCAGCGAGCTGGGCAACTACCTGTCGATGCCGCTGCGGACCTACTCCACCGGTATGCGGGTGCGCCTCGCGCTCGGCGTGGTGACCTCGATCGACCCGGAGATCCTGCTGCTGGACGAGGGCATCGGCGCGGTCGACGCGGCCTTCCTGGACAAGGCGCGGGACCGGCTCAACGACCTGGTCAAGCGGTCCGGCATGCTGGTGTTCGCCTCGCACTCCGACGAGTTCCTCAAGAGCCTGTGCAGCACCGCGATCTGGGTGGACCACGGGCAGGTCAAGGCGCACGGCGCGCTGCGCGAGGTGCTGACGCAGTACAAGGGCAGGGACCCGTTCGCCAATGACGACGAGCACGCTTCGGTGGGAGCTGGTGGCACGCCATGACTGATCGGGCTGGGTCGAAGGCACCAGAGGGCAAGGTCATCGCGGTGGTGGTCACCTGCCGCAGGCGCGAACTGCTCGCGGACTCGCTGAAGGTGATCGCGGCCCAGACCCGGCAGCCGGACCACCTGGTGGTCGTGGACAACGGGCTGGACCAGCCGGCGCGGGACGTGGTCGAGGCCTGCCCGCTGCCCACCACCTACCTGCTCTCCGAGCGCAACCTCGGCGGCGCGGGCGGCTTCGCGCTGGGCATGCTGCACGCGCTGGCCATGGGCGCGGACTGGGTGTGGCTGGGCGACGACGACGGCAGGCCTGCCGACGACACCGTGCTGGAGGTGCTGCTGGATGAGGCCAAGCGCCGCAAGCTGGCCGCGGTCAGCCCGGTCGTGGTCAACATCGAGCGCCCGGACACCCTGGCCTTCCCGCTGCGCCGCGGCCTGACCTGGAAGCGCCGCCGCGAGGAGCTGAGCACCCCGGACAGCCCGGACTTCCTGCCCGGCATCGCCTCCTTCTTCAACGGCGCGCTGTTCCGCGCCTCCACCCTGGACGTGGTGGGCGTGCCGGACTACCGGCTGTTCTTCCGCGGCGACGAGGTGGAGATCCACCGCAGGGTGGTGCGCAGCGGCCTGCGCTTCGGCACCACGCTGAGGGTGGCCTATGCGCACCCGGACGGCTCCGCGGAGTTCAAGCCGATGCTGGGCGGCCGCTTCCACGCCCAGGACCCCGGCGACCCGATCAAGCGCTACTACACCTACCGCAACCGCGGCTACCTGTTGTCCCAGCCGGGCATGCGCAAGCTGGGGCTGCTGGAGGCGATCCGCTTCGGGCTGTACTTCCTGGGCCAGAAGAAGGACCCGAAGGCGTTCGCGGAGTGGGTGAAGCTCGTGCTGCAGGGGCGCAGGGAGAAGTTCTTCCGCAAGTAGACGCTCCCAGTCCGAAGTCTCTCGTTCGCCCGTAGCGGATCCGCTACGGGCGAACTTGCGTTGTGGCGCAAGGGTTTTGCTGATGACCTTGGGGCCATGGCACAGAAACGAGCACTCATCCTGCACATCGCCGGCGTTGGTGAGCCGGTCAGGGTCGCGCTGACCGACGAGGTGGCCGAGGACCTCGGGCCGCGGTTGCGGCGTCATCTGGAGACCGCGAGCACCCAGGTGGTGGCGACCGAGGACGGCGGGGAGTTCGTCATCAACTTCGCGCATGTGGCGACGGCGCATATCGGACCGGTGAACGCGCCGGGTGGGTTGTACGGAAAGGCGCCGGCGGCCGGGGCCAAGGAGACCGCGCTGACGCCCTGATCGGGTCTGTGCGTAACCGCTTCGGCGCGGAGTGTAATCTCCGGCCCGATGTCCGTTCGCCGATCTCCGCACCGCCAGTTGCCCGGCCTGTTGAGCCGGGTGGCGGTGGCGCTTGCGCCGAAGGTCACCGAGGCGTTGCTCCGGGTGGACCTGCCGGAGGCCAGTGCGGAGCAGCGCGCGGCGGCCGTGGCGCACGTGCGTGGGGCGGTGCTGGGCATGCCGGATCTGCTCCGCTGCGGGGTGGCTGTGGCGGCGGTGGGCTACCTGGTGGCGCGGCGGGTGCTGGGGCCTCGGGTGGACCGGTTGAACCTGCCGGTGGTGGCCGAGTTCGTGCGGCTGACCAGGGGGCTGGGGCTGGCCGGGGCGGTTGAGCGGGAGCGCCGGTGAGCCGGGTGTGGGATGCCCTGGTCATCGGGACCGGGCCGGGTGGGGCGGTCACCGCGCGGGCGCTGGCCGAGGCCGGGTTGCGGGTGCTCGCGGTCGAGGAGGGTGAGTGGACCGAGCCGGGCTCGGTGCCGCCGTTCTCGCTGGAGCAGATGCGGCGGCAGTACCGGGGTGGCGGGCTGACCGCGGCGCTGGGGCGGCCGTCGGTGGCCTACACCGAGGGGCGCGGGGTCGGCGGCGGGTCCGAGGTGAACTCGGGGCTGTACCACCGGCCGTCGGCTGACCTGCTGGCCGGCTGGTCGCGGGACTGGCGGATCGACGGGCTGGACGTGCCCGAGCTGTCCCCGCACAGCGACCTGGTGGAGAAGGAGCTCTCCGTCTCGACCCTGCCGTGGGCGCTGCCCGCCTCCTCCCAGGTGCTCGCCCGAGGGGCGGACGCGTTGGGCTGGCGGGGTTTCGAGGTGCCCAGGTGGGCGGTCTGCGAGCAGCGCGACGGGCAGCGGCGGGTGCGCAGGCAGACCATGTCGGTCACCTACTGGCCGAGGGCCATCGCGGCCGGGGCCGAGCTGCGGCAGCAGAGCAGGGTGCTGCGGCTGGAGCTGGCCGGGCCGCGTGCGGTGGCCGCGGTGGTGCAGGACTTGGCCAGCGGGCGCACCGAGCGGGTGGTCTTCGAGCACGTTTTCGTGTGCGCGGGCGCGATCCAGACGCCCGCGCTCTTGCAGCGTTCGGGGCTGCGGCGCAACATCGGCGGCAACCTGTCCGTGCACCCCACGGTGAAGGTGACCGCCGAGTTCGACGAGCCGGTCAACGACGGTGACGTGCCGGTCTACCAGGTCAAGGAGTTCGGCTCGGCGCTGTCCTTCGGCGGCTCGGCCTCCCGGCCCTCGCTGCTGGCGCTGGCGCTGAGCGAGAACTGGCCGGCCTTCGGTCCGGCGCTGACCCGCTGGGAGCGGCTGTTCGTCTACTACGCGGCGATCCAGAGCATCGGGCGCGGGCGGGTGCTGGCCGTGCCCGGCTTCACCGACCCGCTGGTCACCTACCGGCTCACCCGCGGGGACCACGAGCTGTTGCGCACCGGGCTGGCCCGGCTGATGCACCTGCTGCTGGCCGCGGGCGCCAGCGTGCTGTACCCGTCCTTCCGGGGCGCGCCGGTGGTGGCCAACCCCGCGGGCATCGCCGCCGCGACCGCGGCCATGACCCCGGCCCGCGCCAGCCTGATGACCGTGCACCTGTGCGGGACGGTGCCGATGGGCGAGGACCTCGCCCGCTGCGGCGCCGACTCCTTCGGCCGGCTGCACGGCACGGTGAACGTGCACGTCAACGACGCCTCGCTGCTGCCGTCAGCGCCCGGCGTCAACCCTCAGGGCACCATCATGGCGGTCGCCGCGCGGAACGTGCAGCACTTCCTCGCCGGCCGCCTCGACTCCAGAAGGCCTCTATGTCCGACCTCGTTCCACCAGCTGAGCTGACCGTGCTGACCGGGGCCAGCGGCTGGTTCGGCCGCGCCTACCTGGCCCACCTCAAGGACACCACCGACCGCCGGGTGCGGGTGCTGGTCCCCGTCGCGGCCGACGTGCCGGGCGTGCTCGACGTGCACCCCGGGGCGGCGGTGCACGTCGGGGACATCGCCGACGCGGAGGTGACCCGTCGCCTGCTCGCCGGGGCCGAGGGCGCCGACGTGGTGCACGCGGCCGGGGTGATCCACCCGCGCCGCACCAGCGAGTTCACCAGGGTCAACGTGCTCGGCACCCAGGCGCTGCTGGCCGCGGCGCGCGGCGCCGGGGTGCGCAGGCTGACGCACATCTCCTCGAACTCGCCGTTCGGGGTGAACCCGCGCACCGACGAGGTGTTCCGGCACACCGAGCCGTACCGGCCCTACCTGGGCTACGGCGAGTCCAAGATGCACGCCGAGATCGCGGTGCTCAGCGCCAACGGCGACGGCCTGGAGACCACCGTGGTGCGGCCGCCGTGGTTCTACGGCGAGTGGCAGCCCGCGCGGCAGAGCACCTTCTTCAGCCTGTGCAGGCACGGCCGGTTCCCACTGCTCGGCGACGGGTCGATGCGCCGCTCGATGACCTACGTGGGCAACCTGATCCAGGGTGTTGAGCTGGCCTCCCGGCACGTGAAGGCGCCCGGCAACGGCTACTGGGTGGCCGATGAGCGGCCCTACACCATGCGCGAGGTGGTGGACACCGTGCGGCGGGTGCTGCGCGAGGAGGGCTACGCGATCTCCAAGCGGCAGCTGCGTTTCCCGCTCGTGCTCGGCGAGCTGGCCGAGCGCGCGGACCGGCTGTTGCAGGGCCGTGGCCGGTACAGCCAGGAGCTGCACGTGCTCGGCGAGCTGGACAAGACCATCGCCTGCGACATCGCCACCACCACCGCCGACCTGGGCTACCGGCCCTCGGTCGCGCTGGCCGAGGGCATGCGGCGCAGCATCCGCTGGTGCCGTTCTCGCGGCATCGACCTGTAGGGGCTGTGTCGGACGTGTCGCACGCGATAGCCGCGCCGAGGCGGCCCTTGGCGGCACGGCCGGACCACCCGAATACGCCCGGTATGAGGGCGGCCCGGCCGCACCGCCAAGGGCCGCCTCGATCACGACTCTCACGCGCAACACGTCCGACACAGCCCCTAGGAGAACTTCCGTGGCACAGACCGCCCTGGTGACCGGCGGGTCGGGGTACTTCGGCTCGCTGCTGGTGCGCAGGCTGCGCGAGCGCGGCGATGACGTGCGGGTGCTCGACCTCAACGACGCGGACGACCGGCCGGCCGAGGTGGACTTCGTGCGCGGGGACATCCGCGACGCCAACGCGGTGGAGCACGCCTGCGAGGACGTGGACGTGGTCTACCACAACGTGGCCCAGGTCCCGCTGGCTCGCGACGCCGGGCTGTTCGAGTCGGTGAACGTGGGCGGCACCGAGACCCTGCTGCGCGGCTGCGCGGACGCCGGGGTGCGCAAGGTCGTCTACACCTCCTCCTCGGCGGTTTTTGGTGTGCCGCAAGAGAATCCGGTGTTCCCGGACACCCAGCCGCGGCCGGCGGAGGAGTACGGGCGGGCCAAGCACGCCGGTGAGCTGCTGTGCCGGGCCGCGGTGAGCAGGGGCCTGGACGTCTCGATCGTGCGGCCGCGGACCATCCTCGGACACGGGCGGCTGGGCATCTTCGGCATCCTGTTCGACTGGATCGCCGACGGCGCGGACGTCTTCGTCTTCGGCAGCGGCGACAACGTCTACCAGTTCGTGCACGCCAACGACCTGGCCGAAGCTTGTGCGCTGGCCGGGAAGCGGGCCGGTCCGGCTACCTACAACATCGGCGCGCGGGAGTTCGGCACCATGCGGGCGGCGCTGGAGAACCTGTGCGCGCACGCGGGCACCGGCTCGAAGGTGCGCTCGCTGCCGGTGGGTCCGGCGGCGCTGGGCATGCGGGCCTCGGCCAAGCTGGGGCTGACCCCGTTCGGGCCGTACCACTGGATCATGTACTCCAAGTCGCTGTGGTTCGACACCTCGGCGGCCGAGCGGGACCTGGGCTGGCGGGCCGAGTACTCCACGGACGCGATGTTCGCCGACTCCTACGACTGGTTCCTGGCCAACCGGGGCGCGCTGGCCGGGACACAAGCCTCGCACCACCGGTCCCCGGCCAAGCAGGGCGCGCTGACCCTGCTCAAGAAGATCATGCGGTGATGGCCCGGCGCTGGCCGCTGCTGCTGGCTCTGCTCGCGGTGCTGACCGGGCTGGCGCTGCCGCTGCTGCCGGTGCGGGTGGCCGATCCGGTGGTGAGCTGGCCGAAGCCGGGCGCGCCTGCGGAGTCCACGGTGGCGCTGTTCCTGCCGTACCGGCCGCTGCGGGTGGAGCTGACCGTGTCCTGCGCGGTGCTCAACCAGCCGAAGCAGACCACCGTGTTCGCCACCTCCCGGCCCCAGGACGCGGATGCCAGGTTGACCGGCCTGTATGTGTCCACTGTGGACGGTTGGGTGCAGGTGTCGGCCAACGGGCGCGAGGTCTTCGGCGGGCCGGTCGGCGGGTCCGGGTGCCAGTACCGGGTGAGCGCGGCGGACGGGCGGATCGCGGTGCGCCGGGACGGTCTGGAGCTGGCCGCGGTGGCCGGGCCGGTGCCGCAGGTGGCCGCGTTCGCCACCGAGCTGCCGCCCGCGCTGGCCACCGGGCGGATCGAGGTCATCGCGCACGCCGACGCCCGGTTCCAGGCCAGTCCGACGCTGGTGAAGTACCTGCTGCTCGGGCTGTCCGCGCTGCTCGCGCTGGGCTGCGCGGCGCTGCTGGCGCTGCGGTTCCGGCAGCGGCGGCCGAGGTCCTGGCCGAAGCCCCGCCTGCCGGACCTGGTGGTGCCGGCGGTGCTCGCGGGCTGGGCGATGGTCGGGCCGATGACCACCGACGACGGCTTCTACGTGTGGATGGCGCGCAACACCGCCAACCTGGGCTACGTCGGCAACTACTACCACTGGTTCAACGTGCCCGAGGCGCCTTTCGGCACGCTGCAACGGTTCTTCGCGGAGTGGAGCGCGATCTCGACGCACCCGCTGTGGCTGCGCGCGCCCTCGGTGCTGGCCGGGGTGCTGAGCTTCTGGCTGCTGCGCGGGATCCTGCGCCGGATCAGGGTCGCCGCGCCCGCGGTGCACGCGCCCGGCTGGCTGCTGGCCGCGGCCTTCCTGTGCTGGTGGCTGCCGCTGGACCTGGGGGTGCGGCCGGAGCCGCAGATCGCGCTGGCCACCGCGCTCACCGGCTATGCCGCGGTGCGCGCCCGGCTGGACCAGGCGCCCGCCTGGCTGGCCGGTGCGGCGCTGGTCGGCGGGGTCGCGGTGACCATCACGCCGAGTGGGCTGCTGGCGCTGGTGCCGCCGCTGCTGGCGCTGCCCTCGGTGCTGCGCGGGCTGCCCGGGACCGCCGAGCGGGTCACGCTGTGCGCGCTGCTGGTGGGCGCGGGGTCGATCGCGCTGCCGCTGGTGTTCGCCGACCTCAGCCTGGGCGGGTTGCTGGAGGCCACCGCGGTGCACGGCTGGTACGGCGCGCATTCGCCCTGGTACCTGGAGATCCAGCGGTACCAGGCGCTGCTTGGCGGGCTCGGCGAGCAGGGCGGTGTGCTGCGCCGGGTGCCGGTGCTGCTCGGCATCGCCGCGCTGGTGCTCATCGCGGTGCTGCGCACCCGGTACCGCGGCAGCGCGCTGGCCGGGGCGGCCACCTGGCCCTACGTCTGGCTGGCACTGGGTTTTGGCGTGCTGGCGCTCTCGCCGTCGAAGTGGACCCAGCACTTCGGCGCGCTCGCGGTCTTCGGCGCGCTCGCGCTGGCCTGCGCGTTCGGCAGCCTGCCCCGGCTGCTAGCCGAGGCCCGTGCGGGCTGGCTGCTGCGGCTGGGCTCGCTGGCGCTGGTGGTGCTGCTGCTCGGGGTGGCCTGGCACGGGCCGAACTGGTGGTGGTCCTACTCCGACCGCGGCATGCCGTTCCGGCACGTGGAGCTCTTCGGCGGGGTGCTGGGCAGTCCGGTGCTGCTGCTGGCGGTCGGGCTGCTGGCCGGGCTGCTGATGGCCCGGCGGTGGCGGGCCGCGCTCGGCTGGGCGGCCGCCGGGCTGGCCCAGGTGTCGATGGTGTTCGCGGTGCTGCTGGCGATCGGGCTGTTCACCTTCACCGCGGTGCGCGAGCCGTGGTCGCTGCGCTCGGCCTGCGGCATCGGGGACGCGATCAGGGTGCGCACCGACCGGGAGCCGATGCGCGCGGAGGAAAAGCCCGCGGTGCAAGGATTTCTGCCCGGTTCCGGGTTTCCCGGCGAGTCTTCGCCGCCGCCCAGGACCGGGCCGGTGTGGGGCAGCTTCGCCGACCTGGACCGCGGCACCGGGCGGCTGAGCACCGGCTGGCACACCGCCGAGGTCGCGCCGGGTGACGTGCTGGTGGTGTCCGCGGCCGGGCTGACCGGGCGGGGCAACGAGCTGCGCGCCGAGGTCGAGCTGCCTGGCTCGGCGCCGGTCTCGGTGCGGCTGGACGACGAGCTGGACCGCCCGGAGTGGCGGGACTTCGTGCTGGGCACCGCGAACAGTCCCGGCACGGCCAGGGTGCGGGTGCTGGCGGTGGACGGCAGCGTGGGCCGGGGCGGTTGGCTCGCGGTGTCCGCGCCCGGCCGGGAGCACACCCACCCGCTGGCCGCCGACACCGGCGCGGACGACGGGCCGACGCTGGTGGACTGGCCGATCTCCTTCGCCCTGCCCTGCGCCCGGCCGCCGGTGCTGGCCAACGGCCTGGCCGAGCCGCCGGCCAGGGTCCTGCTGGCGGAGCAGGACTACGCGGACATGGCCGCGATCACCAGGGACCCGCGGTGGGGCGGGGCGTATGCGAACCTGCTCTCCGTCGCCGGGTACCGAGGGGTGTCCACCCACCTGCCGGGGCGGCCGTGGGGGCGGTTCGCCGACCTGGCCTACGACTACCGGCTGGACGGGCACGCGGTGCGCGTCGAGCACCGGATGCGGCCCGGCTGGTGGCGCGGGCCGGGCATCGCGAACGAGGACTACTCCGGCCGCACCGACCCGAACAGGGCCCCGAGATGAACACCCGTGCCGTGCTCGCCCTTGCCCTCAGCACTGTCCTTTGTGGACTCGCGCTGCCGTTCGCGCCGGTGGTGGTGAACGATCCGGTGCTCAGCTGGCCCAAGGAGCCGGACCGGCCGGAGTCCAGCCTCGCCCTGCTGGTGCCGTACCGGCCGCTGAGCCTGGACGTCCGGCTGCCCTGCGCGACGCTGCGCCAGCCCAAGCCGGACACCGTGGTCTTCGCCAGCCACCGGCCCGATGACGCGCACGGGGCGGCGCGCGGGCTGACCGTGCTGGCCGGGGCCGGGTCGGTGCGGATCAGCTCGGACGGGCTGGCGCTGCACCAGGGCGCGGCCCCCGCTGGGGACTGCGTGCTGCGGATCAGGGCCGGCACCGGCGAGACCGTGGTGGAGCTCGACGGCGACCGGCTGGCCGCCGCGCACCGGGACCCGCCGCAGCTCAGCGCGTTCGCCACCACGCTGACCCCGGCCGCCGCA
The DNA here is from genome assembly GCF_023897065.1 of Crossiella sp. SN42. Taxonomy (GTDB): domain Bacteria; phylum Actinomycetota; class Actinomycetes; order Mycobacteriales; family Pseudonocardiaceae; genus Crossiella. The sequence goes on from NZ_JAMHIV010000042.1 coordinate 19,519, forward strand.
CGCGGGATGACCGCGGTGGCGCACACCGACGCCCGGTTCGAGAGCAGCCCGGCGCTGCTGAAGACGCTGCTGCTGGGCACCCAGGTGCTACTGCTCGGCGGTTGTCTGTTCCTGTTGTGGCGCAATGACTCCCGGCGGCGCAGGCGCTGGCTGCCCCGGCGGCCGGGCTGGCTGGACGGGGTGATGCTCGCCGTGCTCGGCGGTTGGGCGGTGGCCGGGCCGATGACCGACGACGACGGCTTCTACGCGGCGATGGCGCGGGCCGCGGCGGACACCGGGTACGTGGGCAACTACTACCACTGGTTCAACGTCACCGAGGCCCCGTTCAGCCTGCTGCAACAGCTGCTCACGCCGTGGGTGCTGATCAGCCAGGCGCCGCTGTGGCTGCGGCTGCCCTCGCTGCTGGCCTGCTTCGGCACCTGGCTGGTGCTCAGCCGCGGGGTGCTGCCCAGGCTGACCGGGGCGCAGCCGCGGATCCTGACCGCGGCGGTGCTGCTGTGCTGGCTGCTGCCGTTTGGCATCGGCGTGCGGCCGGAGCCGTGGGTGGCGCTGGGTTCGGCCTCGGTGCTCGCGCTGGTGCTGCGCGGGCTGGCGCACGGCCGGGTGTTCCCGCTGGGCGTGGCCGCCGCGCTGGCCGGGCTGTGCGCGGCGATCACGCCGAGCGGGCTGATCGCGTTCACCCCGTTCCTGGGACTGGCCCGGCCGTTGAGCCGGTTGCTGCGCGCCAAGCGGGGCGCGCTGCTGGTGCTGGCCTGCGCGAGCACCGGGCTGACCGCGGTGTTCGCCGACACCAGCCTGGGCGCGGTGCTGGAGGCGACCAGGGTGCACAGCGAGATCGGCCCCGCGCTGCACTGGTACGAGGAGATCGTCCGGTACTTCTTCCTGCTGGACGAGGGCAGCATGGGGTCCTTCGCCCGGCGGCTGCCGGTGCTGCTGGCGCTCGGGCTGCTCCTGCTGCTGCCGGTGCTGCGGCTGCGCATCCGCAACCGGGGCGAGGGGCTGCCGCCGCTGACCGCCGCGGTCGGCCCGGCGATCGCGCTGGCCGCCGGGATCGGCCTGCTGTGGCTGGCGCCGTCGAAGTGGACGCACCACTTCGGCTCGCTGACCGCACTGGCCACCCTGGTCACCGCGCTGGTGCTGGCCGAGCTGCCCGCCGCGCTGCGGCTGGCCGGGTACACCTGGCGCGGCGGGCTGGCACTGACCGCGGCCAGCGCGGTGCTGGTCGCGCTGGCGCTGGCCGGGCCGAACACCTGGTACGGCTACTCGCAGTTCGGGGTGGACCCCAAGCTGCCCTCGATCCTGGCGAACCCGTTGCTGTGGCTGGCGATCGGCCTCGGCCTGGCCTGGCTCTGGCGCGACCTGCTGCCCGCGCCACGGCTGGTCCTGGTGCTGGGCCTGGCCACCAGCCTGCTGCTCACCATCGGCACGGTGGCGCTGTCGACCTGGCGGCTGCGCGACTCCTGGTCCATGGCCGGGGAGAACGTCCGGCACGTGATCGGCCGCAGCTGCGGGATGGCCGACGAGGTCAGCACCCTGGCCTACCAGCGGCTGGTCCCGCAGGGCACGGCCCCCTCCCCTGGCGGCGCGCCGAACCCGCCGCCGGAGGACCAGCCGGTGTGGGGCACCTTCGGCAGGCTGGGCGGTCCGGGCCACGAGTGGTTCACCGGCGAGGTCATCACCCCCTGGTTCGCGCTGCCCGCACTCGGGCCGGGCCAGGACATCTCGGTGCAGCTGGCAGGCAAGCTCACCGGCGGCAACAACGCGTCCGTCCACTTCGGACACCAGGGCCAGGTGCTCGCCGAACAGACCCTCACCGACGTGCTGGACAGCCCGGACTGGCGCGAGTCCGGCCTGAACCCGCCGCCGGGCGCCACCCAGGTCCGGGTCCGGCTGCGGGACGGCTCGGTCGGCGCGGGCGGCTGGCTGGCCGGCACCGCCCCCCGCCTGCGCAGCGCACACCCGCTGCTGGCCCTGCTCGGCCAGGACCGCCCGGTGATGATCGACTGGCAGCTGTCCCTGGCCTTCCCCTGCCTGCGCGCGGCCAAGATCAGCCACGGCCTCACCGAAGCCCCGGAGTACGTGCTGGTCCCCCGCATCCGCGACCGCTGCAAGCGCTACGGCGCCGCCTGCCTACCCTTCGGCGTCCCCGGCATCGCCCGCGAGGAACCCCAGGGCGGCTCGTTCCTACCGGCCCACCAGGCCGCCGCGGCCCGTCCGGAGCTGCCCACCCGGTTCGCCGGGCTGCCGGAGCGGAGCAGGCGGATGGGCGATGACTGGGGGGCGTTGATCCGGTACGAGTACCCGTTCGGCGGGGATGGGTACCGGCTGGAGCTGCGGGAACGGTCGATGGGCGGGTGGGAGTGGGGGTGGCGGCAGCCGATCGTGCCGTCGGTGGAGAAGCAGCGTGAGGAGCACGCGAACCGTTAGCTCCAGATGGTGCTGATGGGGGCGGCGGTGATGCGGTCGCCCATGGGGAAGATGTGCGGGCCGGTGTGCAGGACGACGCCGTGCACGAACTTCTCGCCGAGCTGGTCGCGCAGCCAGGTCAGGTGCTGGGCGTCGTCGGTCTTCGGCGCCGCGGTGGCCTTGATCTCGATGCCGATCACCCGGTGTGCGCCCAGCTCCACGAGCAGGTCCACCTCGTGCCTGCCGCCCTGGTCCCGGAGGTGGTAGAGCTTCGGGTCGTGCTCGCTCAGCGGTAGCTCGGCGCGGAGCTGGGCGAAGACGAAGGTGTCCAGGAACCGGCCGAGCAGGTCGCCGTCCCGGAGCAGGCCTTCCTCGTCCAGGCCCAGCGCCGCGGCGAGCAGGCCGGGGTCGAGCACGTACCGCTTGGGTCCGCGGACCAGTCGCTTCAGGCGGTTGGAGTGCCAGGCCGGCAGAGCCGTGACCACGAACAGGTTGGTCAGCAAACGCTCGTACGCCTCGCCGGTCTTCCGGTTCAGCCCCGCGGTGTCCAGCAGCGTCTGCTCGGTGACCAGACCGGCGGTGTTCAGCGCGTAGGCCTCGAAGTACCGGCTGAGCCGGGCCGGGTCGCGCAGCACGTCGACCTGGGCCAGGTCCCTGGTGAACAGCTGGTCGAGATAGCTGCGGGCCCACCGTCTGCGGCCTCGTTCGCTCAGGTGCAGGGCGGCCTCCGGGAACCCGCCCTGCAACGCCACTCGCAGGTAGGCGCGCAGGTCGACCCGGGTGGCCGGGGTGCTCAGCCCGGCCGCGCCCTCGGCGGCGACGCGGTCGATGAACGGGGGCCTGGTCAGATCCGCGCCGAGCAGTTCCCGGATGGTCAGGCCGGACATGTCGACCCGCAGCAGGCGGCCGGTGCCCGGCCAGGTCTGCTGTTCCAGGTCGGCGTGCACCGAGCCGGTGACGATGAACCGGCCGGGCCTGCGTTCGGTGTCGACCGCCCGTTTGACCGCACCCAGCACCACTTCTACGCAGGGGTCAGTACCGGTTCTATGCAGCTGCCAGTACCGCTTTCACGCATGGGTGGGTGCTGTTCTCATGCGGGGTCAGCTCAGGTAGACCGCGATCGAGAGGGTGGCCAGCCAGCACAGGCCGAGGGCTTGCAGGGGGCGGTCGGAGAGGATCAGGTGTTCTGGGGCGCCGGCGTTGGCGCTGTCCACGTCGACGGCGTAGCGGAGCACGGCCATCACGAACGGGATCATGGAGAGCACGGCCCAGACCGAGTGCGAGCGTTCGCGGATCTCGAAGGCCCACAGGCCGTAGGTCATGATCAGGACGGTGGCCGAGCTGCCCCAGACGAAGCGCAGGTAGGACGTGGAGTAGCGGTCCAGGCTGCGGCGGATGCGGGCGCCGGTGCGTTCGGTGTAGCGGAGCTCGGCGTAGCGCTTGCCCGCGACCATGAACAGCGAACCGAAGGCCGCGGCCAGCAGGAACCACTGGGACAGCACGATGCCTGCCGCGGCGCCGCCCGCGATGGCGCGCAGCAGGAAGCCGGAGGCGACGATGCACAGGTCGATCACCGGCTGGTGCTTGAGCGCGAGGCAGTAGCCGAACTGCACGGCCAGGTAGACCGCGACCACGGCGGCCAGGTCCAGGCTGGCCACGGTTGCGGTGGCCAGCGCGCCGGTGAGCAGCACCGCGGCCAGGGCGAGGGCCAGCCGGGGCGGCACGATGCCGGCGGCGATCGGGCGGTGGCACTTCACCGGGTGGGCGCGGTCGGCTTCCACGTCCCGGACGTCGTTGACCAGGTAGATCGTCGAGCCGGCCAGGCAGAAGGCGGCGAAGGCGATACCCGCGGCGGCCAGCACCCTGGGGTCGCCGACCGTGCCGCTGGCGAACGGGGCGGCCAGCACCAGCACGTTCTTCACCCACTGGCGCGGGCGCACCGCGCGGGCCAGGCCGCGCAGCTGGACGCCGACGCCGAGGCTGGGCGCCGGAGCGATCGCCGAGGCGGTCACCGGAGCAGTCCCATGGCCGAGCGCACGCCTGCGCCGACCGCGGCGCCGAGGGCGGCGCCGGCCAGCACGTCGCTCGGGTAGTGCACGCCGAGCACCAGCCTGCTCAGCGCCATCGGCGGCACCACCGCGGAGAGCAGCACCGGAGTGGCGTGCCTGCCCGCCAGGCCGCCGAGCAGGACCGCAGCGGCGGTGGAGCTGGTGGCGTGCGCGGACGGGAAGCTCAGCGTGCTGGGGGTGGCGGCGCGGACCTCGACGTCCGGGTGGTCCGGGCGCGGGCGGCGGACCGCGCGCTTGACCGCGATGGAGGCCGCGTGCGCCAGCGCCACCCCGGCGGTGGCGGCCAGCCACTGCCGCCTGCGGCCGCGGTCCAGCGCCGCGCCCGCCGCGCCGAGCGCCAGCCAGCCCGCGGCGTGCTCGCCGAAGAGCGAGAGCGCCTTGGCCGAGCCGATCGCCCGCCGGTCCGCCATGACGCGCTGGATGCTTTGCAGGGCAAGGAGTTCCAGCCTCATCGCTGGCCGCCGAAGGCCCGCTGCCACGCCTCGTGCGCGGTCAGGTCCGGCAGCGCGCGGCGGAAGTCCTTGCGGCTGCGCGGGAACTCGCGCAGCAGCCGCAGGTGGTTGGCCAGCGCGCGGCTGAGCAGCCGCCAGAAGACCCTGGGGTCGCGCTTGCGGAAGGCCACTCCCCGGCCGTCCGCGGTGGCCACGGTCGCGCCGTCCAGCCTGGCCAGCAGGAACCAGCGGGCGTCCTGGGCCGGGATGTTGAGCTGCGGGCGGAGCAGGTGTTTGGTGTTGGTGGGCAACACGTTGTGCACCAGCGCGGAGAGCAGGGTGCGCGCGATGGTGAGCGGGTTGCCCGGCGGGCGCAGGAACCGCTCGGCCTTCACCGCGTCCATCGAGGGCAGCGGCAGCCGCCTGGCCGAGGGCAGCACCCGGCCGTCGTCGTACTCGGCGCGCTGCTCGCGGATCTCGCCGAGCGCGGTGGGCAGCTTGCGGAACAGCGACTTCGGCCCGTCCAGGAAGTCCCGGATCGCCATGTCCTGCAAGGCGACCGTGGAGTACTCCAGGGACAGCAGGTGCTTGAGCGTGCTGCGCAGGCTGTGCCGGACCAGCTCGCCGCCGCGCGGGTGCGGGCTGTACAGCGCGGCCGCGACCAGCCGGTTGCGCAGGTGGAAGTAGGCCTGCCAGTCGGTGGAGTCGTCCTTGTCCGACCACGGCATGTGCCAGATCGCCACCCCGGGCAGGGTCGCGGTCGGATAGCCGGCCCGCCCGGCGCGCAGCCCGAACTCCGCGTCGTCCCACTTGATGAACAGCGGCAGCGGCAGCCCGATCTTCTCCACCACCTGCCGCGGGATCAGGCACATCCACCAGCCGTTGTAGTCCACGTCGATGCGCCGGTGCAGGATGGGCGCCTCGCGCAGCGACTCCTTGGCGAAGTCGTGGTCGTAGGTCACGTTCGGCGCGGCCCGCCACATGAACTTGCGCCGGTCCACCACCTCGCCCATGGAGTGCAGGTGCGAGCGGGCCTGCAGGTTGAGCATCTGCCCGCCGACCAGGGTCGGGCGCTCGGCGTAGCGGGCGAAGGCCAGCGCGCGCAGGATCGAGTCCGGCTCGATCACGATGTCGTCGTCCATCAGCAGGATCTGCTCGCAGTCGGTGCCGCGCACCGCCTCGTGCATCACCCTGGCGAACCCGCCGGAGCCGCCGAGGTTCGGCTGGTCGTGCACCCGCAGCCGCTCGCCCAGACGGGCCGCCGCGACCTCAAAACCGTTGGCGTCACTGACTTTCCGGTTGCCCTGGTCGGCCACGATGACCGCCTGCACCGCGGCCAGTACCAGCGGGTCGGCGCCGATCGCGGCCAGCGCGCCGACGCAGTCGTCCGGCCGGTTGAAGGTGCAGATGCCGATGGCCACCGAGCCGGGCCGCAGCGGCGCGGCGGCCGCGTGCCAGCTCGCCGCGAGCAGGGTGACCTCGTGCTCCTCCTCGGTGGTGATGTCGAACCAGTACCAGCCGCCGTCCTCGAACGGGGCCAGGTCCAACGTGAAGCACAGGTCAGAGCGCTTGCCACCTTCCCTGACCTCGCCGCCCACGTGGATCTGGGTGCCGTCGGCCTTGGAGCGGTACAGGTCCACCCGGCAGTCGCCGTCCACGCTCAGCCGCAGCTCGACCTGCTCCAGCGTGGTCCACCGCCGCCAGTAGCTGGCCGGGAAGGCGTTGAAGTAGGTGGCGAAGGAGACCTCGGACTGCTCGGGGATGCGCAACGCGGTGCGGGACAACGGTTTCGCCCGGCGCTGGTTGGTCCGGTCCTCATCGACGTAGAGCGCGCGCACGTCCAGCGGGTCGCCGGGCCGGGGCAGGATGATCCGCTGCAGCAACGTTGCCTGGGGCGCGGTCGGCTGCTGGGGCAGGCTCACGGACTGCTCCGTGGTCGAGCTGGACATCGTGGGGGACCTCGTCTGGGAGCGGGGGCGCGGGCAGTTTCCTCGCGCGGCACAGAAAAACCCAAGAGGGGACGGCGCATTCGCCGCCCCCTCTTGGGCATCGGTCCACTTCGGACGAACCTCAAGGCCTGAAGATCAGCCCATCGGGTGGTTCTCAGCCGTGGAAGGTCTGCTTCCAGGCTTCCTTGCTGGTCAGCTCGGGCAGCGCCTTGCGGTAGGCGCGCTTGAGCCGCGGCCACTCCTGCACCAGGCGGCGGTGGTTGGCCGCCGCGCGGGCCATCAGCTGGCGGAAGACCTTCGGGTCACGCCGCCGGAAGGCGACGCCGCTGCCGTCGGCGTTGGACACGGTGGCGCTGTCCAGCGCGCCGAGCAGGAACCACCGCGCGCCCTGGGCGGGCACGTTGATCTGCGGGCGGTCCAGCGCGTCCTGGCTGGGCTCCTGCAGGTGGTGGGCCAGCGAGAGCGCCGCGCGGGCCGCGATCACCACCGGGTTCACCGGCGGCTTGAGCAGCCGCTCGGCCTTCACCGGGTCGAAGGTCGGGGCCGGGAACTCACCGGCCGACGGCAGGATCTGCGCGTCGGTGTAGCCCTTGCGCAGCTCCCGCACCTCGGCCAGCGAGGTGGGCAGGTTCGCGAACAGCCGGTCCGGTCCGGCCAGGAAGTCCTCGATCGCCTTCTGGTGCAGCACGACCGTGGAGTACTCCATGGAGAACAGGTGCCGCAGCGAGGACTTCAGGCCCTGCTTGAGCAGCGTGCCGCGCACGTCGTACGGCGAGTGCAGCGCGGCCATGATCAGCCGGTTGCGCACGTGGAAGTACGCCGTCCAGTCGGTGGCGTCGTCCTTGTCCGTCCACGGCATGTGCCAGATCGCCGAGCCGGGCAGGCTGACCGTCGGGTAGCCGTGCTCCAGCGCGCGCAGCGAGTACTCGGCGTCGTCCCACTTGATGAACAGCGGGAGCGGCAGGCCGATCTCCTCCACGATCTGCCGCGGGAAGGTGCACATCCACCACCCGTTGTAGGTGCCGTGGATGCGCGGGTGCAGTTCCTTGGTCTCGCGCAGCGAGTCGGTGGCGAAGTCGTGGTCGGTGAGCGCGCCGGGCGCGGGCCGCCAGAAGCACTCCTTGAGGTCGACCACCTCGCCCGTGGTGTGCAGGCGGGTACGGGCCTGCAGGTTCATCATGTGCGAGCCGACGACCACCGGGTTGATCAGCGAGCGGGTGAACGCGTTGGCGCGCAGCACGCTGTCCGGTTCCAGGCGCACGTCGTCGTCGAGCAGCATGACCTGCTCGCAGCCGGTGTTCTCCAGGAACTCGTAGAACACGCGGGCGAAACCGCCGGAGCCGCCCAGGTTGGCCTGCTCGATGACCTCGAGCTTGTCGCCGAGCAGCTTGACGGCCTGGTCGTAGCCGGGGGTGTCCTTGACCTTCTGGGCCGGGCCCTGGTCCACCACGATGACCTTGCCGACCACGTCCAGCACGGCCGGGTCCTCGCCGAGGGCCTGCAGCGCGATCACCGCGTCGGCCGGGCGGATGGTGGTGATGCCGACCGCGGTGCGCTGCGTGGGCAGCTCCTGGTCGGTGGTCCAGGCCGCGTCCTTGATCTCCAGCGCGCCCTCGTCGGTGAAGACGTCGAACCAGAGCCAGCCGCCGTCCTCGAACGGCTGCAGGGAGATCCGGAACTCCAGCTGGGTCCACGCCTTGGTGCTGCGCACCGGGCGGCCCTGCAGGTGCACGATGTCGCCGTTGGGCTTGGAGCGGTAGACGTCCAGGCGCCCGACACCCTTGACCGTCATGCGCAGCACGGTCTCGGTGATCGTGGTCCAGCGCTTCCAGTAGGAGGCGGGCAGCGCGTTGAAGTAGGTGGAGAAGGACACCTTGGCCGAGGCCGGGATGTGGACCGACCGGCGCGAGGTGACGTGGCAGCGGTTGGCGGCCGTCTCCGGCTCGTCCAGGTACAGCGGCCGCACATCCAGCGGGTCATCTTCGCGGGGAAGGATGATCCGCCACAGGATCTGGCTCGCGGGCACCTCGTTGGCCTTGGGCGCCACGCGCGAGGAGGTCACGTCGCTGAGCTTGGTGTCCTGGGCGTGTTCTGCGACGGCTGGGGTGCCGCCAACCTGCTGCTCCGTCACGTTCTCAGTCCTCCAGGGAGCCGTCGAATGGACGACCCTCGGTGAAGTATGGGGCGATCTTGTTGTCGAACGCCGACAGCGCCGAGCCGATGGCCATGTGCATGTCGAGGTACTTGTAGGTGCCGAGGCGACCGCCGAAGATCACCTTGCGCTCCTTGGCCTCGGCCCTGGCCAGCTCGCGGTAGCGCTCCAGCTTCTGCCGGTCCTCAGCGGTGTTGATCGGGTAGTACGGCTCGTCGTCCTTCTCCGCCGCACGGGAGTACTCGCGGACGATGACCGTCTTGTCGGTCGGGTAGTCCCGCTCCGGGTGGAAGTGGCGGAACTCGTGGATCCGGGTGTACGGGGCGTCCGCGTCGTTGTAGTTCATCACCGCGGTGCCCTGGAAGTCGCCGATCGGCAGGACCTCGGGCACCAGGTCGACAGTGCGCCAGCCGAGCCAGCCCTCAGCGTAGTCGAAGTACCGGTCCAGCGGTCCGGTGTAGACGATCGGGGTCTCCGCCGGGATCTGGTCCTTGATGTCGAAGTAGTCCGTGGACAGCCGCACCTCGATGTTCGGGTGCTCGGCCATCTTCTCCAGCCACGCGGTGTAGCCGTTGACCGGCAGGCCCTCGTAGGTGTCGTTGAAGTACCGGTTGTTGAAGTTGTAGCGAACCGGCAGGCGGCTGATGACCGCGGCGGGCAGTTCCTTGGGGTCGGTCTGCCACTGCTTCGCGGTGTAGTCCTTGACGAACGCCTCGTAGAGCGGGCGGCCGATCAGGGAGATCGCCTTCTCCTCGAGGTTCTTCGCTTCCTTGGTGTCGAACTCGGCGGCGTGCTCGGCCACCCAGGCCTTCGCGTCCTCCGGCGACATGTACTTGCCGACGAACTGGGAGATCAGGCCAAGCCCCATCGGGAACTGGTAGGCCTGCCCGTTGTGCATGGCGAAGACGCGGTGCTGGTAGTCGGTGAACTCAGTGAACTGGCTCACGTAGTCCCACACGCGCTTGTTGGAGGTGTGGAAGAGGTGCGCACCGTACTTGTGCACCTCGATACCCGTTTCGGGCTCGGCCTCCGAGTAGGCGTTGCCGCCGATGTGGTCGCGCCGATCGATCACCAGCACGCGCTTGTTCAGCTTGCTGGCTGTCTGTTCAGCGACAGTAAGGCCATAGAATCCGGAACCGACGACAATCAGGTCGTAACCCGCGAAGCTCACGGCAAGCCAGGGTACCGACGTCATCTGAAAGCTCCGAATCGGCCGTCGCCCGCCGTACCCCGGCGACTACGGAACCGGATCACGCACAGCGCGAGCGCGGCGAGCAGACCGGCCAGCGCCGAACCAATCCCGATCTTGTAGCCGGGCGGGTCCCAGTGCAGGCGCAGCTCACCGGAGCGCGCTCCCTCGGGCAGCTCCACCACCACCGTGCCTCCCGGCCCATTACGCACCGCAACCGGTTGGTCGTTCACCGTCGCGGTGTAGCCCGGCCAGCTCAGCCGCGCGAAGGTCAGCTCCGCCTTGCCGCCGGACTGCTCCGATCTGGTGAAACGCACCAGCTCAGTGCGCTGCCCGCGCTGCCGGTCGGCGAGCACCCGGACCCCGCCGGAGACGTGGCTGAGCCGCCCCTCCGGCCAGTCCAGCGGACGCACCCGCCGGAGCACTGTGACCGCATCGTTACTTTCCTGCACGCGCCAGCCGGGGTACACGACCGGCGGGTAGGCGGGCTCGGGCAGCCCGGCCAGCAGATCCGGCTCGACCTTCGCGCCGGGGATCGGGGGCGGTTTCTGCTCCGGGGTGGTGAACAAGCTGCGCTGCACCACCACGGTCTCGACCCGCAGCAGGTCTGCGAGTGACGCTCCCGACTCGGTGGGCTGGAACAGCGCCGGGTAGGCCTTGCGGCAGGTGCCGCCGTAGAAGGTCAGGCACAGCGCCTGGTGCAGCGGCTTGAAGCCCATGCCGGTGTAGGCGGTGGGCGTGCCCACCCCGGCGGCGGCGTACATGTTGCCGAAGAGCACGTCCCGGTTCTCCCCGTTGGGCCCCGGCAGGCCGCGGTCGGCGATCTGCACCGTGGTGCCGCGGTAGCGCTTGGCGAACTGCTCGTGCAGCTGCGCGGTGGAGGCGGGGAACTTGTAGGCGGCCACGTCGGCGTTGGCCGGCTGCCAGCCGGTTTGCAGCACCAGCACCAGCGCGGTGCCGCCGCACAGCACGGCCGCGCTCAGCCGCCCGGTCCACCGGCCCCCGCGGCGAGCGGCCAGCACCACCAGCGCGGTCAGCCCGGCGAGCAGGGCCAGCGACAGCAGGTGCCGCGCGGAGATCTTGGGCCAGGCCGAGAAGGCCAGGTAGCCGCTGAGCAGCAGGATGCCGCCGGTGGCCAGTACCCGCCCGCGCAGCCGGTCGGTGCGCAGGCCCGCGGTCAGCAGCACCGCGGTGAGCACGGCCAGGGCCAGGAACAGCGACTCCACGTGCCGCAGCGGCCAGCGGAACATCCACAGGTTGGACGGCCCGAGGCTGAGCAGCAGGTAGCCGGCCGCCACGGTGAACACCGCGGCCAGCTCCCGCCAGCGGCGCTTGAGCACGCCGAAGTCCAGCCAGGCCAGCAGCGGCAGCACGAACCAGGCGAAGTAGGTGGCGGGCACGGTCATCCGGTAGGCGCTGGGGTTGAAGGCGCGGATGCCGGGCAGGTGGCTGGGCAGGCTCAGGTTCAGCAGGTCGGTGAGGGAGGGCACCAGCTGGCCGACGTTGAACAGCTCCTTGCCGGTGCGCAGGCCCACCGCGGAGGCGCCCAGCAGCGGCAGGAACACCAGTGGCACCACCGCGGCCACGCAGACGCCGACCAGCAGCACCCGGCGCAGCGCGGTTTTGTCCTTGCGCAGCCAGAACTCCACCAGCAGTCCGAACAGGACCGCGCACACGCCGAGCACGCCGTAGGGATTGCCGTTGGTCACGCACAGCGCGCCGAAGACGAAGGGCCACAACGGGTACAGCTCGCCACGCGCGCTGCGCCGGGCCGACCACCAGACGTAGGGCACCCAGGCGAAGGCCATCAGCCCGGCCACCCAGGTGCTCGCCTGGAAGTAGAGGGTGAAGCCGCCGAAGGGCAGCGCGGCGGCGAGCGCGGCACTGGCCCAGCGGGCCGCGCCGTACTCCCGGCAGAGCAGGTAGACGCCGAGCGCGAGCAGCACCAGGAACTCGGTCTTGACCACGGCGGCCGACAGCGCCAGGTCGTCGAGTCCGGCCACCAGCAGGTAGTTGGCCAGGTTGACCGGGTTCCACACGCCGAAGAGCGCCTCGGCGGCCAGGTTGCCGCCCATCCAGGAGTCGTTGTCCAGCAGCGGCGGCCAGTTCCCGGCCAGCAGCTGTTCACCCAAGCGGTGCCACATCGGCAGGAACTGGGCCGCGCTGTCGTCGGTGAAGTAGAAGTTCGGGTTGCGCAGCAAGGGCACCTGGGCGAGCAGCGCGACGAAGGCGGCCAGCCCGAGCGGCACGGCGGCGCGGTGGAGCCAGGACTTCACCGGACGGCTGCCTTTTCCTTGCCCACCAACACCAGCTGCGAGACCACGAAGGTCACCGGGATGGCCAGCGCGGCCACCAGCAGCGGCGCGAAGGTGGAGTTCAGGCCGCCCAGGTCCACCAGCAGGTAGAGCCCGAGCGAGGTGATGGCGAAGTTGGCCGCGTTGGACAGCGGGAAGAGCAGGAACTTCCGCAGCGTCGGCTTGGTGCGGAAGGTGAAGTGGCAGTTGAGGAAGTAGGAGCCGACCATGGCCAGCAGGAAGGCCAGCACGTGCGCGGCCAGGTACGGCAGCGCCAGGTGCAGGGCCAGGTAGAGGCCGTAGTAGACGCCGGTGTTGACCGCGCCCACCAGTGCGAAGCGCAGCACCCGCCCGGGGATCACCGCCGGACCGCCCACGGCGCGGTGGCCCGCTGGTGCAGCTCCTCGGAGTGCTCGACCGCCTTGGGGCCCAGCACGGTGAGCGCGGGCGGCTGCGGCTCGCTGGCCTCCTTGACCAGGAAGTGCGGGCGGCGCTTGGTCTCGTAGTAGATGCGGCCCAGGTACTCCCCGATCACGCCGAGGAAGAGCAGCTGGATGCCGCCGAGCCCGGCGATGCCCACCATCAGCGTGGCGTAGCCCGGCGCGTCCACCCCGGTGAAGATCACGTCCACGGCCACGTACCCGGCGTAGAGGAAGGCCAGCAGGGTGACCAGCACGCCGAGGTAGATGGCGATCCGCAGCGGCCGGTTGTTGAACGAGACGACCCCGTCGATGCCGTAGTTGAGCAGCGAGCCGAAGCTCCACTTGGAGCTGCCGTGCTGCCGCGCCACGTTGTCGTAGTCCACGATCGCGGTGTCGAAGCCGATCCAGGAGAACAGGCCCTTGGAGAACCGGTTGTACTCGCCGAGGGAGAGCAGCGCGCGCACCGCGCGGTGGCTGAGCACCCGGAAGTCGCCGACCCCGTCCTTGAGGTCGACCTCGACCATCCGGTTGATCAGCCGGTAGTACAGCCGGGAGACCAGGGTGCGGGCCCGCCCGTCGCCGTCCCTGGTGCGCCGGGCCACCACCTGGTCGTGGCCCTCCTCCAGCTTGGCCAGCATCGCGCCGAGCAGCTGCGGCGGGTGCTGGAGGTCGGCGTCCATGATCGCCACCGCGTGCCCGGAGGCCTCGCTGAGCCCGGCCAGCATGGCGGCTTCCTTGCCGAAGTTGCGGCTCAGCGCGAGGTAGCGGAACTGCGGGCTGAGCGCGCTGAGCCGGCGCATCTCAGCCAGCGTGCCGTCACTGCTGCCATCGTCGACGAGCAGCACCTCGAAGTCGTCGGCCACCGTGGGCAGCACCTCAAGGAGGGTGGCGTGCAGCTGGGCCAGGCCCTGCTCCTCGTTGAAGCAGGGCACCACGACGGACAGGCGCCGACTTCTGGTTGGTGTCACGCTCCGGGGACGCTTCAGGTCCTCTTCAGGTTGCACCGTTATGGGGAACGAGTCCGATAAATGACTACGTTCGGTGTCATGCACCGCGTCCCGTTCCGCCATTGGGGAACTCTGCTGCTCGCCGGCGCGCTGACCGTCGCGCTGATTTCCTGCGCGAGCCCGCCTGCGCAGCCCACTCTGCCACCCGGCGCGCGGGAAGCAAGGTTCATGCAGATCATCGCGCACGCCGATGACGACATCATTTTCATGAACCCGGACTTGGCGGCCGGAATCAGGGCAAAGAAGCCGACTGTGGGCGTCTATCTCACCGCAGGCGAAACAGACAAGCCAGACGCGAATGGTTACGCAGCGCGACGGCAAGCTGGCACCCGGTCCGCATACGCGCGGATGGCCGGGGTGCCGGATGAGTGGCGGGCCGAGCGGCTGGACAGTGATCCTGATCACGGCGTGGAGCTGTACACGCTGGCGGCCAGGCCCGAGGTCCAGCTGGTGTTCGTGAACCTGCCGGAGGACAACGACCCGAGGGCCAACGGCGGCAAGCACGCGCTGACCCGGCTCTGGCTGGACCAGGCGGAGGCGCTGAAACTGCGCACGCTCACCCCGGCGGGCGGCAAGCTGCCCAGGCCGTACGAGTACACCAGGGGCCAGGTGATCCAGCTGCTGGTCGACCTGCTGGCCCGGTTCCAGCCGACCGTGCTGCGCGCGCAGGATCCCAGTCCCGACCCCAGGTACGCCAAGAACTGGGTCCGGTTCAACGACCACCCCGACCACGTGATCGCGGCCCGGCTGGCCGCGGCGGCGGTGCGCGAGTACCGGAAGGCCGGCGGCTCGGCGGTGGAGCTGAACTACCGCAACTACAACGTCGCCGAGGCCCCGGTGAACCTGTCCGGGGCCGAGCAGCGGGACAAGCTGGACACCTTCGGCGCCTACGTCCCGCACGACTCCGAGGTCAGCCTCGGCGAGCCCTACGACGGCTGGCTGCGCCGCCAGTACCCGCGCTGGCCCACTGGCTCGACCTGGGCGGGTCTGGACGCGGACGGCTCGCGGTACGCCTTCGCGGTGCGCGCGGGCGAGCTGACCTACTGGCGCCGCACCGGCGGCACCTGGTCCGGCCCGACGCCGGTGGGCGGGGCCACGCTGAACCCCGGGGTGAGCGTGGCCGCGGACCGGCACGGCCGCCTGCACGTCTTCGCCCGCGACCGCGACTCCGACGAGGTGGTGGTGACCACGCCGGGCTCCTGGACCTGGACCAGGCTGGGCAGCCCGAACGAGCGCGTCCTGCCCGGCAGGCGCGGCTCGGTCGGCGTGCCGGTGGCCGCGCGGGATGCCGGTGGCGCGCTGGTGGTGCTGGTGAAGAACGGCGGCGGCGGGGTGAGCGCGCTCCGGCAGTCCACTTCGGACACCTGGCCGACCGGCTGGCTGGATCTGGGTGGCACGGACGTGCAGGATGGCCTCGCGGTCGGTCCTGGGCTGACCGTGGCGGCGAGCACTCGCACCGGCGTGCTGCGCTGGCGGCAGCAGGGCGAGGGCTTCGCCGCCGAGCCACCGGTGCGCGGACCGCGACCGGCCGGGCCCCCGGTGGTCGGCGGCGGACTGCTGGCCTACCCGGTCGAGGACAGCGGCGCGCTGGCCATCGCCACCGACGGCGAGGCGGTGGTGCGGCCGGGCACCGAGGGCCTGTCCGGACTGGGCCTGGCGGTGACCGGGGACTCGGTGGTGCTGCACGGCAGGCGGGTGGACGGCTCGCTGGTGGTGGGCACCGGCAAACCCGCGAGCCTGGCCTGGTCGGAGCTGCGCGGCGAGCTGGCCGACCAGGCGGCCGCGATCACCGGTCAGGACGGGGTGGAGCTGGTCGGCTTCGGCTTGACCGGCGAGCTGCTGACCACGACCGGCCCGCCCGGCGGCGTCTTCCCCGGCTGGTCCGCCGGGCGCTGACCGTCCGGCTCGGTCAGCTGGTAGATCTTGGCGTCCGGGTTCTGGTAGACCACCCGCAGCGAGCGCACCTTGTCCAGCTCGACCAGGCCGGGCGCGCGTTTCTGGCTGCCGGTGACAAAACCCTGGCCGATGAAGACGAACCGCACGCCCAGCGCCTTGGCCGCGGCGCGCACCTCGGGATCGGTGTCGTAGGCGTGGAAGCGCTCGCGCAGCAGCGGACGCTCCTTGCCGAGGCCGTCGCCCTCGGTGCCGGCCAGCGCGTGCCCGAAGGCCGGGCGGACACCGGTGAGCGCCCACATCCACGGCGAGCCGTCCTGGGCGTCGTTGAACACGATCTCGCCCGGCCGGACCAGCCCGGCCAGGTGGTTCATCGCCTGCTGCTCCAGCTCGGTGACCGTGGGGCCGCCGCCGAAGGTGATCGCCAGCCGGTTGCCGTTGCGCTGGTGGTAGAGCCCGTTGCTCAGGTAGCCGAACAGCAGCACGCTCAGCGCGGCGGCCACCAGCCCGATCCGGCGCGGCAGCGGCCGGCGCACCAGGTCCAGCACGGTGACCAGGCCCAGCGCGGTCACCGGCACCACCGCGAGCAGGTACAGCGCGGCCAGCCGCCACTCGTCGTTCCACCAGGGCGCGGTCAGCAGGGCCACCCACGGGCCCTCGTAGGCCGCGGCCCCCACCGACAGCAGCCCGAAGCCCAGCGAGGCGACCAGCAGCCACAGCAGCGGCAGCAGGCGGCGGAAGGCCAGCACGCCGATCACGAACGGCAGGATCAGCCACCACTGCGGCTCGTCGAAGGAGCGGGTGAAGAACACCAGGCGGCCAAGGGCCTCCGGCACACCGCGCTGCACCGCCCAGTCGTAGGCGGGGCCGCCTGCCGCGCTCAGCGTGCCCAGCACGTGCGCGATGCCCAGCGCCAGCGCGCCCGCGGCCAGCAGGGCCAGGGTCAGCAGCTCACCGGGCGGGACCCGGCGGGCGGTCAGCCAGCGCTGGGCCAGCAGGCCGAGGCCGAACACCGCGGCCGCGATGGACACGCTCGGGTGGATCGCGGTCAGGCCGACCAGCGCCAGCGCGGTCACCGCGACCAGCGCGGGCCGCGGCGCGTCCAGTGCGCGGACCACCAGCGCGAGCGCGGCGGGCAGCAGCGCCACCCCGGTGGCGTACGGGTAGAGCGGGCCCCAGGTCAGCAGGTCGTAGGGGAAACCGGTGAAGGCGCAGCACAGCACCGCGGCCACCGCCACGATCGCCGCGCGCACCCGCAGCGTGCGCAGCAGGGCGGTCATGGACAGCGCGAACACCCCGATCAGCAGCGCGTTCATCGCGTTGAGCGCCTGCACCACGGTGCCGGCGCCGAACTGGTGCACGGTGGCCACCAGCAGGTGATAACCGTTGGGGTAGAAGTAGTTCTGCGCCGCGGGCTGGGCGATCACGTTGAGCCCGCTGGGCGCGCTGTCACCGGAGTCGGCGATGAACCGGACCGCGTTGCCGTGGAAGATCGCGTCCCAGAACTGCGGGATCGCGCTGAACCCCTTGCTGGCGAAGAACAACAGCCCCACGCCGACCCCCGCGGCCAGCGTCACCGAGCCGGCCACCACCAGGTGCTTCGACCGGGTCCACACCCGCTCCGGCTCGGCCAGGCGGCCGCGGATCACGGCCAGTGCCAAGGCGAACAGCGCGGTGCCGCCCAGCAGCACCCACGGCGACCAGCGCAGCCCCAGCGCGGGCGCCAGCGGCCCGAGCACCCCGGTCATCCCGTAGGTCAGCACCGGCGCACCGGCCGCCAGCAGCCAGCCGCGCAACCCGGCCGCCAGCCCGATCACCAGACCGGGCAAGAACAACAGTGACGCGGACAGCGCCAACAACACAACAGACATCTGTTTCCCCCCAAAGAACCCATCCCCGATGAGTCACGTTGGAAAGGAAAAGATCGTTGCCTTGCTGTGAGCCGGGTCTCAGCGGTCGTATGCGCCCGGCTTGATCCGGTAGAGCCGGTCGTCCGGGCTGTCGTCGACGATCTCCAACGACTTCACCATGTCCAGGCCGCGCAGGCCGTTGGCCCGCCGGTTGGCCGCCCGGATGAAGCCTGCGCTGACGTAGACGTACTCGACCTTGAGCTGCTTGGCCGCCTTGCGGACCTCGGCGTTGGTGTCGAACTCGTTGAACTTCTCCAGCAGCAGCTTGCGCGGCTGGTCCAGCGCCTCGTAGCTCTCCGGCGCCACCACATGCCCGAACACCGGGGTCAGGCCGGCCAGCGCGCGCATCCAGGCCGAACCGTCGAACGGGTCGTTCATCACCACGTGCCCAGGGCCGACGATCGGCTTGATCCGCTGCAACGCGGCCACCTCGCCGGGGGTCACCGTCTTGCCGTTGTACCAGCCCCAGCTCATCCGGGTCGCGTTGCGGGTGAGGTAGAAACCGCGGCTGGCCACGCCCACCACGCTCAGGATCACCAGCAACAGCACCATCGGCTTGGCCAGCACGCGCAGCCTGGTCAGCCGGTCCCTGGTGCGCAGCTGGTGCAGCAGCCAGTCCCGGCTGATCAGCACGCCGTTCGCGGCGACGAGGATCAGGCCGATGGTGGCGATCGCGGCCAGCCGGAACCGGTCGTCCCACCAGGGCCTGGTCAGCGCGGAGACGATCGGGTGGTCGTAGGAGAAGGCCAGCATGGTCAGGAAGCCGAAGAACGCACAGCCCAGCAGGAACCAGGTGAACCGGCGCAACCGCTTGATCCCGGCCAGGCCGATCAGCACGAACGGCACCAGGAACCACTGCGGGAACGGCGAGCCGTGGTTGAGCGTGATCAGCTCGGCGATCGCGGCCGGCGGCGAGCCGACCGAGGCCCAGTTCACCGGCTCGTCCGCGCCTGCCGCGCCGAGCGCGCCGAGCAGGTGCGGCAGGCCGATCACCGCGGCCAGCACGCCGACCCCGGCCAGCCCGACCAGGCCGGGCACGACGTCCCTGCGGTGCCGGTACCAGAACTGGGCGACCTGGAAGACGGCGAAACCGATCGCGATGAAGGCCGCGCTCGGGTGCAGGGCCACCAGGCCGACCGCGGCGATCGCGGTGAGCAGCAGCAGGGTGATCCGCCGGGTGGCCAGCACCTGGCCGAGCAGCACCAGGAACGCGGGCACCAGCACCAGGCCGGTGGCGTAGGGCAGCAGCGGACCGCGCCACAGGATGTCCCACGGCACCGCGGAGAACGCCGCGCTCAGCCCCGCGGTCACCGCGGTGAGCAGCGCGGGCGCGCGCATCGAGCGCAGCAGCGCGACCAGGCCGGTGCTCAGGAACAGCGGCACCAGGAACAGCTGGGCGTTGAGCACCGCGGGCACGGTCGCGTCGGTGAGCTGGTAGACCGCCGCGGCGATCAGGTGGTAGCCGTTGGGGTAGAAGAAGCTGTCCAGGTTGTAGTTGTTGATCGCCTTGAGCGCGGCCGGGGTGCCGTCGCCGGAGTCGGCGATGAACCGGACCGCCGCGCCGTGGAAGACCGCGTCCCAGTCCTGGTGGATGGCCTGCAGGTTCTTCAGGCCGAGCAGGATCACCAGCCCGCCGAGCAGCACCGCGAACGCGGTCGCGCCGATCACGCCCCACTGCGCGCGCCGGGACCAGACCGGCAGCGGATCGGTCTCCGGCCGCTGCGGGCGGCGGCCGCGCAGCCAGGCCGTGACCAGTTGGATCACCAGCACCAGCACGAACACCAGGAGCGCGGCGCCGAGCAGGGTCATCGGCCCCCAGGACAACCCGAACTGCTTGGCGATCGGGCCGACCGCGCCGCCGATGCCGTAGGTCAGCAGCGGCGCCACCGCCACCAGCCGCCAGCCGCGCAGCCCACCGGCCGCCGCGATGGCCAGGCCGGGCCCGAACAACAACAGCGCGTAGCTAAGCAGCAGCGCGATATCCGCGCCCGTCAGTGAAAGCACCCTTGGTCCCTGGTCTCGTCCCCCCGGCCACAGTCATCCGAGAGCCTACGGATCCGCCTGTTCGGCCCGCGCACCAGGCCGGACTGGGGCCGTACGGTGTCCGGTATGGCACACATCGCGGTGGTCGGCGGCGGCATCGTGGGGCTGGCCGTGGCGCACGAACTGGCCGTCCGAGGACAGCGGATCACCTTGCTGGAGAAGGAGAACGGCTTCGCCCGGCACCAGACCGGGCACAACAGCGGAGTGGTGCACGCCGGGCTGTACTACGCCCCCGGCAGCTTCAAGGCCCGGATGTGCGTGGCGGGCAACACCTCCATGGTCGCCTTCGCCAAGGAGCACGGGGTGGCGGTGCAGGTGTGCGGCAAGCTGGTGCTGGCCACCGAGGAGGCGGAGCTGCCCCGGTTGCGCGTGCTGCACGAGCGGGCGGCCGCGAACGGGGTGCCCGCCCGGCTGCTGAGTCCGGCCGAGGCCGCGGAGTACGAGCCGGCGGCGCGCTGCGTGGCCGCGCTGCGGGTGGAGTCCACCGGGATCATCGACTACCCGGGGGTGTGCGCGGCGCTGGTCCGGCTGCTCGGCGAGCGCGGGGCCGACCTACGCACCGGGGCCGAGGTGCGCGCGGTGTACCCGAGGCCGGAAGGCGTGCTGCTGGTGACCAGTGGCGGCGAGGTGCGCGCGGACGCGGTGGTCAACTGCGCAGGCCTGCACAGCGACCGGATCGCCCGGCTGGCCGGACGGCGCCCGTCAGCCCGGATCGTGCCCTTCCGCGGCGAGTACCACGAGCTGCGGCCGCAGGCCCGCCACCTGGTGCGCGGCCTGATCTACCCGGTGCCCGACCCCCGGTTCCCGTTCCTGGGCGTGCACCTGACCCGGATGCTCGACGGCAGCGTGCACGCAGGCCCCAACGCGGTGCTCGCGCTGCGCAGGGAGGGCTACCGGTGGCGGGACCTCTCCCCCAGGGACCTGGCCGACACGCTGCGGTTTCCCGGTTTCTGGCGGCTGGCCCGCAAGCACACGGGCACCGGCGCGCAGGAGATGCTGCGCTCGTTCTCCAAGCGCCGTTTCGCGGCCGGCCTGGCCCGGCTGGTGCCCGGGGTGACCGCCGCCGACCTGGTGCCCGCCGAGGCAGGGGTACGCGCGCAGGCGCTGCGCCCGGACGGCGGGCTGGTCGAGGACTTCCTGATCGACCGCGCGCCCCGGCAGGTGCACGTGCTGAACGCGCCGTCCCCGGCCGCGACCAGCGCGCTGGAGATCGGCCGCCACGTCGCGGACGAGGTGGCGGCCGTGCTCCCGTGAGGTGAGTTACGCGGTGACCGAGCTGATCTTGGCTTCGGACTTGGCCGTCGTGGACGCGGCGGGCTTCTCCGCGGCGGTGGACTCGGCGGCCTCGGTCTCGGCGACCGTCGGGTCGGTGTCCTCCGGCTCGTGCACCGGCTGCGGGGCGACCGCGGCGGTGAACACGTTCAGCCCGCGCTCCCGGTTGACCAGCTCGGCCTCGCGGATGGCGATGGCGCGGGCCAGGTCGGTGAAGCGCTGGTCGATCCCGCGGAAACGCAGGTAGGTGTTGAACGCCAGGAAGATGAACGCCACCGCCAGCAGGTACAGCAGCAGGTCGGCGCCCCGGCCGACCCCGACCAGCCTGGCGATCACGGTGAGGTCGTCCGGCCGGGCCACCGCGTACACGCAGAAGGCGATGAAGCCGAAGAACGCGATCCGCTTGCCCGCCTGCATCCGCACGCTGTGCCTGCGCCGGGTGAAGAAGAACAGCAGGATGACCACGGAGAAGAGGAGGACGAGCTGGATGATGAGCATTGCCTAGTTCCCCCGCTGCTTGACCGAGAGGTCGAACAGGATGTTGACCCCATTGACCAGGGACTGTCCCTTGGACATGGAGTACTCGGTGTAGAGGATCGTCACCGGCACCTCCTTGACCCGGACGTTGGCCACGGAGAGGAACGAGACGATCTCCGAGGCGTGCGCCATGCCGTTCATGGAGATGCGCAGGCGCTCGACCACCGGGCGGCTGAACACCCGCAGGCCGTTGTGCGCGTCGGTGAGCTGCAGCTTGCGTGCCTTGGGGCTCAGCGCGACCACCGTGCGCAGCACCACCCGCTTGATCCACGGGACGGTGACCGCCTTGTTGAGGAAGCGGGAACCGAGCGCGACATCGCAGCTGCCCGACTTGACCTCGGCGATCATGGCCAGCGCGTCTTCCACGCGGTGCTGACCGTCGGCGTCGAAGGTGATGAAGTACTTCGCCCCCGGCCTGCCCAGCGCGTACGACAGCCCGGTCTGCAGGGCCGCGCCCTGGCCGAGGTTCACCGGGTGCCGGACGAGGTGCGCGCCCGTGCGGGCGATCTCCTCGGCGGACCGGTCGGCGCTCCCGTCGTCCACGCAGACGATGTTGGGAAAGGTCTTCCTGGTGTTCTCGACTACCTCGGCGATGACCTTGTCTTCGTTGTAGACGGGTACGACCACCCAGACGTCGTCGTGGTCAGACATTGCCGTAAGGCTCCAAATCAGGCGGACGACACGACCGGGCTATGGTAGTTCAACCTGCTTGACACGGTTCACAAGGGGCGTTCTATGCGAGTTCTGGTCACGGGGGGCGCCGGTTTCATCGGCTCCAATCTGAGCGATCGGCTGCTGACCGAGGGTCACCAGGTGACCGTGTTCGACGACCTGTCCAACGGCCGCCTGGCCAACCTGGACGGGGCGATGGGCAACGAGCGGTTCCGGTTCGTCGAGCTGGACGTGACCGGCCCCGGCCTGGCCGCCGCGGTCGCCGAGGCCGCGCCCGAGGCGATCTTCCACCTGGCCGCCCAGGTGGACGTGCGGGCCAGCGTGGCCGACCCGCTGCACGACGCCAAGGTCAACGTGCTGGGCACGGTCGCCGTGCTGGAGGCCGCCCGCGCGGCAGGCACCCGCAAGGTGCTCTTCGCCTCCTCGGTGGCCATCTACGGGCCGACCACCGACCTGCCGGTGGCCGAGACCGCGCCGACCAACCCGCTCTCGCCCTACGCCAGCAGCAAGCTCACCGGCGAGACCTACCTGCGCCAGTACCGGCAGCTGCACGGCCTGGACTACACCGCGCTGGCCTTCGGCAACGTCTACGGCCCGCGCCAGGACCCGCACGGCGAGGCAGGCGTGGTGGCGATCTTCGCGGGCGCGCTGACCAGCGGCGGGCCCACCAAGGTCTTCGGCAAGGGCGACAACACCCGCGACTACATCTACGTCGGCGACATCGTGGACGCGCTGGTCAAGGCCAGTGGTGAGGCGGGCGGCGGCCGCCGGTTCAACCTGGGCACCGGGGTGGAGACCTCCGACCTGGAGCTGCATCGCGTGGTGGCCAGGGCCGCGGGCGTGGACCGCGAGCCGGAGTTCGCCCCCGCCCGGCCGGGCGACCTGGCCGCGATGGTGCTGGACTCCTCGGCCGCGCACGCCGAACTGGGCTGGCAGCCGGCCACCGACCTGGCCACCGGCGTGGCCAACGTGGTGGCCTGGGCGCGGCAGCGGGCCGCGGTCAGCTGACCTGGACCGGCGCGCGGTCCCGGACCGCGCGCCACAGCCCGCCCGCGGTCACCAGCGCCACCAGCAGCGGCCCGGCCAGCTGGGCCACCACCGCGGTGCCGATCGGCTCGCCCGGCAGCAGCATGATCGCGACCAGCACCGCGGTGCCGATCACCCAGCCGATCGTGACCACCCGGTGCCTGCCGACGGCCACCAGCGCCGGCTGGAGCACCTGGGCGATCATCAGCAGCACGGTCGAGAGCCCGAGCAGGCCCATGACCAGCGGAGACGGCCACACTGTCGCCCTGAAGAAGGTGACTACCAGCCAGGGCCCGACCAGCGCGGACAGCAGTGCGCCGGGCAGCCCGACCCCGGCCACGGCGAGCAGGATGAGCCCGACCCGGCGGCGCAGCTCGGCCAGGTCGCCGCGCACCGCGGCCGCGGTCAGCCCGGGCAGCATCATCGCCTGCACCGGTCCGAACAGCAGCAACGGCACCCGGGTGAGCACAAAGGCGAAGCCGAAGGCGACGGCCACCTCGGGCGCCTCCGGCATCCGGCCGGTGACCACCAGTGGGGCCAGGTTGGCCACCAGCTGGGCGAGCAGGGTGGCCAGGCCGAGCAGCACCAGCCCGTGCGCGATGGTCCGGGTGCTGTGCCCGGCGAGCACAGCACCCGCGTTGGCCGGGTCGGCGGGTTCGCCGGTGATCTTGGTCGCGGCCAGCGCCCGGCGCAGCCAGGGCAGCGCGACCAGCAGCGCGAAGGCGCCACCGAGGGCGAAGATCAGTCCGTAGCCGTCGACCGTGGCGTAACCGAGCAGGGCCAGCGCCAGGCAGGGCAGCAACCGGGTGAGCCCCTCGGTGGCCAGGCTGGCCGCGTAGCCGGTGAACTGCGCACCGGCGGCCAGCAGTCCACGGGCGAAGAAGATCGCGGCCGAGGCCAGCGTGCCCAGCACAATCCACAGCAGCAGCGAGGGGTGCCCGCCGAGGTTGCGCTCCACCAGGATCGGCGAGATGGCCAGCACCACCAGCACCGTCACCCCGGCCAGCCCGGCGCCGAGCAGCGCGGCCCGCCGGATCCCCGGCCGAGGGTCCACCCCGGCCGCGGTCCCGCTGCTGAGCACCCGGTTGGTCTCCTGCTCCAGCGCCACGAACAGGCCCGGCCCGATGATGTTGATGATCAGGTACAGGCCGAGCACCCCGGCCTGGTCGCTCGGGGTCAGGGTCGCGCCGACCACGGCGAGGAAACCGAACCCGGACGCGCCGAGCACCGCGAGCCCGAGTCCCATGAGCACCGCGGTGCGCGCGGAGGAGTTAGCCACGCCCCAACCCTAGGGTCAGCGCAGGGCGTGCCCGAGGAGGGTCCGCACTGCCGCTGCCTGCCCCGAAGCCACCGCGCCGGGCAGCTGGGTGAGCGCGTTCAACCGGGAGAACAACCGGCGCTTCGCGGCCTTGGCCGCCTGGTGCCAGCCGCGCTCGCGCAGCTCGGCCTCGATCTGGGCGAAGTAGTCCCGCTCCTGCTCGAACCGCTGCCCGGTCTTGGCCGCGGAGCTGGAGTGCCCGGCCCGGTGCCGCCGGTACTGGAACGCGGGCTCCTCGCCGACGACCAGGGAACCACCCTGCAGCAGCACGTCGATGACCAGTCCCAGGTCGTGCACCGCGTCAGTGCCCTCCCGGAACGGCAGGTGCGCGGTGAGGTCGCGGCAGTAGGCGATGGCCGGGGTGTAGAGCCAGTTCCCGCGCAGCAGGCTGACCGCGGCCGCCTCGCCGAGCAGCTCGGTCTCCTTCTTGCCCGGACCGGCCAGCGCCTTGACCCGGTCCGGCAGCGGCAGGAACGGCTGGTCGGCCTCGTCGATGACCTGCACGCCCGGCTGCACCAGCGCGGCGTCCGGATACCGCGCCAGCAGCTCGGCGAGCTGGGTGCCGTAGTTGGGCAGCAGCAGGTCGTCCGCGCCCATCACCACGAACCGCTCGCGCTCGGCCAGCTGCACGCAGCGGAAGTGGTTGCCCGCGGTGCCCAGGTTGGTCTCGTTGCGGTGGTAGACGATGCGGTCGTCGCCGAGCTCGGCGATCCGCTTCTCCACCGCGGGCCCGTCGGGGTAGCAGTCCTCGACGATGACCAGCCGCCAGTCGGTGTCCACCAGCGCGCGGACGCTGTGCACCGCCCTCATCAGGTAGTCCGGATCGCCGTAGTACGGAATGAGAACGTCGAGCGCCATCACCGGGCAGATGCTAGTGGTAAGCCCGGCTCGGTCAGAACCAGCGTTCCAGCACCGCGGCCACCCCGTCCTCGGCGTTGCTCGCGGTCACCTCGTCGGCCAGCGCGACCAGCTCCGGCAGCCCGTTGGCCATGGCCACCCCGCAACCGGCCCACTTGATCATCTCCAGGTCGTTGGCCATGTCACCGAAGGCGAGCACATCGGCCTGCGCCACCCCGAGCTGCTCGGCCACCCAGGCCAGCCCGGTCGCCTTGGTGATGCCGGGCGAGGCCAGCTCGATCAGCCCGGCCGAGGTGGAGAAGGTGATCCCCACCGCCCCGGCCAGCACCGCCTCGGCCGCCGCGCTCATCTCCTCGCTGGTCATCCCCTCGTGCCGGACCAGCAGCTTGATCGCCGGCTGCCCGAGCACCTCGGCCCGGCTGACCTCCACCGACCGCGACTCCGGCCACGCGTGCGTGTACCCGTTCTCGGCCAGGAAGGCCCCGTAGGGCTGGTCGGGCACAAAGGTCGGCGCCGCCCCATCTGGCGCCCGCTCCACCGCGAACGCACAACCCGGGATCGCCTTGAGCAGCGCCGAGGCCACATCCCCGAGCAGCGGCGGCTCGAGCAGCCAGCTCCGCACCACCCGCCGCTCCCCCACGTCGTAGACCAGGGCGCCGTTGGCGGTCACCGCGTACCCGTCCAGCTCCAGCTCATCGCTGATCAGGTGCACCCACCGCGGCGGCCTGCCGGTGGCCAGCACGAACGGCACCCCGTCCGCACGCACCGCGGCCACCGCCCGCCGGGTGCGATCACTGATGCGGTCCAGCGGGTCGATCAGGGTTCCGTCCACGTCAGATGCCACCAGCAACGGTTTGCGCACGCCGTTCATCCTGCCCGACTAGGCTCGGTGGATATGCGCTTCGGCATTGTGATCCTGCCCGAATTCCGCTGGTCCGAGGCGGCCCGGCGGTGGCGGACGGCGGAGGAGCTCGGCTTCGACCACCTGTGGACCTATGACCACCTGGCCTGGCGGTCGCTGGCGGACGGGCCGTGGTTCGGCACCGTGCCCACGCTGACCGCGGCCGCGACCGTGACCACCGAGGCCCGGCTGGGCACCTTCGTGGCCTCGCCGAACTTCCGGCACCCGGCCAGCTTCGTCCGGGAGCTGCTGTCCCTCGACGACATCTCCGGTGGGCGGTTCACGCTCGGGCTGGGGGCGGGCGGGATCGGGTTCGACGCGACCGTGCTCGGGGGTTCGGTGCTGCCGCCGATGGCGCGGTTCCGGCGGTTCAAGGAGTTCGTGGAGCTGCTCGACCTGCTGCTCACCGAGGACCACGTGACCTACCGGGGCGAGTTCTTCACCGCGGTGGACGCGCGGACGTTGCCGGGTTGCCTGGGGTCCGCGCGGCTGCCGTTCCTGGTGGCGGGCAACGGGCCCAAGGCGATGGGAGTGGCGATCGAGCACGGGGCGGGCTGGTCGACCACGGGCACCGGCGGGGAGACCCTGGAGGAGTGGTGGCGGAACCTGCGGGTGGTGACCGAGAAGTTCAACGAGACGCTGGCCGCCAGCGACCGGGATCCCGCCTCCATCGACCGCTACCTCCAGCTGGACGCGGGACCGGTGTTCTCCCTGTCCAGTCCCGAAGCCTTCGCCGACGCGGCAGGGCGGGCCGCTGAGCTGGGCTTCACCGATCTGGTGACGCACTGGCCGCGGCCGGACGACTGGTACGCGGGCCGGGAGGAGACGCTGTTCGAGGTCGCCGGGAAGTTCCTCACGCCGCGGGCATGAACCCGGTGCCGCCGGGCACCCGAAGGGCATGAGTGCCCAGGACACCGTGCGCGACCTGCTCGAGCGGGGCGGCCGGACCTATGCCGAGCAGGCGGGGATCACGCTGGCGGACAAGCCGGCCCCGCTGTACCGGCTGCTGGTGCTGGCCACCCTGCTCTCCACCCGGATCCGCGCGGACATCGCGGTGGACGCCGCCCGCGAGCTGAAGGTCTTCGGCACCCCGGAGAAGATGCTGGCGGCGAGCTGGCAGAAGCGGGTGGACGCGCTGGGCCGCGCGCACTACGTCCGCTACGACGAGAGCACCGCGACCGCGCTCGGCGAGGGCGCCCAGTTGCTGCTGGATCGCTGGCACGGCGACCTGCGCGAGCTGCGCGCCGAGGCGGACGGGGACACCGGGAAGCTGACCGGGCTGCTCACCGAGTTCCCGCGGATCGGGCCGGTGGGCGCGGACATCTTCTGCCGCGAGGCGCAGGCGGTGTGGCCGGAGCTGCGGCCCTACTTCGACCGGAAAGCGTTGCAGGGCGCGGAGAAAGCCGGGCTGCCGAAGGATCCGGCGAAGCTGGGCGAGCTGGTCAGTGGCCCGGACCAGGCGCGGCTCGCGGCCGCCCTGGTCCGGGCCGAGCTGGCTGACCTCTAGTGCTGGACGGTGGAGTCGGCCGAGACGCCCTTGAGCATGAACCAGGCGGACACCGCGGCGGCGCCGATCACCACCGCGGAGGCGACGCTGGCCCAGTGCATGCCGTCGACGAAGGCCTGCTGGGCCACCGTGACCAGCTGCTGGCCGAGCTCGCCCAGGCTCCTGGCGACGTCGGTGGCGCCGCCGAGGGAGTCCTTGGCCACGGCCACCGCCTCGGCGGGCAGGCCGGGCGGCGGGATCACGTTGGCCCGGTAGACCGCGGTCATGATCGAGCCGATCAGCGCGATGCCCAGTGCGGTGCCGAGCTCGTAGGCGGTCTCCGCGACCGCGGCCGCGGCGCCTGCCTTCTCCTTGGGCACCGCGGAGAGCACCACGTTCGCCGAGATGGTGAACGAGGCGCCGCAGCCGAAGCCGACCAGCAGCAGGATCAGGCCGAAGTACAGGTACGGGGTGTCGCCCTGGATGAACACGATCGCGCCCAGGGCGAGCGCGGTCAGGCCGAGGCCGCTGGCGCACACCGCCCGCGCCGAGTGCCGGGCGGCGAAGGCGCCTGCCAGCAGGCCGGAGATGACCGCGCCGACGGTGACCGGCAGCTCCCGGATACCGGCGTCGAAGGGCTGGTAGCCCTGCACCAGCTGGAGGAACTGGGCGCCGAAGAACACCACGCCGGAGAGCGCGAGCACCGCGAGCAGGTCGGCGAAGACCGCGCCGCTGAACTTGCCGGTGCGGAACAGCCGGACGTCGACCAGCGGCACCGGCAGCTTCAGCTGGCGGCGGGCGAACCAGGCCAGCACCACCACGCCGACGCCGAGGCCGATCGCGGCGGGCAGGCCGAAGCCGACCGCGGCGATCTCCTTGATGCCGTAGACCAGCGCGATCATGCCGACCAGCGAGGCGACCGCGCTGGGCAGGTCCCAGGCGCCCGGCTTGGGGTCCTTGGACTCCGGCAGCACCTTCCAGCCGACGATCAGCAGCACGATCATCACCGGCACGTTGATCAGGAAGACCGAGCCCCAGTGGAAGTTCTGCAGCAGCACGCCGCCGACCACCGGGCCGACCGCGGCGCCAGCCGAGGTCATCGCGCCCCAGATACCGATCGCCATGACCCGCTCTTTGGGGTCGGTGAACAGGTTCCGGATGATCGACAGGGTGGACGGCATGATCGTCGCACCGGCCAGGCCGAGCAGCGCGCGGGCGGCGATGAGCATGGCCGAGGTGGTGGCCAGCGCGGCCAGCACCGAGATCAGGCCGAACGCCACCGCGCCGATGAGCAGCAGCTTCTTCCGGCCGATCCGGTCGCCGAGGGTGCCCATGGTGACCAGCAGGCCGGCCAGCACGAAGGAGTAGATGTCACCGATCCACAGCAGCTCCTGGCTGGTGGGCTTGAGCTCCTCGGTGATCATGGGCAGCGCCAGGTGCAGCACGGTGCCGTCCACCGCGATCAGCAGCACCGCCAGCACCAGCGCGGATAACGCGATCCAGCGGGCCCTCGAGGGCACCTCGGTGTTCTGGCTTGCGGCGGTCTCGCTCACTGCACCCCTCCCCTGAGCATGCCGCCGATGAGCAGCTCGGACACCGCGCGCGGCGCGTCCCTGGGCGCCAGCTTGCCGTCCAGCACCGCGAACCCGGCGCCGGTGAGCAGCGCGACCAGCGCCTCGACCAGCCACTCCGCGGTCAGGTCCACCCGGAACTGGCCGGACTCCTGGCCGCGCCGGATCAGCGCGGTGAGCCTGCGGTCGAGCAGGTCGTACCCGGCGTCCAGCTCGGGGCGGGTGATCAGCAGGTGCTCGCCGGTGAGGAAGGCGTACAGGTCGGCGATGGGCATCAGCTCGCGCACCACCCGGCGCACCGCCTCGGCCGCGTCACCGTCCTCCGGCTTGGCCGCCTCCAGCGCGGCCTCGCCCTCGGTCAGCGCCAGCTTGGCCAGTTCGACCACCAGCGCGTCCCGGCTGGGCACCAGCCGGTGCAGTGTCGCCCTGCTGATTCCCGCCGCTTGCGCGACCTCGGCCATCGCCGCGTTGGGCCGCCGCACCAGCAGCGCGGCAGCCGCGCGCAGGACCCGTTCTCGGTCTGCCACCATGAGACGACGCTACCACCGGTGAGACAGCACTGTCTCATTCCGAGACTAACCCGAAACTGTTAGCGACTGACCGGCTTCAGCGCGTCCGCCCCGCCGAAGAACGGCCGCAGCGCCTCGGGCAGGCGCACCGAACCGTCCTCCTGCTGGTGGTTCTCCAGGATGGACGCGATCCACCTGGTGGTGGCCAGCGTGCCGTTGAGCGTGGCCGCGACCTGCGGCTTGCCGTCGGCGTCCCGGTAGCGGGCGCCGAGGCGGCGGGCCTGGAAGGTGGTGCAGTTGGAGGTCGAGGTGACCTCGCGGTAGGTCTGCTGGGTGGGCAGCCAGGCCTCGCAGTCGAACTTGCGGGCCGCGCTGGCGCCCAGGTCGCCCGCGGCGGTGTCGATCACCCGGTACGGCAGCTCGACCTTGGCCAGCATCTCCTCTTCCCAGGCCAGCAGGCGCTGGTGCTCGGCCTCGGCGTCCTGCGGCTGGCAGTAGGAGAACATCTCGATCTTGTCGAACTGGTGCACCCGGATGATGCCGCGGGTGTCCTTGCCGTAGGAGCCCGCCTCGCGGCGGAAGCAGGTCGACCAGCCCGCGTACCGCTTGGGCCCGTGGGTGAGGTCGATGATCTCGTCCGCGTGGTACCCGGCCATCGGCACCTCGGAGGTGCCCACCAGGTACAGGTCGTCATCGCGCAGCCGGTAGACCTCGCTGGCGTGCGCGCCCAGGAAACCGGTGCCCTCCATGATCTCCGGGCGCACCAGCACCGGCGGGATCATCAGGCTGAAACCGGCCGCGACGGCCTGCTGCGCGCCCAGGTTGAGCATCGCCAGCTGGAGCTGCGCGCCCACCCCGGTGAGGAAGTAGAACCGCGAGCCGGAGACCTTGGCCCCGCGCTCCATGTCGACCGCGCCGAGGCCCTCGGCCAGCTCCAGGTGGTCCTTGGGCGTGAAGTCGAACTCGCGCGGCTGGCCCACGTGCTTGAGCACGACGTAGTCGTCCTCGCCGCCGTGCGGGATGCCGTCGGCGATGATGTTGGAGATCCGGCGCTGGGCGGCGAGGAACTCGGCCTCCGCCTCGTTCTGCTCGGCCTCGGCCGCCTTCACCTCGGCGGCCAGCTCCTTGCCCTTGGCCAGCAGCGCCGCGCGCTCCTCGCCCTGGGCCCGGCCGACCTGCTTGCCGAAGGCCTTCTGCTCACCGCGCAGGGTGTCGGCCCTGGAGACCACGGACCGCCGCCGCTCGTCCGCACTCAGCAGCGCGTCCACCAGCGCCGGGTCTTCTCCCCTGGCACGCTGCGAGGCGCGCACCAGGTCCGGGTTCTCGCGGAGGGTCTTGAGGTCGATCACAGTCGGTCAGCCTAGCGGCTGACCAGGGTGATCAACGCGGCGGGCGGGTCCAGCCGGACCCCGCCCGCCGCGCCGGTGGAGATCAGCTGATGGCGACCGCGACCACCAGGCCGAGGCCCAGGTGCGCCGAGGCGACGACCAGGCTGGCCGGGGTGAACTGGTCCGCGCGCAGGATGGCGCCGATGTCGATCCGGGTGGCCCACTCCAGCAGCCGCACCGCGAGCACCTGCACGACGATGCCGACCAGGCCGAAGATCAGCGCCAGCAGCAGGCCCTCGGTGAGCTTGCCAGCCGCGTTGTAGATGGCCACCACCACGATGAAGGCCATGCTGAGCAGTCCGGAGGCGGTGATCACCACCGCGTTCGGCGAGCCGGCCCGCACCATCTGGTTGAGCTTGCCGGGGGTGGTCAGGTCGATGGCGTAGAAGCCGACCAGCATGAGCAGCAGGCCAACCACCGCGTACAGCGCGATGGCCCCGATGCCGCGGACGACGTTGGCGCCGAAGCCGGGCTCCAGCGCGAGGCTGGACACGGTCATCAGGTTGGACACTTGGGGTTCCTCCTAGTTACCCGACCGTCTGCGTTGGACGGTCCAGTGTGGACTACGACGACTGCGGAATCCGGTGCGGCACGAACGCCGCGCCGTCGTCGGTCACCAGACCGACCGTCTCCCTGATGCCCAGCCCCGCGGCGTGGTCGCCGACCACCCAGGCGCCGAGCACCGGCCGCATCCCGTCGAACTCCGGCAGCGGCGAGAACAACTGGTAGACGAACCCCTCGGCGCCGTACACGCCGCCGGTGCGCTGCTCCATGCCGGGCGCCACGATGTCGATGTTGGCGCCTTCCCGGCCGAGCAGCGGCTTCTTCACATACTCGGTGAGGAAGCCGGGTTCGTTGAGGTAGGCGGGCAGCAGGTTCGGGTGCCCCGGGTACATCTCCCACAGCACCGCGAGCAGCGCCTTGTTGGACAGCAGCATCTTCCACAGCGGCTCGATCCACAGCGTGCCCGGCAGCGTCTCCACCGCGTGCCTGCCGAACGGGTCGTCGACCAGCCACTCCCACGGGTAGAGCTTGGCCACCGTGCCCATCGGGTCCTCGCGGAGGTCGACGAACCGGTGCAGCACCGGGTCCCAGCCGATCTCCTCGATGGCCAGGCCCACCGTGTCCAGCCCGGCCTCGGCCGCGGTCTCCTGCAGGTAGGCCGCGGTGATGTGGTCCTCGCCGCTGGCGTCCGCGCCGGAGAAGGTGAAGTGCACCAGCGGCGAGGGCAGCTTGTCGGCCAGCTCGCCCCAGCGCTCCACCAGCTTCTCGTGGATGGAGTTCCACTGGTCGTGGCCCTCGTGCGTCTCCTGCAGCCAGTTCCACTGCACCACCGCGGCCTCCAGCAGGGAGGTCGGGGTGTCCGCGTTGTACTCCAGCAGCTTGGCCGGTCCGGAGCCGTCGTAGCGCAGGTCGAAGCGGCCGTAGAGGTGCGGGTCGTGCCGCCGCCAGGACTCGGCGATGGCAGGCCACACCCACTCCGGGATGCCGAAGTCCTTGAACCGCTCGGTGGTCACCACGTTGTCCACCGCGTCCAGGCACATCGAGTGCAGCAGCTCGACGTCGGCCTCCATGGCCAGCACCTCGTCGAGCTCGAAGACGTAGTGCACCGACTCGTCCCAGTACGGGCGGCGGCTGCCGTCGGCGTAGGTGGCCGGGGAGCCATAGACCAGGCCCTGCCCGGCGATCCGCGACTCCCAGTCGGGACGCGGCGCTGAGGTCTCGCGACGCACGGTCAGCTGCCTCCGCTGGAGCCGCCGCCACCGCGGATGCCGAAGCCGCCGCGCTGGATGGACTTGCCGCTGGCGGTGGTGATGTTGGCGTCCTTGGGCCGCACCGAGCTGCCGCCGGTGATCTTCTGCCCGTAGCTGCCGGTGCCACCGTAGTTGTAGCTGTACTGGCGGCCGCCGCTGTAGATGAACACCCCGCCGCTGTGGCCGGAGGCGCCGTGCGAGCGCGCGTAGTCGTCGTCGCAGTAGTCGTCGTCGACCACCACCCCGTTCTGGTCGACGCAGCGCGCGGTGACGTCATCGGGCTGCTGCGCGGCGTACCAGATGGCCACCAGCGCGACCACGCCCACAGTCACCCCGCCGCCGATGAGCAGCCGTTTGCGCAGCTTGGCCTTGCGCTCGGCCTCGGCGATCTCCGCCTGACGGCGTGCCAGCTCCGCCTGCTCGGCCTCCTGGCGAGCACGTTGCTCGGCCAGGGTCGGCGGACGGGCCCTCGTCGTACTCGGGTCCTGGTGGCTAACCTGTCCTCGCCTGGGAGGCACAGGAGGCTGCTGGTTACCCGGATTCACGTTCTCAGTCATCGACCACTCCCGGCGGCACCGTACCTACGTCGTCCCTGTGACGGAGCAAGAAGGCTGAATAGCAATACACGTCACCCGGATGGCCGTATGAATGGGGACCTCACGGCATGATGGAGAGGATGCCAGAGCCCCGGACGTCGACCGCTGATCGGAT
Source organism: Crossiella sp. SN42 (assembly GCF_023897065.1). Lineage (GTDB taxonomy): Bacteria > Actinomycetota > Actinomycetes > Mycobacteriales > Pseudonocardiaceae > Crossiella. The sequence continues at coordinate 53,287 of NZ_JAMHIV010000042.1, forward strand.
TCGCCTCATGAACAACACGGCAAGCACCCGCCGCGTCATGGCAGGGGCGTTCGCCGGTGCGCTGATGGTCCTGGTGCTGAGCACCGTCCTAGGGTGGCACGTCGGTCCCGAGGTCGCAGGGGAGACCGACGGGCCGGCCAGCGCGGTCCGGGACGCGCCGCCCGGCACCTGCCTGACCTGGACCCGCCAGGACGCGGGCGACGCGCGCCGGGTGGAATGCGACAAACCACACCTGTTCGAGATCACCGGCTCGGTCGACCTCTCCGCGGACTTCCCGCCGGGCTCGCCGTTCCCGGACGCGATCCGCTGGGAGGGCATCGCCGCCGACCGCTGCACCGAGATGTCCGTGCAGTACCTGGACGGCCGGTTCGACCCCAACGGCAAGCTCGGGGTGAACCTGCTGCGCTCCGGGGAGAAGAGCTGGAACTCCGGGGAGCGCAAGGTCTGGTGCGGCATGCAGGACGCGGGCCCGTCCGGGCTGCTGTACCCGACGGCGGGCAGCGCGAAGACCGCCGACCCGTCCAACGTGCACCCGCAGGGCATGTGCCTTGGCATCAGCGGCAAGCAGGTCTACGACCCGGTGCAGTGCGACCGGCCGCACGCCTACGAGGTGGTCGGCGTGGTCAACCTGGGCGCCCGGTTCCCGCAGGAGTTCCCGGCCGAGGCCAAGCAGGACGAGCTGCTGGCCGCGGAGTGCCCGAAGACCGCGGCCGAGTTCGCCGGCGGCCAGGACGTGGTCAGCCGCAAGGGCCTGATCGTCTTCTGGGACACCCTCAAGCAGGAGAGCTGGCTGGCCGGCGCGCGCCGGGTGGAGTGCAAGGTCGGCGCGCGGCTGCCGGACAAGAGCGGGCTGGCCCCGGTGCACGGCAGCGTCAAGGGTGATGTGCTGGTCGGCAAGGAGCAGGCGCCGGTGCTGCTGTCCAAGCTGCCGCCAGGCGCCCCGGCCCCCGCGGGCAGCCCTGGCACCGAGGTGAAGGCGGAGGAGACCGTGGTGCCCACCAACGCCAACTCCGAGCACCCCGGCGGCACGCCCGGCGGCGAAGCGCCGGCCACCCCGACCTCCACCGGCGGCTAGCCGTGCCGGTGGACATGACGCCCGGCCGGTTCGACGAGCTGGTCGGCGAGGCGCTGGACGAGGTGCCGCCCGAGCTGGCCAGGGCGATGGACAACGTGGCCGTCTTCGTCGAGCCCCGGCACCCGGAGGAGTCCGGGCTGCTGGGGCTGTACGAGGGCATCGCGCTGACCGAGCGCAACACCGACTACGGCGGCGTGCTGCCGGACCGGATCACCATCTACCGGGACGCCATCCTGGACATCTGCGAGACCGAGGACGACGTGGTCGAGGAGGTGGCGATCACCGTGGTGCACGAGATCGCGCACCACTTCGGCATCGACGACGCCAAGCTGCACGAGCTGGGCTGGGGCTAGAACCGCTCGATCCCCAGCCACTCCACAAACCGCCACCCACCCGAGCTGTCCGGGTCGGCCTCCAGCACCACCCGGCCGGTGTTGGGCAGGTACGGGTGCCCGGCGAGCACGTCGGTGCTGCCGTCGAGCAGGTGCACCGCCATCAGCCGGATCGCCGCGCCGTGGCTGACCAGCACCACCACCCCGTCGCTGTGCTCGGCGGCGATCTGGCGCACGGCCGCGCCGAACCGCTCGACCACCTGGAACCCGGTCTCGCCGCCGGGCGCGGAGCCGGCCAGGTCGCCGTCCAGCCAGCGGTCCACCACCCGGCTGAACTCCCTGATCGCCGCGTCGTCGTTGCGGCCCTCCAGCTCGGGGCCGACCTGGGTCTCGTGCACGCCCTCGATCACCCGCACCGGCACCCCGTGCCGGAGCGCGACCGGGGCCGCGGTCATCTGGGCGCGCACCGCGACGCTGGCGTAGACCGCGGTGACCGGCTCGGTGGCCAGTTCCTCGGCCAGCTTGTCGGCCTGGCGGCGGCCCTCGGCGGTCAGCGGCGGGCCGGGCGGCTTGGAGTCCAGCGCGTGCCGGACGTTGGCCGGGGTCTGGCCGTGCCGGACCAGCATCAGTCGTAACGAGCTCATGCCTGCTCGCCCGCGCGCACCTGGGCCAGCCACTGGCCGGCCTCGGTGAACTCGGCCGCGCCGGTGCCCGGCGCCGGCGGCGGCGACTGGCCGTCGGCGCGCGGGAAGGAGCCGAGGAAGCGCACGTCGGAGCAACTCCGGTGCAGGGCGGCCAGCGCGTCGCCGACCCTGGGCTCGGCGATGTGCCCGGCGAAGTCGAGGAAGAACCGGTAGACGCCCAGCTTCTCCCTGGTCGGCCGGGACTCGATCCGGCACAGGTCGATCCCGCGCAGGGCCAGCTCGACCAGCACCGCCGACAGCGAGCCCGGCCGGTTCTCGGTGACCACCACGATCGAGGTGCGGTCGTTGCCGGTCGGCGCGGGCAGCGGGCCGGGCTTGCGGACCAGCAGGAACCGGGTCACCGCGTCGGCCACGTCGCCGATGTCGGTGGCCAGCGCGGTCAGCGCGGAACCCTCGGCCGCGATCGGCGCGGTGATCGCGGCGTCCGCGCTGCCCTGCGCGACCGCGACCGCGGCGGCCGCGGTGGAGGTGGTGGCCAGCTCGGCCGCATCCGGCAGATTGGCCGCCAGCCACTCCCTGACCTGGGCCAGCGCGTGCGGGTGGCTGGTCACGGTGCGGATGTCGGCGGCCGTGGTGCCGGGCCGGACCAGCACGGTGAAGCGCACCGGCAGCACGGTCTCGGCCACCGCGACCAGCGGGCTGCCCAGGGCCAGGCCGTCCAGGGTGGGCGGCACCGAGCCCTCCACCGAGTTCTCCACCGGCACCACCGCGGCCTCGACCTTGTCCAGCCGGACGCTCTCCAGTGCCGCGGCGACCGTGGTGGCCGGGACCAGCTCGTGAGTGGCCGGGTCGAACAGGCGCCGGGTCGCCTGTTCGGTGAAGGTTCGTTCCGGCCCCAAGTAGGCGATGCGCGGCATACCTCACCCTAACGCGGTAGCGGGAGGCCGCTGTGTCCTTGCTCTCAACCGTGAGAACACCCACCCGACTGGTGGAAGACCCGGTGACCGGCCGTGTTGGTTTGCTGCAATGCTTTCCCCGTGACCGGCGATGCTTGGGGCGTGACCGGGAAAGTGCAACCACAGGCGGCAGTGCCACGCCTGGTGCTGTGCGCCGTGGCCGGGCCGCTCGGCTGGGAGTGGGAGCGCGCGGCGGCCGGCCGCGCCGGGGTCGAGGTGCACCAGGGTTCGGTGCTGGACCTCGACGTGGACGCGGTGGTCAGCCCGGCCAACTCCTACGGCTGGATGCGCGGCGGCATCGACGCGGTCTACGCCACCGCCTTCCCCCAGGTCGAGCAGTACGTGCGCAGCGCGGTGCTGGCCCTGCACGGCGGTGAGCTGCCGGTCGGCGAGGCGCTGATCGTGCCCACCGGCGAGGCGGCCCCGCAGTGGCTGATCAGCGCGCCCACCATGCGGGTGCCCGGCGAGCTGCTGCCCAAGGACACCGTGCACCCGTACCTGGCCGCCCGCGCGGTGTTCCGGCTCTGGCGGGAGGGCAGGCTGGAGGACGGCACCCCGGTGCGCCAGGCGGTCCGCTCGATCGCGCTGCCCGGACTGGGCACCGGGGTCGGCGGCGTGGACCCCTCGACCTGCGGACGCCAGGTCACCGCGGCGTGGGACGAGGTCTTCGGCTCCCGGAACTGACAGGCTAGGCCCATGATCATCATCGCGGGCTGGCTGGACGTCGATCCGGAGACCAGGGACGCCTACCTGCGGGACTGCCTGCCCGCGATCGAGCTGGCCAGGGCCGCGCACGGCTGCCACGCCTTCGTCCTCGCGCCCGATCCGCTGCTGCCCGGCCGGATCACCGTGTTCGAGCGCTGGGAGTGCGACGAGGACCTGGCCCGCTTCCGCGGCGACGGCCCGGACTCGGCGCAGACCGCGCAGATCAGGGACGCCTCGGTGGCCCGCTACCGGGTTTCCGCGGTCGAGGAACCCTGATCCGGCGTACGCTGAACGCGAAAGGGGCATTCCCGTGGTGCAAGCACGGGAATGCCCCTTTTGTCGCGGTTGGTCAGCCTGCCTCGACGGCCGGGCGCTCGGTGGTCTCGCCGCCGCGGATGGCGATCTTCGCCGGGGCGGCCGGCACCTTCACCACCTCGCGGATGCGGACCTTGAGCAGGCCGCGGTCGTAGTCGGCCTCGATCTGCTCGGCGGTGACGCCGGCCGGCAGGGAGAACTCGCGCCGGAACTCGCCATGCCGGATCTCCTTGCGGATCAGGCCGCCCTGCTCCTCGCTGTGCTCGTCGTGCCTGCGGCCGCTGATGGTCAGGCGGCGCTCGGCCACCTCGACCTCGACGTCCTTGGCCACGTCGACGCCGGGCAGCTCCAGCGTGAGCACCACGTCGGCACCGTCCTTGCGGACGTCGGCGGCGGGAAGAAAGCCCTGGGCGGAGGGCGCTGAACGGGTCAGACCCTCGAAGACGTCACGGTCGAACTGACGGACCAGCGCGGTGAACGGGTCCCACGTGGAACGGACTGCAAGAGCCATGTTCATTTCACCCTTTCCAGGTTCCTCACCGGCGGTTTTAGCACTCGCCGGTCATGAGTGCCAACGACCGGCGCACCGGAGATGTTCCCGCCCCCGTAACCTGATCTGGTGCCGATCCGGGTCCTGCTCGTCGACGACCACGAGGTGGTCCGCCGCGGCCTGCGCGACCTGCTGGACACCGAGGACGACATCCAGGTGGTGGCCGAGGCGGGCAGCGTGGCCGAGGCCGAGGTGGTCGCGCTCGCGCACCGCCCCCAGGTCGCGGTGGTGGACATGCGGCTGCCCGACGGCGACGGGGTGGCGCTGTGCCGCACCCTGCGCGCCCAGGGCCCGGACGCGCCGCGCTGCCTGGTGCTGACCGCCTTCGACGACGAGGCCGCGCTGGTCGGCGCGATCATGGCCGGGGCCTCCGGCTACCTGCTCAAGCAGGTGCGCGGCCAGGACCTGGTGACCGCGGTGCGCGAGGTGGCGGCCGGGCGCTCGCTGCTGGACCCGGTCACCACGGCCAGGGTGCTGGACCGGCTGCGCCGCGGCGATCCGGAGCCGCCGGACGAACTGGCCGCGCTCACCGACCAGGAGCGCAAGGTGCTCGGCCTGATCGGCGAGGGCCTGACCAACCGGCAGATCGCGGAGCGGCTGTTCCTGGCCGAGAAGACGGTGAAGAACTACGTGACCTCGGTGCTGGCCAAGCTCGGCATGGAGCGCCGCACCCAGCTCGCCGCCTGGGTCGCGCGCCGCTCACACGGGACCGACTGACACGCTGCCAGCATGGCGAGCGTGATCGGCAGGTGGCTGAACCCGGCGCGGCCGGAGATCGAGGTGATCACCGACCCGGTGCAGCGGCGGGCGGTGTGGATCGAGCTGGCGATCGTGTTCGCCGCGACGCTGGGCCTCTCCGGCCTGCGCAGCCTGCTCTCCCTGATCGGCTCGCTGTTGCAGCCCAAGCCGCTGAGCCAGCAGTCGGTGGCGCTCAACGTCCCCCGCTCCGCGCTCAGCCTGCTCGACCTGGCGCACCAGCTGCTCGGCGTGCTGCAACTGCTCGCCTGGGGCGCGCTCGGGGCCTACCTGCTGTGGAAGGCGGGCAAGAAGCTCTCCGAGGTCGGCCTGGACCGGCGCAGGCTCGGTTCCGACACACTGCGCGGACTGGGCCTGGCCGCGCTGATCGGCCTGCCCGGCATCGCCTTCTACCTGATCACCAGGGCGATGGGGCTGAACCTGACCGTGGTGCCCTCGGCGCTGGATGACACCTGGTGGCGCACCCCGGCGCTGATCCTGTCCGCGATCGGCAACTCCTGGGCCGAGGAGGTGCTGGTGGTCGGCTACCTGATCACCAGGCTGCGCATGCTCGGCTGGTCGGAGAACCGGTCACTGGCGGTCTCCGCGGTGCTGCGCGGCTCGTACCACCTGTACCAGGGCTTCGGCGGGTTCGCGGGCAACATCGTGATGGGGCTGGTCTACGGCCGGGTCTGGCAGCGCACCAACCGGCTCACCGCGCTGGTGGTGGGACACGCGGTGATCGACATCGTCGCCTTCGTCGGCTACGCGCTGCTGCGCGGTTCGGTGTCCTGGCTGCCGTGAGGCGGGGAACTGACGGACGGGCGGGGCATCTCCAGGGTGGGGGGCACGGAGCAGGCCCCGCCCGTCCGGGTGCCGGAGGGGGCGGGCAGCTATCCCCTACGGCTCGCACGGTCTGACCGGGCGGTGTCAGACCGGGATTAAGTCCATGGCCGCCACGATAGGGGTAAAAGAGCCAATTCCAAGCCCCCGGACATTAGTTCAACCCAGGGAGGGAGTACCGATCAAACCAAGGTCGGATACCGCATCCGACTATCGTTGGTTTGGATCACTCCAGCGGACCAGTCGGGCTTTGCCGGCCCTTATAGGTCATGGCGAGTCGAGAACCTCGGGTGGTTCAGGAATCTTATAGCCAGATTTTCCGATGTTCGCTTCGACGGCTCGTTTCCAGCTGCCGTCGGAAACCATCTTGCGCAGCGCGGCGGTCACCTTGGGCGTGCGCTCGTCGCCCTTGCGCAGGCCGATGCCGTAGCGCTCCTGGGAGAACGGCTTGCCGACCAGCTTGAACTTCTCCGGCTGCGCGGCGGCGTACCCGGCCAGGATCACGTCGTCGGTGGTGACCGCGTCCACCGGGTCCTCCGGGTCCTCCAGCGCCACCAGGCATTCCGGGTAGGACGGGAACACCCGCAGGGTCACGTTCTTGGCGTAGGCCTGCTTGACCTTCTCCGCCGGGGTGGAGCCCTGCACCGAGCACAGCTTCCAGTCGCTCTGGTTCAGCGACTCCGGCCCGGTGATGTCCGAGGTGGTCTTGCGGACCAGCAGCGCCTGCCCGGCCACGAAGTACGGCCCGGCGAAGTCGACCTTCTTCTTGCGGCTGTCGCTGATCGAGTAGGTGGCCGCGACCAGGTCGACCTTGCCCTGCTCCAGCAGGGTCTCCCGCTCGGCGCTCTTGGCCTCGACGAAGGTGATGTTGCCAGGGTGCACGCCGAGCTCCTTGGCCACGTAGCGGGCCACGTCCACGTCGAACCCGGCGAAGGTGTTGTCCCCGGTCTTCTGGCCGAGCCCCGGCTGGTCGAACTTGATGCCGACGGTGAGCTTGGGGCCACCCGGCGGCGGGGCGTCCACCGGTTCAGCCGAGGAACCGAAGATGCCACAGCTCGTGAGAGCTCCCACCGCGACAACCGCGGTGCACACGTGCCACAGCGCACGAACCTGTCGCATTCCGTCGTTCCCTCCGGACCCGGTCACTCCGGGGGAGGCTACCCGAACGGGTGAGCGTCACAGCGTGAGCGGGGCGGAACCGAACGCGACGTTGAACCGGTCGCACCAGATGACCACACTGCGCAGGCCGTCCAGGTTCGCGTCGGCCGGAATGGCGTAGTTCTGGTTGCCGTGGGTGGCTTTGAGCTTGCCCAGCTTCACAAAGCGGCCGTCGTCGTACTTGCCCCATTCCCCGCCCGCTGACTGATCAGTCAGCCACACGTGCAGGTCCGGACCGTCGCTGCTGGCCAGGCCGGTGAGCCGGAGCACCCGGGAGCCGTCGGCCAGGCGCAGCACGGCGGCCTTGCCCTTGGTCGGGTGCTCCTGGGAGACGAAGTCGCCGGCGGCCAGGGTGCCGGGCTGGGCCGGCGGGGTGGTGGCGCCCGGCTGCCCGGCGCCCGGCGCGCCGGTGCCAGGACCGCCCGCCCCCGGGCCATCCGCGCCTGGCGTGCCGGTACCCGGCGCTCCCGAGCCTGGCGCGCTGGTGGCCGGGCTGAGCGGGGCCTCCGCCGCCGCGCCGGTGGGCAGGGCCTCGTCGACCGTGCTGCTGGTGAACAGCTTCCAGGGCTGGAACAGGTACAAACCGACGCCCAGAACCGTTGCGACAATCACAATCGCAACCAAAACGACCGGGCGACGCAACAAACCGCGCTTCGGGGCCGTGTCCTGGTTCACAATCCGCCTCCTGAGGTTCGACTCCTTACATCCAAGCCGAAATCCTCTGATCAGCGCGCTGCCAGGAGCTTTCAAGAGCATTACGCTCCGCTGCGTGAGCGCCCACCAGATCGCAAGCGAGACCCCTGCCGCCGAGCCGATCCACCGGGTGGACAGCGAGGTCGGCCCGCTGCGCACCGTGCTGCTGCACCGGCCCGGCGCGGAGCTGAAACGACTCACCCCGCGTAACAACGACCAGCTGTTGTTCGACGGGGTGCCCTGGCTCGGCCGGGCCCAGCTGGAGCACGACGCCTTCGCCGAGACGCTGCGCTCGCGCGGGGTGGAGGTGCTGCTGCTGGGCGAGGTGCTGGTGGAGGCGCTGGCCGACCCGCGGGCCCGCTTCGGCGCGGTGCACTCCGCGGTGGACGAGCGTCAGCTGGGCCTGGACCTGGCCGACGCGCTGCGCTCGCACCTGACCGGGATGAAGGCCAAGGACCTGGCCGGGGTGCTGATGGCGGGCATGACCTTCGAGGAGCTGCCCGCCGCCGAGGGCGCCTCCCTGGTGCGCCAGATGCACCTGCCCACCGACTTCGCGGTCAACCCGCTGCCCAACCTGCTGTTCACCAGGGACTCCTCGGTGTGGGTTGCGGACCGGGTGGCCATCACCTCGCTCGCGCTGCCCGCGCGCAGCCGGGAGACCGCGCTGACCGACCTGATCTACGCCTACCACCCCAGGTTCAGCCGCACCGGCCGCGCCTACGGGGCGCACTCCGCGCCGCTGGAGGGCGGTGACGTGCTGCTGCTGTCCCCCGGCGTGCTGGCCATCGGCGTCGGCGAGCGCACCACCCCGGCGGGCGCGGAGTCCTTCGCCCGCTCCGCCTTCGCCGACGGCCTCGCGCACACCGTGCTCGCGGTGCCGATCGAGCAGGAGCGGGCCACCATGCACCTGGACACCGTGTGCACCATGGTCGACCGGGACGCGGTGGTGATGTACCCGGCGGTGCGCGAGACCCTCTCCGCCTACCCGCTGCGCCCGGACGGCTCCGGCGGTGTGCTGGTGGACGGCCCGCTGCCGTTCCTGGGCGCGGCCGCCGAGGCGATGGGCATCGACCGGCTGCGGGTGATCGACACCGGCCTGGACGCGGTGACCGCCGAGCGCGAGCAGTGGGACGACGGCAACAACACGCTGGCCGTGGCGCCGGGCGTGGTGGTGGCCTACGAGCGCAACGTGGAGACCAACTCCCGGCTGGAGGACGCCGGGGTGGAGGTGCTGCGGATCGCGGGCAGCGAGCTGGGCTCCGGCCGTGGTGGCCCTCGGTGCATGTCCTGCCCGATTGCGCGAGACACGCTCGGGTGAATTCAGCGGAAACGAGTCGCGCAATTACGGAATGGAATTGGCCAAGCCAGCCTAACGAGACTTTCGCAAAGGCTTGGCTAAGTTAGGCAAACCTGGCTTTAGCTGCGGAAACGCGAATTCGGTTGTATTCTTTTGGGCATGACCACGACCACCAAGTTCCAGCAGCTGTTGCAGACCCAGGTCCGGAATGAGCTCACCGCGTCGCAGCAGTACCTCGCCGTCGCGGTCTGGTTCGACGCCAAGGACCTTCCCCGACTGGCCGCGCACTTCTACCGCCAGGCGCTGGAGGAGCGCAACCACGCCATGATGATCGTCCAGTACCTGCTGGACAACGGTCTCCCGGTGTCCATCCCCGGCGTGGACGAGGTGCGCAACGACTTCAGCTCCGTGCGCGAGCCGGTCGAGCTGGCCCTCAACCAGGAGCGGCACGTCACCGACGAGATCACCGCGCTGGCCAAGGCCGCGCGGGACGAGGGCGACTACCTCGGTGAGCAGTTCATGCAGTGGTTCCTCAAGGAGCAGGTCGAGGAGGTCGCCGCCATGTCGACCCTGCTCACCATCGTGGACCGGGCAGGCGACAACCTGTTCAACATCGAGGACTTCCTGACCCGCGAGCACGTCGGCGACGAGGGCAGCGAAGACCCGACCGCGCCACGCGTGGCCGGCGGCAGCCTCTAAAGCCAGCACCGCTCCCACCACAGGCCGGCGCCCGTGGACCGCGACCCGGTCCACGGGCGCCGCCGTGTCAGTCCTCGCCGGTGTCCTCGCCGAGCTTGAGCCGCAGGGCCGCCATCGCCTTGCTGGCCTGGCTCTTCACCGTGCCCTTGGTGACGCCGAGGGACTCGGCGATCTCGGCCTCGGTCAGGTTGTCGTAGTAGCGGAGCACGATCACCGCGCGCTGGCGCGGCGGCAGTTCGCGCAGGGCCTGCCAGAGCGGCTCGTTCTCCAGCCGGTCGGCCTGCTCGTAGCTCTGGCTGTCCTCCGGCAGGTCGGCGACCAGGCTCTCCTTGCGCACCCGGCGCCAGCGGCTGACGTGCGTGTTGGCCATCGCCCGCCGCACATAGGCCTGCGGGTTGACCTCCTGGCGAAGTAGTTTGCGCCAGCGGGTGCCGACCTTCTCCAGCACCGACTGCACCAGGTCGGCGGCATCGTGCGGGTTACCGGTCAGCGCGTGCCCATACCGCAGCAACGCGGGCAGCGACATCCGCACGAACTCGCCAAAATCCTCGTCCACCAAGCCCCCATGTCACCCATCCCCGCCTAAGGATAGGAGGTGGGACCAGGGGTCATGGGTAACAGTCCTGCTCTCGCAACTCGAGTCGAATCTCTTTGACCGCGTTGTTCTGCATGATGAACCAGTAGTTGGCCGCCGCATTGCCGGGAACCGCGACCACGCGCTCGCCGACCGCGCCGTGATCGGTGCCGTACTTCGGGTAGACCCGGTCGAAGTCGGCCACCGGCGCGCCCACGCCGATGCCCTCCGAGGTGCGCTCATCGCCGCGGCCGTTGATCCGCACCACGCCCTTGGCCTTGGAGATCACCACGCTGTAGAAGCCCGCGGCCCTGGGGCTGCCCACGTAGTCGTAGCCGAGGCAGCCGGTGTTGGACTCGGGCTTGGCGTTGGGCTTGATCAGCCCGGTGCCCACCGCCTGCTCCTGGGTCATGCCCAGCCGCAGGCCCCGGTAGGCCACCGGTCCCATCAGCTCGGTGCCGAAGGTCCTGGGCGGGATGGTCGAGGTGGGCGGCTTGCTGGAGGAGGTGGGCGGGGTGCCCTGGCTGGAGCCGGTACCGCTGCCGCCACGACTGGGCGTGGTGCTCGGGGCGCTGGGCTGGTCCCCGGCCGAGCTGCTGGGCGCCGAGGTGGGCGCGGGCGTGGTGGTGAAGGTCAGCGACGTGCTGTCCGCCGGCTGCACCGTGTTGGACTGCTCCGGCTGCAGCACGGCCAGCGTGCCGGCCACCACGGCCAGCGCGCTCAGCGCACCGGTGGCGGCCACGGCCGCCCTGCGGCGCCGCTGCCTGCGCTTGACCCCGGTGAGCACCGCGTGCTCGGCATCCGGCAGGGGACGTAGCTCCAGCCGATCGTCGGAGAAGAGCCTGCGCAGCTCGTCGTCGACGTTCATCGTTGATCCCCTCCTCCGACCAGTGAGCCCAGTTTGCCGCGAAGCGTCACCATGGCTTTGCTCGTCTGACTCTTGACCGTGCCCTTGCTCACTCCGAGCGCCTCCGCGATCTCGGCTTCGGAAAGCCCTTCGTAGTACCGCAGCACGATCACCGCGCGCTGCCGCGGCGGCAGGTCCCGCAGGGCCTGCCACAGCGGTTCGTTCTCCAGCCGGTCCGCCTGCACGTAGGACCGCACGTCCGGCAGGTCGGCGACCAGGCTCTCCTTGCGCACCCTGCGCCAGAAGCTGATGTGCGTGTTCGCCATCGCCCGCCGCACGTAGGCGGCCGGGTTGTCCGACTGCCGCAGCACGGTGTGCCACCGCGAACCGATCTTCTCCAGCGCCGACTGCACCAGGTCGGCCGCGTCGTGCGGATTGCCGGTGAGCGCGTGCCCGTAGCGCAGCAGCCCCGGCAGGGACATGCGGACGAACTCGCCGAAGTCTTCCCGCACCGTGGCTCCCCCAGCCGCGCTGTTCTCGATCTCCCCCACACCCGGCACGGCGGGCGCCAGCCCCACTCCCGTACCGAAGACCCAGCCCGGTGCCGCCACCGCTGACGCTCCCCTCCATGCGACCCGACCGCGGGCCGCCGACATGAGGTTCACGTCTGGTGGTGCGCCAGGGTTGCCCTGGCGCCCATACCAATCGGACCGTTACCGGAGCGTTACCTGACGGCCGCGCAGGCCGTCCCGGGAACGACGCTCGGCCTCGGACAGCGGCTCCTCGTCCAGGGAGGCGAGTGCGCTGGTCAGCCGCTCACCGAGGGCGGCGGCCGGCTGCGCCCACTCCTTGGAGTGCTGCTCGCGGTCCACGTCCCACACCGGCACCAGCAGGCCGTGCGCGCGGAAGGAGCCCGCGTAGCGGGAGCCCTCGCCCAGGTCGTGCTCGCCGCGCACGGCCAGCCGGGCCAGCGCGGCCAGCAGCCGCTCCTCCTGCTCCGGCCGGACCCAGCGCACGTGCGCCTTGTCCCCGGCGTCCACCCAGTAGGCCGCGTGCACGCCCTCGGCCACCACCGGCTCGGTGGGCATGATCGCCGCGTTGGCCCGCTCCAGGGACAGCGCCACGTCGCCGGTCTGCTCCGCGTCGGCCGGGATCCACCAGGAGAAGTCGGCGTGCAGCTCGACCTCCAGGCGCGCGTCCGGCACCAGCAGGTCCTGCAGGCGCAGGGTCTCGCCCTCGGCCGCGGCCGGGGCCACCGACAGCGCGTTGCCCGGCTCGGCGGTCTGCGCCCAGCGCAGCGCGCGGGCCAGGTCGCCGCTGATGTCGCCGGTGCGGGTCTGCACCTGCAGGCCGATGAAGGCGGCGCCGTCGGTGCGGACCAGCGCGGCGGCGGCCATCGGCAGCACGGTGGCCACGGTGACCGGGCGGGCGCCGGTCTCGGCCAGCGGCAGCGCCGCGGTGGCCGAGGGCACGAACTCACGCAGCGCGATCAGTTCCGGCTCGGCGGCCAGGCCCTCGAACGGCCGGATGACCATCACATCGGCGGCCGAACCGCCGTGGCAGGCCTTGTACCGCTTGCCGGAGCCGCACGGACAGGGCTGACGCGGCCCGATGCCACCCTCGGCGGCTTGGTTCTTGCGCTTGGCCGCGGTGCGCTTGGCCATCCGGTCCTCCTAGGGAAACTGGTGATCTGCCGGACCGTAGCAGGGCCGCGAGCACGTATTTCTACCCAGGACTCGCCACTCGGATGGACGAGTGACACGCCCAGGACTTACCGTCGGTGATCGTGTCTCCCTTTGCTCCGAACGATCCGGCGTTCATCGCCGACCCGTACCCGCGGTTCGCGCAGCTGCGGGCGGAGGGAGAGGTGCACTGGCACCCTGAGCTGGGTCTGGCGGTCGCGGTCTCGCACTCGGCCTGCTCCGCGCTGCTGCGGCACCGCGCGCTGGGCCGGGTGTGGCAGGACGCCTGCCCGGTGGACAGCTTCGCCGCGTTCAACCTGCTGCACCGCAACTCGCTGCTGGAGAACGAGCCGCCCAAGCACACCAGGCTGCGCAGGCTGGTGGCCACCGCCTTCGCCCGCGGTCACACCGAGCGACTGCGCCCGTGGGTGAACACGCTGGCCGACCAGCTGGTGGACACCCTGGCCTCGCGGATCGCGGTGGACGAGCAGGCCGACCTGCTCAAGACGGTGGCCGAGCCGCTGCCGGTGGAGGTGATCGCCGAGCTGCTCGGCGTGCCCGCGCCGGACCGGCACCTGCTGCTGCCCTGGTCGCACACGATCGTGAAGATGTACGAGTACGGCCTGGCCGAGGACCGCCGCCAGGCCGCGGAGCAGGCGTCGGCGGAGTTCGTCGGCTACCTGCGCGAGCTGATCGGGCACCGCCGGGCCAACCCGGGCGAGGACCTGGTCAGCGACCTGGTCTCGGTAGCCGACACCGACGGCGAGCGGCTGACCTCCGACGAGCTGGTGGCCACCGCGGTGCTGCTGCTGATGGCCGGGCACGAGGCCACCGTGAACGTGGTCGGCAACGGCGTGCTGGCCCTGATGCGCCACCGGGACCAGTGGGACCGCCTGGTCGCCGAACCCGAACTGCTGCCCAGCGCGGCCGAGGAGCTCATCCGCTACGACTCCCCGTTGCAGCTGTTCGAGCGCACCGCCACCGCCGAGGTGGAGATCGCCGGCTACCGCCTCCAGCCCGGCGACAAGATCGCCGCCCTGCTCGGCGCCGCCGCCCGCGACCCCGAGGTCTTCACCGACCCGGACCGCCTGGACCTGGGCCGCTCCCCCAACCCGCACCTGGGCTTCGGCGCGGGCATCCACTACTGCCTGGGCGCGCCACTGGCCAGGGTCGAGGTCACCGCGATCCTGGACGCCCTGCGCAGACGACTCCCAGACCTGAAGCTGGCGGGCGAGCCGGAACGCCGCGCGGAGTTCGTCATCCGCGGCCTGTGCACCCTGCCGGTGACCACCTAGCGCACGGCGTCCTTGGGGCGTTCTCTGCGGGGCAGCTGGGGCAGTTCCGCGTCCCGGATGCTGATCAGCTCGAAGCGCTGCACGGTCGCCGGGTTCACCGGGGCCAGCAGCGCGTTGTAGCGCTTGAGCAGCCGGGCCGAGCGGATGGCCACCAGCGCGAGCAGGGCGTCGGCGGCCAGGTGCCAGAGCACGCCGTCGGCCTGGGCCTGCACGCCGGTGCGCAGCGACCAGAGCAGGGTGATGCCGGAGACCAGCAGGCTGGCCGCCCAGATGAGCCACCACTGGGACAGCTCGCGGGAGGGCTTGGGCCGCTCGGCGGGCGGCTTCTCCAGGATGGTGTGCTCCAGCTCGGCCAGGGTGGCCCCGGGCAGCAGCAGGTTGACGCCCGGGATCAGCATTCCGGCCACGACCTGCCAGTTCGGCCGGTCCGGGCGGGTGCCGGTGAGCTCGCCGGCGACCTGGCGGGCGCGCAGCAGCCACAGGATGCCGACCAGTACCGCCAGCGCGGCGCTGACCGGGGTGATCACACCGCCGGTGACCACCAGCGCGTCCGAGGTGTGCAGCAGTCCGGCAGGCAGCACCGCGTTCCGGCTGACCAGCAGCAGGATGTAGCGCAGCAGCTCGGCCAGGGCGGTGAACGCGGCGGCCGCGCCGGTGATCCAGAACAGTGGCAGCGCGCTGCCGGCCAGCGCGCGCATCCGGTCCACCGGCTGGGCGACGGGCTTGTCCGCGCCGGGCACCGCGGTCGGCCAGCGCCAGGTCAGCGCGGGAAAACCCCAGCGGGGCGGGGCCGGGTAGGCGGGCGGGCCGGCGTAGTGCGGCTCCGGCCTGCGCGGGCGGTACGGGCGCAGCGGAACCGGTGGACTGGCGACCCAGTCCACCCGCATCGGCTGCATCGGTTGCACGGCCTCAGATCACCGTCGGCTCGGCGCCGGACTCGCCGACCAGCGGACGGCCGGCGGCCTGCCAGTGCTGCATGCCGCCGTCGACGTTGACCGCGTCCCAGCCGTTCTGGTTGAGGTAGGCAGTGACCCTGGCGGAGCGGCCGCCGCTGCGGCAGACCACGTGCACCAGCCCGTCATTGGGCAGCTCGTCGAGTCGTTCCACCAGCTGGCCCATGGGGATGTGCTTGGCGCCCTCGGCGTGCCCTGCGTTCCACTCGTCGTCCTCGCGGACGTCGAGCAGGTAGGCGTCCTGCGGGACCTCGTGCGCTGCCACGGCCGGCACCTGAGACGGGTTCACCCCGCGATACTCCCATGTCCTGGTGTGGCGGCAGCGTGAACTCAGCCGAGGTCGGCCATGGCCTCGGCGACCTTGGCCAGCTGCTCCTGGCTCAGCGGCAGGTCCTCGAAACCGGCCTCCCCGGACGGCGGGATCGGGCTGCCGTCGTCGGTGGTGGCGCCGGTGGTGACCGTGACGTTGTAGAAGCGGCCGCTCGGGGTGTACACGCCGATCCGGCGGGTGGGCTGCTTACCGCCGTAGTCGGTGTCCGGGTACAGCTGGAGGATCGCGCCGTCCGGCCGGACCCGCCGCAGCGGTTCATGACAGCCGATGCCGCTGCTGTACCGGTAGGACTCCGCGGCCAGCTCGGCCGAGCCGCCGAAGCGCCCCGCCTCCAGCCGCACGGTGCCGGGGACCTTCTTGCCGCCGACGTTGACCACCAGGTGGCCCCGGTTCGCGTTGACGTAGTTCTTGAACGCCACCGAGGCCCGCTCACCACTGGCGCTGCTGACCGCGTCGACGAAGGTGGGCAGGTAGCGCTGCTCCGGCAGGATCGCCCGGCCGACTGGGTCCGGCAGCTGCGGTGACGGGCAGACCTGCACCGGCACCCTGAGCGCGGTGGTGCTGGTCGCCTCCGGCAGGCTGGTCCGGACCGGGGCCTCCAGCTGGGTCCAGCCCGGCAGGTCGAGCTCGGACTGCTTGCTGGTGGTGACCGGGGCGCTGGTGGCCGCGGGCGGCAGCGCGGTGGGGTCGCCGGTGAACAGGTTGCCGGAGATCGCGGTGGCGCCCAGGCCGATGACGCCGACGGCGACCACCGAGGCGGCCACCGCGCTGATCCGGGTGACCAGCACGCGGCGCCGGCCGCGGCGGACGACCTCGGCCAAGTCCGTGCGTACCGCGGGCGCGGGTGTGTCCACGACCCGCTGGAGTGCGTTGCGCACGTCCTGCTCGTCGTGCCACATCTCGTTCACCGCCTCCGTACCTCCCATTCAGCGCCCTGCCGACAACAGCGGCGGCGGGGTCTGGCCTGATCCGGGCGCCCCGTCCGTGCCGTTGGCGGCATGGTAGGCGGCCCGTAGCGTTTGCAGTCCACGTGCGGTCTGGCTCTTCACGGTGCCGGTGGTGCAGCCCAGCGCCTCGGCCACCTGCTCGACCGAGAGGTCCTGGATGAACCGGAGCACCAGCACCGCGCGCTGGCGGGGCGGCACCTGTTGCAGGGCGGCGGTGAGCGCCGCGCGCTCCTCGGCCGCGCCGTGGTCGGCCTCCACCGGCTGGTCCGGCACCTCGGCCACCGCGTGCTCGCGCGCCCTGCCCCGCCGCTTGGTGTCCAGGAAGGCCCTGGTGAGCACGGTGCGCAGGTAGGCGTCCGCGGTTTCCCGGTGCACCTTGGGCCAGCGGGCGTAGACCCGCACGAACGCGGTCTGCGCCAGTTCCTCGGCCTCCGACCAGTTCGCGCACAGCGCGTACCCGATCCGCCGCGCCGCGTCGAACCGAGCGGCGAAGAACTCGGCGAAGCCGTCATCGCGTCGCGCCAAGCTCCTGCCTCCTCGTGAACTACCCGGTCTGCTGCCTAATACGCCGGGGAGGAACCAAGGGTTGCACCGCGACCCGCTCGAAGTCTGTGCAGTTCCTGTCACGAAATGTCACAAAGTCTGTGACACAAGAAAAGCGGCCTCCCACCTGGGGAGACCGCCTTCTTGTAGATCGACTTCTCAGTGCTGGGTGGCCTTCTCGGCACCGGCGCCGGTGAGCGCGCGGACCTCCATCTCGGCGTACTTGGCGTCGTTGCCGGGGTCCTTGCTCAGGACCGTGCCCAGGTAGCCGAGCAGGAACGCCAGCGGGATGGAGACGATGCCGGGGTTGTCCAACGGGAACAGGTGGAAGTCCACCCCGGTGATCATCGAGTTGGACCGGCCGGAGACCACCGGCGAGAACGCGATCAGCAACACCGTGCTGCCCAGGCCGCCGTAGATGCTCCACAGCGCGCCGGTGGTGTTGAACCGCTTCCAGAACAGCGAGTACAGGATGGTCGGCAGGTTCGCCGAGGCCGCCACCGCGAAGGCCAGCGCGACCAGGAAGGCGATGTTCTGCCCGTTGGCCAGGATGCCGCCCAGGATCGACACGATGCCGATCACCACCGCGGTCCGCCGGGCCACCTTGACCTCGGCGTTCTTGTCGTCCACCTGGCCGTTCTTGATCACGTTCGCGTAGATGTCGTGCGCGAAGGAGGCCGAGGCCGTGATGGTCAGTCCGGCCACCACCGCCAGGATGGTGGCGAAGGCGACCGCGGCGATGAAGCCGAGCAGCAGCGTGCCGCCGATCTCGAAGGCCAGCAGCGGGGCCGCCGAGTTCGCCTTGCCCGGCGCCGCCAGGATCCGGTCCGGTCCGACCAGCGCGGCCGCGCCGTAGCCCAGCACCAGGGTGAACAGGTAGAAGATGCCGATCAGCCAGATCGACCAGACCACCGAGCGGCGGGCCTCTTTGGCCGTGGGCACGGTGTAGAAGCGCATCAGGATGTGCGGCAGGCCGGCGGTGCCCAGCACCAGGGCCAGGCCGAGGGAGACGAAGTCGAGCTGGGTCAGCCCGCTCTTGCCGTACTGCAGGCCGGGGCCGAGCAGCTTCTCGCCGACCTTGGGGCTGTTCTCCACCGCCGCGCCGAGCAGCGCGGAGAGGTTGAAGCCGTACATGCCCAGCACCCACAGGGTCATCACGCCGGCGCCGACGATCAGCAGCACCGCCTTGATGATCTGCACCCAGGTGGTGCCCTTCATGCCGCCGATCAGCACGTACAGGATCATCAGCGCGCCCACGATGGCGATCACGATGGCCTGGCCCCAGCTGTCGGTGATGCCCAGCAGCAGCGCGACCAGTCCGCCCGCGCCCGCCATCTGCGCCAGCAGGTAGAAGAAGGACACCGCCAGCGTGGACAGCGCGGCCGCGGTGCGCACCGGCTTCTGCTTCATCCGGAAGCTGAGCACGTCGGCCATCGTGTACTTGCCGGTGTTGCGCAGCAGCTCGGCGACCAGCAGCAGCGCCACCAGCCAGGCCACCAGGAAGCCGATGGAGTACAGGAAGCCGTCGTAGCCGTAGATCGCGATGGCGCCCGCGATGCCCAGGAAGGAGGCGGCGGAGAGGTAGTCACCGGCGATCGCGATGCCGTTCTGCGGCCCGGTGAAGGCCCGCCCCGCGGCGTAGTAGTCCGCGGCGGACTTGGTGTTCTTGCTCGCCCGGAACACCACGATCAGCGTGATCACCACGAACCCGGCGAAGATGCTGATGTTGAGCACGGGCGAGCCCGTGGCCTCGCTCTGGGCCAGTACCGCTGTCGGCGCGCTCACTTGTCGCCCCCTTCGATCTGTTCCCTGATCCGCTCGGCCGCCGGGTCCAGGTGCTTGTTGGCGTGCCGGACGTAGAGGGTGGTGATCAGGAAGGTGGACACGAACTGGAGCAGGCCCAGCACGAGGCCGACGGTGATGTTGCCGGCCAGCTTGGTGCTCATGAACCCGTGCGCGTAGTCGGCCAGCAGCACGTACACCAGGTACCAGCTGAGGAACAGCACGGTCATCGGGAACACGAACCTGCGTAGCCGCCTGCGCAGTTCGGTGAATTCAGGGCCGGACTGGACAGCGCTCCAGACTTCCGGGTCTGGCGCTCCGCCCGTCTGCGGCCGCTCGGCGATACTCACGATCCGGCCTCCTCGCTGAGGGTGTTGGCTCGGGACGTTAGTAGAGACCCAGGTCACTCGACCAAGGCTCGAACGAGGGACTGCGACCAACAGTCGGGTTAGGCGATAAGCGGTAGTGATTGCACGTTAAGTGGCTCCGCGGAGGGATGTCATCCGAACGAGTGACGGGCTGTCACTCGTCCGTGGAGGGTCAACCACGGTGCCGACCGGAGGACTCACGGGCCTTCTCCTCCGGCGTGCCGTACTTCTGGACCTCCCGGTCCTTGGTGAAGCCGAGCCGGTCGGGCGCGTGCAGCCGCAGCATGATCTGCGAGACGTCCGGCGGTATCCGCCGCCTGGACAGCTTGCTGACCACCACCATGGTCACGAACGCCACCGGCACGGTCACCGCGGCGGGCTGTTGCAGCAGCGGCACCGCGGCCCAGCCACCGGTGCTCGCGCTGACGAAGTTCAGGATCGTGGTCAGCAGGGTCAGCCCGCCCCCGGCGATCATGCCCGCGGCCGCGCCGACCGAGGTCAGCCCGCGCCACCAGATGCCGAGCACCAGCAGCGGGCAGAACGTGGACGCGGCGGTGGCCAGCGCCAGGCTCACCGCCTGCGAGACATCCAGCGAGGCGGCCATCAGCGCCATGCCCAGCGGTAGCGCCCCGGCCAGCAGCGCGGCCAGCCGGAAGTCCTTGAACCGCCCGGTCATCACGTCGGTGAACAGCACCCCGGCCACGCTGACCACCAGCCCGGAGGCGGTGGACAGGAACGCGGCGAAGGCGCCTGCCGCGACCAGCGCGGCCAGCACCTTGCCCAGCCAGTTGTCCAGCATCGCGGTGGGCAGCAACAGGATCGCCGCGTCGGTCTTGCCGGTGACCAGCAGCTGCGGCACGTACAGCCGGGACAGCGCGCCCAGGATGGTCGGGAACAGGTAGAACAGCCCGAGCAGGATCAGCACGTACAGCGTGGTCCGGCGGGCCGCCCTGCCATCGGGGTTGGTGTAGAAGCGGACCAGGATGTGCGGCAGGCCCATGGTGCCCAGGAAGGTCGCGAAGATCAGCGAGTAGATCTTGAACAGGCTCATCCCGTTGCCGTCGGCCTGCTGCGGCCGCAGCCAGTCCTCGTTGCGCACCGGCGAGCCCTTGACCACCGGCACCGCGGTGCCCGCCCGGAACTCCAGCCTGGTCTTCGCGCCGATGTCGTAGCTGGTGCCGGCCGCCCACAGCGCCTCGCCGTAGGCCGGCTGGCCGTCGACCTGGCCGAAGGCGTTCAGCTTGATCGTCTCGCCGACCTGGATCCGCACCGGCGTCTCCACGGTGACCGTGGTGTCGCTGGGGAAGGCCGGGGGCAGCGGTTCGTTCAGCGCCCGCTGCGGCCGCTGGTCGTTGATGAACACGATGACCAGCAGGAACGCCGGCAGCGAGATGGCGACCAGCTTCAGGTAGTACTGGAAGGCCTGCACCATGGTGATCGCGCGCATGCCGCCGCCGACCACGTTGACCACCACCACCACGGCCACCCCGGCCACGCCGATCCAGGCGGGCAGGTGGGTCACCGTGGAGAAGGTCAGCCCGGCGCCCTGGAACTGCGGCACCAGGTAGAGCCAGCCGATCAGCATCACCACCCAGGTGGAGAGCCTGCGCAGGTGCGTCGAGCCCAGCCGGGCCTCGGCGAAGTCGGGCACGGTGTAGGCGCCCGAACGGCGCAGCGGGGCGGCCACGAACAGCAGCAGGGAGAGATAACCGGCGGTGAAGCCCACCGGGTACCAGAGCGCGTCCGGACCGTCCCGGAACACCAGGCTGGCCACGCCGAGGAAGGAGGCGGCGGAGAGGTACTCACCGGAGATCGCGGCCGCGTTGTCGCTGGCCTTGACCCCACGCGAGGCGACCAGGAAGTCCGAGGTGGTCTTGGAGCGCCAGGAGGCGACGAAGCCCAGGGCGAGGGTGGCCAGCACGGCCAGCACCACGCCGACGAGCGACCACTCGTTGAGCCCCAACTCCCGGGGCTCCTAGTTCTCGACCATGTCGATGAAGTCCTTCTCGTTGCGCTCGACCACGCGGTTGTACAGCGCGCCCACGCCGATCAGCAGCGGGTAGGCGGCCGCGCCGAGCAGCAGCCAGGGCAGCCGGACCCCGAACAGGGTGGCCGCGGCCACCTTCGGGAACAGCGCGAACAGCACCGGCAGGCTACCCAGCACCACCGCGGTGATCACCGCGAGGGTGACCGCGACGACCAGCTGCTTGCGGATCAGCACCCGCACCACCTGCTCGCCGATCTGGGTCTGCTGCTCGATGTGCACCATGGTGCGCACCACCTTGCGCGCGCCCCGGCGCTCGGCCAGCACCACCTTGACCCGGCGCCGCCTGCGCTCGGCCTCCTGTTCGGCGGCCGTGTCCTCCGGCGGGCCGGGCTGGGTCACCGGTGGCCCCAGTTGTTCTTCGGCGAGCGCACCAGCCGGTCCTTGAGCTCCCTGGTGTGCCTGCGGCTGACCGGCAGCTCGACCGCGTCCTCGCCGCTGCCCACCCGCACGGTGTAGCCGGAGGTGGCCATCTTCAGCTCGGTGATCAGCCCCATCGCCACCAGGTAGGAGCGGTGGATGCGGACGAACCCGGCGTCACCCCAGCGTTCCTCCAGCTGCGCCAGCGGAATCCGCACCAGGTGGCTGCCCTCCGCGGTGTGCAGGCGGGCGTAGTCGCCCTGGGCCTCCACGTAGCGCACCGCGGCGCGCGGGATCAGCTTGGTGGTGCCGGCCAGCTCGACCGGGATGACCTCCTCGTCGACCGGCTCCTCCGCGGGCGCGGCCACGGTGGCCATCGAGGTGCGCTCGATCAGCCGCAGCACCCGCTCCAGCCGCTCCGGGTTGGGCGGTTTGCTGATGTAGTCCAGCGCGCCGAGGTTGTAGGCGGCCAGCGCGTGGTCACCGTGGCCGGTGACGAAGACCAGCGCGGGCGCGTCCTTCAGCCCGGTGATCACGGTGGCCATCTCCACCCCGGACAGGCCGGGCATCTGGATGTCGGCGAAGACCGCGTCCACCGCGGGCAGCCCGGCGGCGATCCGCTGCTGGAGCTCCGGATCCTGGCCGCGGATGATCCGCAGCGCTTCCAGCGCGTCCGAGGCCTCCAGGACGCGCCGCACCCTGGGGTTCTGCCGCAGCAGGTAACACAACTCGTCCAGGTTCTTGGGCTCATCGTCGACCGCCATGACGATGAGCCCGGGGGGGCTGCCGTTCGTACTCACGATGAGGTCAATCCTGCCGATACGTGGTGCCGACTGTCCACGAGCGAGCCACCCGCCAACGGGGTGACACTGTTGATCGCTCAGCTATTACTTGGCTTGAACGAGCGAGTCAATGCGTGGTGACGCGTCGTGGGAAAGATCGACCCACTCAGGTCATCTGCTCGTGCCGACAGTATCACCCACAGTGATCAAACTCCGACTTCAACGCCGCAGGCCGGACCACTGCCGCCCGGACCGCGTTGGCGGTCCGGGCGCGCCCCATTGGCCTCAGCCCGCCTGCCGCGCGGTCGCCTCGATCTCCCGCACGGCTTCGGTGAGGATTTTCGCCACCCGCGCCAGAGTTTCTTCCTCGTGCACCGCGGAAATGGTGAACCGCAGCCTGCCTTGGCCGATCGGCACCCCGGGGAACATCACCGGGCTCAGGAAAACTCCCCGGGAGAGCACCAGCTCGTTGACCGGGATCACCAGGCTCTCGGTGCGCAGGTGCACCGGCACCACCGCGGTCGCGCCGCGCGCGTCCAGCCCGTGCTGCCGCAGTCGCTCGCGGAAGAACCGCGCCCGGTCCCGCAGCCGGGGGCTGAGCACGTGCCCCTCGGCGCGCAGAATGCGCAGCGCGGCCAGGCAGCCCGCCGCCACCGCGGGCGGGATGCTCGCGGTCAGCAGGTGCGACATCGCGTGGAAGCGCAGGTAGTCGATCAGCTCGTGCGAACCGGCCAGGTAGCCGCCCGCGGCGGCCAGCGACTTGCTCAGCGTGCCCATGTGGATGTCCACCGCGTCGTGCGGCAGGCCGTGGTGCTCCAGGCTGCCGGTGCCGTGCGCGCCGATCACGCCGAGGCCGTGCGCGTCGTCGAGCAGGGTGACCGCGCCGTGCTCGCGGGCGATCCTGGCCACCGCGGCCACGTCCTCCACCTCACCGGCCATGCTGTAGACCCCGACGATGCCCACCAGCGTGGTCCGGCCGGGCTTGGCGTGCTCGGCCAGCAGCGCGGCCAGCGCCGCGTGGTCCCGGTGCGGGTAGTAGCGCAGCTCTGCGCCGGAGGACTTGGCGCCGAAGACCAGGCTGCCGTGCGCGGCCGCGTCCAGCACGATCAGGTCGCCCTTGCCCGCCAGCGCGGCCAGCGCGCCGAGGTTGGCGGCGAACCCGCTGTTGTAGAGCATCGCGGCCTCGGTGCCGTGCAGCTCGGCCAGCTCCTGGCTCAGCTCCTCGTGCACGTCGAAGTGCCCGGCCAGCGCGGGCGAGCTGTTGGCCCCCAGCCCGTACCGGCCCACCGCCTCGGTCACCGCCGCCACCACCTCGGGCCGCTGGCCGAGGCCGAGGTAGTTCGAGGAGGTGAAGTTGTGGCAGCGGGCCGGCGCGGCCATTGCCCCGTTCCGCATCACCGTCTCGCCTGCCGCGCCCGCGTAGACGGTCGGGAAATAGAACTCCCTATCGGTCAGGTGGACCCGTGACCTGGACAGTTTCCTCTTCAACGCAGTATTCATCGTCCCCGCTCTCCCCAGTTGTCCTGCTTTTCGCAGGCTACGGAGAATCAGCGGGAATGATGTTGTACGGCATTGTGTGCGATGAATCGGCAGGACTGCACAACGCGGCTCACAGTCCGAAGCGCGACCACATCGCCCGGTGTTCCAGCGCCTCGATGGCCGCGCCGCCGAGACCCAGCCTGGCCAGCAGCGGGCGGCGCGGTTCGGAGACCACGATCTCCGCATCCGGCCAGCGCTTCTTGACCACCCCGCGCAGGGTGCCGATGCCGTCCACCAGGCCGAGCTCGGCGGCCTGGTCGCCAAGCCAGATCTCGCCGGTGAACAGCTCCTCCGGCCCGCCGGTCAGCTTCGCCCCGCGCCGCTGGGTGACCCACTCGCCGAAGCGCTCGTGCAGCCGGGACTGCAAACCCTTGAGCCAGGCCACGTCCTCCGGCTTCTCTGGGCGGAACGGGTCCAGGCGGACCTTGTTCTCACCCGCGGCGTGCACCCGGCGCTCCACGCCGATGCGCTCCAGCAGCCCGTTGAGGCCGAAGCTGGAGCTGACCACGCCGATCGAGCCGACCAGCGAGGTGCTGTGCGCGTAGATCTCATCGCCCGCGCAGGCCAGCCAGTAGCCGCCGGAGGCCGCCACGTCCTCGCAGAAGGCCAGCACCGGCACCTTCTTGGTCGCGGCCAGCTCCCGGATCCGGTCGGCCACCAGCGCGGACTGGGTGGGCGCGCCGCCGGGTGAGTTGATCGCCAGCGCCACCGCGACCAGCCGGTCGTGGCCGAAGGCGCGGCTGAGCGCGGACTCCATGGTGTTGATGTTGATCGTGTTCCTGGCCAGTGGTGACGGCGTCGGGCTGATCACGCCGTGCAGCCGGACCACGGCGACGACGGGCGAGCGGTCGACACGCTCGCCGATCATGGGCAGTTTCTTGGCCAACCGCTCGGCGACGTTCATGCCTGCGAGGGTACGGAAATTCCGCGCCGCTGCCCGCTCAGCCGGTGGGCTGGTGCGCTTCCTCCTGCTTGCGCCCCACCGCATCCGGCCAGGTCGGCGGCGGCGCGTGCACGCCAGCGGTGAACTTCGGGACCCGCATGCTGATCTTCGTGCCGGCGCCCAGGTTGGTCTCCACCACCAGGCCGTAGTCGTTGCCGAAGAAGGAGCGCAGCCGGTGGTCGATGTTGTTGATGCCCACGTGCGCGCCGGTGAAGTGCGAGTTCAGGTCCTGGGACAGCCGCTCGGGGTCCATGCCGACCCCGTCGTCCTCCACGCTGATGGTGGCCTCGGCCCCGTTGTCCGCGGCCACCACGGTGACCGTGCCGCCGCCCGGCTTGTTCGCCAGGCCGTGCCGGACCGCGTTCTCCACCAGCGGTTGCAGGGTCAGGAACGGCACCGCCACGGAGAGCACCTCGGGCGCGATGCGCACCTGCGCGTTGAGCGCGTCGCCGTAGCGGGCCCGCTCCAGGGTCAGGTAGCGCTCGACGTTGTGCAGCTCCTCGCCGAGGGTGGTGAACTCCCCGGCCGTGCGGAAGGAGTAGCGGGTGAAGTCGGCGAAGTCGAGCAGCAGGTCCCGCGCCTGTTCCTGGTCGGTGCGGACCAGCGAGGAGATCGTGGTCAGCGCGTTGTACAGGAAGTGCGGGGAGATCTGCGCGCGCAGGGCGCGGACCTCGGCGATGGCCAGCCGGGAGCGGGACTCCTCCAGCTCGGCCAGCTCCAGGTGCGTGGTGATGTAGCGCGAGCCCACCTCGGCCGCCCGCGACAGCCTGCGGCCGCCGACCGCGGAGGCCACCAGCAGCGAGCCGACCATGATCCCGTCGACCTCCAGCGGGGCCACGATCGCGTGCCGCAGCGCGCACTTGTTGACGTCGCAGTCCATCATCCCGTGACTGGTGGTCTCGGTGGTGCGATGGATGATCGCCTTCTCCACGGTGGGGCGGAGGTCCTCGTAGTGGTAGTTCGCCTCACCGGCCCAGGACAGCACCTCGCCGTCCCCGTCGGTGAGCGCGACCGCCACACAGCCGAGCATCTCCTTCAGGTGCGGGGTCAGCTCATCAGCCGACCGCACCGACAGGCCTTCGCGCAGCGTCGGGGCAGCATCGGTCACCCGGTGCAGGGCGGTCAGCGTGGCGTCCTCCATCGAGGTGCTGACCCGCCGTGCCCGGCACAGCAGGACAAAGGCGGCGAGAACGGCGATACCCGCCAGGACCGCCATGGCCGATCGCTCAGTGAGCAGTTCACCCACGGCGTCCATGCTGGGACCCACAGGCTGAATCTGCAACCATCCCGTCACACGGAGATGGCACCAAAAGGATGAACCGTAGACATCGGAGGTTTTCCGAGGCAGGGTGTCCGCTGTGCGCACAGCAGCTGGAGAGGCGATGCGGGTCGGGTTGTTCGCGACCTGTCTGACCGACACGTTCTTCCCGGAGACCGCCAAGGCGACCGTGCGGCTGCTGGAGAGACTGGGCTGCCGGGTGGAGTTCCCGCTGGCGCAGACCTGCTGCGGCCAGATGCACTTCAACACCGGCTACGCCAAGCAGGCCCGGCCGATGGCGGTCGGCTACGCCGAGGTCTTCGGCGACTACGACGCGGTGGTCGCCCCCTCCGGCTCCTGCACCGGCATGGTCCGCGACATCCATCCCGGCCTGACCGAGTCCCCGGTCTCCGCGCGCACCTACGAGCTCTCCGAGTTCCTGGTCGACGTGCTCGGCGTGACCGAGGTCGGCGCGTACTTCCCGCACCGGGTCACCTACCACCCGACCTGCCACTCGCTGCGGATGCTCGGCGTCGGCGAGAAACCGCTGCGGCTGCTGCGCGCGGTGCGCGGGCTGGAGCTGGTCGAGCTGCCGGAGGCCAGCTCCTGCTGCGGGTTCGGCGGCACCTTCGCGGTGAAGAACGCCGAGACCTCCACCGCGATGCTGGCGGACAAGATGCACCACGTCATCGGCACCTCGGCCGAGGTGCTGTGCGCGGGCGACAACTCCTGCCTGATGCACATCGGCGGCGGGCTGTCCCGGCTGCGCAGCGGGGTGCGCCCGGTGCACCTGGCGGAGATCCTGGCGAGCACGGAGGAGGAACCATGGTCGTCCGCAACCCGGTGACCTGGCTGGGCACCCCGGCCTTCCCCAAGGCGGCCAAGGCGGCCCTCGGCAACACCCAGCTGCGCCGCAACCTGCGCAACGCCACCAGCACCATCCGCGGCAAACGGGCCGCCGCGGTGGCCGAGCTGCCGGACTGGGAGCAGCTGCGCGCCGCCGGGGCCGCGATCAAGGACGAGGTGCTGGCCAACCTGGACACCTACCTGGTCCAGCTGGAGGCGGCGGTCACCGCCCGGGGCGGCACCGTGCACTGGGCCCGCGACGCGGCCGAGGCCAACGCGATCGCGCTGCGGCTGGTCCGCGCCACCGGTGAGACCGAGGTGGTCAAGGTGAAGTCCATGGCCACCGCGGAGATCGGCCTGAACGAGGCGCTGGCCGAGGGCGGGGTCACCGCCATCGAGACCGACCTGGCCGAGCTCATCGTGCAGCTCGGCGAGGACCGGCCCTCGCACATCCTGGTGCCCGCGATCCACCGCAACCGCGCGGAGATCAAGGAGATCTTCCAGCGCGCGATGCCCGATGTGCCGGCCGACCTGACCAGCGAGCCGCGCGCACTGGCCGAGGCGGCCCGGCGGCACCTGCGGCGGAAGTTCCTCTCCGCCAAGGTGGCCATCTCCGGCGCCAACTTCGGCGTGGCCGAGACCGGGTCGATCGTGGTGGTGGAGTCCGAGGGCAACGGGCGGATGTGCCTGACCCTGCCGGAGACCCTGATCACCGTGATGGGCATCGAGAAGGTGGTGCCCAGCTGGCCGGACCTGGAGGTCTTCCTCCAGCTGCTGCCGCGCTCCTCCACCGCCGAGCGGATGAACCCCTACACCTCGGTGTGGACCGGCGTGACCCCCGGCGACGGGCCGCAGTCGTTCCACCTGATCCTGCTGGACAACGGCCGCACCGCGACCCTGGCCGACGAGGTGGGCCGCCAGACGCTGCGCTGCATCCGCTGCTC
Source organism: Crossiella sp. SN42 (assembly GCF_023897065.1). Classification (GTDB taxonomy): domain Bacteria; phylum Actinomycetota; class Actinomycetes; order Mycobacteriales; family Pseudonocardiaceae; genus Crossiella. Next base: position 81,327 of record NZ_JAMHIV010000042.1, read on the forward strand.
GGCCTGCCTGAACGTGTGCCCGGTGTACGAGCGCACCGGCGGCGAGGCCTACGGCTCGGTCTACCCCGGCCCGATCGGCGCGATCCTGACCCCGCAGCTGGTCAACAACCCGGCGGACAAGCAGGCCGCCTCGCTGCCGTTCGCCTCCTCGCTGTGCGGGGCCTGCTACGAGGTCTGCCCGGTGTCGATCAACATCCCCGAGGTGCTCACCCACCTGCGGGCCCGGGTGGTCGAGGACAAGGGCAAGCTGGCCCCCGAGGCGCTGGCCATGCGCGCGCTGGCCTGGGTGATGGCCGACGCCAAACGCTTCGAGCGGGCGCAGCGGGCGGGCACGCTGGCCCGGTTCCTGGGCCGCGACGGCCGGATCACCCGGCTGCCCTGGCCGGGCTCGAAGTGGACCGAGGTCCGCGACGTGCCGGTGCCGCCCGCCGAGTCGTTCCGCAGCTGGTGGAGGAGGAACCGCGGTGAGCAGTGAGGCCCGCGCGGTGATGCTGACCCGCATCCGCACCGCGCTCAGCGGCAGGCCCGGCCCAGCCCCGGTGCCGCGCGACTACGACCGCGCCAGGGACCTCGGCGACGTGGTCGAGGTGCTGGCCGAGCGGGTCGCGGACTACCGGGCCGTGGTGCACCGGGTGACCGAGGACCGGCTGGGCGTGTGGATCGACGCGCTGCTGGACGCCCGCGGCGCGCGGCGGATCGCGGTGCCAGCCGACGTGCCCGCGGAGTGGCTCAACGAGGACCTGACCTGGCTGGTGGACCACCCGCCGCTGTCCATCGAGACCCTGGACGGCTGCGACGGCGTGCTCACCGGCTGCGCGGTGGCCATCGCGGAGACCGGCACCATCGTGCTGGACGCCGGCGTGGCCCAGGGCAGGCGGGCGCTGACCCTGCTGCCGGACTACCACCTGTGCGTGGTGCGGGCCGACCAGGTCGCGGCCACCGTGCCGGAGGCGCTGGCCAGGCTGGACCCGGTGCGCCCGCTGACCTTCATCAGCGGCCCGTCCGCGACCAGCGACATCGAGCTGGACCGGGTGGAGGGCGTGCACGGCCCGCGCACCCTGGAGGTCCTGATCGTCTCGGGCTGAGCTACTTCAGCAGCCGGGACATCCGCCGGTCGGCCAGCGGCTTGCCGCCGGTCTGGCAGGTCGGGCAGTACTGCATGGACTTGTCCGCGAAGGACACCTCGCGCACGGTGTCCCCGCACACCGGGCAGGGCAGTCCGGTGCGCGCGTGCACCCGCAGCCCGGCCCGCTTCTCGCCCTTGAGCCGGGCCGCGGCCTGACCGACCGAGCGCTGGACGGCGTCGGTGAGGATCTCCCGCATCGCGGTGAACAGCCGGTCCACCGCCTCCTCGTCCAGCCGCCCAGTGGTGGCGTACGGGGAGAGCCTGGCCGCGTGCAGGACCTCGTCGGAGTAGGCGTTGCCGATGCCGGCGAGCACGGTCTGGTCGGTCAGCGTGGTCTTGATCCGCTCGCCCCGCCCGGCCAGCAGCTCGGCCAGTTCGGGGCGGCTCAGCGCGAGCGCGTCCGGCCCGAGCCTGGCGATGCCGGGCACCTGCGCGGGATCGGCCACCACGTAGACGGCGAGCCGCTTCTGCGTGCCCGCCTCGGTGAGGTCGAAACCGGGTGACTTGCCCGGCGGGCCCAGGTGCACCCGCAGCGCGAGCGGCCCCTTACCCGGCTTGGGCGGGATGGCGCTGAGCTCGTCGGACCAGCGCAGCCAGCCCGCCCTGGACAGGTGGGTGACCAGGTGCAGGTCGCCGCAGTCCAGGGAGAGGAACTTGCCGAAGCGGGACGCGCCGGTCACCGCCCGGCCGTAGAGGTCGGTCGGCTGCGGCGCGACCGTCTTCAGCACGGTCATCGAGGCCAGGTCGATCCTGGTCACCGTGCGTCCGACGGCGTGCTCACGCAGGTGGTGGGCCAGCGCCTCCACCTCGGGCAGTTCGGGCACGCGGCCAGACTACGTCAGTCCACCGGCTGCAGCGGGCCGTCGAAGGCGGGCGAGGAGTAGACCTCGATGTCCCTGGCCACCTTGATCGCCTCCTGGCGCATGCTCAGGTAGCCGCGCACGTTGCCGACCCAGCGCTCCGGCCCGGCGTCGTCCAGCTCACCGGGGGTCTCCGCGACCACCGTCCACGGCCTGCGCACCACCCAGCGCAGCGGGAAGAACAGGAAGACCAGCGCGAGGGCCAGGATCAGCCAGGGCGGGATGATCACCGCGGCCGGCGTCCAGATGATCAATACCGCGGTGAGCACCACCATCAGCGTGGCCATCAGCACCGCGGCGCCGTGGCCACCGCTCACGTCGTGCTCGAACTCGTCCATGCCCGCCGGGCTGGACCACTCGACGTTGGTGCGCACGGTCCACTTCCGGCCGTCCGCACCCCGTACCAACCGCGTCATCCGTTCCTCCTCAGCCGCGGGCGTCGGTCACACGGACGCCACGACCGCTCACTGAGCGTGGGTCCACGGTACCGGTTCTGCGATGGGCCTCGAGGGTGAAAATCAATGTCTGGAAGCTACCGTTCGGTCGCACCCGACCCCTGGCTGTCACCCTGGAGATTCTGCCGGGTCATGATCGTTGTGGTCCACCCGGGTGAGACCCAGCGCAGCCAGTGACCAGCCTGTTCACCAGACCGACCCCCCTGCGAAACCCGCTTGGCCGCCCATGTAATGTTCTTCCCAGCGATCAGGACCACGGTCCGGAGAGCGTGCGGATGTAGCGCAGTTGGTAGCGCATCACCTTGCCAAGGTGAGGGTCGCGAGTTCGAGTCTCGTCATCCGCTCAGCAATGGAACGCGAGTGCTCGTGGAGCACTCGCGTTTTTGCTTCGCCATCACACTGGGGGCGGAGCCCCCAGGCCCCACTCGGGGGCTGGCCCCCGAACCCCCACAGACCCCGCGTGCGTTGCCGCGTTCCTGGTCGCGTGCGCTTTTCGTGCTTCCTTGGCCAGGTGTGCGGCCAGGTCCGGCTTTGGGGCCTCGGTCAGGTGGATTACTTGGGCGAAGCGGAATCTGGTCAGGGTGGCTGGTACGTGGGTGGCGGCGTTGCCGTGGGTGACCAGGATTGGTGTGGTGCGGGAGTGCTGGGCGGTCCAGGCGATTCGGTCCGCGCAGAGTTGGGGGTGGTCGCGGTCGGCGGTCAGGTCGACCAGCAGGCAGATGTCGCCTCTGCCCTCCAGGTCCGCTATCAGGCCGGACCAGTCGTCCGGCTTGGATCCGGTGTCCGGGACCAGCACGAACGTCGCCATGCGTCATCACTCCAGTCGGCTGTGCGCGGTGACGGGGCGATACTCATTTCAACCAGATGAGGCCCATCCTCGGCCACCGCCGGATGGCCCGCAGGGCGGTGACTCCGGACACCGTCGGTGCCGCGGGTTAGGTTCGGCGCATGGTCACACCGGAGGAGCTGCACGCCCTGGCGCTGGCGCTGCCCGAGGCGCACGAGCGCCCAGCCTGGGGGCGCGCCTGTTTCCGGGTGAAGGACAAGATCTTCGCCTCCCTGTCGCCCGATGGGGTGGAAGTGGCGATCAAGGTGGCCGAGGACGAGCGGCACGCCTTGGTGGCCGGGGATCCGGACACCTTCAGCGTGCCGCCGCACTACCGGAACTGGGGCATGGTGGTGGTCCAGCTGGCCACCGTCGAGCCCGGCGAGCTGGGCGAACTGCTCACCGAGGCCTGGCGGATGACCGCGCCCAAGCGCCTGCTGGCCGCCTTCGACGCGGGCTAGCGGTCCAGGTAGGCCCGGTGGTTCTTGCTGAACTCGGCGTTGTTGAACCGGTCCCAGTTGATCGACCAGGTCATCAGGCCGCGCAGGCCGGCGTACTTCGCCCTGGGTTTGTAGGACTCGCAGTTGCTGCCCTTCATCAGGCAGTCCAGCACCTTGTGCACCGCGGCCACCGAGGTGTGCCCGTTGCCCGCGTTGGGGCTGGCCGGCAGGCCGAGCGCGACCTGGTCCTGGCGCAGGGCGGGGAAGTAGTTGTTCGGATCGCCCTTGACCGGGAAGCCGCCGAGCACCATGTCGCCCATGGCCACGTGGAAGTCCACGCTGGGCATCTGCTTCCACTGGTTGTCCAGGCCCATGATCGGCCCGGAGTTGTACTGCTGGACGTGCAGCAGGGTGAGGTCGTTGCGCATCGCGTGGATCACCGGTAGGTAGGAGCCCGCCCGGTTGTCCGCGCCGCCGCTGCCGCCGTAGAACTGGTAGCCGAGCTGCACGAAGAAGGTCTCCGGCGCCATGGTCAGCTGGAAACCACTGCCGTACTTGGCTTTCAGCGTCTTCAGCGCGGAGATCAGGTTGACCACCACCGAGGTCTTCGGCGCCTTGAAGTCGGTGTCGCCGGAGTCCAGGTAGAGCGAGTGGCCCTCGAAGTCGATGTCCAGGCCGTTGAGGCCGTACCGGTCGATGATCGCGCTGACCGAGCTGACGAAGGCGTCCCGCGCCGCGGTGGTGGTCAGCTGGACCTGGCCGTTCTGGCCGCCGATGGAGATCAGCACCTTCTTGCCCTTGGCCTGCTTGGCCTTGATCGCGGCGATGAACTCGGCCTCGGACTCCACGTTCGGGCACTCGGCCGCCGGGCAGAGCCGGAAGCGCAGGTCGCCGGAGGTCACCGAGGTCGGCTCGGCGAAGGCGAGCTGGATGATGTCCCACTCGTCCGGCACGTCGGCCATCCGGATGTAGCCGGAGCCGTTGGCGAAGCTCGAGTGCAGGTAGCCGACCAGCAGCTTGTTGCCGGCTGGCGGTGGGCCGCTGGTGGTGGTCGGCGCGGTGGTCGAGGACGACGTGGTCGGGGACGAAGTGGTGGTCTTGCTCGTGGTGGTGGTCGGGTTGGTGGACCCGCCGTCGCAGGGGCTGCCGTTGATCTTGCAGTTGGCCGGGGCCGCGGTGCCGCTGACGTTGAAGCCGAAGGCCGCGCTCGCGCCGGGGGCCAGGGTGCCGTTGTACTCGCGGTTGGTGAAGACGTAGTGGCCACCGGTGCCGGTCTGCAGGGCGTCCCAGCAGGCGCCGACCGAGGTGCCCACCGGCAGGTCGAACTCCACCTTCCAGCCGTTGACCTGGGCGCCGGTGTCGTTCTTGACCGTGATCTGGCCGGTGTAGCCGCTGTCCCAGGACTGCTGTTTGACGAATGTGGCGGTGACCGGGGCCGCGTGCGCGGGCACCAACCCGGTCAGGGCGATGCCGAACACCACCGTGAGCACTGCCGCCACCCGAGCTATCAAGACCTTGCGTGACATCGTTTCCTCCCACCAGTTCCGGCGTGGAGCGTCGGCTGGCAGGCCGGGGCGGGTCCGGGCGGCGAAAAGACCTGAACAAGCCCACCAGGTGTCCTGGAATTGGACTAGACCACGTGGGCGGTGTCAAGGGTGTGCACGGCTAGCGCAGCGCCCGCAGGTAGGCCGCCATGGCCACCCGCTGGGCCAGCCGGCCGATCGGCCCGGCCACCCGCGCCAGCGCGCCGCCGGGCCGGGAGACCGCGGTGATGGTGAACTCGACCAGCCCGCCCGGGTCCATGACCAGCACGAAGCTCTCCTCGCCGGTGACAGGGTGGCCTGGCAGCGTCCCGTAGCCGAACCCGCTACGCCGCTGCTCGTCCACCCGCCACACCACCCGGCACGGCCCGGTCACCGCGACCGGCCCGAACCCGAGCACCGCGACCACGGTGTCCCCGACCTCCTGCCCGGCCCGCTCCGGGTAGATCCCGCGCCCGAACCCGCGGTGCGTGGCCCACTCCCGCAACGCCCGCTTCGCCCGCGCGAACTCCGCCTCCCCGCGCCCCAGCGCCAGGCTCCGGCTGACCCGCCGGTACCCGGGCGGGCAGGCAGGTTCCCTGGTCACGCCAACTTCGGCGTAGGTCACCTCGGCGGTCTTCGCCCGGTCGTGGATGCGCGCCAGTCGTCGGCTCATGCCCTCAAGTCTTGCGCCACCAGCGAAATCCGGCGCGGCCCGGAGCCCGCGCCGCGAGGACCTCGACAGCGACCACCACGGACATCAGTCGCCGGTGACGTACCGGTGCAGGTGGCTCGCCCCGGCCAGCATCGCGGTGGCGCGCCGGGTCAGCGCGGCCAACCGGTCGGCGACCGCGGCCCGCAACGCGTCACTGCTGCCGCTCTCCCGCAGCCCGTCCAGGATCGGCCGGATGTGCGGTAGCGGGTACCGCGCCTGCCGCAGCATGCTGATCATCCGCGCGTCCCGGACATCGGCGGGCCGGTAGGTCCGGTACTTGCTGCCCGGCACCCGCTGCGGCGTGAGCAGCCCCGCCGACTCCCACACCCGCAACGCCGAGGGCCGCACGCCCAGGTGCGCCGCCACCTCGCCGATCCGCAGCTCGGTCCTGGGCAGCGCGGGCGCGGCCCGGTCCTGCCGCGCGATGAGCTCCAGCGCCTCCCCCACCGACTTCAGGTTCAGCCGCTGCTCGTGCAGCGCCGCATGACTGGCGCTGACCAGGTTCAACGCCTCGGGCAGGTCGTCCTCGTGCACGGCCTGCATGATCGCCTGCGCCACCGGGGCGCCGAACCCCTTCCGCACCTCGTAGAAGGTGCCCAGCGCCCGGCGATGCCGCTCGGTGAACCACCGGTAGCCCGCTGGCGAGCGCTCCGCCCTCGGCAACACCCCGGCATCCTCGTAGTTGCGGATCTGCTGCGTCGACACCCCGGCCACCCGCGCCAGATCAACCGACCGCAACCGCTCCACACCAACACCCACCCTGAACTCCGGACTTGAGGGTCAGACCCCCACTCTACAAACCCACCTGCGAAATTCCGGAAAAAGTCCCAACAAGCACTTCAATGAAACACTTGAAGGTATGCATTTCCGGACCACATCACAAACTCCGGCATCGGCCGAACCGGTGATCCAAGCCCGTGACCTGCGCATGAGCTACGGCCCGACCGAAGTGCTGCACGGCGTCACCCTGCACGCCCACCGCGGCGAGGTGCTGGCCCTGCTCGGCCCCAACGGCGCGGGAAAGACCACCACGATCGAAATCCTGGAGGGTTTCCGAAAGCGTTCCAGCGGCGAAGTCCGCGTGCTGGGCGTGGACCCGATCACCGGCGACGAGTCCTGGCGCGCCCGCCTCGGCATCGTGCTGCAGTCCTGGCGCGACCACGGCCGCTGGCAGGTCCGCGAACTGCTCCGCCACCTCGGCCGCTACTACACCCCGTTCAGCACCCCGGCCCGCCGCCGCCCCTTCGACACCGACGAGCTGCTCACCCTGGTCGGCCTGACCACCCACGCCAACGCCAGGGCCGACACCCTCTCCGGCGGCCAGCGCCGCCGCCTGGATGTGGCGATCGGCCTGGCCGGCAACCCGGAGCTGCTGTTCCTGGACGAGCCGACGGTCGGCTTCGACCCCCAGGCCCGGCAGGACTTCCACGACCTGATCGGCAGCCTGGCCGCCCGCGGCGACACCACCATCCTGCTCACCACTCACGACCTGGCCGAGGCCGAGAAGCTGGCCACCCGAATCCTGATCCTGGCTGGCGGCAAGGTGGTCGCCAACGGCACCGCCCAGCAGCTGGCCCACCGCATGGCAGGCCGGCCCGAGGTCCGCTTCACCCGCGCGGGCACCAGGGAGTCCCACTCCGTCCCCGACGCCACCAGCTTCGTCCGCGACCTGCTCACCAAGCCCGGCAACGAGGACATCACCGACCTGGAAGTCCGCCGGGTCTCCCTGGAAGAGGTCTACCTGTCCCTGGTCCGCGAACACGAGTCCGGCCGGCTGACCAACCCGGCCCCGCAGGAGGTGCCCGCATGACCCCGACCCGCAACGCCCTGCGCACCGGCCTGGAACGCGCCCGCATCGAGTTCCGCCACCAGGCCACCAGCGCCCAGGAAGTCTGGGGCGTGCTGTTCTTCCCGGTGATCGCCCTGCTGGTGATGTTCATCCTGCGCGACACCACGGTCCCGGGCACCACGTTCTCCCTCGGCACCCAGTCCCTGCCCGGCATCCTGGCCATGAACGTGATGCTCACCGGCTTCACCGGTCTGGCCATGACCCTGACCACCGACCGAGCCGACAACACCCTGCTCCGCGCCAAGGCCACCCCGCACGGAATGCTCGGCTACCTGACGGGCCGCATCCTCAGCCGAGCCGGCATGACCGCCCTGGGCGCCCTGCTCCCCTTGCTCCCAGCGCCTTTCCTCTTCCCCGGCCTGACCCTCACCACCCCCACCACCTGGCTGGCCCTGCTCGCCTACCTGGCCCTGGCCCTCCTGGCGGTCCTCCCCCTGGGCGTCATCACCGGCTCCCTGATCACCAACCCCCAGTCCCTGAGCCTGGTAACCCTCCCGATGATGCTGCTCCTGGCCATCTCCGGAATCTTCTACCCCATCACCGCCCTCCCGGACTGGCTCCAAGCCCTGGCCCAACTCTTCCCCCTGTACTGGCTGGGCCTAGCCCTCCGCTCCGCCCTACTCCCCGAATCCCTGGCCACAGCAGAACTGGCGGAATCCTGGCGCCCCCTGGAAACCATCCTCGCCCTCGGCGCCTGGGCCAGCCTGGGCCTGCTCCTGGCACCGTTCGTCCTCCGCCGCATGGCCCGCCGCGACTCCGGCACACCCCCGAGAAGAAGACCCACCATCCCGGCCTGACCCACAGCGCGCCGTACCCCGACCGGGGCCGCGGCGCGCTGCCACGAGCTCCGGGGTAGACCGCGTCAGACGGGGCCTGACGCTGGCCGGAGCACGGCTGAGGCGGCGGTCGCGAGCGTGTGCGCCTCGAACTCGAGCCGTGCCTGGTTGCCAGGAAGAGCACGTTCAGTCAGCAGGCCGTTGACGACGGTGAGCAGGAAGCGGGCCTGGTGTTCGAGCGCGCCGGGGGCGAGCGCGCCCTCCGCCTGGAGGACGGCCAACCACTTCTCGACGCGGTGCACGGCAAGTCGTTCGAGGGCCAGGAAAGCATGGGTGGCGCCCTCGGACGGGGGTGATGCGATGTAGGCGTCGTGCTGCGCGCGCCAGTGTTCGCGTGCCTGATCGCCCGTCCCCACCTGCGACATCAGCAGCCGCAGGCACGCCACGAGCCGTTGGTCAGGAGTACGCGCGGTGTCCTGCATCGGGTCATCGGGCAGTTCGACGTCGTAGATGCCGGCGACCACGGTGTCGAGCAGCTCCCGCTGCGTCGGGAAGAAGTGTCGCAGCGACCCGGTGCTCACGCCGGCGCGTGCGGCGACCGCGCGCACGCTCAGCCTGGCCGTCGGATCCTCGCCGAGCATGGTCGCCGCGGCGATCAGGATCTTGTCTCGCGTGTTGTGCGGCATCGGTCCGTTCACTCCGTCCGGCGGTCGCTCCGGCCCTTGTTAGCACAGAGTGTTACAGTGCGAAAAAACTAGTACAGCGTGATAGTCGAGAGCGGGCTGACCGGCCCGAGACGGTCACACGTCAGGACGACGAGGAGCAGACAATGACGGTCACCGACCGCGCCCCCTGGCTCTTGCGAGGTGACCGGCCCATGTGGACGCCCGCGGTGCCGGCAGGCCTGGAGTACCACCGGGTCTACGCGACCGAGAGGCGACAGATCCTGCGCGGGATTGTCGCGATCGTGCTGCTGGTGGCCGGGTTCGTCGGGTTCGCGGTCCTGTTGCAACGTCTCTCGGAGGTCGTCGACGCCGCTCTGTTCGCACGTTCCGGACCCTCGACGCCGCTACTTCAGGCCGCGGGTGCACTCGGGCTGGCTGCGTTGATCCCGTACAGCATGCTGGTGCAGCGTGTCCTCTACGGCGTGCCCGCGAGGTCGCTGCACTCGGTGGCGGGGCGGTTCCGGTTCGGCGTCTTCGGTCGCGCGCTGCTGGTGTTCGGCCCGCTCCTCCTGGTCGTGATCGCGGTTGGGTCGCTGGGCGCCAGCGATCCTGCTCCGTGGACGACCGCCGATCTGGTCTGGTTCTTCGTCATCGGAATGTCGCTGACCCCTCTCGCCGCGGCGGGGGAGGAGTACGGGTTCCGGGGCCTGATGTTTCGTGTGCTCGGGGGCTGGACCCGCGGGGCCCGGTCCGGCGCGGTCCTCGGCATCGTCGTGACAACCGTGCTGTTCTCGCTCGCGCACGGAACGCTCGACCCGTTCCTGCTCACCTCCTACCTCGTGCTGTTCTCGTCGATGGCGGTCGTCACCTGGCGCACGGGCGGACTGGAAGTCGCGGTCGTCCTGCACGGCGTCTACAACGTGACGTTCCTCGTGCTCGCCACGACCCTGCACGTCGACGTGGGCGGCGAGCTCGCGACCCGGTCGGCGGCGGTCGGTTCGTGGACGAACCTCGTCCCCAGCGCGGCGCTGGTCGTCATCACCGCCATCGTCTGGTGGATGACCCGCAGGACCGGCCCCGCGCGCACACCCGGGAACGAGGAGCCGGCACGCGGTACGCGCGCCGACGGACCGGAGGTTGGCACGCTCGCCGGCACGACATCGGACAAGCGGTGACGCCCCGTCGGAGTCGGCGGCGGCAAGCCACCCGACACATCGCGGCCGACCGCGGAGAGGGTCAGGAGCCATGAGCGAGAGCTGGAACGAACGCCGGCTGGCCAAGCGTGCGAAGCCGGGCGACGGGCGGGCGCTCAAGCCCTTCCGCTGGTGGCAGATGGTGCGGCGCTCGGTGTTGTCGATCACCCTCCCGGTCCACGGACGTCCGGTCGTGCACACGGTCGAGGTCAAGCACGGCGGGGACGCCGAGTCCGGCGTGGTGCGGGCCGGGCTCTACCTCGACGGCCGCCTCCGGCTGGAGTCGAAGCTGCCGGCGCGCTTTCCGGTCGCGGGCGGCCACATCGAGGTCCACCGGAGCGAGGGAGGCATGCGCCGCTGCCACTTCGTCGGCGACGACGGCAGGGTGCAGCGTCTCGTGCCCGACCCGCGATCCGCCGAGGGACGACGCATGCGCTTCGCGCGCGAGCATCCCGCCGCGAGCGGACTCATCGGCGCCGTCTCGATCCTGATGCTGCTCATCGGCCTCGGACTGAACCTGCTGCAGATCGCAGAACCGATCTCCCAGATCCCGCCGATCGCCGCCACGCTGGGCACGTTCGAGTCGCCATTGCGGCTGCCACTGTGGCTCAACCTGACCCTCGGTGTCGGCGCCGCGGCCGCCGCCGTCGAACGCGCGATGCGCATGCGCTACCACTGGCTCCTCGACAGCGGCGCCGGCACCTAGAGTCGCCGCGGCCCGCTTCGGTCGCGAGTCCGACTCGCTCACCAGGAGGTCGGCAAGTTGCCGGCAGAACGCGTGGATCAGCTCCTCGCTGCCAGAGCGGCCGCCGAGCAAGGATCTCGGACCAGTGCTCGACGATCGCGGTCCACGCGGCGCGCAGCGACACTTCCTGCGCCAGCACCAGGTACGGGGTTTCCCAGAGGGAGGCGACCACGTTCCCCACATGGTCGCCATCTCATCGCGGGCGGCGGTGCGGGCCTGCCCGGCGAAGTGCGCAATCTTGCCCGCGGGGACCCGTCCAGCTACGCCTCGGTCGGGCCGAGGGCGTCCAGCTCGAGCAGGTGGGCCAGACGCAGCTTGAACCTGCCCGGGGTCGCGGCCTTGGTGGGTGCCTTGAGTCGGTCGAACTGGCTGCGCCGGGAGGTCGGGTCCACCCAGCAGGCGGGCCAGCCGGGCCTTGTCGGCCAGCTCCATCCGCGCTGCCACTCGGTCTTCGCCCGCGAGCAGGCCAACTCGCCATCGGTGGGCGTGAACGCCTCGGCTAGTTCCCGGGAGGGAAGGACACGCTTGAACCGCGGGTACGCGGTGCGATCGATGGCTGCCACCGCATGCCCCAAAGCATGATCATCGGCTGGATAGCCGTACCTTGGCCAGCCCTGCGGCCAAGTGAGCTGTGTTATCCGGGTGGCGTTGCACGGCGGCAAAGAACGATGCGGTGAGACCAGGCGCGAAAACGGATACGGCATGCGGGGGCCGGGCCGGGCCGGACAGGGCAGGACGCACCGGGGCTGAAGGCGGAAGGCCGAGGGAGGAAGGCCGGGGTCGGGGGTCGGGGGTCGGCCAAGAGTGAATGGTGGAAGAACGGCGCAGGAGTGCGCGGTCGGAGAGCAAAGCGGGTGTGCGGGGTGGAAGGACAGGCGGAGGGCGAGGCGGGCTGGCGAAGCATGAGTGAGCCGTCGCTGCGAGGGTAGCGACGGCGGGTAAGCGCGGCAGACGGATAAGGCGGAGACGATGAGCGCGGCTCATCCGCACGTCCGCGCGCCCGCTCGCACTGGCTTCGGGTCGCCGATGTCGTAACAACTTCGGCCGTGGCAACGCTGGTTTCCGCGCATCAGCATCGCCAGGGGCAAACCCCGCCCTCTGCGGGCGGTGTGGTCGATTTTGTTTGGGGCAGGGCGGCCGTACGCTGGAAGGCGATTGGGCAGGCCGCCAGGCCTGCCCCTTCCTGCCCAAAAGGCCGCCCCAGGGGTCCCCAAACCAAATCGACCACACCGAACCAACCGGTCCCCCCAGCGAAGCAACCAGCGACAGCAGCTGCCCCAACGCACGCCGGCCGACCAAGCCTCCACCCGCAGATTCCGCGGCTACTTCGAACGCAAAAAAGCGTGTAGCCCGGAG
>NZ_JAMHIV010000043.1 GCF_023897065.1 Crossiella sp. SN42
CTTCGGCGGCGAGGGCCGCGGGGAGCGCGAGGTCCAGGGCGCGAGCGGCGTGGTTGGCGGGGTTGGGGGCGCGGTCGGCGAGGGGCGCGGCGGGCGGGGGTTGTGCGGTGCGGTCGGCGTGGCTGGCGGAGGGTGCGGGGTCCGCGGCGGGGGCTGCGGGCGGGGCGGGGTTCGGCGGGTGGGGGGCTTGGGCGTGTTTGGCGCGGCGGAGCAGGGCGTCCGCGTGCCACCAGGCCAAGTTCAGCGCCAGGTGCCACAGGCCGTGTTCCGCGCAGGCCGCGCGGGCCTCGGCGAAGCTCTCGTCGGCCCGGTCGAACTCCGCCATCGCCTCACAAGCGCTGCCGCGCACCGACAACACCCCGATCCGCACCCGGGGCGAGTCCGTGGGCACCTCCGCCAGCAGCCGCACCGCCTCCGCCGGGCGGCCCAGCGTCACCTGCGCCGCCGCCTGGCCGAACGCGCTGGCGATCCGGTGCCACGGGTCGGTGCCCAGGCCGGCGGCCGCGGTGTAGTGCGACAGGGCCTCCTCGTCCCGGCCTGCCAGGTGGGCGAGGCGGCCCAGGCTGTTCAGCGCGATGGCCTCGCCGTCGGACTCGCCGAGGGCGGCGAACAGTTCGCGGGCCAGGTGCTGGTGTTCGGCCGCTGTTGCCGGGTCGCCGGTGCCGTCGGCGATCTCGGCCAGAGCCAGGTGGATGTTCGGGATCAGTTGGGGGGCGGCGGTTTCCGCCAGGGTTTGGGCGGTGGCGGCGTCGGTGGCGGCCTCGGCGAACTCGCCGGCGGCGGCCAGCACGGAGGCGCGGATGGTGTGCAGTGCGGCCAGTCCGCCTTCCTGGGGGAGCGGGAACCAGGTGCTGGCCTCGATGGCGGCGTCCAGGAGTTGCCGGGCTTCGGCGAAGCGGGCGTGGTGGCGCAGGACGTGCGCGTACTCGTGGCACCAGGTCAGCAGGTGGCCGAGGACCTGTTGGGCCAGTTCGTCTTCCGGGGCCAGGTCCAGTGCGCGGCGCAGGTCCGGCAGTGCGGACCGCCAGTCGCCGGTGTTGACCACGGTCTGCGCGCGGACGGCGAACAGGGTGGCGCGCAGGGACTCCGTGCCGAACTCGTCGCCGACCAGGGCCTCGCACTCGTGGGTCAGCTCGATCGCGGTGTTGACCAGCTCCAGTGCCGGTTCGCCGTCGGTGAGGCTGGCCAGGTTGATCAAGGTCTGGGCGCGGCGGGCCAGGGCTTCGGGGTCGCCGGGCGCGGCGAGGGTGAGGGCGTGCGCCTCGTGCATCAGCCGGGCGGCGCCCGCCACATCACCCTCGGCGAAGCGGTGCGCGCCCTCGTTGTGCAGCTGCTTCCACCGTTGCCAGGCCGGGCCTGCGGGAGTGGTCACGCACCGCTCCACAGCAGCCGGGCGGTGCGTTCGGTGAGCGTGGCGGCGGGATCGTCCAGGCGGGTCCTGGCATGGGCGATCAGCGCGGCGCGGCGGTCGGCGGCAGCCGGGTCCGGTGGCGCGGGCTCGGCGAAGCCGGGCGCGTAGACGGTGAGCACGCGCTGGTCGGCCGGGAGCAGGAGCGCGTTGGCGGGCAACGGGATCGAGCCGGTCAGCGCACCGGCCGGGGTCGGTTCCAGGGGCAGGTCGATGGGGCCGAACTGGGCGGCCAAGCGGGGTGGGACTCCGCCGGGAGCGGGCCGGGCGGTGACCTCCAGGAGGGTTTTTCCGTTGCGGCGCAAGATGAACCAGGTCGCCTCGGCGGCGGCGTCGACCGCGCCAGCGGGGACCATCGACCAGTCGACAAGTGCCGAACCTTGTTGCATCACAACGCCATCTGGGCGAGTGTCGGCACCGGCGGCGAGGGCGAAACCCTCGCGGGTCAGTGCGGCGGTCGGCGTGGGCGGGGTGACGCCGAAGTCCTCGGCGAGCTCGGCCAGCTCCTCGGCGAGGACGAGCGCTTCGGCGTGCCCGGACAGCGCGGCCAGGGGCAGCGGAAGCAGTGCGGACAGGGCGCGTTCGGTGGCTTGCTCGTCGTCCAGGAGGTGGCTGACCGCGGCGGTGGCCACCGCGTGCTCGGCGGCCAGCAGGGCGGGGTGCAGCGGCGGCACCCCGGCCACGGTTGAGGCGGGCCACCAGGATTGGGCCCAGTTCAGGCGGGCCAGGCGGTGCACCGCGGCGAGCACGGCCGGATCTTCGGTCAGCTCCCACAGCCAGGCGGCGGCGCGCTGCTGCTCGTGCACCTCGGTGACCGGGCCGGGTTCGCCGAGCACGTCCCAGCGCACCAGCGCGCCCGCGGCCTCGACCAGCGCGGTCTGTTCGGGATGGGTCATGCCGCACCGGCTTCCCGGCTCAGCGCCGAGCGCAGGTGGTCGCGCTGGTCCATGATCACCGAGCGCAGCACGCCGTCCAGCAGGTCCCACACCTGCCCCGCGGTGAGCTGCCCGGCCCGCAGCTCCCGGCCGTGCAGGCGCACCCACAACCGGCGCAGGTAGGCCTGGCGCACGCCGTGCACGCCCGCGCGCAGCCGGTCCGGCACCCGCGCGCCGGGCAGGCGCAGCACCCGGCGCACATAGGCCTCGCGCCGCCAGCGGGCGCGCAGCCGGGTCGCCGCGCCGGGCGGGACCGGATCGTCGTTGTCCAGGCCAGTGGTGGCGTCGCGGCCCAGCACCAGCGTCACCCGGCTGACCTCCTCGGCCAGCTGCCAGGGCTGGGCGCAGCGGTGGATCTCCTGGCGCACCAAGGCGGGCACCCCGGCCATCGACTCGCGGTGGAACCCGCTGGTGAAGGCGGCGAAGAGGCGTTCCAGCACCGAGCGGTCCCACGGTTTGGGCAGCTGCCGCTTGGACGCGCCGTCACCCAGCGCGGGCCGGGCCGGGCGTTCCTGGTCGGTCAGCCCGTAGCCGAGGGCGATCCCCGGCCGGTCCGCCTCGGCCGACTCGTGGGTGCCGGTGCGGCCGGTGACCAGCGCGGCGAACAGGTTCTCGTCGGGGGTCTCGGGGCAGGTGGCCAGGAAGTCGGCGGGCCGGGCCGCCGGTGCGGTGGATTCCCTTGGCGCGGGCCAGGTCTGGGCGAGCAGCTCGGTCAGTTCGGCGGCGTGCGCGCGGACGAACTCGCGCAGCTCGGCCACGGTCGGCCTGCCGCCGGGGGAGTGCAGCTCGACGATGGTGTCCGCGGCGATCCGCTCGGCCTCCGGGCGTCCGGTGGGGTCGCCGTGTTCGATGGCCAGCTCGAAGCAGCGCTGGAAGTACAGGTCCTGCGGGTTGCCCTCGGTGATCCCGGCCCGCCGCCGCGTCTTCTTCAGCAGGGTGAACCAGGAGGCCGTCGCGGCCAGCGCGGGACCGGCCTCGGTGATCACCCGGCGCAGCTCCGCGGCGTGCTCGGCGAGCACCGAGCCACCGGCGAACCGCGGGTTGCGCACCGGGCGCAGCACCAGCGGGTCCAGGATCAGCTTCTCCGTGCGCGCCAACGGCCGCCCCGCGCCGTTGCTCAGCGCCGCGACCGCGGACCCCAGCTCCGCCCAGCACTGGGCCAGCAGCTGCCCTCTCGGCACCGCCGTCGCGGTCGCACTCCCCATGCCCCTGAGCCTAAGGCGTGTGCTGCCCGCGATCGGGATCGCGGGCAGCACGCCACCGGCTTGTTACGAGGTGGGCTGGCAGGCCTTGGCGCGCGCCGCGGCCAACTTCAGCTCGTGCGACTCCAGCTTGAGCGGACGCAGCGGGTCGACGGCCTCACTGGTGTGGTCCTGCGCCGCATGCATCGCCTTGAGCGCGGCGTCCTGCCCGCCGCCGGCGTCCAGCTTCTTCTTGCCCTCCGCCGCTGCGTCCCTGGCCGCGGCGAACTTGTCCACGAAGGTCTTCTTCGCCGCGTCACCGTCCGGGACCGGCGAGGCCGCCAGCGCGTTCAGCTCGCCGACCGTCTTGCCTGCCAGCTCGGCGAGCCTGCCGAGCTCACCGCTCAACCACTTCTTGGTCACCGTGACGCCGGACTTCTCCTTGCTCCGGTGCTCGTTGTTGGCGAGCCGGTAGCCGTGCACCGCGCCGCACATCCCGTCGAACCAGGCGACCGCCTTGGCATCCGGCGCGGCAGGAGCCGCGGTCGTCGGACTGACGGTCACCGTGGTGGTGGACGGCGTCGGTGCGGGCGGCGCTTCCCCAGTACAAGCCGCTGTCCCGAACAATGCCCCCAGTACGCAAATCCCCAGAATTTTTGCGTTCATCGTTCCCCTCATGGCGTGAACACGCTCCGGGGCGGCCGCCGGTTGCCTTGGTTCCACCGGCAGATTTGGGCGGGCCACCCCGGATGACCGAGGCGGCCCCACCGCAACTGGCTGATCAGCAGGAGCGCAGCTCGGAGACCTTGGGCCTCGGCGGCACGGCGGCCGCGCCACGGGTCTCGGTGAACTCGTGGCCGCGCGGGACCGAGATGCAGCCGCCGTCGGCTGCCCAGGCCCAGATCATCCGCACCCGCTGGGTGCCGGTGCAGGTGTTGGTCGCCTTCGCGTGGGCGGTGTTGCCGGTGCGCCACTGCTTCAAGGTGACGCAGGACGGCGCGGTGCCCTCGATCCCGGCCTCCGCCGCCTGCGCGGGCGCGGCCATCAGGACCCCGCCCGTGACCGCCATCAGTGCCACTGCCACGGCGCTCGCTGTCTTACGCATGCAATCCCCTTCCCAGCCGCCGGACTCCAGGTGGGCCGGCGAGAGCAAACCTGGCAGGGGGCGGGTCCGCGCGCCCGGTCGTAGCAGGTCAGGACCGCCTGAACTGCTGATCATGCCTACCCGGTCGGGTGAACGCCGGGCCGAAAGTTGTGATCGGTAGGCGCGGGTCCCGCCAGAGGCTTCTCCCATGTCGAGAGGAGCAGCCCGATGAAGGACCCCAGCCAGACCGGTTACGTGTGGGCGGAGCCCGGACCCTACGAGGTGCGCCGCAAGCCCCGCGGCCAGCTGCGGGTGCAGTTGCCGCGGGTAGTGGTGGCGGCGCCGCTGGCGTTCGTGTTGTTCATGGTCTTCGGCTTCTCCTACCTGGTCTCCCCGGAGCCGGACGTGACCTTGAAGCCGGGCGCGGGTTTCGCCACCGTGCGCGGCGCCGAGGTGGCCCTGGTGCCCTACCAGCGTTCCGGCAAGCGGGGCCTGGTCCAGATGATCACCCAGGACATGTTCCAGGCGCGGCTGGCCGCGGTGGAGCTGGCCACCGGACGCGCGCTGTGGGACGTGCAGCTCGCCGACCGGCTGAGCTGGCCGGTCCGGGTGCTCGCCGCCGGGGAACGGATGGCCTACGTCAGCACGGACGAGGGCCTGGTGATCCTGGATCTTGGCAGTGGCAAGATCGAGGTTCGCGGCGGCCTGGTCCCCGGGCTGTCCCGGCCGGTGCACTCGCGGTCCGCCTACGGCTACGACCGGCGGCACCGGGCACTGGTGGCCATGGACGCCGACGGCGGCCTGCGCACCATCGCGCTGGATGCCGCCACCGCGACCCCCGCCGCACCGGAGGTGGCCGCGGCCTGGGCGGGCAAGCTCAGCGCGCAGCGATCCAGCACCAGTGCCACCGCCGCGTCGGCCACCGAAGCCCTGCTGCCCGGCCGGGAGACCGTGCAGCTGCGCGCTCGCGGGGCCGCACCCGGCCGCACCCTGGTGCGCCGCAGCCCCGACGGCCGCACCGGAGCGGTCGGCGAGACCGTCTTCCACGAGGCCCAGCTGCCGCTCACCCCGCCGCCCGGCGAGGCCGAGCCGGAGGGCTTCCCCACCGGGCCCCGCCCCGACGCCGCCGCGGGCGGGCCAGCCGGATTTGTGGTGGTGCACCACAACAAGGACGTCAACGCCAGGGACCGCGCGCTGAGCGTGGTGTCCCTGGAGACCGGCCAGGTCACCGCGACCCTGCCGGTGGGCACCGGCCAGGCCCGCGCGCTGACCAGCCCAGAGCACCGCACCCTGCTCTACGTCCGCGCCGGCGACCACGACACCGGCGAAGGGCTGCTCGTGGTCGGCCTGGACGGCCGGATCACCGTGGCCGAGTTCGGCCGCCTCGACTTCTTCGGCAACCCCTGAACCGGAAGGACATTCCCATGAAGATCATCGCCTGGCTCGTCACCCTCGTCGGCCTGGTCGTCACCGCGCTCTACCTGCACACCGGCCTCACCGGCACCGGCCCGGTGCCCTGGCTCAACGGCTTCCTGGCCGGACCGATCTGCGCGATTTTTGTCGCTCCCATGCTCTTCCGGATCGCCAAGCTGATGGAGAACTCCGGCTTCGGCGGCAAGGTCCCGGCCGCCTTCCAGGGCGCGCCGATCGGCATGGGCACGGTGATCTCGGTGTCCCGCACCGGGTTGTCCGTCAACGACCAGCCGCAGCTGCTGATCACCATGGACGTGGACACCTTGCAGGGCAACACTTTCCGCGCCGAGGCCAAGCAGCTGGTGGACCTCACCGACATCGCCGCGGTGCAGCCCGGCCGCCTGCTGCCGGTGCGCTACCTGCCCGGCACCGGCCGGGTGGCGCTGGCCACCGACGCGCCGCCGCAGGAGCTCCAGCACGCGCTCGACCAGATCCGCCTGGCCAAGGGGCTGATCACGCCGCGGCAGCTGCTGATCTCCCAGCAGGGCGTGGAAAGCCGGGCCGTGGTGCTGAGCATGTCGCCCACCGGCGAGCTGCGCGGCGACCGCGCGGTGGTCGCGCTGCGGCTGCGGGTGACCCGGCCCGGCGGCAGCACCTTCGACCTGGACCAGGAGAAGGCGCTGGAGCCGAGCCTGGTGGCGCAGGTGCAGCCCGGCGCGGTGGTGCGGGTGCGCTACCTCGCCCAGGACGAGTCCGAGGTGGTCATCCTCGCCGCCCTCCAGTCATGAAGCGGGCACTGGCGGTGCTGGTCGTGCTCACCGCGGTGGTGCTGGTCTTCCGCGGCTGCGACCACCACCTCCAGGGCTTGGGGGCCACCGTGCACGCGTACTTCCGCGCGGTGGGCGCGGGCGATCCGCCGGCGGCCTGCCGGGTGCTCACCGGAGCCGCGCTGGCCAAGCTCCAGGACCGGCTGAACGCGCGCGGCTGCGAGAAAGCGGTGGCGCGGCTGGCCGCCGGGCTCACCGAGGAGCAGCGCGCGATCCTCCGGGCGCGGGTGGCGGTGCTGGAGTACCGGTCGGCGATCCTGCCCGACTTCAGCTCCCGCATCGAGGTCACCATGGACCGCAACCCGTTGCGGCAGGAGCTGTTCGTGCTGGCCGAGGTCGACGGACGCGAGCAGATCGTGGACTGGGGCTGGGATGTCCGGCGGCTCTCCTGACCGCGCCGACCACGATCACGTCGGCGTCCGCACGGGGTCCGGCCACCGACGCGCGCTGTTACGCTCGCGTGACCACAGGTGACCAGTCGCGGCCGGGGCGGAGGCAGGTTCGTCCGTCCGAACGCCGCAGATCCCGTTGTGCGCTCGCCGCAACGACTTTCGGAGGTGCCGTGCCTGCCGGGATGACCGAGGCGGTGCTGCGGGCGCTGGCCACGATCGCCGCCGACGACCGGGTGGTGGCCAGGGTGACCGCGGCCGCGCGCACCCATTCCCCCGAGGTGGCCCGGCTGCCGGAGGAGGAGAACCGGCGGCACATCGCCACCCTGCTCGCCGAGGGCATCGCGCACCTGGAGCGCGGCGACCCGCACGAGGAGGGGGAGTTCAGCGCGGCGCAGGCGCTGGGCGCGGACCGCGCCGCGCAGGGCGTGTCCATCGGCGGCCTGCTGCGCGGGGTGCACGCCGGTCGCACCGAGCTGATCAGGGCGAGCGTGGAGCTGGCCCGCGGCATCGGCGCCGACGACGGGACCATCCTGGACTTCGTGGTGGACCTGGACCACTACATCGGCGCGGTGGAGCGCAACATCATCAGCGGCTACCACACCGCCGAGTTGCAGTTGTCCCGCACCGCGCGCGACCTGAACACCCAGGTGCTGCGGCGGTTGCTGGTGCCGGACGGCGACTTCCCCGACCCGGCCGAGCTGGACCGGGCCGGGCTGCGGCCTGCCGAGCGCTACCACTGCGTGGTCTCCGATGTCACCGATCCCAGCCGTGCCAGGGCATTGGAACAGCGCCTGCTCGCCTTCGGCGGCGTCTACGGACTGGTCGAGGGACGGCTGGCCGGGCTGGCCCAGCAGCCGCCGTCCTGGCCGGCCGACGACGGACCGCTGCTGGTGGCCGCGCCCGCCACCGCGCTGACCGCGCTGCGCGAGGTCTACCCGATGTGCGTGCGGGCACTGGGGGTCGCGAGCGGGGGCGGGGGCGTGCGGCTGCTCACCGACCTGGCCGCGGAGACCGCGCTGGCCGCCTACCCGGTGCTGGCGCGGACCCTGGCCGAGGGGCTGCTGCGGCCGCTGGACCCGCAGAGCACCTTCCACCAGGAGATCGCCGCGACCGCGTTGTGCTACCTGGACCACGGCCGCAGGCTGACCGCCACGGCCGCCGCCCTGCACATCCACGCCAACACCGTGCGCTACCGGCTGGACCGGCTGGCCGAGCTGACCGATCTCGACCTCAGCGAGGCCCCGCCCGCTGGGCGCTCACACGTGCTCACCACGGTGCACACGTGGTGGGCGCTGCGCACCTGGCTCGCCGAGAGCGGCTGAGGCGGTTCGCCCGGCTCAGATCCACCCCGCGTCCCTGGCGATCCGGATGGCGTCGATGCGGTTGCGCGCCCCGACCTTGCTGATCGCGTTGGACAGGTAGTTGCGCACCGTGGCCGGGGACAGCGACAGGGTGCGGCCGATCTCCTCGGTGGAGTCGCCGCTGACCGCGGTGCGCAGCACCTCGGTCTCGCGCGCGGTCAGCGGGCTGGCCCCGGTTTCCAGCGCGGCGGCCACCAGGTCCGGATCCAGCACCCGCTCGCCCCGGTGCACCCGGCGGATTCCGTCGGCCAGGTGCTGGGCCGGTGCGTCCTTGACGATGAACCCGCGCACCCCGGCGGTCAAGGCGCGCAACAGGTTTCCCGGCTGGCTCAGGCCGGTGAGGATGAGCGTGCGGCACTCCGGCAGCTCGCGGTGCAGCAGTTCGGCCGCGCTCAGGCCGTCCATGCCGGGCAGGTCGATGTCCAGCACCGCCACGTCCGGGCTCGATTCCCTTGCCGCGGCGAGGATTCCGTCTCCCCGGTCCAGCTGGGCGACCACGGTGAAGTCGGCCTCCATGGTCAGCAGCGCGGCCAGCGCGCCCCGGATGAGGTGCATGTCCTCGGCGATCAGGATGCGGATCACGGGGCCTCCACGGGTAGTTCGAGCACGAGCCGGTACTCGCCGTCCCGGCACTGCGTGTGCAACCGCCCGCCGTGGGCGCGGGCGCGCTGGCGCAGTCCGGTGAGGCCGTTGCCGTCCGGGCCGGGAGAGTCCGCGCCGTCGTTGACCACTTCAAGGCGGCCGGGGCGGACGGTGATGGTCGCGGCGGTGGCGTGGCTGTGCCGCACCAGGTTGGTGACCGCCTCGCGCAGGGTCCAGGCCAGCACCTCCTCGTGCTCGGCCGGCGCCAGCACGTCGAGATGCGGCCGGATGCCCGCCGCGCGCAACAGCGACTCGGCCGCGGCCAGTTCCCCGGCGAAGGTCGGCGTGTGCTCGCCCTGGCTGATCTCGCGCAGGCTGCGCAGCGCGGCGCCGGCCACCTCCGCCATCCCGGCCACCTCGGCCCGCGCGGCAGGCGGATCGGTGGTGAGCAGGCGCAGCGCCAGGTCGCCCTTGAGCGAGAACGCGGACAGGCTCTGCCCCAACAGGTCGTGCAGGTCCCGGGAGATGCGCAGCCGCTCCCGGTTGACCGCCAGCTCGGCCAGCTCGCGGCGGTTGGCGGCCAGCTGGTCCATGATCCGCACCACCCTGGCGCCGCCGTAGAGGGTCAGCGAGATGCCGACCGCGGTGGCCACCCCCTGCACCGACTGGAACAGCGCCAGCGGCTTGCCGACGCTGAGCGCGTAGTAGACCCACCAGCCGAGCCCGCCCAGCACCACGAGCGCGAACCAGGCCAGCGCGGCCCGTCTGCGCAGCACCATCAGCGCGGAGGCGGCCACCGCCTGGTTCACGTTGAGCCCCCAGGTCCAGGTGAACCACAGCTGCGGCACCGCGACCAGCACCACCAGCAGCGCGAAGGTCCACTTCCCGTGCTTGGGGGTCTCGCCGCGCATCACGGCCAGGCTGTGCCGCAGTTGCAGGGCCAGGATCGCCGCGCCGAAGAGCAGGCCGGTGCCCGCGCCCTGCGGCGGTTCGTGCCGGGCGCCGAAGGTGACGAACAGCGGGCCGACGGAGAGCAGCACGACGTGCACCACGATCACCAGCACTCGCAGGTAGCGGACCGGGATCATCCGGTCACCGCCAGCGAACCGTTGGCGCGCACGGTGATCACGCACTCCGCGACCGGCGGCCCGGCCAGCACCGCGGCCAGCTCCGCGCGCAGCCGGACCAGCTCCGCCTCCGCCGGTTCGGGCAGCGGGTCCTCGGGCAGCTCCAGCCTGGCCGGGATGCCGGCCGCGGCCAGCAGCGCGACCGCGGTGTCCAGCTCCGCGCGCAGCGGGCCGCGCCGGTACCGGCTGACCAGCCGCCTGGCCCCGGCCAGCGACTGCCGGGACACCCCGGCCAGCTCGCGGATGCGCACCGCCGCGCCAGGGGTGTCCGCGCCGATGAGCCGGGTGGCCGCGGCCGCGCCCTCGGCCAGCCGGGCCAGCGGCGCGCCCAGCGACGCGGTGATCTCCGCGCCCGCCCTGGCCCGCTCGGCCAGCACCGCCTCGGCGGCCAGCTCCGCGTGGCTGTCCCGCAGCCGGACCACCGCGACCAGCAGCCAGGTCAGCACCGCCGCGCCGAGCCCGATCATCGGGCCGCCGAGACCGAAGAACAGCACGTGGTCCGGGCGGCCCATGGCCAGCGGCAGCAGCACCAGCGACGCGGCCAGCAATGCGGCGGCCAGTAGCGACCACGGCGGCCGGAGCACCACCAGCACCAGGGTGATCAGCAGGTAGTAGGAGGTCAGCCAGTCCAGCCCGATCACCGCGGTCGCGCCGAGCACCACCAGCGCGACCCAGCCGAGCAGCAGCCCGGCGTGCCGGGGCCGCCGCCCGCCGGTGGCGGCGTAGAGCAGCACGCAGGCAGGCGGCAGGAACAGCAGGGTGGCCACCGCAGCCTGCCCGGTGTGGCCCGGTTCGACCGGCGTCAGCTCCAGGCGCACCAGGGACATCAGCGGGATGTGCGCCAGGAACGCGACCAGCCCGATCCGGGCGGCGAGCAGCCAGCGCGGTGGCACGTCGAGGGAGTCCGGCACGGGTGCACGGTAAACGACCGGCGCGGTTCACAGCCGCCGATCGTGCCCGCCGGAACTTGTCAGTGACCAGATGCGGATGTCACAAGGCTCCGGTGACTTCGCGATCTGCCCGGTCCGGTCCGGAGTGGACAGGCTGTGGCCATGGCTGAAACCACAACGGAAACCCGGATCGAGATCAACCGTGTGCTGCCCGGCACCAGGGCGCGCATCTACCAGGCGTGGACCGACGTCGAGCTGTTCGTGCAGTGGTACGGCACCGACCCCGAGCGCACCACCCTGGACGCCCGGCCCGGCGGCAAGTGGCGCGGCGTGCTGGTCTACGAGGGTCAGGAGATGACTTTCTCCGGCGAGTTCGTCGAGCTGGTCCCGGACAGCCGGGTGGTGCTGACCTTGACCGACCAGGCGGACGGCTCCGGCCCGCACGCGCTGATCACGGTCGCGCTGACCGAGGTCGAGGGCGGCACGAACGTGCGGTTCACCCAGGTCGGGCCGCTGCCGGAGGAGTACCTGGAGGCGACCACCGCCGGCTGGCAGGGCTACCTGGACGAGCTGGAAAAGGTGACCGGCTGAGTGTGGGGGAGGGGCGGGGGTGGTCTGGACCACCCCCGCTTCCGCACGCTTAGGCGAGGCTAACCTATGCTGCGAACGTCGGGTCAGGGCCGCCGCCCTGGTAACTGGGGAGTTCGCAGTGGAAAAAGTAGATCATCGACATCGGCACCGGGAGCGGATCGCCGAGGTCAGGGCCGGGACCAGCGCGGAGCGGGTGCCCTACCCGATCCGCATCCGGCAGGCCGAGGTGCGCGCGGTCCGTCCGGTCGGCGCGGGCCTGGTCCGGGTGACCCTGGGCGGTCCCGGCACCAAGGGCTTCGAGGCGCACGCGCCGGACGAGCACGTGAAGCTGATCTTCCCGGAGCCGGACGGTTCGCTGCGCCTGCCCGAGCCCAACGGCCTCATGCTGCGCTGGCCCCGGCCGGCGCCGACCTCCCGCGAGTACACCGTGCGACGCTACGACCCGGCCACCGGCGAGCTCGACCTGGACATCGCCCTGCACGAGGGCGGCCTCGGTGCGGACTGGGCCCGCACGGTCCAGCCCGGCGAGCCGGTGCACGTGGCCGGTCCGCCCGGCGGCCGGATCGTGCCGCACACCTTCGACCGCTACCTGCTCGCCGGTGACCTCACCGCGCTGCCCGCGATCGCCCGCTGGCTGGAGGAGTTGCCGCGCACCGCGAAGGGCTGGGCCTTCATCGAGGTCGCCGACGCCACCGAGCAGATCGAGCTGGCCGCGCCCGAGGGCTTCGAGGTGCGCTGGCTGCACCGGGGCGCGCTGCCGCCGGGCACCGCCGGACTGCTCGCGCCCGCCGTCCAGCAGCTCAGCCTGCCCGAGGGCGAGCGGATCCATGTCTGGGTCGCCGGGGAGGCCGGGGAGATCAAGCCGCTGCGCCGCTGGGTCAAGGAGCTGGGGCTGGGCAAGGGCGAGCAGGACATCACCGGCTACTGGAAGCGCGGCGAGGCCGACTTCGACGAAGACCACGAGCACGAGCACGAGCACGAGCACACCGCCGCCGGAAGCGAGGAACGCTGATGTCCGCCCGCAGCCCGCTGCGCCTGCTCGGCGCGCTCACCCTCACCCTGGCGCTCGCGGTCACCGGCTGCGGCTCGGGTGAGTCCGGCAAGGAGAACGCCGGTGGCACCAGGGTGGTCAAGGCCGACAACGGCGACATCACCATCCCGGCCAAGCCGCAGCGGGTGATCGCCACCGGCTACGCGGTCCCCGCGCTGATCGAGGCCGGCGCGCCGCTGGTGGGCATCTCCACCTGGGCCCGCGGCCTGCCGCTGATGACCCCGGAGGACCGCAAGACCTACGACGGCCTGAAGAAGGTCGCCGGCGAGCAGGCCAAGGAGACCAACTACGAGGCCATCGCCAACGCCCAGCCCGATCTGATCGTGATCGGCGTGCCCGCGCCGGTGCTCGGCGACATCGACGTGGCCCGGCTCAAGACGGTGGCCCCGGTGGTCGCGATCGGCCCGACCGTGCCCTCCGCCTGGCGTGAGCTCTCCCGCCGCCAGGCCGACGCGGCCGGCGTCTCGGCCAAGTTCGACGACGCCAAGAACAAGTACGACGCCAAGGCCGCCGAGCTGAAGGCCAAGTACCAGGCCGTGCTGCCCAAGCTCAAGCTCGGCCACCTCGGCGCGTACGGCGAGGTGGCCAAGGGCCAGTTCCACCACGAGTTCAACGGCTCCTGGGGCACCAACATCGCCCAAGACATCGGCGCGAACTACTACGGCGAGGTCAAGCAGAAGGGCAGCGGCTCCAAGGCCGTCGCCGAGTACTCCTCCATCGAGGAGCTGACCGCCGCCTACGCCGAAGCCGACGCGATCACCTACTCGGTCAAGCCGGACGGCTCGGTGCCCGCGCCGGTGCAGTACGTGCTGGACTCCGAGCTGTGGAAGAACCTGCCCGCGGTCAAGGCGGGCAAGACCTTCCCGTTCCGCTACACCGAGGCCGCCACCTACTCCTCGGCGCTGACCACCCTGGGCGCGATCGACACCGCGTTCGCGCCGCTGCTGGCCGGGTGATGGGGCGGCAGCTCGGGGTGCTGGCCGGTGCGCTGGCGTTGCTCGCGGTGGCCGTGGTGGTCAGCATCGGCGTCGGCGCCAACCCGGTCGCGCCCGCTGAGGTGGTGCGCGCGCTGGTGTCCTACAACGGATCCAGCGACCACCTGATCGTCTGGGACATCCGGGTGCCGCGCGCGCTGCTGGCCATCGGGGTGGGCGCGGCGCTGGCCACCGCGGGCGCGGTGATCCAGACCCTGTCCCGCAACCCGCTGGCCGAGCCCGGCATCCTCGGCGTCACCGCGGGCGCCGGGTTCGCCATCACCGTCGGCTCCGCGCTGGGCCTGGCCGCTTCCCAGGGGGAGCAGCTCGGGCTGGCCATGCTCGGCGCGGTGCTGGCCGCGCTGGTGGTCTACTCGGTCGGGCACCGCTCGCCGCTGCGGCTGGTGCTCACCGGGGTGGCGCTGACCGCGGTGCTCACCGGCGTCGCCCTCGGCCTGCGGCTGATGTCGCCGGAAGTGCTGGACCAGTACCGGTTCTGGTCGGTCGGCTCGCTGGCCGGCCGGGAGCGGCTCTCGCTCGCGCTGCCCATGGCGGCCATCGGGATCGCGCTGCTGGGCACGTTGCTGCTGAGCCGTTCGCTCGGCGCGGTCACCCTGGGCGAGACGGTGGCGCACGCGCTCGGCGTGCGGGTGGCCAGGGTCCGGCTGCTCGCGCTGGTGCTGATCACCGTGCTGGTCGGCGCGGCCACCGCGGTGGCCGGGCCGATCATCTTCGTCGGGCTGATGGTGCCGCACCTGGCCCGGCGGCTGGCCGACGGCTCGATCCCCTGGCTGCTCGGCCACACCATGGTGCTCGGCCCGGTGCTGCTGCTGGTCGCGGACACCCTGTCCCGGGTGCTGCTGGTCACCGGCGAGGTGCCGGTGGCCATCGTGACCGCCTTCCTGGGCGGCCCGGTGCTGATCTGGGCGGTCCGGCGCTACGGGGCGGACTCGTTGTGAGCGGCCCGGTGACCTTCGCCCTGCCGCGCGGCGGGAAGACGATCCGGGTCGAGCGCCGGACGCTGGCGGTGGTGCTCGCGCTGGTCGTGGCGATGCTCGGCCTCGGCCTGCTCGGGCTGTGCCTGGGCGCGTCCTGGTCCAGCCCGGCCCAGGTGTTCGCCGCACTGGCCGGAACCGGGGATTCCATCGTGGTGATCAGGGACTGGCGCTTGCCGAGAGTGCTGGCGGCGCTGGTGTTCGGGGCCGCGCTCGGCCTGGCCGGGGCGATCTTCCAGAACATCACCCGCAACCCGATGGGCAGCCCGGACGTGCTCGGCCTGGACAGCGGTGCCTACACCGGCGCGCTGTTCGCGATCACCGTGCTGGCCGGCACCTCGGCGCAGCGCGCGGTGAGCGCGGTCTGCGGCGCGCTGCTGGTGGCCGGGCTGATCTACCTGCTGGCCAGCCGGGGCGGGCTGTCCGGGCTGCGGCTGGTGGTGATCGGCGTGGCGATGAACGCGATGGCGGCGGCGCTGAACTCCTGGATCGTGCTGCGCGCCGAGCTGGAGGTGGCCATCGCCGCGGTCGGCTGGCACGCCGGTTCGCTCAACGGCATCGGCTGGCCGCAGGTGTGGCTGCCGTTCGCGGTGGTCGCGGCGCTGGTCGTGGTGCTGGCGACCCAGTCGCATGCCTTGCAGCAGCACGCCTTGGGCGCGGACCTGGCGGCCACCACCGGGGTCGGGGTGTCCCGGCTGCGGCTGCTGGTGGTGCTCATCGGCGTCGGCTGCACGGCCACGGTGTCCGCGGTGGCCGGGCCGATCGTGTTCATCGCGCTGGCCGCCCCGCAGATCGGGCGCAGGCTGGCCCGCTCGCCCGGCGTGCCGCTGCTGCCCGCCGCGCTGACCGGCGCGGTGCTGCTGCTCGGCGCGGACCTGCTCGCCCAGCTGCTGCTGGCCCCGGTCGCGCTGCCGGTCGGCGTGCTCAGCAGCGCGATCGGCGGCTGCTACTTGATCTGGCTGCTCACCAGGGAGGTGAGGCGCGCGTGACCGCACGCCTGCACGCACGGGAACTCACCCTTCGCTACGGCGAGCGGGTCGTCTCCACCCGGCTGGACCTGGACATCCCGGACGGGAAGTTCACCGCCATCGTCGGCCCCAACGCCTGCGGCAAGTCCACCCTGCTGCGCGCCTTCGTCCGGCTGCTCCGCCCGGCCGAGGGCGCGGTGCGCCTGGACGACCGCGAGGTGGGCGCCTACCCGGCCAAGGCGCTGGCCCGCGAACTCGGCTTCCTGCCGCAGGATCCGGTGACCCCGGAGAACATCAAGGTCCGCCAGCTGGTCGGCCGGGGCCGCTTCCCGCACCAGTCGCTGCTGTCAACCTGGTCCACAGTGGACGATCAGGCGGTGGCCGGGGCGATGGCCGCCGCCGGGGTGACCGAGCTGGCCGAACGGGGTGTGCACGAGCTCTCCGGCGGGCAGCGGCAGCGGGTGTGGGTGGCCCTGGTGCTCGCCCAGCAGACGCCCTACCTGCTGCTGGACGAGCCCACGTCCTTCCTGGACATCACCCACCAGTACCAGCTGCTCACCCTGCTGGCCCGGCTGCGGGAGCAGGGCCGGACCATCGTGGCGGTGCTGCACGACATCAACCAGGCCTGCCGCTACGCCGACCACCTGGTGGCGATGAAGGAGGGCAGGGTGGTCGCCGAGGGCGCCCCGGCCGAGGTGGTGGACAGCGCGCTGCTCAAGGAGGTCTTCGACCTGCCCAGCATCGTGGTGCCGGACCCGGTGACCGGCACCCCGATGGTGGTGCCGACGCTATGACCCGACCGCGGCGCCGTCGCTGACGTGCAGCACCGCGGCGGCGCCGCCCAGGTTGAACTCATCCAGCGGGAAGTAGCCCTGCTGCGGCGTCATGTCGGTGCGGACCTCCGCGGGCGCGATCGCCTCGGCCTTGGTCAGGCCCCAGGTGGCGAACCGCTCCTGCAACTCGGCCTCGTAGGTGTCCGGGTGCGGCTCGCCGAGCCCGATCTTGGCGCTGCGGCCCAGGCTGCCGGCCACGAAGGTGTAGCGCTCCTGGGTCAGCGCGGCCACCATCGCGCCCGCGGACAGCCAGGAGATGGTCAACGGCCCCATCGCCATGTGGCTCTGGCGGGTCTGCAGGTGCAGGTTGTGCGCGCCGAGCAGGGTGCCGCCGCGCCGGGCCTCCAGGCCGCGGATGTCCAGGATGTTGCGCGCCATGAAGGTGTCCCTGGTCGCGCTCAGCCGGCCCCACCGCTCGTTGGACTCGATCTGCTGCGCGGCCAGGTAGTGGTAGCGCAGCAGGTCCAGACCGGCGGTGAGGTGGACCCGCGCCCGCTCCCAGGCCGCCCGCGAGGTCGTCGCGATCAATCCTGGGGCGCACTGGTCCAGCATGGTGAGCAGCTCGTCGGCGAGCACCCGCGCCCGCACCGCCTCGGGCGTGGCCCCCGGCGACTGGTCCGGGTCCATCACCGCCGCGGTGTCGCTCCACTGCTCGTCCGCGCCCAGCAGAGCGGCGAAGTCGAGGTCGAGTCCCAGGTAGTCGCGGGCGTGTTCGAGGAAGCGGCGGGGGCTGGGCACGCTGAAGGTCTCCATCGCGGCGTCAAAGCCGTGGCAGGCCAGCCGGTCCGCGGGCGGCCTGCCCTCGTTGTACTCGCGCATCCAGGCCACCAGCTCCCGGTTGGCCGCCAGCTCGCCGAAGTTGTGCGTGAAGCCCTCCGCCAGCACCGAATCGAGGGTGCCGATGCCCTCCTGGACGTAGTCGTTGACCGCGAGGGCGGCCACCCGGCAGGTCTCCAGCGCGATCGAGCGGAAGCCGTGCGCGGCCAGCTGGGCGAACAGCTCGTTGCGCAGGTGCCCGAAGGCCGGTTCCTGATGCGTCGGCTCGCCCAGCGCCACCAGCTCGGCTGTGGTCACGAAGTCTCTGATGTCCTGACTCATGGGTCTCAATCGTAACTTTGAAAGACCGGTTGAGACTTCCAGCGCGCTGGCCAGGGCAGGGCTGCGGTAAAGTCTCAAACCGGTGAGAACCCTACGACCAGCCGACCTCGCGCGGGAGCACAACCTGTCCACCCAGGCGGTGCGCAACTACGAGCGGGACGGCTTCCTGCCACCGGCCGAACGCACCGCCAGCGGCTACCGGATCTACACGCAGCGGCACGCCGCCGCGCTGCGCGCCTACCTCGCCCTGGTCGGCGCCTACGGGCACGCCCTCGGCGGCCAGATCATGCGCACGGTGCACCACGGCGAGCTCAACGAGGTGCTGCTGACCATCCACCGCGGCCACCACCAGTCCCTGCGCGATGCGGAAACCCTGGCCGCGGTACGTGAAGCGGTCGCCCACCTGACCGAGCACCCAGCGCCTCCGCCGTCACCGGGACCGCGCAGCATCGGCGAGCTGGCCCGCCAGCTCGGCGTCACCCCGGCCACCGTGCG
The DNA here is from genome assembly GCF_023897065.1 of Crossiella sp. SN42. Classification (GTDB taxonomy): domain Bacteria; phylum Actinomycetota; class Actinomycetes; order Mycobacteriales; family Pseudonocardiaceae; genus Crossiella. The sequence continues at coordinate 18,206 of NZ_JAMHIV010000043.1, forward strand.
CAACTGGGAACAGGCCGGAATCCTCACCCCCGCACGGGATCCGGCCACCGGCTACCGGGTCTACACCGCCGAGGACCGCCGCGACGCCGAGCTGGCGCACCTGCTCCGCCGCGGCGGCTACCCGCTCGCGCACATCGCCACCGTGGTCCGCCAGATCCGCACCGCGGGCGGCACCGACTCGCTGGCCGACGCGCTGGAAGACTGGCAGCGCAAGCTCACCGCGCAGGGCCTGGCCATGCTGCGCGCGGCCACCCAACTGAGCGACTACCTGGGATTGGCCGGCTGAACACGGGGTAAGACCACCGCATGGCCGAGGACCAGTACACCCAGCAGGACCCGCGCACCCAGTACCCGCGCCCAGGGCAGCAGCAGGGCCAGGAGCAGTCGCACCCCGGCACCGGCGAGGCCATGGGCCCCGAACCCGACCACGGCGAGCGCACCTACCGCGGCAGCGCCCGCTTGGCCGGCCGCAAGGCGCTGATCACCGGCGGCGACTCCGGCATCGGCCGCGCGGTGGCCATCGCCTTCGCCCGCGAAGGGGCCGATCTGCTGCTGTCCTACCTGCCCGAGGAGGAAGAGGACGCGCAGAGCACAGCCGAGCTGGTGCGCGAGGCCGGTCGCGAGGCGGTGTGCGTGCCGGGGGACATCCAGTCCGAGGAGCACTGCCAGCACCTGGTCGCGCGGGCGGTGCAGGAGTTCGGCCGGATCGACGTGCTGGTCAACAACGCCGCCTACCAGATGTCCCAGGACGAGGGCATCCTCGGCATCAGCACCGAGCAGTTCGACCGGGTGCTCAAGACCAACCTGTACGCGATGTTCTGGCTGTGCAAGGCCACCGTGCCGCACATGCCACCCGGCGGCGCCATCATCAACACCGCCTCCATCCAGGCCTCCCAGCCCTCCGCCGAGCTGCTGGACTACGCGACCACCAAGGGCGGCATCGTCACCTTCACCAAGGCGCTCTCCAGTGACCTGATCGAGCAAGGCATCCGGGTCAACGCGGTGGCCCCCGGTCCTATTTGGACACCGCTGATCCCGGCCACCATGCCCGAGGAGAAGGTGGACTCCTTCGGCGGCGACACCCCGATGGGCCGCGCCGGTCAGCCCGCCGAGCTGGCCCCGGCCTACGTGTTCTTCGCCTCCCAGGAGTCCAGCTACATCACCGGCGAGGTGCTCGCGGTCACCGGCGGCAAACCGCTCACCTGAGCCGCGCGCCGAACCGTTGGCAGGCCTGGCGGAACTCCGCGGGTTCGTGGATGGTGAAGTCCGCGTCCAGGAACGCCAGGCCCTGCACCAGCCACTGCCAGGAGTCCAGGTACAGCACGGCTTTGGTGCCTTCGGGGAGCGGGCTGAGCTCGACGTCCTGGTACTTGAACGCGTCCGCCACCACGTCCAGCGGCGCGTCCACGGTGAGCACCACGCGCTGCCGCTGCCGCCGCATGCCTTGGCGCACATAGTCGATCCCGCTGCCGGCGGGCAGCGGCCGGGGCGTGAAGGTCCGGCCCAGGTCGCGCGGCCCGGTGATGCGGTCGATGCGGAAGACCCGCCAGTCCGCCCGGTCGGTGTCCCAGGCCAGCAGGTACCAGCGCAGGTGCAGGTGCAGCTGGCGGTGCGGCTCCACCCGGCGGGTGCTCGCGGCCCCGTTCGCGCCGGTGTAGCCGAAGGACACCAGGTGGTTGTGCTGGATGGCCTCGGCCAGCGTGCTCATCGTCTCCGCGCTGGTGCTCGGCGCGGGCGTGGCCGTGGTCTCCAGGCTGGCGCGCAACGCCGCCGCGCGGGGCCGCAGCCGCTTGGGCAGGTACTGGTCGACCTTGCCGTAGGCGCGGTTGGCCGCGTCGTCCACGCTGCCCTCGCCTGCCTGGCCGACGGCGGCCAGCGTGGCCAGGCCGAGCAGGGTGGCGATGGCCTCGTCGTCGTCCAGCAGCAGCGGCGGCATGGCCCGCCCGGCGGCCAGCCGGTAGTAGCCGCCCGGCCCCGGCTGGGTCTGCACCGGGTAGCCGTAGCTGCGCAGCCGGTCCACGTCCCTGCGCAGCGTGCGCGGGGCGACCGCGAGCCGGGCGGCCAGCTCCTCGCCGGTGAACGCCCGGCCGGTCTGGAGCTCGGCCAGCAGCGAGAGCACCCGGTGCAACACATCCGCCATGCCGACATTCTCCCGTGAATCGCGGTCAGTTTCTGGCCACATCTGCTCCTAGCGTGGCGGCCATGTCGACCATCCGCATCCGGGACGCCCGGACCAACAACCTGAAGTCACTCGATGTGGACGTGCCGCGCGGGCAGGTGGTGGTGTTCGTCGGCCTGTCCGGCTCCGGCAAGTCCTCCCTGGTGTTCGACACGATCGCGGCCGAGGCGGGCTTCCAGCTCACCGAGACCTTCCCGCCGTTCACCCGCAATCGGCTGCCGAAGTGGACCAGGCCCGAGGTCGGCCAGATCGACGGCCTGTCCCCGGTGGTGGTGATCGACCAGCGCCGCCTGGGCGGCAACGCCCGCTCCACCGTGGGCACGATCACCGACGCCTGGACCTACCTGCGCCTGCTGTTCTCCCGGCTGAGCACCCCGCACGTGGGCGAGTCGAACCACTTCTCCTTCAACGACCAGGCGGGCATGTGCCAGAAGTGTTCCGGCCTCGGCGAGGTGGTGGCCAGCGCGGTGGACCGCTTCCTCGACCTGGACCGCTCGCTGGCCGAAGGCGCGATCCTGTTGCCCGGCTTCGGAAACGGCGGCTACTGGTACTCCCAGTACGCCGACATCGGCACCTTCGACGTGCACACCCCGCTGCGCGAGTGGAGCCAGGCCGAGCGGGACGCGCTGCTCTACGGCGGCGAGCACGCCGCGCGGCTGGGCACCAAGCCGCCCAAGGACTACGAGGGCGTGGTGGAGCGGTTCGAGCGGATCTACCTGCACACCAGCGACGACCTCTCCGAGCGCAAGAAGGAGACGCTGGCCCGGTTCACCCGCGCCGAGCGGTGCCCGGACTGCCACGGCGACCGGCTGAACGAGGCGGCCCGCACCGCCACCGTGCGCGGCCACACCATCGGCGAGCTGGCCAGGATGGAGATCAGCGAACTGGCCAACCTGGTGGCGGAACTGACCGATCCGACGGTGCGGCCGGTGCTGGAGGCGTTGCGGGACCGCCTGGACGCGATGGTCACCATCGGCCTCGGCTACCTGCACCTGGGCCGCGCCACCACCACCCTCTCCGGCGGCGAGTCCCAGCGCATCAAGACGGTGAAACACCTGGGCAGCAGCCTGATCGAGATGCTCTACGTCTTCGACGAACCCACCGTCGGCCTGCACCCGCACGACGTGGCCGCGATGACCACCCTGCTCAAACAGTTGCGGGACAAGGGGAACAGCGTCCTCGTCGTCGAGCACGACCCGGAGGTGATGGCCATCGCCGACCAGATCATCGAGATCGGCCCGCACGCGGGTGAACACGGCGGAACCCTGGTCTTCCAAGGCACCTTCGCCGAGCTCCAGCAGGCCAGCACCCCCACCGCGACCGCGCTGTCCCGGCCCCGCCCGATCAAGACCCAGCCCCGGGAACCGCACGGCTGGCTCACCATCGCCAACGCCACCCGCAACAACCTGGACCACGTCACCGCCGAGATCCCCACCGGCGTGCTGACCGTGCTCACCGGCGTGGCCGGGTCGGGCAAGTCCAGCCTGGCCGCCGAGCTGCTGGCCCAGCACGAGGCCATCGTCATCGACCAGAAACCGGTCAGCACCAACCGCCGGTCCACCCCCATCACCTACACCGGCATCGCCACCCCCATCCGGAAACTGTTCGCCCGCACCAACAACGTCTCCGCCACCCTGTTCAGCGCCAACTCCGCTGGCGCCTGCCCCGACTGCGCGGGCCTGGGCGTGATCTACACCGACCTGGCGTTCCTGGACGGCCAGGAGACGGTCTGCCAGACCTGCCACGGCCGCCGGTTCACGTCGGAAGTGTTGCGGCACAAGGTGGACGGCCTGTCCATCGCCGACATCGACGAGCTCACCATCACCGAGGCCATCCACCGCCTCACCGACCCGGCGATCGCGAGCTCCCTGCGCCACCTGGACCAGGTCGGCCTCGGCTACCTCCGCCTCGGCCAGCCGCTGACCACCCTCTCCGGCGGCGAATGCCAGCGCGTCAAGATCGCCAAGGAGCTGCGCGAGGCGACCGAGCCCACCCTGTACGTGCTGGACGAACCCACCACCGGCCTGCACCTGAGCGACATCGACAACCTGCTCTCGGTGCTGGACGACCTGGTCGAACACGGCCACACCGTGCTGGTCATCGAACACAACCTGGACGTGATCCGGCGCGCCGACTGGCTGATCGACCTCGGCCCCGGACCGGGCAGGCACGGCGGCCGGATCCTGTTCCAGGGCCGGGTCGCCGACCTCACCGGCACCGCCACCGCGGCCGCCCTCCACCCCGGGGTGGAGATCCCCGGCTGAGGGAACCCACCCGTGCGCCGAGGCAACTCCACCCGGTGCGTCCCTAGCGTCGCAGTTGTGAAACTCCCGATCCCGCGCACCTGCCCGCACACCGAACCGCCGGAGTACGCCCGGCTGCGCGCCACCGACCCGGTCGCCAGGGCCACCCTGCCCAGCGGCGACCGGGTCTGGCTGGTCAGCAGGCACGCCGACGTGCGCACGGTGCTCACCGACCCGCGCTTCAGCATCGACGCCACCCGCCCCGGCTTTCCCCGCAGACGCCCCGGCGACGGCCCGCCCGCGCGGCGACGGCCGTTCCTGGACACCGATCCGCCCGAGCACGGGGTGTACCGGCGGATGCTCAACGCCGAGTTCACCGTGCGCCGGGTGAGCGCGCTGCGGCCGGAGATCGAGCGGGTGGCGGACCGGCTCATCGACGACCTGGTGGCGAGCGGACCGGAGGCAGACCTGGTGTCCGCCTTCGCGCTGCCGCTGCCCTCGCTGGTGATCTGCCGACTGCTCGGCGTGCCCTACGCCGACCACGAGTTCTTCGAGTCGCGGACCCGGATCGCGTTGAGCCAGGCCAGCAGCGCCGAGGAGTCGGGCGCGGCCACGGGGGAGCTGTTCGGTTATCTGGACGCGCTGTTCGAGCTACGGCAGCGCGAAACCACCGGTGATCTGGCGACCGGACTGCCAACCGGGCCGGTTCCCGGGGATCTGGTGAGCGGGCTGGCTGCCGGGCCGGTCGCCGGGGACCTGGTAAGCGGGCTGGCTGCCGGGCCGGTTGCCGGCGACCTGATCAGCAGGCTCGCCGCGGGGCCGGTCGCCGAGGGCAGGCTGAGCAGGCCCGGCGCGGTCGGCATGCTGCTGATCCTGCTGGTCGCCGGGCACGAGACCACGGCGAACATGATCTCCCTCGGCCTGCTCACCCTGCTCGGTGAACCCGACCTGTGCCGGGAACTCCGCGAAGATCCCCGGCGTATGCCCGCGGTGGTCGAGGAGCTGCTCCGGTTCCACTCGGTCGCCGACACGGTGGCCGCCAGGGTCGCCACCGCCGACGTCGAGCTGGGCGGCAGGCTCATCCGGGCGGGGGAGGGTGTGCTCACCCTCGGCCTGTCCGCCAACCGGGACCCCGACTTCCTCGACCGCCCCGACGAGTTCGACCCGTCCCGCCCGGCCCGGCACCACCTCGCCTTCGGGCACGGGCCGCACCAGTGCATCGGCGCGCACCTGGCCCGCGCCGAGCTGGAGATCGCCTTCACCCGCCTGCTCACCCGGCTGCCCACGCTGCACCTGACCTCGGCGGAGCCGCACTACAAACAGCAGGCGCAGGTCTTCGGGCTCGACTGCCTGCCGGTGGGGTGGTGACCATGCCGCGCAACCGGTTCACCTGGCTGCTGGGACTGGTGCTGGACATCGGCCTGTCCCCGCTGACCTTCTACGCCGCCCGCCTGTTCGGCTACGACAACCTGACCTGCCTGCTGGCCGGCACCATCGCGGTGGGGCTGCGCGCCGGATACCTGCTCTGCATCCGCCGCCGGGTCGAGCCACTGGTCCTGCTCATGCTGCTGACCAGCCTGCTCAGCCTCATCGCCGCCCTGCTCACCAGCGACCCCCGGCTCATGCTGCTGCGCGAACCACTGATCACCACCGCGGTCGCGCTGGTCTTCCTCGGCACCTGCCTGACCACCCGGCCCGCCCTCTTCCACGTGGCCAAACGCATGCGCGGCACCGGCACCGAGGACTGGGACCAGCGGATCGCCGCGGAACCCGCGTTCCGCCGGCTGTTCCTGCTGCTGACCGCGGTCTGGGCCGGGGGCCTGCTGGCGGCCTCCGCGGTCAGGGCGGTGCTGGTCTACCGGCTGCCGATCGAGGTGATGGCCGGGCTCAGCCAGGTGATCGAGCTGGCCGCGATCGGACTGCTGGTGGCGTGGACGATGTGGTTCCGCCGACGGCCGCACGCCGCGACCGCGCCGCGTCCGGACCGGGCGGTCCGCTCCTGACCTGGGCTTGGGGGTGCCGTGGGACAACTCACTGGGCGAGCGGCGCGCGGTCTGCTACCGTGAAGGCGTCTACCGCTCGCGGGTTCTGGACAGTCGTCCCCCAACAGCCGGTTTCCGATTTCACGGTTCCCCCCTCGCCGGACGTGGCTACCCGCCTTCCCCGGCGAACCCACTCACGGAAAGAAACCCCATGTCCGACAACACCTTCACGGTGTCCGGGGTGCTCGACACCCAGGACAACCGCAGCTACCTCCGCAACCACTCCTACCTGTCCACCCCCGACGATGTCCTTGTCCCCCAAGCCATCGCCGGTACCTGCAAGCTACGCCGGGGCGACCTCGTCACCGGAGTCGCGCAGCCGGCCGGAAACGGGAAGCTGCGCCTGACCCAGGTCGAGACGGTCAACGGCCAGGACCCGCTGCGCGCGGCCACCCGCCCGGCCTTCACCGACCTGACCCCCATCCACCCCCGCGACCGCCTGCGCCTGGAAACCACCCCGCAGGCGCTGACCACCAGGGTGATCGACCTGCTCATGCCGGTCGGCAAGGGCCAGCGCGCGCTGATCGTCGCGCCGCCCAAAGCGGGTAAAACCACGGTGCTGCAAGCGATCGCGCACGCGATCAGTCATAACCACCCGGAATGCCACCTGATGGCGGTCCTGGTCGGTGAGCGCCCGGAGGAGGTCACCGACTTCGCCCGCACCGTGCCCGGCGAGGTCATCGGCGCCACCTTCGACCAGCCGCCCCGCGAGCACACCGCACTGGCCGAGCTCGCCATCGAACGCGCCAAACGCCTGGTCGAACTGGGCCAGGACGTGGTGGTGCTACTGGATTCCCTCACCCGCCTTGGCCGCGCCTACAACCTCGCCGCCCCCGCCTCCGGCCGCATCCTCTCCGGCGGCATCGACGCCGCCGCGCTCACCCCGCCGAAGCGGTTCCTCGGCGCGGCAAGGGCGATCGAGCAGGGCGGCTCCCTCACCATCTTCGCCACCGCCCTGGTCGACACCGGCTCCGCGGGCGACAACCTGATCTTCGAGGAGTACAAGGCCACGGGCAACGCCGAGCTCGTGCTCGACCGGGGCGTCGCCAACCAGCGTCGCTACCCGGCCATCGACATCCGCCGCACCGGCACCCGCAAGGACGAGATCCTGTGCTCCGCAACGGAAATCGCCGCCACCCGCGCCCTGCGCCGCGCCCTGCACACCTGCGAACCCCACCAGGCCGTGGACAAGCTCCTGGACGGCCTGCGCGCCACCCCGGACAACACCGAGTTCCTCACCCAACTCCTCCGGGCCACACCCCGCGCCGCCTGACCTCGCTATCGTGCGTCCGTGACCGGCGCCGCACCACCTCCGCTGCTGTTCCTCGACGTCGACGGCCCCCTCATCCCCTTCGGCGGGCAGCACTACCCGACCTACCCAACCGGAGGGCAAGCACCGGCGAACCCGTTGCTGCCCAGGCTCAATCCCGCCCACGGCCCCCGCCTCGCGGCCCTGCCCTGCGAACTGGTCTGGGCCACCACCTGGATGGCAGAGGCCAACGAGTGCCTCACACCGCTGCTCGGCCTCCCGCGACTCCCGGTGGTCGACTGGCCGGAACCGTCCGATGTGGACGAACGAGACGAGCGAACCGGCTTGCACTGGAAAACCCGCGCCCTGGTCACCTTCGCCGCCGGCCGCGCCTTCGCCTGGGTCGACGACGAGATCACCGCCCCCGACCGCGCCTGGGTGTCCGCCCACCACCCGGGAACCGCCCTGCTGCACCGGGTCGACCCGCGACACGGCCTCACCGACGCCGACTACGCCACATTGACCGAGTGGCTACTCGGCTGCGTACACCACGGCCGATAGCATGATCGTCTGGCTCACTGCGCTCCGCGCTGGGCGACCTGGCCCGCTGTGTGGGTGGTGGCGTGCCCCGGCTGGGCAACACCACGAGAGCTGATCAAAGCAGATCACGACACCCACTGTGAAAACGCCCGCTAGCGGCTACCAAGGCAGAGCGTCTTCCGATGGGGGTTCAAGCCGGTTGGAGTGGATCGGGGGCTAGGAGCTGGGCGGCGAGGGTGTCGATGGCCCAGCGTTGCCATGCCTGGGGTGTCCAGGCCCGGTCGCGGGTGAGGATGAGAAACAGTTCCGGGCTGAGCAGGGCGTAGAGGACGTCCGCCGTCTGCTGCTCGGTCAGGCCAGCGCGGGCGCCGGGTTTGTCCAGCAGGGCCTTGGCGGCCGTGGTGTGCACGGTGTAGCGCGGGTCCTCGCGGCCGGGCCACAGATCGCGTAGTTCGGGGTGCGCGGAGGCCGCGGTGCGGACCATCTCGGAGACGGCGGCGACGCGCTGGAGAACGGCGTGGGTGCCGGTCACCAGTGCGGTGAGGCCGGTGCGGGCGTCGGGCGCGTTGACCACCTCGGCGAACCAGGGCCGGTCCATGGTCGCCAGCGGCTGGTCGTCGCCGGCGATGGTCACGTCGAGGAGTTCCTTGAGCAGGGTGGGCTTGTTGCGGAAGGTGAAATAGATGGTCTGGACGGCCACGCCCGCCCGGTCGGCGACCTGCTGGAGCGTGGTCGCGCCATAGCCGTTGGCCAGGAACAACTCGGTGGCTGCCGCGATGATCCGGCGCCGCGTCTGGCTGGCCCGGTCCGCTCGGGAGCCCTTGACATCGGTCATGCCTGGAGTCTATCTCTAGAGTCCAACTCTAGTCACAGCGATGAGGGGATGCCGCCATGACGGTGATCGCCAACCAGCAGCAGGCGCAGGCGTGGAACGACTGGGAAGGGCGGCACTGGGCCGATCACCCGGAGCGCTACAACGCGATGACCGAAGCCTTCAACGCGCCGCTGTTCGCCGCGGCGGGCATCGCCGTCGACCACGCGGTCCTGGACGTGGGGTGCGGCACCGGGCTCACCACCCGGCTGGCCGCCCGCAGCGCCCACCGCGGCCACGCGCTCGGCATCGACCTGTCCGAGCCCATGCTGGAACGGGCCCGCCGCGACGCGGCCGCCCAGAACATCACCAACGTCACCTTCGAGCGGGGCGACGCCCAGGTCCACCCGTTCGGCAAGGCCCGCTTCGACGTCGTCATCAGCCGCGGCGGGGTGATGTTCTTCGCCGACCTGGTGGCCGCGTTCAGCCACCTGCGCGACACACTGGTGCCCGGCGGGCGACTGGCCTTCCTCGGCCCCCGGCCCGGCGGGGCCGACAGCGCCTACCACCGAGCGACCGCGGCGCTCGCCCCCTACCTGCGGGAGCCGTCACCGGCCGCACGCGGCATGGGCTCCCTGCTGGATCCGGCACGCATCACCGAGGTGCTCACGGCGGCGGGCTTCCGCGACATCGACATCACCCCGGAACAAGCCGACATGGGCTTCGGCGCGGACGCCGGGGACGCGGCCGACTTCATCTTCGCGATGGGGCCGACCCGCCACAACCTGCGCGAGGTGGACGCGGCCTCGGCGGCGGAACTGCGCGACCGGGTACGGGCCGCGCTCGGTGAGTTCGAGACACCGCAGGGCGTGCGGATCCCCGGCGGGGTGTGGATCGTCACCGCCAGGTGCTGAAGCAGCTGGTTCTGACTTGCCGGTCTTCGTGTCCTCACCAGTCGCATCCCCAGGTCCTGACCAGCGCGACGAAGGCTTCGGCGGCTTGTCGCAGAACAGGTCGGAACGGGTCGTTCCGAGCCTCTGCGGCAGGCTCGTGATGGGGTCGTAGTACGGGTACCGGCGATCGAGCGCTTCGGGGTCTTCCAGCTCGATCCCGGTGCGGTAGTTCTTTGTCCAGTAAGAGATTCCGCGTTCCCGGTCGTACTCCGACACCACGTCGAGAGCGCAGCTGGATTCGGTCGCACCGCTGCTCGGACAGGGCGAACTAGTCGGTACCCACGAGGGCTTCCAGGTCGCAGTCCGCGACCTCGGGGTAGTCGCAGTGGGACGTTTGTTCGCTGGGGCCGGAGTCGCGGACGTAGTGAAGCCTTTCGTTGCCGTGGCCCATCGCGCAGGGCATGCGGTAAGCCGTGCCATTGGCGGTGCAGGCGATGTAGTGGTCGCAGCTGGTGGGATCGGGGTAGTTGCCTTGGGCGGGGCAGTCGTACCAGTCGACTTGCTGGCCTGACATGGACTGTTCTCCTCAGTTAGGTGCTCGGGCGTGAGTGGGCTGGTGTGGCGGGGAAGCCGGGGGAGGTGAGGAGCTCGCGGATTCCGGCGACTGTGCGGGCGAGCGGGGCGGCGATGCGCCCGTCGGCGTCGATGAGCACGGCGGAGGGGATACGGGTCGCCCGGTACAGGGTCGCGGTTTCGGTGCGCTGTTGGACGAGGAGCCGGCCGAGCTGGAGTTCCTGGGCGAAGGTGGCGTTGACCGCCAGATCACCGCTGCTGATTGGCACCATGGTCACGGTCTCGCGGTGCTGGTCACGCCAGGCCGGGAGTTGCGGTGCCAGTGCGTGACAGCTTGGACAGTTCGGATGCACGAAGATCAGCAGGACCGCTCGTCCCGTCTCGAGCAGCCCGTCCAGACTGCCTCGACCGCCGTCGACGCCGGGCAGGTCGAACGGCGGCGCGGTTGTCCCGACGGGCAGGCCCTCCACCGCGAGCGCGGCGGCGGACCGGGCCAGGCGGTCACGCAGTTCCCGGATCGTCGCGGCCTGCACTGCCGTGATCGCGAGGAGCAGCACGACGACCGGTACGCCGATCCCGTATTCGGCCGGAAGTTGTTGCGGCACATCGCCAGTGGTCCATGATCCGGTGAGCGCGGCCAGCACCAGGACCGCGATGAGCCCGTTGCGGACGACCGTCCAGCCGGTGATGGGTTTACTGGTAGCTGTCCCGAAACAGGAACAGGACGGATGCTTTCCTTGCCGCAGTTGCGTTGCGACCGCTGCTGTGAACACCGCCAGCAGCCCCAACGCGGCAGCGCACGCGAGCACCGCCGAGCCCGAGGGCAGTACCGCGACCGCGACCACCACTTCGACCGCGGGTAGTGCCCACGCCACTGCCTTTGCCCACCGGACGGGCACGCCGAACTCCACTACCGCCTGCCGTGTCCCGTCGCGATCGGCCAGTTTGCCCCACGCGGCCACGGCGAACACCGCCGACACCGCACACCGTAGAGCCCACACCACGACCGCCATCACGAGCGGCACCCAACCGCGACGACGAGAAACTCCAGCGTCACCAACAGTTGCGCGGTCGCCGCGTCACCGGTCAAGCCGTGCCGGGTGGCCCAGCGCCGGACCTGGCCTTCGGCGCGGTTCCAGCGCGAGCTGCAAGAGGTGATCATCGAAGATCACCTTACCGACGAGCAGACGCCTACCAACTCGGCCATGCGGGCGAGCGTTGATCACACAGACGAGTGATCGGGGCTGCGCAACGGAGTCACGGCAGGCCAGCAGAACCACCGGAGGATCACTGCGTTGGTCCGTCCTCGTGGTTCTGCAGGCCGAACGGGCTGAGGCCGACTTCGAGGTGGAGCCGGAGAACACCATCCGAATCTGGGCCAACCAGATCCAGGTCCTGGCACTGCACAAGGCCGAACTGGAAGACCAGGTTCAACAGCATTCGCGGCGGGCGGCCTCGTCGAGGTGGCCCGGCCCAGCAGCAGGTCTTCGGCGATCAGCATGCCGTCCCCTTCTTCGGGCGTTCCCCGGTGACGAGGAACTTCGTCGAGAGGTCGTGGACACACGGGTTGTCCAGGTACAGGTAGGCCAGGTGCCCGCCCTGGTCGGCGGTGACCAGCCGGGCGCGGTCGCCGAAGGCCTGCCGCAGCTGCCTGGCCCCGGACAGCGGGGTCGCCGGATCGCGGAGGTTGTGCACGATGAGCACGTTGGACGGGCCGCGGTCGCTGATCTTCACCGGCGGCTCGACCGGCTCCGACGGCCAGAACGCGCACGGCGTGATGTTGGCCGCGGCGGCGCCGAACATTGGGTGCCGGATTCGGTCGATGGCGACGTTGCGCTGGTAGGTCCCGACCGACTCCGGCCAGTCCGAGTCGTTGCAGATCACGTGCAGCTGGCTGGCGAGGTAGTTGTCCGAGGGCACCTGAGCGGCCGGCGCCGCGGTCCCGGTGGGCATCGCCACCGGCTTGCCGGTGTCCAGTGCGTGCCAGGCCTCGGCCAGCCACGGGAACTCCGCGTCGAAGTAGAACTTGGCGAAGGTGACCTGGCGGAACACCTGGCCGTTGACGCCTTGTGGGCTCGGCTTCGCATCGAGGCGCGCGGCGAGGTCGAAGTACTTCGCGGTCACCTTCGCCGGTGTGTCGCCGAGGCCGTATTCGGGCCGCGCGGCGGCGAACTCCGCGAAGTCCGGGAACCGGTCCTCGAAGCCTTCGCCGAACTTCCGGCTGAACGAAGCGTCCCAGCCGCCGGGGCCGGTCGCGCTGTCGAGCAGGAACCGGTCACTGCGGTGCGGGAACAGCGTGGTGTAGACCGAACCGAGGTAGGTGCCGTAGGACCGGCCGAAATAGGACACTGTGGACTCACCCAGCGCCTCGCGCACGCGGTCCAGGTCGCGGGCGGTGTTCGCCGTGGTGAGGTGCGGCAGCAGCGGTGCCGTCGCCGACTTCCCGCACTGCTCGGCGACAAGCTTCGCCTGCTCGGCCTGCGCGGTGACCTCGGCCGGGTTCCGCGCGTGCAGGGGGATGTTGGTGATCCACTGCTCCGGCTTCAGGTCGCAGGTCACCGGCGTGCTGTGGGCGACCCCGCGCGGGTCGATGCCGATCACGTCGTAGCTGTCCAGCACCTCCTGCGGCAGCTCCAGGGTGTCACGCAGGATGGCCGGGTAGGCCAGGCCCTCCCCGCCCGGCCCGCCGGTGTTGGTCAGCAGCACACCGCGGCGCTTCGCCGGGTTCGGGCTGGCCAGCCGGGAGATCGCGATCTCGATCCGCGGCCCGTCCGGTTTCCGGTAGTCCAGCGGCACTTCGAGCGTCGAGCACTCGAGACCGGCTCCGGTGATGCCTTCGGGGCACGGGCCCCAGTCCACTGCGTCCACTGCCGCCACCGCGGGCAGCGAAGACGCCGTCAGCGTCAGCACGGCGGCGAACACGACCGGGATGACCTTGCGCATGCCATTTCCTCCTTGTGGGGTTTTCGTCACTGGCGCGGTTCCCAGCGGAACATGCGGGAGGCCAGCGCGACGGCGACCACGACCCAGCTCAGTGTGGACACGCCCTGATTCCACCCGTCGCCGCACGTTCCGGGCAGTGCGCTCACGTCATGTCCTCGCCATGACATTCCTCGGGGTGAACGTGTGACGCGGCGTCACTGGTGCCGCGGCGGGCGCGGAGGAATGCTGGGCGACATGCATCCCCGACCACCGCGTGCGGACCGGTGACGGCGCACACCCCGGAAACCCAGCGACGGCTGCGACGGCTGAACCTCGTCACGATCTCCCCGGTGCTCGTGGCCGTCGGGTTGCTGATCATGGTGGTGGACGCGCGGTCCTGGTTGGACGCCTTCGTCCTGGCCCTCGGCGTGGTGGCCGCGCTGCTGGCGTTCGAACGGTGGACGGCGAACGACGTCTTCCGCGTCGCGATCCCCTGCCTGCTCGCGAGCGCGGGGGTGTGGGTCTACGGGGCTTTCGTGGCCGGCGCCGGAGCGGCGTTCTTCGGCCTGTCCATCGTGGGCTCGCACGTCGTGCCCCAGCTCGCCCGCCTCCGCGGCCTGGCCGTGGCCGGCTTGGTCGCCTTCGTCGCCGTGGTGGGCGCGACGAGGCTGCTGCTGTTCCACGACGACCTACCCGAAGGGCTGATCAGCTGGCTCGTCGTGCCCAGCGGGATCACCGCGATGGTGACCGGGATCATGTTCCCCAACAAGAGGTTCTACGGCGTGGTGCAGGATCTGGAGGAGGCCAGGGATCGTGAAGCCGAACTGGCCGTGGTCCGGGAGCGCATGCGGTTCGCCAGCGACCTGCACGACATCCAGGGCCACACGCTGCACGTGGTGAAGCTGAAGACCGCGCTGGCCCAGAAGCTGGTGCGCACGGACGCCGGGCGGGCCGAGGAGGAGCTGCGCGAGATCCACGCGCTGGTCGCCGACACCATCGCCCAGACCAAGGAACTCGCCTACGCGCAACGGCGGCTCAACCTGTCCGCGGAGCTGGAGAACGCGAAGAACCTCTTCGAGGCCGCGGGCATCGATGTGCGCGTCGACCGCGAAGCCGAGGTCGACGCCCGGGCGAGCGAACTGCTCGGCCAGGTCCTGCGCGAGACGACCACGAACATCCTGCGGCACGCACAGGCCGGACAGGTGCGGATCACGCTGTCGAAGTCCGGCATCACCATCCTCAACGACGGCGCGCCGGACGCCCCGCTGCCCGAGCTCAGCGGGCTCTCCACGTTGCGCGAACGGGTGGCCGGTGACGGCGGGGAGCTGACCGTGGCGCAGAAGGACGGCACTTTCCTCACCGCCGCGGCGTTCCCGCACCTTCGACCGCAGGAGGCCCGATGACCACCGTGGTACTCGCCGACGACGAAGCCCTGCTGCGCAAGGCACTCGCGTCGTTGCTGCCGCTCGAAGGGGAGATCACCGTGCTCGCCGAGGCGGAGGACGGTGAGGCGGCCGTGGCAGCGACCCTGCGGCACCAGCCCGATGTGCTCGTCATCGACCTGGAAATGCCCGGGGGGACGGACTCGGCGCGGTCGCGCGAATCCGCCACACGCGGCCGGACCAGGTGATCCTCATGCTGACGCGCCACGCCAAGCCCGGCGTGCCCGCTACGCCCGCGAACACGACTGGCTGTAGGTGAGGCGCTGTCCGGTAAGTCACGGTCGCGCTCTCCGCGCCCAGGCGGCCCCTGACGGCACGGGCGGGCGAGCGGTGCCGCAAGTTCCTCGTCCACGGCCTTGGGTTCCACACCGGGTTGTGTTGTGGGTTTGCTTATCTGCCCATTGTCCACAATGCGTTCAGTCGACCGTTTCACGCGACGCTGGCGAAAATCGTGTGTCGACCCGACGGATATGCTCCTCCCACTGCTGTGAGGCTGTCCCGGATCGGAGGCCACATGCCGCGCTCGTTCTCGTCCGTGACGCTCGGCTCGGGGATCAACCTGGGCAACGCCCTGGACACCGCCGACGAGCACGCGCTTCGGCTGCCGCGGCGGTATTTCGACGAGATCAAGGCCGCCGGGTTCGACACGATCCGGTTGCCGGTGGCGTGGTCGGCGCACGCCGGACAGACCGCTCCGTACACCATCAGAGAGGACTTCTTCCAACGCGTCGACCGAGCGGTCGACCAGGCACTGGCGCGGGATCTGAACGTCGTGCTCAACGTGCACCACTATCACGAGCTCAACCACGTGCCCGACGCGCAGACGGAGCGGTTTCTGGCATTGTGGCGGCAGATCGCTCCACGCTACGTCGATCGTCCAGATCTCCTTCATTTCGAGTTGCTCAACGAGCCGCGTGCCGCCATGACCGCGCGGCGGTGGAACGCCCTGCTACCCCAGGCCTTGGCTGCCGTGCGGGAATCAAGCCCAGAACGCACGGTGCTCATCGGGCCGGCGGAGATGAACGACATCAGCGCTCTTTCGAAGCTCGAACTGCCCGATGACGACCACTTGGTGGCGACGGTCCACTACTACGCCCCGTTCGAGTTCACCCACCAGGGCGCGCCCTGGGTCGAGAACTCCGCCCCGTGGCTCGGCACGACCTGGGGTGGCGAAGCCGACCGGAAGACCGTGAGCGAGGACCTTGCCGTAGCGGCGGCCTGGGCGGACGCTCACGCGGTTCCGTTGTTCATCGGCGAGTTCGGCGCATACGAGCGGGCGGATATGGATTCCCGGGTCCGCTGGACCGCCTGGGTACGGGCGGAAGCCGAGCGTCTGCGGATCGGTTGGGCCTATTGGGAGTTCGGCACCGACTTCGGTGTATACGCCCGCGAAACCGATACCTGGCGGGAGCCCCTGCGGCAAGCCTTGATCGCCGGGTAGCGATCACATCTCAAGATGGCCTCGGTGGTCGCACGCAAGATCGAGCGTCAGGTCGGCAAGACGCCGTCTTCAGGTTCGACCCCATCAGGTCCGAATGCCATCGACTACCGGGGTGGTCCGCTGTCGTGCGCGCTCTGTTCGGCCACCGACGCGGCGAGCATGACCACGGCGTCGTCGACCGCGCCGTCGGCGAGGTTGCCGTAGCCCAGGACGAGGCAGTCGGCCGGTTCCCGGCGGTCCACTCGGTAGGCCTCCAGGTCGACCAGCCGAAGCCCGCGCGCGGCCGCGGCCGTGACGACGTCGGCCGCGTCGACGCCGTCCCCGAGGTGGGCCACCAGGTGCAGACCGGCGGCCGACCCGGTGACCCGGCAGGCCGGCAGCCGGGTGCGCAGCGCGTCGAGCAGGGCGGCCCGCCGGGCCCGGTAGCGCTGTCGCACCGACCGCAGGTGCCGGTCATAGCCCCCGGTCCGGATCAGGTGGGCGAAGGCCAGCTGGTCCAGCACCGGCGGGCCGGACCGGGCTGTGCCGCTGGCCAGCAGCGGCAGGCGCCACCGCGGCGGCGCGACCACCCAACCGATGCCGAGGGCCGGTGACAGCGTCTTGCTGACCGAACCGAGCAGCACCACTCGCTGCGGGCACATCCCCTGGACCGCGCCCAGCGGGCGGTGGTCGTAGCGGAACTCGGCGTCGTAGTCGTCCTCCAGCACCACCCCGTCGATCCGCCGCACCCACTCCACGAGCGCGCCGCGCCGCTCCGCGGTGAGCGTGACACCGGTCGGAAACTGGTGGGCCGGCGTGGTGAGCACCGCCCTGACCGTCGGATCGCGGTCCAACTCGGCCACCCGCAGGCCGTGCTCATCCACCGGGACCGGCACGACGGTCAGTCCAGCCTCGCGCGCCACGTGGTGCA
This sequence comes from Crossiella sp. SN42, assembly GCF_023897065.1. Lineage (GTDB taxonomy): Bacteria > Actinomycetota > Actinomycetes > Mycobacteriales > Pseudonocardiaceae > Crossiella. The sequence goes on from NZ_JAMHIV010000043.1 coordinate 35,451, forward strand.
GCCGCGTCCAACCGGGATCCTCGACGGCCACGCGGGTGATCCCCTCCGCCCGCAAGGCCCGGAACAGGCGGGCGGCGCCGTCGGTGACGCCCGTGGAGACCACGATGTTGTCGGTGTCCGCCACGACGCCCCGGGAACGGTGCAGGTGGTCGGCCAGGGCTCGGCGAAGCTCGGGGTGTCCGCCCGGCGGGGGGAAACCCAGGTCGGGGAACGGCGCCAGGCGCGCCTGGTCGCGGACCGCCTCGCCCCACCGGGCGCGCGGGAAGGCGCGCAGGTCAGGCAGGCCCGGGGTCAGGTCGAACAGGGTCTGTGGTACCGGCGGCCGGCCGGACAACGGCGGCGCGGGCACTGTGTCGGGAGTCCAGCGCACCCTGGTGGCCGACCCGACCCGCGCGTCCAAGTACCCCTCAGCGACCAGCTGCGCGTACGCCTGTGTGACGACCCAGCGGGACCAGCCGAGGTCGGCGGCCAGGGTGCGGCTCGGAGGCAGCGCACTGCCCGCGGGCAGCCGCCCGGAGCGGACCGCCACCCGCAGTGCGCGGGTCAGCCGCTCGTGCTTCGCGCCCGCCCCGGGGAGGTCGAGCAGCGCGCTCCACGCGAGATTGGTCCGGGATTCGTCCATGCGATTGGATCATAATGCCGAGCCAATCGCCGTTAGCGTCATCCGCGATCACCACAGGAGGTGCACGTGGAGCAGTGGATCTTGTCCGACGGCGGGTCGGGGCTCAGCGCGAGTGCGCTGTGCCTGGGCACCATGCACTTCGGCACGACGGTCGACGAACAGCGGGCGTTCGCCATCCTCGACCGGTTCACCGACGCCGGCGGCACGTTCATCGACACCGCCAACACCTACGCGTTCTGGGTCCCTGGCGGCACCGGCGCGGAGAGCGAGCAGCTGTTGGGCCGGTGGCTGGCGTCCCGGCGGGCCAGGGACCGGGTCGTGCTGTCCACCAAGGTAGGAGCGCTGCCCGACCCGCTGGGCGCTACCTGGCCGCAGCACGCGGAAGGGCTGTCCCACAAGGTGGTCCGGGCCCAAGCCGAGGCCAGCATGCGCCGCCTGGGCACCGACCACCTCGACGTCTACTTCGCCCACATCGAGGACCGTCGCACACCGCTGGAAGACACCGTGGCCACCTTCGCGTCGTTGGTGACCGACGGCCTGGTTCGGGTTACCGGGTGCAGCAACCACGCCGCCTGGCGCATCGCCAATGCCCGTGAGATCGCCAGGACCGCGGGACTGCCCGGCTTCACCTGTGTCCAGCAGCGCCACAGCTACCTGCGGCCGCGGCCGGGCGCCAAGTTCGGTGCGAACCCGCACATCAGCGACGAACTGCTCGACTACGCGCGCGAAGAGCCCGACCTGACCGTGCTCGGCTACTCGGTGCTGCTGTCCGGCGCGTACACCCGCTCCGACCGGCCCCTGCCCGAGCAGTACGACCACGAGGGCAGCAGGCGTCGGCTGGCGGTGCTGGCTGACGTGGCGAACGAGCTGGGCGCAACGCGGAACCAGGTGGTCCTCGCCTGGCTGCTGCGCGGCGACCCGCCGGTGCTGCCGGTGCTGGGCATCAGTTCGGTGAACCAGCTCGACGAGTGCCTCGGCGCCCTGGACCTGGAGCTGGACGACGAGCTGCGGGACCGCCTCGACAACGCCTCATGACCTTGCGCGACCCCACCGTCCGGGCATTGACGAGGCAAGGCGACACAACTGCTGGGGCTGGGGGGCAGTGTGACGCAGGCGGGCGTGCTGGGCTTCGGCATCGGCGGCCTGATCCTCGCCGCGGGCACCGGCCCCGGCCACCTCTTCCCCGACGACAGCTGATCCACAGCGCGCCGGCGATGGATCTGAGTATGTTCCTGATGATCAATTCCGAACACAGGAGGAACCGTGGCCAAGGGCTACTGGGTCAGCGTCTACCCCACCATCACAGACCCCGAGGGGCTTGATGTCTACAACGAACTGGCCGGTGTGGCCGTCAAGGCCGCAGACGGGCGGGTACTCGCCAGCATCGGCAGCCGGGTCGTCGCACACGAAGCCGGAATCGCCGAGCGCGTTGTCCTGATCGAGTTCGACAGCTTCGAACAGGCGGTCGCCGCATACGAGAGTGCGGCCTACCAGAAGGCGCTGGCCGAACTCCCCGACGGCTTCGAGCGCGACTTCCGCATCATCGAAGGCCTCGACTGACGTTCGAGGCTGCGCCGGCGACGAACACGAAGCCGACTGGCGGGGATCACCCCGCTCGTCAGCGCGCCGCACCGTCGCGGACAGCGCCAGGCCAGTGGCATCGGCGGTGATGTCCAGTCCGGCGACGGTTCCCGGCGGTGCGGCGGCGCGGACGTCGGCCTCGATGTCGGCGGGTGCGTTCGACGAGGTTCCAGCGGCCGATGTGGGTCCCCGTCAAGACCCTGGCAGCGGATCGTGCCCACCGGGCACGGTTGAGTTCGAAGACCCGACATGTCCCGGACGCCGTGGGTGATCACGGCTCACCCGCGTGTCGTGGCCGGTGCGTGCTGAGGCCGGTGACGCCGCTGCGGGCCGCGAGTTCGTTGGCGAGCCGGGTGTTGTCCACGGTGAGCCGCCGGATGCGTTCCTCGTAGCGCTCTACGTGCGGGCGCAGTTGTTCGTTCTCCTGCCGCAGCTTGGTGTTCCCGGCTCGACAGCCGCTACGCGCACGTGGAACCCGAGGACCGGACGCAGCAGCTGCCCTCGTACTACCTGCGGAACAACGTGTACGTGACCACCAGCGGTGTCATGTCGCACGCCGCGCTGCTGGGCGCCACCCACGCCGTCGGGATCGACCGGGTGCTGTTCTCGATCGACTACCCGTTCGAGTCGAGTGCCGAGGCGGTCGAGTTCCTCCGTACCGCGCCCTACTGCCCGGCCGACCTGGAGCGCATCGCCCACGGCAACGCGGAACGCGTCCTGGGGCTGTGAACATCCGTCCCCTGTCCACAGAGGAGAGTGAGAGACGTGCGTTCGACCGGGTGACCTGGGCGCTGGGACTGTCGGTGGCGCACTATTCCCTTCTCATTTCCATTCACCACCATCCCGGCTTGACCGCGGTCATCCTGGCGTGGGTTCTCCGATAGTGACGGAGCCGTCATAGCGGCCACACCTCCTTGTTCCGGGAACAGGACGGGCAGGCAGGTAACGCAACAGCGCGCTGCTGGTTGCCGAAGCCACTATTGGTGATGGATGAGCGAACCGTTCGTCTCGACTGGTCAGCGGGAGAGGGTGTTGTTCAGGCAAACTCCGGCCTTTTCGGGACCGGTGTCGAGTACGCCCTCACTGCCGATAAGGACAGCTTTGCAGCGGCGGTGGGGGAGTTGCCGTGGTGGCACGAGGGCCGGGCCAGGTGGCCAGCGCCGCTCAGCCTGTCCCGGCGGTGGGCGACAGGCGAAGCACGCTGCCCTCGCCGTTGGCGGACAGGTAGAGGGAGCCGTCCGGGCCGGTGGCGAGGCCCGCGAACTGCCGCGGCACGCCGGGCATCCCGTGGGTGAACAACTCGGGGGTGGTCGTCCGCGGCGAGCCGACGGCGAGGTCGTCGGCCTCAATCCTGCGCTCGCCGGTGTCGAGGCGGACGGCCAGCAGCCGTCGTCGTCCGGCCTCCACGATGAACAGCTCGTCGCCGCGGACGGCCACCCCCTGTGGGGCGACCAGACCGTCCACAACGGACACCGATGGCCCGCCGTCGAGGCGGTACACCGCACCGCGCCGCTCATCGCTGACGTAGCAGCGTTGTCCCGCGTCGAACGCCACGTCCAGCGGTTCGTCGAAGCCGTCGGCCACCACGGTGACCCTGTCGTCGGCGTCGATCGCGACAACGCGGCCGGCGCCCGCCTCGGCGACCACGAGCGTGCCATCGCCGCGCACCGCGATGCCCGTGGGCCGGGCCAGTCCGGTGGCCCGCACCCGCGTGGTCCGCCGCGCCGGGTCGTGCGTGCGGACGTCGCCGTACTGCGAGGTGACGTGCAGCAACCCGCGGTCGGCGGCGATGCCGTGGGTGAAGATCAGCAGCTCGTGCGTGACCACCTCGGGGTCCGCCGGGATCGCCACGCGGTAGTGATCCCCCGCGTAGACCGTGCCGCCGGCGTCGACGGCCACCCCGTGCGGGCCGACGAGGCCCCGCGGCACGACCTCGCGCGTCCGGCCGTCCGGGTGCACCTCCGTGATGCCGCCCGAGGCGAAGCTGGAGACGTACATGCGGTTCTCGCCGTCGAACGCGGCATTGTCCAGGCCTGCCACGCCGGTGGTGACGATGCGCCGTTCCCCGCTGCCGAACAGGTCAACGCGCGTCACGATCCCGGCCGCGCCGCGGGAGAGGACCACCAGGACGCCGCCGCGGTCGAAGCGCACCGCGACCGGCTCGTGCACCTCCGCGGCGACCAGCTCAGGCGGGCCGCCATCCGGCGAGATCCGGAAGACCTCACCGGTGAGCATGTGCGGGTAGTACAGGCACCCGTCCGGTCCGAGCTGCATGGCGTTGCCCATTGCCAGGCCGTCGGCGAGCACCACCGGGTCACCGCCGGTGGGGAACAGCTCGACCAAACGGCCGCCAACGCGCATCTCGTTGACGAACAGGCGTTCGCCGACACAGGCGATGCCGTTGGGCACCAGCACCGCATCGGACACCAGGGTGCAGACGCCGCGCGGGTCGCGCCGCCACACCCGGCCGGGCACGAGGTCGGTGACGTACATCGAGCCGTCCACACCGAAGGCGAGGTCGTCGGGCGACTGGAGCGGGCCGTCCGCCGGTGTCACCACCTCGACCTCACCCGAGGCGAGGTCCACGGCGCTGATCCGCCCGGCCAGGAACTCCGCGACGTGGAGCCGCCCGTCGGGGCCGAACGCGATGCCGTTGGAGCCGCGCAGCGGGCTGGGCCGGTTGCGACGCCGATGGCTCATCCGGCACCGACCAGAACCTCGTCCAGACCGCCGTTCTCGCGCCAGTGCCGCAGCAGGTCGTGGAACGCGACAGCCCCGCCGCCGAAGGTCTCGCCGCGCTCGCGGGGCTTGCCCTCGTTGTTGTAGTAGCCAGGCGTGCATTCGGCCTGGAACCGGTGCAGGTCCGGCGCGGTCTCGCGGATGGTGGCGATCCAGGCGTCCTCGGCCGCCGTGCTCGGCTCGACCCGGTGGGCGCCGCGCTTGCGGGCAGCCGCGACGACCTCGGCGATGTGGCCGGCCTGCTCGTCCAGGACGTGCACGAAGTTCACCGAGGGGGCGTTCTGCAGCGCCCCCAGGTGGAACAGGTTGGGGAAGCCGTGGCTGTAGAAGCCGTGCAGCGTCCGGGGTCCGCTGCGCCAGTGCTCCAGCAGCGTGTTGCCACCGCGCCCGTGCACCGGCAACCGGCCGGTCAGCACGTCCGACATGCCGACCTGGAAACCGGTCGCGAAGATGATGCAGTCCACCTCGTACTCGCCGTCGCCGACCACGAGGGAACGCTCCGTGACGCGCCCGACGCCGCCGTGGTCGGCGGTGTCGACCAGGGTGACGTTGGGGCGATTGAAGGTCTGCAGGTACTCGTCGCTGAACGTGGGCCGCTTGCACAGGTAGCGGTACCACGGCTTGAGCAGCTCGGCGGTGGCCGGGTCTCCGACGATGGCGTCCACGCGGGCGCGGATCTCGTTCATCTTCTGGAAGTCGGCGATCTCCTCGACGTACTCCCGTTCCGCGGGTGACAGGGAGTCGTGCACCTCGCCGGGCGTCAGCTTCCGCAGCAGGCCGGCGCTGTCAGTCCAGCCGTCGTCCACCAGGTCCTCCTCGACCCGGCCGCCGCTGACGATGGTGAGGAAGTTCTCCCGGCGGCGGCGCTGCCAGCCGGGGGTCAGCGAGGCGGCCCAGTCCGGGTCGGTGCGCCGGTTGCCTCGAATGTCCACAGAGGACGGTGTGCGCTGGAAGACGTACAGGTGCCGCGCGTCGCGGCCCAGGTGCGGCACGACCTGGATGGCGGTCGCCCCGGTGCCGATGAGGGCGACGCGCTTGTCGGCGAGGTTGCCGAGGTTGCCGTTCGCGTCGCCGCCGGTGTAGCCGTAGTCCCAGCGGCTGGTGTGGAACGTGTGGCCCCGGAAGGTGTCGATACCGGGGATGCCGGGGAGCTTGGCCCGGTCGAGAGTCGCGTTGGACACCACCACGTACTGGGCCCGCATCCGGTCACCGCGGTTGGTGGACACGATCCACTCGGCCGCGTCCTCGTCCCACCGCAGCTCGGTGACCGCGGTCTGGAAGCAGGCGTCGCGGTAGAGGTCGAAGTGCCGGCCGATGGCGCGGGCGTGCTGGCGGATCTCCTCGCCCGGCGCGTACTTCCAGCGTGGGACGTAGCCGAGCTCCTCGAGCAGCGGCAGGTAGATGTAGGACTCGATGTCGCAGTGGATGCCCGGGTAGCGGTTCCAGTACCACGTGCCGCCGAAGTCCCCGGCTTTCTCGATCACCCGGATGCCGTCGACGCCCGCCTGGCGCAGCCGCGCGGCGGCGAGCAGGCCGCCGAACCCGCCGCCGAGGACGACCGCCTCGACCCGGTCGTGCAACGGTTCCCGGGTGAAGCCGGGGTCGGCGTAGGGGTCCTCGGCGTAGTAGCCGAACTCGCCCTCGGCCGGCCGGTACTGCGCGTTGCCGTCGGGGCGGATGCGGCGGTCCCGCTCGGCCCGGTACCTGGCGCGCAGGGCGTGCGGGTCGAAGCCCAGGTCGTCCGGGACCGGAAGATTCCCGGCGTTGCCGGAGGTGGACATGCGATGCCCTTTCTGCTGTGTGTCGGCATCAGAAGGAACTGCCGGTGGAAATCGCTTTCCGCGCGCCGGACCGGGCGGGCGGCCGAGCCACGCGGCGGCCCGTCGCGCTCAGACCGCGGCCCAGCCGTTGTCGACGGGAAGGACGACGCCGTTGATGTTCGCCGCGGCGTCGGAGGCGAGGAAGACGATGGCGGCGGCCTGCTCGTCGGCCTCGGCGAGGCGGCCGACGTTGTGCAGATACCCGGCGAGGACCCGCGGGCCGTGCCCGGCGGGGTCGGCGTCGACGACGATGCCGGTCCTGGTGCCGCCGGGGGCGATGGCGTTGGCGCGGACACCGGCGTTGCGGTACATGACCGCGACGGAGCGGGTGAGCCCGACCAGCCCGTGCTTGGACGCGGTGTACGCGGCTCCGGCGGCGCTGCCGCGCAGGCCCGCCTCGGAGGCGGTGTTGACGATCGCGCCCTTGCCCTTGGCCAGCATGTGCGGCAGCGCGGCGCGAGTGAGCAGGAACGGCGCGGTGAGGTTGACGCGGAGGACACGTTCCCATTCGGCTGCGGAGACATCCGCCGCGGCGGACATCGTGTCCATGATCCCGGCGTTGTTCACCAGGACGTCCAGGCCGCCGAAGGTGGTCACCGCGGTCGCGACCACCTCGTCGACCACGGCCTGCTCACCCAGGTCGCCGGTCACCGCGACCGCGGTGGCCCCGGTTGCCTTGATCTCCGCGACGACGGCCTTGGCGGCATCGCCGTTGATGTCGGCCACCACCACGTGCGCGCCCTCGCCGGCGAAACGGAGGGCGGCGGCCCGCCCGATCCCCGAGCCGGCGCCGGTGACGATGACGCTGCTGCCGGCCAGACCACTGTTGCCCATGTGTGTCTCCTCGTGTGACGTGAGCCGAGCCTACCTACTTTTTGGCACGCTCTGCCAGTAAGGCGGTGAGTGACAAAAAGTGGTACCGTCCCCGGACGTCCCGCGTGCCACGCCAGGGAGGGGACATGTCGCACGAGCAGAAGCGGACCGGACGCCCGCCCCTGACCGAGCGGCGCAAGGCCGAGACCCGGCTGGAGGTCGCCCGTGCGGCGGTCCGCCTTTTCCTCGCCAACGGCGTGGCCGGCACCTCCGCCGACGAGATCGCCGAGGCGGCAGGCATTTCCTCCCGCACGCTGTGGCGGTACTTCCCGACCAAGGACAGATGCGTCCTGCCTCTACTGACCGGCGGAATCGAGCTCACCGCGCAGTGTCTGCGGTCCTGGCGCGGCGACCAGGGCGTGGCCGAACTCCTCGAGGTGATGCGGCAGCGCGCCGACGGGTTCGTCAGCGACCGCACGTCGCTGCTGAACCTGGTGCGCCTGACCAGGATCGAGCCCGGGCTGCGCGCGGTGTGGCTGGAGGCGCACCGGGAGGCCGAGCCGGTGTTCGCCGAGGCGCTCGCCCAGCGCGCTGGGCTGCCCTGCCCCGACCTGGCCACCACCGTGCACGCTGCGATGATCAATGCCGCGCTGCGGGCGGCCGTGGAGCATCACGCGTTCAACACCGACCCCGCCGATGGCGAGCAGGCGGGTCGCCTGGAGGCGGCGGTCAGCCAGGCCCTGCAGGTGGCCGCCCGAGGTTTCTCGTCCTGAATCCATGTCCGTTCGACCGGAATTGCCGAACGCGCCGAAACGCGTGATCCGGGGACCGGTGCGCACGTCCGTGTTGTTGTTGGGTGGGTGCTGGCCGGACCGGAGCGGGTCACTCCGGAACTTCTCCTGCTGCGCGGGCCATCACGGACAACATCCGGCACGCCGCCGCGCGGTTCGATGAGGCCGCCGTGGATGACGTGATGCTCCGCGGCTACGCGAGCGCGGCGGTTGTCGTGACCCACGACCCCGGCGGGCTTCCGCCGGACTGTGCGGTGTGGACACTCCGGAATGGGCAGTCGCATGAGGAGAACGGGGCCGGTGGGCTTGCTCTCACGGGAGGAGGCTGTTGAGGTACCTCTCCACGGCGGAGTACCCGTCCGGGCCGAGGTCGTTCCCGTCGCTGGGGTCGCTGGGACTGCGGCCGTTCGCCCGCTCCCCACGTGTCCGGCATGCCGTCGCGGTCGGTGGCGGCCGGAGTTCGGCCGCCGGTCAGGCTGCTGAACCCGCCGACGGCGGCCGGATCGGTGATGATCGCACTGGTCCGTCGGCCGTCCTTCGGGCGGGTTGCCGGGGGCTGGGGTGAGAATGGGCTTGAGTTTCCACCTGCTGGAAGGTTCAGGCTTCTCCTCGTGAACGACGACGACGAGCTGTTCACCATCGGACAGCTCTCCCGCAGCACCGGTCTGTCGACCAGGACCATCCGGTTCTGGTCCGACAGCGGCCTCCTCCCGCCCACTACCAGGTCCTATGGGGGTTACCGGCTCTACGACGCGGCCGCGGTTGGTCGGCTTGAGCTGGTGCGCACCCTGCGTGAGCTGGGGATGGACCTGGACACGGTGGCCAAGGTGCTGGCCGAGCAGGTCACGGTGACCGATGTGGCGCGGACGCATGTGACCGCGCTGGATGCCGAGATCCGCACCTTGCGGGTGCGGCGGGCGGTGCTGCGGGCGGTCGTTCGACGTGGCGGAACTACCGAGGAGATGAAACTCGTCTCCTCGCGAAAGGCGCTGAACAGCGCAAACTCGTGTTCGGGTGGGCCGTCGGGCCGTCCTCGGGCCGCCTGAGGCAAGGTAGATCAGCTCGCGAGGAGCAGGCCGGCTGACGTCGGCCCGCTGCGTGGTGGGAACAACGCGTTGGCCGCGAGCCGAGCGCGCCGGAAACTCGACGGCATCAGGTGCACGTAGGTGCGCAGGGTGAAGGCCTCTGAGGAATGTCCGAGGTACGCCGCCAGCTCCTTGATGCTCACCCCTTGCGCGAGCATGTGCGAGGCGAAGAGGTGCCTCAGCGCGTGCATCCCGTCGAGTTTGCGTTCATAGGCCAAGTCACCGATGACGAAGGCGGCCAGCCATCGGTTCCGACGAAAGTGCGTCGGCAACCAGGGGCCACCGCTTGGCGTCGTCATGAGGAGGTTGGCGGTCTCGGTTTCCCGTCCATCCCGTTCGTCCCACGGCAGCGTCACCGGCACGGGTGGGTAGAGCTCCACGTGGTGATCCAGGTTCTCCAGGACACCTTCGCCGAGCGGAATGGTCCGGATCTTATGCCCCTTGGGCAGCTTGAATCGCAAGGCACCCTTGAGGTAGACGAGCTGACGCCGGCAGACGTAGACCATCTTCTTGCGATCGACGTCGTCCATGGAGAAGGCGAAGATCTCACCCTGTCGCAGACCAAGGCCCGCGCCGATCGGGACGCAGATCCGCTCGCGCTCAGGCAAACCCTCGGTGATGCGGTGAAGCTTGCTGGTAGCCCACGGGGCAATGCGGTTCCCGACCGGCTTGGGTCTTGAGATGGAGCGGTTGTCGAACGGGTTCCGGTGGATCTTCTCATCGATGACAGCCGCGTCCATCATGGACGACGCGAGCGTCCAGATCTGGGCCTGGAAGTTGACTGACACGCCGCCCGGCCGGTTCAGCCAGGCTCGCCACTCCCGGATCAGGTCAGCGCCGATCTGATCGAGGTTGTAGTCGCCGAGGAAGGGAAATATGTGGTTCTTGAAGATGTTGTTGAACGCCACCTGGCTCGACTCGACCTGGGACAGGCCCTTGAGGTACGTCAGACCGTAAGCGCGCACCTTGATACTGCCGGAGTCTGGCGGCCTGTACTTGCCCCTGAGTAGATCATTTTCTATTTTGATCTTGAACTCGTTGGCCATGCTCAACTGCTTGTCGGGGAAGCTCCTCGAACAGTCCTTACCCTGGGGATCCTTGTAGCGGACCCGGTATCGATCGCCCTTGCCATGCCGTTCGGTCTTCTCCCGCAACGGTTTCCCGTTCGAGCCGAATACGGCCTGGTCGGTCTTCGGGTCCTTCTTGTCCCGCCACCAGCGGTCCTGAACGTGTGCCACAGTCACTCCTGCCTGAGCGCCCCGACGCTTCGAGCTACCGGTCCCTGTTCTCGGGACAGGCATGGGAGTCGATCGCGGCCAGCCACGCCCGGATATCCTCCGGGGCGTAGCGGACGTGCTTGCCGATCTTCCGCCAGGCCGGTCCCTTCTGCTTGCTGCGCCAGCACCGGAGGGTCTTCTCTGGAACCTTCAGGAACTCAGCGAGTTCGTCTGGTGTCCACAGTGGATCCTGTGATCGGTTGTCAACCATCGCGGAGACTCCAGTGCTGTCAGGCTGAGCATGCGACCCGGCATGAAGTAAGCCCGGCCACACCCCCCGCAAAGGGCGGCGCCTGCCGGGCGGTGGGCGGTGTCCGCTGCGGCTGCCCGGACAGATAACGCGGACGGGGTGGCGTGGTCGGCGTAGTGCGGAGCAAGTCGTGGTGGAGCTTTCGGCCGCGCCGAGGCATCGACAGGTTGTGCCGCGCCAACTGGTGGCGATCCGTGTTACCTGGTGGCCGGTCCGCGGCGTTGGCGTGGACGCGCACTCGGACAGTTCCATAGCGTGTCCAGCGATCTACTGATGTTCGCGACAGCCCGTTGCTCCCCGCCAGAGAGCGCCACGACTTCCTTGAAGGTGGTGGAACCCCTGGTGGCGGCGCAGTCGCGGCCAGGGGCCGTCGCCTGCGATGCCCTGGCGCGCCAGGGAAGTTATGCACGGCAACGACAATGAGGTCGGCAAACCTGGGACCGGGCAGCGTGGACTCGAAGCGTCCTGTCTCTTTCGCCGGCTGCGACCCGAACAGGCGCAGGCACTTCGACGCGACATGGTGATCGAGTCTTTCGAGCCGGACGAGCAGATTTTCACTGAGGGTGAGGCCGCTGATCGACTGCATGTCATCGGGACCGGAAAGGTCAAGATCGGACGCGCGATATCCGACCGTGCTTGCTACCTGATGGCGTTGCTGCTGCAGGGCGATCTGGTGGAAGCATTCCCCGGGCTTGACGCGGTTCGCCGGGACGTGACTGCGACCGCGGTGACGCGGGTGACCACGGCAAGCATCGACCGCTCGGTGCTGCGTGGCTGGGCCGCCCGGCAGCCCGAGATCGGCCGCAGCATGATTCGTGAGCTGCAGGCCCGGTTACGGGCCATGGAAGAGCGCCGCAACGACCTGGTGTTGCTCGATGTGCCCGGTCGGCTGGCCAAGTTGTTCCTGGAATTCGCCGGCCGCCTGGGAGTGCCGCAGGGCGAGTCGATCAAGGTCAAGCATCACCTGATGCAGAGCGAGTTGGCTGAGCTGATCGGCTCATCCCGGGAGACGGTCAACTACGCCATCGCGGAGTTCGTCTCCCGTGGGTGGATCTTGACCACCCCTCGGGGCCTCTATGTGCTCAAGCCTGAGGCTCTGGCTCGTCGGGCACGTTGAGTGTGCGGGGCACCGGGTCGCGTTCCGCGACACCGGTGTCCCTCCCCACGGTCGCGAACCGTGGTGGAGTGGAAGGTGTTGCCGAGCCCGAAGTGGGGACTCGGCAACACCGGTGTGATGGGTATCCACACGCTTCCCGATCAGTCCGGATGGCTCACGACCGACGCCGAGATCGGACTTCGTTCTCGATGATGCCGTTGAGCAGCACGGGAAGTTGTTCTGTCTGGTCGGCTGGGAGCACCACCACCGTGGGAATCAGGCGTTGCAGCTTGTCCTGGTCGAGCGCGCCGAATCCTATGAGGACGGTGAACACGTCCGGCGGTGCCTGGGACAGTCGGCGAGCGGTGTTTGCCCGGTCGTCGATGCCCAGGAAGGCGTCGGTGAGCACGATCAGCATGCGGCGATGGTTTCGACCCGGCGCGGAGCGCTCGAGCTGGGCCAGCGCCCAGGCCACGGCGGGTTCCAGGAGCGTGCCGCCGCCCAGCGCCTGCGCCTTGGCCAGCAACTGCTCGGCGTTGTCCCGGGCGATCGGGTCGTTGAAGCCGCGGACTGTGCGGACGCCCTCGGTGAAGCCCGCCAAGGCGATTTCGACGCGCCCGTTGAGTTCGGCGGCCGCACCGAGCAGGCTGGCGGCCGCGACATGGCAGGCGGTCGCTGGTGCGGGATTGCCGGCGAGCATCGAGGACGAGCAGTCCACGACCAGCGCGATGGCCAATCGCGTCGCACCCTCGCAACGATAGGGGTCGAGCCAGATGGCGGGATCCTGCTCGCCGCCATGGGTGGCATGGAGGTAGATCCGGCTGGCCTGGCGATCCAGGTCCAGCCGCGACCCGCGGCCGCGTGGTCGGCACTGGAATGCCATCCCGGCCAGCAACGGTTGGAGCACCGTGCTGAGCTGGGTGGCCAGCGATTGGATCAGGTGCGCCTCGCGGCGAACATGAGCGAGGTTCTTCCCGCGTACCCTGGCTCCGGACCACTCGTCCGGAAGAAGCTCCTTTCGGTGCAAGGGATCCGCGGACAGAGCAGCGGCTGGATGGTTGCCGCGGAGCTGCTTGGTGATCGATCGCTCCTGCGCCTCGGCCTCTTCCCAGATCGCCTCGGCTTCCCCGCGCAGTGGTGACGCGGCGATCTCTTCGACAGCGTCTTCGACTGTCCATGGGCAGGGCTGTTTCGGTGGCTCTGGTTTGCCCGCGTCGCGGTGGCACTCGTGCCCGCCGCGGTTGCCGACCAGTTCGTCACGCAGGTTGCGCTCGAAGTCAGTACGTTCTTCGGCTGGTTGATTATCCTGCCAGTACAAGGGATTCGGTGGACAAGGATCGCAGGACTGGCCGCTGGCTTCGTTGTCGATGATGGTCGCCCCAGCTTCGTCGGGGTTGTACCGGCCGCGGCGGAGTTGCTCCTCGCGGGTCCAAGTCCAGATCAGGTCGAGCAGTTTGTCGATCAGGGCTGGTTCGGCCTCCTGTCCGTGGAGCCGGGCCGCGAACAGGAGTTCGAGCACTTGTGGCCACAACCCGGCGTAGCACTGGTCCGTAGGGGCTGAAGCGATTGTGCCGTCTGTACAACGGAGTCTGCCGCAACGCAACATGCCAAGGCCCCAGCTGAGCACCCGGAGGGCGTCGGCGTGCGGACTGTCCGCGGGTTCGAGGTCGGCGGCGGGGATCAGCGGCTCGAACAGGATCCGGTAGGCGATGTCGCGGTTGATCGGCCACCGGGTCAGCGTGCGCATGATGGGCAGATGGTCGCCTCGGATGTCGGCCAGGATGTTGGCCACGACGCCCCGCAGGGTGTTGCCGGGCTGCACCTGGTAGCCGTGGGCGATCTCCCAGGCGTGCATGGCTTCGTGACCGGCGACGTAGCTGATGAGCTGGTACCGCAGAGGGGAGTCCAATGTGGACCAGGTCGGGCCGAAGAAGTCCTCGGCCAGCTCGTCGGTCACCGGGAATCCCACGTGCAGGCCTGCCGGACTCGGGCCAGTGGCCGGTTGGGCAGATGGTGTGATCAGGACCGTGTGGCCCGGGACCAGCACCTGGAACATGCGGTGGACGATTCCTTCGTAGGACCTCATTCCAGGGCTCCTTCGTGTGCGGGGAAGGCGGCCTTGAGTTGCTCGGCGGTCAGGCTTTCCCGGAACGGCAGGTCGGTGATCTTCGGTTGACCCCAGCCCTGCAGGTTGTGCACGGTGGCCAGTGCGCGCAGCGCCAGACTGGGATCGCGGAGCAGCTTGCCCGCGAACACCGCGGCGGCGATCTCGTTCGGCTGCTGCCCCATGACCCTCCGGGTGACGGCCTCCCGCGCGGAGCGGGTGCCCCAGGTGTGGCGTGCGGCCAGCACATGGTCCTGGTTGAGGATGGCGACCGCCTGTACCGTCAACTGCGCGAACTGATCGATCTCGCTCAGCGCGGCGCCCCGCTCGGCGGCGGTCACCACGCCTTCGCCGATCAGGTGGTCCAGCATCGCGGTGCCGGCCTGGACGGCGTCGGCTTGTAGCGCCGCGACGTCGGGCTGTCCGAACGGGACGGCTGTCCAGCGCGACATCCACTTCTCGCTGATGTCCGCGCTGGGCCGGTTGGTGGTCACCGCGACCAGCGCGCCCGGATGGATCGGCACGTCGATCGCACCGTTCTCGATGGGGTAGTACGCGCGCAGCCGGGTGGCCGAGGGGTTCAGCAGCGGTTCGAGTGCGTCGAGCACCTCCAGGCGGTCCATCCAGTGGTGCAGGTCGACGAACTCGACCACGCAGGGCCCCTGGATCGCCTTGACCAGCAGGCTGTGCTCCAGCTTGGTCGCGCCGCCGGTCAGACCGACGCGGAACAGCTCGGCCTGCTCTGGGCTGTTGATGGTCAGGTAGGGCACCTTGCGGATGGCCGCGATCCGCGCCAGGCTGGCTGACTTCGCGGTCCCGGGCGGTCCGGCGAGTAGGAACACCGAGCGGCCGAACCGGCTGAGGTTGGCGATCTGCGCGCAGGCTCGGTCGTTGGTCACCGCCCCGGCCAGGCTGGCCAGGTCCGGCACGAGCCCGGCCAGTTCAGGTGCCAGCTGCTCGGTGACTTCCTGGAAGGGCAGGCTGAACGTACTCAGGACTGGGCTGGCCTCTTCCCAGGTTTCCTTGTCAACGGAGAAGAATCGCCGGGCCCCGCCACTCGAGCTGGGAAGTTCCCCCGCGGGCACCAGGTCATCGTCCGGCAGCCCCGCTGTCACTCTGAGCGTGGCGCCCGCCGCGCCGGCCAGCTTCGCGCCGGCCTCGAGGACGGCCCGGTGGTGCTGGCATGGCCTCTGCTGGCACTCCGCGCAGTAGGTGCTGCCGCCGACGGGCTGCGCGACCTCAATGATCTTGACGGTGTGGAACCCGGCCGCCCGCGTCACCTCGATGCAGACCTTGGTGAGCTGCGCCGAGATGTTGTCCTGCACGAACTGTCCGTGCAGCGTGATGAGCAGGCTGTTGTCGCCTTCCAGGACGTCGGCGTAGAGCTCGTCCATGCTCTGCCAGAGCACGCGGGCCGCGGTCAGTCGCTTGTTCAGTGTTTGTCCAGCCATGTTCTTCCCTGGCACGCCAGACACCCCGAGGGTCGCCAGGGAGTTGCCACCACCTTCGGCATGAGCGGTGGGCGCCCCCTGGCGAGAGGCGTGATCGGGATGCGCTGTGGAGCTGTCAACGTGCGTGCCCGCGATCGACCGCGGGCCCAGCGTCAGGTAACGCGAACGGCCGGCGACGGCCGCACTGGGCGTGTTGGCGCCGACTGTTGCTGGATATGAGATGGAAACGGCCTGCATCGCAGGACCCACAGCGGCAACTGCTCGACTACCTCGGCCGGCTGGACGCCTCGTGGCGGGACCGGGTCAGCGCCGTGATCCGGCCGACGCTGCCCGGGGCCGTGGTCACCGGCTACTGGCTGCGCACCACCACGGTGACGGACGAGGACGCCGGCGAGGCCGGAGCGCTGGACCTGATCGTGGCCACCGAGCGGGTGCTGGCCTACCTGCAGTTCCTGGCCCTGCCAGGCGTCCAGCGGTGGCGACTGGTCGACCGCACCCAGACCTGGGCGTTGTGCGAACTGGCTTCGGTGGCCACCGAAACCCTGCCGGCGGCGCCGGGCGGCCAGGACGGGCTGTGCTTGCAGATCGCCCCGCCTGGTGCGACCAGCGAGGTCAAGCTGACCCGCGTGCGGCGGCAGCCGGAGGGGGAAGCACTGGCACTGGCGACACTGCTGGGCACGGTGCGGCCGGAGGTGCTGCGGATCGTGGTCGAGGCCACGACCGCCGAGGCCACCGAGGAGGAGAACCAGCGGCAGCGCCTGGAGCTGGACCGGCTCCGCGGCTTGGCCGAGGCCGTCCACCGCGGCCTCGCGTTCGGATGAACGATTCGTTCCCGCTGTGCCTCAGCCCGAGGTGGAGCCCCAGAGTGGGTTCGTGATCAGTTGATCTGGCCGGTGGTGGGCGGCACGGCCGGTGCCGTCGGCGGCCAGGCCCAGCTCCGTCAGCGCCGCGTCGACCTGGTCAGCCAGGTCGGCTCGCTGGGAGTCGGCCAGCGTGTATACGAGGTCGATCAGCTGGATGACTTGGCCGGTCCACTCCGCGCGGAACGCGGGCCTGGCGCCGGCCGAGCTGTGCGTCCGGCCGCTGGCGTGCCGGTCGTCCAG
Source organism: Crossiella sp. SN42 (assembly GCF_023897065.1). Classification (GTDB taxonomy): domain Bacteria; phylum Actinomycetota; class Actinomycetes; order Mycobacteriales; family Pseudonocardiaceae; genus Crossiella. The sequence continues at coordinate 52,183 of NZ_JAMHIV010000043.1, forward strand.
CGCGCGCTGAACCTGGTGCAGCGACAGCTCGTTGCGGATCGCGGCCGGCAGGTGCACGCGGCTCTGGTCTTGCCAAGGCAGGACCAGGTCGGTGAGCTGGTTCTCGATCCGCTCGATCTCCGCGGCGGTCAGGTCGAATCCGGTGGCCAGGTGGTGCACCAGGACGGTGACCAGGGCCTCGCGGACTGCGGCTGGACTGTGAGCGGCGGACACCGGGGTTCCTCGCGTTCGCGTCAACGGGACGACCGCCAGGGTAGCGCCGCGAACCTGGGAAGGGAGGGCTCGCCACCCGCACGACCTGGGGAATGCTGGTCGGCGGGTGGCGAACCCGGTGCCGTTGAACGGCTACCGCGGTGAGGCCTGACCCGTGCCGGTGGCTCCCGGCGGGGCCCAGCCTTTCCGGGCTGGATCGGCGCGCACCCACCGCTCGTGGCTGACCCCGGACGCCCCATCCGCCTGCGGGCTGAGCGGAGGCGCCACCACGTACGGCGGGCGCGCCCAGAGCAACTGCTGCTCGGTGGGCTCCACGGCGACCGGGCTGGTCCGTTGTGGACTGAGTCGGTCAGGTTCGGCTTTCTCGGCCAGGGTGCCGGGCAGGGAATCGCCGAGCAGCTCGAAGATCCCGCCCGCGTAGCGCAACGGGAACTCGCAGCTGGCCACCGAACGACCGGAGACCCGCAACACGGCCTCCTCGGGTGGGTGAACCCGGCCGTCGGGGTCCCTGGCCAGCATCAGGTACACCGATGCCGTCTCGAACAGCGCGCGGGCGCCGTTGATCTCCGTCGGCGCAGGCGGATCCAACGGCGGGCGATGGGTCTTGCCGGTCCGGCTGTCCACGGTGACCTTCGGCGGCGGTTCCCGGCGAGCGTTGACCTGCTCGCACACCAGGACCGTGCAGTGCTGCCCGGTCAGCTCGGCGAAGCGGGCAGGGTCCAAGCCCACCCAGCCGGGGTCGAAGACCCGCAGCGAGGTGTCCACCCCGCGGACGAACTCTTCGCAGACGCTGAAGTCGCTGCCGGTGGCCAGCATCGAGGTCAGGTAGTCGACCACGATCCCGGCGAACCAGCAGTCCGCCACCGCCAGTTCGTGCTGCCGGGCCCACCGTAGGTTGGCCGCGGCGAAGCGGCGCAGCTCGGTCTTTACCGCTCGCAACCGGGCCTGCGGATCGCTGCCGACGCGCGCGAAGAACTCCTTGCCGAACAACAGCATCCGCGGCCGGCCAGCCGGAGTCGGCTCGAACAGCAGCCGTCCGTCCGGGCAGTAGCCCTGGAGCAGCAGCACGATCTCGGCCCGGGTCAGCTCGGTGCAGAAGAACACGACCTGCGTCTCCGGAAACACGTGCGCAGCCGAGGTCGCCACTTGGATGGCCCACCAAGCCGCCAGCCGGGTCTTGCCGACCTTGGTCTTGGCGCCGAGCAGCACTAGCTCGGCGAGCCAGTCGGTGCGGTGGTGCAGCAGTGCGTCCAGACGTGGGTGCACCGCGATGCCGCGGCCGGTGGCGTGGGTGACCAGCTCGGCGGTGAGCCGGTCGGCGGTGTGTTCGGCGTAGGGATCGGTGTCCTCCCAGCGCTCACCGCTGGTGCGGACCAGTTCTCGCAACTCCGCGGCGACCTCCGCTGCCTGCTCGTGCGCGCCGGAGAGGTAGTGGTGGCGAGCGGTGGCGAACAGGTTGTCGACCTGGCGGTGCCGCCAGCGCCGGTTCACCGCCGCGGCCACCATCTCCACCTCCTCCGGCACCACCGGCAACTGAGGGTGTGGTTGGTTGGCTTCGCGGTCCCACCAGGCCAGGGCACGGTCCAGCGGGACGTGCAGTTCGGGGTCGAGGTTGTAGCGGATCCCGAGCCCGGCGAGCTGCGGGTGGGTGTCGCGGATCGTGCGGAGCCGGTCGAACAGCTGCCCGAGTTCGCGATCGACGAACTCCTCGGTGCCACTGCCCACCAGCGTTGTGCGGCCCGCGGCCAGTGTCGGCTCGCGCACCAGGCAGGCAACCAGCGCCGACTCGTCGTGCAGCGCGTTGAGATCGTCCACACCAACTCCTCCAAGGCGACAGGCGAGCGGAACTGCTGAGCCGGGGCTCACCCGTGTCCTGGTAACGCGGCAGACGGCTGCCTGGCTGGCCACCGGGACGAGTGCGCGTTACCTGCCGTCGCGTCCGAGCAATGAGAGGAGAACCTGGCGATGATGGGCGATCTCGCGTCCTGGGCCCACCCAGGAACGATCATCGGCGACAGCAGGTCGCACGGGAACTACTGGCTCGACCGAACTCCGCCTGAACATTGCTGCTGGATCGGCTGCAATCCGGTGCACGGCACCTTCCACTTCGGTGCTCGCTGGTTCACACCGGTCGACGGCATTCCCGAGCTCCACATGGTGGCCAACCGCCACCACGGTCTCTTTGTCCTGCAAGGGCTGCCGTACCTGCGGGCTGGACAACCCGTTGCGGTGGCGGACATCGAGCGGATGGAGAAGCACCTGGCCGCGCTGGCACGCAACCCGGAAGCACGAGTGGATCCCATGGACAGCAGGCGCTTGCCGTTGCTGGACATCCTCTTCCGCGCGCAGTCCGGCGGCGTCCACTCCTGGATCAGCGTCCGCGACGGTGACCTGTCCAGCCCGGCACGCGACAAGGTCGATGGCCTGGACCGCTTGCGCTGCCGACTGGCCAGTGCGGAACAGCTGGCCTTCTGGGCACATTCCGACGGAGTCGACTGGGGAAGGCCAGCGGCTCATGTTCCTGTACCGCACCAACTCTCGACATCCGGGAGCATCCGATGACAGCGAAGTCCACTGTGGATTCTCAAGAGCTGGACCTGTTCGGCAACGTGGTGGAGCAGGCCAGGGAACTCTGCCACGATCTCGACGGCGAGCAGGTCTCGATCCGGGTGCACCGGACTGACTTGTCGCAGTGCCTACAGGAGGACATCGAGCAGCTGGCCGACCTGGAAGCGGTGCTCGTCGGGCTGAGCCAGCAGACCGTGCCGCGATCGGCAGCCGCGAACCGCCGGCCGCACCTGCTCGCGACCAGGAATCTGCTCACGGAGGTGGCCAACACCACCGCCGTGCTGCACCGCCTGTTGACCGCACTGCACCAGCGACCTGACCACACCGAGTTCCTCGCGGCCACCGCGGTGGCTCACCTGGTGCTGCACGGCCGGCTCGGCTCCGCAGCCACGGATTCGCACTCCTTCAGCGGCCCGCCGTTGAAGGAGCCGTTGCCGGTCCGCTTCGCCGCGTTGACCACGCTCAAGGAGTCCGGGACGAACGTGGCGGCGGTCTTCTGGGGCCGCACCACCAAGGCCCGGTCTGTGTTCCTGGACGATCTCCGGCTGCTCCGTGAATGGGTCTCTGCGGTGCCTGAACTGCGCGCACCGGACCGACTGCTGCCCGGCGGCACGACCACCAAGGTGGCTCGACCGGCCACGCCCCGGCTGGCCGGGCAGGTGGCGCCCGTGTGCGACTACGAGACGCTGAGCGAACCGCAACTCACCGAGGTGCACCGCTGCCTGCGCAGCGGTCAGGGGCCGCAACAGGCCGCACACCAGGCGCGGACCGCGGACCGGCGGCTGCGCTCGCAGGAAGTGGTGGTGTCGGCTGCTCGGTTCGGTATCTGGGCCCAGCAGTCGCTGCTGGCCGGCGTTCTCGATCCGTGGATCACCGAAGCCCTCGGCCTGGATCGCGGGCAACGTCCCAGGCCGGGCGAGCTGCTGCGCCTGGTGCGCCGCCGGGTCGCCAGCGGCGCCGAACACGCGAACCTCGGCGAGACGGAGGAGGACGACAGGGTGTACATCGCCTCCAGCTGGTTCGACCCGTCCTGGCAGGGGAACGAGGACCCGGTGCGGGTCTTCGCCACGCTCTACACCCCGGCCGTTGGGGCCTGGTACCAGATTGTGCGCGGAGACGTGCACGACCTGCTTGGCCTGACCCCGATGCGACAGGCGCACTACGCCGCGCTGATCGCCCACGTCACCGCGGGCGGGAAGCTCTCGGACTACGCCGCCTTGCAAGGCAGGCGGTACCGGGATGTCCTAGCCGCTTGGGACCTCCTGGTCGGCCATGCCAGCTTTGCCCGGTTCGCCGCGGAGCGTGTCCGCGTTGCCCTGGCGAACCTGCCCCGGCTGGCCACCGAGGACACGGTCGAGGCCATCCTGGCGAAGGCAGGAGCCATCCACGCCCAGTGCCAGGACTTCAGCGTGGACTCGGGCGAGTTGTCCGTGGCCCTGACCGGGTTCACCGAGGCTTCCCGCACCGGGAACTCGGCCGCGCTCGAGACCGCCTACCGCTTGCTCCGCGACCGCGTCCACCGGTCGTGGACCCGGCTGTTGCGGTTGTGCGCGCCGCTGGACCTGGCCATGTGGACTCAGGCGGACATCGCCGAGTTCTACGCCCGCAAACCGGAACTGGCCGGCATCGGGCAGGACAGCGCGACCGCGCGGGCCCGCTGCATCGCCACCATCCGCGGCGAGGTGACCCGGCTCTTGGCAGACCGTCCGCCAGGAGCGCCCGGTACCGAGCTGGAACTGCTCACCGAACTCCACCGTGCGCTGGCCGAGGCCATGCGGGCCGACCGCCCGCCGTGCCTGCCGCGGCACTGGCAGCTCGATCTGGAGCCTGGTGGAGTTCACCACGAGGTTTGGCTGACCTTCCGGGAATGGCCCGACATCGTGACGGTGGTGACCACAGCGAAACAACTGGCGAGCGAGACCAGGTCGGTCTGAGACTTGGTCATCTTCTCGTTGAAGGGAGCCGCGAGAACCGCGGCTCCCTTCCCATTGCACGCCGATGTTCACCGCCTCTAGTTTTCTGAGGCCTGCATGGTGTGGCGTTCGGCCGCGGCGAGCGGTGGGACTGCCGGTGCGATCGCGCGGGGCGGACTTCTGGCCGTGGTGAAGATCTCGATCTGGCATTCGCACGCTGATTGCTGGCGACATGGGTGTTGGCCAAGCGGTCCCGAATCCGGTAACCGAGCTGTGGCGCCGGATCCGACGACCCGCTTCTCCGCAACCGCGAAGGCAGACCCATCACCATCCGCCGCTACGCCCACCCCTGGAACCGGAGCGGCAAACGCCTGCCCTGGGTTGAGACCCAGCAACCATCCACACAGTGGTTGCGCCACGACACCGTGACGTGGGTGAAGCGCAACATCGACTCAGGCATCGACCGCGCCTTGACCGGCCCCACCGACCAGAGCAGCGACGTGGGGGCCACCATGACCTACGTCCGGGGACCTCCAGGAGATCGCCAAGGCGCTCGCCATGCTTATGGGAGAACCCCTTGGCGTAGGTGCGGGCATCATCTGTAGGCCAGATAGCAGTGGTAGTAGCCGGTGAGAGGCCCAGTTGAACTCCGCGTACCGGGCGACTCGTCTGGCCCAGTGAGCACTCGATTTCCGGCCCCCTTCAGGTGGTGTTCCCGAGCCATGGACTCCGGTGAAACCACCGCCCAGGAACAGTTCACGCAGTCCCCTTACCCGCCCCGCCACAGCCCCGACCTGCCCCAGACCCGCGCGCGGACCACCGCCCAGGCGCACCGGACGGGCTTGGAGGACTGAGCGGACCCCTGGTTCGCGATCTGGGACGAGCAGGACCTCACCGACGTCGACTTCCCGCTCTTCGCCGCGCTGGTGCACCTCGGGCTCGTACTTGGACGACCTCCTGCTCGAACGGCACAAACACGACAGGGACACCGTCGGCGCCAGGGTCTTCCTCAACCAGTTGGCTCGGATTTCGCACGGTGCCGCCCCCGGCCAACCCGGTCGAGCACGCGCCCGGTGACCTCTGGCGGCGCACTACCGCCTCCCCGGACTGGCGGGCCCGCCTGGCCGCTGGCCGACTACCTGGACATGCGCCGCCGCGCCGGTGGCGCGCACTGGGCCGCCCAGCTCGCCGAGTTCGTGCTGGAGCTGGAACTGCCCGCGCCGGTGCGGGACAGCTCGGCCATGCGACGGCTGAGCGAGGCCTTCGCCGATGTGGTCGACCTGCACAACGACCTGCTCTCCTACCGCCGGGAAACCGAGTACGAACAGGCGGTCAGCGACGCGGTCGTGGTCTTCTGCGCCTTCCTCGGTGAGCGGGCCGAGGCACGGGCCCGGCAGTTGCTGGAGACCCGGCTGGAGTTGTTCGAGCACCTGTGCCGCACCGAGATCCCGGCCCCTGCCCGCCGAACACGACCCCGCCACGGCCACGACCAACTACCGCTACCTGGCCGGGCTGCGGGACTGTCTGGCCGGGGACTACCAGTGGCACCTGGAAACCCGCCGCTACCGCGCCGAGCCCTGGCAGCGCAAACCTCGGGCCGGGCTGAGCGGGCCGCGCGGGCTGGGCACCTCGGCCGCACGGCTGGGCACCGGCATTGCGGGGTGACCCAAGGCCATGAGCCACCGACGCACCCCCTGCGTGACACCTGCCGACGGGTGAGGGGACCAGCAGCGGCAACCCGCGTAGCCTCCTTCGGCCGCGGCGCGTGGGGTCGCGGCTGGGGGTGCACGCGCGGCGGTCCGGAGCCCGGCGGGCTCCGGACCGCCTGCTGTGGTCAGTCGTTGATCGGGCTGACCGGGTCAGGCGATGGTGCAGTTTCTGACGATGCTCCCCTCCTGTGGGGCGGGGGTGAAGATGCAGGTGGCGCCGTCCTCACCGGGGCCGCCGCCGTCGACGGTGCTGTCCTGCTCGTTGCTCGGGCCCTGCTTGTTGTTGCCCTTGTTGACGCCGCCGGTCAGGGTGATCTTGTCCATCCCCTTGCCGCCCGTGACTACACCCCACTTGTTCAAGTTGTTGATGTCGATGCCGTTGGCGGAGCCACCCTCGTCGAAGCACGTCCTGGCGTCTGGTTCGCCGCCGATGAGGGTGATGGCGTCCTTGCCGTCACCGCCGTCGACCAGGCCGACGTTGGCGATGTCCCCGCAGGGGGCGACCCCGCTCCGGCCGGCATGGAGGGTGATGATGTCGTCCCCGGCATCGCCGGTGACGACACCGAGGGCGTTGTTGGCCTCGCTGACCTGGTCCAGGTAGGGGCCGCCGTAGCCGCCGTAGAAGATCAGGGTGTCATTGCCGTTGCCGCCGTGGACCTCTGCGGCGTTGGCCACCGCGTAGTCGATGTATCCCGCCACGCCGAGCGTGATGGCGTCATCGCCATCGTCGCCGTTGATGATGCCGTAGTTGGCGGGGCGGACGGAGTCATAGGAGAGGAACTTGTCGTTGCCCGCACCGAGGTTGACGATGTCGACCTCGCCCTTCAGGTCCGGGCCGTAGACGCCGCCGAAGTACACGTCGTCCTCCCCTGCCCCGGCGTTGACGGTGATGGGTTCCTCGCCGTCGTTGTTATCGCCGGCGTGGCACTTGATGATGTCGTTGCCGTCGGTGCCCTCGATGATCGCGCGGTTGCCCACGTGGGTGCCCAGGGTGTCGACACCGTTGACCTGGCACGGGATGCTCTCAGCCGCCATCGCGGGCACGGCGGGCATGGTGAACGCGCACACGAGGGTCGCACTGGCGACCACGGCGAACGCGGTGAATCTGGCGCGCATGGGGAACTCCCTGCTTGAGGAACCTTCGGTGATGCCGGGCGCCGGTGGGCGGACTAGCTCGGGCACTTGCGGAACGGGAAGTTCGGCTTGTGCAGCTTCACGCCCGCGCCCTGCCCGTAACCCCTGACCACCCGGTCGTTGGTGAAGCGGTAGTAGAGGGTGCCGGTGGACCGCGTGATCGTGCAGTGGACCCTGACCAGCGAGCCGATGTCGCAGTAGTCCAGCAACTCTGAGGCCGGATCCACCTGCACGGTCATGCGCACCTGCTGCACGCACCGGCCGCCATTGGATATGTTCGCCCCGAGTGCTGTGGGGGTGGCCAACAGGGTCAGGCTGAGCACGCCCGCTCCTATGGCGGCGATTTTCTTTGACAGCATCGGATGCCCTCCTCGGTTGCGCACTGTGAGTGACCGTATGTTCACATCCCGAGCCACGAGTTTGGTCACCGTTCAGGTGTGCTCACCCGCGCGGGTGAGGTTTGACCGGGTTGCTGGGAACGAATGATTTCCTTGCGCGGCAAGAGCTTTCGACTGTCTACAAAGGACACTTAGGCGACTGCCGGAAATAGCCGGTGGGCTGGAGTCGCGGCGAACGTGACATCTTCCCTGGACAATGGGAGACATGTGTGCTTCCGTCGAAGGCGCGCCTGCGACGCTGGCCCGTCCGAAATGTCCACAGCGAACTGACTTCCCGGCGCCGAGGCGGGATTCCGTTGGCGGTGACCGATGACAGCCGTGACGACGTCGCCCGGCTCACTCCGTCGATCGAGGCAATCGCTACGGCGAGGACTTGTCAGGACGGTGCACAAAGGACAGTTGCGGTGACGGAGAAGTAGCCCTGGAGCTTGTGGGGTCATTTCACTTCGCCGTCCGGAGGGCTGCGGAGTAGTCGCGGACCCCGGTAGCGCGTTACCGCTGCCGGTCGAGGTGACCGGCAGCGGCAACAGGGGTCAGTCGGGTGTTACGCCGTCATCGACTGATGCCCCGGCGGTTTCCGCTCCTCACGGGGTCGTGCAGTTGGTGACGAAAGCCGGGTTCTCGGGTGCGGGGGAGAAGACGCACACCGCGCCGTTGAGCCCGCCGTTGACGGTGGCCTCCCCGCGGTTGCTCGGCTCCTGGCCCGCGAGGCTGCTGCCGCTGGTGAGGTAGATCTTGTCGAGTCCGGCATTGCCGTTGACCTGGCCGAGGCCGGCGTCCGGATCGTCGTCATTGGCCGCGCGGCCGAGACGGTTGAAGCAGGTGTCAGTCGCGCTCTCGCCGCCGGTGAGCCTGATGGTGTCGGCACCGTCACCGCCGTTGACGATGCCGGTGTTGGCGGCGGCTCCGCAGTCGTCGATACCGGTCTGGCCGCCGAAGAGGGAGATGGTGTCGGCGCCGCCGCCGCCGCTGACAACCCCCGGCTCGATGTTGGCGATGCTGAAGGAATCGTTGAAGGAGCCGCCGTAGAGGGTGATGGTGTCGTTGCCAAGGCCGCCGTTGACAGTGCCGTTGTTGCCGTCCCCGTTCAGGAATCCCTGGTCTACGGGGAGGCCGACTTTGATGGTGTCGTTGCCGGGACCGCCGTTGAGGGTGCCTTCGTTGGACGCCTTCCTACCATTGGCGAAGCTTGCCTGGATGATGGTGAACATGGTGTCGTCGCCAGGACCGAGGTTGACGGTGCTCCGGGAGTTGACACCGCCGAAGGTGACGTTGTCGTCGCCGTCCAGGGTGTTGAGCAGGATGGCGGCGTCCTCATCCTGGTGGGAGGTGGTCTGGCAGGTGATGACGTCGTTGCCGAGGGTGCCGGTGATGAGGTGGACGTCATTGACCTGGAGGGTGCCGTTGGTGGGCGTGCCGTTGACCACGCACACCGGCGCGTCATGATCGGCCGATGCGAACGGTGCGGCCACCACGCTGAGGACCAGGCTCGCGCCGGCGGCCATGGCTAGTAGGCAAATTTTGTTTCTCACGTTGAGCCTCCTGGGCTGGAAGATTCCACAGAGTGAGCGTGTTTCGAAAAATAGTCAACCTTGCGGTGAAAGAATTCTGGGCCTCACCTGATCGGGTGATTTGAGTCCGGTTCGGAAGTGGCCGTCGTGTCATGAGGACGGGTTTCAGTCCGGTCCCGGACCTGTTTTCCGTCGCCGTGCTTGTCTCAGGTGCGAGCAATAGGCAAGGGTGCGGGAGTGCTGGCCAGCGCTCCCGCTGGACGGGTTTATCTACGAAATCCGAATGCCCGGATGGCGCACCATGGCGGCTTTTCGGTCGGAATCGGTGCGGCCATCCGCGCCGAGTAGTGGCAATCGTACGCCGTTGCACCGGCATACGCAGTAACGACTTCGGTGTCGTTGTGCCTGGGAAAGTCTCAGAACGGTCGCGATCGGGCAATGGTTGGGACAAGAGGGGCATTCCGGTGTTGTTGGTGAACGGCCAACAGCGCTCTCCCGGTGGCGGCCCTCCGCTGGCGATGGAAGTTCACCCGAACCGGATCGGCGTCCACACCGAACCCTGAGGTCAATGCCGACCGCGGGCGCGTGCCACGTCACCCGCGAGGCGGCGCCCGGCGAGGGGAGTCCTATGTGCACTGTGCGGTCCGGCGTCGCCGGAGGACGGCGATGAGCCCGGTGCGGCCCGGCGCCAGGGCCACCGCCGCGCGCAACCTGGCCCAGCGGCAGCTGCGCGACCTCGGCATCACACCCAGGGCCAGCAACTGGTTCCTGGGCTGGACCGGCCCGGTGGCCGGACCGCTGACCGAGGAGACGACCGTGCAGGCGGCCTGCGGCATCGCGCACGTGCACGGCCGCCGCTTCGGCCGCCCGGCCCTGCTGCACGTCGACTACCCGACCGCGGCCGCCGGTGTCCTCGCCGCGCTGGGGGTGCTGGCCGTGCGGGTGGCCAGGGCGCGCGGGCTGCAGCTGCGGCGGGCGGAGACCTCGGTGGTCCAGGCCGCGCTGCTGCTGGTCTCCCCGTACCTGGCCGCGGGCACCGCCAACGACGGCCACCCGGACCCGGCGGATGCGGGTGGGTCGCCGTTCCGCTCCGCCGACGGCGTGTGCTTCGAGCTGGCGGCAGGGGAAGCCGAGGGCTGGCACCGGTTCTGGACCGTGCTCGCCGCCGGGCCGGACCCGATCCGGGTGGGCTGGGCATCCTTCCGGCTCCGCCACCTCACCGCGACCTGTCCGCTGCCCGGGGCACTGTTCCGGGCAGCCGCGGCGGTGTCCTTCGGCGCGGTCGAGGCCGCGGCCACGCTCGCCGGGGTCAGCGTCGCGCGGGTGCGGGCGGCCGGGCAGCCGGTGCGCGGGGAGTCGCCGTGGCGGTTCACCCCGTCCGGCCCGCCGGTTCCATCGGCGGGCAGGCCGCCGCGCGCCGCGCCACTGGACGGGCTGGCCGTCATCGAGCTGGGCCACGGGGCGCGGGGTTCGCTGGCGGGCCATGTGCTGAGCTTGCTGGGCGCGCGGGTCATCCGGGTCGAGCCACCTGGCGGCGATCCGGCGCGGGAGCTGCCGCCGCTGGCAGGGGACACCTCGGCGCACTACCGGGCCCTCAACGACGGCAAACGTGTGACGCGGCTGGACCTCAGCTCACCCGGCGGGCGGGCTGACCTTCTCTCGCTGGTCACGGGCGCGGACGTGTTCCTGCACAACTGGACGCCTGGCAGAGCGGCCCAGCTGAGGCTGGATTCTGAGTACCTATCCAGAGTGCGCCCAGGACTGGTGTACGCGAGCGCCGCAGGCGGGGGACCGGGGCCCGGACCAACGGGCCCGCCGAGCGTCGACAGCCTGGTGCAGGCGCACAGCGGGCTGGCCGCGGAGATCGGGCCCTCCGGCGCGCCGGCCATCCCCTCGCTGATGCCGCTCACCGAGACGATTGGCGGGCTGCTGTGCGCGCAGGGAGTGCTCGCCGGGCTGTGGTCCCGGTTCCGCCACGGGCAGGGCGGCCGGGTCGACTGCTCCCTGCTGGCGGCCGCGGAGCTGTTGCGCGGGATGCCCAGGACCGCCCGCCGCGCACCACTGTCCACTGAGGACGGATGGTTGGGGATCTCCGCGGATCCGTTCTGCCACACGCAGATCGGCACCGCGTTCGACCTGCCCGATCCAGCCGATCACGCCCGGCTCGCCGAACGCTGCGCAGGCCGGTCGTCGAGTCACTGGCTGGAGCGGCTGCGCGAGCTCGGCGTGCCCGCAGTAGAGGTGTGCACCGACCTGGCGCAGCTGCCCCGCGATCCGCGGTTCGCCCCGGCCCTGTGCTACGCCGACGGCTACTACGCCCCCAGGCCACCCTGGCGGTTCTCCTGACGGCGGTCACCGCCGAGGAAAGTCAGCTGATCATCCCGGTGCACTTTTCGCGGAACCGCAAGGGTTCTGGACCATCCACAGTGGTCATCCGCTGGCTGGTCATGGCCACCGGTGCCCGCGATGATCGATCGGCCGCCTTCGTCGGCGCCGTTGGTCTTGACAGCGTTGACGGTGCGCCCGCTCGCCGCAGCGGTGGCGACTCTCTTCGACGACATCCGGTTTCCTTCCGTGGTTGCGTACGTTTGGTGACCACATGTTCGCACCGCCCGCGAAACTTCCTCTGACTGCAACGTCTTTCACTATCCACAAAGGACTGCCGATGATGAGTGGGAAGTATCCATCGGGGTGAGATGCCGACCAACGTGACTTCACCCCTGGACAACGGGGTGCGGGTGTGCGACGACCTGGCGCAGTCCTGGTGATCAGGCTGGGAAAGCGGACTAATCGCGCGGCTGGCCGGCCTGGTTGCCTGGTGAGACCCGTACGTTTCGTTGGCATGTATGGAAAACGACAACCCGTGCGAGTTTGCGGGCGCTGGATGTCCTCTGTGGGGTGAATGTGGCGTCCGATTCGGGGACGGGGAGGCGTGCGGCGGGAAACCTCGGGGTAGAGCTGGTGTAACAGCTTCTTGAGGTCGTGCACCGGCACGGGGTGGGGTGGGTGTGATGAGGCGGAGTACTTGGACGGAAACGTTGGCGGTGCGGGCGTCGCCGCCGCTGGGGCAGGTGGCGGTGGCGTTGTCCTGGTGGCATCCGATCCGCGGTCTGGTGGAGTGCCCGGCGGCGCGGTTGCTGGGTGGTGGGTTGCGGCGCCGGGGGTTCCGGGTGCGCTACCGGCATTGGCCGCCGCCGGCCGCACCGTCGCCGACGGGTGCGGTGGCGTGGGCGCGGGTGGCGTCCTACGTGGCCGGGGACGGGGCGGTGGTGGGTATGGCCGCGGCGGTCGCGCCGGGGGAGGAGGACCGGTTGGGCGCGGTGGTGGCGGAGGAGATCGCGGACTGGGTGCGGGTCTGGCGGACCCGGCAGGTCCTGCTGGCCGGCACGCGGCCGTGGTGCAGCGGGTCCACGGCCGCGCGGCGGGTGCTGGAACGGTTGCTGGCGACGGAGAACGCACCGGTGTACGTGCTGGGCGCGATCCCGGCCTCCCGGCGGGTGCTGGCCGGTCTGCGGGCCGGGGGAGCGGTGTTCGTGGCGTCGCTGGATGCCGTGCCCGAGCAGGCCCGGGTGCTGTTCAGCCAGGCGGGAGTCAGCCTGGCGGTGCGGGCGGAGGCCGCGGCGCGGGGGTTGGCGATCACTGACGCGACGTGTCCGGTGGTGGCGGCCACGGCCGGTGAGGTACGGCGGTTGGCCGAGCAGGGGGAAACGGTGGTCCTGGTGGCTGACCCTGGACAAGCAGCCGTGCCGGGACTGGCGGGGCAGGCTCCGGAACACGTCCGGATGGTCGCGGACCTGCCCCACGTGCCCGGGCTGGAGGTGGCGGATCCCCGGCGGGTGGGGGTGGTGGTGGCGCCGGGTGCGCCGGTGGCCGTGACCCGGCCGGTGGCGGAGGCGGTGCGGAACCGGTTCGGGCACGTGCTGCCGCAGGATCCGGCCACGCTGTGTGCCGAGCCCGCGGATCGTCGTGCGGCGGTGCTGCGGTTGGCCGCGGACACCGACGTGGTCCTGGTCGCCGGACCCGCGGGCGCCGACAGCCGCATGCTGCTGGGCCTGGTCGAGGGTGCGGGCGCCCGGGCCTACCGGGTGAGCAGCGCGCAGGAGGTGCGACCGGCCTGGCTGGGCGGCATGGCCGCGGTCGGGATCACCGCCAGTCAGGGCGCGCCGGAGGGCTTGGTGGCCGAGCTGCTGCAGGGGCTGTCGGGGCTGGGACCGATGGCCGCGGTCGAGGTGGCGATCCGGTCGGCGGCGGTGGCTGTTCCGGTCACCGCGCCGGGGATCATCGCTGTGGTGCCGCGCGAATGAGCAGCGTGCGGGCCGCTGGGTGGAGGGCGTGCGGGCGGAGCCGGGCGCGCAGGGAACGCACCGCGTGGTCAATCCGCCCGGAGGACAGGTGCGGCCGGCAGTCGAGCAGACCGGCCCAGGCGGTGCAGGCCTGATCCAGGTGACCGGCGTCGAGGTAGAGCTCGGCCAGGCGGGCGCTGGTGATGGCGTGGGCGCGTCGTTCGGTGGCCGGGCGGTGGCGCAGCGAGGCGACCAAGGAGGCGATGGCGCCGGGCCGGTCACCGAGGGCGGCGAGCACTTCGGCGCGCTGGTGGGCCAGGGCGGCGGGGTGGTAGCCGCCGACCGCGGTGGCGTCCTGGGCGCGCGCGAGGGAGCGTTCCGCGTGGTTGAGGTGCGCGAGGGCGGCTCGGGCGTCGCCGGTGGCGGCCAGGGTCACCGCGTGCTGTCCGTCCAGGAAGGCCGCTTGTTCCGGCGGGAGCCCCTGGTACCGGGCAGCGGCCTCGGCCAGCTGCAGGGCGGTGCTGTGGTGGCTCAGGTAATGGGCTTGCACGCTCAGGCCGCGCAGGGCGGCGGTGTAGCAGCCGGCGTCGCCTGCGTCAGCGGCCAGACTGGCCGCGAGGCGGTAGTAGCGTTGCGCGGCGCCGTGCAGGATGTCGTCAAAGCACATCCAGCCCGCGAGGTAGGCCAGCCGGGCGGCGATCGACCACAACCGGACGCTGGTGGCGGGCGTGGCGGAGGCCCGCAGCCAGACCGCGACATCGGTGACCAGGTAGGTCGACAGCGCCGCCCGCGCGCGGCCACCCCCCAGGGTCAGGTCCACGTCGGAGAACACCGACAGCATCAGCGTGGCCGCCTGCACCTGGGCGCTGCCCACCCGTCCCCGTCCCGACGCCGGTCGTAACGCGGCGGCGGGGATGTTGGCGGGCAGGATCGGCGCGCCCACCGTGTAGATCATCGCGGCCTGGCCGGTGCGTCGCCCGGCCCCGGCCCCCAGCCGCACCAAGGATTCGGCCACGTCCTGCGCCGCCGCCCCAACCAGGTCCGCACCCGTGTCACCGGCCCGGAGCAGCCCGGTCTCCCCCGGGCCGATCCTGCGCCCCAGCCGTCGCGTCAACGCCTCGGCCACGACCTCGGTCACCAGCACGCTGGGCCGGGATCCGGAGAGCCAGTGGGCGATGGAGGTGCGGTCGTAGCGCAGCGCGAGATCGCTGTCCAGGCCGCTGGTGTTGACCGCGTCCGCCAGGGCCTGCCCGGTCCACCCGCTTTCCAGCAACAGGGCGGCCAGCGCGGTGTTGGGAGTGCGTCGGCTCGGCATCGCGAGCCGTCAACGTTTGTGTGTTGGGGCGTTCAACAAGCGCACAGGTTCAACACTTCCACCGCCAGTGGGTGATGGCAGCCGCCAAACAGTCCCTGTCTACTACGTACAGCTACCGCACGGACCTCATCAGTGACCACCTGTAACTGGATGCCGGAACCGGACAAGGCGGGCGGGTGCAGTGCGAACCACAGCGATCTCAACCACCACGACGACCACGGCCACCACACCGGCCGGCGGCGAGCGGACCGAGCACGGCAGACAGCTGCTGGCACGGTCCCGGACCCTGATCGAACCCGTGTTGCGGACGGCGGTGGACGGTCTGCCCGAGGTGTTGCGGCTGATGGCCGGCTACCACTTCGGCTGGTGGGACACCGCGGGCACCCCGACCCGCGCGGATTCAGGGAAGGCGTTGCGGCCGGCGCTGGTGCTGGCCGCCGCCGCGGCGTGCGGGGCTCCCCCCTCGGCGGGAGTGCACGCGGCGGCCGCGGTGGAGCTGGCGCACAACTTCACCCTGCTGCACGACGACGTGATGGACGCCGACGTGACCCGCCGGGGCCGGGCCACGGTGTGGAGCGTGTGGGGTGTGCCGAACGCGATCCTGGTCGGCGACACACTGCACGCCCTGGCGATCCGGGTGCTGACCGACGAGCGGCTCGCCGCGGTGGGTCCGGCGATCGCGCGGCTGGAGAGCTGTGTGGTGGAGCTGTGCCGGGGCGAGCAGGAGGACTGCGCGTTCGAAGGCCGCCCGGAGGTCGGGATGGCCGAGTGCGTGCGGATGGCCATCGGCAAGACCGGCGCGTTGATGGGGTGCTGTTGCGCGCTGGGCGCGCTCTGCGCCGGCGCGGACAACACCGTGGTGGCGGGGCTGGACCGGTTCGGACGGGAGATGGGTCTGGCCTTCCAGCTCATCGACGACGTGCTCGGCATCTGGGGCGACCCGATGACGACCAGGAAGCCTGCCGGTGCCGACCTGGCGGCGCGGAAGAAGTCCCTGCCGGTGGTCGCGGCCCTGACCTCCGGCACCCCGGCCGGCCGGGAGCTGGCGCGGCTGTACCACTCGCCGGAGCCGATGACCCCGGCGATGGTGGCTCGCGCCACGGAGCTGGCCGAGCTGGCCGGCGGCCGGGAATGGGCGCAGCAGGAAGCCGCCCGGCGGTGGGAGGCGGCGCTGGACGGCCTGCCGGACCGGCACGCGGCGGCCGATCTGGTGGCGCTGGCCGAGCTGGCCGTGCGCCGGGACCGGTGAGCTCCGTGCTGGGATCCCCGGGACGCCGGTGGTTCTCCTCGAAGCGGCGCTGCGGCTGGGCGAATCGACCACGACGACAGTCAAGGACGGAACATGACGACGACTTCTGGCCAGCTGCCCATCCACGTCCTGCGTGGCGAGACCGACAACGCCTACCAGGCGAAGGTGGTCTATACCTACGCCGACGATCCGCAGGCCTGGCGCAAGGCGCTGGGCGAGAACATCCTGTTCGAGTGGGGGATCTACAACCATCCCGACTCACCCCGCCCGGTGTCGCTGGACGAGTCGGGTGTCCGGTTCTTTGACCGGCAGCTCGAACTGGCCGGGCTGACCGGCCCGGACCGCCCACCGCTGCGGCGGATCCTGGATCTCGGCTGTGGCTGGGGCTTCATCCTGGGTTACCTGGCAAGGCTGTTCCCGGAATGCGGGCGCCTGGACGGACTGAACATCAGCCGGAGCCAGCTGGAGTACTGCGCCGAACACCTTGCCGGCCAAGGCATCGCGGACCGCACGAACCTGTACCAGTGCAACGCCCAGGACCTCGCGTTGCTGCCCGAGCCCGAGCAGCTCTACGACCTGGTCGTCATCCGCGGCGTCATCACCCACTTCCCGCACGCGCTGTTCGAGAGCTCGATGGCGGCCCTGGCCTGCCGCGTGCGGGAAGGCGGGTTGCTGGTCATCTCCGACACCCTCTACAAGGGCGATCTCGACGACTACCAGTCGGCCATCCCCGATGAGGTGGACCGCCTCGCCGTCGGGTACCGCAAGACACCGGAGTACTTCAGCAAGGTGCTGGAGGACAGCGGGTTCGCCGTCACCGACATGCGGGTGCTGCCGTCCAACGCCGACGTCGCGCACTGGCTGCTGGAGGTCCGCTCGAACCTGGAGACCCATTTCCCGGACGGCGTCACCGGCCCCTTGGAGGAACTGCGGGTCCTGGCGGTGAACCTGTCCATCGCGCTGCTGCTGAACAAGGTCTCGGCCTACAGCGTGATCGCCCAGCGCACCAGCGAAGAACGAAAGCAGGGATGACCATGACCGTTCGTCCGGCTCCCGCCGAGGTCAGTGCGATGTACGACCAGCTCAACGACCTGTTCGCGCAGGCGCTGGGCGGCAGCATCCACCTCGGCTACTGGCGCGACGACCAGGACCACTCGCCCATCTCCACCGCCTCTGAGCGGCTCACCACAATGGTGGCCGATCGGCTGCTCGCGGACCCGGACAGCCGGCTGCTGGACATCGGCTGCGGCAACGGGCTGCCCGCTTTGCAGATCGCCACCACCCGGCAAGCGCACGTCACCGGCATCACCCTCAGCGATCACCAGGTGACCGTGGCCACCAAGGCAGCGGCCGGACGCGAACTGGCCGACCGGGTGACCTTCCAACGGGCCGACGCGATGGACCTGTCCTTCGCGGACAACACCTTCGACCACGCCTGGGCCATCGAGTCCCTGGCCCACATGCCGGATCACCAGGCGGCACTCAAGCAGGCCGCGCGAGTGGTCAAACCCGGTGGCCGGCTGGTCATCGCCGACGTCGCCATGCGCGAACCGCTGGGCGAGCAGGACTGGGCGATTGTCAACCAGGTGGCCGAGCTCTTCCACGCCCGCACTTTCCCCACCCACAACGAGTTCCGGGCCAATCTCGCGGCCACCGGATGGGAAGTCCTGGACTACACCGACATCGGCGACCAGGTGCGGGCGGGATACGGGCACTTCACCGCACTCCTGCGGGAGGTCGCCACCACCGCGGCGGGCCAGGTGGCCGCGCAGCTCAGCACCGGCGCCGACGCGCTGGACGCCATGGCCGCCCTGCCCTGCCTGGGATACGTCCTCATCACCGCACGCCGGAGCTGACCAGCGGAGGTCCCCACCCATGACCACCACCACCGCATCAGCACCCCTCGCGCCCGGGGCGCTGCCCGTCATCGGACACACACTGAGTATGGTGCGGGATTTGCTCGGATTCTTCGAATCCGTCCGAGAGCTGGGGCCGATGGTGCGGATCCGGCTCGGCCGGACCGAGGCATATGTAGTGAACGACCCAGAACTCGCCGCACATGTCCAGGTAGCCGGTAACGGTGTGCAGTTCGACAAGGGCGGCCCGTACTTCGATTCCTTCGACCCGATCCTGGGAACTGGGCTGGGTGCGGTCAGGGCTGCCGAGCACCGGCCGTTGCGCAACCTGCTCCGACCGGCCTTTCAGCCCGCTCGATTAGCCGATTACGGCGAGCAGTTCCAGGCATGTGCAAGGGAGCGGCTAGGCGCGTGGCGGCCCGGACAGATCATTGATCCCGACCAGGAAATGAATCAGGTCATGGTCACCGCACTGGCGCGCACACTCTTCATCGCGCCGGGCGACCGCCAGGCCGTCGAGGTATTCCAGCGCAACATTCCGCTCGTGCTCGGCAACCTGGCCATCCGCATGATCATCCCGGGTGCCGGACGACTCCCGCTGCCCGGCGTCATCCGCTATGAGCGGGCCCGCCGGGCGATTCACGAGGCGATCAGTCTGATGGCCCGCCGCCGGGAGGCCGACCCCGTCGACTATGCGGACCTGATGTCCCTGCTGGTCCCTCCGGGCAGACCGGCGCAGCGGTCCGACCAGGATCTTTTCCACCAGGTGATGAACTTCTTCCTCGGCGGAACGGAAACGTCTGCTTCGGTGATGGCCTCGGCACTACATCTGCTCAGCCGCCATTCGGCGGTGTATGACAAGCTCGAGGCCGAACTGGGCAGAGTATTCCCTGGAGCGGACCCCGGCTACGACGACCTGAGAAAGTTGCCGTATTTGCGGCAGGTGCTGACCGAGGCGCTGCGCATGTACCCGCCCGGGTGGATATTTACCCGGATCGCCGTGGCCGACACCCAGTTAGGAGGCCACGACTTGCCCCGCGGCACCGGGGTCTTCTTCTCCCCGTATGTCCTGCACCGAGACCCGCACGTATTCCCGGAACCAGACCGCTTCGCTCCGGAACGATGGGACAACGCACCTACTGCCGCCCAGAAGAAGGCATTCATGCCTTTCGGTCTCGGCGCACGCCGATGCATCGGCGAAGCGATGGGTATGGCCGAGTCGTGCATGGCCATCGCCATGATCGTGAGACGTTGGACATTCCAGGAAAAGCCCGGAAGTCGACCAAGGCCGCAGGCCAGGATGGTTTTGCACCTTCGCGGGGTGGAACTAGTGCTCACGTCCAAACCGCAGGATCTGCAGATGGAGCAAAAATGACTACGCCCATCATTCTGCCTCCCTATTACTTCCCCTTTGAGTCACAACTCCATCCCGACGCTGAGGAAATCAACCAGCTCAGCCTCGTGTACATGGACAAATATCGGCTATACGGGGATGAGGTGCAACGAGACCGCATCACCAACAGTCATGCCGGCCTGTGCGCGGCATATCAATGCGCCGACCTTCCCGCAGAGCTCGTCCAGCTCAACGCCGACCTGCTGATGTGGGCGTTCTGCTACGACGACGAGATCTGTGACGAACCTCCCGGAGGGCTGCGCCTGGAGCGCATCGCACGCACGAACCTCAATATCCTGCGCGCTGCCGAAAGCATCGAACAACCACCGAACAGCGATGAGCGTTATGCGGCCGCCCTGCACGACATCCGGATCCGGTTCTCCACCCTGATCAGCCCGATGGCAGGAGATCAGCTGGCCCGCCATCTCGGCGACTACATCAACATGGAAATGCACAAATCCGCCTACAAGGTCTGCAATGTGACACCAAACCTGAGCGAGGTTGTCGCCATGCGCCTGTGGAGCGGGGGCGCGACTATGTTCCCCTGGGTCTGCCTGCTCATCAACGGACAAGCGACCGACCTGGCGGTACTGAGCAACCGCCGGCTGCGAGCCCTCGTGGAAACAGCAGCTCTGATCAGCGGCTGGGACAACGACATCTATTCGGTCAAGGACGAAACCACGCGGCCCGCCAACCGGAACGAACTGAACATTGTCGACGTCATTGGCAAAGAACGGAAGCTTGATCTTCAGCAGGCGATCGAAGTGGCAAGTGTCATGCGCGACCGCCTGCTCACTCTCTATCTTCACCACCGCGACCAGCTGCTACAACAGAATGCCGACCTCTACCAACCCTATGCCACCGCACTCGAAGGCTATCTGCGAGGCCATCTCGACTGGGCGTTCAGCAGTGGCCGCTACGCCTGTCACGGTCCCAATGCGCCCACCCGGTTCAGCGGATTCACCGATGTCCCCCGCGACAACGACTTGACACCGCTGCCGATTGACTCGATCCAATGGTGGTGGCGTATCTGACCGGCACCACCGCTGCCTGACCAGACGCCCCGGCCAGCACATCAGCCCACGCACCGCCCTGATGTTCCCAAGGAGCAGCCCCGTGGCCTTCGGCAAATTCAGGTTCCGCCGATGTACTGGCCGATCCCCCAACGAACCGGGGCGCTGGTGGGCTACCTGGCGCCGGTCGGCCGACTGGAGACACTCCAACTGGCCGCGAACATGTCGATCTGGATCTTCGCGGTGGACGATGTCCTGGACGAGGGCCCCAAACGGCACGACCCGGCCTGGGTGTCGGAGTTCCGCTGCGGACTGGTGCGCGCCGCGGAGACCTCGGAAGTCGTCACCGAACAGGACAGCAACCATGCCCAGTCGCTCGCGGAGCTCCTGCTGGGATTCCGGCAGCTGTGCCCGCCCTACCGCACTCCCCACGCTGTCCAGAGCCTTCCGGATCCGCCTGTACATCGGCGGCATACTCCCGTTCAGCAACTGCCCCGCCCTGGTCGGAGGACTCGACCTGCGCTCAGCGCATTTCACCGACCTCCGCCTGCGGGCGCTCACCGGGCTGGGCGCCATGATCGTGAATGCCGGTCACAAGGCGTTCTTCCACGGCAAGGAGGCCTACCGCTCCCAGGACCGGCACGACCTCGTCGATGCGGTCAGTCAGCACCGGGACTGCGGCCTGGACGAAGCAGCGGCGGAGACCGTGGTGATGTACGAGCGCGTCTTCAACCGCTTCCTCGGCCTGCGCGAGAAAGTGCTGCGGGACAACGACTCACGGTCGTGGCGAGCTACCTCACCGCACTGGGCCAGTACGCCAGCGCAGGCATGCGCTTCAACCAGGAAAGCCAGCGCTACCGCTACCTCGACGGCACCGCCGACGGGCCCGAGGCGTTCGACCCCCGGGCTTCACCGACCAGTGCGGCGCCCAGGCGTAGGACGCCCTCACCATCCCCGCCATTTCCCGGTGGTGGCAGGTCAGCGGCCGGAGACGGGCCACGGCCGGGTGCGGGCGACTTCACTCAGCTGATCAACCACCGATCACCACGGGACGGACAGGAGCCGAACCCATGAACTTCCCACCCCACGGGACGGACGGCGCGCTGGTCGCTACCACCCTGCGCACCACAACGGGCGACATCCCAGCCCCCGCCGCCCTGCTGCTGGCCGGTGATCTGCGCCGCCGTGGCGTGCCCGTCCGCACCGGCCCACTGCACCTGAACGAACACACCCGGCACAGCACGATCGACCGGGGTGCGCTGGGCGCGGCCGGACTCGGCGTCGCCGCCCCGCCCGACGATCCGCTCACGCTGGCCGCCGCCGAGCAGGTCCTCGCGGACTGGTCCGCGGTGGCCGGGCCGCGTTCGATCCTGCTGGCCAGCCCACGGTCCTTCTGCGCGGGTGTGGAAAGGGCGATCGAGATCGTCGAGCGCACCCTGGAAACCCGGACCAACCCGGTGTACGTGCGCAAGCAGATCGTGCACAACACCTACGTGGTCGAGGACCTGGCCGGACGCGGCGCGATCTTCGTGGACGAGCTCGACGAGGTCCCCGACGGCGCGACGGTGGTCTTCTCCGCGCACGGGGTCTCACCCGCCGTCCGCGCCGAGGCCAACGAGCGCGACCTGGAGGTCATCGACGGCACCTGCCCGCTGGTCACCAAGGTGCACGCCGAGGCCCGCCGCTACGCCGCCCGCGGCGACACCATCGTGCTCATCGGCCACGCCGGACACGAAGAGGTCGAAGGCACCATGGGTGAGGCCCCCGAGGCCACCACCCTGGTCGAGACCCCGGAGGACGTGAGCCGGCTGGACCTCGCCGATCCGGCCCGGGTGTCCTACCTGACCCAGACCACCCTGGCCGTCGATGAGACCGCCGAGGTCATCGAGGCGCTGCGGGCGAAGTTCCCGTTGCTGCACGAGCCACCCAGTGAGGACATCTGCTACGCCAGCACCAACCGGCAGAACTCGCTCAAGGCGGTCATCGAGGAGTCCGACCTGGTCCTGGTGGTCGGCTCGGCCAACTCATCCAACTCGATCCGCCTGGTCGAACTCTCCCGCCGCAACGGCACCCCGGCCCAGCTCATCGACCGGGTCGGCGACATCCGGGCGGAGTGGCTGGCCGGGGTGCGGGTGCTCGGCCTGACCGCGGGCGCCTCCGCGCCGTCCGCACTGGTCGAGGAGGTGGTGACCGCGATCGGCGGGCTCGGTGCGATCTCGTGCACCGAGCGGGAGGTCACCAGGGAGACCGTCCACTTCGGACTGCCCGCCGCCGTGCGCCGGGGCGTGCAGTCATGAGCTCGTTGCGGCACAGCAGCGCCTTCCGCCCGGTGTCGGTGGTCTCGCAGGCCCTCGAGCGGGGGCCGGTGATCGCGGCGGGCCTGCGCACCGGCGGCGGCCTGGCACCCTGTCCGGCCGCGCCACTGCTGGCCGGCAGCCTGCGCCGGCTCGGCCTGACCGCGGGCCAGGGCCTGCTGACCTACGACGACGAATGCGGCGACCACCGCTGTCTCGGTTTCACCGCTTCCTGGGTGGATGACCGGGGCCGGCCGGCCGGGCTGGGCGCCGCCGCGGACGCGGACCATCCGGCCACCCTGGCCGCCACCGCCGCGGTGGTGCGCGAGTGGTCGGCCGCGCTGCGCCCGCGCCGGATCCTGCTGCTGGACCGGCCCAGGCCGGTGGATCTGCTGCTGGTGCTGGACCCGGCCGCGCTCGCCCCGTACCGGGACGTGCCCGCGCACCTGGTGCGGGCCGCCGGACAGGTGCGCGCGGACTGGCTGGCCGAGGCGGGCACGGTCGGGTTGCTGCTGCACCGGGACACCCGGCGGCGCCTGCTCACCGGGGTGATCGCGGCGATCGGCGGTCTCGGTCCCACTCGCGTCGAATCCTTGACCGCTAACGAACAGGGGCGTCCATGACTACCACACCGCTGACGCACATCGTCGACCCACACCACCTGAAAGCCCTGCCAGCCAAGGAGATACCCGCGCTGGCCGGGCAGATCCGGCGTTTCCTGGTGGACAAGGTCTGCCAGGCGGGTGGGCACCTCGGCCCGAACCTGGGCGTGGTGGAGCTGACCATCGCGCTGCACCGGGTGTTCGACTCGCCGCGGGACCGGATCATCTTCGACACCGGGCACCAGGCATACGTGCACAAGATCCTCACCGGCAGGCAGCAGGACTTCGACACCCTGCGGGCGGCCGGCGGACTGGCCGGGTATCCGCAGCGGTCGGAGTCCGAGCACGACCACGTGGAGAACTCGCACGCCTCCACCTCGCTGGCCTGGGCGGACGGTCTGGCCAAGGCCCAGCAGCTGCGTGGCGAGACCGACCGGCGGGTGGTCGCGGTGATCGGCGACGGCGCCCTGACCGGCGGCCTGGCCTGGGAGGCGCTGAACAACCTGGGCGGCTCGGGGCGGCCGGTGATCGTGGTGCTCAACGACAACGGCCGCTCCTACGCCCCCACCATCGGCGGCCTGGCCGAACACCTGAGCGCACTCCGCTCCGGCACGGCCAGCGACCGGAACCTGTTCCACACCGTGGGTTTCCACTACCTGGGCCCGATCGACGGCCACGACGTCCAGGCCACCGAGACGGCCCTGCGGCACGCCCGCGAGCTGAACCAGCCGGTGGTGGTGCACTGCGTGACCGAGAAGGGCCGCGGTTACCGCCACGCGGAGAACGACGAGGCCGACCGGATGCACGGCGTCGGCGTGCTGAACCCGGTCACCGGGACCGGCAAGGCCGGTGGCGCGCCGAGCTGGACCAGCCTGTTCGGCAAGCACATCACCGAACTCGCCGAGACCCGCCCGGAGCTGGTCGCGCTGACCGCCTCGATGCTGCGACCCGTTGGCCTGCACCGGTTCGCGCAGCGCTACCCGGACCGGATCTTCGACGTCGGCATCGCCGAACAATTCGCGGTCACCTCGGCCGCCGGACTCGCCATGGGCGGACTGCGCCCCGTCGTCTGCCTCTACGCCACCTTCCTCAACCGCGCCATCGACCAGGTCCTCATGGACGTGGCCCTGCACCGGCTCCCGGTCACCTTCGTGCTCGACCGCGCGGGCATCACCGGCCCGGATGGCCCGTCGCACCACGGCGTGTGGGATCTCGCGCTGCTCGGCCAGGCGCCGGGCATGCGGGTGGCCTCACCCCGGGATCCGGTGGAGCTGGCGGCGTTGCTCGCCGAGGCGGTGGACGACACCGGTCCGACCGCGCTGCGCTTCCCCAAGGCCGCGGCAGGCCCAGCCATCAAGGCACGCAACCGGATGGACGGCATGGACGTGCTCTACCGCGGCGAGCACACCCCGCTGGACGTGTTGATCGTCTCCGCCGGAGTGCTCGCCGAACCCGCGCTCCAGGCCGCCGCGCTGCTCAAACAGGACGGCCTCGGCGTCACTGTGGTGGACCCGCGCTGGCTGCTGCCGATCAACCCGGCCCTGGTGCACCTGGCCGCCCGGCACCGCACCGTGCTCACCGTCGAGGACGGGGTCCGCATCGGCGGCCTGGGCACCGCCCTCGCCCAGGCCTGCGCCGCGGCCGGGGTTCGCACCCCCGTGGCCAACCTCGGCGTGCCGCCGGCCTTCCTGGACCACGGCGCCCGCGGGGACATCCTGGCCGCCTGCGGGCTGGACGCGGAGTCCATTGCCGGGGCCGCGCGGGCCAACCTCGGCAACAGCCCCGTTGCGCACCCGTCCCGCCCGGGAGGTGTGTTGCGGTGAGCCAGGTTTCCCTCGGCATGCCGGACCTGCCGCCGCCGGTGCTGGCGCAACGCCGGAAGACCCGGCAGCTCCAGGTCGGCAAGGTCGGCGTGGGCAGCGATCATCCGGTGTCCATCCAGACCATGACCACCACGCTGACCTCCGACGTCGACGCCACCCTGCAACAGATCGCCGAGCTGACCGCGGCGGGCTGCGACATCGTCCGGATCGCCTGTCCCTCGCAGGACGACGCGGACGCTTTGCCCGCCATCGCGAGGAAATCCGGCATCCCGGTCATCGCGGACATCCACTTCCAGCCCAAGTACGTCTTCGCCGCCATCGAAGCCGGCTGCGCCGCGGTCCGGGTGAACCCGGGCAACATCAAGAAGTTCGACGACCGGATCGGGGAAATCTCGCAGGCCGCAAAAGAAACCCGCACCCCGATCCGCATCGGGGTCAACGCGGGCTCACTCGACCCACGGCTGCTGAAGAAGTACGGCAAGGCCACCCCGGAGGCGCTGGTGGAATCCGCGCTCTGGGAAGCGTCGCTGTTCGCCGAGCACGACTTCCACGACATCAAGATCTCGGTGAAGCACAACGATCCCGTGGTCATGGTGCGCGCCTACGAGCTGCTGGCCGAGCGGTGTGACTACCCGCTGCACCTGGGTGTCACCGAGGCCGGTCCGGCGTTCCAGGGCACCATCAAGTCCGCGGTGGCCTTCGGCGCGCTGCTGTCCAGGGGCATCGGCGACAGCATCCGGGTCTCCCTGTCGGCGCCGCCGGTGGAGGAGATCAAGGTGGCCACCCAGATCCTGCAGTCGCTGAACCTGCGCCAGCGCAAGCTGGAGATCGTCTCCTGCCCCAGTTGCGGCCGCGCGCAGGTCGACGTCTACACCCTCGCCGAGCAAGTCACCGCCGGGTTGGAGGGCATGGAGGTGCCGCTGCGGGTGGCGGTGATGGGCTGTGTGGTCAACGGCCCCGGCGAGGCTCGCGAGGCTGACCTGGGCGTGGCTTCCGGCAATGGGAAGGGCCAGATCTTCGTCAAGGGCAAGGTGATCAAAACCGTGCCCGAGCACCGGATCGTGGAAACCCTGATCGAGGAGGCCATGCGGATGGCCGAGGAGCTGGAGCCCGTCGAGGGCGCCGGGCCCGTGGTGACCGCGAGCTGAACACCGCAGAAGTGTTGGGGCGGTGGTGCTGCGTCGGCGTGGCCGGCCCGTGCCCGGTCATCGCCCCGCGAGCGGAGGCTTGGTCGAGGGGTTGTGGCACGGAATCACGGGGAGCTCCCGGAGCGACCGGACGATCCTGCTCATCCGCCAGGTCAACGCATCCGGTTCGACGGCCAGTGCCAGGTGGGGCAGGTGCCGCAGCGTGGCGGTGATGGCGACCTGGATCTCGGCCCGGGCCAGCGGTGCGCCCAGGCAGTAGTGGCTGCCGTGGCCGAAGGCGACATGTGAGTTCGCGGTGCGGTGGACGTCGAGCTGGTCGGCGTTGCCGAACTGCTCGTCATCCCGGTTGGCCGAGGCCAGTAGGAGCATGACGACCTCGCCCGGCGGGATCGTGGTCGTGCCGATGGCCAGCTCCGCCGTGGTGTACCGCAGCGTTGTCACGCCGACGGAGCTGTCGTAGCGCAGCAGTTCTTCCACGGCTTGCGGTACGAGCTCGGGCCGGGAGCGCAGGGTCTCCATCTGGTCGGGATGGGTCAGCAACGCCAGCATGGCGTTGCCGATGAAGCCGGCGGTCGTGTCATAACCGGCCAGGAGCAGCAACATGGCCATGCGCAGCAGCTCAGTATCGGAAAGGCCCTGGCCGTCCTCGTGTTCGGCGATCAGCGCCGACAGGAGGTCCTCGCCGCCTGCTCGTCGCCGCTCGGCGAGCAGGCCGGTCAGGTAGTGCCGCATGTTCCGGACCGCCGGTGGGATCAGGTGCCGCTGGTCGCCGTCCGGGGTGTTGATCTGCTCGGTCCACCGTTGGATGTCGTCCTGGTCGGCCGGAGGTATGCCGAGGAGGTCGGCGAGCATGGTCATGGTCAGGGGCGCGGCGAAACTGGAGATCAGGTCCGTCCGCTCCTGGCTGGCGATGCCGGTCAGCAGCGTGTCCGCGACCTGCTCGATGCGCGGGCGCAGTGCCTCGGCCCGGCTCAGGGTGAATGCCGAGGAGACCAACGATCGCAGCCGGGTGTGTTCGGGTGGATCGGTGTTCGCCATCGTCGCCTCGATCAGGTCGCGGACGTCGGGGGCGGCGTGCTCGGCCGAGAACGCGTGTCCGGGAGCGGTGCGCCAGTCCTTGGACAGCCGACGGTCCCGGAGCAGGGCGTGCACATCGGCGTATCGGGGGATCAGCCACACCGGCCCGCGCGCCAGCATGACGCGGTGCGCCCGGCCCGTCCTGCGCAACTCCTCGTACGTGGGGAATGGCGGGAAGCGCACCCAGGGCGGGGTGTACCGGCCTGGGTCGTCAGCCCCCGGCGCCGGGTCGCTGTGCAAGGTCGCCTCCCACTCTCAGGGTGAGCGCGGACAGAGTGATGGCCCGGCTGATGCGTTCGGGCTGGAACAGTTCCTTTCCATGCCACAGCGGCGTGCGCACCGGGTGTTCGGCGGGTGCCTCGGCATGCGTGGCGAGGAAGGCCAAGCCGCGCTTGGTCGCGTGCTCGGCGTGGTGGCCGGCCTCGGCGCCGGCCATGGGCCCGCCGATGTGCAGTGAGTGAACCGCCAGTGCGGTTTCCTCCAGGGTGGCGGTCCACCGGCCCCACGAACCATCCCGGCGCTGGGTCCCGAGCAGCCAGGCGACCGCGCGGCCGATCGCGGGGCCAGCGGTTGCCGGCGCGTATCGGCACAGGGCAGGCAGGGCACAGGAGAGGGCGTAGATCGGGCTGGCGTGCCACTTGTCGGTCCAGCTGCCGTCGGCGTGCTGGCAGTCCACCAGGTAGCGCGACAGAATCGCCTGCTGGCGTTGGTAGGCCGGTGCTCCGGCGAGTCGCTGCCGGGCCCACTCGCCGAAGGCCTCCAGCATGTGCGCGTTGGTGGTGACCGAAGCGGTGCGCTCCCGCTGATGAGTGACGAAGCCGTTGCCGGACTCGAAGGCGAGCAGGCACGCGGGATCGCGGGCCTGACCAAGACGGCAGAGCACGTACACCGCGGTGGCGGTAAGATCACCGTCGGCGGGCAAACCGGGGGCAAGTGGCACGCCGTCCGCGCCGATCAGGTCCGCCACGTGCGTGCTCAGCCGCTGTCGAAGCCCGTTGGGCACGGGGATGTCGAGGCGGACGGCCGCGGCCGCGACCCACAGCTGCTCGAAGGGTGCGATGGGCAGCATCGTGGGATGCGCACCGCCCCAGCGCTGGGCGACCTGCACCAGGAACTCACCGGCCGCGATCTGCCGGCCGCCCGATCGAGCGAACGCCACGGCGGTGGCCGCGGGAGAGCATCCCACCGATCCGCCGGTGCCCGGGGGCGGCTCGTTCACCGCGGCGGGCAGAACCTCGGCGCAGTGCAGGAGGTAGCCGGACACCGGTTGGCCGGCGCGCACCGCCGAGCGCAACGCGTGCAACCGCTCGAGTTGATCGCGATGTGACCGCAGGAGCTCGGTCAGAACCGTGCGGAACCGGACATCGCCGACGGCACCGCGGTCGAGGTCCGCCAGCATCGCAGGCACGATCAGCTCCACGGCGACGGTGTCGGGCATCGTGGCGACGGACACGTGATCCGCGTGCGCGGCCAGGAACCCGAGTCCGTGCCGCAGCGCGACGTGCACGTCATCGGCGGTTCCGGCGCCTCGGCTGGCGACCACACCGGCGAGCCCGGTGACCGCTCCCAGCGTCGGCACCAACCGGTACTCGACCGGCCACACCGGACTGCCCCAACTGTGATCTTCGTTCTGCCGGGACAACAGGTGGCCGAGGGCCGCGTTGGCGACCGTCTCGGCAATGCGGCCGGGGGTGCCGGCGCAGGCCCGGAGAACCTGCCCGGTGTCGTAGAACCCACCGCGTACGTCACTGAGCGGGTCGTCGAGACTGTCCTCGATGAGGTCAAGAACGGCAGTGCGCGGATCACTCATGCCGGTCCCCGCCACCTTGGTGCTCGTGGGCGGCGATGGAGGTCGGCGTGCGGTACGGCCCGATCGCCACGTCTCCAGAGTCGAACCGGGAGTCAGCGAAGTCCAGACCCTGATAACGCTTGCTCACTCGGTGAAACTCACAAATTCCGGTGTGCAGGTGCACGATCTCCTGCACGTAACGCCGCGCGGTGGCACTGTCGCCAAGAGGTCCGCCGAGAATGTGCTCGCGCAACTCGACGAGATGGCGTTGCCGAACCACGCACATCCGTGCGAGCGCGTCGACCGCCTCCTGTAGGCCCAGGTGCTCGTCACGCATGATGAGCCAGGTCGCGTTGAACGGATCCTGCTCGGCCACTTCCTTGCGCAGGGAGTAGAGATCGCCGAACAAGATCGTGATGTCGAAGGCCGTGTCCCGGAATTCCACCAGTCGCGCGTGCTCCCGCAGTTCGGCGCCCATGTCGATGCCGAGGGCGTACTCGGTCATGACCGCCATCCAGTCGATGAAGAAATCGACTCGCCGCACTATCAGGTAGTCCTCAAGGCTGAGCGAGTCCACGTGGCGAGCAGGCCGGGCGGCGAGGTTTTCGACCTGGAGCCGGATTGATTCGGTCAATCGCGCCCCGACTGCGGGGCGAACGTCCGTCAACATGGAGCTGAGCACGGTGAAGAACAGGCTCACCAGGGTGAGTTCGGAGGGTGGTGCTACACCTCTGAGCGCAGCCAGGTGATGGTCGCGCAGCGCCGCACAGCGATCGTCATCTTCAAGCACTTCTGGTCGGGCAAACTCGTCGTCAAGCATGGCAATGTATTCCAGCATGCGCTGGAGGTGAAAAAGACGATCACCCTCGGCGTGTGGCCAGCACAGGCTGGCAAGAACGGGAATCCGGTGCGCGGCGAATGCTGTGGCGGCCTCATCGCTGGCATAGTGTTCAGCGACGTAAGGCCGGTCCGCGATTCGCGTGCGGCGCTCGGTCTGATCATTGTCAGGATGACGCAAAACCGGGAGGATCAGCTCGACCTGAGGTATGCGTACCGTAGTGCCGAACGGTGGCATGACCGCTCGGGTTCGGCGAGACTGGTCGGACACCAACCTCTCCTTTGCCTAGATCGGCATGATGCGGTCTGGTCCAGAGTTTGGTGAAAACCGAAGTCGAACTCGGCCCGTCGTAGATAATCTTGACTATTTGATTGTAGGAAGGTTGTCCGGTCGACTGCACCGCCGTCTGGGTGAGATAGACAATCTGCTGGCTGATGCCGCCCTTAATAGGGCTTTTCAGGTGATTCAGCTGGGTGATCATTTTGCGCGGCGACGCCGGATATTATCGGTGTGACCAGCGGGCAAAGGTGCCCTGCCGATTCCTCAACCGACGAGTTGCCACGCGACCTGGCGCGCCGCGCGCACTGGGTGCGGACCGAACTGGTCGCTGAGGTCGTCTGCTGACAGTTCGCCCCGGGTGAACGGCGGTCGCGGCACACCGCCCGGATGGGCTACGGCCCGATCGGCGTCCCGAGGAGGTCCTGCTGCCCGCGAGCCTGTGACCGGACGGGCTCATCCGACGGTGTGCACGCCGGTCGCCTGGGCGGAGCTCCAGGACCGCTGCCCTGTCGAAGACCTGGTTTTCACCGCTGACCAGGGTCCTGCACCGGGCGCCGAGGCTGGTGACCTGTTCGCGCGATGAGTCGGGTTGCCGGTCAGTCGAGGATGTCGCGCGGATCGCGGGAGCGGGAACAGGTGTCGACGCAGCATTCATGGCAGCTCGCTACCGCCGGACGCTGCCGGTCGGTCCACATGCCCGGCAACGCGATCTGCCCGGCAAATCCAAACTGCCCGCAAACTGGCTGTAGGGGATCCGGGTAAAGCCCGGCGGCAGCATTAAGCCACAATTTGCACATGGTCAGTAACGCTCGGTCAGTGCCGGGGCGACACCAGGGGCGAACCAGGCAACGGGTGAGCGTGGACGGCCGGGGCCGGATGCAGTTGCCGGCCGAGTGGTGCAAGCAGCTGCCCGGGGGCCTGCCCAGTCGCCTGATCGGGCGGCTTGATGCCGATGGCCGGGTCGTCATCGAGACCGCCGAGCACGTCATCGCCCGGCTCCGCCCTCGACTGGCGGGCCTGGCGGCGGCGTGTGCCGCGCACGGCGGAGCTGTTGAGCCCGTCGGGCCTGTCCAGCCCGGTGGTCAGGCGGCGGAGTTGTCCACGATGGTCATCGACGCGACGGTGCTGGCCTACTTGCTCGACCCCGACGTGCTGGATGACCGTGACGCGGCCAGCCTGGCCGCGGTCCTGGCCCGTGCCCAGTTCATCCTGGTTTCGGACGGCTCACTGCTCGAACTCGGCCTCGCCTTGGACAGCCTGTGCGGGGTCGCGTCGGCGAACCAGGCCGATCCGCCGCTGCCGATGGAGAACCTGCTGGAGGAACTCGCACTGCTCGGGGTGTCCCCGACCCCGGCGAACCGGCCCCAACTGGCGGTCCAAGCCCAAATCGATGTCGATGACCTGAGAGTCACGCCGGGCGAGGCCTACACCCTGGCACTGGCCTATGTCCACGAACAGGTCGCCCTCCTGGCATCTCCGGTGTCCAGAAGCGTTGTGCTACAACGATTCGGCGTGACCGTGCTTAACCCGGCCGATCTAGGACTCACCATCCGCGCCAGATGCGCGGACGCGCGGGAAGCCACGCCGCCGGTGACCTCCCGTGTTGACTTGGCTCAACAGACCGCTCCTGGCGACGTCCCGGCCACCGCACTCAGACTCCGGCAACCGGCGGACAGCCTGAACAGGTGCCGGGCCGGGACCGGGGACGGTGTGGGGGAGGTGTCGGCGTGGCAGAAGGGGATGCGGACTGAACTTCACCAGGCGATCGTCCGGGCCGTGGAGCTGACGTCGAATGCTCGGGAAGCCCTGGCCGGGCACCGGAAAACGCTCCAGGTGTTGGACTGCTTGCGTGCGGCCGTGGCCGAGGATGACAAGGCCAAGGTCAGGATCGTGGTGCAGGAGCACCTGCCCGGCATCGTGATCGGCAAGGCGCTCAAGCCACGGCTCCGTGGTGCGCTGACGAAGTTGCGTCACGCGGCGAAGACCTACGGCCCCACCATCAGTTGACGGTCACCGGGGTCGGTTCCGCGAGCGCGGACGAGCAGGGTGCCCACCTGCTCGGACACTGGTGCCGGAAAAAGCTCGGTGCGCACGTCGCCGAACCCCGCACTGTGCAGCGCCTCCTGCCATGCCTCTGGAGTGAGTTCCCACTTCTGGACCGGCTGGCCAGCGGCCATGGGTGCGACGGCGGGCAGGTGGGAGAAGGCGAGGAGTCCACCCGGTTTGAGCGCGGCGTGGACGCGGGGCAGCAGAACGGCGGGATCGGTGAACCACACGGCGCCGAAGATGGAGAACACGATGTCGAACCGCTCGGTTGCGCTGTCGAGGTAGCTGGCGGCCTCTGCGGTGAGGAAGGTGATCTCGCCGCACCCGGACCAGGTGGCTTGTGCGGCGGCGGTTCTGGTGGGGGCCAGGTCGATGCCGGTGCAGCGGGCGCCGAGGGAGGCCAGGTGGGCGAGGTTGTCCCCGCTGCCCGAGCCGAGCTCCAGAACGTCCTTGCCCGCCAGGTCGCCGAGCACGGTCTCGCCGGGGCCGTGGTCGGGGTACTGGGTCCAGTTCAGCCAGGTCCGTGCTCCGGCGGCGTTGACCTCTCGGCGTGGGGTGGATCGCGCGGCGAAGCGTTCCCAGGCCTGGACCGCCGTCATCGTCATGCTGGGCCTCCCCATGGTGCTCGCCGCGCCCCGGGCAGCCGGGGCGCGGCGAGCCTATCGGTGGCTACGCGGCCTTGCGCGGGCTGTTGCTGCACCCGGCGTAGCACTGGTTGCAGTCCGCGGTCTGCCCCGCCCACAGCTCCTCATCGACGATGAACCCGGAGTCGCGCATCGCCTGGACGGTGGCGCGCAGCACCAGCGGGCTCTCCAGGTCATTCTCGGTCAGATCGGGGATGTGGTGGATGTATCCGCCGTTGTGCAACTGGGAGAACTCCCAGTAGGCGGGGGTGTCGTGGAGGAAGGTGTGCCAACCCAGGTCGACCATCGGAGACGGGCGGAGGGACAAGCCGGGATTGCGGGAACAGGTAATGAGGAAGGCGATGGTCTGGCCCAAGATCCGCTCGGACAGGGCTTGGTCGAGGTGGTGGTCGCGCCTGATCAAGGTGACCAGGCGGTCCCACTGCGCGGCGGGGAGGTAGTCGCGGGCGTCACGGACGGCGGCGAGGGTGATCGGCATCGTCAAGGTGTCCCTTCGTCGTGGTGGGCTTGTCCGTCTTGTCTGGTCGAAGGTGTGAAGCTCTGGTCATCGGCGGGGTCTCGGTTACTGTGGAACCTGCGTCGCACCGTGATCAGAAGGCAACCCTCTGTGATGGGCGTTGGCCATGGCAGCTGCTGTGGCAGACCTGTCGCATCGTGTAGCAAACATGCGTTGAACAGGTAAAACGGAGGTGGGGACGGTGGGAAGGCGGGCTGCGCTGATCGCCCGTCGGGCCGGGCTCGGCCTGACCCAGGAAGACCTGGCCGCCGTCGTCGGAGTGGAGCGCACGACGGTGGCGCGCTGGGAGGCCGGTACCTGCGCCCCGCAGCCGCTGCACCGGCTCCGGCTGGCCGAAGCGCTGGGCGTGTCCCCGTTCGAGCTCGATCTGCTCCTGGCCGGCCGAGCCGTAGATGGTGGACCGGCAGATCCGGCAGGCTCGAAGCACCGCCGCCACGAGAGCATGGGCCAACCAGCCCGCCGCCACTACGATGATCACGCCACCGCGAGCATCCACCCCGCGCTGCCGGAAGCCTCCGAGAGGGATGACGTGCACCGACGCGACCTGCTCCGTCTGGTCAGCCTGACCAGCGCCACCCTGGCCCTTCCGCCTACCCGGGCCATCCTGGACACCGGCCGGATCGCCGCCGCCGCAACAGGTTCGCTGGACCGTGCGGAGCTGGCGGAGTTCGCGGCGCTCAACGGCCACCTGTGGCAGACCTTCATGCTCACCTCGGCCAAGGCGCAGTTGCTGCCGCTGGTACAGGCCCAGATCGGCACGCTGACCGCGTGCCTGCGCGCGGAGCAGTCGGAACGGGTCCGGACGCGGTTGCAGGCGCTGCTGGGCGAGCTGCTGCAGCTGGCCGGGGAGGCCTGCTTCGACGGCGACCGCTACACCGACGCCGCCCACTGCTACACCCTGGCCGCTCAGGCCGCGCAGGAGGCCGGCGCGTTCGATCTGTGGGCCTGCGCGCTGACCCGCCACGCCTTCCTCGCCGTCTACGAGCGCAAGTTCCACGCCGCGGTGCCGCTGCTGGAGCTGGCCGCCGGGTTCGCCCGCCGCGATGACCCGGCGCTGTCGACCAGGCACTGGGTGGCCGCGGTCCAGGCTGAAACCTTCGCCGGGCTCGGCAAGGCGAGCGAATGCGACCGGGCGCTGGAGGCGGCCGCCGACGTCGAGGGCACCGGGCACAACGGCGGCTGGCTGCGCTTCGACGGCGGGCGCATCCCCGAGCAGCGCGGCAGCTGCTACGCCGCCCTCGGACGCACCGACCGCGCGGAGGAGGCGCTGACCCAGGCGCTGGAGGGGCCGCTGTCGGTCCGGCGGCGGGCCGGCGTGCTCACCGACCTGGCCCGCCTCGGCGCGACCCGCAGCGACCCGCACCGGGTCGCCACCTACGCCGGGGCCGCGCTGGCCGCCGCCAACCGAACCGGCTCCGGCGTGATCGCCAAGCGGCTCGATGGCCTGCGCCCGCACCTGAAGCCATTGCTGGCCAACGTCCAGGTTCGGCAGCTGGATGCCGAGATCGCGGCCTTGATCCGGCAGCACACCACGAACTAGGACAGGAGCAGCAGGTGCAGCAGGAGCGAGGCCGTCTCTTCCGCGAGGCTTGGATCGCCGGGGTGCTCAAGTACTTTCCCGGCGAGCCCAAGCCCGGCTACATCACCCCATGGGAGGACACCCCGGACTGGGAACGTGATGCGGCGGCCGCGGTGCGCGAACAGGTCGAGCAGTTCATCCGGCTCAGCGACGGCAACACCGCCAAGCTGACCAACGAGCAGAAGAGCCGGTTCGTCGCCCTGTGCTGGATCGCCCAGATCCACAAGCACATCCCGGACCCGAAGCCGTCCTATGTCGCTGACTGGGGTGAGCTGCCGGAGTGGCAGCGCATGGTCGATGCGTACATCTTCGAGCGCATCGAAGCGGAGGCGTGACGACCGGTACGGCCTCGGTCGTGGGCCAGAGGGTGCCCGCGGTGTGCTGAGCCTGGCCTTGTCGGGACACCGGCCGGGGTGGCTCTTGACCGCGACCCAGCCGTCAGGCGGCAACCACCAGCCGTCGCGCGCGTTACCTCCCTCCGGGCATTGCATCGTCTCCCGGACTGGAGCGCCTGCCCATGACGCGATTCCGCCTTGCCTTGAATGCCCAGGACCCGTTCGTCGTGCACCTGCAGTTCGCGATCTCGCTGTGGCGGGCCCGGCGGGCCTGTGCCCGCATCCAGGCCGCGCTGGGCCGGACCGAGCTGGCCGAGGTGACGCTTACGCTGCACCTGGGCTCGGATCTGCTGGCCACGGCGTCCCTGCCGTGCGGCACCATCGGCGACGCCCTCCAGGGCGAACCGGTGTCGATGGCTGGTTTGCGCGCGGCGCACGGCTTGGTTGAGGCGCTGTGGGATCTCGGACCGGTGTTCGCACCCGGTCCGCCCGAGCGCGGGTTCATCCTGCACGCCAGCCTGCTGACCCTCGGTGTCACCCAGGCGTTGCGGGTCGTCTACGACGACACCAGCCACGCGGTCCGGGGCGGTGTCATCCATGGGTGCTGACTCGCGGCCGTGGTGGGAAGCAGCTCCGCTCGACGAGGCCGGGTGCCGTTCGCTGGCGGCGTTGCCTGCGGCCGACGTGGTGCAGCTGGTGGAGGCCGGCAAGGTGCTGGCCCGGCACGCGGTCCGGTCACAACGGCGGGCGCTGCAGGAACTGCTCGGCGACGCCGACGATCTCGACCAGCAGCTGACCACCTGGATCCTGGAGGCCGCGGTCACCTACGACCCGGCGCGCGGACCGTGGCAAGCCCACCTGGTCCAGCGCGTGCGCCAGCTCGCCGCCGACCACTGGCGGGTCAACGTGGGGCGGGCCGCGCTGCAGATGCTCCAGCGCCAGCGCGAACTCGGCGACACCGCCTTGGCGCCCGGGGAGCACCTCCAGGTCCGGCGGATCCGATCGCTGCTGCCCGGCGCGCAGCACCGCCTCGACCGGGACACCGAGCTCATCCCCGCCGTGGACGACTCGCTCGCGCGGATCGAGGAACGCTCGGTGCGCACGCAGATCACCCGCGCGTTGCTCGATGCCGGGTTCGCCACTGGGGCCGAGCACCCCCGGCTGCAACGCGCACTGGTTGCCTACCTGCTCTGCCAGGTGCACGGGTTCTCCCAGCGACGGGTTGCCGCCTGCGGGATCCACCACCGCACCCTCACCGCCCTGGACCAGGACCTGCGCGCCAGGCTCCGCGCACTGGTCCGGCAACGACCATGACCGCCACCGAGCTGATCGAGCACCTGGCCGAGCTGGTCGACTCGCTCCCCGAACCCGATCTTGCGGCCGTGCCCGGCCAGTTCTCTCTGTGCGAGCGCCAGGTGTTCGACACGGTGCTCCGCTTCCCGGGCATCGCCGCGGAAGCCGCGCTCCGCGAGCACTGTCCGGTGGACCGTCTGCAATGGACGATCGCCCTCAGGCACCTCCGACGGCACGGCTGCCTCGCCGTCCACACCGCGCGGGCTGGGGGCCGGCTTCTGGCGCCGACCACCGCGGGACGGACCAGGCACGCACCCTCCGCGTCACCAACGACGTTCGAGCGGCTGCTCGCGGAGTTCGGTGCCTTCGCCGAACTGGTGGGCGATGTGCACGCGAACCTCGCACCGGCCGCTGAGCGCTGGCTGGAGCGGGCAGGAGTGTTCGACGCGATGGTCGTCCGCGGTGGGCGCGGGGTCGCCACGGTCGCCGTCCATCCGCTACGGCCACGGCCGCGCTGGGCGGTGGTGCTGGACGCGGCGATGGCCGCCGGCGCATCGGTTCTGCTGTTGCAGTCCTGGCCGGAGCACCACGCCGAACTGGCCAGGGCGACCGAGCTGGCGGGTGCCGAGCTGGCCGGCCACGGGGCGCGGTTGAGCCTGGTGTTGGAGACCGGTTTCGTGGGAGGTGAGGTGGAGCCGGTATGACGACCGGCCCCACCCCGACGGGCATCAGCCGACGGCCGACTGCTTACCCGCTTCAGCCCAGCTTCGACCCCGGCCGATGACCAGCGGCCACGACACGGGGCTAGAGCCGAGCACCCGCTTCACGGCGGTGCGGACGATGTCCGGCAGCGACTGCTCGATCTCGTCGATCTGGCCGAGCGCGGCGTCGATGAGGAACTCGTCGTGGCAGAACATCACCAGTCGCGCGTCCCGGTCTCGAAGAGCCGTCCGGATCCCGACGGCGATCGCGCAGGCCAGCTCGGCAGCCCCGCCCTGGACGGGGAAGTTGCGCAGCTGGCGACTGCGCCGGTTCACCGCCTTGCGCTGCAACGGTGTGCGCTCGGACCACGGGATCGCTTGGGCGGCGACAACGAGTTCGTCCGCAGCCGGGCAGGCCCGGCCCAATCCGGTGCTGACGACCATCCCGTTGCTGCCCAGCGCCACCGCCCTGTGCAGATACTGCATTGCCTGCGGGAACCGTGAGATCAGCAACCTGGTGGTGTGCCTGCTGGCGGGGGAGTAGTCGCCGTAGATCCCGGCGAGCACCGCACGTTTCGCCACCTCCCGCTCGACGCCGAGCTGGTCGGCGGCCGAGGAGTAGAGATCACCCCGGGCAGTGGCCTCCACCAGGTTCGCATCCTGGGACAGGTGGGCCCACATCCGCGGCTCGAGCTGAGCCAGATTCGCGCACAGCAACATCCGCCCCGGCCCCACCCGCACACAGGGCCGGAGGCGAAGCGGAAGCTG
Source organism: Crossiella sp. SN42 (assembly GCF_023897065.1). Classification (GTDB taxonomy): domain Bacteria; phylum Actinomycetota; class Actinomycetes; order Mycobacteriales; family Pseudonocardiaceae; genus Crossiella. The sequence goes on from NZ_JAMHIV010000043.1 coordinate 90,471, forward strand.
CAGCGCACCGCCCTCCCCGGCCCACCGGCCGGACGGCGTGCCGACCGGCCGGAACAACGGCCACCACCGCCCATCGCGCACCCAGTGCTCCGCCCAGTCGTAGCCGTGCCGAGAGGCCAGTGCGTCCAACTTCCGCCACTCCTGCACCAGCGGGACAACCGGGTGCTCGACATCCATCAGGTCGGCCAGACGGGAGCTGGGGATGAGGATGCCTTCGCCGTCGAAGGCATCCGCCAGCTCCTTCCGCCAGTTGAACCTGGCCCCGCCGAACTCGTTGGCGATCTCCCGGTCCAGCGCGGCCAGACGCGGATAGGGATCGTTCTCCATCGGGCTCGACAGGACGTCGGCCATGACGGTCCGGTAGGTGGTCGAACACCACGGAACGCCGCCGGCGTTCATCTCCGCGGCCAGCAGTGCGCAGGCCGAATCCAAGTGCAGCAGCGTGGACAAGCGTTCCCTCTGTTCCGATCCCGCGACACGCTCGCACACCACGGAGTACCGCTCGGCCAGCGTCGCACCGGACGCCGGGACCGCGAGCGTCCGTTCCGCCAGCTGGAGGCACAGGCCTGATTGGAGCCGGACACCCGATTCGGCGAGCGTCGTGGCGACGGCGAGGAGGTCGGCGGAGATCCACCGCGCTCCACGAACCAGGTTCAGTTCCTCCAGGAGTTCGGTGGACGACTCGTGTACGTAGGTTTTGCCGCCGACCGGCTTGTCGGGGATCAGCGGCGTGATCGCGATGTGCGTCTGGTTGTCCCTCCGGATGATCTCGATCCCCAGCGGAAGTGGGGAACTGGTGCTCTGCCAGTCGTTCCAGAGGGCGGAGAGGTAGTTGTCCAGTGATTGATAGTCAGTCCGATCAGGACTGTCCGATGGTGTCGATGCCGTCATGGCGGCGAAATCCCCTTTCTCCGCGAACAGGCCGATTCGGTGCACGCCCGCGCACCGTCCTGCCGCAACGGGTGAGGTAACGCGGCCAGCGCGCCGTGCTTGCCCCCGAACCACTTTGCTGGCAACGCGTTACCTGTCCGACCGGCCTGCCGAATCTCCGGACAGGCCCAGGTCTCAACCAGGAAGGCCGCGGCTCGCGCTCGGAAGGTGGTGACACATCTGGCGCCCCGCCGGCCACGAACCCGGAGCCATCCGGCCGGTGGGACCTGGTGCGCCAGAACCAGATGCGACAACGACATGACGAAACCAGCCATGAAGTGACGGGGGACCAGGACCATGCGTGACCGTGAGGACGTCATCGACGGCAAAGGACTGAGCGAGCTCATCATCAGTGTCCCCCACCTGCTTGGAGTGTTTCCCACGGACTCAGTGGTCGTGCTGCCGTACTACTCGATCGAGCCACTACGGTTCCGGTGGGCGATCAGGGAGAGCATCGCCGACCTGGTCAGCGGCATCGCTTCGCTCGACCGGCTCGGCGACTTCCTCGCCAACCTCAACTGGGACCGCGCGGTAATACTGATCGTTGGCGGCGGAAGCCAGTCACGAACGGATCGGCCACCGCACGCGAAGTTGGTCGACGATCTGGGAAACCTGTTGCAGAGCAGGGGAATCGGTGTCGTCGATTCGGTGTGGGCGCCCGACATCACGCGTGGAGCCAAGTGGATCCGCTACTCCGGGGCCGGGATGCGAACCGGCAGACTGGCTGACCCACGGTCCTGCCAAGCGGCGGCCCAGGCCGTCACGACGGGAAAGATCATCCATGATGATCTTCAGGACCTGCTGGACAGCATCAAGCCGGATGAGGGCGAAGCCGTGCGGCAACGCCGTTGGCGGATGTGGTTGCTGGAACGCAACAACGGTGGTCTGCCGGACGGTGGTGTCGGCAAGCTGTTCTGCCGGGTTCGCCGCGTCCGACAGGCCATCCGGGCAGCGGAGGATGGAGTTCTTCCGGACAACGACCGGCAGATCGTGCTTCTCGGCTGGGCGCTCAAGGAGCGCTTGATCTGGGAGAGCAGTCTGCGGAACTCCTTCACCGCACAGCGGTTCGCGGCTCATCGGCTGTGGCTGGATCTCACTCGGCGCCTGCCTGACCGGCATCGCGCGGAACCGGCGGCGTTGCTGTCGTTGTCCGCGGCCCTGCTGGGACAGCCGGAGCTGGCCAAGGCTTCCGCACGCGTCGCGGCCATGGCCAATCCGGACGACGGGCACATCACGGCGTTCGCCGATCACATGTCCTACGGCGTGGTGCAGTGCGCGGTGGTCAACAGGATCGACGCCACGAGCGCCGCCGCCACGGGGCAGATCAGCGACCTGCTGTGCGGGC
>NZ_JAMHIV010000044.1 GCF_023897065.1 Crossiella sp. SN42
AGCAGCTCCTCCAGCGAGTGCACGCCCAGCGGCCCGAGGCGTTCCAGCAGCGCGTGCAGCACGTCCACGGTGGCCTTGGCGTCGTCGAGGGCCCGGTGGTTCGGGGTGACGCTGGCGCCGAAAAGCGCGGCCAGCGCGGCCAGGCGGCAGCTGGGCGCCTCCTCGCGGGAGAGCACCCGGCGGGCCAGCCGGACCGTGCACAGCACCTGCGGCTTCGGCCAGGGGTAGTCCAGCTGGGCCGCGGCGGCCTTGAGGAAGCCGATGTCGAAGGGCGCGTTGTGCGCCACCAGCACGGTTTTCGGGTCGCCGGTGGCGAACTCCAGGAACGCGGGCAGCACCTGGGCCAGCTTGGGCGCCTGGCGCACCATCAGCTCGGTGATGCCGGTCAGCGCGACCACCTCCGGCGGGATGCCGCGCTCCGGGTCGACCAGGGTGCCGAACTCGCCGAGCACCTCGCCGCCGCGCACCTTCACCGCGCCGAACTCGGTGATCATGTCCGATCCCGGCCGCCCGCCGGTGGTCTCCAGGTCCAGCACGACGAAGGTCACCTCGTGCAGCGGGGTGCCGAGCTGCTCGAAGGACAGCTGCAGTGGGGTGGCCCTGGGGCTGTGCTGGCTCATCAGCTGCGACGGTAAGTCACCCCACTGACAGTTCCGTCGGCAGAACCGGACCACTGCAAAGGTTCTTCCTGGCCTGCGTTCAAGATCCACGGTTACGTTCGGGCTCATCAGCCATGGTGGGTTCGGAGGTCTTGGGAGTGGGCACGCGTAACGGGCGGGTACTGGAGCGGATCAGCCGCACGCTGGCCGCGGGGGAACGCCCCGACAGCTGGCAGGACAACCGGATCTCGTACTTCGAGAACATGCGCGCCGAGATGTCGATCCTGAACAAGACCGGCGGCGGCTACTGGCACACCATCGGATGCACCCCGGCTGAGGCCAAGCTGGTCGAGCCGCTGGTGCTGCACTTCTACTCGCTGGTCTACCAGGGCGACATCATCTACGAGGCGGCCCAGCAGGCCGGTTCCAGCCGGGTCACCGACCACAGCTGGAAGACCCGCATGCAGGAGCTGCTGAAGAACCACAACCTCTACGACAGCCGCATCCAGGCCGGGGTGGACAACCTGGAGCGCTACTACGTCATGGAGGGCCAGCTGCTGCTGGGCGAGCTGCCGCTGACCGAGGAGGTCATCGAGGAGATCTCGTTCCTGCGCTCCTCGGACCTGCACGTGATGATCAGGGTGATGGACCGGCTCAAGGGCCGGACCCCGAACGAGCAGTTCTACCAGCTGCTCAAGGCCCCGATGGCGCTGTTCGACATCGGCGACGACTTCGACTCCTACGAGCGTGACATCGCCGACGCGAGCTACAACTCGCTGCGGCTCTACGTCGCCCTCTACGGCGTCGAACAGGCCAAGGAGAAGCTGCAGGCGCTGCGGGAGCGGATCTGGGCCAGGGGCCTGGCCCTCTTCGCCGAGGTGGGCAAGCCGGCGCTGGTGCGCTACCTGACCAGCACCCCGCTGGTGAACCTGAACCTGCCGGTGGTGCCCGAGCTGCTCGGCACACTGCCCCGCGCGGTGCTGGCCAAGCTCGCGGTCAGCGCCTACAAGCTGGAGGGCAACGGCGCCGAGGTGATCCCGGAGCCGATCGCCGAGTCCGGCCCGCTGGTACCGGTGTCCTGACCCGGCGGCTGAGGCCACCACCACACACTTCAGCAGGGAGAAAGATCGTGACCGAGGCGGCGGTGCAGCGGCTCAAGGAACGGATGGTTCCCAAGGAGCCGCCTGCGGCCTGGCAGAAGCTGGACATCAGCTACCGGGACAGCATGCGGGCCAACCGCGCGCTGCTCTGGGACAACTGGGGCGCGCGGTACGCGCTGGGCTTCAGCAGGGGCGAGTTCGAGGTGATCCGCCCGTTCGTCCGGCACTACATCGCGCTGGCCTACCAGGCGGAGTCCGACCCGGCGCTGGTGGCCGAGCTGGTCACGCTGGCCGAGAGCTACGGCGTGCTCGACGAGCAGGTGCGGGCCGGACTGGCCGAGCTGTCGGAGTCCCTGGAGACCAGGGACCGGCTGCGGCGCGGCGAGCTGGCCGCGGACGAGAAGGTGATCACCAAGCTGACGCACAGCAGGGTCGCCGACGTCCGGGTGCTCAACCGGCTGCTCTACCTGCTGCGGGACCGCCCGGTGGACGAGGAGCACCTCAGCCTGATCGACCCGTGGCTGCGGCTGCAGGACCTGCGCGGCGACCTCGCGGGCTACCCGGAGGACATCGCCTGGGACCGGTTCAACCTGCTCCGGCTGTTCGTCCAGGCGCACGGCCAGAGCCAGGGCGTGCACAAGCTGCGCGCCTACCGGGCCGGCCTGCTGCGCCAGGCGCTGGGGCAGCTGCCCGGCGCGAGCACCGAGGCGCTGCGCAAGCTGCTCACCGCAGCCCTGCCGGATGCGGGCATCGACCTGACCGCCTCGGTGGTGGCGCGGCTGCCGCGCGCGGTGCTGCTGCCGCTGCTGACCAACGTCGGGCGCACCTGGGACCTGGCCACCGCGCCGGTGCCCACCCCGTTGCCCGAAGACGTGAAAGCCCGATAGAAATCGCCGAAGGCACCAGCAGATCTGCGGGTGGCGAAAAGGGAAGTCTTTCCTCAAGTTTTCGCCAACCGCGCAGCGGCAACGGCGCACGCTGCTAGTTTCGCCCCAACTTTCGAGGCGAGGAGTGCACCGTTGTCCAAGTGGGGACGGAAGTCGTTAGAAAAAATCAGGGATAACGTCTACGGCCGGTCTGCGCCCGAACTGTGGTCGCAGAGCAGTGTCACCTATCAGGACAAGGTGACCTCGACCGCGCGGCTTTTCTCCTGCGGCGGGCTGCGCTACTGGGAGCTGCTCGGCGCGAGCAGGCTGGAGATCCGGCTGATCCAGCCGATCGCCTACCACTACCTCGCGCTGTGCAGCCAGGCCCGCCGCACGGAGGTCGCCGAGGACTCCTGGAAGAAGGAGATCGAGGCGTTCTTCCGCAGCTACGGCGTCTTCGACAGCGACGTGCAGAAGTGCCTCTACGACCTCGAGCACGCCCGCACGCTGACCGCCTCGCTGCGGACCGGCCTGCTGGAGCCGACCCCCTCGCTGCTGACCGAGCTGAGCAGGCTGCGCGCCGGTGAGCTGCTCGCGCTGGTCAAGGTGATCAGCACGCTGCGCGGGCGGCCGCTGGCCGGGCACGAGCTGGCCGTCTACGAGTCCGCGGTGCGGCTGGCCCAGCTCGACGGCGACCTCGCCGACTACCCGGCCGACGTGCGCGCCGACCGGTACAACCACTACCGCGCGCTGCTGACGCTGACCGGCGCGCAGCAGGCCGCGGCCAGGGTGCGCGAGCACCGCCAGGACCTGCTCAGCGAGACCCACCACCGGCTGCGGGCGGGCAGGCTCGGCCGCGGCGGCCACCGCGAGCTGCGCAGCTGGCTGGCCAGGCGGCAGGAGCAGCCGCCGGTGCCGCAGGCGATCACCACCTCGGTCGCCGCGCGCGCGGAGCTTGCGTAGGCAAGCGCTTACATCTGCCCTGAACCACCAACCCACCTGGGGAAACGCAATGGTGCACGGCACTGCCACCGCCGAGGCGCTCCGCGAGCGCATCCTCGGCGCCGACGCGCCCGAGTTCTGGTCCACGACCCGGGTCACCTACCTGGAGTCGCTCAAGGCCAGCCGGGTCATGTTCCTCGACGGCTACGACACGATGCTGCACCTGGTCGGGGTCAGCGAGGACACCGCGAAGGTGTTCGAGCCGCTGGTGATCCACTTCCTGGCGCTGGTCTACCAGGCCGATCTCGCCTACGAGGAGGCCCAGGTCAACGGGTCCTTCGAGGTCGACCTCGGCTGGCGGCGGGACATGGAGGACCTGCTGGAGGGCTACGGCCTGCTGGACCAGCAGGCCAGGGCGCGGCTGGACGACCTGCAGCGGTACTTCGAGCTGGAGGGGCAGCTGCTGCTCGGCCAGGTCGAGGTCACCGAGGACTCGGTCTACGAGGTGCTCTCCATCCGCTCCTCCGACATCGCGCTGGCCATCCCGCTGATGCTCAACCTGGTCGGCGTGGACCCCCGGATCGTGGACGAGCTGGTGCGGGTGAACAAGCCGCTGTACATGCTCTGGGAGATCGCCGACGACGTGCCCTCCTACGACAAGGACGTGGCCGCGGGCAGCTACAGCACGATCCGGATGTACGCCAAGATCTTCGGCGCCGAGCGCGGGCGGGCCAAGCTGGAGGAGTTCCGCGCCCGGCTGGTGGAGCAGGCCTGCGCGGAGTTCGCCAAGGTCTCGGCGACCACGCTGCGGATCTTCGTCGGCTCGGTGGCGCCCGCCTGGCTGATGCCGCTGGTGCGCAGGATGCCGCGCGGACTGCTGGTGCCAATCCTTCAGTCCTCCATACGCAAGGACAAGATGACCAGGCCGGAATTGCCGAAAATGATCGACGAGAACTGAAAGATTTACGCAATTCGGGTCCAGCTGGGCATTCCTGGCACAAAACTGCCGGGAGCGTGCACTCAATTGTTGAATGGGTGTGCGGCGGCCTCGTCCCGGCGCGGGCGTGATCAGGTTGTTGCCGAAGCGTCGCCGAGCGTAACCACAGGCGCGCGCCGAGGGGGTTGACGGCGGCTAACCTTATGCGGGTGTTCCCGTTGCCCGCGCAGACCAGCCACGACCGGCCGGAACCCGACCCGGGTCCGTCCGCTGTGGACGGTGCGCCGCCGTCGGAGCCCGAGGTGGACTTCGACACCCTGCCCGAGGCGGTTCGGGCGCGGCTCGCCGAGCTCTCCGCCGAGGCGCTGGGCACCATGCCCCAGCTCGACATCCCGCAGCCGCTGCGGCCGGTGGCCCGGTTCGCCCCGGCCAAGCGGGCCAAGCTGGGCGCCGGGCCGCTGCTGGCCGCGCTGCGCGACTCCGCGGTCTTCCGCAACGCGGTGGTGCAGTGGTGCCGGGAGCACCGGCCCAGCACCCTGGAGCTCGCGCCCGGCGACCCGGTGGCCACCGCGGCCGCCGCGGTGTTGCTGGCCGATCCGGCCGCCCCGCTGCACGTGGAGCTGGTGGCCAGGCGCTCGGTGGACGCCCAGCTGCGGGCCGAGCGGGACGCGGCGCTGTCCCGGCTGGAGCGGCTGGAGGCCGAGCTGGCCAGGGTGCGCGCCGAGCTGGCCGAGGCCAAGGGCGCGGCCGAGCAGGTCCGGCAGGAGGGCGAGGCCGAGCTGGACCGGCTGCGCAAGCGCCTGCGCGAGCAGGGCGTGAAGCTGCGCCAGGCCAAGGACGAGGCCGAGGCGGCGCGGTCCGCGCTGAGCAAGGGCCACGGCGAGACCGAGGCGGTGGTCGCCGCGGTCACCGCCGAACGGGACAAGGAACGGGAGCGGGCCGAGGTGGAGCGGCTCAAGGCCGCCCGCGCCCAGGCCGAGGCCGAGGTGGCCAGGCAGTCCGCCCGCGAGGCCAGGCAGGCCGACGAGGTCCGGCTGGGCCTGCTGGTGGACACCCTGGCCGGCGCGGTCACCGGGCTGCGCAGGGAGCTGGCCCTGGGCGGCAGCGGCCCCCGGCCCGCGGACACCGTGCGCGGGGCCACCCCGGCCGCCGGCGCGGTCGGCCGGGTGCAGGACCCGGCCGCGCTGGACCGGCTGCTGGCGCTGCCTGCCGTGCACCTGGTGGTGGACGGCTACAACGTGACCAAGACCGGTTATCCCGAGTTGACCCTCTCCGAGCAGCGGGACCGGCTGGTGCACCAGCTCGCGGTGCTGGCCGCGCGCACCGGGGCCGAGGTCACCCTGGTCTTCGACGGCGCCGGCGTGGTCGCGGTGCCCGCCTCCGCGCCGCGCGGGGTGCGGGTGCTCTTCAGCGACCCCGGGGTGCTGGCCGACGACGTGATCAGGGCGCTGGTCACCGCCGAGCCGGAGGGCCGTCCGGTGGTGGTGGTGACCTCCGACCGCGCGGTGGCCGACTCGGTGCGCAGGCGCGGCGCGCACCCGGTGCCCTCGGCCGTGCTGCTGGCCAGGCTGGGCCGGGTGTGAGTCCACCCATACCCGCTATACGTGTGGCGCTCGTCACTTTTCTCGGGTGAACCATCCTGCAACCAGAAACGGTCCGTGTCGGTGCGTGGCCAGAGTTGATCTCTGGAGAGGGCGAACACCGCAGGTCGCGCTGAATATGGTGAGCGACTACACAGCGCTGTTGTGTCGCTGGGTAACTACTCCGATCGGGCGGCCAGGTCACGGCCAAACATCGGCCGACCCCCGGCGGTGGACTGCGGGCCTCACTACTCGTAACCTGTCCGAGATCTCGCGGCGGACCGTCGTCCAACCGAGGGCGACACCGCGAGTCACCGCCGAATCGGCCTGTCGGGGGGCCGAACCGGGGACCCAGGCAGTTGGGGTGAATCGGGCGGGCCTTGATCGAAGGCGCCGCGCGTAGGGCGACTTCGGGCCCGAACCCGTCAGCTAACCCGGTAAGCGGTAGCGAGCACGAAGGAGTAGTACGCCACGTGGCGTCGCATCGACTCAAGCGCACGATGCGCGGGGCCCTCGCGGCCTCAGCAGTGGTCGTAGCTGTAGGCATCGCGCCGACGACCCCCGCGCTGGCCGACCCGGAACTGCCCGCCAACGCCTCCGAGGCGATGAAGCAGCTCCAGGAACTGGCCAAGGAGACCGAGAAGCTCGCGGAATCCCTGCACGAGGCCCAGGACGACCTGGACAAGAAGAACGCGGACCTGGCCAAGGCCAACAAGGAGGCCGAAGACGCCAGCAGGCTGGGCGCCCAGGCTCGCGAGCAGGAGAAGGCACTCCGCCAGGACGTCGACAAGGTCGCCGCCGCCGACTTCGAGGGCGCCCGGCTGAGCCAGGTCGAAGCGCTGATGACCTCGTCGTCGCCGCAGGTGTTCCTGGAAAAGATGTACGTGCTGGACCTGATCGCGGGCGACAACAAGGACGCGATCGACAAGCTGCACGCCACCATCAAGCAGGCCGAGGACGCGGCCAAGCGAGCGGTCGACGCCAAGGACCGCGCGCAGAAGGCCACCGACGAGGCCCAGCGGATCAAGGCCGAGCTGGACAAGCGCGACGCCGAGCTGAAGAGCCGCACGTCCAAGGTGAAGGCGCAGTACGACAAGCTCACCGCGGACGAGAAGAAGAAGCTCAAGGGGCCCGAGGACAACTCGGTCATCGACATCCCCGGCAACAGCGGCATCGCGGGCGCGGCGCTGCAGAAGGCGCTGAGCAAGCGCGGCTCGCCCTACGTCTACGGCGACGAGGGCCCGAGCACCTTCGACTGCTCCGGCCTGGTCTACTGGGCGTACCAGCAGGTCGGCATGACCCTGCCGCGGTCGAGCTCGCAGCAGGCGCGGATCGGCGCCGCGGTGCCGCTCAACGCGATCCAGGCGGGCGACCTGGTGGCCTACAAGGGCCACATCGGCATCTCGGTCGGCAACGGCAAGATGGTGCACGCGCCCACCACCGGCGACGTGGTCAAGATCGCCCCGCTGCAGAGCGGGATCATCGCGGTCCGCCGGGTCGGGGTCGGATCCTGACCCAGAGTTGCGGGTAAGTCTGTTTTTCCGCGGGGCCGTCACCGATCGGGTGTCGGCCCCGCGGCCATTCCCGTCCTAGGATGCAGCTGTGTCCGGGGTTGGCCGGTACAGGAGCTGGCTGGTCGCCGCGGTGGCCGCCGTGCTGCTGGCTGGGCTGGCCGTGGTCGCCACCCCGCAGGCCAGGGACGTCGTCGACCCCTCGCCCCAGGTCACCACCCTGGACGCGGCGGGCCGCCCGGTACCCCCGGAAGCGCCTGCCACCTCGGCGGAGGCCCCGCGCGCGGCCGCGGTGGCCGAGCTGCTGCGCCGCCGGGCCGAGGCGGTGCTGCGCAGGGACGAGGCCACCTTCCTGGCCACCCTCGACCCCAACGCCGACTCCGCCTTCAACACTGCCCAGCGCAACATGTTCGTCAACCTGGCCGGGGTGCCGCTGAGCAGCTGGCGCTACCAGGTCGAGCCCGCCGAGGCGCTGGGCACCTCGGGGCTGACCTCCTACGCCCCCGACGCCGACGAGCTGTACTCGCCCAGGGTCGAGCTGAGCTACGCCATCGGCGGCGGCGACGCGGTGGCCACCACCCGGCCGATGGGCTACCTGTTCGCCCGCTACGGCGACAGCTGGTACCTGACCTCGGACTCCGCGCTGGAGGCCCAGGGCCGCCGGACCTGGCGCGGGCCGTGGGACTTCGGGCCCTGCCAGGTGCTGACCACCAACTCCGGCATCGTGCTCGGCCACCGCGCCAACCAGGCGCTGGCCCAGCGGGTGGCCAAGGAGCTGGACGCGGCGGTGCGCGCGGTCAGCGAGGTGTGGGGCCGGGAGTGGTCGCAGCGGGTGGTCGTGGTGCTGCCGGAGACCACCAGGGAGCTACAGGCCATGGTCGGCTCGGAGTTCGCGGTGGACTCCATCGCCGCGGTCGCCCTGGCCGACCGGGTGGACCACGAGCAGCAGCTGGTCGAGGGCGCCCGGATCGTGTTCAACCCCAAGACCGCCACCCGCCTGTCGGCCAGCGCGCTGCGGGTGGTGCTGCGGCACGAGATCACCCACGTGGCCGCCCGCGCCGCCACCGTGGACGGCGCGCCGATGTGGCTGCTGGAGGGCTTCGCCGACTACGTGGGCTACCGCGGCTCCGGTATCGCCCCCACCGAGGCCGCCCCCGACCTGACCCGCCGGGTGCGCGCCCAGGACGGCGTGCTGGACCTGCCGGCCGACACCGACTTCCGCTCCGGCGGCCAGCGCCTGGACGTGGCCTACCAGTCCTCGTGGTCGCTGTCGGCGCACATCGCCGAGCGCTACGGCGAGGCCACGCTGGTGGAGCTGTACCGGCGACTGGCCAGGGCGGGGCAGACCGACACCGCGGGACAGGACCGGATACTGCGCGAGGTGCTCGGCATCGACCGCGCCAAACTCCTAGTCGGCTGGCGAGAGTTCTTACGCAAGACCTACGGCTAAGGTTCGCCCCGTGCGCCGCACCTTGCTGGTCACCAACGACTTCCCGCCCCGTCCCGGTGGCATCCCGGCGTACCTGCACTCGCTGGCCACCGCGCTGCCCTCGGACAGCCTGGTCGTCTACGCCCCGGCCTGGGACGGACCGGTGGGTTCGGCCGCGGACTTCGACGCCGCGCTGCCGTTCCCGGTGATCCGGCACGCCAGCCCGCTGCTGTTACCCGAGCCCGAGGTGGTGGCCAGGGCCACCGACATCCTGCGCGCCGAGGGCTGCACCGCGGTGTGGTTCGGCGCGGCCGCCCCGCTGGGCCTGCTGGCCGCGCGGCTGCGGGTGGCCGGGGCGCGCCGGGTGGTGGCGTGCAGCCACGGCCACGAGGTCGGCTGGTCCATGTTCCCCGGGGCGCGCTGGGCGCTGCGCCGGATCGGCGCGGCCGCGGACGTGGTCACCTGCGTGAGCCGGTACACCCGCTCGGCCATCGCCTCCTCCTTCGGCCCGCTGGCCGCGCTGGAACACCTGCCGGCCGGCGTGGACGCCACCTACTTCCGCCCGGACTCCGTTGCCCGCCAAGAAATCCGCCGCCGCCACCGGCTCGGCGCGGCCCCGGTGGTGCTGTGCGTCTCCCGCCTGGTCCCGCGCAAGGGCCAGGACGCCCTGATCCGCGCCCTGCCCCGGATCCGGCACCAGGTCCCCGGCGCGAAGCTCCTGCTGGTCGGCGGCGGCCCGTACCTCAAACGCCTGCGCCGCCTGGCCAGACAGTCCACTGTGGACGAACACGTGATCTTCACCGGCGCGGTCCCGATGACCGAGGTCCCCGCCTACTACGCCGCCGCCGACGTCTTCGCCATGCCCTGCCGCAAACGCGGCTTCGGCCTGGACGTCGAAGGCCACGGCCTGGTCTTCCTGGAGGCCGCGGCCAGCGGGCTGCCGGTGGTGGCGGGGGACTCCGGCGGGGTGCCGGAGACGGTGCGGGACGGGGTCACCGGCAGCGTGGTGGACGGGCGCTCGGTGCGCGCGGTGGCCGAGTCGGTGGCGCGGCTGCTGGCGGATCCGGAGCTGGCCGCGAGCATGGGGCGGGCCGGGCGGGAGTGGATGCGCCGGGCCTGGCGCTGGGACGCCGCGGGGGCCCGGCTGGCGGGTTACCTGGACGGCTGAGCCGCGTCCAGCTCGGCCAGCAGGGCGAGGGTCTCGCCGGTGCCGCCCTCGTAGCCGGTCTCCTGGAAGGCGGTCAGCGCGGCCCGCGCGTGCTGGGCCGCCGCCGCGGTCGCGCCCAGCCGCTGTTCGGTCCTGGCCAGCGCGAGCAGGCCGCGGGCCTCGAAGGTCCGCTGGTGGGTGCGCCGCGCGAGGGCGACCGCCTCTCTGGCGAGCCGCCGGGCCTCGGGCAGCTCGGCCAGGTCGAGGTGGGCCAGGGCGTTCCCGAGCAGCGCCTGGGTCATCTCCTGGAACTGACCTAGCGGGGCCGCCTGCTCGTAGGCGGCGGCGAAGCGGTCGGCGGCGACCCTGGGCCGTCCCCGCCGGTGCTCCGCAATGCCTTCGGCGACCAGGCTGTAGGCGCTGTTCGACCTGCGCCGCACCGGATACGGGTCGCTCCGCAGCGCGTTGATCTGCCGCTGGGCCTGCTCGTACTCGCCCAGCTCCGCGTAGGCCTCGGCGACCAGGCCAGTGCCGACGGACTCCGGGAGCGCGATACCCAGCTTCCAGCGCAGGTCCCGGCTGCGCGACAGGCTGCGCACGGCCAGCTCGGGCCGCCCGAGGAGGACCTGCTGATGGGCGAGGTCGGCCAGGGCGAGCGTCTCCAGCCCCGCCGCGCCGATCTCGGCGAAGATCTCGATCGCGGCGGAGACGTGCGCGCCGGACTCGGCGAGGCGCCCCAGCCGCATGGTCGCCCCGCCGAGGAAGTTCAGCGCCGTCCCTTGGACCAGCCGCGAACCCGCGGCGGTGGCCATCCGGTGGGCGCGCTCGAAGTACACCTGGGACCGGTCCAGCCGTCCGACGAGGCCGTGGGCGTGGCCGATGCGGATCAGCGCGAGGGCTTCGCCCGCAGGTAGGCCCAGCCGGGTGTAGACCAGCTTGGCCTCGGTGCCCAGTCGCACACTGGCGTGGTAGTCCTGTGGCCAGAGCAGGATCTCGCTCAGGATGACCCGCGCGTCCGCACCCGCCCGGTGCGCTCCGGCCCGGTCCGCCGCTTCGACGGTGCGCCGAGCGAGCGGGATCTGCTCGTCATGCCAGAACTGGATGTAGAGCACCCGCAGCATCGCGATGCCCAGCAGCGCCGCCCGCTCGGGATTGGCGTCGACAGCGCGCCCCTGCACCCCGGTCAGGGTGGCGAACTCGGTGTCGAACCACTCCAGGCCCTCGGCCGTGGTGCGCGACCAGACCCGCTGGGGCGTCCAGTCGTCGAGCGCGGTCTCGGTGCGTGGCCCGTACAACAGGCCGACCAACTGCGCCGCGCCGGTCAGGCAGTGCTCGAGCAACCGGCTCTCCGCGGCGGCGCGGTCCGCTGGGGCGTCCTCCGCCTGGTGGCGTTCGGCGGCGTAGAGCCGCAGCAGGTCGTGCGCGCGGTAGCGGCCGGGCCGGTACTCGTCGAGCAGGTGCGCGTCGGCCAGTTCGGTCAGCGCGGCTCCGGCCGGTTCCCCGGCGAGCGCGGTCGCCGTCGGTTCGGTGAGATCCGAGCCTGGCGTCGCGCTGGACAGCCGGAACATCCGGCGGGCGGTGGCGGGCAGTGCGCGGTAGGACAGGTCGAAGGCGCGGCGGACCACGGTGTCCTGGTCGTCGTCGATGGCCAGTTCGGCGAGCCGGTCGCGGCCGGCCAGCCGGTGCAGGTAGGCGCCGAGGTCGGGGGAGGACAGGCCCGCGATGTTGGCCGCGGCCACCCGCAGCGCGAGCGGGAGGCGGGCGCACAGTTCGGCCAGGCGGTCCGCCTCGGCCGGGTTGGCCTCGACCAGGGCCGGACCGAGGACGCGGCGGAGCAGGGCCTTGGCTTCGGGTGGGCTGAGCACGTCCAGGGTGACGCGGCGGCATTCGGGCAGGCCCGGGATGACGCCGCGGCTGGTGATCAGGGTTCGGCAGTGCTTGCCGGTGGGCACCAGGGGGGCGACGGTGGAGGCGTCGGCGGCGTTGTCCAGCAGGACCAGGAAGCGGCGGTCGGCGAGCAGGGACTGGTACAGGCGGGCGCGGCCCGGTTCGTCGGCGGGGATCTCGGACTCGGTGAGGCCGAAGGCGCGCAGGAAGCGGGCCAGCACGGCGAAGGTGGTGGGTTTCTCCTCGGGGGAGTAGCCGCGCAGGTCGACGTAGAGCTGGCCGTCGGGGTAGCGGTCCTTGAGCAGGTGGCCGATGTGCACGGCCAGCGCGGTCTTGCCGACGCCGGGCTGGCCGTAGATCACCGTGCAGCCGTGCGGGGCGGTGGTGATGGCCTCGACCAGCTCCGCGCGGCCGACGAAGTCGTTGATGTCCAACGGAAGCTGGTGGATGGGCAGGCCGCCGCGTGGCGCGGGGGGCGGGGTGGCGCGGGGGAGCTGTTCGGTCAGGATGGCCTGGTGCTGGGCGCGTAGTTCCGGGGAGGGGCGGGTGCCGAGCAGTCTGCTCAGGGTCTCGCTCGCGGTCTGGAAGGCTTGCAGCGCCTCGGCTTGGCGGCCGGAGCCGGCCAGCGCGAGCATCAGCTGGGCCCAGTGCCGTTCGCGCAGCGGGTCCTGGGTGGTCAGCTGTTGCAGCTCCGGCACCAGCTCGGCGTGCCCGCCCAGCGCCAGGTCCAGGTCGATCCGGCGTTCCAGCGCCCGCTGCCGTTCGGCTTCCAGGCCGGCCGCGGTGACCCGCAGGGCGGGGGAGAAGACGTCGGAGAGCGCGGGGCCGCGCCACAGCGCCAAGGCGGCGCGCAGGGTGGCGCGTTCGGCGTGCGGGTCACCGCCGGCCTCGGCGACCAGGGCGCGGAAGCGGTGCAGGTCAACGGAATCGGGCGGGACCTCGGCCAGGTAGCCGGTGGCGGTGGTGCGCAGCACCGGTTCGGGCAGGGTGGCGCGCATGCGGCGGATGTAGGTCTGCAGCGCGTTCTTCGGGTTGCGCGGGGGCTGCTCCCACACCTGCTCGGTCAGCTCGGTGATGCTCACCGGGCGGCCGGGGCGCAGCAGCAGCGCGGCCAGCACGGTGCGGTGCTTGCCGGGCAAGGCGGGCAGCAACGCTCCATTGTGGACTACCTCGGTGGGGCCGAGCAGCCGGAACTCCAGCGTCACGGGGTGGCTCCGTGCTCGGCCAGCCTGGCCCGGACGGCGCTGGTGTCCACCACGCCCATGGCCACGTAGTGTGCCAGCGCCTCTGTCCACAGTGGACAGGCGACACGCGGGCCGTGGGTGGCCAGCCTGGCCAGGCCCAGCACCTCCAGCGCGTGCGCCGCACCCGGCCGCCTGCCGGTCTCCCGGTGCACCGCGATCGCGGACTCGGCCAGCCCGGCCGCGGTCTCCGGCTCGCCGAGGTCCAGCCGCACCAGGGCCAGTTCGGTGAGCGCGTCGCCGAGCGCGGTGCGCAGGCCCCTGGTGCGGGCCATCAGCTCGCCCTCCTCGGCGTGCGGCAGCGCCGCCGCCGGGTCGCCCTGGCCGCGGTGCACCGCGGACACGCCGAGGCAGATCAGCACCGGGACCGCGGGGTGGCCGCCGGAGGTGCTGGCCAGCTCGCGGGCCGCCCGGTAGTGCCGCAGCGCCTCGGCCCACTCCCGGTGCGCGCGGTGGATGGCCGCGATCAGCGTGCGGGTGGCCGGTTCCAGGCGGTCCCGCGAGCTGCCCGCCTCGCTGGCCAGCACCCGGTCCAGGTGCACCCGCGCGGCCGCCACATCGCCCCTGGCCAGCTCGAACCGGGCGCGGGCCTCCTCCACCAGGCGCTGCTGCAGGCGGCCGAGGCGCTGGGCCAGCCGCTGCGCCTGGGCCAGCCGTCGGCCGGCCTCGGCGAACTCGCCCACCCCGGCCAGGGTGTCGGCCAGGTGCACCAGGCACAGCGTCTCCGACTCGTGCGCGGCCAGCCGGTGCGCGATCCGGTAGGCGTGCTCGATCCGGGCGACCGCCTCGGGCAGCCTGCCGACCGCGACGTAGGCCGAGTGCAGCCCCTGGCTGGCGTAGCCCTCGCCAGCCGGGAACCCGGCCTCGGCGCTGAGCCGGATCGCCTCGGTGTAGCGGGCGATCGCCCGCGGGAAGCGGGTGGCGACCTCGTAGGCCATGCCGATGTTGGTCAGCGCCATGGCTTTGCCCGAGCGGGAGCCGACCTCGCGGTAGCGGCACACCGCCAGCGCGCCGTGCCGCACCGCCTCGGCCACCCGCCCGTACACCGACAGCGCCCCGCTGAGCGCGTTGTGCATGTCGGCCTGCCCGAGGACCAGGCCCTGCCGCCGCGCCGAGCGCAGCCCGGCCTCGCAGCTGAGCACCTGCTCCTCGAAGTGCCCGTTGGTCCAGAAGTGGGTGGTCAGCGCGGTGGCCAGGGCCACGCACAGCTCGTCCGGCTGCTCCTGGGTGGCCAGCACGGCGGCCACCAGGGTGGCGCGTTCGGCGTCCAGCCAGTGCTTGGCGCCGTCGGCGTCGGTGAAGGGGGCCTGCTTGCCGACCACCACGTCCGCGCGCGGGGCCTCGGCGTAGAGCAGCAGGGCGGCGTAGCTCGCGCAGTCCAGCAGGTAGGCCAGCAGCCGCTGCCGGGCCGCGGCCACCGCCTCCGGCGGGTCCTCCAGGTCGCGCTGCCTGCCGGTGTAGAGCCGGAGCAGGTCGTGGAACTGGTAGCGGCCCTCGCGGTGCTCCTGCACCAGGTGCGCGGTGGCCAGCTGGGCCAGCAACTCGGCCGCCTCCTCCCGCGTGCAGCCGGTGAGCACGGCGGCGTGCGCGGCGGTGAAGTCCGGGCCGGGCACCAGCCCGAGGTCGCGGAAGACCCGTTGCGCGGCAGGGGAAAGCGTGGCGTAGGAGAGGTCGAAGGCGCGGTGCACGGCCGCGTCGTCGTCGCCGTCGATGGCCAGCGCGGCCAGCCGGTTGCCGGTGGCCAGCTCGTGCACGTAGCCGGGCAGGTCCGGCTCGCCCCGGACGGTCAGGTTGGCCGCGGCGATGCGCAGCGCCAGCGGCAGCCGCGCGCACAGCCCGGCCAGCTCGGCGGCGGCCGCGCGGTGCTCCGCCAGGTGTTCCGGGCCAAGGATCGCGCCGATCAGGTCCAGGGAGTCCTGTTCCCCCAACGGATCCAGCCGGATCCGGTGACAGTCCACAGTGGACATGGCGTTGCGGCTGGTGACCAGCGCGGCGCAGCCGGGGGTGTCCGGCAGCAGCGGCAGCAGCTGGGCGGCCGAGCCCGCGTTGTCCAGCAGCACCAGCACCCGCCGCCCGGCCAGCAGCGCCCGGTAGCGGCTGATCCGGTCCGCGGTGCGGTAGGGCACCTGGTCGGCAGGCACGCCGAGCGCGCGCAGGAACTGGCCGAGCACCTGGGCCGGGTCGAGCTGCTCGCCGGGGCAGTAGCCGCGCAGGTTCACGTAGAGCTGGCCGTCCGGGAAGGCCGGGCGCAGCAGGTGCCCGGCGCGCACCGCGAGCGCGGTCTTGCCGATGCCGGGCTGCCCGCACACCAGCACCCGCCGCTCCCGCTGCCGCGCCAGCAGCTCGCCCAGCTCGGTCAGCTCGGCGTTGCGGCCGGTGAAGTCGCTGATGTCCGACGGCAGCTGGCAGGCCGGTCGCCACAGCTCGGCCGCCGGTGGCGGCGCGGCCAGTCCAGGGGCGTTGGTCAGCACCGCCTCGTGCGTCCAGCGCAGCCTGGCCCCCGGCGAGATGCCCAGCTCGGCCTGCAGGGTGGCCGCCGCGGTGGCGTAGACCTGCACCGCCTCGGCCGGGCGCTGGGCGCGGTAGAGGGCGACCATCAGCTGGCTCCAGAACACCTCCCGCACCGGGTGCCGCCGGGTGAGCAGCTGGAGCTCGCCGATCACCGCGTTGTGCTCGCCGCGGTCCAGGTCCAGCTGGATCCGCCGGGCCAGCGCGGTCAGCCTGCGTTCCTGCCAGCGGGCCGCCTCCGGCTCGGTGAAGCCCGGCGCTGGCACGTCGGCGAAGGGCTCGCCGTGCCACTGGGCCAGCGCCGCGGTCAGCTCGGCGTGCTCCACCGCGGTGTCCTGGGCCTCGTCCGCCCGGCGCAGGTGCGCGGCGAACCGGTGCAGGTCAACGGCTTCCGGTGGCACGTCGAGCAGGTAGCCGTGCGCCACGGTGCGGATCACCTCGGCGCCCAGGCGCGCGCGCAGCCGCTGCACGTAGGTGTGCACCGCGCCGCGCGGGTTGCGCGGCCGGGCGGCCTCCGGCGGCCACAGGTGGCCCGCGATGGTGTCCGCCTCGACCGGCTTGCCGGGACTGAGCAGCAGGCAGGCCAGCAGCACCCGGTGCTGGGCCGCGCCGATCCGCAGCACCCGGCCGGCACTGCTCACCTGCAACGGACCGAGGACCTGGAACTCCAGCCCGGTCACGCCACCACCCCCCTTCCGCTCAACCTGTCTACTCGACCCCCGCCGGCTCGCGCTGGCGCCCCCACACCAGCGTGAACAACTCCCGCGCCCGCGCCAGGTACGGCGCGGCGGCCCCGGCCTCCGGGCCGCGACCCAGTCCCTCCGCGATGAGCAGCAGGGTGCGCGCCTCGCCGAGCCGGTGGCCGGTCTCGGCGTGCACGTCCAGCGCTTGCTGCGCGGTGGACAGCGCCGCGGCCAGCCCGTCGGCGCCCAGCGGGTCCGCGGCCAGCCAGGCGGCGGCCAGCGCGGTGAGCGCCTGGCCGACCTTGACCCGGCGGCCCGACGCCCTGGCCACCCGCTCGGCCTCCCGCCCGCAGTGCAGCGCCTCCTCGGCCGCGCCCGCCGCGGTGTGCGTCTGGGTGAGCACGATCAGCGCGTCGATCTCGGTGCTCGCGTGCGCGATGTCCCGGGCCAGGCCGAGCGAGCCGGTGGCGGCGCGCAGCGCGGCGGCGTGCTCACCGGCGGCCAGGTGCAGCGCGGCCTGGGTGCACAGGGTGTCGCACTCGGTGCGCCGGTCGTCCACCGCGCGCGCGTTGGCCAGCGCGGCCTCGGCGTGCCGGGCCGCTTCGGCGTGCTCGCCCAGGTCCAGGTACACCTTGGCCAGGGCTTCCTGGGTGTTGGCCTGGTCGTAGCGGGAGCCGTGGTCGGCGTAGAAGGCCAGCGCCTCGGTGAGCTGGTCCGCGGCCAGGCGCAGCTGACCGAGGTCGGCCAGCACGATGGCCAGGTTGACCAGGGTGCTGTAGGCCAGCGCCCGCGCGCCCAGTTCGCGGTGCAGGTCGACCGCCCGGTGCAGGTGCCCGGCGGCCTCGGCGAGCCTGCCGAACACCGCGTGCGCGATGCCCAGGTTGTTCAGCGTGGTCGCGGTGGCCGTGGTCTTCGGCCGACCGGCGCGCAGGGCCAGCGCGCGCTGGAAGTGCTCGACGGCCTGCTGGTAGTCGCCGCCGTTGCTGTGCGCGGTGCCGATGTTGTGGTGCATGGTCGCGGCCGCCTCGGCCTCACCGTGCTCCTGGGCGGCGCGCAGCGCGGCGTGCCCGGCGGCCAGCCACTCCGCGGTGTGCCGGTGCGCGTAGAAGTACAGCCGCAACGAGTCGATCAGGTGCCAGGCGGTCTCCGGCGGCCCGTGCCCGGCGGCGTGGTGCACCGCGGCGAGCAGGTTGGGCCGCTCGGTGTCCAGCCAGGCCAGCGCCTCCTGGCCGGTGGCGAACTCGGGCGCGGGCACCTGCCCGGTGTCCCTGGACAGCAGCAGCGCGTCCGGGTAGAGCCGCCGGATCGCCTGGTCCGCGCCCCGCAGGTAGCCCGCGAACAGCCGCCGGCGCGCGGCGATCAGCTCTTCGGCGCTGTCCTCCTCCTCGCCCAGGTCCTGGGCGTAGCGGCGGAGCAGGTCGTGGAAGTGGAAGCGTCCAGGCGAGTGCTGGCCGACCAGGTTGGCGGCGGCCAGGCGGTCCAGCAGGCGGTCGGCCTCGGCCAGGTCGACATCGGCCAGTGCCGCGGCGGCCTGCGCGGTGAAGTCGGGGCCGGGGACCAGGCCGAGGTGGCGGAACAGGCGGCGGACGTCGGCGGGCAGCGCGGTGTAGGACAGGTCGAAGGCGGCGTGCACCGCGGCCTGGTCGTCGCCGTCGATGCTCAGCGCGGCGATGGTCCCGGCGCGCAGCTCGTCCCGGTAGCCGCCCAGGGTGTGCCGGGGGTTGCTGACCAGGTTGGCCGCGGCGATCCGCAGCGCCAGCGGCAGCCGGGCGCACAGCTCGGCCAGCCCGTCGGCGGCGCCCGGCTCGGCGGCGATCCGGTCCGGCCCGAGGATCGCGGCCAGCAGGTCCCGCGCCTCCGGCCGGTCCAGCACCTCCAGGGTGAGCCTGCGCGCGCCCTGCAACGCGGTCAGCCCGCGCAGGTCGTCCCGGCTGGTCACCAGCACCCCGCAGTGCGGCTCGGCGGGCAGCAGCGGGCGGACCTGCTCGGCGGCGGCCGCGTTGTCCAGCACCACCAGCACCCGGCGGCCGGTGAGCAGCGACCGGTACAGCGCGGCCTGCTCCTCGATCTCGGTCGGGATCTGCTTCTGCGGCACGCCCAGCACCCGCAGGAAGTGCGCCAGCGCCTCGGCCACGGTCATCGGCTGGCTGCTGGCGTGCCCGCGCAGGTTGATGTGCAGCTGACCGTCCGGGAAGCGCTCGCCCAGCCGGTGCGCGGCCCGCACGGCCAGCGCGGTCTTGCCGATGCCCGGCGGTCCGGCCAGCACCACGATCGGCGCGGCCGTGCGCGGGGCGGAGCTGGACAGCAGCTCACCGATCCGCCGCAGCTCACCGGCCCGGCCCACGAAGTCGGCCAGGTCCGGCGGCAGCTGGCGGAGCACGCCCTGGCGCGGTTGGGCGGGCAGGTCGGCGGGTGGCTCGACCGGGCGGGGCGCGGCCAGCGCGGGGTCGTTGACCAGGATCGCCCGGTGCAGCTGGCGCAGCGGCTCGCCGGGGTCGATGCCCAGCTCCTCGGCCAGGGTGTCGCTGAGCTGGCCGAACACCCGCAGCGCCTCGGCCTGCCGGTCGCAGCGGTAGAGGGCCAGCATCAGCTGGTGCCAGAACCGCTCGCGCAGCGGGTGCTCGGCGGTGAGCCGGTGCAGCTCGCCGGCCAGCTCGGCGTGCCTGCCCAGCTGGAGGTCGACCTCGATCCGGCGTTCCAGGGCCTGCAACCGCTCCTCGGCCAGCCGGGGCGCCTCGTCCCGGCGCAGCGCGTCCGAGGGCACCCCGGAGAGGGCCTCGCCGCGCCAGAGCGCCAGCGCCCGGCGCAGGCAGTCCGCCTCGCCTGCCGGATCGGCGGCCGCGGCCAGCGCCCGGCCCTGTTCCAGCAGCTCGCGGAAGGTGAACAGGTCGAGCTGGGCGGAGCCGAGCCGGATCAGGTAGCCCTCGGGACGGGTGTGCACCAGCTGGCCGGGGCCCGGCTCGTCGCCGAGGGCCTGGCGCAGCCGCATCACGTAGGTCTGCAGGGTGCCGCGGGCGCGGGCGGGCGGCGTGTCGCCCCAGATCCGGTCGAACAGCTCCTCGACCGGCACCACCTGGTTGGCCCGCAGCAGCAGGGTGGCCAGCAGCGCCCGGTGTTTTCCGGCTCGTACCTCGACCGGCAGCCCGCCGCGGCGGACCTCGACCGGACCGAGGATCCGGAAAACCACCTCCTTGGGCGCCGATTCCATGAATTCCTTCCCCCCGTGCCCTGGTTACGGGCACCATGAAGCCTGGGCCGACCGTGCCCCGAACACTGTAGGCGTCCGCGTTAGTCACACGTCAGCGAGACGACAGCGCCGTCCGGCAACCTTGTTCTCAGGGGGGCCGGGTGGCCCGCGCTACAGGGGGACGAAGCGCGGGCCACCCGAAATTTTTCCTCAGCTGTACATGCCGGAGATCTCGGTCGAGTAGGTCTCGTTCACCACGTTCCGGCGCAGCTTCAGGCTCGGCGTCAGCTCGCCACCGGCCTCGGTGAAGTCCACCGGCAGGATCCGGAACTTCTTGATCGCCTCCGCGTTGGAGACCGCCTGGTTGGCCTCGGCCACCGCGGCCTCGATCTCCCCGCGCAGCTCGGCGTCCTCGATCAGCTCCGCCACGGTGGCGTTCTCGGGCTTGCCGTGCTGCTTCTTCCAGGCCGGGAAGAACTCCGGGTCGATGGTGATCAGCGCGGCGATGAACGGCTGCCGGTCGCCGACCACCATGCACTGGCTGATCAGCGGGTGCGCGCGCAGCCGGTCCTCCAGCACCGCGGGAGCGACGTTCTTGCCGCCCGCGGTGACGATGATCTCCTTCTTCCGCCCGGTGATGGACAGGAAGCCCGCGTCGTCGAGCTCGCCGAGGTCACCGGTGTGGAACCAGCCGTCCCTGATCGACTCGGCGCTGGCCGCCTCGTTCTTCCAGTAGCGGCGGAAGACGATGTCGCCCTTGATCAGCACCTCGCCGTCCTCGCCGATGCGCACCGAGGTGCCGGCCACCGGGCGGCCGACCGAGCCGATCCGGATCGCGTCCTGGGTGTTCACGCAGGCCGCGGCGCTGGTCTCGGTGAGGCCGTAGCCCTCGTAGACGGTGACGCCGACCCCGCGGAAGAAGTGCGCCAGCCGGGCGCCGAGCGGGGCGCCGCCGGAGACCGCGGCCTGGCAGCGGCCGCCGAGGGCGTTGCGCAGCTTGACGTAGACCAGCTTGTCGAACAGCGCGTGCTTGAGCTTGAGGCCAAGGCCGGCACCGCCGTGGTCCTGCGCCTCGCTGTAGGCCACCGCGGTCGCCTCGGCCAGGTCGAAGATCTTGCCCTTGCCCTCGGCGTGCGCCTTCTGCTTCGCGCCGTTGTAGACCTTCTCGAACACCCTGGGCACCGAGACCACGAAGGTCGGCCGGAAGGTGCCCAGGTCGGCGACCAGGTTCTTCACGTCCGCGGTGTGCCCGACCGTGGTGCGGGTGTAGACCGCGCACACCGCGAGCACCCTGGCCAGCACGTGCGCCAGCGGCAGGAAGGCCAGCATCGAGTTGCCGGGCTGCAACAGGCTGGGGAAGGCGGCGATGTCGGAGCGGATCTCGGCCAGCAGGTTGCGGTGGGTCAGCTCGCAGCCCTTGGGACGGCCGGTGGTGCCCGAGGTGTAGATGATGGTGGCCAGGTCATCGGCCCGCACCGCCGCGCGCCTGCTGTGCACCTCGCTGTCGGGCACGTCCTTGCCCGCCTCGGTGAGGCTGGTCACGGCGCCGTTCTCGATCTGCCACACATCGGACAGTTCGGGCAGGTTGCCGCGCACGCCGTCCAGGGTGCTGCGGTGCGCCGAGGTCTCCACGACCACCGCGCGGGCGCCCGAGTCGGACAGGATCCACTCGATCTGACCGGCCGAGGAGGTCTCGTAGATCGGCACGCTGACCGCGCCGGCGAACCAGATCGCGTAGTCGAACAGGGTCCACTCGTACCGGGTCTTGGACAGCAGCCCGATCCGGTCGCCCTGTTGGACACCCGCGGCGATGAAACCCTTGGCCAGCGCGACGACCTGGTTGGCGAAGTCCTTGGCGGTGACGTCAAGCCAGGTGCCGTCGACCCGTCTGCGGAAGCTCACCGCCGTCGCGAACCGCTCCGCGTTGGCCCACACCATGTCGGTGAGGTTCTCCTCATCGGCCACGGTGGCGGTGGCCGGGACGCTGAACTCTCGCACGTCAACCTCGCTAACGCAGGGAGGGTGTTACTGACGGGTTAACCTAGCTGCTTGTGACGCTGTGACAATAGGGCGTAACCCAGCTGTGGCCGTTATGGCACGCTTTGTCCCATGTCCTCGGTAGACGTGGTCGACGAACTCTTCATCACAGTTCCCCCGTCCACCCTGGCCGCCAGCCTCGCCGACCCGGCCTCCTGGCGCGCGTACTGGCCGGACCTGGAGCTGACCGTCTACGCCGACCGCGGCGCCGAGGGCCTGCGCTGGACGGTGGCCGGAGCGCTGGTCGGCACCATGGAGCTGTGGCTGGAGGCGGTGCTGGACGGCACCGTCGTGCACTACTTCCTGCGCGCCGAACGGCCGGGCGAGGTCCCGTTCACCCCGCGCGAGGCCCAGCGCGAGACGGTGCGCCGGCAGCGTGCGCAGAAGAAGGTCGCGTTCACCTGGAAGGACATGTTCGAGGCGGGGCGCCCTGTCGGGGTCGCGCCTTAGCCTCCACGATATGCAGAGCAGCGCGAACACCATCGAGGCCTACCTGGCCGAGCTGCCGCCGGACCGCCGCGAGACCGTGGCCGCCGTCCGCGAGGTGGTCCTGGCGAACCTGCCCGAGGGCTACGACGAGGGCATGGACTTCGGGATGATCTGCTGGCACGTCCCGCTGAGCCGGTACCCGGACACCTACAACGGCCACCCGCTGGGCTACGTGGCGCTGGCCTCGCAGAAGCGGTACCTGTCGCTGTACCTGATGGGGGCGTACGCGGACGGGGACGGCTTCCGGGCGCGGTACGAGGCGACCGGGAAGAAGCTCAACATGGGCAAGTCCTGCGTGCGGTTCACGAAGCTGGACGACCTGCCGCTGGAGCTGATCGGCGAGGTGGTGGCCGAGGTGTCGCCGGAGCAGTACATCGAGATCTACGAGAAGGCCCGCGGCCTGCGGTGAACCGGGGTGGCTTGCGAGGCGGTGCTGGTGCGGTGATCCGGCAGCCGGTGGGATACTGCTGGTAGACGTGAGGAGCGGCTGTGACGGCACTTCCGGAGACCGGTTTTTTTCACCTCCTGACCATCGAGGAGTATCTCGCGCTGGGTGAAGTCGAACACGGCTACACCGAACTCCTGGAAGGCCGCCTGCTGATGTCGCCGAGCCCGGTGCCCGATCACAACGTCGCCTCGGCGGAGCTGCGGGACCAGCTCAAACCGCAACTCCCGGCCGATCTGGAAGTGATCCAGGACATCGACATCGATCTTGAGTTCGCGCCGCCAGGCGGGCCGGGTTCCTCCCGGCGGCCGGACCTGATCGTCGTCGACCGGAACGCGCGCCGGCGGGTGCGGGCAGAGGGCGGGATGATCCGCGCCAGTGAAGTGCTCGTAGTGGTGGAAGTCGTCTCGCCTGGCTCCCGGCGCACCGACAACGTGGCCAAACGGACCGAGTACGCCGAGGCGGGTATCCCGCACTACTGGATTCTCGACATCGTCGAGCCGATGTCCCTGGTCGCCTGTCACCTCACCGAGGAGTTCGGGTACCAGGACGATTCCCGGGTCACCGGCACCTTCACCACCACGGTGCCCTTCCCCGTCACGATCGACCTGGGCCGCCTCAACTGATCCCGCCGCTCGCCTAAAGTCGTTCCGTGCGAGTTCACGTGGTCTCCGACGTCCATGGCAACGCCGACGCGCTGGCCCGTGCCGGTGACGGAGCGGACGCGCTGGTCGTGCTCGGGGACCTGCTGGACTTCGTCGACTACCACAACCACGAGCGCGGCATCTTCGGCGCGGTGTTCGGCGCGGAGAAGGTCCGGCAGTTCGCTGAGCTGCGCAAAGGCGGGCGGCGGGGCGAGGCTGGGGCCTTTGTCCGGTCGTTGTGGGCTGGGCTGGCGGACGCGGCGGCGGTGATCGAGGAGGCGGCGCGGGAGCAGTACGCGGCCATGTTCGGGGCGATGTCCGCGCCGACCTACGCCACGCCCGGCAACGTCGACCTGCCGTACCTGTGGAAGGAGTTCGCCGGGTCCGATCTCCAGGTGCTGGACGGGGACGTGGCCGAGATCGGCGGGCTGCGGTTCGGGTTCGCCGGTGGGGCGCTGCTGCTGCCCGGCACCTCGCTGCCGCGGAACGCGCCGTGGCTGCCCTACCTCCGCTCGGCCGAGGAGTTCGGCGAGGCGGTGCTGGAGCTCAGCGCGGTCGACGTGCTCTGCACGCACATCCCGCCCGCGCGGGCCGAGCTGACCTACGACGTGGTGGCGCGGCGGGCCGAGCTGGGCTCCTCGGCGATCCTGGAGCTCATTGACCGGGACCGGCCTCGGTGGTCGGTGTTCGGGCACGTGCACCAGCCGTTGGCGCAGCGGATGCGGATCGGGCGGACGGAATGCGTCAACGTGGGTCATTTCCAGCGGCGGGAGCGGCCCTACGTGCTGCGGTGGTGACCCCCGAACGCGGTAACCTCCCGGCTATGGCCGACCAGTCCACCCAGTCCATCGTCATCGCCGCCTCGCCAGAGGAGATCATGGCGGTGATCGCCGACTTCGTCAGTTATCCCGACTGGGCCGACCAGTTCAAGTCCGTCGAGGTGCTGGAGACCGACGGGGCGGGCCGGCCGAGCCAGGTCCGGTTCAAGGTGGACGCCGGCGCGTTCAAGGACGAGTACGTGCTCGCCTACGACTACAGCGAGGATGGCCGCTCGCTCGGCTGGAACCTGGTCAAGGGCACCATGCAGAAGGCCCAGAACGGCCGCTACCAGCTGGCCGAAGAGGGTGCCGGCACCAAGGTCACCTACTCGCTCACCGTCGAGCTGGCCATCCCGATGATCGGGCTGTTCAAGCGCAAGGCGGAGAAGATGATCATGGATATCGCGCTGAAGAACCTCAAGCGACGGGTCGAGAGCGCGGGCTGAACCGGCGTCCCGGAGAATCGTCACTCGTGCGTGTCCTGCTGTTCACCGGCAAGGGCGGGGTGGGCAAGACGACCCTCGCCGCCGCGACGGCCGCCCGCCTCGCGGCAGGCGGCCACAAAGCGCTGGTCGTCTCCACCGACCCGGCGCACTCCCTCGGCGACGCCCTCGGCGCCCCGCTGACCTCCGCGCCCGCCGAGGTGGAGGGCGCGAACGGGCTGTACGCGGCCCAGATCGACGCCCGTGGCCTGGTCGACGGGGCCTGGCAGGAGCTGCGCGGGCACCTGCACACCGTGCTGGCCGGCGCCGGGGTGGACGAGCTGGACGCCGAGGAGCTGACCGTGCTGCCCGGCGTGGAGGAGCTGCTGGCCCTCGCCGAGGTCGAGCGCGCCGCGCGCCTTGGGCCATGGGAGACGGTGGTGGTGGACTGCGGTCCGACCGCCGAGACGCTGCGCCTGCTCGCGCTGCCCGAAGCCTTCGCCGGCTACCTGGAACGACTCTTCCCCACCCACCGCAGGGTGGTCCGCGGCCTGCTCGCCGGTGTCGCGGGCAGCGCCACGGTGGAGAAGTGGGACGCCGCGGCCGAGGCGCTGGGCAGGCTGGCGGTGCGGCTGGAGGCCCTGCGCGACCTGCTGGTGAGCCCCGAGCACACCAGCGTCCGGCTGGTGCTGACCCCGGAGCGGGTGGTCGCCGCCGAGACCCGGCGCACGCTGACCGCCTTGGCGCTGCAAGGCATCCGGGTGGACGGACTCATCGCCAACCGGGTGCTGCCCGACCTGGGCGCCGGTGGCCGGGGCGCCGCGGCCCAGTGGCTGCGCACCCGCCGCGGCGAGCAGGACGCCGTGCTGGCCGAGCTGCACGAGGCCACCGACGTGCCGGTGCGGATCGTGGAGCACCGGGCCGCCGAACCGGTCGGGGTGCC
The DNA here is from genome assembly GCF_023897065.1 of Crossiella sp. SN42. GTDB lineage: Bacteria > Actinomycetota > Actinomycetes > Mycobacteriales > Pseudonocardiaceae > Crossiella. Next base: position 25,416 of record NZ_JAMHIV010000044.1, read on the forward strand.
CGCGCTGCTGGAACTGGCCGCCGAGCTCTACGGCGAGGGCGACCCGCTGGCCGGGGCCGACCGGCCGCCGCTGGTCTCGGTCAGCGGCGGTGGCCGTGGCCTGGAGGCCCGCTACGAGCTGCATCTGGCGCTGCCGCTGCTGGCCGAGTCCTCAGTGGACCTGGCGCGGGTGGACGACGACCTGGTGGTCACGGTGGACGGCAGGCGCAAGCTGGTCGCGCTGCCCGCGGTGCTGCGGCGGTGCGAGGTGACCGGCGCGGCCGCCGGGACCGAGGGGCTGACCGTGCGGTTCCGGCCCGACCCCCGGCTCTGGATGCGGTGAGGCGATGAACGAGCAGAACAACACCGGCGACGGACAGAACCGGCTGGCCGAGGAGGCCAGGCTGCTGCTGGACGCCCTCGCCGAGCGGGCGGTGCCCTGGCTGCGCAAGCTCGCCGCCGAGCAGCCCGGCGACGAGCACAGTCCGGCCAGCTGCGGCTGGTGCCCGCTGTGCGCGGCCATCGCGGTGGCCCGCGGCGAACGGCCGGAGCTGGCCGTGCGCGCGGCCGAGCACCTGGCCGGGCTGCTGGGCACGCTGCGCGCGGCCATGGAGGAGCGGGTGCCCGCGGCGCCGGGCCAGGACGTCGGCGCCACGCCGCCGCCCGCCGGGTCGCCTGGGACTGAAGCGCCGAGCGCGCCCCGGGTACAGCGGATCACGGTGGAGCGGGAGTGCTGACTGTCGGCATCGACGTCGGCGGGACCACGGTGCGGGCAGGGGTGGTCGACGACCACGGCTCGGTGCTGGACACCGCCCGCACCGCCACCCCGGCCGGCCAGGACGCGCTGGAGAACGCCATCGCCTCGGTGGTCGGCCAGCTGACCGAGCGGCACGAGGTGTGCGCGGTCGGCCTGGCGGTCGCCGGGTTCGTCACCGAGGACCGGCGCGGCGTGCGCTTCGCCCCGCACCTGGCCTGGCGGCAGGCCCCGGTCGCGGACCGGATGACCCGCAAGCTGCGGCTGCCCGTGGTGCTGGAGCATGACGCGAACGCCGCGGCCATGGCCGAGTACCGCTTCGGCGCCTCCCGTGGCGCGCGGGTGTCGGTGATGGTCGCACTCGGCACCGGGATCGGCGGCGCGCTGCTGGTCGACGGCGAGGTCTTCCGCGGCGCGCACGGCGTCGCGCCGGAACTGGGCCACCTGCGGGTGGTGCCGGACGGCCGCCCATGCCCGTGTGGCAAGCGGGGTTGCTGGGAGCGCTACTGCTCGGGCACCGCGCTGGCCGCGACCACGGTGGAGCTGCTGGCCAACGAGCCCGGCCTGTCCACCGTGCTGGCCCGCGAGCCGCTGCGTGACGGCCGCACCATCACCGGCCGCGCGGTGGCCGGCGCGGCCCGCGAGGGCGACCCGCTGGCGCTGCGCGCCTTCGGTGAGCTGGCCCGCTGGCTCGGCGAGGGCCTGGCCCTGGTCGCCGACGTCTACGACCCGGAGGTCGTGGTGATCGGCGGCGGGGTCTCGGAGTCCGCGCCGCTGTTCCTGGACGAGGCCCGCGAGCACTATGCGCGGCAGGTGACCGGAGCAGGCCACCGCCCGCTGGCCCGCATCCGCCCGGCCCAGCTCGGCGACGACGCGGGCATCGTCGGCGCGGCCGCGCTGGCCGCAGACCTGGTCGCCAGGGTCTGAGCCCCGGTTCGAAAACGAAACGGACCCGGCGCGGTGGCACGGGTCCGGCAAGTGGACAACGCCTGGCTGATCCGGCGACGCTGCCGGTCAGGCGCCGCTGGGTCAGCGGCCGCTGCGGCGGAACAGGCGGCGGCGACGGCCACCGGTGGTGTTGCGACGGTGCTGCTTCTGCTCACGCGCCCAGCTCGACTCGGCGAGCGCCTTGGCGAGCCACATGGCCTGGAGCTGATCCATGGAGAGGGACCTGCCTTCCGTTTCTGTATCGGTTCTGACGAGTCTCAGGCTACGCCTCGACTGAATCGGTACACAAACGAGAAACCGCAGTTCGTGGCCCACCTCACCGCGTTACGCGGACCCCTGTGACCTGCCTCCCGCCGAGGCGGCGCGGGGTCAGACCTGGGCGCCGTCGTGCCAGCCGGAGTCCGGCGGCGGGCCCTTGCGCATGTTGACCACCAGCCAGCCGATGCCGCCGCTGATCAGCAGCAGGCCCAGCGGGAAGGCGGTGCTCCACAGCATGCCGATCAGGCCGTGGGTGAAGAACAGCAGCACGCCAAGGCCGATCAGCGCCAGCGCCGCGGCCGTGGTGCGGCGCAGCGGCGGGATGGGCGGCGGCTCCGGGGGCTCGTAGTGGCCCTCGTCCTCCTCCGGCGGCGCGGCCGCCTGGCGGGACGGCTGCTCTTCCTCGGCCGCGCGCTCGGGGCGCGGGGCGCGTTCCGCTTCCGGCGGCTCGACGGCCTTGGCCGCGGCCTCCGGGGTCTCCGGCCATTCCGGAGCGCTGCCCTCACGGCGGAGACCCGCGACGATCGCCTCGAAGGCGGCGTCCACGTCCTCCGGTCCGTTGGTCTCCTCCGCGCGGTTGCTCATCACCGCCATCGTCCCATGAGCGGGCCGTGCCCGGCAGACGTCGGAATGGGCCTTCCGGCAGAAGAAGATGGGTGTGTCTGGTCACCTGTGCACGTCAACGGGTGCGTTGCCGTTGTGCGCAGTCGAACTCGCTCCGTAGTCTGGCGTACACCGGCCTGGTCTGGGCTTTGAGGGAGGCGCTTTCCGCGGTGTTGTGGTGGGTGATGAAGTGGGTTCTGCTCGGACCCATCTTGCGGCTGTTCTTCCGTCCGTCCATCCAGGGACTTGAGCACGTCCCGGAGTCCGGCGGAGCCATCCTGGCCAGCAACCACCTCGCGGTGGCCGACTCGTTCTTCCTGCCCCTGATGGTGCCGCGCCGGGTCACCTTCCTGGCCAAGCGGGAGTACTTCACCGGCAAGGGCGTCAAGGGCCGGTTCAAGCGGGCCTTCTTCGGCGGGCTGGGCCAGGTGCCGATCGACCGCTCCAGCGCGATGGCCGCGCAGGCCGCGCTGGACACCGGCGTGCGGCTGCTCAAGGAGGGCAAGCTCCTCGGCATCTACCCCGAGGGCACCCGCTCGCCCGACGGCAGGCTGTACAAGGGCAAGACCGGCGTGGCCAGGATGGCGCTGGAGGCCGGCGTGCCGGTGGTGCCGGTGGTCATGGTCGGCACGGACCGGGCCAACCCGATCGGCTCCAAGATGTGGCGGCCGCACAAGATCCGCATCGTGATCGGCCCGCCGCTGGACTTCTCCCGGTACGAGGGCCTCGGCGGGGACCGGTTCATCGAGCGGTCCATCACCGACGAGATCATGTACACCCTGATGGAGATGTCCGGCCAGGAGTACGTGGACGTCTACGCCGCGAAGGTCAAGGAGCCGCAGGCCACGCCGTCCACGGCCACCCCGGAGCGCAAGGCCGCCTGAGTCGCGGTCAGGGGCGGAACGGGCGCCGACTAACCTTGGTCGGTGCGGTTCTTCTACGACTGTGAGTTCATTGAGGACGGGGTCACCATCGACCTCGTCTCCATCGGGGTGGTGAGTGAGGACGGTCGTGAGTACTACGCCGTGTCCACTGAGTTCGACCCCGAGCGGGCGGGTCCGTGGGTGCGGCAGCACGTGCTCGCGAAACTGCCCCCGCCCTCGGATCCGCACTGGCGCAGCCGCAACCAGATCCGCCGCGAGCTGCTGGAGTTCGTGACCGAGTCGGACAACCAGCCCGAGCTGTGGGCCTGGTTCGCCGCCTACGACCACGTGGCGCTGGCCCAGCTGTGGGGCGCGATGCCCGCGCTGCCGCCGGAGCTGCCCCGGTTCACCAGGGACCTGCGGCAGCGCTGGGAGGACCTGGGCAAGCCCCGGCTGCCCGGCCCGCCGGCCGACGCGCACGACGCGCTGGCCGACGCCAGGCACAACTACCAGCGCTGGCAGATCATGGAGCAGACCCGCCAGCGGAAGGGCTTCGCGGTCCGCTGAGCAGGCGGCGGTAGTTCCTCTTCTTCGCCTGAAGTTCCGGAAGTGTTGCCGGTTATCGGCACCCCGCTTGCTGCACCGATCCAGGTGCGGGCAGACTCGGCGGTGACGCGAGAGACGCCGCTCACAGTCGGCGCGAAGAGGAGGCACTACATGCGCATTGGTGTGCTCACGGGTGGTGGCGACTGCCCGGGGCTGAACGCGGTCATCCGGGCGGTCGTCCGCAAGGGCGTGGAGGTCTACGGCCACGACTTCGTCGGCTTCCGCAACGGGTGGAAGGGCCCGATCGAGGGTCACACCAAGCCGCTGGGCCTGGACCAGGTCGAGGACATCCTGACTCGCGGCGGCACGATCCTGGGCAGTTCCCGGACCAACCCGTACAAGGTCGAGGGTGGCGTCGAGGCCATCCGCAAGAACCTGGCCGAGCTGGGGGTGGACGCGCTCATCGCCATCGGCGGCGAGGACACCCTCGGGGTGGCCAAGCGGCTGACCGATGACGGCATCGGCGTGGTCGGCGTGCCGAAGACGATCGACAACGACCTGGGCGCGACGGACTACACCTTCGGCTTCGACACCGCGGTGCACATCGCCACCGAGTCCATCGACCGGTTGCGCACCACCGCCGAGTCGCACCACCGCGCCCTGGTCGTGGAGGTCATGGGGCGGCACGCGGGCTGGATCGCGCTGCACTCCGGCCTGGCCGGCGGCGCGAACGTGATCCTGGTGCCGGAGAAGCCGTTCAGCGTGGACAAGGTCGTCGAGTGGGTGCAGCGGCGGTTCGAGCGCGAGTACGCGCCGATCATCGTGGTGGCCGAGGGCGCGGTGCCGGAGAACGGGGCCGAGGTCCTGCTCACCGGTGAGAAGGACGCCTTCGGGCACGTCCGGCTCGGCGGCATCGGCACCTGGCTGGCCGAGGAGATCGCGCAGCGGACCGGCAAGGAGTCCAGGGCGGTGATCCTGGGCCACACCCAGCGCGGTGGCACCCCGACGGCCTACGACCGGGTGCTGGCCACCAGGTTCGGGCTGCATGCGGTGGACGCGGTCAACGACGGCGACTTCGGCGTGATGGTGGCGCTGAAGGGCACGGACATCGTGCGGGTGAAGCTGGCCGAGGCCACGGCCGAGCTGAAGACCGTGCCGGCGGACCGGTACGCCGAGGCCGAGGTCTTCTTCGGCTGAGTTCCACAGGTTGAGCTAAGCGACGCTCTCAACGGGGAGAGCGTCGCTTTCTTCTCGCTGCTCAGCTACCGGAGGCCGCTCATGATCGCGTTGATGATGCCCTGCTGCGTCACCGCGAGGGTCCGCCGGTTGAACAGCCCGAACCCGTACCGTCCGTTTTCGCCGTTGTCCCAGTAGACGGTGGCCGCGCCGTACTTCTTCGACACCGACACGATGGCCCGCGCGTAGTCCGCGCGATACCGGTTGTTCGAGGAGTCGGCCGAGGACTTGTCGATCGAGCCGTACTCACCGACGACCACCGGATAGCCCTTGGTGACGAAGGTGTCGTACATCTTCTTCAGCTGGGACTCCAGGTAGTCCTCCTGGCCCCAGGTGGATTTCCGGGCCGGATTGGTCGACCCCCGGCCCCACTGCGTGATGGTGTCCTTCTCCTCACCCGCGAAGTCCCACGGGCTGTAGTAGTGCACCGAAATCATGATGCGCTTCTCGTTGGCCGGGATCGAGGGCGACCGGTACTGGTCGGTCGGCAGCACGAAACCGTAGTTCCCCGCGGTGTAGTCGATGTTGGTGTTCCAGCCGGGCACGAGCAGCCACCGCGAGCTGTTCTGCCCGCCGGCCCGCCGCACGGTGTCCACGAAGATCTGGTTGTAGCTGTTGATGTTCGAGTAGCAGGGCTGCGTCGGATTGCCGTACTGCCCGTCGAAGTTCTCGTTCATCGACTCCAGGATCAGGCGCTGGTCGTAGTTCTGGAACCGCTGCGCGATCTGCTGCCACACCTTCTGGTACTTGGCCTTGATGGTGGCCTGCGCGGAAGAATCGCAGATAAGCCAGGAGTTGCTGATGGTCTTGTAACCGTCGCCGTGCATGTTGATCAGCACGTGCAGGCCGCGGTTGTAGGCGTAGTTCACGACCTCCTGGATCCGGTTCAGCCAGGCGGAGTTGATCGTGTAGTTAGGGCCGGCGCCGATGTGTCGCAGGTAGGAGACCGGGATTCGGATCGTCTTGAACCCGGCGGCCCGCACCTTGTCGATGAGCGCTTGCGTGATGGTCGGCTGGCCCCAGGCGGTTTCGCCGGGAGTTCCGTCGATATTGGCTTCCAGCTGGTTGCCGAGGTTCCAGCCCGCGCCCATGCTGGCCACGATCTGCGCGGCGTTCTGCTGGCCGACCGGGGCGGCCGAGGCCGGACTCGCCAAACCGGACGCGGAAGCGGCAACCGTCAGCACGGCGGCGAGCAAGCCGGCCTTGATCTTTCCTACTGGTGAGCGCACAGGTTTCTCCCGCGTCTTCAGGGCGGCGGAAAGCGTATTGCAACATTGCAGTAGCCGACCTGCTCAGTCAATGGCTGAGCTGGGAGAAGCCTATGCCTGGCTCAATTCGACGAAATTCGAGTCGAACGATCCGCCGCTTCGCTGGAAATCGCGATCATCTCCTCGCGGCTCACCACCTTGACGCGTTCCCGGTTGGCGGCCAGGCCGAGTTTCAGTTCGTGGGTGTCGAGCCGGTTCCAGCCTTCCAGGGTGGTGTATTCGATGCCGCGTTCGACGAGCAGCTCGGTGACCCGGTCCGGATTTGGTTCCGGGGCCGGGGTGATGTTCGGCAGGTCGGCCAGGATGCTGTTGACGGTTTCCAGCGCGTCGCCCTTGGTGTGGCCGATGAGGCCGACCGGGCCGCGCTTGATCCAGCCGGTGACGTAGGTGCGGTCCACCTGCTCCGCGCCGTCGAGGACCCGGCCCGCCTCGTTCGGCACCACGCCCGCCGCGTGGTCGAAGGGCAGCTCCGCCAGGTGGCTGCTCAGGTAGCCGACCGCGCGGTAGACCGCCTGGACCGGCCACTCGTGGAAGGCGCCGGTGCCCTTGACGTCGCCGGTGCCGTCGAGCTCCATGCGCTCGGTGCGCAGGCCGGTGACCACGCCGTCGCCGAGGATGGCCACCGGGCGGTGCAGGAAGTGCAGGTGCAGGCGGCGGGGGCGGGCGCCGGGGTCGCGGATGGCCCAGTCCTGGAGGGTCTTGACCACCTGGCGGACCTGGTTGCTGCGCTCGATGGCCCGCAGGCTGCCCTGGTCGAACTCGATGTCCTCGGGGTGGACGATGACCTCGACGTTGGGGGAGTGGTCGAGCTCGCGCAGCTCCAGCGGGGTGAACTTGGCCTGGGCCGGGCCCCGGCGGCCGAAGACGTGCACGTCGGTGACCGGGCTGCCCTTCAGGCCCCGGTAGACGTTGTCCGGGATCTCGGTGCTGAGCAGCTCGTCTGCGGTCTTGGCCAGGATGCGGGCCACGTCCAGGGCGACGTTGCCCACGCCGAGCACGGCGACGCTGTTGGCCACCAGCGGCCAGTCCCTTGGCACGTCGGGGTGGCCGTCGTACCAGCTGACGAAGTCGGCCGCGCCGTAGCTGCCGTCCAGGCCGATGCCGGGGATGTCGAGGGAGCGGTCCTTCTCCGCGCCGGTGGCGAAGATGGCCACGTCGTAGTGTCGGCGGAGGTCGTCCAGGGTGAGGTCGGCGCCGTAGTTGACGTTGCCCAGGAAGCGGATCTCCGGGCGTTCCAGCACGCGCTGCAGGGCGTGCACGATCTGCTTGATGCGGGGGTGGTCAGGGGCCACGCCGTAGCGGATCAGGCCGTAGGGAGCGGGCAGCTTCTCGAGAAGGTCGATGCTGACACCGGAGAACTGCTCGGTCAGGTTCGACCATGACTCAGCGTCGGACTTGGCCAGGATGTCGGCGGCGTAGATGCCCGCCGGACCCGCACCGATGACCGCGACCCGTAGCGGGCGCTGCATGACGTTCTCCCTCAGCTCTGGATGACTCCCTGTAGTTTAAGGTTAGCCTGACCTAACTGGATTGATTCGGTGAGCCTGCTCTCACGTTTTCGTTCCACCTGGCGAGAGAGCTGTACCAGGGAGCAGGAGCTGGACTACACCGCGTACCCTTGGCCCGTGAACTGGACCGTGGACGTGCCGGTCGACACGCTTCCTGCGTTGCCGCCCCTGCCACCCGAACTGCGTACCCGTCTCGACGACGCCCTCGCTCGTCCCGCTGCCCAGCAGCCGGACTGGCCCGACCCCGAGCAGGTACGCAACGTCCGCGCCGTGCTCGAAAGTGTTCCCCCGATCACGGTGCCGCCGGAGATCGAGCGCCTGCGTGACCGCCTGGCCCAGGTGGCCCGCGGTGAGGCGTTCCTGCTCCAGGGCGGCGACTGCGCGGAGACCTTCGCCGACAACACCGAGCCGCACATCCGGGGCAACATCCGGACGCTGCTGCAGATGGCGATCGTGCTGACCTACGGCGCTTCCATGCCGGTGGTCAAGGTCGGCCGGATCGCCGGGCAGTACGCCAAGCCCCGCTCCTCGGGCACCGACGCGCTCGGCCTGCCCACCTACCGGGGCGACATGGTCAACTCGCTGGTGGCCACGCCGGAGGCCCGCGCGCACGACCCGTCCCGGCTGGTCCGCGCCTACGCCAACGCCGGTGCGGCGATGAACCTGGTCCGCGCGCTCACCAGCGCGGGCATGGCCGACCTGCACCGGGTGCACGACTGGAACAAGGACTTCGTGCGCTCCTCGCCCGCCGGTGAGCGGTACGAGGCGGTGGCGGCCGAGATCGACCGCGGGCTGCGCTTCATGCAGGCCTGCGGCGTGACCGACCACAACCTGGAGACGGTTGAGCTCTACGCCAGCCACGAGGCGCTCGTGCTGGACTACGAGCGCGCCATGCTGCGGATGGACGTCAGCGGCGAGACGCCCAAGCTGTACGACCTGTCCGCGCACTTCCTGTGGATCGGTGATCGCACCCGTCAGCTCGACGGCGCGCACATCGCCTTCGCCGAACTGCTGGCCAACCCGATCGGGCTCAAGATCGGACCGAGCACCACGCCGGAGATGGCCGTGGAGTACGTGCAGCGGCTCGACCCGCACAACACCCCCGGCCGGCTGACGCTGATCTCGCGCATGGGCAACTCCAAGGTGCGCGAGGTGCTGCCGCCCATCGTGGAGAAGGTCACCGCCTCCGGCCACCAGGTCATCTGGCAGTGCGACCCCATGCACGGCAACACCATCGAGGCCAGCACCGGCTACAAGACCCGGCACTTCGACCGGATCGTGGACGAGGTGCAGGGCTTCTTCGAGGTGCACCGCAAGCTGGGCACCCATCCCGGTGGCATCCACATCGAGCTGACCGGTGAGGACGTCACCGAATGCCTCGGTGGGGCCCAGGAGATCTCCGACGCCGACCTGTCCGGTCGCTACGAGACCGCCTGCGACCCGCGCCTGAACACCCAGCAGTCCCTTGAGCTGGCGTTCCTGGTCGCGGAGATGCTGCGCAACTGAGGTTCTGGGCAAACTGAGGTTCGAGGACAAGCACGTCTGTGGCGGCCGACCCCCAGGGGACGGCCGCCACAGACTTTCCCTGCGGTTGGCGCCGGGGCTCAGCTACCGCAGTGCTCGAACCCGCTGGTGTAAGCGGTGGAACCGACCGAGCCGCCCCACTTCACGCACTTGCCGGGGGCCGCTTTGCGCACCGGTCCCGCGTAGTGGGTGAAGTTGCCCGAGTCGGTGCCGCGGGCCTCGCCCTGGACCTCCAGGAAGGCCGAGACCGCGCTCGCGGTGCCCACGGAGACCGACTTCAGGGTCACCACGCAGTTGTTGCCGTTGCTGTTGTTGTAGAGCAGGTAGGTGCGGCCGACCGTGCCCAGGGCCTGCTCGTCGACCACGCCGTAGCCGCTGCCGCAGACCTGCTCCGGGGTGTACGGGTTGCCGCCGCCACCGCAGTTGCGGCTGGTGTAGCTCCGGCTGCCGAAGTACAGGATCTGGCTGCCGTTGAAGGTGATCCGCACATCGGCCCCGTTGAGCCGCTGCTCGTAGTGCAGGTGCGCGCCGGTGGAGCCGCCGGTGTTGCCCACCTTGCCGATCTGCCTGCCCCTGGCCACCTGCGTGCCCACGCTGACGTCCTGGCTGGACAGGTGCGCGTAGCGGGAGGTCCAGCCACCGCCGTGGTCGATCTCGATCCAGCGGCCGTAGGAGGTGCTGCCTTCGTTGGCCACCCGGCTGACCCGCCCCGCGGCGGAGGCCAGCACCGGGTCGCCCTCGTCGTTGGCGCGGTTGAAGTCGACGGAGTTCTGTGGGCTGTGGTTGGTGCGGGTCTGCCCTTCCCACACCTGGTCGCAGGGGAACGGGAGCTGGAACGCGGGTGCGGCCGCCGCGGGTTGCGCGACGGCCGCGAGTCCACCCAGTGCCACGGCCAGGGCCAGTCCCAGCCGGAGAAGTCCTCGCGTCATGGCCGGGAGCCTGACTCCGGCGGATACAGCCGGGGTCCAATCCGGATACAACCGGTTCAGCTAGCCGTGCGCCGCCGGAACAACCGGCCGGTCAGCGGCATCGCCAGCAGCAGGATCGCCGACCACCACAGCACCGCCAGCCAGCCCTGACCGGTGGTCGGCAGGCCCAGCAGCAGGGGGCGCACGGTGTCCATCACCAGCGTCATCGGCTGGTGCTCGACGAAGGCGCGCAGCCAGTCCGGCAGGGTGTGCGCGGGCACGAACGCGCTGCTGGCATACGGCACGAACAGCAGGATCAGGCTCAGCCCGCTGGCGCCCTCCACGGTGCGGGCGAGCAGGCCGAACAGGGCCGCGATCCAGGCCATCGCCGCGGCGAAGAGCCAGAGCAGGCCGAAGACCGCCAGCCAGTCCAGCGGCGAGGCCTGGGGCCGGAAGCCGAGCAGCAGGCCGATGAGCACCATGACGACGGTGGAGGCCGTGGTGCGCACGACGGTGGCCGCGACGTGCCCGATGATCACCGCCGAGCTGAGCATCGGCATCGAGCGCAGCCGGTCCACGATGCCATCGGCCAGGTCCTGCCGGACGCCGACCGCGGTGGGCATCGAGTTGGTGCCCACGCTGATCACCAGGATGCCCGCGATCAGGTAGTTGACGTAGCTGGTGCCGCCGGTGGCCACCGCGCCGCCGAACATGAACCGGAAGATCACCAGCATGGTGGTCGGGATCATGAACATCACCGCGACCTGTTCCGGGCTGCGCAGGATGTGCCGCAGGTTGCGGCCGATCATCACCTGGGCGTCGATGAGGTAGGACAGGGCTTTCACGCGGCGCCTCCGACGGTCTCGGCGGCCGGGCGGGCGCCGGTGAGGGACAGGAACACGTCGTCCAGGGTCGGACGGGTCAGGGCCAGGCCGGTCGGCTCCAGGCCCGCGGTTTCCAGCTGCTCCAGGACCTGGCGCAGCTGCCGGGCGCTGTCCACGGCGAGGCTGAGCCGGGGCGTCTCGCCCTCGTGCCGCAGCGCCTCGGGCGGCAGCGCGGACAGCGCGCGGTCCAGCTCGGCGGGGCCGGCGAAGGTCAGCTCCAGGCGCTCGGCGCCCACGGTGGCCTTCAGCTCGGCCGGGCTGCCCTCGGCGATCACCCGGCCGTGGTCCAGCAGCACCACCTGGTCGGCCAGCCGGTCGGCCTCCTCCAGGTACTGGGTGGTCAGCAGGATCGTGGTGCCCGCGGCCAGCAGCCGCTCGATCGCGGTCCACAACGTGTTGCGGCTGCGCGGGTCCAGGCCGGTGGTGGGCTCGTCCAGGAACAGCACCGGCGGCGCGGTGATCAGGCTGGCGGCCAGGTCCAGCCGCCGCCGCATGCCGCCGGAGTAGCCGCTGACCGCCCGGTCGGCCGCCCCGGCCAGGTCGAACTCGGCCAGCAGCTCAGCCGCCCTCGCCTTGGCCGCGCGCCTGCTCAGCCGGTGCAGGCGGCCCAGCATGACCAGGTTCTCCCGGCCGGTGAGCAGTCCGTCCAGCGCGGTCTGCTGGCCGGTCAGGCCGATCATCCGGCGCACCCGGTCCGGCTGGCGGCCCACCTCGGCCCCGTTGACCAGGGCCGTGCCGCCGTCGGCGGCCAGCAGGGTGCTCAGGATCCGCACCACCGTGGTCTTGCCCGCTCCGTTGGGACCGAGCAGCGCGAGCATCCGCCCGCGCCGCACGGTCAGGTCCACGCCCCGCAGCACCGGTGTCGAACCGAAGCTCTTGCGCAGGCCGGACACGCTGATCACGGCGTCCGAATCCATCTCGCCCCCAAACTGTGTATCACGCATACTGATTGTGTATTTGATACACAGTTCTAGGATGTGGGTCAAGCCAGGGAGGGTGGGAGATGTCAGCCGAGCACGAGGCGATGGCGCGCAGCCTGGAGCTGCTGTGGGGCGAGCGGGCCCAGCCGAGCAGGGGCCCACGGCCGAAGATGTCGGTGGACAAGATCGTCGAGGCCGCGGTGCGCATCGCCGACGCGGAGGGCCTTGGCGGGCTGTCCATGCAGCGGGTGGCCGCCGAGCTGGGCTACACCACGATGTCGCTCTACCGGTACGTGCCGGCCAAGGAGCAGCTGGTGGACCTGATGGTGGACCACGCCATCGGCGCGCCGCCGGCCGAACTGACCGCCGGGCAGCACTGGCGGGCCGCGCTGACCGGCTGGGCGCACGCGTTCTGGGCGGTCTGCCAGCGGCACCCGTGGCTGCTCAAGGTGCAGGCCGACCGGCCGCCGGTGGGCCCGAACCAGCTGTCCTGGCTGGAGTGCGGGCTGCGCGCGCTGGCCGGACTGGGTTTTGAGGGCTACGAACGGGTTTCGGTGGTCACCTTCATCTTCGCCGCGGTGCAGGGCCTGGCCAAGGTCTCCATCGACCAGCGGCCGCTCACCGACCGCGCCGAGGGCCCGGTGGCCAACGCCTACGCCGCCACCCTGGGCCGCTTCGTCAGCCCGGACCGCTACCCGGAACTGGCCGGGATCATGGCCGGTGGGGCCTTCGACGTGCCCGAGGACTACCCGGAGCCCAACGACGTGCTGCCGGACCTGGAGTTCGGCCTGTCCCACCTGCTCAACGGGATGGAGGCGTTCGTCCAGGCCCGGCAGTCAACGATCAGCTAATGCGCCACGTCGGTGAACAACCCGTGCGTCCTGGTGCCGTCCTCCGGCTCGGCCGGGCGCTGCGTGCCGCCCCAGGCCGGTTCGCCGAAGAGGTGCTCCACGGCCGGTCGGCCCGCGCCGTTTTCCTCGTACGGTTCCATCCCAGTCCCCCTCCCCAGTGCCGGTCCTCCCACCGGCGTCTGTTGAGGGTAGCGAACGGGTTGTGTGGCGCGAGCCGTCCAATCGCACAATATTTACGCGGCTCGTTGTCCTAGGACTCCTTCGACCCCTGGAAGCTGGTCAGATCCAGGCCGCCCTCTTTTTTCACAGTGTTGCCCTCGGCGCTGTTGGGTTCTGCCGGGCTGGTTCCCATGGACTGCATCAGGGTGCGGGCCAGGCCCAGTCCGGTGCCGCCCAGGGTCATCGCCTTGGCCAGCAGGTCGGAGAGGCCGTCCGCGCCGTTGAGCACCACCATGTGGTCCACGTTGCCCAGCGCGCTCGCGCCGGCGGCCACGATCTCCGGCCACTTCTCCGCCAGCTGCTGGGCGATGACGGCCTCCTGGTTCTCCGCCAGCGCGCTCGCCCTCGCCTTGATCGACTCGGCCTCGGCCAGACCCTTCGCCCGCGCGGCCTCCGCCTCGGCCAGACCGCGGGCCTTGGCCGAGGCGGCCTCGGCCTCACCGGTGGCGCGGGTGGCGCTCGCGCTGGCCTCACCGCGGGCCTTGGTGGCCTCGGCGTCGGCGATCGCGGCGGTCTTCACCCTGGTCGCGTCGGCGGTGGCGCGCAGCTCGGTCTCCTTGGCCTCGGCCTGCGCGCGGGCGATCTGCGCGTCGCGCTCGGCGTCGGCCAGCGTCCTGGTCTCATACGCCCTGGCGTCGGCGGGCTTGCGCACCTGGGACTGCAACCGCTGCTCGGCCAGGTCGGCCTCCAGCTGCGCGGCCCTGGTCTCCTGCACCACGACCTCCTGGCGCGCGCTGGCCTGTGCCAGCGGGCCGGACTGCTGCGCCTTGGCCGCGGCCTGGTCGATCTCGGCCTGGTACGCCGACTGCTTGATCCGGCTGTCGCGCAGCGCGGCGGCCTTGAGCGCGGCCGCGATCTGCTCGGCCTCGGCCGCCTCCTGGTCCCGCTGCGCCTCGGCGATGCGGGCCGCGGCCGCCACCGCGGCGGCGTGCGGCTTGCCCAGGTTGAGGATGTAGCCGGACTCGTCCTCGATCTCCTGGATCTGCAGCGAGTCCACCACCAGGCCCAGCTTGCTCATCTCGATCGCCGAGGACTGCCGGACCTCGCCGGTGAGCGCGTCCCGGTTGTGGATCATCTCCTCGATGGTCAGCCCGCCCACTATCGAGCGCAGGTGACCGGAGAACAGCTCGTGGATGGTGTTGTTCATGCCGTTCTGCTGGTCCAGGAACCGGCGGGCGGCGTTGGCGATGGAGACGAAGTCGTCGCCCACCTTGTAGATCACCACCGCGCGCACGGTCACCGGCAGGCCCTGCTTGGTCACACAGGAGATCTGCAGGTTGGCCGCGTGCGTGTCCAGCGAGAGCCGCCGCGCCACCTGGAAACCGGGCAGCACCAGGGTGCCCTTGCCGGTAACGATCTTGAAGCCGAGGCTGTCCGCGGTGTCCGCGGCCGTCCCCTTGGCCCCGAACCCGGAGATGATCATGGCCTCGTTCGGCTCCGCCACCCGCCACAGCAGTCGCAGCAGCAGGAACAGCAGGAGCAACCCGACGACGCCCCCGCCAACCGCGATCAGAATCGTCTGATTCATCGTCATACCCGGTGGGACACCGGCCAGTGGCAAAAGGTTCCGTGCCCGTCCAGGTCGTGACCTACGGGAGCTCCCAGCGCTCCACGTAGAGCATCCGCGGCGGCTCGAAGTCGACCACCAGCACCCTGGCGTCCACCTCGATGGTCGCGGCGGGGTCGGCCGGTTTGGCGTAGTACGCCTCGACCCCGCCGCGGATGGCCACCATCACCTCGCCGATCAGCCCCGGCCCGACGCGCCCGGTGACCCGGCCCGTTTTCCCGATCACGGGAACGCGGTGACGCTGAACTTGGACCCCGGGCGCACCCTGGTCCCCGGCGGTGCTCCCTGGCCGAGCACCCTGGAGTCGTCCCCGCCGCCGAAGGCGTGCTGGACCTCCACGGTCAGCCCGCGCTCGGCCGCCCACTGCCGGACCTCGCCGACGGTCTTGCCCAGCAGCGCGGGCATGGTGACCGCGTTGGAGAGCAGCACGCCGACCCGGCTGCCCTTGGCCACCTTGGCGCCGATGGCCGGATCGGAGCTGATCACCCGGCCGCCCTCGACGTCGGCGGAGAAGTCCTGGCCCTTCTCGAACGGCTCCAGGCCCACCCTGCGCAGCTCGGCGAAGGCCGCGTCCCTGGTCATCCCGGCCACGGTCGGCACGTTCACCGGCGCCGCGCCCTTGGACAGCCCGATGGCCACCGCCGCGCCCATCTGCACCGGGGTGCCGGCGGGCGGGTCGATCTTGAGCACCTTGCCCTCCGGCACCTCGGAGCTGAAGCCGTCCAGGCCCTTGTCCAGGCGCGGGGCCAGCTGGGCGTTGCGGATCAGGTCCTCGGCCTCCTGCGGGCTGATGCCCGCTTTGACGTCGGGCACCACCGGGCGGCCGCGGGAGACCACCACGGCGACCTTGTCCCCGCGCAGCAGGTCGGCGCCGCGGGCCGGATCGGTGCGGATCACGGTGCCCGCGACCACGTCGTTGTGGTGCTCGACCTTGACCTCGGGCACCAGGTCCGCGGCCTTGACCGCGCTGATCGCGGTCTCCTGGGTCTGCCCGGCCACATCGGGCACCTGGGCCCAGCGGCCGGAGCCCAGCCACCAGGCGGTGATGCCGATGGCCACCGCGAGCACCGCGACCACCGACACCCAGATGGTGAAGGAGCGGCGGCTGCGCGCGCGTTCCCTGGCCCGCTGCTCGGCCAGGCTGGGCGCGGGACGCGGCGGGGTCGGCGGACCGGCTGCCGGGGCGAGCTGGGGGAGCTCGGCCCGGGACATCGCCCTGGTGCCCTGCGGCCCGATCGGGGCAGGGGCGGGCACGGCGGCGCGCGGCACCGCCCGGACGGTGGCGTCCGGATCGTCCACCACCGGCTTCATCTGCTGGGTGACCGCCTCGTCGATCTCCTCGACCGGCACCGGGACCGGCACGGTGGCCAGGCCCAGCTTGTCCCGCAACTGCTGCACCGCCAGCAGGAAGGCGGCCGCGTCGGCCGGGCGCTGGTTCGGATCGCGGCGGGTGGCGGCCAGCACCAGCTCGTCCAGCTCCGCGGGCAGACCGGGCTTGGCCAGGCCGGGCGCGGGCACATCGCTGTTGACGTGCCGGTAGGCCACCGAGATCGCGGTGTCACCGGTGTAGGGCTGGGCGCCGGTGAGCATCTCGTAGAGCACGATGCCGGCGGCGTAGACATCGCTGCGGGCATCCGCCGCACCGGTGGCGACCTGCTCGGGGGAGAGGTAGGCGACCGTGCCCAGGATCATGCTGTCGCTGGTGGTGCCGGCCCCGGCGATCGCCCTGACCAGGCCGAAGTCGGCGACCTTGACCGCGCCGCCCTTGCCGATGAGCACGTTCTCCGGCTTGATGTCGCGGTGCACCAGCCCGGAGCGGTGCGCGGCGGCCAGCGCGGAGAGCACCGGCTCGATCACGCTCAGCGCCAGCGGCACCGGCAGCGGGCCCTGTTTGCGCAGCAGGTCGCGCAGGGTGCCGCCCTGGAGCAGCTCCATCACGATGAAGGCCAGGTCGCCCTCTGGGGTCGGGTCGATGCCCTGGTCGTACACGCCGACCACGCACGGGTGGTGCAGCCGCGCGGCGCTGCGGGCCTCGCGCTCCAGCCGGTCCAGGAAGCTCCGGTCGCCGGATAGCCGCTGGTCCATGACCTTGATGGCGACCGGACGGTCCAGCCTGGTGTCGAGCCCGCGGTACACCGTGGACATGCCACCGTGCGCGATCAATCCCTCGACCCGGTATCGGCGCTCCAACACCGTGCCGGTCAGTACTGAACCCCGCGTCTGCACAACCCGATCGTACGGAGCGGGGTCAATCCGTGGTTCAGCGCACACCCAGTCGGAATGTGGCAGGCTGATGAGCTGTGAGTACGATCCCTGCCGCCGATGACGTGCTGAAGCGCGAGGTGGAGGTCCTGCCGCTGCCCACGGTCGCGGAGCACCTCGGCCTGCCGATCACCCGGGTCCACCAGATGTTGCGCGACGGCCAGCTGCTCGCGGTGCGCCGTGACCGGGTGTTGTCCGTGCCAGCGGACTTCCTCGACGACAACGGCGTGGTCAAGCACCTAGCCGGCACGATCACCGTGCTCAAGGACGGTGGTTACACCGTGGAGGACATCCTGCGCTGGCTGTTCACCGAGGACGACTCGTTGCCGGGCACCCCGGTCGACGCGCTGCGCTCGGACCGCTCCCGCGAGGTGAAGCGGCGCGCCCAGGCGATGGCGTTCTGAGGTTCCCCCGTCGGCCGACCGTGGCGGCGCCACCGCCGTCACGGTCACCAGTTCAGGTGACTGGAGAAGAGCGCAGCCGCAGCGGGTCCGGGCGGACCAGCGAGGCCGCGGCCAGCGCGGAGACCGCGAACGCCCCGGCCAGGTAGCCCCAGTCGTAGAGCGCCGACTCGCCGGTGGGGTAGGTGACCAGCAGCAGCCACACCGAGGCGGCCACCACGCCCACCACCACGCGGCCGGACCAGGCGAAACCCGCGGCCAGCACCAGCGCCCAGCTGAAGTACCAGGGGAAGGTGGTCGGCGAGAGCACCGAGGCGGCCAGCAGCACCAGGGCCGCGTGGTGCACCGCGGTCTTGCCGCCGGTGCGGGCCAGCCACCACTGCCGCAGGCCGAAGGCGATCAGCAGCAGGTAGCCGGTGGTCCTGGCCACGCCGAGGAACCAGCCGCCGTCCACCGTGAAGAACACGCTGACCAGGCCGTGCACCAGCTGGCCCGCCGCGGTGGGCAGCGACAGCCAGTTGATCACCGCGGAGGAGTTGCTCAGCGCGTGCAGCCAGCCGAGGCCGACCCCGGCGGCGAGCATGGTCAGCGCGAAGGTGCCGGTGAACACGGCCAGCCCGCCGGCCACCGCGCGGCCGAGCCTGCGGCGTGGTGAACCGGCCATCCGGGCCGCCCACATCCACACCAGGAACGGCAGCGCGAGCGCCGCGGTCGCCTTCACCGCGACCGCCAGGCTGACCAGCGCGATGCCCAGCACGAACCGGCGGTCCAGCACGAAGACCACGCCCGCGGCGAGCAGGCCGACCATGAGCAGGTCGTTGTGCGGGCCGCCGACCAGGTGCACCAGGATCAGCGGGTTGGCCGCGGCCAGCCACAGCGCCAGCGGGGCCTTGCCGCCCAGCCGCACGGCCAGCCGGGGCAGCGCCCAGCACAGCAACACCAGGCCGCTGACCAGCGCCAGCCGCATCAGCACCACGCCGAGGATCATGCTGTCGCCGGTGAGCGCGACCACGCCCTTGGCGATGAGGATGAACAGCGGGCCGTAAGGCGCGGGGCTGTTCTGCCAGAGCCAGCTCACGTTCTCCAGCAGCGGCCCCCGGCTGAGCTCGATCGGGCCTGCCACATAAGGGTCGTAGCCCTGCCAGGCCAGCGCGCCCTGGGCCAGGTAGCTGTAGATGTCCCGGCTGAACAGCGGCGGCGCGATCAGCAGCGGCAGCGTCCACACGCCGATGGCCAGCAGCATCCCGCGCGCCGAGGTCCGGCCCGCCCAGACGTCGCGGCCCAGCCGGACCCAGGCCAGCACGATCAGCGCGAGACCGCCGTAGAGCAGCAGGGTGGCCAGGTCCTTGCCGTGGCCGAAGCGCACCCAGCTGAAACCGGTGTCGGCCAGCAGCGGGTCGCGCACCAGCACGCCGCCCGCGCCGACGCCGCCGAGGGCGATGAAGGCCGAGCCGAGCCCGCCGAGCAGCACCGAGCGCAGCGACACCGGCCGCGGTCCCGGCGCGGGATCCGGCGCCGGCTCCGCGGCCGCGGTGGCGGTGGTGACGGGGGTGACGACCGGGCGCTCGGGCGCCTCGGGCCGCGTCATCGGCTGGGTGACCACGTCCGTGCTGCCCGCCGTCAGCGGCGCGGCGAGCACCTGTGCGACCTCATGCGAAAAACGCACCGGTTCACCGCCGGCGCTCGAACGAGGAAGCGAGGGAATGGAGGTCATCGCGACCTCCATGGTCCCACAACGGCTTCGTGCCCCGGCACGGGATCGGGACCGGGGAGACGCAGGTCATCAATCCCTCGCCCCTTGGTGCCATTCAGGTGTCAGTCGGAAGAGGGAATTCCGGCGGTCCTGTTTCCAGCCCGTGTCAGCGCGGTGACAACCATTGGTCAGTGGTCGCGGCGGGTGGCCTCGATCGCGAGCTCGGCGAGCTTGCCGCGGGCCTGCTCCTCGGCCATCGGCGCGGTCGCCAGCGCGCTCAGCGCGGCCTCGGTGTGCGCGGTGATCCGCTGCTCCACCGCCGCCACCGCGCCCAGCCGGTGCAGCAGCTCCCTGGTCCGGTCCACCCCGGCCTCGTCCAGCTCCGGGTTGCCGATCGCGGCCTGCAAGGCGACCAGCGCTGGCCGGTCGCCCAGCTCCTCGGCCTGCCGCAGGCCGAGCGTGACCAGCAGCGTGCGCTTGCCCTCGCGCAGGTCGTCACCAGCGGGTTTGCCGGTGACCTTGGGGTCGCCGAACACGCCGAGCAGGTCATCGCGCAGCTGGAAGCCGATGCCGAGGTCGGTGCCGAAGGCGCGCAGCCCGGCGATCAGCTCCGGCGAGCCACCGGCCAGCGCGGCGCCCAGGTGCAGCGGCCGCTCCACGGTGTAGGCGGCGGTCTTGTACCGGTTGATCCGCATCGCGGTCTCCGGCTCGTTCGCCGCGCGGGCCTGGGCCAGCACGTCCAGGTACTGCCCGACCAGCACCTCGGTGCGCATGGACCGCCACACCGGGCGCGCCCGCGCCAGCGCGGCCTGGTCCAGCGCGGCGTCGTAGAGCAGGTCGTCGGCCCAGGCCAGGGCCAGGTCGCCGAGCAGGATCGCGGCGGAGAGCCCGAAGGCGTCCGGGGTGCCCGCCCAGCCTGCCGCGTGGTGCTGCATGGCGAAGCGCACGTGCAGGGTCGGCTGCCCGCGCCGCCGGTCCGAGGAGTCCATCAGGTCGTCGTGCACCAGCGCGCAGGCCTGGATCAGCTCCAGCGAGCTGACCGCGCGCAGCACCTCCGGCGCGTCCGGCGACTCCGGCCGCCCGCCCCCGGCCCGCCAGCCCCACCAGGCGAAAGTCGGCCGGATCCGCTTGCCGCCGTCCAGGATGAAACTGGTCAGCGAGTCCATCGCGGCGGCGACCGTCTCGTCGATCGCGTCGATCTCCCGCCGGCGCTCCTCCAGGAACTCCCGGAGCGCCTCGTGCACGTGCGCGGTGAGGTCGACGTCGATCGGATGGCGCAGCAGCTGCGGTGGAGGCACCCTTCAATCCTGCGTGTTCCTCCGCCTGGGCGCATGCCCGGGTGGCGAAACTCCCATTTGCGGCACCTGGTATCAAGGTCGGCCGGACCGTGCCGCGAAGGGCGGATCCACTTGTTGGAACAACCCGCCAAAGCGGCATTCCGGGCCAGTAACCTTGGCGTATGACGTCGGTGGTGGATCGCCTGTGCACAGGCAGACCCTCGTTCTCGGTGGAGTTCTTCCCGCCGGGTGATGAGAACGCGGAACGGGGCCTGTGGCGCTCGATCCGGGAGCTGGAACCGCTGGAACCCACGTTCGTCTCGGTCACCTACGGCGCGGGCGGCTCCAAGCGGGACCGCACCATCCGGATCACCGGCCGCATCGCCGCGGAGACCACGCTGCTGCCGGTGGCGCACCTGACCGCGGTGAACCACTCGGTGGCCGAGCTGCGCAACATCATCGGCTGGTACGCCTCGGCCGGGGTGACCAACGTGCTCGCGCTGCGCGGCGACCCGCCCGGCGACCCGCACGGCGACTGGATCCCGCACCCTGAGGGCCTGGCCTACGCCGAGGACCTGGTCCGCCTGGTGCGCGGGCTCGGCGACTTCTGCGTCAGCGTGGCCTGCTTCCCCAACGGCCACCCGCGCTCACCCGACCTGGACACCGACGCGGACTACCTGGTCCGCAAGTTCGACGCCGGCGCCCAGTACGCGGTGTCCCAGACGGTGTTCCGGGTGGAGGAGTTCCTCCGGCTGCGCGACCGGGTGGCCGCGCGCGGGGTGGACGTGGACCGGGTGCCGCTGCTGCCCGGCCTGATGCCGATCACCTCGGTCAAGGGTGTGCGCCGGATGGCCGAGCTCTCCGGCGACCCGATCCCGGCCGAGGTGCTGGCCCGGATCGACCCGATCGCCGACGACCCGGCCGCGGTGCGCGCGGAGGGCGTGCGGATCGCCACCGAGCTGTCCGAGCGGTTGCTGGCCGAGGGCGTGCGGAACCTGCACTACTACACGCTGAACAAGTCGACCGCGACGCGCGAGGTGCTGGAAAACCTCGGACTGGTACCCGCCAGAGCGTGAAAGTCCGGCCCTGCGGTCTGCACGGACCGTAGGGCCGACTGGTCCACTCAGGTGCAGCCGTTCGTCGCATCCGGTCTCCTTGTGATGAACAGATACGGTGAATACCGTTGCGCCACATGACTTTCGCTATGGTCATCGGACCCGGCGAAAGGTGGAGCCACCCGTGACGGCCCCGGATGCGCAGCCCCTGCTGTCGGATCACGCGCAGCTGACCATCGTGCTGGTGGTGTGGGTGGCGGTCGTGGTGGTGCTGACCGTGGTGGTGCTGCGCTCCTGCTGGCGCCGCAAGCAGGCCGACCGGCGATCGCGCGCGGCGGAGGCCGGGCCGTTCATCCGCCTGCTGCCCCCGGAACCGGACACCAAGGCCTCCTGACCGGGTAGGTCTGGCACCACCCCGCGACTCCACCGCAGGAGGCGGCCTGACGCCATGTCGATCGCCGGTCTTGATCGACAAGCTGGTGCCGTGCTTGCGAAACGACTCCTCCCGCTGACCCTGACCTGCGCCGCCGCGCTGGCCGCGACCGCCTGCGCCACCGCCACCCCGCCCGCCCCCGGACAGCGCGGCTCGGTAATCTCCACCACCCAGGTGGCTGAGCTGAGCGCCGAGCAGGTGCGCGCCCAGCTGACCGCGGCCAAGATCGACCACGCTCAGGTCCGCTACGGCGTGACCGCGCACCGGGTGGTGTACCGGACCGTCGGCGTGCGCGGCGAGCCCACCACCGCCAGCCAGTTGATCGCCTTGCCCCGCAACGACCACAGCGACCTGGGCGTGGTCTCCTGGCTGCACGGCACCACGGTCTACCGCGGCGACGTGGCCTCGGTGAAGCCCGAGTCCACCGACCGCGCCGCCGCGCTGCTGTTCGCCGCCACCGGCCGGGCCGTCTCCGCCCCCGACTACCTCGGCCTGGGCGAGGGCCCCGGCCACCACCCCTACGGCCACCCGCAAGCCACCGTCTCCGCCGCCCTGGACGCCCTGCGCGCGGCCAGGGAGGTCGCCGGGAAGCAGGGCCGCACCTTCGACGAGCGGCTGCGGATCAGCGGCTTCTCCCAGGGCGGCCCGGCCACCATGCTGCTGGGCCGGGCGGTGCAGGAGGGCGCGGACCCGGCCTTCACCCTGGACGCGCTGGCCCCGGTCGGCGGCCCGTTCGAGCTGAGCCGGTTCGAGGCCGACGCCGCCCGGGACGAGGTGGACAAGGCCGCGCTGTACCTGGCCTACTTCGGCACCGCCTGGCACCGGATGTACGGCCTGTACGACTCGCCCCGCCAGGCCTTCCGCGAGCCCTACGCCGACCGGGTGGAGACCCTCTTCGACGGCGACCACAGGACCCAGGAGATCGCCGCCGCCCTGCCCCCCAAAGCGAAGGACCTGTTCACCGAGGACTTCCTGGCCAAGATCCGCAACCCGGCCGGCCCCTTCCGCGACCAGCTCCGCGCCATGGACACCACCTGCGACTGGCGGCCCGCGGTGCCGGTGGAGATCTTCCACGCCGCGGGGGACCGGGATGTGGCCTTCGCGCACGCGCGGCAGTGCGCGGGTCAGCTCGCGGGCAAGGGAGCGGCGCACACGGTCACCGATGTGGGGGCGGTCGACCACAACGGCTCGGTGCGCGCCGCGCTGCCCCGGATCGCGGCGAAGTTCGCCCCGGCCAGCTGATCAGAGCCGCGCGTCCACCTCGATCTCGATCCGCGCCCTGGCATCCAGCAGCCCGCAGATCGCCAGCGTCGCCGCGGGCCGCGCCGCGCCAAAAGCCTTGCGCAGCAATGGCCAGCAGGGCTCGAAGTCGGCGCGGTCCGGCAGCAGGTAGCGCACCCGCACCACGTTGGCGAAGGTGCACCCGGCCTCGGCCAGGGCCTGCTCGATGTTGCGCAGGCACTGGGCGGCCTGGGTCAGCAGGTCCTCGGAGATGGTCATCGTGGTGTAGTCGAAGCCGGTGGTGCCGGAGACGTGGACGTGGTCCCCGGCCACCACGGCCCTGGAGTACCCGATCTGCTCCTCGAACGTCGATCCGCTGGAGATCAACCGTCGCTGTGTCATGCCGGGAAACCTAGGCGCGGGAGCGGTTTCCTGGCGAGGCGGTTCCCGGCCGGGGCCGGGCCGCGGTGGTCCGGCCGCCGCGCCGCTTTCCGGCGCGCAGGACCACCTGTAGGTCGCCGGTCGGCCTGGTGTTGTGGAACTGTGTCGCCGCCATGGTGACCCTCCTGTTCCCGACCCGCGCACCCCCAGCGGCGCGCGTCGTACCGCGAAACCTAGGTCGGGTCCGTGAGCAGGGAAATCCAGATCGCGACAGGATGCGAGGCGCGATTCGGACAATCGGCGCGGTGGGTGGCACGTCCTGGGTACGGCACGGGGAGTCAGCATGATCTTGTTCGAGGGCCGGGATGTCGACGAGGTGCACGAGGTGGTCAGCACGCACTTCGCGCCGCACCGGCTGCGGGTGGTGGACAACCTGCCGCTGTCCGGGCGGTTCGTGGCCGCGCACGTCGGGGCGGTGTCGGTGTTCGAGCTGGGTTACGGCGCGGAGGTCGAGGTGCGACCGGGGGAGCTGCCCGACATCTACAACGTGCACCTGCCGCTGACCGGGCACGGGGACCTGCGGGTGGACCAGCACCAGGTCGGCACCGACAGCAGCGTGGTCGGGCCGGGGCAGCGGCTGCGGATGCGCTGGAGCGGGGACAGCAACACGCTGATCCTGCGCTTCACCCGCGCCGCCATCGACGAGGCGCTGGCGCTGCGGCTCGGCGACTCACCGGCCGCGCCGACCCGGTTCGAACCGGAGGTCGGCCCGGCGGCCCGGTCCTGGCTGCTGGCCATGCGCGTCTTCGCCGAACAGGCGGGCTCGGGACTGTTCGCCCGCTCGCCGCTGGCCGCCGCGCACTTCGAGCAGATGCTGGTGCACGGCCTGCTGGACAGCCAGCCGCACACCCTGGCCGAGGCGCTGGCCGAACCCGAACGGCCCGAGCTGCCGCAGGTGCTGCGCCGGGCCATGGCCTACTGCGAGGAGCACGCCGCCGAACCGGTCACCCCGGCGGACATGGCGCTGGCGGCCAGGGTCGGGGTGCGCTCACTGCAACGGGCCTTCCGCACCCACCTGGACACCACCCCGCTGGCCTACCTGTACCGGGTGCGGCTGGACCGGGCGCACCGGGACCTGCTGGCCATCGCCGAGGGCCGGGCCGGCGGTTCGGTCACCGATGTGGCGCTGCGCTGGGGTTTCACCCACCTCGGCCGGTTCGCCGCGCAGTACCGGCAGGCCTACGGGCGGCCGCCGGTGCACACCCTGCGCCAGGACCGGCCCCGGCTGCGGCTGGTCGGCGAGTCAGAGTCAGCCGTGTCCTGACAGCCGCGCGCTGACCACCGCGCCGGTCTCCGGTCCCGCCGCGGCCAGCACCGAGCCGTCCGCGGCCCAGATCGTGGAATGCCCGGCGCAGCGGTCAAAACCGCCGCCGGTGGCGCCCGCGCAGCTGGCCATGGCCAGCTGCACGCCGTGCTCACTGGCCACCCGCCTTGCGCGGCGCTCCTGCTCGGCCAGCTCGGACTCCTCGTGCACCACGCCGGCCACGTATACGTCCATGCCCAGGGCCGCGGTGTCCGCCGCGTGCCGGGGCACGCCGGTGTCCCGGCAGACCGCCAGGCCCAGCCGCCAGCCGTCCACCGTCAGCACCACCGGCCCGGGGCCGGGCCGGAACCGCTCCGGCTCCGCGCCGCCCAGGTGCTGCTTGCGGTAGGCCACCCGGACGCCGTCGCCGTCGATGGCCAGCACGGCGATGTGCGGCCCGGCCACCGGCGCCCCGGCCAGCGCCAGCGCGCCGGTGTCCGCGCAGGCCTCCACGATCGGCCACAGCCGGGCGTCCTCGGGACTGATCAGGTCGGCGGCCAGCTCGTAGCCGGTGAGCGACAGCTCGGGGAAGACCACCACCCTGGCCCCGGCCGCGCGCACGGTGGCGGCGTGGCTGACCGCGTTGCCGGCCACGTCGTGCGAGATGCAGGGCGGCTGGGCCACGGCGAGGGTCAGCGGCGCGCGCAACGGCTCACTCCACGGGGTCGAGGCGGGCGACGTAGCGCCGGTGCGCCACGAAGGCCATCACGTACACCAGCAGCGCCACCCCGCCGGAACCACCCGCGACCACCATCGCCCAGTACTCCCAGGACTCGGTGCGCTGGTCGGCGTAGGACACCGTGGCGGCCAGCTCGGTGATCTCCCCGGCCTTGGGCGACCAGCCGATGCCGTCGGTGAGGTGCTTGCCGTTGGTGCTGGCGATCCGGCCGGGGAAGCTGATCTTCAACTGGACATCGGTGCGCTCCGGCGCCAGCGAGGTCAGGTCGACCGCCCCGGACAGCGTCACCAGGCCGCCGGAGCGGCGCAGCTGCAACCGGTAGTTGGTGGAGAGCAGCTCGGTGGCGCTGGCCAGCCCGCGCAGCTCCTCGAAGGTCAGCCCGTTGAAGAACAGCTGCGAGCCCGAGTAGCCGTCCCTGCTGTGCGGCAGCACCCGCACCCGGCTGGCCAGCTCGGCAGGCACCTTCAGCTGCGGGCCCAGGTCACCCTCGCGGGTCGGCAGGGTGAGCAGCACCAGCTCGCCGGAGACCCGGTCGTCCTCGGTGACCGCCATGGTCAGCGAGGCGCGCACGCAGCCGGAGAGGAAGAACGCGCACAGCAGCCCGAGCAGTGGCAGGGCGAGGAGTCGCCGTGACAGGGGCACCGGATCATCCTGCCAGCCATTCGAGTGACGTGTCGTTGCCAGCGCACAAGAATCCGAAAGCACCCGGCCGGAGCAGCCAGGTAGCGTCCCGGTCATGTCCGCGACCGAAGGCGTCCACCAGATCAGCGAGCGGTACGTGCGAGATTTCGCCGCGCTCGACCCGAACACCGCCACCTACCTCGGTGTCCCTGGTCATGACCACAAGCTCACCGACTACTCGCCGGAGGGCCACGCCGCCCGCGCCGAGCTGAACCGCACCGCCCTGCGCGACCTGCGCGCCGCCACCGCCGCGGACGCCGACGAGCAGGCCGCCAAGGACGTCTTCCTGGAGCGGGTCGGGCTGAGCGTGGAACGGCACGAGGCCGGGCTGGACGCCAGCGAGCTCAACGTCATCGCCAGCCCGGTGCACGAGCTGCGGCAGACCTTCGACCTGATGCCCAGCGGCACCGCGGAGGACTGGGCGGTGATCTCCACCCGGCTCGGCGGCATGCCGGTCGCGCTCGACCAGGTGCGCGCCGCGCTCAGCCACTCCGCGGCCAAGGGCCGGACCTCGGCGATCCGGCAGGTCCGCCGGGTGGCCGAGCAGTGCGAGACCTGGGCGGGCCGCCGCGGCGGGGAGTCCTTCTTCAGCACCATGGTCGCCGCCGCCGAGCAGGTCGACGGGGTGTCCCCGGCGCTGACCGCCGACCTGCGCGCGCACGCCGAGGCCGCCTCGGCCGCCTACGCCGACTTCGGCCGGTTCCTGCGCGAGGAGCTCGCGCCCAGCGCCCCGGAGAAGGACGCGGTCGGCCTTGAGGTCTACCAGCTGTCCTCCCGGTTCTTCACCGGCGCCGCCCTGGACCTGCAGGAGGCCTACGAGTGGGGCTGGGAGGAGTTCTCCCGGATCGAGTCGGAGATGAAGCAGGTCGCAGGCCGGATCAAGCCGGGAGCCACGCTGGCCGAGGCGGCCGCCGCGCTGGACGCCGACCCGCGCTACCGGGTGCACGGCCAGGACGCCTTCCAGCGCTGGATGCAGGAGCTCTCCGACCGGGCGCTGACCGACCTGCGCGGCGTGCACTTCGAGATCCCGGACCGGCTGATGGCCCTGGAATGCCGGATCGCCCCGCCCGGCGGCACCGTCGGCGCCTACTACACCGGCCCCACCGACGACTTCTCCCGCCCCGGCCGGATGTGGTGGTCGGTGCCCGCGGACAAGGAGGACTTCTCCACCTGGCGCGAGGTCTCCACCGTCTACCACGAGGGCGTGCCGGGCCATCACCTGCAGATCGCCACCGCGGTGCACGAGGCCGAGCGGCTCAACACCTTCCAGCGCCTGCTGTGCTGGGTCTCCGGCCACGGCGAGGGCTGGGCGCTCTACGCCGAGCGGCTCATGCGCGAGCTGGGCTACCTCGACGACGACGGCAACCTGCTGGGCATGCTGGACGCGCACCTGTTCCGCGCGGCCAGGGTGATCGTGGACATCGGCATGCACCTGGAGCTGACCATCCCGGCCGGCTCCGGCTTCCACCCCGGCGAGCGCTGGACCCCGGAACTGGGCCTGGAGTTCATGCTCACCAGGACCATCACCGACGCCACCCACGTGCGCGACGAGATCGACCGGTACCTGGGCTGGCCGGGCCAGGCCCCCTCGTACAAGCTCGGCGAACGGCTCTGGCTGCAAGCCCGCGACGAGGCCAAGCAGCGCGAGGGCGCGGACTTCGACCTCAAGCGCTTCCACGAGCGCGCGCTGAAGATGGGCGCGATGGGGCTGGACCTGCTTCGCGACCGGCTCGGGGCTTAGGGATCCAGCGGTAGCCGGCGGCCCAGGACCGCGAAGGGTCTTGGGTCGCCGGTGAAGGTGTAGTGCCGCAGCACGTCCTGGAAGCCCAGGCGGCGGTACAGCTTCCACGCCCGGGACGGGCCCTCCGGGGTGGACAGCAGCACGGTGCCGGAGTCGGTGCGGGACATCAGCCCGCGCAGCAGCTGCTCGCCGAGACCCTGGCCCTGGGCGTCCGGGCGCACGTGCAGCTCGGTCAGCTCGAAGTAGTCGCCCATCCACTGGTGCACCACGTTCGGCGCCGCGATCGCGGTCAGCCCGCGCCGGACCTGCTCGTGCCACCACTGCCCGCTCGCGCCGCGGTAGCCGTAGCCGATCCCGGCCAGCGCGCCCTGCTCGTCGTAGGCCCCCACGCAGCGCCAGCCCGCGCGGACCATGTGCGCCAGCCACATCGGGGCCCGCTGCTGCACGGTGCTCGGCGGGTACCGCATCGCCGCCACGTACAGCGCCAGGGCCTCACCCAGCCGCATGCGGAGGTCGTCGGCGGTCAGCTCGACGACGGTCTCGCTGATGCCGGGATGCTCTGCTGCGCTCACCGTCTCATCACACCATGACCCGCCCGCGTCGCGGTGTTCCGCCCCACGTCGAGATGGGTTGAGCATTGTCGGTCCCCCAGGCTAGTGTGGAGTCGTTCGAACGCATGTTCGATAGATCATGTGTTCGGGCCAAGCCGGGCGGCGGGGTGGGGGAAGCACCTCGCCGCCCGGCGCCGCCGGCTTCCCCTCGGCGGAGTCGTCCTTTGTGGTGACGTCTTGAGGAGGCCGTGATGTCTGTCCCCGTCCACTTCCCGATCCAGCGGCGCAACTCCCCCGAGCTGCCCTACCGGCCGCGCACGGGTCCGGTGGCCGCGGCCGGTCTGCTCGCCCAGGCCCAGCGCGGCCTGGAGAACGCGCGCCGGGAGCCGCAGCCCGCCGAGCGCTACGCCGTGGCGCACCTGGCCGCACTGCGCGCCGCCGCCTCGGTGCTGGCCATCCGGGCGCGTCCCCGCCCGGGCAAGAACCGCCCGACCAGCGTGTGGGTCCTGCTCGCGCACGCAGCTCCTGAGCTGCGCGAATGGGCCGCCTTCTACGCCGCGGGCGCCAACCGCAGGGCGCAGGTGCAGGCCGGCATCACCCGGCTGGTCAGCCAGCGCGACGCCGACGACCTGCTCCGGCAGACCGAGGACTTCCTCGTGCTCGCCGAGCGGGTCCTGCACGAGGCAGACAGGTGAGCGGGCAGGCCCTCATCGATCCGGCCCGGCTGCTCGACACCCTGCGCGCCGAAGGAGAACTGCTCGCCGTGTGCGCTGCCGGGGCCGACCTCGGCAGCGCCGTGCCCGCGTGGCCGCGGCGGACCCTCGGTGAGGCGGTCCGCGCGGCCGCGCACGGCTACCGGCTCGCCCTGAGCTGGCTGCGCACCGGGGCTCCGCCGCTGGTCACCCCGGCCGAGCAAGAACCGGCGGAGCCGCTGCCGGACCAGCTGCGCAGCGGTTTGCGCGAGCTGGCCGAGGAGCTGGCCGCGCACGATCCGTACGCGCCCTGCCCGACCTGGTGGCCCGCCGACTCCAGCTACGGGTTCTGGCGGCGGCGGATCGCGCACGAGAGCACACTGCACCGGGTGGACGCGCAGTCCGCCGCGGGCGAGCAGTTGCTGGAGATCGCGCCGGAGTTCGCCGTGGACGGCGTGGACGAGGCGCTGCTGCTGTGGCTGGGCTACCGGCTGGGGCGGCTGGGCATCACCGGCCCGCAGCGCGGCACGGTCGGCCTGCGCACCGGCGGCCACGCCTGGCTGGTGCACACCGGCCCCGAGGGCACGGTGGCCGAACGCGTCTCCGCCACCGAGGCGGCGGGCGCGGACGGGCTGGTCACCGGCGAGCCCATGTCGGTCTACCTGTGGCTGTGGGGCCGGGTGCCGGACCGTACGGTCACCCTGGCCGGTAGCAGGGACGCCACCGCCCAGCTGTGGGCGCTGCTGAGGCTGGCCACCACCGCGGGTTGACATTGACGTTGCGTCAACTTCTACCGTTGACCTCACCGAACGACAACGGGAGGTGAGCCGCGGTGGAGTGGTCCATCCAGGACATCGCGCGCTCGGCAGGCACCACCAGCCGCACCCTGCGCCACTACGGCCAGCTGGGGCTGCTGCCGCCGAGCCGGGTGGGGAGCAACGGTTACCGGTACTACGACCAGAGCTCCCTCGTGCGCCTGCAACGGATTCTGCTGTTGCGGGAGCTCGGCCTCAGCCTCCCGATGATCTCCGAGGTGCTCGATGGGCAGCGGGACACCGCCGCCGCGTTGCGCACCCACCTGAAGCTGCTGGAACAGGAGCGGCAGCGGATCGGGCGGCAGATCGAGTCGGTGCGGACCACGTTGCGGAAGACGGAAGAAGGTGAAGAACTGATGGCTGCCGAGGTTTTCGACGGTTTTGACCACACGAAGTACGAGCAGGAGGTGACCGAGCGCTGGGGCAAGGAGACCTACCAGCGCGGTGACCGGTGGTGGCGCGGGCTCGGTGAGGACGGCCGCAAGGCGCACCTCGACGAGCAGGCGGAGATCGCCACCGGCCTGGCCGGGGCCGCGGCCGCCGGCCGGGACCCCGGTGACGAGGAGGTGCAGGCGATCGTGGCCCGGCACTACGAGTGGGTGGTCGAGGGCTGGCAGGGCAGGCGGCCCACCGCGGAGCAGTTCCGGGGGCTCGGCGAGATGTACGTGCAGGACGAGCGGTTCGCGGCGAACTACGAGAAGTTCGGCACGGGCGTCACCGAGTTCATCAGGGACGCGATGGCGGTCTACGCCGACCGCCGGCTGTAAATTCGGTTGGGGCAGCTGGACATTCCGGCTACTGTTCCTCATGTGCCCGGTGCGCAGGCAACGGTTACTTCCACTCTGTAATGGCGAGGTCGCGGGTTCGAATCCCGTCCAGACTTCGGGTCTGGTAGCTCAGTCCGGTAGAGCACGCGTACCGTCGCCGACTTTGATCTCGGGCACACCTAATCTTTTTTCGTTACCACACAAGGGAAATCCTCGGGGGGTGTTCCATGGGCAAGTTCAACCTGCTGACCCGGCTGCGTACGCGACAGGGTGGCAAGGCGTACCAGCGGGACGCTCGCACCGAGCTGTTCCTGTTGGCGGTCAGCAACTTCGTCGGTGAGGCCTCCTGCTACGAGCTCGCCGAGGACCGGGACAACCGTTACGCCGCACTGGTTCGGGCCAACACGCTGCTCGATCCGGAGTGGACGGCGCGGCTGCTCGGCTGGCTGCGCGGTTCGGCGAACCTGCGCTCGGCGGCGCTGGCCGGCGCGGTGGAGTTCGCCCGCACCAGGCAGGAGCACCAGCTGTCCGGGCTGACCCGGCAGGTGGTGGAATCCGTGCTGCAGCGGGCCGACGAACCCGGCGAGCTGCTGGCCTACTGGACCGCGCGCTACGGCCGCGCGATCCCGAAGCCGGTCAAGCGGGGTGTCGCGGACGCGGTGCGCAGGCTCTACGACGAGCGTGCCGCGCTCAAGTGGGACTCGGCCGCGCGGGGCTTCCGCTTCGCCGACGTGCTGGAGCTGACCCACCCGGCGCCCAGGGATGCGTTGCAGGGCAGGCTGTTCCGCTGGCTCATCGACGCGCGGCACGACCGCGCCGGTGTGCCGGAAGGACTGCCGGTCCTGCTGGCCCGCCAGGCATTGACCGCGTTGCCGGTCGAGGCCCGGCGTGCCCTGCTGGTCCGCGACCCGGCCAAGGCCGTCACCGACCTGCACGAGGCCGGGATGACCTGGGAGGCGCTGGCCGGCTGGACGCAGGGTCCGCTGGACGCGGCGGCCTGGTCCGCGGTGCTCCCGGCCATGGGCTACATGGCGTTGCTGCGCAACCTGCGCAACTTCGACCGGGCCGGGATCAGCGACCAGGACGCCGCCCGGATCGCGGCGCGGCTGACCGACCCGGCCCAGGTGGCCAGGTCCCGGCAGCTGCCGCTGCGGTTCCTGGCGGCCCACCGGGCGGCGGGCGCGCGCTGGTCGGCCAGCCTGGACACGGCGCTGACCTGCTCGCTGGCCTCGGTGCCGAGGCTGACCGGCCGCACCCTGGTGCTGATCGACACGTCCTACTCGATGACCGACTCGTTCTCCCGCGACGGCACGCTGAAGCGGTGGGACGCGGCGGTGCTGTTCGGCCTCGCCCTCGCGGCGCGGGCCGAGCACGCCACCGTGGTGTCGTACTCCGACCGCAGCATGGTTTTCCCGCTGCGGCCGGAGGAACCGGTGCTGCGGGGCGTGCGCAGGTGGGAGTCAGACGGCTTCTTCCTCGGCTCGGGCACGAAGACCGTCAGCGCGCTGCGGAAGCACTTCCGCGGGCACGACCGGGTCGTCGTCCTGACCGACGAGCAGCACAGTGACGGCGACGTCAGCACCGCCATCCCGGCCAGGGTTCCGCTGTTCACCTGGAACCTGGCCGGCTACGCACCCGGCCACACCCCGGCGGGCCAGCCGAACCGGCACACCTTCGGCGGCCTGTCCGACCGCTCGTTCGAGCTGCTGTCCCTGGTGGAACGCGGCGAACGCGGTGAGTGGCCGTTCTAGACCCGGTGGACGGCTACCGGCCGGCCTCGCCGAACCAGGTGGCCAGCGCCCGGCGCAGCGCTTGCGCCGCGCCGGGCGCGTCCGCGGTGCCTGCCCAGGCCACGTAGCCGTCGGGCCGCACCAGCACGACCTCGACTTCCCCAAGCCCGGCCCCGGTGCCTGTACGCGTACGCACCCCGGCTGAGGCGCCCAGTGCGGTCGGCTCCGGCGGTTCTTCCTGCCGGGCCGGCTCCACGTCCAGGTCGGCCCGCACCAGGTCGACCCGGTTCGCCCAGTCCTGCGCCGCGGCCATCAGTTCCGGCGCGTCGGTCAGCGCCAGCAGCACCGGCCGGGCCGCGCGCATCAGCTCCGCCACCCTGGTCGGTCCGGCCGCGGCGCGCAGAGACACATCCGGCAGCCAGCGGCCTGCCAGCGGATGCGGATCCGGCACGCCCATGTCGTAGCGGATGTCCGCGCCCGCCATCAGGTCCGCGATCCGCCGGATCACCACCTCCTCGGTGAGCAGCTCCGCCATCAGCTCACGCAGCGCGGTCACGTTCGGTCCCGGCGAGACCAGCGCGGTCTGCGCCCTGGTGTGCATGAGCACCCGCTCGCCGACCGGGAACCGTTCCCGCTCATAGGAGTCCAGCAGTTCCGCGCCTGCCCGGCCGGTGAGCACCGCGGCCAGTTTCCAGCCCAGGTTCAGCGCGTCCTGCATGCCCAGGTTCAGCCCAGGGCCGCCGATGCCGGAGTGCACGTGCGCCGAGTCGCCCACCAGCAGCACCCGGCCGTCCCGGTACCGCTCGGCCTGCCGGGAGTTGATGCCCGCGGTGGTGCGGTCCGGCTCGTCCATGCCCGCTACCAGGCGCATCGGGATGTCCGTGCCGAGCACCCGGCCCGCCGCCGCGCGTAACCCGGCCAGCCCGGACTCCGCCTCGTCCCGGTGCCACTCCATCACGAACACCCGGTACTGGCCGGGGGTGAACATGCCGTAGGCGAACAGGCCGCGCTCGGTGCGCCGGAACGTGGCCGGGTGCAGCCGTCCGATGCCGGGCACCTCCAGCTCGCCGGTGCCGGGCACGGCCACCGGCTCCTCGATCACCACACTGCCCATCCAGCCGGTGAAGGAGTCGTCGGTGACCCCGGGAAAGCCGATGCCGCAACGCTTCCGGATCGTGCTGCGCCCGCCGTCCGCGCCGACCAGGTACCGGGCCCGGATCTCCCGTTCGCCCTGAGGTGTGCGGACCCGCACGGTGACCCCGTCGACGTCCTGGTTGAAGTCGGTGACCTCGTGCTCGCGCCGGATCTCCACGCCGAGCTCCAGCGCGCGTTTGGTGAGCAGTTCCTCCATCCTGGCCTGCGGCACCGCGAGCGTGCCGAGCGCGTGATCGTCCACAATGGACAGGTCCAGGGCCAGCGCGCCGAACTGGAAGAACGGCGTGCGCGGCGGCCGGCCGGTCTGTCCGCTCAACGCTTGGTAGAGGCCGCGGTGGTCGAGCGCCTCCAGCACCCGGCCGACCAGGCCGTTGGCCTTGGGTTCCAGCGAGGGTTCGGCGAGTCGTTCCAGCACCACCGGCCGCGCCCCGACCAGGGCCAGTTCGCAGGCCAGCAGCAACCCGTTCGGGCCGCCACCGGCGATGACCACGTCAAGCTGTTCTGCCACGGTGTCCTCCTTGCTCTTGCCAGCTGGACGAGGGCAGGGCGGAGCGACCGTGGCGGGGAAAGTCGTTACGGCGCAGGCAGTCCGGCCGAAACCTGGGCCAGCGCCTCGGAGATCAGCGGGATCACCGGCCGCGGCGGGTCGGCGTGCATCCAGAGCTCGGTGGCCACCGCGATGGCCGAGCTGACCGAGCCGGCGACCAGTCGCGGATAGAGGTCCTGCTTCACATCGGTGCCGGTGCGCTCGGCGACCACCTCGGCGAACTCCTGGTCGGCTTGCGCGCTGGCCTTGAGGAACTCGCCGACCACACTCGGCTCCGCGGTCATCAGCCGCACCCCGGCCTGCCACGCCGGATCCGGCGGAGCCTCGGCCATGGCCCGGAAATGCCCGAGCACGGCCTCGGTCACCGCGGTCCACAGCGGTTCGGCCGCGGGCCGCTCCCGCAGCCGGACGCCGATCTGCCTGGCGCGCTCCAGGTGCCGGTAGGCGATCGCCTCGGCCTTGCCGCTGAAGTAGTTGTTGAAGGTCCGCGCGGACACCCCGGCCTCCGCCGCGATGTCCTCGACCAGCACGTTGTCCAGCCCGCGCTCGACCGCCAGCCGCACCGCGGCCCAGCTGAGCGCCTGCCGGGT
Source organism: Crossiella sp. SN42 (assembly GCF_023897065.1). Classification (GTDB taxonomy): domain Bacteria; phylum Actinomycetota; class Actinomycetes; order Mycobacteriales; family Pseudonocardiaceae; genus Crossiella. The sequence goes on from NZ_JAMHIV010000044.1 coordinate 60,286, forward strand.
GGCCGCCTTCTTGCGTTCGCGCAGACCGGGCTCCATGACGCCACCGTAGCGAGAAAAGTTCGCGCCCCGCAAGTTTTCGGGCCACGCAATTTTTGCGGGTGGGCGAGAACCGAGCTAGCGTGCCGGTATGCAATATATTAGTCGGGTGGACCGGTCGCTGCTGCGAGACCGCGCGCTGACCGCCATCCGCCAGGCCATCGTGGTCGGCGACCTGCCGCCCGGCTCGCCGGTGCGCGACATCGAGCTCGCCGAACGCCTTGGCCTGTCCCGCACGCCGGTCCGGGAGGCGCTGGCGCGGTTGGCCGACGAGGGGCTGATCGAGAGCAAACCGCACTCCTACACCAGGGTCACCGCGGTCGACCCGGAGGCGGTGCGGGACGCGCAGGTGGTGGTGCAGGCCATGCAGTCGGTGGCCGCGCGGCTGGCCGTGCCGAGGATGGGGGAGCAGGAGCTGGCCGCGATGCGGGCGGCCAACGAGCGGCTCGCGGCGGCGCTGGCCGCCGGTGACCCGCTGGCGGCGCTGACCGCGGATGCGGACTTCCACGCGATCGCGGTCAGGGCCTGCGGCAACGCCGCGGTCGCCGCGACCATCGAGCGCTACCTGCCCGCGCTGCACCGCCTGGTGCTGCTGCGCTTCGACACCCTCGCCGCGCGGGACTCGGTGCGCATGCACGAGGAGATCATCGCCGCCTGCCGCGCGGGCGAGGCCGACGGCGCCGCGCGACTGGTCGAGACCAACTGGGCCACCCTCACCACGCACGAGGACAGGAGCAGCACGTGAGCCTGGCGAAGTTCCCCCGCTACCCCCTGCTGTTCGGCCCCTCCCCGGTGCACGAGCTGACCCGGCTGACCCGGCACCTGGGCGGCGCCCGGATCTGGGCCAAGCGCGAGGACTGCAACTCCGGCCTGGCCTACGGCGGCAACAAGGTGCGCAAGCTGGAGTACCTGGTGGTGGACGCGCTCGCGAAGGGCTGCGACACGCTGGTCTCCATCGGCGGCGTGCAGTCCAACCACACCCGCCAGGTGGCCGCGGTCGCCGCGGTGACCGGGATGCGCGCGGTGCTGGTGCAGGAGGACTGGGTCGAGCACAACACCCCCGGCTACGCCGAGGTGGGCAACCCGCAGCTGAGCAGGCTGCTGGGCGCGGACATCCGGCGCTCGTCAGCCGGTTTCGACATCGGCTACCGGCCCAGCTGGGAACAGGCCCTCGCCGACGTCAGGGCCGAGGGCGGCACCCCGTACGCCATCCCGGCCGGGGCCAGCGACCACCCCCTTGGCGGCCTCGGCTTCGCCCGCTGGGCCCAGGAAGTCATTGAGCAGGAACGGGAACTGGGCATCTTCTTCGACACCGTCGTGGTCTGCTCGGTGACCGGCTCCACCCACGCGGGCATGATCGCCGGCTTCGCCGCCGCCGGCGGCCCCCCACGCCGGGTGATCGGCATCGACGCCTCAGCCGCTCCCGAGACCACTCGCGAACAGGTCCGCCGCATCGCCGAGAACACCGCCGCCCTGCTGGAAACCGAGCTCCCACCCGACGCGCTGATCCTGGACGAGCGCTACCACGCAGGCGCCTACGGCATCCCGGACGAGCAGACCCTGGCCGCGATGCGCGTCGCGGCCCGGACCGAGGGCATGATCACCGACCCGGTGTACGAGGGCAAGTCCATGGCCGGCCTGCTGGATTTGGTCTCCCGCAAGGAGATCGGCCCGGACTCGACGGTGCTGTACGCGCACCTGGGCGGCCAGCCCGCGCTGAACGCGTATCCGGAGCTGTTCGCCAGCTGACCCGCGCGTCCGCCGCTGCCGCCGCGCGGCGGCCGGCTCGGCCGCCCGGTCCACCGCGTCCGCCGCCGTGCGTCGCTAGCCCAGCCGGGTGGCCAGCCCATCCAGGATCCGGGCCAGCCCGTAGTCGAACCGGTGGTCGCGGGGCTGGTCCTGGCGCTCGTAGGCCGCGGTCAGCTCGCTCAGCCGCGGATAGGGCGCCATGGCCTGCGTCGCGCTCTCCCGCAACCGTTCCGCCCAGTCCGCCTCGCCCTGCCCGCTGCGCGCCAGCGTGGTCAGCCAGGCCGCCTCGCTGGTGCTGATGCCGATCACGTACGCGGCCACCACGCTCAGCGCCTGGTCCGCCTCCAGCAGGTCGAAACCGGCGGCCAGGTACACCGCGAGCATCCGGTCGTTGAGCCGTATCACGTTGGGGCCCAAGTAGGACAGCCCGGCCTGGCCGAGCACCGAGGCCATCCACGGGTGCCGCAGGATCATCGCGCGCATGCTGTGCGCGCAGGCCGTCGCGCCCGCCCGCCAGTCCTCGCCCGGGTCCGGGATCTCGATCTCGCCGTAGACCTCGTCCACCACGAGTTCGATCAGCTCGTCCTTGTTGGCCACGTGCCGGTACAGCGAGGTCGCGCCCGCGCCCAGCCGCGCGCCCAGGTTGCGCATGCTCAGCGTCTCCAGGCCGTCGGCGTCGAGTAGCCGGACGGCCTCGGCCACGATCTGCGCCCGGCTCAGCGCGGGCTGTTCGCGGGTGCGGCGCGGACGGGTCCACACCGACAGGTTCGGCTTCTGCTCAGCGGCCATGCCCCGAAGGTTAGCGCACGATGTGCGCAGTTGCGTCTCCTATCGCCATCTGCGTACAGTGTGCGCAACGCCGAAACATCGTTCGCAACTCTGGGGAGAATCCGATGACCTTCGACCTCACGCACTGGCAGACCCGGCTCGACCAGCTCCGCGCCCAGCACCACGTGCCCGGCGCGACCCTGGCGGTGCTGGCCGACGGCCGGATCCACGAGCTGGCCAGCGGCCTGCTGCACCGCGGCACTGGCGTGCCCGCGGCCACCGAGTCGGTGTTCCAGCTCGGCTCGGTCGCCAAGGTGTACACGGCCACCCTGGTCATGCGGCTGGTCGAGGCCGGTGACCTGGACCTGGAGGCGCGGGTCGTGGATCTGCTGCCGGAGTTCCGCGTCGCCGATCCCGAGGCGACCAAGACGATCACGGTCCGCCAGTTGCTCAACCACACCAGCGGCCTCAGCGGCGACTTCAGCCTGGACACCGGCCGCGGCGACGACGCGCTGGCCAGGTACGCCGAAGCCTGCGCCGACCTGGGCCAGGACTTCCCGCCCGGCGCGGCCTTCGCATACAGCAGCAGCGGCTACAGCCTGCTCGGCCGGATCATCGAGGTGGTCACCGGCCAGACCTGGGAGGAAGCGCTGCGCACCCGGCTGCTGGAGCCGCTGGGCCTGACCCACTCGGTCACCCTGCCCGAGGAGGTGCTGCGCTTCCGCGCCGCCATCGGCCACGAGGGCCCCTCCGGCCAGGACCCCGCGCCGGTCCCGGTCTGGAACCTGATGACCCGCAACGCCGGCCCCTACGGCGGCGCCCTGTGCGCCAGCGCCGGTGACGTGGTCCGCTTCGCCCGCCTGCACCTCGACGGCGGCCGAACCCCCGACGGCGAGGCCCTGCTCACCGCCGGAACGGTCGCCGCGATGCAACACCGCGAGGTCGAGGTCCCGGACAAGTGGACGGTCAGCTCCGACGCCTGGGGCCTGGGCTGGACCCTGTACGACTGGCACGGCACCCCCGGCTACGGCCACGACGGCGCCGCCACCGGCCAGTTCGCCTACCTGCGCGTCATCCCGGGCACCAGGGTCGCGGTCGCCCTGCTCACCAACGGCGGCGACGCCCGCCTGCTGTACGCGGACCTGTTCCGCGAACTACTGGCCGAGCTGGCCGACGTCACCATGCCCGCCCCCTTCGGCCCCCCGGCCCAGCCCGTCACAGTGGATCTGGCCCGTTTCGCCGGGACCTACCGCCGCGAAGGTGTGGAGATCACGGTGACCGAACAGGAGGGCGTGACCCGGCTGGTGTACCGGTTCGTGGGCGGGATGGCGGTGTACTCGGACGCGCTGGAAATGGAGCTGACGGCGGTGTCGGAGTCGGAGCGGGTGACGGTGTGCGCGGGACCGGGGACGGGCACGTTCAGCGGCGACTGGATGCCGGTGGTGTTCACGGAGCTGCCGGATGGGACGGGGTGCGTGTACGTGGGCGCGCGGGCAACACCGAAGGTCGCCTGACCGGGCGGCCGATCCGCTGCCCGCCCCCACCCCGCCGCCCGCCGCTGCCTGCGCGCCGCGCCCGCGGCCCACGCGCCCGCGCTCGCCGCCCAGGCCCGCAGCCCGATTTCCACGCCCGCCGCCGATTTCCGCCTCCGCCGCCGCCCGCGTCCGCCGCCGCTTTCCGCGCCAGCGCTCGCTGCCCGCTATCCGCTGCTAGCTGCCCGCGCGCACGCTTGCTGTCCGCAGGCAGCCCGCAGTCCGCAGCTCACCGCCTGTGCCCGCAGCCCGTGCCCGCAGCCCGTGCCCGCAGTCCGCAGCCCGTGTCCGCAGCCCGTGTCCGCAGTCCGCAGCCCGTGTCCGCAGCTTGCCGCCCGCGGCTCGCGACCCGCTGCCTGTGCCCGCCGCGCGCGATCCGCTGCCCGCGCCCGCCGCACGCCATCCTCTGCCCGCGCTCGCTGTCCGCTGTCCGTGTGGGCGTTTGCCGCCTCTGTCGGCTGCCTGCGCTCGCCGCGTCCGGGGTTCAGCCCGTGGGCTGGACGTTCTGGCGCAGGTCAGGCGCCGTGGTCGGCGCGGGGAAGGTCAGCGGGCTGGCCTCCACGCAGGCGGTGGGGCTCGCGGCGCCCTCCGGGCGGCCCGGTTTGCCGAACTCCAGGGTGAAGCAGCGGGTGGCGGTGGCTTCCGGCGGGCCGGAGCGGCGGTCACCCGTCATCCAGTTGCTGCGCCAGCCCTCCCCGGTGACCCGGACGAGCAGCGACACCCCGCCCAGCGCCCGCTCCACGCCCTCGGTGCGCAGCACCTGGACGCCGGCCTGCTCGGTGGCCAGGCGGGCGTGGTCGGTGACACCGGACAGGCGCAGGCGCGCCAGGTGGTCGCCGAGGGCGTTGGCCCGGCGGGTGGCGTCGGTCTCGGCGTTCTCCTGCGCGCCGGTGCCGTCGAACAGCCCGGTGAACAGCCACACCGGTACCGCCAGCAGCGCCGCGGCCACCCCGAAGATCGCCAGCCCCCCGGCGACCGTACTGGTCGTGCGTATCCCCATGGGGAAATCTTGGCGGCTCAGGCGGTGAAGCGGAAGGTGCTCACCACCGCAGCGTGATCGGAGGTCCACTCGTTGTCGCGGTGGTGGGGCACCGGCTTTGGCGTGCCGACGACCACCGTGCGCGAGTCCAGCACCCGCAGCGACCCCTTGACGTGGATGAAGTCGATGCGGTCCTGGGGTTCCGGCTTACCCGCCTCGTCGTTCCAGAGGTAGACCGGGGACCAGGTGTTGCCGGGGCCGCGGGCCGGGTCGGGGTGCACGGCGCGGTAGGAGTCGGTCAGGCCAGCCTTGGCGACCTCCTTGGTGGTGGGCCAGTCGATGGTGTAGCCGCAGTGGGACTTCCGGGTGGCCGCAGTCCAGTCCAGGTGCGAGGGCGTGTTGAAGTCCCCGGCCAGGATCACCGGCGTGCGCTGGGCATCAGCCAGCTCCTCGCGCAGCTCGGCCAGGATGTCGCGGATCTCTTGGGGTCGCTGGGACTCCTCCTCTCGGCGCAGGATCTGCGCGGTGGTCATGCCCGCGTGGCAGGCGTCGTACGGGCCGTACGGGGTGTAGTTCAGGTGCGCCGACCACACCACCGTTTCCTTGCCCCCGGGCAGCCGGATCCGGATTCCGGCTCCCTGGAGGGTTTTCCCGGTCGCGCTGGTCGGGGCGTACTTGGCGGTGATCGGGTACCGGCTGATCAGGCCGAGGCTGTAGCTGGCCTGGTAGTGGTGCCAGCCGAGCTCGGCCGCCAGTTCCTTGGCCGCGACGCTGTAGCTCTCCTGCATGGCCACCACGTCCACGGCCTGCTCCCGAAGAAAGCGGACCTGCTTGGCGCGGTAGTCGTTGACCTTGGTTCCGCCGTACCAGAGGTTGACCGACATGACTTTCAGCTGTCCCGGCGCGGCGGGCGCCGCCACCGCGGGCACGGCGGTGCCCAGCGGCAGAACGGCACTGGTCAGCAGGGCGAGCAGTCTGGTGAGTCGCACCAGGGCACGCTGACAGCCGGAGGTGTCCGGCAGGCAGCCGCCGATCGACGGGCGGGTATCAGTTTTTCAGGCTCGTAGTCGTAGTCCCTTCGGTGTGGCCCGGAAACCGGCTTCGCGCAACACATCGGCCAGGTTCGAGGTCAACGCGACCTCGCCGTCGGCCCGCTGCACCGCGAGCTGCCCCAGCCAGCCGTCGTGCACTGCCTGGGCGAGCGCGGCCGCGGCGCTGCGCAACGCGCCGTCCTCGTCGGTGAAGGACAGCAGCGACCGCCCACCCCGCTCCACGTACAGCGCGGGCACCCCGTCGACGAGCACCGCCAGCGCTCCGGCCTTGCGGCCAGGGCGGTGTTTGGTGTCGCCGACCGCGGCCGGCCAGGGCAGCGCGGCGCCGTAGGGCTGGGCCGGGTCGGCCGCGGCCAGCACCACGGCGGTGGGCTGGCCGGGTAAGGGTTCGCCGCCGCGGGCGTTGGCACGTAGCTGGTCCACCGCGCCGCGGACGGCGAACTGGGCCGCGCCAAGACCGTCGACCACGTAACCGCGGACCACCTGGCCGGAGTCCTCCATCGCGCGCAGCACCCGGTAGACCGCGCTGAAGCCGCCGGTGACCCGCTCGGTCTCCAGCGCGCCCCTGGTGAGCACGCCGTGGCGTTCCAGGAACGCCTCGGCGCGGGCGTGCGCGCGGCGGGTGGGATCGGTTGCCCTGGCCGGCACCAGGGTCCAGCGCCCGGCGGCGGTGGGCGGGCCACCGCGGCTGGGCAGGGCCGGGCGGGCCGCGCGCAGGCGCGCGTAGCGGCCACGCGGGGTGCTCGCCCGGGGTTTGTGGGCGGCACCGCGGCCCGCGACCAGGGCGCGCAGCGGCGTCAGGGTGTCATTGCTGACCAGACCTGCCCACACCAGGTCCCACAGGGCGGCGAGCACCGCCTGGTCGTCGGGGGCCGGTTCCGCTTGGGAGAGCAGGACTTCGCCCGCTCGGTCGGCCAGCTGACGGAAGAACAGCGCTCCATTGTCCAAAGTAGACAGAACCGCGGTGTGCAGCGGGGTCGCGGGCGGGTCATCCTCGGGATCGGGCAGCAGCAGGTCGGCCACCTCGGTGGGGGCCAGCACGAGCCAGCCGTCACCTCCGGCCAGCGCGCCGCTGCCGGTCCAGGTGACCTCGCCGCTGGCGGTGAGCTGGTCGAGCAGCGCGGGGGAGTAGCCGGGCAGCCGGGCGGGCAGGATCAGCGACTCCAGGGCACTGGCCGGTAGCGGCACGCCGGCCAGCTGTTCCACCACGGAGAGCACGTCGTCCACGGTCGGCGCGAACCGCATCCGCCGGCTGACCCCGTGCCAGGCGGGCAGGAATCGGCCCAGTGCGGCGGGTTCCACCGGTTCGACCTCGGCGCGCAGCCTGGCCAGGGAGGCGCGCCGGAGCCTGCGGAGCACGTCGGCGTCGCAGTACTCCAGGCCGCCGGCGGGCGCGTGCGCCTCGGCCAGCGGGCGCAGCTCGCCCTTGACCAGGCGGCCGAGGCCGGTCTGGCGTTCCAGCACGGCGGTGACCACGGCCACGCCCAGTCCGAACCGGGCCGCGGCGTCGGCGGCGGTGAACGGGCCCCGGCCGCGGGCGTAACGGGACAGCAGGTCGCCGAGCGGATCGGGCACCGGCTCGGTGAACACCTCGGGCACACCCACCGGCAGGGCCGCGCCCAGCGCGTCCCTGACCCGGCCCGCGTCCTCGATGGCCAGCCAGCGCGTCTCCCCGGCGATGCGCACCTGGATGACCCGGCGGGTGGCGGCCAGCTCGGTCAGCCACGCCAGCTGGATACCGCGGGCGGCGGCCTCCTCGGTGGACAGGTCGCCGAGGAAGCGCAGCAGGTCGGCCGCGCCCTCCAGGTCGCGGACCTGGCGGTCCGGGCTGAGGCGTTGCAGCTGCTGCTCGATCTCGGCGAGCACCTCGGGGTCGAGCAGTTCGCGGATCGCCTCCGCGCCGAGCAGTTCGGCGAGCAGGGTGGTGTCCAGCGACAGCGCGGCCGCGCGGCGTTCGGCCAGTGGCGCGTCGGTCTCGTAGAGGAACATGCCGACGTAGCCGAACAGCAGGCTGCGCGCGAACGGCGAGGGCGAGGGGGTCTCGACCTCGACCACCTTGACCTTGCGTCCGCGCACCTCGGTCATCAGCGCTCGCAGGCCAGGCAGGTCGTAGACGTCCTGCACACACTCGCGCATGGCCTCCAGCACCACCGGGAACTGCTCGTAGCGCGCGGCCACGGCCAGCAGCTGGGCCGAGCGCTGTCGTTGCTGCCACAGCGGGACCCGGCGTTTCGGGTCGCGGCGGGGCAGCAGCAGCGACCGGGCGGCGCACTCCCGGAACCGGGCGGCGAACAGCGCGGAGGAGCCCAGCTCGGCGACCACGACCTGTTCGACCTCCTCCGGGTCGAGCAGCACGTCCTCCGCCGTGGGCAGCACCTCCCCGCCGTCGCTGTCCCAGGCATCCGGCAACCGCAGCACGATCCCGTCGTCGGAATGCGCGACCTGTGCCTCCAGCCCGCGCCGCTCGCGCAGCCGGGCGGCCACCGCCAGCGCCCACGGTCCGTTGACCCTGGCCCCGAACGGGGAGTGCACCACCAGGCGCCAGTCGCCCAGCTCGTCCCGGAACCGCTCCACCACGATGGCCCGGTCGTTGGGCACGTGCCGGGTGGCCGCGCGCTGCTCGGCGAGGTAGCTCAGCAGGTTGCCGGTCGCCCACTCGTCCAGCCCGGCCGCCGTGCACCGCGCCCTGGCCGCCGGTTCGTCCATTGTGGACAGTTCGCGGACGAACTTGCCCAGCGCCCTGCCCAGTTCGAGCGGCCTGCCGGGGGAGTCGCCCTTCCAGAACGGCATCCGCGCGGGCTGGCCGGGCGCCGGGGTGACGATCACCCGGTCGTGCGTGATGTCCTCGACCCGCCAGGCGGAGGTGCCGAGCAGGAAGGTGTCACCGACCCTGGACTCGTAGACCATCTCCTCGTCCAGCTCGCCGACTCGCGATCCGGAGCCCTCGGCGCCGGCCGGGGTCATCACGGTGAACAGGCCGCGGTCGGGGATGGTGCCGCCGGAGGTGACCGCGAGCCGCTGCGCGCCGGGGCGGCCGCGGAGCTCGCCGGTGATCCGGTCCCAGGTGATGCGGGCGCGCAGCTCGCCGAAGTCCTCGCTGGGATAACGCCCGGCGAGCATGTCGAGCACGGCGTGCAACGCCGAGTCGGGCAGGGCGGCGAACGGCGCGGCCCGCCGCGCCAGCGCGGCCACCTCGGGCACGGTCTTGGGTTCGAGCGCGACCATGGCCACGATGTGCTGGGCCAGCACGTCCAGCGGGTTGCGCGGGTACCGCACGGCCTCGATGGCGCCTTCGGCCATCCGTTCGGCGACCACCGCGCAGGCCACCAGGTCGCCGCGGAACTTGGGGAACACCACGCCCTTGGACACCGCGCCGACCTGGTGCCCGGCCCGGCCGACGCGTTGCAGCCCGGCGGCCACCGAGGGTGGCGCCTCGACCTGGACCACCAGGTCGACCGCGCCCATGTCGATACCCAGCTCCAGCGAGGAGGTGGCGACCACGCAGGGCAGCACGCCGGACTTCAGCTCCTCCTCGACCAGGGTGCGCTGCTCCCGGGACATCGAGCCGTGGTGCGCCCGCGCGATCACCGGGTGCGCACCAGTGCTCAGCCCGGACTGGCCGATCGCCTCGGCGGGGAACTGGTCGAGCTCGACCCGGTCGTCGGGTTCGGTGGCGAGCTCGTTGAGGCGAGCGGTGAGGCGTTCGGCCAGGCGGCGGGAGTTGGCGAAGACGATGGTGGACCGGTGCGCGCGGACCAGCCGCAGCACCCGCTCCTCCACCGCGGGCCAGATCGAGGTGCGCTTCTCCGCGCCCGCGGCCGACCCGCTGACCTCCCCGGTCGGCTCGCCGAGGGTGGACATGTCCTCCACCGGCACCTCGACCCTGACCTCGATCGTCTTGGGCGTCTTCGGCTGCACCACCTCGACCGGACGGCCGCCGGCCAGGAAGGCGCTGACCTCCTCGATCGGCCGCACCGTCGCCGACAGCCCGATCCGCTGGGCAGGCGCCTCCAGCAGCTCGTCCAGACGTTCCAGGGACAGCGCGAGGTGCGCCCCGCGCTTGCCGCCCGCCATCGCGTGCACCTCGTCCACGATCACCGTGTGCACCCCGCGCAGCGAGTCCCTGGCCGCCGAGGTGAGCAGCAGGAACAGCGACTCCGGGGTGGTGACCAGCACGTCAGGCGGTTTCCGGCCGAAGGCGCGCCGCTCGTCGGCAGGGGTGTCGCCGGTGCGCATGCCGACCGCGATCGCCGGTTCGGGCAGGTCCAGCCGGTGACTGGCCTGGCGGATGCCCGCGAGCGGTCCGCGCAGGTTGCGCTCGACGTCCACGGCCAGGGCTTTCAGCGGGGAGACGTAGAGCACCCGGCAGCGGCGGCGGGCGTCCTCCGGCGGCGGGTCGGTGGCCAGCCGGTCCAGCGCCCACAGGAAGGCGGCAAGGGTCTTGCCCGATCCGGTGGGCGCCACGACCAGGGCATGCTGACCAGCGGCGATGGCCCGCCAGGCGCCCAGCTGGGCCGCGGTGGGCTCGGCGAAGGCGCCCCGGAACCAGTCCCGGGTGGCGGGGGAGAACATCGGCAGGTCGGCCATGGCACCCATCCTCACCCCATACCCCGACAATCGGCCTAATCGGTTATCCACAGGCCCCGGATCGGGGCGGAGTTATCCACAGGGCGGCGGGGTGCCGGTTGCGGGCCTGGGCCGGGGCGGCGCAGAGTGGCGTGGCCGGGAACTCCCGCACCGCTCGGACCGCGAGGACCGGTTCGGAGGTGTCGCGGAGTCGAGGCTGGTGACGGGCGATGACGGCCGTGCACGTGCTGTCGCCGGTGTGGATCAGGAGAGCGCTGGCTCGGTTCGGAGGGGCAGCGCACCTGGGCGCCCCGGCGGACCGGAGCAGCGCCGGTGCGGACCGGGACGTGGCCGCGTGGTGGTCGTGGACTGGATCGCTCACGCCGCGTGGGTGGCCGGAGCGGCCGGAGCCGTGCTGGTGGGCCGCGTGCGCGACCGGCCGGGCCAGGTCCAGGCCGGGACTGGACCGGACTGGCCCGGGCCGGGCAGGCCAGTCCGGGGATTGGCCCGGGCCGGGCGCTGGACCGGGCCGAGGACTGGACTGGCCTGGACCGGGCCGAGGACTGGGCCGCGGAATGGACCGAGCCGCGGTGTGGTCGCAGACGGGCCGCCGGCCGGTTACGGCTTGCGGCCGTAGTGGACCGTTCGGGCGGCCAGGAAGAACAGGTCCTGGCGCTGGTCGACGCTCGCCGGGTCGGCCGGGTCGAGCAGGCGGTCCATGGTGGCGAGGTCCTCGGCGTCCAGGACCTCGGTGGCCATGTGGCGCTGGCGTTCCAGGCTGTGTCGGATGAACTGGCGATGGGAGGTGGACAACGGAGCTGGGTGATCGATCAGGAAGGTCTTGCTGCGGACCGCGGTCAGGCCGGCGTTGGCGAGCAGGGTCCGCCAGTCCTCGGCCACGGTGACCGAGCCGGGCAGGTCGGCGCGCATCGCGTTGAAGCGGTCGGCGATGGCCGCGTCCAGGCGGGCGGCCAGGCCGGGACGGCCGAAGCCCAGGTCGCGCGGGAACGTGCGGATGGGCAGGCCGCCCTCGGTGATGGCCAGTTCGCCGCCGGGGTTGAGCAGCGCGGTGAGGCGGTTGAGCGCGTCCTGCTGGTCGCCCACGTGGTGCACGACCTGGCTGGACCACACCAGGTCAGCCGGGCCCAGCTCGGCCAGGCCGTCGGGGAACTCGGCGACCTGGGTGTGCAGGGTGACGCCCAGGCGCTTGGCGCGCTGCTCGGCGCGGTCCAGCAGGCCGGGGGCGCCGTCGACGGCGATCACGTCGGCGTCCGGGAAGGTCGCGGCGAGCTGGCAGGCGGCCACGCCCGGGCCGCTGCCGATGTCCAGGACGCGTTTCGGGGTCAGGTGGCTGAGTTCGGCCAAGGCCTGCGTGACGTACGGGGCGTTGGTCTCGCCCTCGCGTTCCAGCAGGTCGGCCATGGCGGTCCAGTCGATGTCGGTCATGTCCTGACTGTGCGCGCCGAGGGGCCAACTTGACAAACTTTGTTGCTGTTTCTGCAATAGGAACATGGACGATGTGCTCGCCGAGGTCGGCCCCCGGCTCAAACGGATCCGCCAGCAGCGCAGGTGCACCCTGGCCGCGCTGTCCGAGACCACTGGCATCTCGGTCAGCACGCTGTCCCGGCTGGAGGCCGGGCAGCGCAAGCCCAGCCTTGAGCTGCTGCTGCCGATCGCGCACGCGCACCAGGTGCCGCTGGACGAGCTGGTCGGGGCGCCGCCGGTGGGTGATCCGCGGGTGCGGCTCAAGCCGGTCCGGCACGGTGACCGCACCGTGGTGCCGCTGACCCAGCAACCGGGCGGGCTGCAGGCGTACAAGTTGGTCATCGGCGTCAGCCAGAGCGAGCCGGACCCGCGCACGCACGAGGGCTACGAGTGGCTGTACGTGCTCGCCGGGAAGCTGCGGCTGGTGCTGGCCAGCCACGACGTGGTGCTCAAGGTCGGCGAGGCCGCCGAGTTCGACACCCGGTTGCCGCACTGGTTCGGCAGCACCGGTGAGGCGCCGGTGGAGATCCTCAGCCTGTTCGGCCCGCAGGGCGAGCGCATGCACGTCCGGGCCAAGCCGCGCGGCGACTGACACCCCTCAATTAGGGGATCCGCCCACGTTGCTCCGTTCGGACATGGCAGCATCAGCCTCCGCTGAAGGAAGGCGAGGGGAGAGCTGTGCGCGTCCTGTCCGTTGACCTGGGCACGTCCAACACCGTGGCGGTGCTGTCCGCACACGGCCTGCCGCCGCGGGTCATCGAGGTGGACGGCTCCGCGACCATGCCCTCGGCGGTCTACGCCAACGAGGACGGCACCCTGCTGGTCGGCCGGGACGCCGAACGGCAGGCGCGGCTGGACCCGTCTCGGTTCGAGCCGAACCCGAAGCGGCGGATCGACGAGACCACGCTGCTGCTGGGCACCGACGTCATCACCGTCACCGACGCGCTGGCCGCGGTGCTGGAGCGGGTGGCCAAGGAGACCGCGCGGCAGCTCAACGGCGTGCTGCCGGACGAGGTGCGGCTGACCCACCCCGCGCAGTGGGGTTCGGTGCGGCGCAACGCGCTGGTCTCCGCGGCCCGGCTGGCCGGGCTCGGGCCGAACCTGGTGCTGGTGCCGGAACCGGTCGCCGCGGCCGCGCACTTCGCCTCCTTCCCGGACCGCGAGCTCAGCCCGGGGCAGGCGCTGGCCGTCTACGACCTGGGTGCGGGCACCTTCGACGTCGCCGTGGTCGGGGTCACGCCCACCGGGTTCACCGTGCTCGCCGAGGACGGCCTGCCCGACCTCGGTGGCCTGGACGTCGACCACGCGCTGCTGGTGCACGTCGGCCGCGAGGTCTCCTTCCGCGACCCCGGTCGCTGGCAGCGGTTGCTGCGCCCGGAGTCCACCGCGGACCGCCGCGCCCGCCGCACGTTGCTGGAGGACGTGCGCGAGGCCAAGGAGGCGCTGTCCCGGCACCAGCAGACCGAGGTGCCGATGCCGGAGGAGTTCTCCGACGTGCTGGTCACCCGCACCGAGCTGGAGGCACTGATCCGGCCCAGCCTGCTGCGCAGCGTGGACGTGCTGGCCAAGACGATCCAGCGCGCGGGCATGGCTCCGGAGCAGCTGGCCGGGATCTACCTGGTCGGCGGGTCCAGCCGGATTCCGTTGGTGGCACAGCTGATCGCCGACCGGCTGCGGGTGGTGCCGGCGAGCCTGGACCAGCCGGAGACCGCGGTCGCCAAGGGCGCGCACGACGTGCCGCAGGACGACAACCCGATGCGCACCCAGGACGTGGCGGCCGCGACGGCCCAGGGCGCGCACGCCGCGGACGGGCAGGGGCAGGACGGGTACGCCCAAGCCGGGCAGAGCGCGGCGGGGCACGGGCAAGCGGGCCAGGGCCAGGCGGGGCACGGCCAGGCAGGGCATGGCCAAGCAGGGCATGGGCAGGCGGGACAGGGCGCGGCGGGGCATGGCCAAGCGGCGTACGACCAGGGCGGGCATGGCCAGGGCGCGTATGACCAGGGCGCGTATGACCAGGCGGCCCACGGCCTTCACTCAGCGCACGGGCAGGCGGGGCAGGGCACGCACACCCCGCCAGGCCTGTACTCGCCGCAGGACGCCAACGCGACGGGCGGCCATGCGGCAGGCGCCCATGCGACAGGCAGTCACGCGACGGGCAGCCATGGGACAGGGAGCCACGCGACGGGCAGTCACGCGGCGTGGGGCGGCCAGTCGCCGTATGCCGCGCAGCCGGGTGCCACCCCGGCCGCTGGACTGCCGAACCAGTCGCAGTACCCGGGGCAGCAGCAACCTTACGGCTCTCATCAGCAGTACCCGGGTGGTTATCCACAGGGTCACCAGCAGGCGCAGCAGGGTGCGGGCAAGAAGAAGAACAAGACGTTGCTGATCGGGATCGCCGCGGCGGTGGTGGTCGTGGTGGGTGTGGTGTTCGGGGTCATCGCGTTGAGCGGGTCGAGCCTGCCCAGCGCGCAGGACTGCCAGGCGGTCGGCACGGCCGATGACAAGGGGTTCACCGACTGCACGCGGCAGCTCGCGGGCGCGGTGGCCGAGAGCGCGAAGTGCGCCAAGGGCACTGGGTCCAGCAACCTGCCTGCCGAGATCACCAAGCTGGTCGGGGCGCAGGCCAGTTGCAGTCTCACCGCGGACGGGCAGCAGGTGCAGGTGATCTACCAGCACGCCTCCTCCCAGCAGTCGGCCGACCTGGCCGCGGCCATGACCAAGCAGCTCGCGGGCAAGGGCGAGAAGGTCGAGGCCCAGTGGGAGGGCAACGGTCTCAAGGGGCGGTACTCGGCCGCGGTGAACAACAACACCGGGTGGGTGGTGTTCACCGTGGAGGGGCGGCCGCTGTTCGGGGCGGTCAACGTGAGCGGCAAACCAGGCAGCGCCAACGCGATGGCCGACCTGTTCGAGCAGAAGATCCAGCCCGGCACCACCAGCTGAGGCGGCGACGTCCCTTGACCGGGACGCCGCCGCATTCGCTCAGCCGATCTCGTAGGCCTTGAGCACGGTCTGCTCCACCTTGCTGGACCCGTCGGAAGCCTTGGCCCGCAAGGACACGAAGCCCTTGGCCGGGTTGCGCACCGTCGCCGTCCAGCCCGCCTCGGTCTTGTCCACCTTGGCCTGCTGCCAGGTGGCGCCGTCATCCACCGAGTAGTCCACGGTCAGGCTGTCCGGCTGGGCCGGGCCGTCCTGGCGCGGCACGGTCACCGGGATGGCGAACTCCCGGTCGCCGGGGGCCACGTTGCGCAGGCTCACCGGCGGCGCGAACCGCACGGTGTACAGCGGCAGCGGCCCGGTCTCCACCCTGGGCGGGGCGAAGGTCCACACCGAGCTGACCTTGGTGGAGGTGGTCCACCACGGCGCGTCCCTGCTGACGTCGGACTCCAGCCGGTACTCGCGTGCCCCTGGGCGGACGAACACGCCGCGGCCGGGCAGGTTGTGCCGCGCCACCTCCTGGCCATCGGCGAACAGCGTCGTGCTGCCCTTGTCGATCTCCCAGCTCGGGTCGGCCACCCTGGGGTGCCCCGCCGCGTCGGACCACCAGGGCACGGTCACGTCGATCAGGTCGCCCTTGATCCAGGCCCACGGGTGGTTCTCGCCGAGGGCGCTGCTGGTGGTGCCGTGGAACGCGGGCCCGTTGACCGCCTTGTTCCACTCGTGCCGGTAGGACTTGCCCGCCTCCAGCTTCACCTTGGCGGTCAGGTCGCCGGAGGCGCCCCACCAGCCGCCGACGCTGAGGTCCCAGTTGCCGGGGGTGAAGTACTCGACCCGTTCGGCCGAGGCCACGCCCTCGGTGAAGCTCTGGGTGCTGATCCAGCCGCTGGGCGTCTGGTAGTAACCGCCGACGATGGGCGGCTCGTTCTGGCTGTAGCCGTAGTAGACCGAGTTCACCGTGGCCAGTTCGGCGGGCTTGGCCTGGTACTCCAGCTTGGCCGGGACCTTGCCCGCGGCGGGGTAGGCCAGCTCGTAGCGGAACTTGCTGCCCTTGCGCGCGATCAGCGACACCTGGCCGCCGGTCTTGGCGAACTCGGCCAGCTTCGGCCCGTACTGGCCAAAGGCCCGCACCGAGGGCAGCACCGCCGGGTTCTCCTCCTCGGCCAGCTTGGCGGCCGCGCGGAAGGGCTGCTCGTCGCTGACGTAGAGCCCGGCGACCAGGCCACCGGCCGCCTTGATGTTGCGGATCCGTTGGTACACCTCGTCATAGGTGGTCTGGCCGGGCAGGCCGATCACCACCAGCTTGCCCTTGGCGTCGACCTTGGCCAGCTCCTCCACCGTGCCGCTGCCCGCGTAGACCGAGGGCAGCTTGGTGTTCACCGGGTCCTCGGCGGAGCCGCGCAGCCAGCCGACGGCCATCTCCTGGCGTTGCGCGCCTTCGGTGAACAGCTCCAGGTCCGGCTCCTCCAGCCGGATGTTGTTGGCGAAGCTGAACGACGGGGAGCTGACCCCGGCGGTGGAGTAGGCGGAGAAGTGGGAGAACCGGGGGTTGAGGAACCAGCCGAAGCTGTGCGTCTGCCCGGTGTCCTTGATCTGCTGCCGCATCTGCGCCAGCCAGTAGCCACTGCGCGCGGCGGCCTGGTCGGCACTGATCTTGACCTGCTTGGCCTGCCGGGCGTCGAAGTTCACCGTGGCCGACTTGCTGATCTTCACCACGGGGTTGGCCACCATCGCGATGGTCGGCTCGCCGTCCGGCCGGGGCGTGGTGATCGAGCCGATCGCGGTGTAGGTGCCGGGCGGCACCCGGACGCTGCCGCCGGGCGGCATCCGGTAGGCCTCACCGTCCTGGTGGCGGGTCAGGATGACCTGGCCGTTGTCCGCGGTGCCGGGCTTGCCGTCCTGCAACAGGACTTTGGCGGTGACGTCGTAGTGCTCGCCCTCCTCGTGCGCGCCGACCAG
Organism: Crossiella sp. SN42; assembly: GCF_023897065.1. GTDB lineage: Bacteria > Actinomycetota > Actinomycetes > Mycobacteriales > Pseudonocardiaceae > Crossiella. The sequence goes on from NZ_JAMHIV010000044.1 coordinate 77,346, forward strand.
CGAGCGCACCGTGGTGGTGCCGTCGGTGGCGGTGAGCACGCCGCCGTAGCTGCCCTGCTTGGCCGCGCGCGGGGTCAGCGTGAGCGTCACCGAGGCATGGCCGCCGGCGGGCACGGTCACCGAGCTCGCGGACAGCTTGGCCAGGTTCGCCGGGGCCGGCGCGCCCGAGGTGTCGGCCAGGTCCAGCTTCAGGTTCAGGGTGATCGGCGCGGTGCCCGGGTTGGTGTAGGTCACCGTGCGGGTCTCCGCCTTGGTGCTGGGCCACTTCAGGAACGCGTTGACCACGCTCGGCCCGGCCAGCACCTTCGCGCCGACCGCCTTGCCCAGGTCCATCCGGCCGCCGCCGACGGCGAACACGCCGCTGCCCGCGACCGGGACCGCGGTGGACACCAGCGCCGACTTGAGCTGCTCGGCGGTCCAGTCCGGGTGCTGCTGGGCCAGGATCGCCACCCCGCCGGCCACGTGCGGCGTGGCCATCGAGGTGCCGGATGCCTTGGTGTAGCGGTCATTCACCGGCTCACCCATCGCGGTGCCGGTGGCGCGGGCGGCCACGATGTCGCTGCCCGGCGCGGAGATCTCCGGCTTCACCGCGCCGTCGCCGACCCGCGGTCCCTGGCTGGAGAACTCCGAGCGGCCACCGGACTTGGTCACGCTGCCCACGGTCAGCGCCAGGTCGGCGCTGGCCGGGCTGGACACCGAACCGGGCGAGCCGTAGTTGCCCGCGGCGATCACGAACAGCGCGTTGTGCTTGCGGGTCAACGTGTTCACCGCCAGCGCCATCGGGTCGCTGCCGTCGGTCGGGCCGCCGCCCAGGCTCATGCTGATGACCTTGGCCTTGACCTCGCCCGCGGCCCACTCCATGCCCGCGATGATGTCGTCGAACTGGCCGCTGCCGTTGTCGTTGAGCACCTTGCCGACCGCGAGGTCGGCCTCCGGGGCGACCCCCTTGAACTTGCCGCCTTCGGCCGCGCCAGAGCCCACGGCGGTCGCGGCCACGTGCGTGCCGTGCCCGTCGCCGTCCTTGACGTTGCCCTTGCCGCTGAAGTCCTTGCTGTGCTTGACCTTCCCGGCCACATCCGGGTGCGTGTCGTCGATCCCGGTGTCCAGCACCGCGACCGTGACGCCCTTGCCGGTGAACCCGGCCTGCCAGGCGGCCGGCGCGCCGACCTGCGGCACGCTCGTGTCCAGTGAGGACTTCACCTTGCCGTTGAGCCAGATCTTGCTGGCCCCACCGGCGAGCGCGGCCGGGCCCTGCTGGGTCAGCTCACGCCAGAAATCGGTCGCCGCCGCCTTCTTCCCGTCCACCGCGGCCAGGTTCAGGCTGGGCAGCTCACGTTGCGCGGTGACGCCCGGCAGCGCCGCGGCACGGCGGGTGGCCGCGGCCTCCGGGTACTGCACCAGCAGCGGCAGCACCGGGCTGCGCGCGTCGTCGTAGCCCTGCCGGATCAGGCCGGTGACGTTGAACAGCTCGCGGTCCAGCAGCCCCTCGGCCAGCAGCCGCTCGGCCCGCTCCGGCACCAGGTACCAGTCGGTCTTGCCATCGCGGGTGACCGGGAACTGCCGGAAGCCGAACGACGTTGAGCGATGTGCCGGGTCGACGTTGAGCTGCCAGCCGCCGTCGGCGCGCTGTGCCGCGCGCACCTTGTCGCCGGTGATCAGGGTGACCTGGTGCTGCGTGCCCGCACCGGGTGCGGGAGCGGGTGCCGCGGCGGCCGATGGCGAGACCGCCAGGGTGGCGCTCGCGGTGGCCAGCGCCACCAGCCCGGCCAACGTCCGTGATCTTCGGTTCATCTCGTTGGACCCCTCGGTAGGAACGGGGGCGGAAAGGGAAGCCCCTTTTCCTTATTGGCCGAAACCTGGTGAGAGTTCCACTTTTTCGTGCGATCGACCGACAACGATCGGCGGGTCAGACCTCATCCCACGGAGCGAGCTCGTAGGCCCGGCGGAGCAGGTCCATCAGCTCGGGGTCCACCGCGAACTCGACCTCGTCGATGCTGCTCAGGGCGCGGGCGCCGGTGGGCGCGTTGGTGAAGAAGGCGGCCCGGAAACCGGTCAGCTGAGCCGGTTCGACCGGCCGGTCCAGCTCGGGCACGCCCAGCTCGGCCAGACCGCGGCGCAGCAGCTGGTAGGCGATGCCGGGCAGCACGGCCGCCTCCGGCCACACCACGTGCTCGCCGTCGAAGAGGCCGAGGTTCCAGATCGAGCCCTCGCTGAGCCTGCCGCGCTCGTCCAGGAACACCACGTCCTGGTAGCCGTCCAGCCGGGCCAGCCGCTGCTGCTGGAACAGGCCGAAGGTGCCCACGTGCTTGAACTCCGGCGCGTCCCTGGTGTACCGCGCGGTGCGGGTGCGCAGGGGAGTGGTCGCGGGCTCCGGCGCGGGGCGGATGAGTACCAGCACCCTCGGCTCGATCGGCGCGCCGAGCCCGTCCCAGCTGAGCGCGGCCGGGAAGACGTTGATCCGGGCGCTGACCGGGCCGGGCAGGCCGGCGAGTGCCTGCCGCAGCAGGGCGCGGACCCGGTCCAGGTCCAGGGTGGTGCCGAACAACGCGCTGGTCGCGTGGCCGAGCCGGGCCAGGTGCAGGTCAAGGCCGCGGACCCGGCCGTCCACCGCGGTCATGCCGGTGAAGTGGCCGTAGTTGACCGTGGTCGTGGTCAGCAGCTGCTCGACCGTGGCCGGTTGTCCGTCGATCTCGGCACGCAACACGCTCATGCCGCCGACCCTAGGTCTAGGCGCGCTTCGACCTGGTCAGCAGGGTGCGCAACCGGCTGATCGCCCGGTGCTGGGCCACCCGCACCGCGCCAGGGGTGGACCCGACCGTGCTGGCGGTCTCCTCGGCGGACAGGCCCACCACCACGCGCAGCACCAGGATCTCCCGCTGCTTCGGCGGCAGCACGTCCAGCAGCTTGCCCATCTCGGTGGACAGCTCGCGGTAGAGCGCCTGCTGCTCCGGCCCGCCCTCGGTGATCACGGTGTCCGGCACCTCGGGCACCGGCTCGGAGATGTTGCGCGCGGCGTGCCGGTAGGCGTCGGCCACCTTGTGCCCGGCGATGCCGTAGACGAAGGCCAGGAACGGGCGGCCCTGCGAGCGGTAGGTGGGCAGCGCGGTCAGCACCGCGAGGCAGACCTCCTGGGCCACGTCGTCGGCGGAGGCGAAGGAACGCTCCTGGCGGCCGATCCGGGTGCGGCAGTAGCGGACCACGATCGGCCGGATGTAACCGAGCAGCCAGGACACCGACTGCCGGTCCCCCGCGATGGCCGCGGACACCACCCCGTCGAGCTCGGCGTCCCTGGACTCCGCGCGGACCGGGGTGAAGACGGCGGTCGTGCGCCTGGCGATGTCCCGGCGTAGCACCCCACCGAGTCCCCCTAGGGAATGCGCCTGTGCGGACACTGTGTCGTCCCCTCTCTAGTCGCCCCAGCCGACACGATTCCTGCGTTCGGACGAACTCTTGCTTCAACTTTCGACTTGTTCTGTGACGCAACGCACGGTGCGACGGGGACGGAGACGGAATGTGATGTCGCCGGGCCAAACCGTTACCTGAATGGCGGTCTGCGGTTGCCCGTTCGGTCGCCTGCCGCGAGTGATCCACTGAGCGGTTCCGCCGGGCAGAACCCCATGTCACGATCGAGGCATGGAGCGTCAGCTGTACGGGGACGAGCACGAGGCGTTGCGGGCGACGGTGCGGGAGTTCCTGGCCAGGTCCGTGCTGCCGCACCACGCGCAGTGGGAGCGGGACGGCATCGTGGCGCGGGAGGTGTGGGAGGAGGCCGGGAAGCTCGGCCTGCTCGGCATCGACATGCCGGAGCGCTTCGGCGGCGGGGGCGAGCCGGACTACCGCTTCTACGCCGTGCAGGATGAGGAGGTGGTGCGGGCCGGGGCCTCCGGGCTGGGCTTCGGGCTGCACAACGACATCGTCGGGCCGTACCTGCGCGAGCTGACCACCGAGGAGCAGAAGCAGCGCTGGCTGCCGGACTTCTGCGCGGGCAAGCTGATCACCGCGATCGCCATGAGCGAGCCCGGCGCGGGCTCTGACCTGCAAGGCATCCGCACCTACGCGCGGCGGGACGGCTCGGACTGGGTGCTCTCCGGGTCCAAGATCTTCATCACCAACGGCATCCTGTCCGACCTGGTCATCGTGGTCGCGCGCACCGATCCGGAGGCCGAGGGCAGCAAGGGGCTGAGCCTGCTCGCGGTGGAGCGGGGCATGCCGGGGTTCGAGCGCGGGCGGAACCTGGACAAGATCGGGCAGAAGGCGCAGGACACCGCCGAGCTGTTCTTCGACGAGGTGCGGGTGCCCGCGGCGAACCTGATCGGCGAGCAGAACCGCGGCTTCTACCACCTGATGCGGTTCCTGCCGCAGGAACGGCTGTCCATGGCGGTCGGCTCGGCCGCGGCGGTGCGCGCGATGCTCGACCTCACCGAGGACTACGTGCGCGAGCGCAAGGCCTTCGGCCGCTCCATCGGCGCGTTCCAGAACACCCGGTTCGAGCTGGCCGAGATGGAGACGCAGTACTGGGTCACCCAGACCTTCGTGGACCGCTGCGTGCTGGACCTGGTCGCGGGCAGGCTCACCGCGGAGGACGCGGCCATGGCCAAGTGGTGGGCCACCGACATCGACCGCAGGGTGGCCGACCGCTGCCTGCAACTGCACGGCGGCTACGGCTACATGAGCGAGTACCCGATCTCCAAGTACTTCCTGGACGGCCGGGTGCAGGCGATCTACGGCGGCACCAACGAGATCATGAAGGAGATCATCGGCCGGTCACTCCGGCTGGATGGCCCGCGGTGACCCCGGTCGCGGCCGCCCAGCGCCGGGTGCTCGGGATGCTGACCGCGACCCAGGTGCTCGGCGCGGGCGGGGTGGCCGCCGGAGTCGCGGTGAGCGCGCTGGCCGGGGCCGCGCTCTCCGGCAGCGCGGCGGTCGGCGGGATGGCCGCGACCGCCTCCACCATCGGCTCGGCGCTGCTCGCGGTGCCCGCGGCCACCCTGGCGCAGCGGCGCGGACGGCGGCCGGCGCTGGTGCTGGGCTACGGGACCGGCGTGCTCGGGTCGGTGCTGGCGGTGCTCGCGCTGGTGCTGGGCAGCTGGCCGCTGCTGCTGGGCGCGTTGGTGCTCTTCGGCGGCGGCGCGATGGCCGGACTCGCCGCCCGGTACGCCGCCACCGACCTCGCGCTGCCGGAACGCCGGGCGCGGGCGCTGTCGGTGGTGGTCTGGGCCAGCACCGCGGGCGTGCTGGTCGGACCGAACCTGGCCGGACCCGCTGGTCAGCTGGCCGGTGAGCTCGGGCTGCCCGCGGCGGCGGGGGCGTACCTGGTGGCGGCGCTGGTGTTCCTGGCCGCCGCGCTGTGCGCAGGCCTCGGCCTGCGCCCCGACCCACTGGTGCTGGCCAGGTCCTTCGCGCCGGCCGGGGTGAACTGCCCGGCGCACGGCGGCGTGCCGGTGGTGCCATCGGGGGCCTGGTCGGCCTGGCGGCACCTGCGCGGGCAGGCCGGGCTGGCACTGGCCGGGATCGTGCTCTGCCACGCGGCCATGGTCGGCCTGATGGCGATGACCCCGGTGCACCTGGACCACGGCGGCCATTCGCTGGCCGTGGTCGGCGTGGTGATCAGCCTGCACGCGGCCGCGATGTACGTGGCCAGCCCGGTCTTCGGCTGGCTGGCCGACCGGCACGGCCGGGTGCCGATCCTGGGACTCGGCGCGGCCCTGGTGGTCGCCGCGGCCGGCATCGCGGGCACCGCGGCCGGGCAGGACGCGCCGCAGCTCGCGCTGGCCCTGACCGTGCTGGGGTTCGGCTGGTCAGCGGGCGTGGTCGCGGGGTCGGCGCTGCTCACCGAGAGCGTGCCCACCGCCGAGCGGCCCGCCGTGCAGGGCCTGTCGGACCTGCTGATGAACGCCGGTGGCGCCTGCGGCGGGGTGCTGGCCGGGGTGCTGGTGACCGCGGGGTCCTACGGCGCGCTCGGGCTGGTGGTCGGCTTCGCCGCGCTGCCACTGCTGGTGGTCTGCGCGCTCACCGCGCTGCGACCGGTCTAGTCGTCGTCGCGGCCGCGCGAGTTCCGCAGGTACCGGAGGTAGAGCACGATCATGGCCACCAGCGCGCCGATGGTCGCGATGGTGGCGATCGGGGAGGACAGACCGGTGGGGTCGTCGCCGAAGTCGAACACGCGCCGAGCCTACCGGCCGGGGCCGTAGTCTGGTCCCTGATGAGAAACACGGTGTTCCGCAGTCTGATGGCCGAGGAGTTCGGCGAGGTCCGCGCCGACATGCTGGCTCGTGACCACGTCTTCTCCGCACTCGGCGGCCGGACCCCGAACCAGGCGCTGGACGCGGGATTCCCGGCCAAGCAGGTGTGGCGCGCGGTGTGCGAGGACTTCGACGTGCCGCCAGAACGGCGCTGACCCGCCCGGAGCAGGGACCGGGCGGGTCAGCATTACCTCAACCGGGTGGTCAGAAGGTCAGGCTCCAGGAGTCGATCTTGCCGGTGTCGTAGCTGGCGACGTCCTGCACGCGCAGCTTCCAGGTGCCGTTGGCGAGTTCGCTGGAGGCGTTCACCGTGTAGGTGGCCAGCACGTTGGCCGCCGAGTCACTGGCCGAGGAGCGCTTCAGCGAGTAGACGGTGCCGTCCGGGGCCACCAGGTCGACCACCAGGTCGCCGCGGAAGGTGTGCTTGATGTCCACCGCGACCTTCAGCGCGCTGGAGGCGTTGCCGGTGCGACCGGTGACGGTGATCGCGGAGGTCACCGCGGCGCCGCGGTCCGGGATCGCCACGTCCTCGGTGTTGCTGAAGGTGCCCGCCGGCGGGGGAGTGGTGCCGCCGACCGCGGCCACCGTCTTGGTGGCATCGGCCAGGCCCGCGCCGCAGCCGCCGGTGCAGGTGCCGGGCAGCGCCCGCGCGTTGTCCTTGATCAGCTGCTCCACCGAGGCCGGGGTCAGCGCCTTGTCCTTGCCCACCATCAGCGCGGCCAGGCCGGCGATGTGCGGGGCGGCCATGCTGGTGCCCTGGTACGGCTCGTAGTTCTCCGCGCCGGGGGTGCTCGCGCCGTTGTTCAGCGTGGCCCAGATGCCGTTCTCCGGGGTGGTGATGGTGCCGGGGGTGTCGTTGGCCCTGCGGGTCTCGCCGCCCGGCGCGGCCACGTCGATCTTGGCGCCGTAGTTGGAGTACCAGGTCCGGTTGCCCTCGCGGCTGCTCGCGGCGACCGAGATGACGTTGTTGCAGCTGGCCGGGGTGTAGCCGGAGACCTCGTCGTTGCTGTTGCCCGCGGCCACGACCACCGTGGTGCCGCGGGAGACCGCGGCGTTGATCGCGTTCTGATAGGTGCTGGAGCAGCTGGACTTGCCGCCCAGGCTCATGTTGATGACCTTGGCCGGGTTCTGGTTGGCTGGCACGCCGGTGACCGAACCGCCGGAGGCCCAGTTGATCGCGTCCGCGATGTCGGAGGTGGCGCCGCCGCACTTGGCCAGCACCCGGATCGGCTGGATCTTGGCGTTGTAGGCGATGCCCGCGATGCCCTTGCTGTTGCCGGTGCTGGCCGCGATGGTGCCTGCCACGTGGGTGCCGTGCCAGCTGGAGTCGGTGTCCTTGGCGGGCACCGGCTGGCCGTTGGCGTCGGTGCCGCACTCGCCGCGCTTGACCCAGTCACCCTCGTCCGCCGGGTTGGCGTCCCGGCCGTTGCCGTCCCTGGCGCGGGCGGCGTCGGCCACGAAGTCGTAGCCGCTGACGATGTTGCTGGCCAGGTCGGAGTGCGCGACGTAACCGGTGTCGATCACCGCGACGGTCACGCCGGTGCCGGTGGCGGAGTCCCAGGCGCCTGGCACGTTCATGCCGGCGTTGGCCTCGAACAGGTCCCACTGCCGGTGGTACTCGGTGTCGTTGGGCGCGGCCAGCGGCTGCATCATCAGGTCGGGCTCGACGTAGGCGACCTTCGGGTCGGCCCGGAACTCCTCGATGGTGCGCGCGGCCTCGGCCTTGGTGGTCTTGCCACCGAGGTCGACCACGGCCGCGCCGGTGGACATGCGGCGGTGCAGCCGCAGGTCCTTGCCGACCTTCGCGGCCTTGCCGCGGGCGTCGCTGGCGGCCGCGTCGTCGGAGCTGGCCTCCAGCGAGCTGGACTGGTAGCCCACGATCAGTCGCTCGAACGGGCGCTCGGTCACCGGCTGGCTGGGCTGGGCGCCGCTGGGGGCGGCCTGGGCGGTCACGGGCAGCAGCATCAGGCTGCTGACGAGGGCGGCGGGCACGGACGCCGTGGCCAGCGCCGTGCGGAACACACGGTTCACAGGGGGCTTCCTTCCAAAGCAGGGGACTCGGAAGGTAGGCATTGGTGTGATCGCAGGCACAGGGTTGGACGCGGCTGTTTTACGTCAGCACCGTGTTCACGCCATTAGTCGGTCACGTTTCCGTCATCAGCTGACTACGATGCGTTCACGACCTGCGGCGAATGGTCTAACCGATTGCCGACCCGATGGCCGCATAGTCGGATAATCACTTGAATACTGGTGATCCGGACAATCGGCTTCGACAGTGCCTTTTCGCTTTCCGGGGGTCACAATGACCGGCACAGGCGGGAGGGCGAGTGTTCGCAAACCTCGGGGTCGACCCGGCCCAGTCGGCGGTCTACGAGCTGCTGCTGCGTGGCGGCACGAGCAGTGCCGCCGAGTTGGCCATGGCCGGGTCGGAACGTGATCCGCGCAGGTTGGCCGAGGTGCTGCTGGAGCTGGAGAGCCGCGGCCTGGTGCGCAGGGTGGCCGGTGCGACGCCCCGCTGGTGCGCGGTCGCGCCCGATCTCGCGGTGGAGCTGCTCATCGCCGACCGGGAGAACGAGCACCGCCGCGCCCGCGCCGAGACCGCCCGGCTGATGGAGCTCTACCGGCAGTCCGGCAACGGTTGTCCGGATGACGACTCCATTGTCGAGGTGGTGAAGGGCGCGGATGCCGCGCTGTCCCAGTGGCGGGCCCTGTTGCTCAGTGCCAGGGACGAGGTCCGCGTTCTCGACAAACCGCCTTATCTGTCCCATTCCGAGGAGTTCATCGGGCTGGAGAACGACAGCAGCGAACGCGATGTCTGCTGGCGCGTGGTCTATGAAAGGTCCAGTTTTGAGCTGCCGGGGCGGCTGGCCGAGGTGCTGAGCCTGGTGGCAGGTGGCGAGAAGGCCAGGGTCACCCCGGACCTGCCGTTCAAGCTGGGCCTGGTGGACCGGCGCGGCGCGGTGCTGCCGGTGGTCGGCGCGACCGGCATCGACAGCGTGCTGGTGATCCGCCCGTCGCCGCTGCTGGACGTGCTGCACTCCACCTTCGACCTGTACTGGGACCGGAGCATCCCGTTCACCGGCGCGGCCGCGGCCGAACCCGAGCCGGAGGTGGACCCGCAGCTGCTCGCGTTGCTGGCCGCCGGGCTGACCGACGAGAGCATCGCCCGGCAGCTGGGCATGGCGCCGCGGACCGCGCAGCGCCGGGTCCGGCAGCTGATGGACCGGTGCGGCGCGCAGACCCGGTTCCAGGCTGGCGTCCAGGCGATCCGGCACGGCTGGCTCTGACACTGGCAAGCGCCGCTGCCTCAAGTGTGGCCGCGGCCAGGCCGAAACCCTCTCGGGGCGCGGCACCGTACCAGTCGGCGTGTCGGTTTTCGGATCGAACACCTGTTCGGTTAGCCTGTTGTCCACATCGGGCCGGTTATCCACAGACGGCGACCACCTCGCGGAGGATTGTCGGTCCTGCCCGCTAGCGTGAGCGCGACCCACAAAGACCAGCCCGGACGAGAAGGCGGACCACAGCGATGCCACCCGCAGCACCCGACAGAGACAAGGCCCTCGAACTCGCGCTGGCCCAGATCGACAAGCAGTTCGGCAAGGGCTCGGTGATGCGCCTGGGTGAAGAGGGGCGCCCGCCGATCGAGGTCATCCCGACCGGCTCCATCGCACTGGACGTGGCCCTGGGCATCGGCGGCCTGCCGCGTGGCCGGGTCGTGGAGATCTACGGTCCGGAGTCCTCCGGTAAGACCACGGTCGCCCTGCACGCGGTGGCCAACGCGCAGAAGAACGGCGGCATCGCCGCCTTCATCGACGCCGAGCACGCGCTCGACCCCGACTACGCCAAGGCCCTCGGCGTGGACACCGACGCGCTGCTGGTCTCCCAGCCGGACACCGGCGAGCAGGCGCTGGAGATCGCGGACATGCTGATCCGCTCCGGCGCGCTGGACGTGCTGGTGATCGACTCGGTGGCCGCGCTGGTGCCCCGCGCCGAGATCGAGGGCGAGATGGGCGACAGCCATGTCGGCCTCCAAGCCCGGCTGATGAGCCAGGCGCTGCGGAAGATCACCGGCGCGCTGCACAACTCCGGCACCACCGCGATCTTCATCAACCAGCTGCGCGAGAAGGTCGGCGTCATGTTCGGCAGCCCGGAGACCACCACCGGTGGCAAGGCGCTGAAGTTCTACGCCTCGGTGCGCCTGGACGTGCGCCGCATCGAGACGCTCAAGGACAGCGGCGACGCGGTCGGCAACCGCACCCGCGTCAAGGTGGTCAAGAACAAGGTGGCCCCGCCGTTCAAGCAGGCCGAGTTCGACATCATCTACGGCGTCGGCATCAGCCGCGAGGGCTCGCTGATCGACGTCGGCGTCGAGCAGGGCATCGTGCGCAAGTCCGGTGCTTGGTACACCTACGAGGGCGACCAGCTGGGCCAGGGCAAGGAGAACGCCCGCAAGTTCATGCGGGAGAACCCGGACGTGGCCAACGAGATCGAGAAGCGCATCAAGGAGAAGCTCGGCATCGGCGCCAAGCTCGACGCCGACGACACCGCGCCCGCTTCGGTCGACTTCTGACCGTGCGCTCCGAACAGGGCAGGCAGGAGCAGCCGCAGGATCCCGTGGCCTACGCCAGGGATGTGTGCCTGCGGCTGCTCACCGCCCGCCCGCGCACCAAGGCGGAGCTGGCGCAGAGCCTGGCGCGCAAGGGAGTGGAGCCGGAGGTCGCGGAGACGGTGCTGGCCCGCCTGGACGAGGTAGGCCTGGTCGACGACGCCGCCTTCGCCGAGGTCTGGGTCCGCTCCCGGCACGCCTACCAGGGCATGGCCCGCCGCGCCCTGAGCGTCGAGCTCCGCCGCAAGGGCGTCGCCGACGAGGTGGCCGCCGAGGCGGTGGCCGCGGTGGACCCCGAGGCCGAGGAAACCCGAGCCAGGGACTTGGTCCGCAAACGCCTCCGCGGTGGCAGCCTCCAGTCCGCCGACGAACAAACCCGCATCCGCCGCCTGGTCGGCATGCTGGCCCGCAAGGGCTACTCCGAGGGCCTGGCCTTCCGCGTAGTCCGCGAAGAACTCCGCGAGGCCAACCTGGACGCCACCCTCCTGGACAACCCCCCAGACTGACCCCCGCCCATGCCGCCACCCCGCGCCACCCCGCGCCTGCCGGAAACCCCGGCCGGCCTGGCTGACCCCGGCGGCGTGGCCAGCCCCGGCACGGCGGATCGCGTCGGCGGGGCAGGACCGCCTTGGCGGCCGGAACACGCGGGCGGAGCGCATCGCGCAGGCGCGCGGATTGCGTGGGCGGCCCAGTTTGCGTGGGTGCGCGGGTTGCGTGGGCGGCCCGGATCGCGTGGGTGCGCGGGTTGCGTGGGCACGCGGTTTGCGTTGGTGGAGCGGCGCTTCCGGGCGGCCAGCGCTGTTGGCGGCAACTCCGGCGAGGAGCGTGCCGCTTCCGGCCCGGCGTCCGAGAAGCCACGCTGCCCAAGAAGCCACGCTGCCCGAGAAGCACGCTGCCGGGGAAGCAGCGCTGCCGAAGCCGCTCCCGCCGAACGCCGCCCGCCCTGCCAGCCCCGCCTCCGACTCGCCGCAGCTTCGTTCCCACCGCGCTCCCGCCCTCACACTCCGCCCCACCGCCCCACCGCGCTCCCGCCCTCGCGCTCCGCCCCACCGCGCCTCCACCCCCCACCACAGCTCGCCCCAACTGCACTCCGCCCGAGCCGCGCTTCCGCTGCACCCCGCCGCCGCCCCTGTCACACCTCGCCCAGCC